>JBGATC010000036.1:0-27371 GCA_044229335.1 Planctomycetaceae bacterium | reverse complement strand
TTTCCGATCGAGCGCGTGCAGCACCAGCCGCCACGCGGCTTCCAGCGTGCCATCGGACATCCACTCGTGACAGCGCCGCCAACAGGTCGGGTAAGAAGGGAAATGAGTTGGTAAATCTTTCCATCGAGCACCGGACCGTAGCACCCAGAGGATTCCTTCAAGACACGGTCGCGGTGGTGTCCGCGGTCGGCCACCAGTCGGCCGTTCCACGAAGAGATGCTCGATCCGTTCCCATTGCGCATCCGCCAGTTCCGACCGTGGAACGGTCCGCGACCCCGTGCAGTTTCGACCCCGTTTCGGCCAATAGTTCAACGTCAGCTTCATGGCGAAGGACTCCTTTCAAAGTCCCTCGGCACGCAAATCGCAGACCAACTCGCGTTATGAAACTGGCTCTAGGATTGCATCCAGCAGTATATTTTTATGGTGCTACGGGACGATACCAGCCACCAGCGTTCTTAGCAACGATCAGTTTTTTACAATGGCTAGACAGCAATGATCTGTTTTCGAAGTTTACTAAAGCGCGCAATCCTTTCGAAGAATTTTTAATCTCTCACCGTTATTTCACCAATCAGATTGTCGGCAAGTATGGCAGTGGGACGCGGTCTCTTTTACCTCTAGCAACGTTCTACCGAACGGCATTCGAGAAAGTGGCTGACGGCGCTGATACAGATGAGGTTATTGCGGCGATGCACGCTCAGCCAAAACTTAAGTTCCTGCGAGTCATGGAGTTAGACGACATTGAGTATCAAAAAGAATTCTCTCGCGACACTAAATCGACCGTGTTTTTGCGCGACGCGTTGCAAGGAGCGTTGCGATGCAAAATCTGCAATGCGAGAATCCATAAGAAGTCGATTTCCGTCGACCACATTGTTAGGCAAGAAGATGGCGGTGGTGGCAACCCAAATAATGCGCAGTTAACGCACCTGTACTGCAACACCGGATACAAAGAACAACAGGTGGCAGCAGAGCGGAAGTGATTGGAAAAATAGTTACGAGATCATCCGACTTCAAGCGAGTGTATCAACCGTACGCCAACCAAGGGATCGTCTACTAATCACATCTACGGTGCCTGCGGTTTGTCGCGTTCGTGGTCGACGATGCAGAGGAAGCCGAAGGGGGTGGAGCCGTCGTTGTGGAGTTGGTGGACGCGCAGCGGCGGGACGTAGGCGATGTCGAACGGATCGATCGCGAGCGTGTCTTCGCCCGATTCCAGCCGTCCCTGACCGCGGACGCCGATGACCACGTGCGTGTGGACGTGTTTCTCGCGGCTGGAGTAACCGCCGGGGGCGATCTCGAAATACCGCAAATCGAAGGCTGTCTGTTCGCCGTGCGGGCCAATCAGCTCCGTCCGGGCGACATCACGAAACGGGAGCGCACCATTCATCTTGTAGACGGTCGGACTGCGGCCCTCCCACTGAAAGTCGGGACGGAACCGGAGTTGTTCAAGGACCCGTTGAGCAGCGGCGGGGAGTTCACACGCGGAGACGAACGTTGCAGCCGGCGCGGTCTCGGTCGCGGCGGGGAAGAGTTCGCCGATGGCGTCGCGAAAGCGGCGCGTACTGTCGACGAGATTGACCGAATCGGACAACAGCGCGCCGCCGATCAGGAATTGAGAATCGGCCCCGTAGTCAGCGGCCATTTCCTGCAAGCGTGTAAACGACATCCCGCCCGCGGGAGCAGGCCAGCACGGCGCACCCGGCAGGCTCGGATCAAGTGCCGCCTGGGCAATCGCACGGCACTCGTTGGGTGAGAAACTGAACCGACCGCCATGGTTCGGGAAGATCGTCGCATCACAACCGATCCAGCGGAACCATTTCCCCAGCAGCAGTTCCGGCGCGACACCGTGATCGGGATCGTGGAAGAAACACCCGGTAAAAGTCGGATGACCCAGCCAGACGAGCGGGAACTGTGCGGTGAGTCGTCGGACCGTCTCAAGACCGAGCAGCATCGGGGCGATGAGCGCTGCCCGGAACCCGTGCTGGACGAGGAACTCGGCTGACCGTTCGAGTTCGTGCATCGGCGGGGAGAGATTCGGCGCGTAGAGCGTGCGTCGGCCGGTCTGCTGGTTGATGCGTTCGACCGCTTCGTGGGCCGTCGTGACCCGTTGCTTGAACGCTTCGAAGGAGGGATCGACCAGATTGTGATCATCCTTCACCACATCGCCGCCCCCCTGGGCGAAAGCGGCTGCGAGGCTGGCGAGGTGCTCATCGGACGAGCCACGCGGCTTGAGTGCTGTCGCGAGCAGCGGGCGGCCATGCACGCCGATCAATTCGCGGACACCGGCCACGCCGAACCTTGGTCCCGGCAACTGTCCAGCCACCGCCGCGGGGAGCGTTGCATCGAGCAACCGCACGCAGCGCTTCAGCGAGATGTTCCCGAAGAGCAGGTTCCACATCTGCCCGACATGCGTCCCGGCGACTTCCGCGGGATAATCGATGACTGCGAGAAAGCGATCAGCGGTGTCGGGACAGGCCGTCACCGAGCGGACACGACCGAGGATTTCGTCACGAATCCGCGGGGAATCAATCAGTTCCTCGGGGACTTCTACCGTCTGTTCGAGGGCGATGTGCCGGGCGAGGGCTTCGGCTTCCGCTGCAGAACAGCGCAGGCGATACGTGGCAGTCACGCAATCCATGAGCGACAAACACATCCTGGGCAACACGGCCTACTGTGCGGGCGATGACCTGTCCTTTCAGGCAACACCCCGCCGTTAACCGGCACGAACTGCATTCTAATCGCCCCGCGTCGGAAACCGTAGTCACTCGCGCCGCGCGGGGTCGTTCTCATGGGCTGAACGAGCGGATCAACCACGAAACACACGAACGGCACGAAATCAAATCCCGACAGACGTGCCCGTTGATCACGTCAAGTCATGACTTCTGTTCGTGTCTTTCGTGTGTTTCGTGGTTCCTCTTCTCATCGGCTAATACGACCCGCCGGGGGCTTGTGGAGCGAAGTCGATCGCGGGGAGATGCAGCCGGTGGCGGCAGTCGTCCAGCATTTCTTTGGTGCGACTCGCACCACAGCGGCTGACGCCCAACTGGCGGACGGCGACCAGGGCATCCAGATCACGGACACCTCCCGCGGCCTTCACCGCGACATGGGGCGGGGCATGCTGGCGCATCAACCGTAGGTCGGCATGGGTTGCACCGCCGGTGCCGTAACCGGTCGACGTCTTCACCCAGTCAGCGTTTAATTCGCCACAGATTTCGCAGAGGCGAATCTTGTGCATGTCCTGCAGATAGCAGTTCTCGAAGATGACCTTCACTTTCCGTTCGGCAGCATGCGCGATCTCGATGACCGCGGCGAGGTCCTGGCGAACGTAGGCCCAGTCGCCGCTGAGCACTTTGCTGATGTTGACGACCATATCGAGCTCGGTCCCGCCATCAGCGACGGCTTGGGCCGCTTCGGCCGCTTTGATCTTCGTCGTGTGACCGCCATGCGGGAAGCCGATGGTGGTGCTCGGCTGAACGGTGCTGCCCGCGAGCAGTTCGACACACCGGGGAAGGGCATACGGCAGGATGCAGACGCTGGCGACGTCATACGCCACCGCGAGTTGACAGCCCGCTTCCAATGCGCTGGCCGACAGTGTGGGGTTCAACAGCGAATGATCGATCATCTTGGCGATGTCGGCGTAGGTGTAATCCATCGAGATTTCCAGGGTGGACGGAGCCCCCGCCCTCGAAAGGGCGGGGCTTCAGGGGAGGAATTCGTAGCCGTTAATGAACCTGACGGGGTACGAAATTCCGCAGGTATGTGACGCTTTGCTGCAACGAGGCGAGGCGGTTCTCGAGCGATCCTTCGTAGGCCCGGTCTTCCACTTCAACACAGACCGGGCCGCGATAGCCGATGTCTGTGAGGACCGAGAAGAACTGCCCCCAGTTGACATCACCCAGGCCGGGCAATTTCGGGGTGTGATACTCGAGCGGATGCGCGAGAATCCCGACGTCATCGAGCCGGTGCCGGTCGAGGCGGACGTCTTTCGCGTGGACGTGGAAGATCCGGTCTTTGAACTCGCGGAGGGGCTTCAGATAGTCCATCTGCTGCCAGACCAGATGTGAAGGATCATAGTTCAGTCCGAAGTGGTCGCTGGGGATGTCGCTGAACATCCGCCGCCAGATCGCGGGAGAATGGGCGAGATTCTTGCCGCCGGGCCATTCATCGCGGGAGAAGAACATCGGGCAGTGCTCGATGCCGATCGTCACGCCCTGGTCTTCTGCCATCTTGATCAGCGGTCGCCAGGTTTCGAGAAACCGGGGCCAGTTGTCGTCGACCGATTGTTTCCAGTCACGACCGATGAAGGTGTTCACACGAGTGAGCCCCAGCATCGGGGCCGCCGCAATCACCTTCCGCAGATGTTCGACGGACCGGCGGGCTTCTTCCGCATCGGGACTGAGCGGGTTCGGATAATACCCGAGCCCGCTGATCGTTACGCCCGCAGCGGCCATCGTTGCGCGGACTTCGTCAGCCTGGGCCGGGGTGAAGTCGGTGACATCGACATGCGTAACACCAGCATAACGACGTTCGGCCTTGCTGACCGGCCAGCACATCAGTTCGACGCAATCGTAACCCAGCGCCGCCGCATGTCCTGCGACTTGCGTGAGCGAGAGTTCCTGCAGAATTGCCGAAACGAAGCCGAGTTGCATGTGATCTGGCATAGAGAATCTTTCGCTGCCCGTTCATCGGTCGGGTGGGTTATTGTCCGCCCCCTGCGGTCGGCTTCGCCGGGGGTTGGGTGATCATCAGGTAGCCAAACAGGTCGCGGACATCGTCGGGGGTGAGGGCATTCAGCTGGCCATCGGGCATCAGCGACATCACGGTATGCCGAATCTCTTCAATGTTCGCCCGTTCGATGATGACCTTCTCCTGCGGCGTCTGTAAGGTCAGTGTTTTGGTGCTCGTTTCCACGACCACACCGGCCACAACCCGACCGTCTTTCAGGGCGATGATCGACA
This sequence comes from Planctomycetaceae bacterium, assembly GCA_044229335.1. Lineage (GTDB taxonomy): Bacteria > Planctomycetota > Planctomycetia > Planctomycetales > Planctomycetaceae > DSVQ01. The sequence continues at coordinate 22,416 of JBGATC010000036.1, read as the reverse complement.
TCCGGAAGCTCACGGCGACTGCAGCCGAGGGATCGATGATATTCTCCAGCAGGTAGTTCAGATTCCCACGCTGGGCTCCGGTCAGTTCCGGACCAATTGTCCCACCTTCTCCAAAGAGCTTGTGACATTTGCCGCACGTCTTTTCATAGAGCACCCGCCCATGCGACAGATCCGCCGCAGCCAGCACTGGGGGGGTAAGGCGCTCGCGGAGTTGGGCCATCTGGGCGAGTCGATCGCGGGCGATCAAACGCTGATCGGGCCACATCGATGAGACTCGCTCCACGAGGTCAGCGTTCCCGAGGAGTTGCATCTGCCGCAGCAATGCGGGGGTCATGTCCGGACGTGGGACTTCTTCCTTCGTGACGGCGTCGAGGAGTTTTCCGGCGGTATCGACCCGCGACGTGAGCGCCGCCAGCGATGCATCTTTCCCGGTCCGAGGCATCGAGCGGTACTTCGTGATGAAGAGAGGAGCCGATGCCGTGAGATCGAGTGTGGCCAGACCGCGGACCCCTTCTTCTGCCAGATCGCGATCGGTCAGCAGGCCCTGCAGCAATTCGATCAGCCCCGGTGCCCGGGCGGTGACCAGCGAACGGATCGCCTGACGACGGTTATCAATCGGCTGGCTGCGATCGGCCGCCAACTTGCGGACTTCTTCCATCGCCCGGCCATCACCAAAGACGACCGAGAGTTCGCGAACCAGCGCCTTCTCGGATTCATCGAACGGCGATTGGGTGACGCTGGCGGCGAACGAATTCCATCCAGCAGGAGCGGACGCGCGTTGCCAGCCGCGTAGTGCCAGGGCCATCCCTTCCAGAGCCGCCTTGCGGATGTTCGACGGAGGAAGCGATTGCAACTGCTTGACGAGTGCTGCGGCGTACTCGGGGCGTTGTTCGAGTTCCGCAGTCATCCGCCGGGCCAGACATTCGGCCACAATCGGGAACCTGGCGGTCTTCAACGAGGCCAGCGCCGCGGCGGGACGATCGAGGGCCACCGGTTCCAGTCCGTACCACGTCATCAGCGGGAGGACGCGATCCTCGGCGAACTCCGCGTGCGTCGCGACTTTCTCCAGAATCGGCAGACGATCGTCGGCCGTCATCCGCTGAGCAGCCGACACGAGAAACGTCAGCACAAGGCCGTTCTGTTCCTGAGCCGCGAGTTGCTGTAGCGCCGCCGCGACCGATGCCGCGGGCGGTCCCGCATCGACGAGAGTCTGGATCGCCCGAACGCGGGCGTGCTCGTCAGCATGCGTCAACATCTGCAACCAGAAAGCTTCCCGGTGTGAGCCCATCGCGGTGAGTGTCCCCAGAGCACGGGCTCGGAGTGTCGATTCCTTCGTCGTCGTTGCCAATTGTTCCAGCGCCGTGATCGACTCGCTGAGGTTCTGGCCTTCCGCGGCCCGTTCCTGCAGAAGACGCCGGGCCTGGCGCGAATACCATTCGTTCCGATGCTCGTGGAGTTTGACGAGGGCTGCATTGGACTCCTTCGCGAGATCGAATGGCTTCGACTTCTTCGCCGGACCGTAATCGAGCTTGAAGACGCGCCCCGAGGTACGATGCACGCCGTCGTTCTCGTGACATTCGCCGATATCGGACCAGTCGAGCAGATAGACGCCGCCGTCTGGTCCGTAAGCCAGATCAATCGCGCGGAACCATTCATCGCCGCTCTGCATGAAGTCCGGGCGATGCTGGCCGACGTAAGTAGCGCCGGCACGGGCCAGATGATCCTGATTCAAACGCCGCCCGTGTAGATTCACGGTAAAGAGTTCGCCGCGGTACGCCTCAGGCCAACTGTCGCCCAGGTAGATCATCAACCCGGAGTGGGCATGTCCGCCACCGGCTTTGCTGGTTCCTTCCGAGACCCCTTTTCGCTGGGCGGTCCATTCTTCGGCCGAGGTATCCCAGTGGAAGTGGTCGGCGGTTTGTTCAATCAGCTTGTAGACCGTCGGCCGTAAATCTTCGCCGTACATGCGGCGGAAGTGGGCCCCGGGGATCACGTGCCAGAGATGCCCAATGACCGTATTAATGAAGAACATCTGCCCGTGGGCGTCCCAGTCCATGCCCCACGGATTGGTTGTGCCGACACAGACAATCTCGAAGACCTTCCGCGTGGGGTGATACCGCCAGATCCCGCAATTCAACGGCGTGCGTTCCTCTGCGGTCGCCCCCGGCAGACCGACGCGCGACGTGGCGAGAATCCCATTGCGACCATAGAGCCAGCCGTCCGGTCCCCAGCGGAGACCGTTCGTGAAGTTGTGCCGCGCAGCGGAATCGTCCCAGCCATCGAGCACGACCTGGGGCGGACCATCCGGCCGGTCGTCGCCATCACGATCGGGAATGAAATAGAGCGCCGGGGGAGCCATCACCCACACGCCGCCAAAGCCGACTTCGACACTCGTCAGTCGCTGGAACCCGTCCGCGAAGACGGTGCGTTTCTCCGCTTTCCCGTCGCCGTCGGCATCTTCGAGGATGATGATCCGGTCGCTTTGGTTGAGGTCGTAGTTCACCTTGCTTTCGGCATAGGTGTGGTTCTCCGCGACCCACAACCGACCACGGGCATCGAAGGCCATCCCGATCGGCTGATGCACATCGGGCTCGGCAGCAAACACGCTGGCGCGAAAACCATCCGGCAGTTGCATCGAAGCGGCTGCGTCTGCGGGACTCAGCCGTGGGATCGATTCTTCCTGCGTGTTCGTCAGCGGGTCGGCTGCATGGGCACAGGCCGCCAGCGTCAGGAGATAGATCGGGAGCACGCGGTACTGGGGCATGAGTCGATCTCGCGCGAGTGGTTCACAAGGGGATGTCCGTCCGATGTTACTCGCCGCCGCGCGGGATGAAAACGAAGACGCCCACGGAAAGCATTCCGTGGGCGTCCAGATTCGAGTCGTTCACAACACGCCGTAGTTTAGAATTCCTTGGCGTTGATCCACTTCATCATGCGGCGGAGTTGCTTGCCGGTTTCTTCGATCGGATGGTTCCGTTCGCGACGCTTGATCGCCTGGAACGTCGGCTGGTTGGCCTTGTTCTCCAGCATCCATTCCTTGGCGAACTGCCCGGTCTGGATTTCGAGGAGGATCTTCTTCATTTCCTTCTTGGTCTCGTCGGTGACAATCCGCGGGCCGCGGGTGTAATCGCCGAACTCAGCCGTGTTCGAGACGCTGTACCGCATGTAGTTGAGGCCGCCCTGGTAGAACAGGTCGACGATCAGCTTCATTTCGTGCATGCACTCGAAGTAGGCCATTTCCGGCTGATAACCAGCTTCAACGAGGGTCTCGAACGCGGCCTTGATGAGGGCGCTCACGCCGCCGCAGAGGACAACCTGCTCACCGAAGAGGTCGGTTTCCGTTTCTTCGGCGATCGTCGTTTCGATCACACCGCCGCGCGTTCCGCCGACACCCTTGGCATAGGCGAGAGCCAGCTGACGCGAAGTGTCCGACGCCCCGGCACTGAGGGCGATCAGGCAGGGGACGCCGCCCCCCTTCTCGTATTCACTGCGGACGAGATGGCCAGGACCTTTCGGAGCCACGAGGGCCGCGTCGATCCCTTCCGGCGGGACGATCTGATTGAAGTGCAGGTTGAAGCCGTGCGAGCTCATCAGGAGCGCGCCCTTCTTCAGATTCGGCTTGATCTCGGCCTTGTAGATGTCCCCCTGGACTTCGTCGGGGAGCAGAATATTGACGAGATCGCCCTGCTTGGTCGCTTCCGCAACTGAGACCGGCTTGAAGCCGTGGCTGACGGCGAGATCGTAGTTCTTGCTGCCGGGCCGCTGACCGACGACGACATTGCAACCGCTGTCGCGGAGGTTCTGGGCCTGGGCATGCCCCTGGCTGCCGTATCCCAAAATCGCGATCGTCTTTCCCTTGAGGAGGGAGAGATCAGCGTCGTCGTCGTAATAAATCTTCGCGGCCATGTTGCCTACTCAATCGAAGGGGGCGCGGACATGAAGTCCCGCCGGTCATAGATACTTGCCGCCGACGACCACCGCCGGACGAACTCTGCCGCCGCACCACGCGGCTTCGAATGTTGATTGTTGCTTACGCGAGGGCTTCTTCCGGCTCATAAGCCTGCGGCGGCTGCAGGGCCTGGTCGACCGACAACGAAGTCGTCCGCGAGAGTGCGATCCGACCCGTGCGCACGAGTTCCACAATGCCGAACGGTCGCATCAGGTCGATAAACGCCGAGAGCTTACTTTCCTGGCCGGCGAGCTCGATAATCACGTGCTCGTGACCAACATCGACCACCTTCGCCCGGAAGATATCAGCCAGCTCGCAGATCTCCGAGCGGGTCCGCTGTTCCGTGCTGACCTTGATGAGCATCAGATCGCGTTCAACGATCGGCTGGTTGAGATAGTCCGCCACCTTCACGATGGTGACGATCTTTTCCAGTTGCTTGCGGACCTGGCTCAGCAGGCGGTCATCCCCTGCGAGGACGAACGTCATCCGCGAGAACTTCGGATCCTCGGTCTCGCCGACCGCGAGGCTTTCGATGTTATAGGCACGCGAAGCGAGCATCCCCGAGATGTGCGCGAGCACCCCCGGCTGATTCATCACAATGGCAGACAGCACGTGTTTCATGAGACTCACGATTCCAGCGCACAATGGTCCCCCGTCCTCGGACGATCAGGCTGAGGCCGACCACATGCGAACCACATAGTCTAAGGGGCACGTGGGGGCGGGACAAGGGTCCGCTGGCTTTGATCTGTGTACGAACCGCCGTTCGAACGGAGAAGATTGACGATTGCGTGGGTTAGGCGCGCTGCTTTTCCAACTGTACGCCGCGCTCGACCAGCCCCGCCACCTCTTCGAGTTTCGGGAACCGTTCGCGATAAATCCACCGCTCCCACAGTCGTGCCGGCCGCAGCCGCGGATCATCGACCGCTACGCGGTGCTGTTTTCCCCGGCGTGTGACGAGCAGGAGTTCACCACTGCCGAACACCTGAGAGACGGTCCAGAATTTGTCGACCAGATAGGTGTACGTTTCACCCGAGGGGGCGGGATGCACATCATGAGCCCGTTTGGCAGGCTCGGTGCTGACCTTGGTCATCCGAAAAACGACCGGATCACCAATCGCGAAGGATGTACCCAAAGTCTGATGCCCCCGAAAGTTCCGGCGGAGAATCCACAATTTGTGCCATGTGATAAGATATTCCAGACCGGTGGCGAGGGCAACCCCGATTCTGAGAACCGGGGCAAGATCTTAGGGCATTTGCCCGGAACCGCACCGAGCGGTCACCGCGACACAACCAGTATTGCACTGGCGTTCAGTGTCTGCTGGCTGGTGTTGTGGCAGAAGAGAGGGCTGGAGCCTGGCCTGACGGGAGTCGCGTGCTGGTCGCTGCGGTTTCGAACCGCGGCGTATTCAGCAGATGGCTCAGTCGCGGACGGAAGACGACCCCCAGCACGATCGGGAGATACCAGAGCACGTAGATCCCCCCTTCGTGGGGATACCAGAATTGCGTCGCGACGATCGTCGCTCCCGAATGCGCGAGGAGTTGTTCCAGTGATTTACGTGCCGGCCAGAACGAGAGGGTGACCACCATCACCCCGAAGGCGGCGAACACCGGGATGCGATAAGCCGCATCGTACAGCGACCAGAAGCCTTCCCCTTCGCCCCCGGCAAATTTCAACGCGGACCAGTCGATCGAGCCGATCAGTTGCCGTGTAAAGGACGCTGTATCGACCGATGTGAGCACCAGGCTCCCGACGAGGATCGCTGACACACTGGAGAATGCCAGCAGGAATCGCCGCGCGCCACGACCCCAGTAATACCCGATCCAGATCGGCACCAGAAACGACGCAAAAAACATCGTGCCACAGGCGAGGCCAAGAAAAGTCCCGGCAGCCAATGGCCGGTGATGTAGGTTGACCGCCCAGACGATCAACGCCGCCGGGAGGACATGCATCACCTGATTGGCGTCATAGGCTGTGCACGGCAGCAGCAGATAAAGCGTCGCCATCGCCAGGCCGAGATTCGTCTCCGCAAAGTGCCAGCGTCCCAGACAGACCAACCCGAGCATCACTGCAATGTGTGCGAGGATGGCCAGACCGCGCGCGGCGACCTCTTCCACGCCCCCGGCAAGGGGCACAACCGGCGTCGCGAGTAACCGCCCCGTGGGCCCCGCAGACGGAGCTTCGCTGACGGTCGCCTGACTGTCGTGACCCTTAAGGAGTTCATCGGCGAGGCGGACAGTATTGACCGTCGAAGCGTGCGGCTCATCATTGAAGATGTTTGCCACCTGAAACGCCAGCGCCGCACACATCAGAAACCCCAACCCCTGCGGGTTCAGATTCTGTTCGTAGCGCGGTCGCCGCGTGATTCCCGCATCGATCAGCAGCCGCAGCCACAGTAACCCGGTGATCGCAAAGAGCCAGACATAGCCCCAGGCCGACTGGGTCCCCGCAGCCGCCACGAGCAGCAGCCCGGGCGACAGTGACAGGAGCAGCGCCAGGTCAAGATTCCGCCACGACCAGAGGCGATTGAAGCGAAAGAAAACGGCAAGCGTCAGGATCAGCGACAGGTAGAACCATGTCGTGTCGTTGACGTTGTAACCGAGAAGAATGTCATCCATGGTCGACCTTGTCGCGTCGGAATCGGAACCGGCGGGACGTCATGACCGCGGGAAATATGTCTAGGATCAGACCAACATAGCGCGCCTTCCATCCCTTGCCAATCGGATAATTCGATCTGACAGGCTGGATTCAGGCAGCAATCCGTCACAAACTGCCTGAATCACAAGAGTTACCATTTTCCCGGATTTGATGAAGAGGCTGTCCATGCGTACTTCGTGGCCGCTCGAAACGGATGGGCCAGCTCCTGGTCACCAACCCGTGTGGGCCTCGGTCGCACCGGAAGTCTGTTCGGCCCGGACCGAACTCGCTCACGCGGCTCGGCAGCGGCCCGGCAACTGGCAGATCCTGGCGACCGATGCATTCGAGGCCCAGCTGTGGGAGCAGCTCCCGCCCCGGATCGCCGCGCTGGCGGCCTGCTCGCGGGCGTGTGCCGGCTGGGCAGTCGCCAGTCCCATCGCCCCCACCCCCGACACTGCTGCTGCAGTGTCCGTCTTGATCCCCGCGTTGCCACTTGGCGCGTGGCAACGGCCGGCGCTCTGTCCACAGCCGTGGGTCAGCTTGCCTGCGGAACTCGCCGCCGCCCTGCGGACCGCCGTCGCCCCGCTCCCGAGCGAGACCGCCCGGGCGGCTGTCTCCGCAGGGATACGGCTGCTGCACGACGACCTCGACGGTGCGCATCAACTCGCCCAGGGCCTCGAAGGCTACGGTTCGCCCCGGATTGCCGATGCCTGGCACGCCATCATGCACCGCCGCGAGGGAGACACCAGCAATTCGCAATACTGGTGGCGCCGAGTCGGAGCCCATCCCGCTGGTCCTCAACTCTGCGAGTGGGTCGCCGCAGCCACCGTCGCCCCCTGGACAAACTGGCGCTCCCGACTCCTCCGCCTGGGAATCTGGAACCCGCTCGCCCACGTGGAACTCTGCCACGAACCCCAAACCGACACCGACCGCCACGCCCTCGAACAACTCCAGACCATCGAAGCCCTCGCCCTGCTGATCCCCTCGCTCACATGGGGAGCGACGATCTGATCCCGGGGACTGCCATACGCCGAACAATCGACGTCGATCGAGAATGATCCTGCACGACCGCTGGCGGTGTAATTTCAAGCCATTCGCGGAGAAATCAGGGAACGCGATCTCAACGCCAACGTCGGTGACACTCAGAGCACCGTCCCGGCACAAACGCCGACGCTGACCACGGTATTAACGACCGCTGCCGTTCAGGTGACTTCGCGGAAACGTTCGTTTCTGCTGCCGCAATCGCCGATGTCGTCGCAACCCGCTCCCGCCACTGCCGTTTCAGATCCAGAGCTCGTGGCCCACGCGCCATGCGGCCCTCCGCGACAAAAACACCGATCCCCTTCATCGCGAGCTAGCGGTTCACCCTACGGATACGTCGGGTACGTCGCGGCAGCAGATCGAAGAAGCTCCGCCATGACGGCAACTAGCGAATGCGGCGTGTGGGTTAGTGGTTTTACCTACAACCTGGTCGCGAGAAAACAAGTCTTCTGAGGATTTTCTGAATCTGGTGTCGATTCTCCAGAAACCAGTTGACATTTTGAATCGACTGAGTGTTAATGGCCGATCGTGACACAAAATCAGCACTCTCTTGCTGAGGTCGCTGCCCATTCATTTCTGCTCCAGTCCTTGAATTCGAAGCCTCTTCCTCGGCGCGAAACCGGTTCGCGAGTCAAGTCAAATATCATCACAAGAGAAAGCTGCCCACGCTGACGAAGCTAGGGTGAACTTGGTGCTCAACCGATTCGGAATATTCCTTGTCTTGTCGCGGCGAAAAGTCAGCCGCATTTCTCTTCCAGTGTTTAGGAGTGTTCGTTATGCGACATCGTCGAACGGGTTTCACACTCATCGAGTTGCTGGTGGTGATCGCGATCATCGCCATCCTGATCGCGTTGCTGCTCCCCGCCGTGCAACAAGCCCGCGAAGCTGCTCGCCGGACACAGTGCAAGAACAATCTGAAGCAGATTGGCTTAGCCCTGCACAACTATCACGATACCCACAACGTGTTTCCTCCAGGCCAGATTCGCGGTTGGAATGGGACCAATGAGACTGGTTCCGGTTTCGGCTGGGGGACAATGATCCTCCCATTCATGGATCAGGCGCCACTCTATAATCGCTTGGATTTCAACACCCCCATATTCGAGGGCACGAACAAGACGCAAATCAACGGTTCGGCTCCCTTGCCGATGACGCTCTGCCCGAGCGACACCAGCCGCACGCGTTTCAACAATGTTCACGGTGGTCAGCCGAACAACATGAATGCGTTGCCAAATACCAGCTATCGAGGGAGCTCAGGATCGTGGGCCGCCGGCTTCAGCGACAGCACAGATGTCCGCTATTCTGGTGGCATTTTCTGTATCGATCCAGCCCCTGCTACCGGCATCTCCGGGGTCCGAGACGGTACATCCAACACCATCATGGTGGGAGAGCATTCAGGAAGGATTTGGAATGGCGGATCGTGGTATGGGATGCAACATCAAACCATGGGAAGCGCAACCCCGGGCAATGATGTTGCCTGTTGCTCGAGCTGGTATTTGGCTCCTGGCTACATGAAGTTGACGAATGCCTACACAGTAGGCATGACGGTGGCTGATTATCGCTACGGGAGTGATCACGCGGGCGGGGCGCATTTCCTCTTCGCTGACGGTACGGTTCGATACCTGTCCGAAAACATCAACCATAACCTCAACCTTGTGCGTGCCAGTTCCGATTCATGGTCAGGTGCCAATGGTGGCGGTTGTCACTGGGAAGATGGGGCCGGGAATGGTTGCGCTCCGAACAACTTCCTGGATAAAAACCGTCTGGGTCAATTGATGGGACTGTGGCAGCGTCTCTTCCACAAAGCGGATGAGCTGGTGATTCCCGAGTTCTAGAGCGACCTCGACATGTGTAAGGTGAGCCTATCCTTGTTCAGACCATCCTCGTGTGGTTGATGCTGACTAGCCAGCAGAGGTAGGCTCGCCTGATTTCTGATGGATTTCTCTTTATCGCTTATCAGATCTCTTGGGTTTCGTGAGCGGTCTGGGGAATTCCCTTCTCATAGTTGCTTTTCTGGGTGAGCCAACAATGCTGTGTGCGCATCGATGTTCGGTTGCTTTTGCGCTTCTCGTGGTCTTGTCCTTCTCAGCGCTAAGTGGTTGCAATAGTCGCCCGCCTGCGAATCCTGATGCTCGGAATGTCGAGGCGGTCACTACAGCTCCGCCTGACGTGAGTGGCAAATCTAATCAGAAGAATAAATAGATTGCTACCACTCGTGTCGTTGAACTGGTATATCCATAGAGGCTCGTAGATTTCAAATTCTTGAAGTCAGGTCTAAACTTCAAGACAGGTGTTGGCGACGATTTTCGTTTCAAGCGATGGACTCACTCTGCGTCGGGTCGGTGTCATGCCGTCCCGACGTTTTTTTGTATATGAAGGACGAGTTAACAGCTGTTGGGGCCATTTCCAGGGATGGATTGACGTTGACTCTGCGTCCGATCGGCCTCGATCAACTGAAAATCCCAGGATTCACGCTGTTTTGCACTCAAAGCACAGAGCAGGCTCGAGTGCTTTGTCAACGTTGGGAGCATGGGTTGGAGTTTAGCCTTCAGGCTGCAGATTCAGTCTAATGCCTGAGTTCCTACCCCCACCCCGAGCCATGACAGATCATGAGGATCGCTTGAGGGCGATTCAGTGGTGAAAATTGACCATCACATCCATTTACGCGCATGCAGCAACGCCCAAACACGTCACCAAGCTAAAAGTTCAAGGGAAGCGGAGCGTCTGCTTCGAACTGCGTGGGGAGTTGAGCGTGGCTTGGATTTTGGAATTTGTGGCTCTATGACTTCCGATGGCGGCTACAACACCTTGGCAGAGACCTGGCGGCAGAAATCCCCGCACAGGTTCGCTACAACAGAGTGATATCCCGACCTGAGTATTCTCTCCAAACCGTAGGGAGCCGGACGTGCTGACTCACGTTGTGATCGCTTGGTGGCGTGGCTGTATCACTTTGTGTTCCTGGCTAGTGCTCGGGATGCCAGTGTTTGCCGCCGGGTTTACGCAGCCGGATGTTAAGCGGCATCCCGATCTGTTTCTCTGGCAGGACACCTGCAATGTGTGGGTGCTGCGCGAGGGCGATGCTGCCTTACTCGTCGCAATGGGTGACGGGAGCGTGGTCGAACATCTTCACGAAATCGGCGTCAAACGCGTCGAATGGCTGCTGCTCACCGATCATCATCGAGAAACGCTGCAGGGGGCCGGACGGCTCGATCGCAACGTCACCAAGATCGCCGCGCCGAAGGCCGAACAGGAACTGTTCGAACAGCCGACGAAGTTCCGCAAATGGCATCCCAAGCTCGGCGATCAGTACACGGTCTACGGTGCCAGTTACGCCCGTCCGCCGCAGTCACCGCTCAAGGTCGATCAATGGCTCGACGGTGAGGAACTCTTCGAGTGGCGCGGCCGAAAGTTCACCTGCCTCACCACCCCCGGCCATTCCCCTGGCGGCATGAGCTATCTCCTGCAACGCAATGCACAGACGAGTGTCTTCTCCGGCGGGATCATGCACGACGGTGCCCGCATGACGAACTGGTTCGATACCGAATGGGACTACGGCTTCGCCAAGGGAATCGATGCCCTGACTGCGTCGGTCGATCGCTTGATCGGTGTGAAACCGCAATGGGTGTTTCCGACGAAGGGCCCCGCGGTATCCGAGGCCACTGAGCAACTGCAACGGTATCGGTCCAAACTGGCGACCTTCCGTGCCGACTACCTCCGTGGCTATCCCGTCGAAAGTCTCGCGAAACGGGGGAGGCATCCCGCGGTGAAGGAAACCGCGGTCCCGTTGCTGGTGCAGGTCACGCCGCATCTTTACATGTTCGATGAAAAGATGGCGGGGAAGAACTTCGCGATCATCATCTCCGACAGCGGCCGCGGGCTGATTCTCGACTGCGGCCTCTTCTCGCCGCAGGTGCTCGAGAAGCTCATCGTCGACATGAAGCAGCATCTCGGTCTCAAGCAGATCGACGCCTGCTGGATCTCGCATATGCACGGCGACCATTTCACGCTCGCTCCCACCTTAAAGGACGCGGGGATCAAGCTCTGGACGATGGACACGATTGTCGACAAGTGCGAGCACCCGCGGCGGTACGATTTCCCCGCGCTCATCGCGGCCTATGGAGACGGATTCGATGGCACGAAAATCGATCGTGTGCTCCGCGACGGTGAAGTCATCACCTGGGAGGGCTATAAGCTCCACATCGACTGGATGCCGGGCCAGACCGAATTCGGCAACTGCCTCTGGCTGGAACTCGACGGCAAGCGGATTGCCTTCACGGGCGATAACCTCTTCGGCAACCCGGCCGATACCGAACAGAACGGTCACGAGTGCGTCGTCGCCCGCAATAGTGCCATCATCGAGGAAGGTTACCTCGTCGCCGCGAAGTACCTCCAGAAGCTCAAGCCCGACATCATCATGGGGGCCCACTCCGTGCTAATGACCGAGCCGGCAGCCTTCGTCGATCGTTACCGCGAGTGGGCCGAACGGATGATCGGACTCTATAAAAATCTGCTCCCCGAGACCGATTACGCCTATCTTTATGACCCGTTCTGGGTCAGTGCGTACCCCTATCGCGTCGACCTGACGGAAGAGACTACACAGACCGTGCAGATCACGGTCCGCAACTTCCGGGAGACCCCGCAGACACATCGTGTGGAACTCCGCCTGCCGCCCGACGTGATGGCCGAACCGCGCGTCCTCGAGGGGACCGTGGCCCCGAAGAGCCGTCAGACATTCACCGTGAAGCTCACGCTCCCCAACCGGGCCGCCAGCGCTGCCGGCGTGCAACTCATCCCGATGGACATCACACTCAACGGTAAACGCCACGGCGAACTCTTCGACTTCATCTATCAGTCAACAGAACCAGTTGAACCAGCACGCCCGGAGAAGTGACGTAGCCTGTGGCAAGGTATCGCTGGAACCATGATCATCCTCAGTCGAGGTGGATCGAGCATGACCGCAATTCAGCAGGAGTTGATTCAGCAACTCAAGCATGCCGTCGAAGGCGCTGCCAGTCGGCGGCTCGTCTACCAGACCGAAGACTTGGGTTATTGACCGTTCGGCCAGTACCATTGGATGACTGTGGCCGATCAAGAAGTGTCCGGGAGACTGGAGTTGGGATGATCTCGAAGCTTTGGCCGACGCAGGCGCGTTGATCCGCGTGTCAAAATGGATCAACCCACAAGACAACTGCGAGCAAATCACACAGTACGATGTGATTCCGGACGGTGACTCAGCGCTGTAGGAATCTCTGTGTGGACGGGCAAGCTGCCTGCTGTTGAAAGCCAGAGGCCCGACTACTATCGATCGAAGTGCCCCCAATCCCCACACGATCGTCGACGTTCCAAGGGCCAAAGGCCCGTCTCATACCAGCCCGGGGCATCGCCCCAGGATCGGGGTTTGATCATGTCGGAAGGGCCATCGGCCCGATTGATCGCCGTGAAGGCATCGGTTGGCTGAGGCATGAGTTCAACCTGGGGCGTTGCCCCAGGCTGATATGGTTCGGGCCGTTGGCCCGGAAGGCTGGAGAAGTTGCGGTCGCTTCAAACATCAAAGCCTGGGCGGGTGGCGGGGGCGCTCCGCGTTAGCGGAAGTCCTGAGGGAGAAGGATCAGACGACCTCGTATCCCTTCCGCTGCTCGCGTCGCAGGAGTTGATTGGCGGCGGCGGCGGAGTCGGTGAACTGCTCGGTCTCGGGGTTCCATGTGAGCTTCGCACCGACGCGCATCGCGATGTTGCCCAGATGGCACAGGCTGACCGAGCGATGCTGGCTCACGACATCGGAGATTGGTGTCTTCCGACTGAGCGTGCAGTCGTAGAAATTGCCCATGTGATTCTTGATCGCATCGATCTTCCCCTGGCGTTCGACACGATCGAGATTGTCTTCCGTGTAAAGTTTGAAGTCTTCGCGCGGGAGCGGGCGGGTCGCTAACTCGTCTACGGCTTTCCCGGCGAGTGTGCCGCGATTGACGAAGATCCGACCTGCGTCCCCCACGAACATCACCCCGTCGCGGGTGTAATCACCGTGCGGACGATCGAGGACATCCAGTTCCACTCCGTTCGCGTACCGATATTTCACCTGGTAGTCGGTCGCCACGTTGTAACCATTGGCGACGGCTGGATACTTCGCGGACCCGAGAATCTCCACCGGACCGGTGTGCTGCAGGCCTGCGCCCCACTGGGCGATGTCGAGATGATGGGCCCCGGTGTCGGTCATTTCGCCGCCGGAGTACTCGTACCACCAGCGGAAGGTGTAATGACTTCGTTCCGGGATGTAAGGGACATCGGGCGTCTGTCCCTGCCAGAGATCCCAGTTGAAGTGTCGCGGCACGGGTTGCGGGGTGAAGGGTCCCCCCTGGGTATTCTTCCCCATCACAACGACCATGCGTTGCAGTTTGCCGATGCGCCCCGCCTGCACCATTTCGACGGCCCGACGGAAGCGGGCGTCACTCCGTTGCCAGGTCCCGACCTGCACGACCTGCCCCGAGTCGCGGACGACATCGCAAATCAATTGCCCTTCGGCCACGGTCAACGTGAGGGGTTTCTCGCAGTAGACATCCTTTTTCGCGCGGACCGCATCGATCAGCATCCTGGCGTGCCAATGGTCGGGCGTCCCAATCAGCACGACATCAATGTTCTTCTTCGCCAGCAGATCCTGATAGTTCTCGAAGATTTGTGCAGTGCTGCCGAAGCTGGCCCGCGCCTGCTCGCGCACGTGACGGTCGACATCACAGATCGCTACGATGTCCCCGAACGGCAATGCCTCGCGCGCGATGACCGACCCCTGATAACGCATGCCGATGCAACCGATGCGCCAGCGACTGTTCGGCGACTTGGGCGTGGTCTGTTCCTCGGCCCCGGAGGTCGTCGAGTAGGGAATGAAGCCCAGCGTCGTGGCTGCAACCGAGGCTTTCAGGAACTGTCGCCGCGAGGGATTCGCCGAGTCCGTGTTCATCGAGGTGTCCCGGGAGTAGATCGTGGGTGGACTGAATCTTCAGTGATGCAGTGAGACGCTCACCAGTCTCAGCATAGGCTCCCACGCCCGCTGATTGAAGACCCTGATGGCTGGTTCCTGTCAATCCGATGAAATCAGCTCAATGGACAAACGTCGGACTGCAGGAGTCCGCCAACGTTCACCGGTCACGGCGACAGCCGGGCCTCAGCCTTGCGTACGGACGTCCGCGTGGATGGGATGACAGCGGGTTCCGCACTCTTCCTCGCAGCGGTTGGAGTGCCAGCGCCCCGGTGACTTCCCATGATCCCTTCGAAGGCAGAATCCAATCACGTCAGCCCGAACACTGGAGTTGCCATCACCGGGGGACTGGCGGTCCATCTGCGGGAGAGACTGTGGAAGAGTCTTTCGAAAGCCAGAAGCCCGGCATCTGGAAGACTGCCGGGCTTCGAGTGGAGACGCTGCGTTGGAGCAGTTAGCGGAAGCTGTAGTCTTCGTTGCCCCGGTCGAAATCGTTCGAGGCGAGTTGCTGGCGGAACTGAATCCCGCTGTAGGTGTAAAACTCGATCAAGGTCGCTTCGTCCAGTTCTTCCGCAGCGAGTTGCTGATGCGCATCGGGCCAGCCGAAATTCCGCGTGTAGACCGGGACGTTCCATTCCTTGTCGAGCATCACCAGCGATTTGCGATAGACGGGCGATGAAGCCGCATCGCGATACTCAACCTGGAAGACCGAACACATCCGGCCTTCAAACTCCTGGTCGGCCAGTTGTGCACAACGGCTGATGTTTTGTTTTTCCAGATCGGCCGCATGCACATCCTGGATGGTCTTGATCAATTCCAGCAGACCGACCTTGGTGATCGGGTAGCGCGATTCCGCCATGGCGAGGCTGCTGTTCGGAGAGATCGAGAGGGCCGGCAGACGCTTCTTCCAGCCGCCGCCGTGGACGATCATCTCACCGTCGTTGGCCCCGTCAACATAAATCAGTTCGCGGCCTTCATCGCCGGAATCCCAGCGGAGGTAGACGCTGAACGGCTGATGGCGACATTTGAACTGAATCGAAGCTTCTTCGAGCAGCTCGCCATCGACGAGTTCCTGTTTGCAGAACGTCGCCGTGTAATCGGGAACCTGTTCGAGGAATTTGCGTCCGGCCGCCAGCCGCGCGAGTTTCTGGTGCAGAGGAGCCAGTGGCGAGTTGTCCGCGGCTTCGGTTGCCGGGTCTGCGACCGTTTCAGCAGAGATTGCCGGTTTCGCCGCCGTGACCAGGACCGGGCGCGACTTGGAAGCCGGGCGACGGTGAGAATCGGCACCGGCGGGCGTGGGTGGGAACTCAAATGCCAGCCAGCCCAGAGCGGCGGCGGCAATGAAAGTGGCCAATCCATTGGCTTTCCGTTCGGTACTCCATCCGCGGAACGGATTCAGCCAGTTGCGCATGCGTGACCCCGTTGTGATCGTCAGGAGGAAAGACGAGGTGATCGGCACCCGGTCAGGGGTCGAAAGGACACCGTCCGCACTGTCGGACCGCCGCAATCAGTCCGACGAGGTGAGCGCTGCAGGCAACGTCCTGGCAAGGGCCAACAGGGAAGAGATCCCTGTCACTTATGCATCGACCACATCGACCGCATTTCCTAATCAACCCGGAGCAGGAGGCCTGTCCGTTACAACAGTTTCAGTACACGGGCAAACAATCTCCGGTATGAAGCTGTTGTTTTACGCAAACCGCAAGGTCGACGCCGCTGCCGCAGCTTTCCGGATCAACAGTGCAGTCAGCCGACCACTCGAGGCATCCAGTCGGCAGAACGGAAGTCATGACCTTCATGCCGGAAACTGCAACCTCCCCAGGGAGACATGAAACCAGGTTCTCGGTTGCATCGGGCGGGCCTTGATATCGATCGCCTTTGATTCCCGTGTTTGATTCCCGGTTGTATAGAGTTAGCGGCTGATCTCACATTCCGGTAACGCGGCCTGGAGCTTCGCAACACCTTCGTCCGTCACCTGAGTCCCGTGCAACGAGAGATATTTCAGATTGGTTCGTCCCTGCAGGGATTTGATGCCTTCGTCGGTCACTTGAGTCTCATGCAGTTCGAGATAACGGCACTTGTCCAGCGACCATAACCCCGGCAAGTCAGCGTCCGTGATCGGTTCTTTGGTCAAGAGCCGAACGTCACGAAAACGAATCGCGTACTCGGCGCCGGCCCTCGGAGCCTGCTCGCATTCGTCCCAGACCCATCGTAATGTGTCCAAGCCAACCTCTCCGGCGAGTTTCTGATCCAAATGTTCGGCTAAGTGGCGCAGGCTATGTGGGTCGCTTTCGACAGGGGAAAAGTAAACTTGAGAAATCAGGTTCGAGGTCCAATCGACGGCCCGCTCCCACTGGGCAGCGGGAACATCAGCGGGGCCACGTGATTTCAAGGACTCGATGCCATTCCTGACGCGAACAGCCAGCGCGCCGTGTTGCTTCCACCGATTCACGTGAGAAATGATCGGAGCGACGATGATGGCGAGCACGACGATAGCAGCCAGCCCCAGGAGAATTGTGGGTACTCTGAATCGCCACCCACTTCGCTTTGTACCGGGGCTCTCCAAGGACGAACGGCTTCCTGCACCCAGTGCACTCAGTTCATCGGATGCCATGGAATACGTCCTCATCGCATCACTGGCTGGAATGCTTCACAAGGTGCAATGGCGTCTGGAGCAACTTCGGTATTGAGACCTGAACTCTTTGATTCGCCCTTCCTTGTCAGGCTGAGTCTGACCTCCGTCACTCGCCCCATCGCCTGCGGGTGCCGTTTGTTGTGGAACAGGATAAACCATCTGACCCACGTAACGTAGGACCGCTCCGTGCGATCGGCCAGATGTTTGAGTCGGCAAGCATGGGCCACTTGGTCGAGAAACCACGGCTCTGATTGTGCTGGGACTGGCGGTGTCGAACGCGTGTCAGATTGGGTTTGTGAAGACTGCGGCATAGCATGGGGGCCAAGAGTGGAGTAAGGGTTTTCAGATGACGGTCCATCACAACTCCTTTGGAATTCTGACGCATAAAATTTGACAAGCCCATTCCGCACCGCCAAACTGCGGTCATATTCTACCGCACTTCCGCGGTCGAATACCTGTTAGGCGTTGGTCGCCGTCCCGAGTAACGAAAGCCAAACAATACAACCAGACACCATGACGCTATTCCTTCGCTTCATCGTTGCCACTGCCATTCTTTGCGTTGCACCAACCGGCTGCAAACCCAAGACCGTCGGCAACAGCATCCTCACCACAACCGTTGCCGGACGCGAGATTCGTGCGAACATTGACGGCCCAGCTTTCATCCGACCAGGGACAGACAGCGCCGTCGTCTCCACGCGCGCCAACAAGATTACCGTCGAGCGCGAGCGTGTCTTACTCGACGGTGCCGAACTCGCCAAGCTACCCGCCGCAGCAGCCAAGGTCGAGGTGACTGTCGCAGCCGGACAGCTTGCCGTTACCGCCGACGGAGTCGCTATTACTACGAAGCAACTCAGCAGATGACCGCAACGCCTAACTTTCGCTGCAGCGAACTCGGCCATTGCGTCGCGGTTGCAATCTAACGCCCTCGCAGGCCGGGTCGCTGAGCTTGGCGTCGTTCGACCACCGAGGTTTATCCCCTTAGGACTACGAACCGGAGAGGGCTTGTTCTGACGATGGCGATCTGATTCAAACTCAAGTTGGGAGCGAACGATGCGACGAGGAATGATGACGGCGGTGGTGCTGGTTGTGGTCGGATGGGCCCAGATGGTTCGGGCTGATGACGGCCCGACAGGCACATGGTCATGTCCGCGGATCGCTAACGGACAGGCTCGCGGAATGACGATCAAGCTGAAACTGGATGGCGACAAGCTCACGGGAGCCTTCTTGGACGGCAAAACGGAGACGCCGATCGAGGACGCCAGCTACAAGGACGGTCAGGTGGCCTTCAAGGCTACGCTCAATATCAATGGGAAGAAGATCGGCATCAAGATGGAGGGTAAACTGGATAAAGACGCTATCAAAGGCAAGCTAGAGCGCAACATGAATGGCACCGTCGAAAGCGGAGATTTCGCAATCTATCGCAAGCCGTAATTTCACTCGTGGAGTGCTGTGGCTATGGAGTCCGGAAGACCAAGTGTCTGATTCGCCTGTCGTCCGGGGCCGTATTGCGCCGCGTCGAAGTAGGCCACTTTAGGCGCGCGGCGAGGTAACCAAACGCCGAACCAGGCGCTGCACCTGACCCGGTGGGTCCATAGGTTTTCCCAGGTTCGTAGCTCCCCGTGCCCGCCGGGCAGGTGAGCTGGGTCGTTCGCCCAAAGATTCGGAGCGACTTGCGTAGCCAGGTTCGCTTTGCGATAGGTCCGGCTGACGTACGCGAATTTGAGAAGCCCGATGGCGAAGAACGGGCACAGGGTAAAATGGGCACGGGGGCAGGTCTCATGTCCGGATGTGAGACCTGCCCCCGTTGATTCACCTCTTGTTACCTGTGGCGTTTCAGCAAAGATCCGCAGTGCTGGCCAACTGCCAACGACCAGTTTCATTGTCGCGGATTGTGCGAGTTGAGAATCTCTGCATGAACGTGGCCCGCTCAGGGGCCTCTCGATCCCAGCGCGACCTCCTGCCATGCAATCACGGCTGCTTGGGGCGGGCTTTGATTTCGATGGTGACGGGGGTCCCGACGGGGGGGATGCGTTCGGTGTACGCCTCCCAGAGGAGGTCGTCGGCGGACGCGCTGCTGGCGGTCGCGAGGTCGATCGTCGCGGTGGCGAAGTTCGCCACGCAGATCAGGTCGCCGGCTTCGGCTTGGTAGTACTTTTCGTCAGTCTTCTTGTCGGTCGTGAAACCACTTCCCGCGAAGACGAAATCGGCTTTCAGCGGTTTCGTCTGCGACTCCGCATGGAACGAGCGGATCGCTTTCTGATACTCCGCGTGGGTCGACAGCTTGAGAAGCTGATCCCGCTGCGCATCGCTCATGCGGCCGTACCACAGGACCTCCTTCCGCTTGTCGTCCCAGCGAAGATCGCTGTCGGGGGGAGGCTGCAGATCGGTCGGCGGGGGATCGAGCTTGGCGATCCAGTACCGCCGCGCGGAATTGCGGACCCACTGCTGCGCTGGCATCCGTTGGGCTTTGCCTTCAACATCGGTCCAGAGCAGTGTGATGTCGAGGATCGGCCCGGTCGCGGGCTTGAACTCGGGGAGATGCTGGACCGGCTTGCCCGGTTCGAGCCCGAGTGCCAAGAGGCCGGCATGCACGATCTGCGCTTTGGAGTCGAGCGTCAGAATCGCTTCGTGCTCTTTGGTCCGCTTGAGGCAGACGAGCATTTCAAGCAACCCGTCCCGCAGACAGACTTCACCCTTCAACAGGAGTCGCTTCCCTTCCGCATCCAGCAGGACGGTCTTCTGCGGATTCAGCGGGACCAGCTTGGTTGCTTTGTCAGCAGGTTCTTCGGCTCCAACCCCAGTCGCTGAAAAGGTGAGTGCCAGGACCAGCGGCAGCAGACGGAGACGGATCATCGGAGGGCTTCCGTAGAAACGGGCAACGGGCGAAGTTGCTGGAAGTCTACCGCGATCGTCGCTGGTCCGTCATCCCCGAGTTCCGGCAGGTGCTCTGATTCGTCGGCACACGCAACCCCCGGCAAGGCTGACAGCCAGGCAATCAGGTCGGCGATGAACGGACCCGGTTCGGGTTCGAATTCGAGTGTATGTCTGGCGTCCGGGTATTCAATGAGTGTGCGT
Source organism: Planctomycetaceae bacterium (assembly GCA_044229335.1). Lineage (GTDB taxonomy): Bacteria > Planctomycetota > Planctomycetia > Planctomycetales > Planctomycetaceae > DSVQ01. The sequence continues at coordinate 2,118 of JBGATC010000036.1, read as the reverse complement.
TGAGCCGCCTGCAGCCGTTCAAACAATGACCGTGTCGCGGCGTTGTCGATGATTTCATCGCGACCGGCAAGCATCAGCAGCAGCGGCTGTTTCCAAGGTCGCAGATTGGCTTCGATCGCCTCACTCAAGGCGAGATTCGCCGCAAGAAAATCGACCGTCACCCGGTGCAGGGCGAGTTCATCACGCCGGATGAACTCCTGCCACCGCGGCGTTGAGGTGAAGAGCGCGGGGTCATTGAGTGGAATCGGAATCCGCACGTGCCCCCAGCCGACGGCCTGGGCCATCCACAACCGCCATTGCTGCCACCACGACGGATGCACCTGCGGACACAATCCAGGGTACAGCAGCGCCAGCGCAGAAAAATCGTGCGGTCGCCGGGACGAGACCGCCGCTGCGAGTTTCCCACCCCAACTGACCCCCATCAGAACGAGCGGACAGTTCGGATCGCGGTCGGCTTTCAGGGCATCGACAAACTGGGTCACATCGCGGATCAGGCGTTCTTCGTGCAGGGCATGACCACGCGGGCCAGTGGATAACCCCGAGCCTCGGCGATCGAGGAACAGGACCTCGAACCCTGCCTCGGCCAGTTGTCGTGAAGAACCGGCGTACCAGCCCGCGTGACTTTGAATCCCATGGACCGCCACGATGATCGCCCGCGGCGGACCGGCAGTGGCCCACCGGCGATACGGCAGCGCGGTTCCATCGGATGCTCGAAACGCGTTCATCGGCGTGGAGTCGTCTTCCGCGGGCGGGGAATCAAGCGTTTCGCCTCGGCGAATTCCTGTTGTCAGTGTAACCTATTCGGTATCGCAGCGCAGCTTCTCCCGTGAAAACACCCGACGGAACCCCGGTTTGGTCCAGCGCATCGTTTATGTCATCCCAACCCTCGATCGTTCGGGGGCCGAAAAGCAGCTGATGCTCCTCGCGACGGGTCTCCCGCGGGATGAGTTCGAACCACACGTCGTGACGCTCACCCGCGGAGGCCCCTATGAGGCGGACCTTCAAGCAGCCGGTGTTGCCGTCCATCCGATCGGGAAACGCTGGAAGTTCGACCTGGGGGCTTTAAGCCGATTGCGCAAGACATTGCGGAGTTTGCAGCCAGATCTCGTTCAATCGTGGCTGTTCGCCGGGAATGCGTATACGCGACTGGCTCTGGGAAAAACACCCTCCTGCCCGGTCGTCGTCTCGGAACGTTGTGTCGATTCGTGGAAGAGTGGCTGGCAACTCCGGGTGGACCGCTGGCTCGCTCCACGGACCACGTGCCTGGTGGGGAACTCGGCCAGCGTGGCCGACTTCTATCGACAGCAAGGATTCCCAGCCGAGCGACTCCGCGTGATCCCCAACGCGGTCGTTCCCCCGCTCATTGATCCGCAGCGTCGCCTCTTTCTGCGCAAGCAACTCGATCTTCCTGAGAACGCGTTTGTTGCCGGCTTCGTCGGTCGGCTGGCACCACAGAAGCGTCTTCAAGACCTGCTATTCGCCATCGAGACACTCCGGCACATTCGTCCGGCATATCTGGCGGTGATCGGTGATGGTCCGGAACGACAGCGGATGGTCGACTTTGCAGCCGCGATCCACTGTCCGGACAACGTCCGCTTCCTGGGGCATCGCGAAGATGCGGCCGACTGGTACTCCGCGTTCGATGCCTTCTGCCTCCCGAGCAGCTTCGAGGGGATGTCGAACAGCCTGATGGAAGCGATGGCCGCCGGTCTCCCGGTCCTCGTCAGCGACATCCCGCCGAACCAGGAACTGGTGAAGCACGACGTCGACGGCTACCACGTCAAAATGGGTGACTCGACCGGCTACGCCCAATTCCTGCGAAAACTGATCGACGAACCAGCCACCGCCCAACGCCGCGGCAACGCCGCTCGCGAAAAAATGCTGAGCCGGTATAGCGTCGCCGCGATGATCGAACGGTACGTGGCGATCTATCGTGAACTTCTGACACCGCAAGGAGCATAGCGGCACTGTGCATCATCGCCAAGATCCGGGAGAGAACCACAGTCCGACTCCACCATGGCGGCTGGGTGGCGGGGGCGCTCCGCGTTAGCGGAAGCCCCCGGTTAGGCGATCATCAGAGAGGCGTCTCGCTTCTTCGCAGCGGTCTTCCGGGGGCTT
>JBGATC010000035.1:0-69593 GCA_044229335.1 Planctomycetaceae bacterium | reverse complement strand
AACTTGCGCCAATCGGCTCAGCAAATTCCCGCCGCAGGCCATCGACATTTCTTCCCCTCCGTGAATCCCAGACTCCAGACCGTAAACTCCCTCCCACCTCCACCGCATTTCCCAGACCAATTAAAACGATGGCCCTGCCCAAAGTGTGATTGCCTTTGCGATGAGGAGCCGATCTCTGGCACAATAGAGGTTCCACAGTTCCTCACGCTTCGCCACGAGGTTGACCGATGCTCGATCGACGCGACTTTCTGCAAACGGCTGCCCTGACCTCTTCCGCCTTCGCTGCCGCTCCCCTGCTGGGAGCCGCCGAAGAGACGGCTGCGGTGCAAATGCCCAAAGGAAAAGCCGAGCACTGCGTGGTGATCTGGCTCGGTGGCGGGGCCGGTCAGATTGATACCTGGGACCCCAAGCGGCTCGGCGATCCGCAGAAGAAGACCGCCGGTTCCTACTATCCGGCGATCGACACCGCGGTCGCGGGGACGCAGGTCTGCCAGCACCTGCGGCGGTGTGCCCCGTTGATGGATCGCTTCAACCTGATTCGCACGGTGCATCACGACGTCATCGACGAACACGCGGCTGCGGTCAATCGGCTGCACACCGGTCGGCCGACGAGCGAAACGATCACCTACCCCGCTCTCGGCTCGGTCATCGTGCATCAACGCGGACCTGCGGGTGAGGGAGTCCCGCCGTATGTCCTCATCGGCTATCCCAGCGCGACACGCGGTCCGGGCTTTCTCGGTGCGAAGTACGGTTACGTTTACCTGACCGACACCCGGACCGGTCCCGCCGGTTTGTCGCGCCCCTTCGATATGTCGCCTGAACGGCAAGCCCGCCGGGAGTCTCTGCTCGCGGGCGTCAAAGCCGAGTCGAACTCACTTCCTCGTCAAAACTACGAGATGATGATCGCGGAAGCCCTGCGTTATGGCGGACCGACGTTCCAATCACTGTTCCAACTGGAACGCGAACCAGCCGAGTTGCGGAACGAATACGGCGGGGAATTTGGCCAACGCTGCCTCCTGACGCGGCGGCTGTTGCAGGCGGGCGTGCGCACCGTCGAAGTAGCCCATAACCTGAACTTCTTGAATGGCACCGGATGGGACGTCCACAACGAAGGGATTCTCAACCAGTACAAGCTGATCGAAGAACTCGACCAGGCATTGGCAGCGTTCCTGCTCGATCTCGAAAAGAACCAGTTGCTCGACAAGACGCTGGTCGTCGTGGCGACCGAGTTCGGCCGTCCCGCCGGGTTCGATGGTGGCGGCGGACGCGGCCATCACGGCAAGTGCTTCAGTATTGCGCTGGCAGGTGGCGGCTTGAAAAACGGCCTGACGATCGGCGTGACGGATGAACTGGGAATGAACGTGGTGGATCGCCCGGTCTCGGTCCCCGATCTGCACGCCACGATCTACGCCTGCCTGGGAATCAACCCGCGCGAACACCTCTATGCCGGAGACCGCCCGGTGCCGATCACCGATGGCGGCATGCCGCTCGTGGAACTCTTCGGTTAATGTCGGTTCTGGTATCGATCTCTGAATGCGATAGTTCAAGCGGGAAAAGCCCCGTCAACGGGGCTAGAGAGAATGATCGCTGGTCCCGGATTACCCGGCGTAAACGCCGGGCCTCAACGAATTCCACTTGAAAATACTCCGCCGAGAGTCGCTCAGAGACCACGTTGGCGTTTGAGGACGCATGACTGATTCGTCAACGACTGTCGCCAGGCCGCTCGCTGCAGGCTCCGGTCGCTGGCTGGTGATTGATGCCCGACGCGCGGAGCGTTGGTTCGATCTGCGCGAGCTATGGGGGGCGCGCGAACTGATCGTCATCCTGGCGGCCCGTGATGTGAAGGTCCGCTATCGACAGGCAGCCGTCGGCATCGCGTGGGTGATTCTGCAACCGGTGATCGAGATGCTCCTCTTCGGCGGGCTCTTCACGCTGCTGGGGCGGACCCCGGTCAGTGCGGGAGTGCCTGCCGGACTCTCACTCTTCAGTGGATTGTTGCTGTGGCAACTGGTCGCGTCCATCATCACGTCCTGCACCGGTTGCCTGGTCGAGAACCGCCACATTCTGACGAAAATCTACTTCCCGCGGTTGGCACTCCCGCTGGCGGCAGCGTTGCGGCCGCTGGTTGACTTGGGCGTGGCGGGATCGTTCGTGGCAGCCTTGTGCCTGTGGTACGGCTTTGTGCCGAGCTGGACCATTCTGCTACTCCCGCTGACGGTGATCGTCACCACCCTGGCAGCTCTCGGCGTCGGCATCTGGCTGGCGGCGCTGAATGCCCATTACCGCGACTTCGGCTTTCTGGTCCCCTTCATCGTACGGGTCGGGTTCTTTATAAGCCCCGTGGTCTATGAAACGACCAGTTTAATCCCGGAACAATGGCGACTGCTGGCGAGCCTCAATCCGATGACGTCGTTGCTGGGTGTGTTCCGCTGGTCGTTACTGGGAACACCGGCCCCGACGATGATGGAAGGGATCGTCTCGGCAGTGGTGGCAGTCGGATTACTGGTCAGTGGCCTCTGGTACTTCCGCCGGGTGGAACGCTTTCTTTCGGACTGGATTTAGGCGATGGCCGACCTCGCGCTGCGTGTGCAGGGCTTATCGAAGGCGTTTCGCCTCGGTCGACAGCCGGCGTATTACCGCTTCAGCGAGTTCATCGAGAACGTCGCCCGCAATGTGGCGCGGCTGCCGCGCCGTCTCGTGCAATCCACAACGCCGGCTTCAACCCCCGCTGAGACCTTCTGGGCACTCGATGATGTGTCGTTCGAGGTGCCACGAGGTGATGTGCTGGGAATTATCGGCCGCAATGGAGCCGGGAAAAGCACGTTGCTGAAACTCCTCTCACGGGTGACAGCACCGACGCGCGGCACAATCGAAATGCAGGGCCGCATCGGCAGCCTGCTGGAAGTCGGCACGGGGTTTCATCCCGAATTGACCGGCCGCGAAAACATCTTTCTGAATGGCGCGTTCATCGGGATGTCGCAGCGGGAAGTGCGGGCGAAGTTCGATGAAATCGTCGCCTTCGCGGAAGTCGAAAAGTTCCTCGATAGCCCCATCAAGCACTATTCCAGCGGCATGCAGATGCGACTGGCCTTTGCAGTGGCAGCCCACCTCGAACCCGAGATCCTCATCATCGATGAAGTCCTGGCCGTGGGTGATGCCGCGTTTCAGAAGAAATGCCTGGGGATGATGCAGGGCGTGGCTTCCCGCGGCAGCACCTGCGTCGTGGTCTCCCATAATCTGCCGCTGGTCGCCAACTTCTGTCGACGGGCGATTCTGCTCAAAGATGGAAAGGTGGCCGCGACCGGGACGGCCAGCGAAGTCGTCCAGAATTATCTCGCCTCATCACTGTCGCTGGGTGGCGAAGTTGTCTGGAACGACCCGAGCACTGCCCCGGGCGACGACCGAGTTCGGTTGCATGCGGTGCGCGTGCTTCAGGATGAAAACACCGGACCAACCGCGGACGTGAAAATCTCGGAAGAGATTGTGATTGAGCTGGAGTACTGGAACCTGCAGCCAGACAGAAGACTCTATGCCGCGATCTGGCTGAAGGACCAGATTGCGACGCCCGTGCTCTCGACATCATCGGTGAATCGAGTTTCGCTGACTCCCGACGCCTGGGCTTGCACGCCACATCCGCGGGGCCTGTATCGTTCCGTCTGTCGGCTGCCAGCCAATTTCCTGAACGATGGACGGTATGTCATCACGGCGATTGTGGGCTTCGACACTGGTGAGCCACAAATCATCTACGAAGACGCGGTCTCGTTTCAGGTTCACGACACCGGCGTGATGCGTGGCGACTATCTTGGAAACTGGCTGGGCGTCGTGCGTCCGCGTCTCCCGTGGGCGACAACTCGGCTGGAACCACCGGAATCTGGATCAGTGTCCCCATGCTGACTCACCATCCAGCAAATGATTCCGCTCCAGGATGCCAGGACGGACCAGTTTTTTTAACTCTGGTAGAACGAGGCTTTGCGAGTTCCACCAGAACTGGCTGGAAATTGGTGGAACTCGATGACTCGTTCCACGCTGCAAAATTCGCAGATCGAACAATCTGATCTGCCCTGTCCAGGATTCGCCAGTCAATGGTGAGCGCGTCCTTCCGGAGCGTATAATACCCTGTCGATGTTCGTGTTCGCTTGGTTGAGATCCACGATGGCGTTCCTGACCGCAGCTCAACTGGAATCGATGCACTTTGCACGCCTGGGACGCAATGTCTGCATCGACCAGACCGTGCAGATCTTCGGCAGCGAGCGCATCTCTCTCGGCGATAATGTGCGCATCGACGCATTCTCGATTCTTTCCGCCAGCCAGTTTCCGATCGAGTTCGCGGGGCATTCACACATCGGGGCTGGCACCTACCTGTTCGCAAACGGTGGAGTGATCCGCTTCGAAGTCTTTTCCGGGACCTCACCGGGATGCCGGCTGTTCACCGCGACTGATGACTTCTCGGAAGGGATGATCCGCGGTCCGAATCTTCCCGTGGCAGACCGGTTGCTGCATTGCGGTCCAATTCATTTTCGTGAAAACGCCGGCATCGGTGCGAATTGTGTCGTGCTGCCCGGTTGCACCCTTGGTGTCAATGCCACTGCAGGGGCCGGGACCGTCATCTCGAAGAATCTCCCCGACCACACGCTCAGCGTGATCCGCGGTCAGTTGAAGACTTTTTCGAAAGATCCGACGGTTTACGAATCAGCAGCAACCCGCACGCGAGAAACACTTCGGGGGCAAGGCTTTGACCTCTCCTGAAGGCACTGCTCTGCCGTCACCGCACACCCTCACAGGATTCGGTCATTGTGACGCTTGATCGACTGGCCGTGCTCGGTGGGTCACCGGAATTCGCTGAGCCATTGCATGTTGGACTGCCGAATCTCGGGGATCGAGCGCAACTGCACGCACGGATTGACGCGGCACTCGATCGGCGCTGGCTGACGAATGACGGCCCTCTGGTCCGGGAGTTTGAGTCCCGCATCATCGAGTTGGTGCGTGTGCGGCACTGTATTGCGGTCGCAAACGCCACCGTCGGCCTGGAAATCGCCATCCGGGCACTGGGCTTCACCGGCGAAGTTCTGGTCCCATCGTTCACGTTTATTGCAACGGCGCATGCCCTGCAATGGCTGGGAATCCGCCCCGTTTTCGTCGAGATCGATCCGGCAACACACAATCTCGACCCTCACGCCGTGGAACGAAAAATCTCTCCGGCGACAACGGGAATCCTGGCGACGCATGTCTGGGGGCGGCCGTGTGCTATCCAGGCCCTGGAAGACATCGCTGGCAGGCACCACCTCCCCCTGCTCTTCGATGCGGCCCATGCGTTCGGTTGTGGAACCGAAGACGGGATGATTGGTAATTTTGGCAATGCCGAGGTCTTCAGTTTCCATGCGACGAAATTCGTGAACTGCGGCGAAGGTGGGGCCATCGTCACGAATGATGATGCGCTGGCGCGACGCTTGCGACTCATGCGGAACTTCGGTTTTGCTGGCTACGACCGGGTCGAGTCACAGGGTACGAACGGAAAACTCTCAGAGTTCGCAGCGGCGCTGGGGCTGACTTCGCTCGATGCGATGCCGGAAATCGTGGCCGTGAATCAGCAGAACTTCGCAGCGTACCGGCACCATTTGTCTCGGATACCGGGTTGCACTCTCGCCAGTTTTGACCTGAAGCTGCCGCACAACTCGCAGTATATTGTTGTCGAGGTCGATCCAGCACAGTATGGGCTCACCCGGGATGAGTTGGTAACGGTCTTACATCGTGAAGGGGTGCTGGCGCGGAAGTATTTTTCTCCCGGTTGTCATGCTCATGAACCGTACCTCAGCCTGTACCCCGATGCTGGTCGGGAGTTGCCCCTGACCGAAGCGCTGTGTCAGCGTGTCTTGTTGCTTCCCAATGGCCAGCGCGTGACACCCGACGTCGTGATGCGGGTCGTTGACCTGATTCGTCATGCTGCGCAGCAGGCCGACGACGTGCGACGGGCACTCACTCTAAATCCACCGGACTGACTCGCGCGCCGCTTACCGAGCAGTGACCGTCGGCTGCAACAAGGCTCCCACCCACTCCCCCAGACGTGTGCGATTGCGTTCGCGGTCTTCGTGTTCGGTGAGATAACCGACATTCTGGTGCAGCAGTCGATGTTCCGGTTCCTGTAACAACCTGAGAATTTTTTCGACGGTACCTGCGACATCACCGGGTGGTGTCAACGCGGCGACAAACCCCTGCTGCTGCATAAGTTCATATTCGCGCTGGCGCGTGATGACCGGCATCGCCCCCCCCGCCGCAAACTCCAGAACGCTCAGCGACCGCATGTCACCCAAACCCATCAGTGAAACGAACACATCGCTGATGGTGGCCACTTCTCGATATTCCTCAGCCGTTAAATCACGATCGAGGAACACAAAGCGGTTGGCACAGCCAGCTTTCTCCGCAGCTTCCCGCATGCTCTGCAACCCAGCGTCCGCCTGCTCTCCCCCCCGCATGAGCAGGAAATGAACATCGGGATTCCTGCGGGCGACTTCCAGAAACGTGGCATGAACCATCTCGCTGCCCCACAGGGAGCGGAACCGTCGACAATTCGCCAGGACTCGCCCGTCGATCGGCAACCCCCAACGACGGCGTGCGGCTGAGAACTGTGCTCCTTCTGGCCGACGATACAACGCAAGATCCAGGCCGGGTGAAAACGTCCGCACGCACTGAGGCTGGACGTGAAACCGCTGAAGAATATGTTCCGCGCCTGCCAGAGAACTGGGAATGACCAGTGTCGCTGATCGGAGCGCGCGGCCGATCAGGTAACCTGCCATCGGCCACGATTCCGCAGCGCAGTAGATGTCACCCCCGAAGGGAAAAATGATTCGCGGACCCGGAAATCCGCGTGTCGCCAATCCATAGGATGAGGCTTCCTCCCCCAGCACGATGTCGGGGCAACAGGCGCGTGCCGTCTGAAGAATTGATCGACTCATCCACCAGGCGTAGCCCATATCTCGGGCGAACTCTTCGATGGCCGTCTTGCCAGTGCGTTGCTGGTACCGCTGGTGGTACAGCCATTGCCCCCAGTTCTGAAGGAGGCGAAAAGCCCGTAACGAACCGCCAAACACCTTGGAGTGGGGTTGCGGCACGCGGTGGATCACCGTGCCGGGGACCAGTTCCCGCGCTTCACCCGGAGCAACCGTCACAACGTCGACATGCATTCCCAGATCACGAAAGAGTTCGACATGTAACTTCGTCGCAAACGATTCCGGCAGCCCCAGGATTGCCAGACGACGCCCCCGAATCGCAGCGTCAGCAGCAGGTTTGGCTCGCACAGAATGCACACCGAGGTTCGCTGATCCCAGGATCTTTTCCGCAGAAAGCGAGTCTGAAACATCCCGTGCCAATTCGCAAGCCTCTTCGCTGGACTTGCCTTCTGGCGGCTGATGCGGGAGGCTACAGGTCGTGGTGAATTTCGATCCGTCTATTCCTTCGGGCAGGACATCATGCAGGATTTCGCGCAACCTCTCAGCCGTCGCTCCCTCCTCGCCGCCGGCGCGGTCGCCTCAACCGCTGCGGTCACTTCGCTGGCTGTTCCCAGCGCTGTCGCAGCCGCTGAACCGGCTCCGATCGTTGTCCCCCCACCGACGAAAAACCGTGTACTCCTCTCCTGCAAGCTGGGGATGATTGCCAAGAAAGTCGACGGCAAAGATCTGACGATCGTCGAGCGGTTGAAGCTCGCTGCTGCGGCCGGGTTCGATGGGGTCGACTTCGATCAGGCGGGGGAATACACCGTCGAACAGGTTCGAGACGCGGTTCGCGAATCGGGCGTCTTCGTCCACAACGCGATCAATCACGCCCACTGGGGCCAGCGGCTGACGAGTGCCAACGAGACCGAACGGACCACCGGCCGCAACAACATCGCTCACTGCCTGCGCTGCTCACACGCTGCGGGTGGCAGTGGCGTGCTGATCGTCGTCGGCCGCGGCGATGACGGCACTGAAGCCGAGGTCGAAGATCGCGCCCGGAAGGAACTCGTGCAGTTGCTTCCGCTCGCAGCGTCGCTCGGCCAGATGATTCTCTTCGAGAACGTCTGGAACAAGCTGCATTACGATCACGACAAACCGCCGGAACAGACGCCCGACCGGTTCATCAAGTTCGTGGACAGCTTCAACAGCCCGTGGATCGGGATGTATTACGACATCGGCAACCACTGGAAATACGGCCAGCCGCGAGAATGGCTGCGGGCCTTCGGCCGCCGCGCGGTGAAGCTCGACGTGAAGGGCTTCAGCCGGGCGAAGAACAAGTTCGTCGACATCACGTCGGAAGACGACGACCTCCCCTGGGGCGAAGTCCAGAAGGGCCTCGACGACATCGGCTTCACCGGCTGGGCCACGGCCGAAGTCGGCGGCGGCGGCCTCGAACGCCTCACCACCGTGCGTCAACAGATGCAGAAGGCGTTCGGTCAGGCGTAACAGCGTCGCATGATAAGACCCGGCGAATGCCCCCTGCCGTGCCTGACCAGTTAAACGTGCCCTGAAGTCATGTCTGAAATGGACTTACTCATCCCCCACTGACATCAACAATCTTGAGATCGCGACCGCAGATTATCGGAACACCTCGTAATGAACGGCCTGGATGATATTCGCGAGTATCTGCAATGGTGGCGAGTGCTGAGACAAATCTGGCACGACTCAAAAGATTTCCGTGACTTTCTGCAAACGTGGAAAGGTCGGAAATCAGTGGCCGAGACTCCACCGCTCCTTTCGCGACTCTTGATCATTGGTCCCGGCGTTGTCGGGAAATCGACGTTGGGTCGATTGATGGCGGGTAGATCACCAGACTTTACCGGGGACGAAACCCGTTATCTCGAATCATTGGCGATTGAGGAACTTCAGCTCAGGGAGCCAAATGCTACGGTCGTGATACCACCCGGTCAATTGGATCGTCGCGAGCGTTTCTGGCCGGACTACGACGAGGACATCCGGAATGGACAGTTTGATGGCATCATCCTTGTGACTTCCTATGGCTACCACAGTTTGGGTGAGCTCAGTCTTTCCTCCGTCATCGCAGCAAGAGAAGATGAAACGGTTGATAGACAACTGCAGCGTTACCTGAAACGGTGTCGCCAGGATGAGACGGCTGTTGCGAAACGAGTGGCATCCGCGTTATCGAGGTCGGTGCAACCCTGTTGGCTGCTGACGCTGGTTACCAAAGAAGACCTCTGGTTTGATGAACGAAAAGCCGTCGAGCGCCATTACCGATCAGGAACATACGGGCGTGCACTCTCAACCCTTTTACAAGATCATTCCGTAATTCACCGGAGGGAACTCGCATTTGCATGTCTTGTCTCCCGAAATTTTGTGACGGGCAGAAATGAACTCCTCGCCAAAACAACGGCAGGGTATGATTGGCCAGAAATGGCAGAGTCGTGGCAACGGTTATGGCGGTTGCTGGCTGATCTGCGCCGAGGAGAGCCTGTAGAATGAGCACTGTTGTCGGAAAACGTACACCTGGCCGCCTAGCGGAGAGGATGGGGGAACTCCTCAAGGAGTATGTTCCGCGGACAGACCAGCGGCTTCATACTCTCCACGAGTTGGCCAGCAATTTACAAGGCGGCGGGAAATCTACTGGACGCGATCAGGCTCTCTTTGAGTGGGATCTGAACCGTCAGAGCATCCAAATGTTTCTGGCAGGCATGGAACGATTCGTCCGTCAAGTCTCGCAATTAATCGCCCACGGCGAGCTCAGCGAGTTGGAACGAGTCGAACTTGAATTGAGACTTGCAGATCTCGAATCTTTGTGCCAAGGGATGCGGGATACCCTAGGGAAACTTGCTCGGTATTGAACGGGATTCATGTCCCCTCTCCACATTCCGCCGCGATCTGGCGGTAGCGGGTTTTCGCGCGTTCGAAGGCGGCTTCGGCGGCGGGGCGTTCGGTGGGGGTGATCATTTTGGCGCGGTTGGTCCAGAGGACGTCGATGACTTCGACGCACCATGCGGCACTGCGGCGGGAAGCGCGCAGCGGTTGGTTGTTGACGAGGACCGTCACCGGGTTGGTGTGCAACTGCGGGAACTGACGGACGGCGAGCCAGCTGCTGCGGTCGATGGGGACCGTCCACTTGAGGGAATGTCGTTGACCGTCGGCGGGGACTTCCTGGCGGGCGATGACCGTGCCGTTCTGCACGAGCTCCACCTGCCGCGTGCCACCGACGATCCAGTCGCGACTGCGTTCCGCGTGCAGAATTCGCGTGTCACCACTCACCCGGCGGCCTTCGCTGACGGCTTGTGTCCCGTAGGCCACTCCCTGCGGCGTGGCTGGCGCGAAGGCGACTTCGGTCACGATTTCAACCGGACCGGGCTGCGGTAACGTCAACGGTTGCGGACCGGGGGTTACTCCGTTCACCGCGAACCGCAGCGCATGCGCGTAACCGTCGGAGACGTACGAGCGTCCCTCGGCCAAACCGCGGCACCATGCGGCATAGTCCAGTTGATCGACCTTGCCGAGTTGCACGTAGACCCGGCCTTGCCCGACCTGCAGGCTGCTCATGCAGGGGAAGTCGGTCTCGCCGCTCACCTTCAGCGGGAACCCGCAATTCAGGATGTGATACCACGCATTCCATTCCTGGACCCGCTCGGTGTCCATCGCCGAGATGAAGTCGCACGCCCCTTCCGCGACCGCGACGGCGAGTTCCATCGCTCCTACGCCGTTCATCTCGGGGATCGCGTAGTTCGGCAGCTCGTGGCTCGCCCGTTCTAGTGCAGCACTTAACTCCGCTGTATCGAGCGTTCCGTTGCGGTCGGCGTCGATCTGATCGAACGCGGCGGGCAGGACACCAATCGCCGCTTCCGTCGGAGAAAGCCGTGCGTCGGCGTTGGCATCGCGTGTTGTCAGGAGTCGCGTCGCTTCCCGTTGCGGGTTGATGGCCAGCCCGCTCGCTGAATGGGCGTAACCGGTCACGCCTCCTTGAGCCTTCGTCCATTGCATGACGGGTGTCGTCCATGTCGGCCAGCCCTGTGTCGCAGTTCCGTCGCTGCCGGGATACGTCTGATCGCGGAGATTCAACAGGCAGACGTGTCCCAAAGCCTGTGAGCCGAAGCCGCTGATTTCGAGGTCGTACTTGAGTAGCGTTCGCGGCTCGCTGACCGCGTCGACCTGGGCTGAGAAATACTTCCGCTGGAAGTCGTAACACGGTCCCCAGGTGAGGACACAGCCGACATTGAGCCCTTCCCCTTTTACCTGGCGGAACATGTCCGCCGGCGAAACACCTTCGGTCGGCCGTGTGTAGTGGGCACACCCTGCCCCGTGGATGTGGTGATCGCCGCTGTAGAAACCGTCAACGTTCGGATCGATCCACCGTTTCAAGGCGATGTCCCACGTTGTCTCATCGTTCTCGGCGACGGTCCGTGCACTCCGTTCAACGAGATACTCCGGACCGCGACCCGCCTCGACCTGATACGTCCCTGGTGGCAGCCAGACGAGTTCGCCGTCGTGTCGATAGACCTGCGGTTGAAAGAAGAAATCGGGACTCGTCCGCCGAGCCTGCGGCGGGACGACCTGACCCGCCGCGTTGCGGATCGTCAGCCGGGCGGTCGTCGGCTGGCCGTCGACATCGCGAATGCGGAGCGTGACCGGACGGGCGGGAGCGATCGTCCAGAGGACGGGGACTTCGCCACGGAAACCGAGATCCTGATTCTGCTGGCCGAGGTCGAAGCCGATGGTCGCTTCGCGTTGTCCGGCGGTCGAACTGGCGATCAGCGCGATCACATATTCGACATTCAGACCGCTGAGCGTTTCGGTGAGTGGCCGTTCGCGGAACATGTCGACATGGAGGAACCGGAGCGGGTCGGGGTCATCGTTGTTCGTAGTCAACAGCTTCAACTGCTGTTGTCGTTCCATGCTGAGTTTGGCTGTCCCGCCGTAACTCGGGCCGGCCTGCGGGCTGACGATCCGTAACGCGGCTGTCGTGGCCGCTTCGTTGATGACCTTCACGAGCAGCGGGGTATGTCCATGCTGCTGCAGTCGCGCCGGTCCGGGACCGCGGTCGACTTTCACGCGGGCTTCGGGATTGATGGTCACGACAAACGTGACGGCGGAATCAAGGAGCCGCTGCAATTCGATGCCGTCCTGCGCGCGGATCGCCTTCCCCAAGTCCAGGGCCTGAGCCTCGGGAAGCGGGGTTCCCAGAAACGTGTACGCCTCCATCAGCCGTTCGACCTGGGCCGCCAGCGGCTGGCCTTCGACTACAACGCGGGGAGGCTCGGCCATCGGTAAAGCGCACAGGAACAGCACGAAAGGATGCATGGAGCGACCTCCTACTCCGTCTCGACTGCAATCGGTTGCTTCGGTCCTTCGGCACGCAACCGGCCTTCCAGGAGGAAGCGACGGACCTGGGCAGCGACATCGGGATTCGATAGGAGTGCATGATGCAGACAGTTGGCAGTGCCGAAGTCAACGGCCCCGCCGAGCTTGGTGCGGGCGACGGCGACTGTGCCGTCGTCATCGCCGGGAACCAGCGGGTTCCAGCCACTCTCGTTTCCACGGGCACCAGCAATCACCGCGAACTCGACCGGCGGGACCGGAAGCGCGGGGATCGTTCCGGCGGCATCGGTGACCAGCTGCTGGCCCGCTGGACCAAAGACCGTGCGAAAGAGGAGATTCGGCTTCAAGAGATCAGCCAGTTCCGCACCCTGATTCGGCGTACCGAGCATCACCACGCGGCGAATCCGCGGATCGCGATGCTTGGCGAAGTAGGCCCGGATCACCAGGCCCCCCATGCTGTGTCCGACGAGGTGGAGTTCTTCGATGCCGTCGAGTTGCTCGATCACGCTGTGCAGATACTCGGCCGCTTCTTCAATCGTGATCTGCGTACTGGGATAGTCGAAACAGAACGGCGTGAAGCCCCCTTCCTTGAGATCGTCTCCCAGACGATAGATCGACTTCGATGACCGAATGATCCCATGCAGCAGGATCACCCCTTTGCCGGACATCGGCGCGATCTTCCCCTTCTGCTGGAATTCCTTCAGCTTGGCCTGACAGTCTTCGAGGGGCCCCCACGCATGCCGCCAGTCGCGCCCGTCGAGCAGACGATAATGCCCGGTGAAGACGTTGCGTTGAATCCGCCAGTCCTGAGCGAACTGTACGTCGCCCCAGAATTGCCGCCCGCCGAGCGTCTGCATCTCGATCTCCCGGGCAATCTGAGCCTTGAGCGCCGGGGGCAACTGGTAGCCCCCCGCTTGACCCCACGCCGGAAATGGAAGTAACAGGATCCCTGACAGCCAGACCAGGAACTGAATGCGCATGACTCCCTCCCGAGGGAATCTATTCTGCCAGATTTCCATGTCGCAGGGAGCGCTTCGATTCCACGCTGGCGTCTTCGCGATGGAATTTCCTCTGGTGAGACCGGATTAGAAAGCCATCGCGTAGACGCCAGCGAGCTACGGAGCGGCGGCGAGGGCGAGAGCGCCGTGGACGACGACGCTTTCGCCGAGAGCCGCGGGGACGATCGGGCAGCTCTGCTTCAGCGGCGGGAAGCTGTAGACCTCGACCGCCGCGCGGAGCGGCTCGAAGAAGACGGATTCCCCGGCGAGCGACACGCCACCGCCGACGACCACCACATCCGGGGCGAGCAGCGTGATCATCTGGGCGATTCCCCAACCGAGGACCGTGGTCGCTTCATGATACGAATGGACCGCGATGGGGTTGCCCGATTGTGCCGCCATCGCGATGTGCTTGGTCGTGATCTTCTCGATCCGGCCATCGGCCAGTGCCAGCAACGCATGGGCGTGTGGATCGTTGAAACCCGATTCGAGAATCTCATGGAGACGAATCTGCACACGGCGCGAGATCGCCGGACCGGCGGCATCGCTTTCGATTGTCTGGTGCGTGGTCATCGCGGCGAGACCCGGCCGCAGGTGACCAATCTCTGCCGCTGCGGGACGATCGGTCCCATGAATCCGGCGGTCGATCACCAGGCCGCCGCCAATGCCGGTCCCGACGGTGATGTAGAAGACCGTACGGGCATCGCGTCCGGCCCCGTTGGTCGCTTCAGCTAAGGCAGCCACATCGCAATCGTTTCCGAGACGGGTGGCAACGCCAAGTTCCTGCTGAGTCCATTCAACCAGCGGGAACTGGTCCCATCCCGCGACCTGATGACTGGTCTGCACCAGTCCTCGACTGCCGAAGACCGGCCCGCCGAAGCCGTAGCCGACACGCTGAATCCGGTGCTCGGCGACGAGGCGTTTGCCGACGGATTGAATCTGTGAACGGATCCCTTCTGCAGCACGTGCCGGATCAACATCGCACCGCACGAAATCGACGAAGGTTGTCCCGTCGCCCGGCCCGACACCGAACTGCAGTTTGGTTCCACCGATTTCAATGCCGAGATACATGGGGGGGAAATCCGAAATACGAAGCACGAAACCCGAACGGGAAGAAGTCGTCAGGTCGAAGCCCGGCCGATCAAATAATGAGTGTCTCCGAGTTCGAGATTCGTGCTTCATTCGAATTTCGAGTTTCGGATTTGGGATTTCTCTCTCTACCAGACATCTGCGGCAGCGACGCGTTTCGCGGCGACGAGTTCATCCGTCGGGCGGCATTCGAGGCCGACGTAGTCGCGATAGCCGAGGTCATAGGCTTCTTTCAGCACGCGGTTGTAATGAATCTCTCCCGTGCCCGGTTCATTGCGGCCGGGATGATCGGCGAGCTGCAGATACCCGATCTGTCCCGACTTCATCCCTTCCCGCAGGTGACCGCAGAGATCCCCTTCCGTGATGTGCATGTGATAGAGGTCCCAGTTGATCTTCACATGCGATGAGCCGACCGCTTCACAGATCCGGATCGCCGGTGCGCTGCCGTAGAGACAGTGCCCCTTGTGATCGACGCGGATATTCATCGGTTCGAGGATCAGCGTGAGGTCGTTGTCTTCGACGATCTTCGCCACGCTCTTCAGCGCGGTGATCACGTTTGCGTGCATTTCGTCCTGCGTCATCCCGGCCACATCATCGCCCGCGACGACGCACGCCTTCTTGCACTTGAGCTTCTTCGCCGCGACGCAGGCATCCTTGATCGCCTGCATAAACGCGGGATGATTCTTCGGTTCGTTCATCCCCGGCTTGAAACCCCACGCGGTGAACTGGGCAATGGCGAGGCCCGTCTTGTCGCAGAGGGCGACGAGGGCATCGAGATCTTTCCCCGCGAGCGGCCAGAACTCGATCGCCGGAAAACCGAGGGCTGCAGCCTGGGCGACGCGTTCGAGGAACGGCAGCTTCGTCCACCACATCTCGCAGTTCACCGCGAACTTCGTATGTGGCGTCTTGCCCGGCAACGGGTCATTCCCCGCGGCGAAGACTTTCGGAGCGAAGACAGCCGCAGCGGCGGCCGTCAAACCGAGTTGCAGAAGGTCGCGGCGGGAACTGGTCATCGGAGGTTCCTCAGTGAGCAACAGTAACGAAACGGAAATCCGAAAATCGAAGCACGAAATCCGAAGGCCCAAAATCAAAAGGGATGGCGGAGAATTCCCGCCTTGCTATTTCGAGATTCGGATTTCGGATTGACTTCACGGCAGCGTTTTCACGCGCAGGTTGCGGAACTCGATTTTGAACGCGTTGCCACTATGGACCTGCAGCCCGAAACGACCGCTGCGGGGGATGTCCTTGTCTTCTTCCACGTAACTGACAGTTTGCGTCCCGTTGATCGAGAGCGTGATTTTGTCCCCTTCGGCGCGGACGACGTACTGGTTCCACTCCTTGTCCTTCACCACGCCCTTGAACTTCTCAGCATCGGGAGCGGCCAGCATCTTGCGACGGCGTGACTCGTCATAGATGCAGCCCCACCAGCCGGGACCGATATCCGCCTGGTAGCCGATCATCTCGGTCGAGTCGGTCACCCGCTGCGACCAGAACTGAACTCCGGAGTTGGCGGCCGGGTCGTGCAGCTTCACCTCGAAGCGGAGTTCGAAATTCTTGAACTCTTCCTTGGTGACGAGGAAGTGATTCTCTTTGAGGCCCGGCGAGTTGCCGAGGATTGCTCCATCGACGACCGACCAGAGATCGGTCCGCCCTTCCCAGCCTTCGAGATCCTTGCCGTTCCAGAGGGGGCGGAAGCCGTCTTCCTCGGCGGCTGTCAGGCACAGCGGGGCGACAAGACAACAGGCGAGCAGAGAGAGTGTGAGACAGCGCATGGATGAAACCTCAGGGGGAATGCAGTGGGAGCTTGGATGATGATCTGTTGAGATTCTCGAGTGGACTTGGGGTACTCGAAGCATCAGATGGCACCGGGGGCCTTGCGCCCCGACCGCTCACAAGGCGAACGCCAGGAATCTGGACGATCCGCGTTAGTCTTTGAGGACCGAGAACGTGTGGACCGTTGTCTGCTTGTAGGTTTCGCCGGGGTTGAGGGTCGTCGTTGGAAACTCGGGGCGGTTCGGAGAATCGGGATAGTGCTGGGCTTCCAGGCAGAAGGCCCCATGCTTCGCCGCGTTGCCCGTCTCGGGAGTCCCGTCGAGGAAATTGCCCGTGTAGAACTGGATGGCCGGTTCGGTTGTGGCGATCTCCATCACTCGTCCCGAAGCAGGATCGACGATCTTCGCTGCGGGTCGCAACGTGCCCGCTTCGCCATTGACGACGTAGCAGTGATCGTATCCGCCACCACCGTTGACGGGTTCGGTAATCCGCGCACCGATCGCGACCGGCTTGAGGAAGTCCATCGGCGTCCCGGCGACCGCAGCAATTTCGCCCGTGGGGATCGACGTCTCATCGACCGGCAGATAGCGATCACAGAACAGCGTCAGCTGGTGATCGAGAATCGAGCCGGTCCCGGCAAGATTCCAGTAGGCGTGATTCGTGAGGTTCAGCACAGTCGGTTTCACCGCAGTTGCTTCGTACTCGATCTTGAGAGCATTCGAGTCTGACAGCGTGTACGTCACGTTGACATTGAGCTGGCCGGGGTAGCCATCTTCACCATCAGGACTGACATAGAGAAACTTCACGCCGACGTAGCCATCCCCTTTCACCGGAGTGTGCTGCCAGACACGCCGCATGAAGCCAACTTCCCCGCCGTGCAGGTGGTTCGGCCCGTTATTCGTCACCAGGGTGTATTCAGTCCCATCAAGGGTGAACTTCCCTTTCGCGATCCGATTGGCGAAGCGGCCGCAGATGCCGCCGAAATATGGAGCGTTCTTTTCGTAGGCGGCGAGATCAGGCAGGCTGAGCGTGATGTTCGCCTTCTCCCCCTTGCGGTCGGGCACTTCGACTGCGGTGATGATTCCGCCAAGATTGATCAACCCAACACGGACCGCCTGCCCATTAATCAGGCTGTAATGGACGACATCCTGACCGTCCGCGGTTTTGCCGTACGGTTCCGACTGGACGCTCAACATCAGGGGTTCCTCAGCGACGGTCTCGGGGGCAGGTGGTTTCTTGGCGGACGGTCCGGGAGGCGTCGGCTGATTGACGCCACAGCCACTCAGGCTGATCAGTCCTCCGAGGCACAGCCACCCGAACAGGAATCGGCGATGTCGTTGCATGATGCAGTTCATTCCGGAGGAGAGATCAGACGAGACGGCGAAGCCAGTATCTTGGGACGCCACCGGGAACGGGTCAAGCCAGCCAACGGGCAGAGACTTCACGAGTCCTCAGCATTGTGATGAGGCTTGAAATTCCGATTGCTGTCCTCCGCGGAATTCGGCAGACTCGTTTCAGGGTCGCGAAATCTTCAGAATTGCCCAACAACCAGCCGCTCCGCTGACGTAAGTCAGAATGGGAGCGCACGATGCTGCGAACGATGCCTCAACACGACGTCACGACGGCTGACGAAGAATCACTGGCTGGGATCGGAAACGAAGCCCTGCTGGTCGATGCTGCGCGACGGGGCAATCGCAATGCATTTGGCGAGTTGGTGTTACGTTACGAGCGGCGGCTCATCCGGCTGATCGGGCAGTTCATTACCGATGTCGATCAGGCGGAGGACCTCGCCCAGGAGACGTTCGTCCGGGCGTATCAACGGCTCGATCAGTTCGATCCGGCGCGCCGCTTCGGACCGTGGCTATTCCGCATCGGCGTGAACCTGACCCTCGATTTTTTACGCAAACGGAAACGCCGGGGCTGGTGGGCGTTGTTCACCGACGCCTCGGCCGAACAGACACCCGACCCGGCGGTGGTCGATCCCCGGCAGGGACTCGACCTGTCGCAGGAAGTGCATCACGTTCTCGATCAGATTCCGGAGACCTATCGAACCGTCCTCGTCCTGCGTGACCTGGAGAACTTCTCCACGTCCGAAATCGCGGCGATCCTGAATCGGAAAGAAGCGACGATCCGCTGGCGACTTGCCGAAGCCCGGAGTCGATTCCAGCAACTGTGGACGAAGCGGGTGAATGGTCCGACCACCTTGACGGAAGCGCCCGAGAACCTCGTTGATCACGATCACACCGAGACCCCTTGAACCAGACCCCCGCGGAGAGGCCGCGGAGGGGGAGCGACCGGATGACGATGCATTGTGAACAGGCCCATGCGGCCCTGGCTTTATGGGTTGGCCAGGATCTGACCGACGTCGCCGATCAGCGGGCGCTCGACGAGCACCTCGCGGGTTGTCCGCAGTGCCGCAGCGAGCAGGTCGCGTTTGTCGCCGCCCAGCGGGTGCTGCGGGAAGCGCAGCAGCCGAGCGTTCGTCCTGCCGGGCTCTGGCCGAAAGTATCGGCTCGTCTGACGGCCTGGGACAAGCGCCCGCAGTATCAGCGATTCAATGTCTGGGTCCCCACCGTGGCTGCGGCCCTCGCGTGCAGTGTTCTGGTCGGTGTCGCGATCTATGAAGTGCAGCAGCGCGTGACCGAGTCCGAAATGCTGGCAGCGCAGTCGCGAAACCTCTTCCTCACCGATCCGGAATTCGCCGCCTCGAACGGTCGCGTGATCTCCCCACAGGATGTCCACCGCTGGCAACAGGCCCTGCGGGATGCACCACAACCGACACAGCAACAGGCCCGCAACCCGTACGTCGATCGGTAACGCGCGTCGGCTCTCATGCGGCAGGACTCACTGTACTTCATCCTCGATTCCGGAGTTGTCGATGAAACCGCTCACGCGACGTGAGGTCTTGCTACCAACCCTCACAGCAGGGGCACTGGCTTCGTGCAGAACTCTGCTCCCAGCGGCGGACCAGCCCGCTGCCGTTCCCGCGCTTGATCCACATCTGGAGACAGCCCAGTCGAATCCGCAGGTCTTCATGTTCGTCGAGCAGGTCACGACCCGAGCGGATGACGCGCGCCAGCATCTAGTGATCACCTCGGCCTGCGATGCCCGCGGTAATCCCGAGCAGGTGATCGTTCGACACGGAACGATCCGTGTTTTTCGTGCCGACACTCGCCGCGATGACTTTACGAAAGCCGGTGGCTGGTACTGGCGCTGCGGTGACCAGTCCGGTCAGACCCGCTTCGAGAAACAGAGCGCCTTCCAGCAGCCGGGACAAGGACCACTCGTGATGGTGATCTGCCACCTGGACGGCACAGTTCACTGGTCGTTGCTGCAACTCGATCTGCGCTGTTGATTTTCGCAAGAAATCAATTCCCCCATTTCGATCTCGTTCCCACGCCCCTGCGTGGGAACGCACCGTGCTGGACGCTCCGCGCCCTCTTCTTGTCCCAGTGTCCTGTCGGATGTCCGCCCCGAGCCGTGAGACGACGCGGAGCGTCGCGACCGGGCGTTCCCACGCAGAGCGTGGGAACGAGGGAAAGCTTCCTGCAAATCAGTTCGACGCGCAAGACATCCTCGGTCATTTCACGCGACACAAACGACGCATCCGAATGGCGCTGCTGGGTTTGACAGTCGAACGCCACTGTGTATTCTCCATGCAGTTCGTATTGAGAATCACAAGTTCGGCGACTGACCGGCTATCATTAGTCCCCGTTGCAATCGCACTTAAGATCACCCATGTCGCCACTACTTTCTCGCGTTGCTGTGCTCTCCGTGGCCGTTACCCTCCTGACCGGGTGCAGTCGAACGCTTGAACCCGGTGTGACACGCCAAGGCAACCTGGTTAACATCACACGACCTTCCGACGGTCCAATCGTAACAGGGGCAACAGATTCGACAGTCGCAAGCATATTCTCTTTATACAACGCCCGCCTCGGAAAAGACGCATCTCTGAAAATTGTGCACATCGTCCATAGACGCGAATCGACGTACCTTGTAACCACCGAACAGCAGTTGACCTATAAAGAATACCGACTGCTTGGCCCTGTCGGCTATATTGTCGACCTGGACTCGAAAACCGTCACGGGTGCTCCGCGTGACTGAATTTAAGCAATCGGATAACCAGATGGTGCACCGGAGTTGCGGGCCGGCCGGTCTCTGAACTCACCGTCACTGGCCGCAACCCGGTGACCATGAGCGTTCGGCGATTTCGCACGCGTTAATCTATGACTCGTCTAACTCTCGTCGGCAGTATTTTGGTCGCCGCGTGCGGAGTCGCGGCGATTGTCCCCGCGGTCCATTCATACCTGGCACTCGGATTCTTCTCCGGACCTGCTTCGACAGTCGTTTCGCTCGGCGTCATCTTCATTCTTGGCGGTGCGGTGGTCGGTCTCTCTGCCTACCGACACTCGCGCGATTACACCATGCCCGCTCCGGTGCGCGCAACTGTCATGGCGACGATCGTCTTTCTCGCCTTTTGCGCGCTCGAGTTCAGTGACGGCCTACTCCGCCAAGACGGTAGGATCTTCTATTGGACGTCCGTTCTTTTCCTGCCGGCGCTTGGGCTGCTCTACGGTTTGGTTTCGGCGCAGCACTGGGCATGGTGGGTCGCTCGGGTTACTGCGGCCCTTGCAGTCCTGTGGTTCTCCTTTTTCATCGTGCTGATCCCTTTCGCCAATCTGCGCACCGATGGAGTGCCGGTTCCGTGGCAGGGCCGTTTGTATATGGTTGGCGTCACCGTTCTCTTCGCCAGCATCGCAGCATCCGCTTTCCGCTCACTCGGCCGTCCCGACGCTAAGAAATATTTTGGATACCGCATCTGAACCCACGTCGCCGAATCATGCATTGCAGCGAACGGCTCCGGGCTGTCACAGCCGCGGGTGGCCCCGGTTGGCGTCTTCGCCTACCGGGGTGACGCAGTCACAAGAGGTTGAGTCGGCGTCAGCTGTGTTGCAGGCAACCTCTTGTCGCTCCGCGACCCCGGTAGCCATCAGAATGGCAACTGGGGCCACCCGCCCTGTTACCTGGGTCGTTCCCACGCAGAGCTTGGGAACGAATGCGCGTTCTGATCGCCGGGAGCTGTTACAGTTACTCGTCATGCGGGGGTTCGGTTGAAGCGTTCCCCGATTCTCCGGCTTGTTCGGCCAGGAGTTCTGCTCGTTTGCGGGCCAGGGCCTGCTTGACTCGTCTGGGGATCAAGTCCTGCGGGGCGATGTGGCGACCGAGACGCAGGCCGCTGAAGACACCGAGAGCGATTCCCCCGAAGAAGATCCCCGCGATGATCGGCATCTGCGCGGGTCCCCGGGGCAACTGCGGCTCGACGATCAGGATCACCGAGACCGCGACCACGAACCCGCCGAACAGACCGATCATCCCGCCGAACACGTAACCAACCATCGCAGCGAAGTCGCGATCGTACATCGGTTCCTTGCGCGTTAACTCCACCGTGCCAAGGCGGGCGGTGGCCTGATCCCCGGCAGCGAAGAGTCGCAACAACTCGTCTAACTCTTCGAGCGCCGGGCCATGCCGATCCCCATGGTCGACACGACTCTCACGCCACGCGAAGAGCGCCCGACCATCGGACTCCAGCGACCAGTGCGGATGCAACGTCAACCAGGCAATCGCCAGGGGGTGAAACGCACGGGCCGCCTGACCGGTCATGAGGGCGTCGGAGTCGACCGAGAACTGAAAGAGTTCGCCAAACCGGGCGATCGCCAGCACCTGCTCCTCCGGAAGATTCGGCGGAGGTTCCAGGGCGACTTCGGTCGCGTTCATCAGTCCTTGAATCCAGCGGAAGTACCCACGCCGGGGCATCAACCGCAACGAACCCAGTTCAGCCCCGATCCCCTCGAAGCGATAGACTGTCTGCACGTAGGTGGTTGTGCTGCGGTTCTTGCCCGATCCGCTGGTGACCGAGAACGAGAGATCGACCGTCGTGAACGGACGCTCCTGATCGGTCCCCTGAAAGAGATGCTCGACCCGGACCGAGTCACGCCGCAACAGTGAGCAGCCCCGCCCCCAGCCGAGTTCCTCCAGTTTGACCCGCGGAGTGTAGGTCCAGCCCCGCAGTTCTGCGTAAGTACGATTGGCCTGCTGCTGGCGGGCTTCCTTCCAGAGCTTCAGGAGTTCACTCACCAGCCCGAAAACGACACCCCCGGCAATCACCACCGGCCAGGTGAGCGTCACGCCGCCGGGCAGGACCGGTTTCCAGCCGAAAGCCTGTGCGACCCCAAATCCAAAGGCCGTCAACATCACGCCGCCAACGGTACCCAGCAGCAGTCGCAGAAACAGCATCGAGATCGCCCATTCAACAAGAGAGCGTACAGCACGTATCTTCCAACATGAGGAGTGGGTAGGCAACCACCCCACCCGTTGAGCGGACTCCATCCTAGCCCGGAGAGCGAGCTCCGGCCGTAATCGCCTCGACGCACAAAGACACCGGACAGCTTGCGCCGTGCCGCTGACAAGGCACCGCACACTAGAGCAGCGCCACAGGTGGGCAGGCCCATTCACCGGCGAGCATGGTCCCGGCGATCACATTCCCCGGTAACAGCAAATCGGTGAGGGGATCGACGAACGCAGGAGCATCCAACGACACCACGGCGACATCGGCCCGTTTCCCGGCGATCAGGCTACCGCATTCCCGACTGCATCCCAGCGCCCGAGCGCCACACAACGTTCCCAGTTTCAACAGGCTGTGCGGCAAGACTTCGGGGGACTGCTGCGAGAGAAACTGTAACTCGTGCCACAGACTGAGATCGGGATTCGATGCCCGACTATCGGTGCCGATCGCGACCGAACCGCCGAGTTCAATGACCGTCTTCCATGGGTTTGCCGGATGTCCGAACGCTGCGTGCGTCCGCGGACAGTAGACCAGCGTGATATGCGGCTGCTGCGCCAGCTGGCGAATCTCGGCCTCTTGCAGATGATGCCCGTGAATCAGCAATCCATGGGCCGCCGCATCGAGTGCGTCCAGAAACTCGGCGAAGGATCGATCCCCGAACAGTCCCTCACGCCAGACACCAACCCGTTCCAGAAACGCCCGCAACGGCCCCTGCCCTGATGACAACAGTTCGCGTTCCGCATCCAGTTCCGCCAGATGGATTGCGAGACACCCCGTGCGCTCCGCAGCGACGAGTTCGCGTGCCGCCAAGAGCACCGCCGGTGTGACTGTATACGGTGCATGCGGACTGAGTCCCCACCGAGTGATCGGATCACGATCCAGCCGCGGACATTGTAAATGGTCTGCCGCGAGTGTCTGCAACTCGCGCTCACGGGTTTCTGCCAACCCCAGCAGTTCCTGAAAGACGACCACGCGCGGTCCATGCGGAACCCGGTAGTCGTCCGGTTCCCACCCTGTGGTGGCGATCTCCCCCAGCAGCGTCGTTCCTGACGCAATCGACTCTTGCAGCCCGGCCCGTATCGCATCCCGCGGCGGCTGACTCGATGCGCGGCGGTAGGCAATCACCCGCTCCAGCCACGGGATGAATTCACCATCGGTTGCGAACGGTTCCGCCAGTCTGCTGAATTCGAGATGCGTATGGGCATTCACCAGCCCGGGGATCAGCGCGACGTTTCCAAGGTCGACGACCGCTCCGCTGTACGTCTTCCGCACGGCGACGATCCGGCCGTCATCGATCAGCAGGACCCCGTGTTCAACCGGCGATCCTTCGATGGGTACAATCCAGCGGGCACGATAGGCGTCGGTCATGCCGGTTTCTCAAAACGGTCGCCAGGAACCACGGGCCGGCCGCGGAGAAAGTCGGCCGTCGGCATCACCCGTTTCGCTTCTGGGTGGACCTGAAGGATCCGCAAGGCCCCCTCGCCGCAGCGGACATCGATTGTCGTTGCTGTGACCGAGATCACCGTGCCGGGAGCGACCGCGGACTGCGATTCGACGACGTCCCCCCGCAACACCTGCAATCGCAACGGCGGCTTGCCCGGCTGATGCAGCAACGTCACCGGTGCGGGCCATGGTTGCATCGCGCGAAGGTGGCGTTCGACTTCCACTGCGGGAAGCGACCAGTCGATCAGCCCGTCGATTTTCGTCAGCTTGCCGACATGCGTCGCCTGCGTATGGTCCTGTTCGACGAAGTGTGCGGTCCCGTCAGCCAGTTGTTCGACCACGTTCAATGTCAGCGGGACCGAGAGTTCCGCCAGACGTTGTTCGAGTTCACCCGTCGTTTCGAGTGCACCAATCGGTGTGCGGACTTCGCCGAGCATCGGTCCGGCATCGAGTTGCATCACGAGGCGGATGATCGTCACCCCCGCTTCCGCATCGCCCGAGCGAACCGCCGCGTGAATCGGCGTGGCCCCACGGTATTTCGGCAACAGCGACGCATGAACGTTGATCGTCCCCAGGCGCGGCAGGTCGAGCACGGTTTGCGACAACATCTGCCCATACGCAGCGACCACACTCAGGTCAGGTGCCAGTTCTCGCAAGGCAGCAATCGCTTCCGGCGTCTTGATCTTCTCGGGTTGCAGGACCGGAATCCCGTGGGCGGCGGCGATCTCCTTCAACGGATTGAGATGCAGCTTCTTTCCTGGGGCGAACCGATCGGGCTGAGTCACCAGTCCACAGACGCGATGCCGCGACGCGACCAGCCCCTCAAACACCGGCTGCGCCAGCTTCCCTGCCCCAAGAAACAGAATCCGTAACGCCGTCATGCCATGGTCCGCGTGAATTGACTCATTTCCAAGCCCGAAGCGCAAGCGCCGGGTTCCGTACAGCGCTCGCAGAAATACGAAGAGTTCACCACGAAAAGCACGAATTACGCGAAAGGGAGAAGCCGTCGAGCAATTTGCGAGAATCGATTCCGGGGCTCGTACCACTTTCGTGTCTTTTCGTGTGTTACGTGGTCACCTCCCCCGTCTTCCGCTTCTCACCTGTTCCAGGTTTCCGAGCTCAGCCTTCTCCCGCCAGGCGCGCCAGGTCCTTGCGCAGTTCCTCATCCGTCGGGATCTTCCCTTCCGACTGTTTGCGGCGAAACTGCGTTTCGAAGTCATCGAGGACCGGCTGACACTCGCGACGGCGAACATCGGTGAGCCGGTCGATGAACAGGACCCCATCGATGTGATCGTTCTCGTGCTGGACCGCGCGTGATGCGAGATCGTCGAGTTGATACTCGAAACCCCGCCCGGAGAGATCGAAGGCGTCGATCGTCACTTCCGCGGCCCGCTTCACATCTTTATAGAGACCCGGAAAGCTGAGACAGCCTTCTTCTTCTTCGACAGTCCCCTTGCGTTTGATGATCTCGGGGTTGATGAAGACGACTTCCTCGTCTTTCGCTGTCGCATCCCCGCTGAGATTCAGAATGAACAGCCGATACGGGAGCGCGACCTGGTTCGCAGCCAGGCCGATCCCTTTTGCGGCGTACATCAGTTCGAACATCTCGGCGACGGTCTTGCGGAGATCGGCGTTGATCTCGGTCACTTGGCGCGACTTCCAGCGGAGTGCCGGATGCGGATAGAGCACGATCTCCATGACAGACCAACCACCTGCAGAACAGCTTCGACAACCGCGACGAGAGACCGCCCACTGCGGAACCGGTAGTCGCACCGCCGCCGTCGCTGCTGCAGTATAGAGGCTCGACCCGAAGGGAGCGAGGGTCCGCGCGCGCCACAGGCCGGGTTCCCCGCAGAACCCGGCCTGTTTGCGTCAATGTCTGGTCGAACCGACTGGTTCGACGGCCCGTCTCATCCCTGCCTGCGTCCGCCGCACGCCACGAACGGCTGGACGCTGCCCTGATAAGTTTTCGCCGTTCCGTCCGGAGTATCACACAACCGGAGAAACCCGACTGTCGACTCGCGGACGTGTGTCTGCACTTAGTACGTCGGGAGCGGATTGAGCGTCGCGGTGGCGGGGTAGTACGCCCCGTTGATCGTCGGCGACGCCGTCATGATCGCTCCGCCATCGACAAACGCCGACTGCGTCACGCCACTCTGGTAGAACGCACCCTGCCCGGCTGGCGGGTAATACGACGGTGAACAACCGCCGGGACCGCACGGCGAAGAGGCCGGTGCATAACCGGCTCCGCACGGCGGGCAACCATACCCACGGTAGCCACTACCGTAACCACCCAGGCAGCAACAGCCGACTGCCGACGACGCGAGCGCCAGCCCAGTCAACAGAAACGCACAACGCTTGACCATGAATCGTGTCCTTCGAGTCGAATTGAGTCCGAGACGGGAGTGTGACGGGTGCGACAACTGGAGGGAGAGGCCAGTCGATATCGGACGTTTGGTGCCCCGCATGTGGTGAGCGGTCTATAGTGAAAGCCGACCGTTCGCGAAAAGACGAAATCCGGAAAAAACTGCCGTAGAACGCGATTTTTCCTCAAGTTTCATCCCCAAATCGTCGCGATGGAAAATCTTACAAGCGGCCGAACGCAATCCGTTCAATTGGCATGGCGAACCGAAGGCGGGAGACGGAAGAATTGACCACAAAACACACGAAAGGACACGAAACCGGAAGGAAGACCAGCAACCATTCACTTACCTGGCAGCGTGTTGAAATACAGTCAGACAGGACTGTCTGTCCCACTGGAAGGCTTGTCATCCTGGAATTCTGGGGGGGGGCACAGACATTCTTGTCTGTGGACCGGGAGGCGTTTTCAACAGTCTGCTGGCTTGGCTGACTCTCCTTTCGCGTGTTTCGTGCTTTTCGTGGTGACCTCCCCTGCTTCCACTCCGAAAGTTCACAGCCCCCCCAGCCACGGTGGCAAACTCCGTGGAGCAGGCGATGGCAGTCCGTGTCTGTGGCGGATATCATGCAGGCCGGTTTCTGTACCTTCGGCCGCACGGTCGGGAACGCCGCGGGGGTGTTCCGATCACGGGCCGCTCGTGGATGTGTTTGCCGCTATGGCCAAGAAGACGATTGCCGACGTGGATGTCCGAGGGAAGTCCGTGCTGATGCGCGTCGACTTCAATGTGCCGCTCGACGACCAGTTGCACATCACCGATGACCGCCGGATCACCGAAGCCCTCCCGTCGATCAAGTCGGTGCTCGACCGCGGCGGGCGCGTCATCCTGATGAGCCATCTCGGTCGGCCGGAAGGGAAAGACCCGGCCGAAGACGCGAAGTGCAGCCTGCGGCCCGTCGCGGAACGCCTCGGTCAACTGCTGACAGCAGCGGTCTACTTCGCGACCGACACGGTGGGAGACGATGCCAAGGCCAAGGCCGCCGCCCTGAAAGACGGCGAAGTCCTGATCCTCGAAAACGTCCGCTTTAACAAGGGCGAGAAAAAAGGCGACCCCGACTACGCCGCCGTCCTGGCGGGCTTTGGCGATGTCTACTGCAACGACGCATTCGGAACCTGTCACCGGACCGAAGGCTCGATGGTCGCCGTGCCGAATGCCATGACTGGCAAACCCAAGGTCTGCGGCTTCCTCGTCGAGAAAGAAATCCGGTTCCTGGCCGACGCGATCGCCAATCCGCAACGGCCATTCGTCGCGATCGTCGGCGGCAAGAAGGTGGCCGACAAGATCGAAGTCATCAAGAACCTGCTCACCATTTGCGACAAGGTGCTGATTGGCGGAGCGATGGCCTTCACGTTCGCTCTCGCCAAGGGGGGAAAAGTCGGCAAGAGCTACGTGCAACCCGACAAAGTCGACCTCGCCCTGGAACTGATGGGGATGGGGGGCGGCAAGATGAGTCTCCCCATCGACTCGCACTGTGGCGACGACTTCAAGGGGACCTGCAACAAGCTAGTCGCCAAAGCCGGGCAGATCCCGGACGAGTACGAGGGCTTCGATATCGGCCCCGAAACGATTAAAGCCTACAGCGACATCATCTCTTCCGCGAAGACCGTTCTCTGGAATGGTCCGATGGGGGTCTTCGAGATGCCCCCCTTCGATGCCGGCACCCGTGCCGTGGCCGATGCCATCGTCTCCAGCGGAGCGACAAGCATCATCGGCGGGGGCGACTCCGCAGCCGCGATCCAGCAATTCGGCCTCGCTGACAAAGTGACCCACGTCAGCACCGGTGGCGGCGCCAGCCTCGAAATGCTCGAAGGCAAGAAGTTCGTCGCGGTCGAACTCCTCGACGACAAGTAAGCCGATCGAATGACAAGAGTAGAAGCCCGGCCTCATTCCTGAGTTCGGGCTTCTGCATTTCGAACTGTCGGTCACTCGGCCTCAGCGCTGACATCAAGCGGCGCTTATCATGGCAGCGGCGTGTGGAAGGTGTTGGAGTCTTGTCTTTCCACCCACCAGCCCTCAGCGTGGCGGGAGAGCAACCGGATGCTGGCCCCCAGCGATTCCATGGCTGAGCAATAATCGCCTCTGTTGACGGCCAAATTGATCCAGTGCGCACTCTGGCAACCGCGACCTTGTTGATGCCCGCAAAGCTGTGAACAGGTGTCTTGACACGGCCGGATGTCGATTTTTAACCTGAAAACTGCTATTGAGCGGTGCGGCACTCCTGGATCGCATGTCGTCAAGAACTCTCGAACACCACCCGCACACCGTCTAACCAAGAGCCATACTTATGAAAAACTTCTGGGGAATCATCGCGGCGCTGCTGCTCGGGAACATCTCCGGCTGTGCATGGTACGTCAGCGGGGATTGCCGGGATGAGTGCGGGGAGTCCGTCGGCGATGCCGATGCCATCGGTTGCGGATATGAAGATGCCTACGCGAAAGCACAAGATGATTGCCGGTCGGGATCAACGCTCGTCGTAGAAGATGATGGCCCCGTTTACGCGTTCTGCGGGAACTTACGTCTCCGTCCCTCCGTCGCGATCGCCAAATCGGGAGAACTCGCCCGTGATCTGTGGGGGATGACGATGCGCCATCGGACAAAGCCACAGAATTCTGGCAGTTGTCCAACGGGAGACATCTTTCTGACGTTGAAAATCGTGAACAATAACTTCGGCTGCTTCGAGGGTGGACCGACTTACTTCCGCTGGACCTATTCGACCGCCGATGGTGAAAGTTCGATGACGCAGGCGGTCGGGGCAGGCGAATCGGTGACCCTGCCCATCACGGCCTTTGATGCGGATCTGGATGGTGTCGCTGACAAGATGCTCGTCGACTACAGCGGTTCGAGCGATCTGGACCCCAATATCTGTTCGTCAGGCTCCCTCGAACAAGGTCTCCGCAACAATCAGACCTGGACGCTGACGATGAATGAGGATGGCTCAATTACGGAGTCGGTGACTACCACCGGCAATCGCACCCCGGCAACCAAAGCCGCGCCTGCACCCGCACCCGCATTGAAACCAATCCCCGACCCCCGCTTCACTCCCCGCCCGTCGAAATAGAACACACCGGGTGCTAAGGGCGAAGTTCAAGAGACGGGTCAAGAGGGGGTCAGGTGTCAATTCTTAACCGAGTTGAGACCTGCCCCCTTGATGCATCCGTCAACCGGGCCACCGCCCGATTCAGGACGTGGAACACCTCACCCGTCGGACAATTCCGCTGACTCCGTGCCATGCCGACACGCGACCACGACCAGCAGCAATAGAAACTAGACCTGCCCCCTGAGTCCACGTCGAGGATCGCGCTCAGCTTCTTTACGGCGAGAGATGACTCAAGTACAGTTCGGCGATGAGCAACGTCACCCAAATCCTGGCGGCGATGGATGAAGGTGATCCGCACGCGGCGGAGCAATTACTCCCGCTGGTGTATGACGAGCTGCGGAAACTGGCGGCAGCCAAGCTGGCATTCGAGAAGCCGGGGCAGACGCTGCAAGCCACCGCGCTGGTCCATGAAGCCTTTCTGCGGCTTGTCGCGACGCCAGAGACCAAGGACGAGCAGCCAGGTGGGCTCTGGGACGGACGGGGGCACTTCTTTGCGGCCGCAGCCGAGGCCATGCGGCGGATTCTGGTAGAGAATGCCCGCCGCAAATCCCGGATCAAGCACGGCGGCGAACTTGTTCGGGCAGAACTGACGGATGTCCCGATCGTCGTGTCGGAAGTCCACGAGGACTTGCTGGCGTTGGATGCGGCTTTGGAACGGTTGATGACCGTGAATCCGCAAGCCGTGAAGTTGGTCCAGCTGCGGTATTTTGCAGGTCTGTCGCTAGAAGAAGCGGGTGATGTGCTGAAAGTCTCTCCGCGGACGGCGGGACGGTTGTGGGCGTATGCCCGGGCCTGGCTGCATCAGGAAATGACTGGCGACGAACCGCGCGGGAGCACAAAGAGTCCTCCGAATTTTTAGAAATCGGTGGCCGACTGTGGCCACTGCCGTCGCATTGATAGTGAACCGTCCCGTCTCTGCTCCGGTCGAGGGGTCATTGCGATGAGCGAATTTGAGTTGTTCCAGGCGGCGCTCGAGATCGACGATCCCGTGATGCGGCAACAGTTTCTGGCGTCGGCCTGCCACTCTGACGCGGCCCTGCTGAGCCGAGTCAAGGCACTGCTGGCATCGCATGAAGATCAGAGCCAGTTTCTGCAGGTTCCTGTCGTCGAGCAAATCGCCGAAGACTTGGAACACGCTACGGAGGTGACAAGAGGCGCCGACAGCGGTTCCAGCGCCAACGATGAACCAGATGCGACCGCCGTACACATTCGCGGAACCTCCACCATGACCGAGCATTTGGACGCGACCGACCTCGAAATTCCGCTGGGCTACCTGGAGCCTTCGTCGAAGCCGGATTCGCTGGGACGGCTGGGCCATTACGAAGTGCTGGAAGTGGTCGGCCGGGGAGCGTTTGGAACGGTGCTGCGGGCATTCGACGAGAAACTGCACCGTGTGGTGGCGATTAAGGTCATGGCACCGGAATTGGCAAGCACCTCACCCGCCCGCAAACGGTTTCTACGCGAAGCCCAGGCGTCGGCAGCGATCCGGCACGAACACGTCGTCAGTATTCATGCCGTGGAAGAGAATCCGATTCCGTATCTGGTCATGGAGTACATTCCCGGCCAGACGCTGCAGCAGCGGCTCGATGAACGGGGGCCACTGGAAATTCAGAGCATCCTCCGCATCGGGCGACAGATCGCAGAGGGTCTCGCCGCAGCACATGCGATCAACCTGATTCACCGCGATATCAAGCCGGGCAACATCCTGCTGGAGACTGGCGTTCCGGAACGGGTCAAAATCACCGACTTCGGACTAGCCCGTACGGCTGATGATGCCAGCCTGACACAAAGCGGGACGATCGCTGGCACGCCCATGTACATGGCTCCCGAGCAGGCGCTGGGGAAGAAACTCGATCAGCGGGCCGACCTCTTCAGCTTCGGCAGCGTGCTGTATCAGATGGTCTGTGGCCGTCCACCGTTTCGCGCCCCGAGTGCGCTCGCCGTCATCAAACGCGTGGCCGAGGAATCACCGAGGCCAATTCCAGAGATCATTCCCGAGGTGCCGCCGTGGCTGTGCGACATCATTGCAAAACTGCACGCGAAGAATCCGGCTGATCGTTATCAGTCGGCGCGGGAGGTCGCTGACGTACTCGCCGACTGTGAGGCCCAACTGAAGGCGAACGCCAAGCTGCAGGATTTCAGTCGCATTCCCCAAACCAAACCAGCCAGGACCGTGCAAAGTGCATGGCTCACAGCCGGGAGCGTGCTCGGAGCGATGGTGCTTTTCGGAGTGATTCTTTTCATCATCACGAACAAGGATGGCAGGGAGGCCAAGATCAAGGTTGCAAATGGGAGCCGGATCAGCGTCGACGCCGGGAAGGATGGACGCCTGGATGTGTCCGTGACGGACCCGGTTGTGTCACCGCCATCCCAGCCAATCTCGATCACGAAGAATTCCGCCGAGGCTCAAACGCCCGTCATGGACTGGGTGCCACTCTTCAACGGCCAGGATTTGACCGGCTGGAAAACTCAGCCCGGCGCTCCCGGGCATTGGGAAGTGAAAGATGGAGTCCTGATCGGCAACGAGCAACCGAGCCTTCTCTTCAGCGAGCGTGGCGACTATGCCAACTTTCATGTTCGGGCTCAGGTCAAAATCAATCAGGGAGGTGATAGCGGGATTCTCTTTCGCACGGGCATGGCGGATCCACCAGGAAAGGAAGCCTGGCCACCTGACCCCATCGGTGGTTATGAGGCCGAGATTCACAAGCAACCAACCTATTCGAGACGGACGGGCACCGTCCTGGCGCTGCGACACAACGCGCCGCCGTTGTTCCTTTGCAAAACGCATGATGACTCGCTCACTCGGCCCGATGAGTGGTTCACTCTCGAAATCATCGCCGAGCAGAACCGCTTCATCACGCTGGTGAATGGAGTCGTGGCCGCGAATTGCAGCGACCCGCTGAATGGCGACACGTCCGGTCATCTGGCCCTCCAGGTATGGAGCCCGAAAACAATCGTCCAGTTCCGCAAGCTTGAGATCCGGGAACTGCCTGCCAGCCAATCCCTGACTGATCGCTTCGTCTCGTTGTTTAATGGCGAGGATCTGAAAGGCTGGAAAACCACCGCGGAATTGCCTGGAGAATGGGACGTCAAAGACGGCATCCTCACGGGCAGTTCTCAGCAGAGCTACCTGTTTAGCGAACGCGGTGACTTCGCAAATTTCCATCTCCGGATGGAAGTGAAGACGAATGGGGTTGGCGACAGCGGGCTCTATCTGCGTGCGCCGTTTTTCTTAAGACATGGCCCCAGGGCGGGACAGACGCAACCGGCCAGCGGGTATGAAGTCGATCTCTTCAATCGCCCGGTGCCGCTGGGCACCATCACGGAGATCGTGAAGGGCGCTCCGCCGCGGATCATGTGCCGGGCGTTGGACAACAACGTCTACCGGGCCGGAGAGTGGTTCATCCTGGAAGTGATCGCCAACGAGAATCGCTTCATCACGAAGGTCAACGGTCAAGAGACCGTCAATTGCCTGGACTCAGCGAGCCGGTACGCCTCAGGACATCTCGCGCTGTCCCTGTATGACTCTCAGACTGTCGTCCAGTTCCGCAAGATTGAGCTCAAGGAACTACCACCGACCGCCCCGTCGCCGCTGCCCGTGCCGCAGTTGCAATTCTACTCGACCGATGAATGGATCGACGTGCTTCCGATGATCGATCCACCCTCAGACAAATGGGACATGCGTCTGACGGGCAAGAACGACTGGCGGATCGAGAAGGGCGAACTCGTCGTGGGAGGAGCCGACGACAAGCCCTGCAAATTGCTGTTGCCGGTGGACGCCGACTTCTTCCCTTCCTTCGAATGTGAACTCGAAGTCACCCGCCGCAAGGGAGACTTGGGCTTCAATCTCAACTTCCCCACGGCGAACGGTGATACGCCCTTGTCATTCGACTTCCCGACCAAACCCGGGGTCTTCGTCAGGCATGCGCGAAGCGGGATCATGCCGATCAATGATGTCCCCTTCATCGAAAGCGGAAAGCGGATCACCATTCGATTCGAAGTCCGTCGCCAACAGGTCGGCGACAAGATTTCCGTCTGGAAGAATGGTGACTCTGTCGGAACGTGGACCGGTGACCGCAACGAGCTGGCCAGCGGCAACAATGAGGGGTACGAACACCGGCGTCGTCTCAGCCTGTGGATTCATGGCGGCGGCAGCGAATTCGTGTTCCATCGAATTCGCGTCCGCCCACTCGACGGCGGCAACGCCGAGTCACTCCGCCCAGTCCCAGGTGCGGCACAGACTTCCGTTCCGTAGTCCCACGACGCCTTTCGGCTATCCTCTGGATGGCCTTCCAAGGCCATTCATCTTGGCTCACTTGAATCGGAATAGGATCCCGTGGAGTTCAGCTAATTGCGGGGTGGGGGGGTTGGTTGAGGAAGAATATAAGGGCAGGTCTCCTTTCCTTCTCATGGGTCACTGCACGACCCATAACAAGAAAGCCGGGCGTTGTGCACAACGTCCGGCTTTCGGTGTCTGATGGTGACTGCGGGGCGGTTACGCCTTGAAGTAGCCCTTTTGTTCCAGGTAGGCCATCACTTCGGCGGCGAGGTCGTCGATGCTCTTGGTGTTGCCGTCGAGGACGAGCTCCGGGTTTTCCGGGGCTTCGTACGGATCGTCGATCCCGGTGAAGCCCTTCAGTTCGCCCGCGCGGGCCTTCTTGTAGAGTCCCTTCGGGTCGCGCTTCTCGCAGTTTTCGAGCGAGGTGTCGACGAAGATTTCGATGAATTCACCCGGCTCAAGCAGCGCCCGGACTTTGTCGCGGTCGGCCTTGTACGGCGAGATGAAGGCGGTGAGGGTGAAGTTCCCCGCGTGGGCGAAGAGCTTCGCGACTTCGCCGATGCGGCGGATGTTTTCTGCCCGGTCTTCGGCCGAGAACTTGAGGTTCTTGTTCAGGCCCATGCGAATGTTGTCGCCGTCGAGGACGTAGCTGTGCTTCCCCTTGGAATGCAGCAGGTGGTCCACGGTGTTGGCGACGGTGCTTTTGCCGCTGGCGCTCAATCCGGTGAACCAGAGGACGGCCCCCTTGTGTCCATTGAGGACGGCCCGCTCGGCCTTGGTGACGGTGTGATCGTGCCAGGTGACGTTGGTGGCTTTCTGTTCGGTCATCGACTCTTTGCTCCAGGAAACGTGCTCGGAATCGGCAGAGTGTAGGCGATGACGGGGGCACGGGGAAGCTTAACACAGAAGGGAATCCCGGACCGGGCGGGTCCTGAGCCAATGGCGAGCGGGGGGGACCGCCCCTATACTAGGGATGACGGGTTCGTCAGCCGCGGGGAAATGAGCCGCTGCCCGAACCATAACCGACATTGTCAAAAAGACTTATGCCATGCAGCCCCTGCACGACGTGAATGTGAGAGAAACCGTGCCGCTCATCGCCCCGCGGTACCTGAAGATCGAAGAAGAACTTTGCGACGCCGCTGTGCACACGATTCTCGATACCCGCGAGACCGTCAAACGGATCCTCGCGGGGGAAGATCGGCGGCTGATGGCGATCGTCGGGCCGTGCTCGATTCACGATCACTCGGCGGCCCTCGAATACGCCGCCCGGCTGAAAAAGCTCGCTGACCAGGTGCAGGATCGCATCCTCGTGATTATGCGGGTCTATTTCGAGAAGCCGCGGACGATCGTCGGCTGGAAGGGGCTGATCAACGACCCGCATCTGAACGACACGTTCGATATCGCGACCGGTCTGCGGCTGGCCCGGCGGATTCTTCTGGAAGTCGCGACAATGGGGCTCCCCACGGCGACCGAACTCCTCGAACCGATCACCCCGCAGTACATCGCTGACCTGATCACCGTCGCTGCAATCGGTGCCCGGACGACCGAGTCCCCCACGCATCGCCAGATGGCGAGCGGCCTGTCGATGCCCGTCGGCTACAAGAACGGGACCGACGGCAGCCTGCAGGTCGCCCTCGATGCGATGAACGCGGCCAGACACGCCCACAGTTTTCTGGGGATCGATGCGGACGGCAAAACCTGCATCGTGCAGACGAAGGGGAATCCGTGGGGCTTCCTCATTCTGCGTGGCGGACGGTCCGGCCCGAACTACGATCCCGCCAGTCTCGCGGAAGCGGCGGAGAAGTTGTCGAACTCGAAGCTCTCACCCCGCCTGATGGTCGACTGCAGCCACGCGAACTCGAACAAGGACTACACCAAGCAGTCGATCGCGTGGCAGTCGTCGTTGCAGCAGCGGATCGATGGGAACGACAATCTCGTTGGGCTGATGCTGGAAAGTAACCTGTTCCCCGGCAATCAACCCCTGCCGAGCGATCCCGGGCAACTGAAGTACGGCGTTTCGATCACCGATGCGTGCATCGGTTGGGAAGAAACCGAAGCGTTGATCCTCGGCGCGTATGAACAACTGGCGGCTGCGGAGTCGGTGGGGACTTCGGCTTGAAGACGCGGGCGCGAAGACGCAAGCGTGGGATCGAGGCGGGTCTGTGGTAGGATGGGTTTCTCTTGAAGGGGGAGTCCATTCGATGTCGCCGCTGAAGTTGTCATTCTCGACGCTGGCTTGTCCTGACTGGTCGTGGCATGACGTGATGCGTGAGGGGCCGCGGGCTGGTTACCAGGGGGTGGAACTGCGGCTGCTGTCGCGAGAGACGAACCTGCTGCAGATTCCGGACCTGTCAGAATCTCACCGCGCGACCCGTGCGCGTGAACTAAGGGAGAGTGGCTTCCGCGTTGCGGGACTGGCATCGTCGGTGCGGTTCGATGCCCGGGAAGACGCGGAACTGGCGACGCAACTGGAGATCGGTCGCCGCTACATCGATCTGGCGGTCGGACTGGGAGCCGAGTTCATTCGGGTCTTCGGCGATGTGTTACCACCCGTCACTGCAGGATCAGCTCGTGACGATGCGATGAAGCAGATCGCCGAGGGACTGCACACGCTCGGCGAGGCAGCAGTTCCGGCGGGGGTACAGATCCTGCTGGAAACGCATGGCGACTTCTCAGCCTCTCCCCCGGCTCGGGATGTGATGCAGTTGTGCGACCATCCGCAGGTCGGCCTCGTCTGGGATACGCATCACCCCTGGCGTTTCTGGAACGAACCGCTCGCAGCGACGTGGGACGCGCTCCGCCCGTGGACACGGCACACCCACTGGAAAGACAGCGTCACG
This sequence comes from Planctomycetaceae bacterium, assembly GCA_044229335.1. Taxonomy (GTDB): domain Bacteria; phylum Planctomycetota; class Planctomycetia; order Planctomycetales; family Planctomycetaceae; genus DSVQ01. The sequence continues at coordinate 33,033 of JBGATC010000035.1, read as the reverse complement.
GTCGCAGCGCCCGAGGCCCTCTCCGGTGAGGCACAAGCGGCGGCTCAAGCGGCGGCGCAACTGATGGGGGGCCATCAGCACGCGGACTATGTGCTGTTCCTGGGAGGCGAATTCCCCGCGCGGGCCTGTCTGCGGCTGTTGCTGGGGGCGGGCTACGACGGCTGGCATTCGCTCGAATGGGAAAAGATGTGGCATCCCGACCTGGCACCGCCGGAAGTTGCGCTGCCCCTGTTCCCGCAGAAGATGCAGGAACTCGCAGCGACGTTGTGACGTAATCGCAGTCGGTCCTAGCCCGGAGCGCAAGCTCCGGCAGCTCATCTGCTTTTACGGTGGGTCTTCCGGAGCTTGCGCTCCGGGCTAGGGTTCAGCGCGATCCGTACGTTGTGCATGACCGGCAAAATCGCAACGGTCGGCGGCGATCCGCAGTGTTCTCCGAACCGGCACGGTCAAAGCCGCTTGAGCGCGCTTCCAGAACGGATACTGTCAGGGAAACTGAGGGGCTCGTGCGCCCCGTATCGCGTCACCCCCCTGCTGGAACAAAGGACGTTCGATGCGTCGCATCACGTTGGCGGTTATCGCCGCCGTCTCACTGATCAGTTCGCACACCGAACTGGTCGACGCTGGCTGGAAGTTCTGGAAGCACCGTGGCTGTAGCGGTTGCGCAGCGCCGGTCGTGGTTGGTTGCCATGCACCGGTCTTCAGTTGCGGCGCGCCGATGAGCTACAGCTGCACGGGCCCCGGTTGCTCGATGCCAAGTTGTTCAATGCCGATGTATAGCGTTCCAGGCTGCTATGGTCCGCAATTTGTCGCCCCGTCGTGCTACAGCCCGAGTTGTGGAACCCCCGCTTTCTACGTCCAACCGGGGTGTTACGCGCCCCCATCCTGTGCGATGAGCATGCCAACTTATGGTTGCAGTGGTTGCAGCCAACCGGTGTTTAGCTGCAGTCGGCCTGGATGCAGCGGCATCCCCTACATGACTCCCGCAGCCTGCAGTCAGCCCGGCTTCGGTGCCTGGGGATGCCAGCAACCGGCCCCCGTCTGTGGCTATCCGACGAGCGGATGCAGCATCCCCTCATGCGCAGCGCCGTTCATGGATGGCGGCTCGTTCGGATTTCAGGGTGTCGGCTCCGCCCCGTACGGGAACGCACCGTTGATGACGGCGAGTGAATTCGCACCGGACTATCACTCACCCGTTAATGCCATGCTGTCCCCGATTCCCCCGGCACCGCCCGCGGAAGACATCGTCTGGTAGTCGACCCGACATCGTCTCAACAACACACGCAGGACCTGGCCCCGGTGAACTACCGGGGCCATCTTGTTTTCAGGGTCCCGCGACTGGGGCGGGCGTTCCTGCTAACTTGAATGGCTGACAAAGCGGTCAATCGCGAGCGGACGGATCACGGCGTATGTGCGGTTTTACGGGATGGGTGGATCGGCAGCGGGCCACATCGGCAGAGGTGCTGCAGGCCCGTGTCGTCGCTATGGCGAACACGCTGGTTCACCGGGGCCCCGATGATTCCGGCAGCTGGGTCGAACCAGCCGTCGGACTCGCGCTCGGCCATCGTCGACTCTCGATTCTTGATCTCTCACCGGCTGGGCATCAGCCGATGCTCTCCGCCGATGGTCAGTGGGTAATTGCCTACAACGGTGAGGTGTATAACCACGCTGAGTTGCGGCAGGACCTGATGTCCCGCGGCGTCACCTTCCGCGGGACATCGGATACCGAAACGCTCGTGAATGCGTTCGCGGTCTGGGGGGTCGGTCCCACGCTGGCCCGTTGCCGCGGGATCTTCGCCCTTGCTGCATATGATCGATCACACCGTCGACTGACGCTGGCCCGAGATCATCTGGGTGTGAAGCCGCTCTATTATGGACGGACTGCATCGACGTGGCTGTTTGGTTCTGAACTCAAAGCGCTGCGTGCACACCCGAGCTTTGTATCGGAGATCGATCGCGATGTCCTGCCGCATTATCTGCGGCACAATTACGTCCCCGGTCCCTATACGATCTATCGTGGCTGTTACAAACTTCCGCCGGGAACCACGCTCACCATCGACCTCGAACACCTTGAGGAGGCGAAGCCGCAGCCCGAACCGTACTGGTCCTTCACTGCGGCTGCAGAACACGGGGTCGCCAATCCGTTGACCGGGTCGTTCGAAAACGTCGTCGAGACGATCGGTGCGGAACTGGCTCGTTCGGTCCGCGAACAGATGCTCGCCGATGTCCCGCTGGGGGCGTTTCTCTCGGGCGGGATCGATTCCTCACTGGTCGTGGCGTTGATGCAGCAGGCCAGTTCACGACCGATCAAGACCTTCACGATCGGCTTTGAGTCGGCCGAGTACGACGAATCGCCGTATGCTGCCGCGGTGGCAAAGCACCTTGAGACTGACCACACCGTGCAAATTGTCACGGCGGCCGAAGCCCGGGAGGTGATCCCGCAACTCCCGACGCTGTTCGATGAACCCTTCGCGGATTCGTCGCAGATCCCGACGTTTCTGGTGAGCCGGCTGGCTCGTCAGCATGTCACGGTCTCGTTGTCCGGTGATGGTGGAGATGAGCTCTTCTGCGGCTATCTACGGTACTTCGCTCCGTTACTGGGAATCCGGGGCGGAGCGATCCCCAAGCTTCTGCGCAGCCCGATGCAGGCGGGAATGAAAGTGGCGGCGCGGTGGTTGCCCTCGCCGCGTGCCAGAAAATTCTGCCGCCGAGCGGAAAGCTTCCTGGCTGATGCCGACCCGGATGATCGCTATCTGCGGGGGATGTCGCACTGGTCGCTCGACGACCGGATCGTACCGGACAGTCGACCGGTGGCGACCGATTTCCTGAATCGCAGCAGCTGGCCCGCGTGGAATGAACACCAGCGGCGGTGGATGTGGCTCGATACGCGCAACTATCTCCCGGACGACATTCTGGTCAAAGTTGATCGGGCGAGCATGGGAGTCTCGCTGGAAGCACGAGTCCCGTTGCTCGATCCGCGCGTGGTCGAAGCCGCCTGGCGGATTCCGCTCGCCCTGCAAACACAGCGCTGGTCAGGCAAGCAAGTCCTGAAAAGTCTGCTCGCACAACACATTCCGCGGGAACTCTTCGAACGGCCGAAAAAGGGCTTTGGTGTTCCAATCGCCGACTGGCTGCGCGGACCGTTGCGTGACTGGGCAGAAGCGGCCCTCAACGAAGCGCGACTGGTCCGTGAAGGGTACTTCGATCCCGCGCCGATTCGCACTCGCTGGGCCGAGCATCTTTCGGGGAAGACCGACTGGGCAAGCGAGCTTCGGTGATCGCTTGCGCCTTCGCGACCGGGTCCGTGTCAGTTCACGGATGAAACTGAGACCGAGCACGCCTCTTTGACCCACGAATGCGCATCGGCAGACGGTTGCCAACGCCGCCAGCGCCAGAGTTCTGTCAGTGCCTGCCAACCGTCGCGCAGCCGAATCTTTTTGCCCGCCGCGGATGTGCGGGGATGATAGCTCACCGGGACTTCCAGGATCGAGATGCCCAACCGGCAGACTTTCGCGGTCACTTCCGGACAGAATTCGAACCGCTCGCATTCGAGGTGTAGATGTCGCAACAACTCGGTGGGCAAGGCTTTGTAACAGGTCGCTTCATCGGTCAGCCGTTGACCGTAAAGTAGCCTCACGGCGAGATTCAGAACCCGGACACCCTGGCGAAAGAACCAGCCGCCGCGAACTCGGCTGCAGAGGTAACGTGAGCCATACACGACCAGGCCAGCGCCGTTCCGTAGCGGCTCAATCACCGTCGAATATTCAACCGGGTCATATTCCAGATCGGCGTCCTGCACGAGGCAATACTGACCGCGGGCCGCTGCCAGTCCGGTCCGGATCGCGGCTCCTTTGCCCCGGTTTTGCAGGTGCTGCAGGACCGTGACCTGCGGGTGACCGATCCACTTCTCCAGTTGGGCAGGCGTGGCATCGCTGGAACCGTCGTCGACGACAATCACCTGCGGAACGTACCGAGCATTGACCACCCGTTCGAGCAATTGATCAATTGTGGATTCTTCATTGAAGACCGGGACAATGACCGAAAGCAGCGGATCCTCTCCCTCAGTCCCGCCGGAGACCCAGGCGGCATCTTGCAGCGGCACGCCTGCGGCGGAGTTGTCGAGCACTCGCCCGGTTGACATGAGTGGACACCAACAGAGAGGAGTTCACGAAGTGGGATGTAGCATGCGAAAAACACTGACCACATGTCAACAGCTTTCAGCAGTTGATTCCTGCCCGTCACGAATCATTTCCAGGGACTTGATTCCGGCTGGCAGATGCGGATCATTCAATATCGACGCGCGTGTTGGGAAGCAATGAAAGGGCGAGCATGCCGATGTATCTCTACGAGGAAATCCTGTCCGACGACACCGGCGGGCCGACGTTCGAGGTGATGCAGGGGATTCACGAAGAGCCACTTAAGGTGCATCCCGTTTCCGGTGTCCCCGTGCGGAGGAAGGTGACGGCCCCGGCGTGGAGCCCCAAACCATTCGGCAAGCACGACAAAAAAGAGCAGTTGTCGGATCGGAATCTCGAAAAGCTGGGCTTCACGAAGTACGTGAAGGGCAAAGGAGGTTACGAGAAAACAGCCGGTGGCGGGCCGGACCTCATCAAGAAAGAATCATGACACCCCGGCTGTGCCCGGAGCGACCCCTGCCGCCGTACAGCTATGTCCCCGGTCGCACGCCGCATCCGGTGAGTGATCCCCGCGGACATGCCTATGGACAGACGCCCGCCGCCCTGCCGCCGTTCGATCCAGCGCATCCTGAGCTGCACGCTGAATGGAATTATGCACTCGATCTGTTTCGCGCCGGCTATTACTGGGAGGCCCATGAAGCCTGGGAAAGCTTATGGCATCTGTGCGGACGGCGGGGTCCCGTCGCCGACCTGCTGAAATGCCTCATCAAGTGGGCTGCAGCCGGTGTCAAGACGGCGGAAGGCTCCCCGGTGGGTCGACAGCGCCATCTCTTGCGTGCACAGGAACTGCTGCAGTCCGTTGCAGTTGGACCATCCCCCATCAACGGGTTGGACCGCGAACGTCTCGGACAGGCCTTGACCGCCGCGCTCGATGCACCGCCGGAGACGACTGCGGACTGGGTGATTCCGTGGGACCGTCCGGTCACGAAGTGACGGTGTGCAACAGCGAGAAGAGACCCAGCCATCGGAATGGCTGGGCTTCCACAATGCACTCTGTGGGTTACTGGAAGTCGGTTGGATTGCCGAAGAGACCGCCGCCTGTGGCACCGGTCCCACCCCGCAGCGGCTCTTTCCGCTTGCGCTCGTAGGCTTGTCCCTTGCCAGGCGCGAGGTCTTCATCTTTCGGCTGCTCGGGCTTCGGCTTCAGCGCCTTGACCGAGAGACTGATCCGCTGACGATCGGGTTCGACTTCCAGCACGCTCGCCTGGACTTCTTGGCCGACGTTGAGAATCTCGGTGACCCGCTTCACGCGGCGGTAGTCGAGTTCGCTGATATGCACCAGCCCTTCGACGCCGACTTCCAACTCGATGAACGCGCCAAAGTCGGTCGTACGGGTCACACGTCCGGTCACGGTATGCCCAACCGGGTATTTTTCTCCGGCGTTGTTCCAGGGATTCTGCGCGAGCTGCTTCATCCCGAGGCCGATTTTCTGCTTCTCACGATCCAGCGAGAGGACCACGACATCGACCGGAGAACCTTCCTGCAGGACTTCACCGGGATGCTTGATGCGGGTCCAGCTCATCTCGCCGATGTGCAGGAAGCCGTCGACCCCGCCAAGATCGATGAACGCTCCGTAGTCCTTGATCGTCTTGACCTTACCAGCGTATTGCTGGCCCACGTCGGCGCTTTCCCAGAAGGTGGCCGCCGCTTCTTTCCGTTCCTGGATGACCAGGGCCCGGCGACTGACCACAAGATTCCGCTTGGCGGCGTTGACCTCGGTGATCTGCACAGCGAACCGTTGGCCGACATACGGATCGAGCGAACTCACAAAGCCGACATCGACCTGGCTGGCTGGCAGGAAGGCCCGCATGTTGCTGACCGTGACTTCCAACCCCCCTTTGTTCGTCTTGTTGACGACGCATTCGACAATCTGGCCGACCGCGAGATCTTCCCAGTTACCGCGAGCCCGGCGGGTGGCTTTCGGCAGGCTGATCAGAATCACGCCGTTTTCCGTGTCGAACTTATCGACGACGACGAGAAACTCTTCCCCGAGATTCGGATGCTTACCCGGCGGAAACTGTTTGATGGGCAGCAAACCTGGCGCACGATACCCGACATCGCAGAAGACGTTTTCCGCGTTGACCGACTGCACCTTGGCCTTGAGCCGTTGCCCTGCTTCCAGTTGATCTTCGGAAGCCGGGAGTTCTTCTGTAGGATTGACGTTCGCAGGCAGCGAAGGCGAACCTTCGGCGGACATCGCCCCCGACATCGCTGCGTTCAGTTCCGCTTCGAGATCGGCTTCCAGCGGTGCGTTCTTCGGAGGCACGGCGACCGGTCCCTTGGGACCTTCCATGAACGCCTGAGCCGCGGCGGCTCCCATCGCACCGGAGGCTGCATCGCCTTCTGACTGATACGTGGGGACTGCCCGCAATTGCGCGGGGTCCACCGTCGGATTAAGCTGCACACGTGGCCGGGCTGCATCGCTCTCGGAAGAGGCCGCAGCAGTTTCCGAGGCGGTGGCTTCCGGGGCTGATGTCGCCGCGGCAGCGGCCTCAGTCGGAGCAGTTGTCTCAGACGCAGCCGCTTCCGTGGGCGGTGCAGTTGTCGCAGAAGCGTCCGGTGGAGACGTCAGGGCCTCCGTGACAGGTTGACTGGTTGACGTTTCGGGGGTGTTCACCCCCGCCTCAGTCTGGGCTGCTTGATCGCCGTTCATCGTCAAACCCAACTCCTGCGAACGCACTGCGCTATCGAATGACCGACGATAGGAGGAGCGAACGCCTTCACACCGAAGAGAAGCACTGCCGGAAACGATAACGGAACTGCCGATGCGCCGCTACCTTCCGGCGTCCCGACAAAGAAAGTGAGTTTCCGGCATCCTCTTCAGGAACCTGTGAATTCACAGGCAGCGTGAACGTGGGCAAGCCGGGAAACCATACCTTCCAGTCCGAAACAGCCTGGTTCACGCGTTCCTGCGCAGGCCACCCCCCCACTGCTCGCTCACCGGGGCAGCGCTCCAGCTGGCAGCTCGAAGCAGGGCGGCGAGCGTCTTCAGGGCATCGCACGCGGGGGATGGTGCACTCGACCAGAACCGCAATCGACCGTCCAATCCACCAAGACAACTCGGCTGATGCAACGCCGTCACGAATTCCGCGGTCCCGGATTCGACCGTTTTCGCGAGCGCAGCCAGTCGTGGCGCACATTCGATCGCTGCCGCCGTCACCACCGCAGTGGCACCCCGGTCTTCGGCCAATAACCGTTCGAGCAACCAGGGCCCCCAGACTTCCACCGGCGTGACCGTGCCGAATTCATCCAGGACAAACAACGACTGCAAATCTTCGCCCAGGCCAATCCCCAAATCGGCTCCGGTCTTCAGAATCACCTCACGCAACTGCGCCGATTGAACGGCGAGCTCATCTGCAGAACGGGGTTGTGTCAGCCGTACCACCTGCAGTTCGCACGGCAAGCCCGTGAAGAGTTGGGGCAGAAACCGTTCCACAAGCGGAGAAGTGGTGCCGCAGACTAGTCGCCACGGTCGCAAAGCGTGAAAGACCCGTGGTAAACCAGCCGCGTACTCATCCCACATCGGCCGTGGGGAATGTCCTCCCGGCATCCGGGACGGCGGGACGACATTTCCGGGCAACCACCAGCGCTGCCAGAGATCCACCGCATCGATCGGTACGCCCGCGGGTCCCAGTCCGTCGATTCCAGTCCAGGCGGGATCGTATCCGGCTCCGGTCACGAACAATCCTGCTGCGGCAGACAGCGTCCCGACCGCAGCCTGCCAGGCTGGCTTCAACGTTTGACCGAGATCGATCACCAGGCAACCGCCACGGCGGAGACCTTCGACAACCCCGATCGCCAGATCAGGCGACGTTGGCCGTTCATCGTAGCCGACGACGACGGTGAGTGGTTCCTTCCGAGGCTCGCTCTGCAGTTGATCGAGCCAGTCCGTGAAGTTGCTGGCGATACGGCGGGCATCGGCTCGTCCCAGATCATTCAGATAGCGGCCGCGAAGTCCGTCACCGACGACGCGAATCTGTGCGACCTGAGTTGCGCCAGGATCTTCCCAGCGGGCGACGATGCTCGGAGGGAGCAACCCCGTCTCGCAACGGTGTTCGCAGTGTTGACAGGCAGGATAGAAGGCTGCCAGCCGTGCCAGATGCACGGCGCGCGGGATCGCGATCGTCTCGCCGGGACACGTAAAATACGCCGGTGGCGGCGTGAGCGCGCGGTTCATCCCCAATCCCCCAAACGGGTTGTAGACCCCGCCCGTTCACCGGTCAAGATGAGTCCACCCCCTCGCTGGCGTCTTCGCGGTCTCCTGGTGTTTTCGCGCCCCATCAACGCTCCCCGATTGGCCTCTCCGCTCGCCTCGGGTACAGTACATTCCACCGCCCGTTTCCCTCCTGCCGGTCGCCCACCCCATGCACTATGCCGCGATTATCTTCGATTGCGACGGTACGCTCGCCGACACCATGCCCGCGCACTATGAAGCGTGGGTCGCCTCACTGGCTGCGTACGGCGTCCCGTTTGATGAAGACGAGTTCTACGCCATGGGGGGCTGGCCGACGTTGCAGGTCGCTGACCACGTACTGACCCGGGCGGGACTGGCAGTCGACCGTCAGCAGCTCCTTGTCGAAAAGGAGTCCCTCTTCGAGGACCGGTTGCAGCACATCCAGCCGATCGACCCGGTCGTGGATGTCGCCCGGACACATCGTGGCCGCCTTCCGATGGGGGTCGCGTCCGGAGGACTGAAGACCATCGTCACGCAGACTCTGACACACCTCGGGATTGCCGACTGGTTCCAGACCATCGTGACCTGCGAAGACGTGACCGAGCACAAACCGCACCCGGCGATCTATCTGGAAGCGGCCCGCCGCTTACAAGTCGAACCGGCAACGTGCCTCGTTTATGAGGACACCGATCCCGGCATCGAAGCCGGCCGTCGCGCGGGGATGCACGTCGTCGATGTCCGCACACTCTTCCGCCCACGCCGCATCACTCCGGCGCGGTAATGCCAACACGCATCATTTAGCCCCCGGTCAATGACCGGGGGCTGTGCAACCCGCGTTATTTCTTCTTGAGCGTCTGCACGTACTCGATGACGTCGACGAGTTCTTCCGCGGTCATCGTCTTCTGCAGGTCGGCCGGCATCAGCGAGATCGTCTGCTTCTTGACCTCTTCGATCTCCGACTTCTTCAGCGTGCGGGTAATCGCATCGCTGCCGCGGATCACGAAGGTGTCTCCGGTCTCCGAGACTTTGATCCCCGTGAGTGTGTTCCCCGCATCGGTCACCACGGTCCACGTTTCGTAGTTGTGGCTGATCCCGGCTGACGGGAAGAGGATCGATTCGAACAACGCTTCACGGCTGAGCTTCGAGCCGATTTCGCTCAGGTTTGGACCGACATCCTTCCCTTCGTTATTCACCACATGACAGGTGTTGCACTTGCCGACCGTGTTGAAGACGTTCTTTCCCTTGTCGATTGCGCCCTTCGTTTTGAGCAGCTGCGCGAGCGGCGGCAGCGGCTGATCGTTCCGCGCAGGAGCTGGCGGGAAGATCGCGGCGATCTCGGGCTTGAATTCATCAAACGACTGCGTCTGCAGTCCGAACGCGGCCGCTTGCGTCAGCTCTTCCGCCAGCTTTTTGGACTTCACCAGATCGAGCAACTGACGGATCCCCTGTTTCGAGCGGGCGAGTCCTTTCGTCGCTTCCTGGCGCACACCCAGCGGGCGCTGGGCATCATTCACCGCGGCCAGCAACAAGGGCGTGGTCCGGTTGTCGGTCGCATTCCCGAGCGCCTTTGCCACCGCGGCGGCAAGCAGCGGGTCGTCCCCCTTCAACGCCTGCTGAATCAACGCTCGATGTTCCTTCCCGAGGAGCATCTTCACCGCATCAACCGCCAGGCTGCTGTCCGGCTGCTGCTGCAGAATCGCAATGATTTCCGGATAGCGCGTCTCCAGATTGAACCGGTCAACCAGTGACAGGAACTGCACCGTTCCACGGCTGGAGTCGAGCACCTTGTTGAGCTGGGCGAGCTTCGCCGGGTCCTTCGAGACATCGAAACCGGGGAGCCGGTTGAGGGCTTCCGTGACGATGAACGCCTGCTTGGCCGGATCCGCAGCGGTCGTCGCGAAGGCCAGTTGCGTGATCGCCGCAGACTTGGGATCGCCGGTCAGGAAGTCATACGCCCGGAAGTACCGCGGGAGTTCTTCATAGGGCGTGCTTTGATCGGCGATGATCTGCGCGAGCAGCGCCGGCGTTTGCGTCGCCCGTGAGCGCCAGACGATGTCGCGCCCCGCACGGCTCTTCAGGGCACTGGGAACCGCATCGAGATAAGCTGCCAGACAGGCATCCCAGTCGAACGCGGCCCCGATCCCCAGGGCTTCCAGGGCCCAGCGATCCTGACCATCGTATTGCTGCGCGAGCTCTGCCCACAGTTTCGGAGCTTTGACGGTTCGCAGCGCGATCGCCAGTTCGCGGCGGACTGCGGGAGACGGGTCTTTCGCCAGACGACCGAGGGTCTTTTCGACGTCGACGTTGTGTTGTCGCGCGGCACGAATCGCAGCAATCCGCAGGTCAGGGTCGGCATCATGCAGACCTTGAACGATGTACTGCATCCCACGGGGCGGAAACTTGCTCAACAGCCAGAACGCCCGCGCACGGTACCGGGGATTGGGACCATGGCGATAAGCCTGCGCCAACGCGGCTTCCGCCTTCTCTCCCATCTCATGCAGGGCTGTCCAGGCGAGATAACGTGTCGCCTGGTTCGGGCTTTTCAGTGCCGCCAGGGCACCATCGACCGTGGAGAAGTCGGGCTTCGGAAAGGCATAGTTCGCGCCGGGAGGAGCGACGCGGAAGAGGCGGCCCTTATCGGTATCGCCCATACGGTGACCGCCCACACCCGGATCGTACCAGTCGGCAACGATCAGCGAACCATCGGGAGCGACACAGACGTCGCTCGGGCGGAACCACTTGTCGCGGGCTCCTTCCAGCACGTTGACCATCTCGGCGGTGTACCCTGCCCCGCTCGTCTTCGCGGGATAGGCCCGGACGACGTTCGGGCCAGCGTCGCAATGGATGATCTGATTCCGGAAGACTTCAGGGAGCAGGTCCCCTTCATAGAGACAGATGCCGGTCGGTGATCCCGCGCCGGTCTGCAGCAGATTGGGCACGACACCTGGATCGTTGAGGTGCCAGTGCCGCAGCGGGATTTCGGTTTCGAGGTTGGTCCGGGGTGTCTGCCAGCTCGCTCCGGTGAACTCATCGACATACCCGAAGTTGCCGTACTCCATCACGTAATTGATGCGGACACCCCGGTTGCCGTCGTCGTCGTTATCCGACTGCCACAGCGTGCCGAACGAGTCGACGGTCACTTCGTAGTTATTGCGGAAGTTATTGCCGAGGACTTCGAACTCGCTCCCATCCATGTTGCAGCGGAAGACCAGTCCCTGACGGTAAGGCTTGCCGCTGTCGTTCACCACGTTCCCCGCCTTGTCGACGATTGGCTTGCCATCTTTGTCGCAAACCTGCTTGCCGGTATTGCCGACGTTCCAGTAGAGCTTGCCATCCGGTCCGAAGACGAACGCATGCGTTGAATGGTCATGCTGGGGCTGACCGACATTCGTGAAGAGGGTCTCCTTCTTGTCGGCCTTGCCGTCACCGTTTTCATCGGTGAAGACGAAGACATTCGGCGCAACCGAGACGATCACCTTGTTGCCGAGAACACAGATGCCGAGGGCGGTGTCGATGTCGCGGCCCTGATAGAAGACGGTCTGCTTGTCGGCCTGGCCGTCGCCGTTGGTGTCTTCCAGAATGAGGATGCGGTCCCCTTCCGGACGTTCACCGTTCCGCGACCGGTAATTGACGACTTCGCAGACCCACACGCGGCCGAGGTGATCGACATCGATGTTTGACGGGCTGAGCAGCCTCGGCTCACCCGCAAAGAGGGTGGCTTGCAACCCCTCCGCCACATCGAGTTGATCGACGGCTTCCGCCAGATCGCGGCTTCCCTGTCCGCCTCCGTTCGACGGGGCGACGATGTTGGCGGGCGGTTTCTGGTTGTAGACCAGGAACTGCACCGTCGAGCCGCTCCCCTGATCGGTCCCGCCGTTATCCAGACCGACTCGCCCTTGGAACCGGGTGTAGCCAGCAGGGACGTCAAACACGATGACCGAGTTCGCATGCGTCCCGATGCCATCCGCGACCGACTGGCCATTGATCTTCAGCGGTTGGCCCGCGGCGTTGGCATTGGTGCGAACTTCGCCCCATTGCGCGTCGGCTTTCTTCCACTTCAACTCGGTGAGTTTCTTCGATCCCTGCGGACCGACGAGGACTGGTTCAGCCCAGTCGGCCCAGTCGGCGGTGAAGCCATCCCCCCCATCGCGGGTGACGAGATAGAGCTCTTTCGCGCCCTCAAGTTCCACGTCAAACTTCTTGGCGTGGCCCGGAGTTTCACGGGTGACAAGCTGGCTATCGAACAACGGCTTGGGGTCGGCCGCGGATGCCACAACCGACGACACAACCAGCAAGCCGCTGCTGCAAAGACTCATCCAACCTGTGCGCATGACAGACCTCATCACTCCGGGTGCCGATCAAATCCACTCGCGTGGATGATAATCGCACGCCGTGGCGATGCCCACCCAAGGCGTGGGGAAGCGTCAGCGGCTGGAATGCTCTCGGACCTTCAAAATGAGCGAAGCCCGGTGTCTGGTGACACCGGGCTTCAGCCCCATCAAATGCTGACTTCGAGTTAGTTCTGCTTGCCGAAGAGTTTGCTCGTCTGGCCAGCGGCCGTGTCGGGCAGACGGGTCTTGCTGCGGTTGTAGTTCCCGCCTGTCTGTCCCGAGGATGTCCGATCGCCGATCCCCTCATCAATCCCCGTGCTGGCTGCACCAGCCTTCAGGTTGAACGGACGGTTTTCGCCCGGACGGAAGAGCCGCTGTTTCGGCTTGTAGCCGATGAATTCCATGAACTCGCTGATGCTGATCGGCCGCACGCCGTGCAACCGGGCTTCGTCGCTCATCGCCTTGAAGTGAGCCATCGTTTCGCTGGCAGCCGACTTTTCTTCCGGCGTGATCGCATTGTTCAGGTCCGGAATCTTGCCGAGAATCAGGTACTTGAACGATTCATCGATCGTCACGCCATCGTTATTCCGGACACCCGCTTCATCGACTTCGATCGCCAGGTCGGCACCACGGGTGGCGAGTTCGGCTTTCAGCAGGTCGCGATCGCTGCGGCCGTCACCATCGAGATCAATGATCCCCACGAGGGCGAACTTCTCGACACGGCCCGGGCTCCACAGCGGGGTGAAGGCGGCATCGCCGGGCGAGATCGGCCGGAACGTGTCTTCTTCGATGATCTTCGCTTCCGAGAGGTGGGCGTCGATGATCCGGGTGACTTCCACCTTCCCCTTGATGTCGGCCACGCTGCGGCCCACACCGGCAGTTTCTTTCCCGTAGATGCTGAAGGTCATGCGGGGCTTGAGGAAGTCGGCATCGCCAATGTTCAACCAGATCATCCGCGAGACGTTATCGACCCGGCGGACATACCCATCGGCAGTGTCGAAGACTTCGTTACGAATCCGCTGCAGCTCTTCGTCTTTCTTGCGATTAATCGCGATCAGCTTGTCGATTTCGTCCTGCTTAGTTTTGTTATCGCGGGCGCGGCCTTCTTTTTCCTGATCGAGTTCGAGTTGCACCTGATTGGTGTCATTTTTGAGCTTACTGATCTCAGCATCTTTGGCCGCGACGATTTCGTCACGATCACTGATCGTCTTGCGAAGATCGGTTTCGGCCGCCTGCTTGGCTTTCTGGTGGCCGTCGGCGATGCCCTGGTACCGGGCCTGCAACGCGCGGACTTCGGTATCTGATGAAGCGAGCGAGGTCGTTTTGCTGTCGCGTTCGGCTTCGGCGGTGTCGAGGGCCTGACGCAACTTCGCAAGCGTCCCGGAGTACGTGCTCTCGGCGAGTTGGCCGCCATACTTGCGCAGGTCTTCATTCATCGAGCCGATGACCGTGTTGATGTCGTTCGCATCGGCTCCGAGGACCACATCGAAGGTCTTACCCAGCAGCGTCTTCAACGCCGTGACGTTATCGAGTTCCTTCTTCAGCGCGGTATTTGCAGTGGCCAGCGCGGCTTTCGCCTTCAACTCTTCCACCGTCGCATCGGAGAAGTTGCGGTGGAACATGTAGGTCGTCACCCCCAGCACGATGCTGAGCATGACAAAGAAGATCAGCGAAAAGTGGACGGCGGTCGGCTTATTGGAAGCAGCCATCGTGAGTCCTTCCCCAGAGACGGGATACGAAACCTGGGGTCCAGTGAACGGGCGGTTCGACGATCAACTCGTACGAACCGGAAGCCAGTGATCGCTAACGCGACTGTGAAATCGGAGAGATTCTGCACTGTCGAGTGTAAGCAGCCAGTCAGTCCTGTCAAGGATTTTCCGTGATTCCCACAAATTGCTCACAGCTTCCCTGGCCAACTCAAACGTTGAGCGGGAACCTTCCACAACTCGGGAGAGCCAGACTCGGCACCTCGCGGCGAACACGGTACGATCCGGTTCCCGCGCGGGCCTTCGCATGTCCTACTGTCGACCGGTCCGCCGGATCTCCCCCGGCATTTTTTGCGTTCCGACCGGTCCTGAACCGAGGCGGTCGACAACAGAGCGCTGCCAACGGATATCCGGTCTGTACGTCCCGCGCCGGTCGCTTCCGTCTTCCCGACTAAGCCGGGAAGACCGGCGAACGGCCCCTCAGAGAATCGTCATAATCGCTATGCCTGACACACTCTACCTGATCGATACATTCTCCCTGATCTTTCAGGTCTTCCATGGCCTCCCACCGATGGCGGGACCGGCTGGGCAGCCGACGAACGTCCTGTTCGGCATCGGGCGCGATCTCATCAACCTGCTCCGCGACCACCAGCACACCCGTCTCATCTGCGCGTGGGACTCCAGCGAGCCGAGTTTCCGCAACAGCATCTATCCGGACTACAAAGCCAACCGGACCGAGACCCCGGCCGACCTGATCCCGCAGATTCCCAAGGTCCGCACGCTCATCGAAGCCTTCGGCATTCCGGTCATCGAACATGGCGGCTGGGAAGCGGACGACGTGATCGCCACCCTGTCCCATCAAGCAGCGGCCAAAGGCTTCGAAGTCCGCATTGTCACCAGCGACAAAGACGCCCGGCAGTTACTCAGTCCGCAGGTCCACCTCTTCAATCTGCGGAAGAACACCATCTACAACGAAGAGAGCCTCCGCGCCGACTGGGAGATCCGCCCCGACCAGGTCGTCGACTTTCAGTCGCTGGTGGGCGACGCGGTCGACAATGTGCCGGGCGTGCCGCTCGTCGGCCCCAAGAAGGCGGCCCAACTGTTGAACCAGTTCGGCGGTCTGGAAGATGTGCTGGCCCGTGCCGATGAAGCCCCCGGTGCGAAACTCCGGGAAAACCTGAAGACGTTCGCCGACCAGGCCCGCCTGAGTCGCGACCTCGTGCGGCTGCGGACCGATCTGCCGATTGATCTCGATGCGGAACTCCACCAGCAGCGACCGGTCGATGTCCCGCGGGTCCAGGAACTCTTCCGCGAATGCGGTTTCCGCAAGTTGATCGACGATGTCCGCACGTTCGATCCTGCTGCACCGGTCATCGCCCCCGCGGTCGCACCACTGCCGGTCACCACACGGCGGCCGCAGCAGACCCGCTCACTCTTCGATGACGACGATGAGGAAACCGCTGCGACCACTGATGCCACGGTCTCTGCCCCTTCGGCTGCTCCCGAGCGGAAGTGGCGGACGATCGACACACCCGCGTTGTTCGCTGAGTTTGTCTCCCGGTTGCAGGATCAGCGGCGAATCTGTCTCGATCTGGAAACAACCGGTGTCGATCCGCTGCGATGCTCGATCGTCGGCTGGGCATTCAGTTGGGAAGCTGGTTCCGCAGACTATCTGCCGGTGATGGGTCCCCCCGGAAGTCAATTGCTCGATCCGCAGATGGTCATTGATGCCCTCCGTCCGTTGCTGGAACACCCGACGCTCGAACTCGTGAATCAGAACGTCAAGTACGATCTGATCGTGCTGCGGCAATGCGGAATTCATCCCCGCTTCCTGGGTGTCGACCCGATGGTGGGAGATTATCTTCTCGATGCCGGGGCCCGCTCGCATAACCTGGAAACACTGATCGACAAGTATCTGCAGCGACCGTCAATCGCGATCAGCGACCTGATCGGCAGTGGCAAGAAACAGAAGACAATGGCCGAAGTTCCGGTCACCCAGGTCGCGGAATATGCGACCGAAGACGCGGATTGTTCGCTGCAGATTGCCGACCGCATCGCCGCCGATTTGCGGCATGAAGGACTGTGGGACCTCTACTGGGATCTGGAACGGCCGCTGATCCCGGTCCTCGCGGAACTGGAGTTCAACGGCATCCGTGTCGATGCCGACGAACTCGCGCGGCAGAGTGCCGAAGTGACTTCAGAACTCGAACGGCTCGTCGGCGAAATTCACGAACTCGCCGGGCACACGTTCAACATCGACTCCCCGTTACAACTGCGAAAGGTCCTCTTCGACGAACTCAAGCTTCCCGTCAAGAAGAAGACCAAGACCGGCCCGAGTACCGATCAGGACGTCCTCGAAGAACTCGCACCGCTGCACCCGCTGCCCGCGAAGATCACCGAGCATCGGCATCTCAGCAAGTTGAAAGGGACGTATCTCGATGCGCTCCCTGCCCTCATCAACCCGACGACCGGCCGCATTCACACGTCATTCAACCAGGTCGTCGCAGCGACCGGCCGCCTCAGTTCCAGCGATCCCAACCTGCAGAACATTCCCATCCGCACGCCTGCGGGCGAACGAATCCGCCGGGCCTTCATCCCGAAGGAATCGGGCTGGCGACTGGTCTGTGCGGACTATTCGCAGATCGAACTGCGGATGCTGGCTCATTTCAGCCAGGACCCGGTGCTGCTCGATGCCTTTGCCCGGGGTGATGACATCCACGCTGCCGTCGCGGCCGACGTCTACGGCGTGGATCACTCCGCCGTGACGTCTGAACAACGCCGCGTGGCGAAAGCGGTGAACTTCGGCGTGATCTATGGGCAAAGCTCGTTCGGCCTCGCAGCCGCCCTCGGCATCCCGCAGGACGAAGCCGCCCAGTTCATCGACGACTATTTCGCCCGTTACGTCGGCGTGACACAGTTCCTCGAAGAGATCCTCGACGATTCGTTGAAATCGGGTTACGCGCGGACAATTCTCGGCCGTCGCCGCCGGATCGAAGGGATTCGTCCCGATCGGAACAAGAACCGCAATCTCGCCGAGCGGACGGCGATTAACTCGGTGATTCAAGGATCTGCAGCGGACCTCATCAAGAAAGCGATGCTGCGGATTCACAAGCAACTACAGACGAGCGGTCACCCGGCAAAAATGCTGCTGCAGATTCACGACGAACTGGTGTTCGAGTCCCCGACCGACCGCGTGGGCGACCTTGTGGCCCTCATACGACCGGCCATGGAGCAGGCGCTGGAAGTCAGCGTTCCCCTCACGGTCGACATCGCCTGGGGCGACAACTGGCTCGATCAGGATTCGTGGAGGGGAGAAGGTTAGCCGCAAAAAGGCGCGGAAGGAAGAGAAAGATTTGGCCACAAAAAGCCCAAAATGACACAAAAAAGAACACAAGAGGAGGGACCATCTCGCGACCTGAACTCACCACTTAACTCATCATTTTTGTACTCTTTTGTGCCTTTTGTGGCCCAATGTCTTTTGCCCTCTCTTCCTTCTGCGCCTTTTTGTGGCTGATCCTCTTCTACTTCGCTGGAAGCGTGGCCGCGAAGGAGAGGCCGAGGTCGAGCCAGCGTTGCAGGTCACGTTTCGTCGCGAAGGCGTCCGGCGCGATGAGGACCCAGCCGCGCATGGGGCGGCCGGTGATGTCGAACTCGGCGACGTGGGGTTCTTCCAGGCAGGCAGCGTAGGCGTCAGGTCCGACGCGGACGACCAGCGATTCCTTCCAGATGCCGACCGCCATGTTGCCATTCACAAGCCAGCCGACGCCCCCGAACATCTTCTTCTCGGTGACTGTCTTCTTTTTGCCAACGAGGGGTCGAATGCGGCCGGCGAGTTGCTGATCGTAAGCCATGGGTCTGTTTCTCGGTGGTCCAGCTTCGGGCAGTATCGTTCCAACCCCTTGATTTTGCACGATTTGAGCTTTGCACAATAGCGAATATCACTCAAGATAGCCCGATTCGACCGGCCGGGCAGACTGGGTGGGCTGCACGACCGGGGAGAGGCCCCGAACCCACCGCCGTTCTTGTTTTCCTCGCGAGTACTGACGCCAGCATGACCGACAGTCGCTTCGAATCGCTGCTCCATGACCGCATCCTCGTGATTGACGGGGCGATGGGATCGATGATCCATCGCTTCAACCCGACCGAAGCCGACTATCGGGGCGAGCGGTTCAAGTCCCATCCGATTGACCTGAAGAATGCCAGCGACGTCCTGGTCCTGACGCAGCCGCAGATGATCGCGTCGATTCACCGGCAATACCTGGAAGCCGGGGCCGACATCATCGAGACTGATTCGTTCAACGCGAACATCGTCTCGATGGAAGAGTTCGGCCTCGCGGACCTCACGTACGAACTGAACAAGACCGCTGCGGAACTCGCCCGCTCGGTCGCGGATGAATTCACGCAGAAGAACCCGGCCAAGCCGCGGTTTGTGGCTGGGAGCATCGGCCCGACCAAGGTGCAGCTCTCGTTCAATGCCGACAAGCCCGGCTATCGCCCCGTGACGTTCGAGCAGATGGTCGCATCGTATGCGGAACAGGTCCGTGGCCTGCTCGATGGCGGGGTCGACATCCTCTTGCCGGAAACGTCGTTCGATACGCTCAACATGAAGGCGTGCCTCTACGCGATCGAGCAGGTCTTTCAACAGGGGGGCCGTCGTGTCCCGGTGATGGTCTCGGGGACGATCTTTACCGGTGGTGTGACGCTGACCGGGCAGACGCTTGAAGCTTTCTGGGCAGCGGTCTCGCACGCCCCGATGACCAGCGTCGGGCTGAACTGCGCCCTCGGCCCCAAGCAGATGCGGCCGTACGTCGAGCAACTTGCGAATTCGGCGAACCGTTATGTCAGCTGCTATCCGAACGCCGGGATGCCCGACGGAATGGGGGGCTTCGACTCGACGCCGACCGAGTTCGCAGCGATCATCCGCGAGTTCGCACAGAACGGCTGGGTCAACATCGTCGGCGGCTGCTGCGGCACCACGCCCGACTTCATCCGCGCGGTCTCACAGGCGGTCGATGGGATCGCCCCGCGGAAGATTCCCGATGTCCCCCACTGGTCGACGTACAGCGGGTCGCAGGCGCTGACAATACGGGCAGATGGCTTAGGGCTAAGGGCTCAGGGACAGAGTGAGGATAATTCCTCAGGCTCTTCTCCGTCCCTTAGCCCTCAACCCTCAGCCATTAGCCCTCCGCCCTTCCTTGTCATCGGTGAGCGCACCAACGTCACCGGGTCGAAGAAGTTCGCTCGGCTCATCAAGGAGAAGCAGTACGACGAAGCGTTGTTGATCGCCCGTCAGCAGGTCGAGAACGGCGCGAACATGATCGATGTGAACATGGACGAAGGTCTGCTCGACAGCGAGCGGGAGATGGTCCATTTCCTGAATCTCATCGCCGACGATCCCGACGTCGCCAAAGTCCCCGTGATGGTCGACAGCTCCAAGTTCTCGGTCATCGAAGCGGGGCTGAAATGCCTCTCCGGGAAGGGAGTCGTCAACTCGATCAGCCTGAAAGAGGGCGAGGAAAAGTTCCTCGAACAGGCGCGGACAATCCGCCGCTATGGAGCGGCCGTCGTTGTGATGGCCTTCGATGAAGATGGCCAGGCGGTCGATCGGGCCAACAAGGTCCGGATCTGCAAGCGGGCGTACGATCTGCTCACGCAGAAAGTCGGCTATCCCCCGGAAGACATCATCTTCGACGCCAACATCCTCACCGTCGGCACGGGGATGGAAGAGCACGCGAACTACGCCGTCGAGTTCATCGAAGCGGTCCGGGAGATCAAGGCGGCGTGCCCGTACGCGAAGACTTCCGGCGGCGTGAGCAACGTCTCGTTCTCGTTCCGCGGGAATGAAGTCGTCCGCGAAGCGATGAACGCCGCGTTCCTCTATCACGCGATCAACGCCGGTCTCGACATGGGGATCGTCAACGCGGGTCAGCTCGCGGTCTACGACGAAATCGACAAGGAACTGCTGACCTACGTCGAAGATGTCCTCCTCAACCGGCGGCCCGATGCGACCGAGCGACTCGTCACGTATTCGGATGAACTGAAGGCGAAAGGGACCGGAAAAACTGCAGACACCGCTGCGGTGCAAGCCTGGCGACTCGAAGGCGTCGAACAGCGGCTGCAGCACGCGCTGCTCAAAGGGATCACCGACTTCATCGACGAAGACACGGAAGAAGCCCGAATCAAGTATGGGCGGCCGTTGAACGTGATCCAGGGGCCGCTGATGGACGGGATGAACGTCGTCGGCCGCCTCTTCGGCGAAGGGAAGATGTTCCTCCCGCAGGTCGTCAAATCGGCCCGCGTGATGAAAAAGGCCGTCGCGTACCTCCAACCCTTCATGGAAGCCGAAAAACAATTAGCCCCCGGCGAGTCGCCGGGGGTCGCCCCTGCTCCCACGTCCCGCGGCAAGATCCTCATCGCTACCGTGAAGGGGGACGTCCACGACATCGGCAAAAACATTGTCGCCGTGGTGCTGCGGTGCAATAACTTCGAGGTGCTCGACCTCGGCGTGATGGTCTCGTGCGACAAAATTCTGGAGACCGCGAAACGGGAGGGCTGCTCGATCATCGGCCTCTCGGGGTTGATCACGCCGTCGCTCGATGAGATGGTCTTCGTCGCCAAGGAGATGCAGCGGCAGGGCTTCACCACGCCACTGTTGATCGGCGGGGCAACGACCAGCCCGCGGCATACGGCGGTGAAGATCGCGCCGCATTACGAGCAGCCGATCGTGCATGTCGTCGATGCTTCGTTGTCGGTCCCCGCAGTGGAAGCCCTGCTCGATCCCGAACGGAAGGCCGCGTTCGTCGCGAAGAACGCAGCGACTCAGGAGCGTGACCGGTCGACGTTCGCCGGGATGCAGTCGACGCGGAAGCTCGTGCCTTACGCAGAAGCTTACGCACGGCGGTTCGCGACCGACTGGGCCACCGTCGACATTCCACAACCGGCGTTTTACGGAACAAGGACGCTCAACGATTACCCGCTGGAAGAGCTCGTCCCGTACATCGACTGGTCGCCGTTCTTCGCGACATGGGAGTTGCGTGGGAAGTTCCCGAAGATCTTCGAGGATGCGACCGTCGGGACCGAAGCCCGCAAGCTGTATGACGACGCGCGGAAACTGCTCGACCGGATCGTCCGTGAGAAGTTGCTGACCGCGCGGGGCGTCTATGGCTTCTGGCCTGCGAACTCGGTCGGTGATGACATCGTGGTGTACAATCCCAAGAGGCCCACGGAAGGCATTCCGTGGGCGTCATTCCCGATGTTACGTCAGCAGTGGGAACGCGAGGGGCAGAAAGATTTCCGCAGTCTCGCCGATTACATCGCCCCGCAGGCATGCGGTCGCCGCGACTCGCTGGGGGCGTTCGCGGTGACCACGGGCATCGGCTGCGACGAACTCGCGGCGAAATTCGAGCATGAACTGCATGACGACTACCTGTCGATCATGACGAAGGCGCTCGCGGATCGCCTCGCGGAAGCCTTCGCCGAGCGGCTGCACAAGCAGGCCCGCGATGACTGGGGTTACGGGCAGACTGAAGGGCTGTCGAACGACGAGCTCATCGACGAGAAGTACCGCGGCATCCGCCCGGCTTACGGCTACCCCGCCTGCCCCGATCACACCGAGAAGCGTCGGCTCTTCGATCTGTTGCAGGTCGAGGCCAAGACGGGGATCAGGCTGACCGAAGGCTATGCGATGCACCCAGCCGCGTCGGTGAGCGGGTTGTACTTCGCTCATCCACAGTGCCGGTACTTCGCGGTCGATAAACTGACGCGGGATCAGGTGGAAGACTACGTGCGACGGAAGTCGGTTCCGGTTAGCGAAGTCGAGCGGTGGCTCGCACCGAATCTGGGGTATGACGAGTAGTGGAGAAGGCCGCGAAGACGCAAGCGTGCGCAGGGTGATTGTGTTCAGATGAATACATACCTGCTCGGAAGAGTTGGTAAGTTCGGCAAAAGTCGTAGAACCGTTACAGCCGATACCTTTTGACAGCCGGATGACCGAGAGCGGTTTGTGCTCTCGCGCGCCGGTCCAATTCCGGGGGGAATCGGCGTGTCGCTGTCCGTTGCGCTTGTTTACGCCGTCTTGATGCAGGGACCCTACGAGTCTCCGCCACCGGCTCCGGAAGGCCTGACTTCCGTTGTCCCCGCGTATTCTGATCAGGACCTCAGCAGCGACGACAGTTATTGGGGCTTTGCCCACTTCTACCCGCGATTTGGCATTCAACATCGTTCACAGGGCTACGGTTACAACGCTGGATACACCAGTCTCGACGCGTTCGTCCCGCTCTACCAGGATGATGAGCACTGGCTCACCGGGTTCCAGGGCAATGTGCTGCTCGACAACGGGGGCGACTTCGGGTCGAACCTCGGTCTCCTCGCCCGTCAGTATCGCGATGACTGGGACCGCATCTTCGGCGTGAATACGTTCTACACGCATCGCCAGCAGGAAGGTCAGCCCTATCACCAGATGGGTTTCGGGGTGGAGACGCTCGGCGAGCGGATCGACTGGCGTTTGAACGCGTACTTCCCCTTCGGCACCGATCTTCGCCGGGCGAAGAATACCTACATCACCTCCGCGGCCTTCTCAGGACGGGATGTCCTGGTGAACTATCTCGCGAACAAGGCCCTGGCCGGCTTCGATACCGAAATCGGCGGTCCCCTGCCCGCTTCGCTCGATATCGTCCGCGCCTATGTCGGCCTCTATCACTTCCGTGGTTCGCAAAGCGACAGCTTCGTCGGTGTGCAAGGGCGGCTGGAAGCGCGACTGAACCAGAATGTCCATCTGCACGGCGGCATCACCAACGATAAGACCTTCGGTACGAACGTGGTCTTCGGCATCTCGCTGTGGCTGCCGGGTTACACCCCGCCGACGGCGTCAATGTACGGCGCTGTCGCGGACCGCCTGGGCGAAGATGTCTGGCGGAACCAGAATATCACGATCGAGCGATCGCCGTTGAAGACGCCGGTCCCGGCGATCTGGTCGAACGGCCTGCGAATCGACATGGTGCATGTTGACAGTGCAGCCGCTCCGGGCGGCGACGGATCTTTCCTCGCCCCGGTCCAGACGCTGACGCAGGCCCAGGGTGTGGGTGTGCCCGGATCGATCATCTATGCCCGCGCGAACAGCACCTTCACGGGCGAAGGGATCGTCCTGCAGGATCAGCAGCAACTGCTGGGTGAAGGGATCGCGCATACGATCCAGTCGGGATACGGCCCGTTCATCCTGCCGACGATCACCCAACCGAAGGATGTCCAGAGCGTCCCGATCCTACAGAACGCTCCGGGCGATGCGGTGACGGTCGCGAATCAAACGGTCGTCTCCGGCTTCCGGATCCTCAACGCTGGCGGCGATGGCATCCACGGTGTGAACGTGACCGATGTGACGGTGGACCGCAACGATATCCGCTTCGCCGGCGGTGACGGCGTCGACCTGACCGGTGCTCAGGGTGTGCTCACCCTCACCGAGAACTTCGCGAACAATAACGCCGGCCATGGGTTGTCGATCGACACGGCGGTCTCGGCCAGCACGAATCGCATCACGGTTTCCGAGAACACGGTTCTGCAGAACGACGGGATCGGCATCGATGTTGTCACCCGTGGCCAGTCGGTGAATACGCTGGTCATGGAGAAGAACCTGGTCCGAGTCAACCTCGGCCCGATCGACACGCGGGCGCTTCCACTGGTGCAGATCGAAACGCATGACTCGGCTGCACTCAACGGCCGAGTGGAAAACAATGACATTCAGGACTACTTCGCCCGCGACACCGCCCTCAGCCCGACCGAAGATCCGTACTACCAGCAAATCACGGTCAATACGTTCAACAACAGTCGCATGGACATCGGGTTCATCAACAACCGGCTGGAAAGCGACCGGCGGTTCTTCATGGACTCAGCAAATAACGGGTCATTCGGCCTGGATCTCAATTCGAGCGATGTCTCGGGATTACGGGCGCGGATTCAGTCGAATACCAGCAGTCTGAACTATGCCCTCACCGAGAACTTCATCTCGGTCTTCCAGGTCGAAGACACATTGACGACCAACACCGGCACCTTCTTCTACTTCCCGACGGCCAACTTCATCGAGGTGATTCCCGCGAACACACTGCGGCTGCCGTGAGTGGGACAAGCGAGAAGGGACTGGTGAATCGGGAATTGGCTCGGTCCTCATGGCGTTCGATTGGCTTTTCGCTACTCCCGATTCGCTACTCCCTGAACTTCAACCGCTTGAACGCTTCCGTTTGCTGGCGGATGGCCGGTTCGACCGGGAGGCGTTCCATCGAGCTGGCACCGTAGAAGCCGACGATCCCTTCCGTCCGGTCGAGCACGTACTGGGCATCGTCCGGGTTGGCGATCGGACCGCCGTGACAGAGGACGAGAATCTCGGGATTCACGCGTTTGGCAGTGTCGTGCATCGCCTGACAGCGTGCGACCGCATCATCGAGTGAGAGGGCGGTCTGCGCACCGATCGTTCCGGCGGTCGTCAGCCCCATATGCGGGATGAGCAGGTCGGCCCCCGCGGCGGCCATCGCTGCGGCTTCATCCGGGTTGAAACAGTAGGGCGTGGTCAGCAGGTCCATCTGTCGAGCCAGGCGAATCAGATCGACTTCGCAGCCATAGCCCATGCCGGTCTCTTCGAGACCCTGCCGAAACGTCCCGTCGATGAGGCCCACGGTCGGAAAGTTCTGCACCCCGGCAAACCCGGCGGCCTGCACTTCTTTGAGGAAGACGGGCATCAACCGGAAGGGATCGGTCCCGCAAACTCCCGCGAGCACGGGAGTCTGCTTGACGACCGGGAGCACTTCGCGAGCCATCTCCATCACGATCGCGTTCGCATCACCGTAGGGCATCATCCCGGCGAGTGAACCGCGGCCCGCCATCCGGAAGCGGCCGCTGTTGTAGAGGACAAGCAGATCGATCCCGCCCGCCTCTTCCATCTTCGCGGAGATCCCGGTTCCGGCTCCGCCTCCGACGATCGGCACTCCGGCGGCGACCTGTGCCCGCAGCCGTTCCAGGATTGATCTTCGGGTCGGAGTTGCCATCCGCGCGTGTTGTCCTGTGGAAGCCCGGTCTGAGTGATCGAACTAAGAGACCCAGCCATCGGAATGGCTGGGCTTCCGGGGAGGGATTAATTGGACTTCTTTTTGGCTTTGGGTTTCTTGCTGTCGGCCTTCTTGGCGGCGGGGGCTTTCTCGGCTTTGGCTTTCTTCGCCGCAGTGCCGCTGAAGGCGCGGTCCCAGCCCGAGGAGAACTTGTCATTCGACCCGGTATGTACTGTGTAGCCCGTCATGATCGATCCGCTGATATCAGGAACTGCAGTCACCCGAGACGGCCAGTCGTCTCAGAGACGCCGATTCTAACGGAACATCGACCGAGGGCAATTCCACCACGGCGGTCGGTCCCGATCGGCGAACACGCCTCACAGTGCAACTGTGCAACGATCTGCATGGGGTGCAGCCAGAGACGTTGCGACGGTGATCAAGAGTCGTGCGGTCAGAATGCCTGACGTCCGCCAGCCTGCTTCACTTCGGCACGATCGTGTGTTCGGTCGTTTTCCCGGCGGGGAGAGTGAGCAGCACAGGGGCGGTTTGCTCCCCTTCACGGGTGGGGTTGGGTTTGCCAGAAACAACGTACTTTCCTGGCGGAATCTGTGTGAACTTCACGACGCCATCGGCATCGACCTGCGCTGAGCCGCCCCATGAGCCGACTTTGCTTCCCCCTTCCGGCTCGATTTCCACGAGGTACTGCTCGGGTCGTTTGCGTTTCGAGAAGTCCACGGTAACCGTCAAAGCGGCAGCGGGCTGCATCGTCAGGACGACGTTCTCCTGCGGGAGATCAATCGGCTGTCCCAATCCCGGACGGACGTATCCCGGCTTGGTCGGTTGCAGCGTCGTGCGTCCTTTCGGCAGATTCTCGAAGCGGAAGCGCCCCTCGGCGTCGGTCTGCACCTTCGTGGCATTGGGGGTGTCGTAGCGCCGGTCATCTCCCGCCACGAGGTCGTAGCACTGGATGTTGACCCCGGCGAGCGGATTCCCTGCGGCATCGACCACCTTCCCGGTCACCATGGCCGTGACGGCGAGCGCCCCATGATACTCGTACCACCGGGGCTGCTCGTCTCCAGTGACGAATCCGATCTTGCGTGAGACATACCCCTCAGCGTGCGCCTGAACTTGCAGGGGACCCGTGGGGACTTTGGTAAATTTCCATTTTCCGTCAGCGCCCACGACAACCTCGATGGGCGGGACTTCGGTGTTCGGCGGAGCATCGAGGCGGACGAGTTGTACACGCCCGGCGAGCGGTTGGCCGCCGTCGATCTGCTTCAGCGTTCCCTCAATGACGGTTCCATCGTCTTTCGTGTATCCGCGTGCTGTCGGACGATTGTCGATGACCGTGACCCCTTCGGGGACTTCGATCGCTTTCCAGTCGATCCGTCCGCCGACATAGACTTTCAACGCCGCCAGCGGACTGTTGAGCAGGCCGGCATCACGTAAGTCGGGAGGGAATCCCTGCAGTTGCTTCAAACTGGCTGGCTGCCAGACCATGAAGATCCAGTCAATTTCTGCAGCCTCTTTCTTGGCGGGATCCCGATTGGGATTGAGCCAGAAACTCCGGCCGACGCCCTCTTCGATGGTCAGCTCTCGGCGGTCGATCGGTAACTTGGCGAACTGATCAAGCACGATCTGAAACGCTGCGGCGTCACCGCGGCACTCGGCGTGTGATTGTCCGCCGCCGAACGGAGGGCCCTCCCAGAAGGCGACACGGCTGGTGGTGTTAAAGATCGTTAACGCGCCGGCGGGCCAGCCGGGATCGGGGACGGGCGTGTTTCCGGTGCCCCCGGTGATCAGGGCCCAGGCAGGGACCGTCGTGGCCAGAACCAGCCCCAGGACACCAAGAATTCGCGGTAACTGACGCAGTGGGAAGAGCATCCGTAAGACTCCCTGAATGGTCTGTCTGAGACGATACCGTGCAGACGACAAAGGAGCGACGGGAGTTCCCGGATCTTACAGACTGTCTGGAAAGAACCCGCTCCTGGCATTTGTTTTAGGCCCAGCGTATGCGTCAGGTGAAGCGGGCCTTGCGTGAATCCCCTTCCGCGCTCTTCACGGGATTTTCCAGCGACAGCGACGGGGCGTCAAAGCCGAGCGCCCCGCACGAAGGTCCCGATCCTTTGCGAAACTTGAACCGACAAATCCATTCGGGAGAGGTCTTCATCAGCGGAGAAACATCACTGCCGCTTCTTTAGGCAGAGGCTCCCGCTTTTCCATCAGCTCAAGGATCACCAGGCGCGATCTGCCAAGTGGCACCCAATCCACCACCAGCCGGGTGTCGCATCAATCTCACGTCAGCAGGCATCCTGCGTGAGGTGCGAGAGATCAACGCACCACAAACGGTGACCTCAGATCCCTTCGTGATTTCTGTCGCCTTCATCACGAAACGAAAAAATGGCATCAGAAATGCTCCCTGCTTCGATGCTCTCCGGCTTCATTCCCAAGTCGAAGTTGAATGATCGCGCCCAGCAGGGCGTAGTGTTGTCTGATCCAAATTCTACGTGGAGTGTCCGTATGCCTGCTCGTCGGTCCAGTCGGTTTGGCTTTACGCTCATCGAGTTACTCGTGGTGATCGCCATCATCGCCATCCTGATCGCGTTGCTGCTCCCTGCAGTTCAACAGGCCCGTGAAGCGGCCCGGCGGACACAATGCAAAAACAATCTGAAGCAGATGGGCCTCGCGGTCCACAACTATCACGACGTGTACAACAAGCTGCCCATCGGATCGCAAGTCTCGTACTTCCGTGCGAACTGGCGGGCTTCCATTCTCCCGTACATGGATCAGGCTCCGCTCTACAATGCGATGACGCAGACGCCGACCTCCAAGAACGGGTATGCGGCCGGGAACGGCAACACGGACTCCGGGTTTAACACCGTCAATGCCATCCTGAACAACAAACTGGTCACTGTCTACAAGTGCCCGTCGGCCGTGACCAGTGCGTTCTACACGGGAACCAGTCCCGTGAGCAACAACGGGACAACATCGCCCAATGCCGCGTTGGGAACTGAAACCGCCATGACGATGGATTACGTGGGAATCAGCGGATCCTACTCCGGTGTCTCCCCGTTCAATATCGATTGCGGGGCGGTCACCTACAACGGTTACGCCTGCAACAACGGACTGATGCGGATCGGGACTTCAGCCGAGCTCAGAGACTGTGTCGATGGGACTTCCAACACGATGATGATTGGCGAAGAATCAGGGCTGATCGGGGGTAAGGATGTGCGGAGCAATTACTACGGTGGCTGGGCCGGTCACCTCGGCCTCTCCAGCTGGGGAACCGGCGTGCGAACCGTCCGGTACAACCCGAATCCACGCACACTGCCTGTCGGTGGTGACCAGACCTACAACGCGAATGGTGCAATGACGTCAGAACATACGGGCGGCGTGCACGTGCTGATGTCGGACGGTGCCGTCCGCTTCCTCTCGAACAACCTCGCGATCGATACCTTCCTTGCCCTTGCAGGTGCAAAAGACGGAGTCGTTCTCGGCGAATTCTAATCGTGTTGAAGACCGGTCACACGCGCGAAGCTCAAGGACGATTCGCCTTGAACTTCGCGCGTGATGTCTTCTTAGCCAAGTCTCCTCGATTCCACGCTGATCGGCTGAGTTCACTCATGAGTCATTTCCTGACGGCAAAAACCGGATGTCACACGTTCCTCCAGATGGCGCTCGCTGCTGTCTGGCTGACAATTGCAGGTTGCTCGGGAGGCAGTGACCAGACGCCTTCGGGGAGCGTGAGCGGCAAAGTCTCCTTGAAAGGGGCACCGGTCGCGGCCGGTCGGGTCAACTTCCTGGGTAAAGGCGCGGGAGCTTCGGCAGACCTGAAGCCTGATGGGACCTATCAGCTGGAGGGCCGGCTCCCGGTCGGTGACTATGCGGTCTCGATCACAGCGGCCGGGTTAGGTGACCAGCCTCCTTCCGAGGACCCCCAAAAGGATCAAGCTGCCCAGCTCAATCTTCCCAAGAAATACCAAAGCGAGTCGACATCGGGTCTGACAGTGAAGGTCGTTCAAGGGTCCAACAGCTTTCCGTTCGACCTGACCGAGTGATCCTCGACGAGTCCCTTCCAGCGCGATCTCCAGTGCTGGCGACCGCAATGAACGTCCTCGATGCGCACGATCTGGTTACGTTCGATCGCGATTTTGACGGTCGCTTCCATCCTGCTTGCCGCTGCGGTGTGGTCGCTGAATCGACCAGCGTCCCTGACAGCCCTGATAAATCAGGCTCGGGAAGACTTGGCCGCGCAGCGGAACGCTCAGGCCCAAGCGGCGGCTGAAGCGGCTCTCAGGATTGACCCGCATCACAGCCCCGCCTTGCTGATTGCCGGACAGGCTGCTGCGAGTCTGGGTGATGCATCTGCAGCCTTGCGCTGGCTGCAACAGATCCCACCGGCTTCGCTGCAGTTTGCCCCGGCGCAGACACTCGCTGGCGACCTCCTGCTGAAGCAACCTGCACTCGCGGCAGCGCACTATCAGCACTGGCTCAGTCACGACCCTCTCAATGTGGTCGCGAATCATCGCCTCTCTTATCTGCTGGGTCTGGCGGGATGCAACTGGGAGGCCATTCCTTGTCGATTGAGCCTGATCAAAGCGCGTCAGATCGAACCGATCACGCTCTATCTCCTCTGCACCAGCGATTCACTCCTGCAAAACGCTGATGCCCTGAGCGAATTCCTGACCGCCTCGCCCGACGATCCCCTTGTGCTGCTGGGTCTAGCACGCCAGGCAATCGATCAGCAGCAGGACGCTCAGGCCCGGGAACTCATCAACCAGGTCATCCGACAAGATCCGGAGATGCTTGAAGCCCACCTGCTGCTGGGTCAATTGCGACATCAATCGGCATCCCCGGAGAGCCTGGCACAGTGGGACGCCGCGCTCCCCGCAGCGATCAAGCAGCACCCCGCCTACTGGATCTTGCTCGGCACGATCGCGCAGCAGCATGAACAGACACCGACCGCCATTCGTTGTTACTGGGAGGCCCTCAAGCTCGATCCGACTCGGCAACAGGCCACGTACCAGCTCTCACAACTGCTGCGCACCTCTGGAGACGCTGCATCGGCGGACACCTTCCTGGAGCGCTCACGACTGCTGGAGCGTTACTTCACTGCCGTCAGTGCCGGTTGGTCGGGAACCGACATGGCCGCTGTTCGTCAGGCAGCGGAGTTGGCCGAGAAGCTCGGTCTGATCTGGGAGGCCTATGGCTGGTCGCAGTTGATGCTGGACCATCAGCCACACACCGCTTGGGCACAAACTCTCGCCCAGCGACTACAGAGCCGGTTGCCAGACCTGCCACTCGAGCGAACCATCGCGTCAGCCAACCCTGCGCTCACGCTCGACTTGGGATCCTACCCGTTGCCGGAGTGGTCCAGTTCCCAACAACCACGCCCGGAAACAACCCGTTCCGCTGCGGAAACGCCGTTTCGATTGACACCCCTCACAGGGCCTTCGGCTCCGCAGTTCACGTACTTCAACGGGGCTCCGCGGGACCGGCAAACGCGCCGCATGTACGAGTTCAACGGGGGCGGTGTCGCCGTCCTCGATTACGACCTCGATGGCTGGCCGGACCTGTATTTCACGCAGGGAGCTCACTTCACAGCCGGCGACTCCCCGTCCGAGCCTTCCGATCAACTCTGCCGCAATCTGGGATCGCGCGGACCGGTCGATGTCACCACGTCGGCCGGTGTCACCGAGACCAGCTTCAGCGCCGGGGTGACGGTCGGGGACTTCAACAATGACGGCTTCTCCGACCTCTACGTGGCCAACATCGGCGTTAATCGCTTCCTGATGAACCACGGCGACGGAACCTTTGAAGGGGTGACGGAGCACACCCGCACCGGCGGGAGCGACTGGTCGACAAGCTGCCTGCTGGCCGATGTCGACGGTGACAGCCTCCCCGATCTCTACGTCGTCAACTATCTCACCGGAGCGGACCTCTTCAGTCGCGTCTGCCCGGAAAAAGACGGGACCCTGCGCAGCTGCTCGCCACGGCAGTTCGCTGGGGCACAGGATCGACTCTATCTGAATCAGGGGACTGGATCCTTCGAAGAGATCACCGAGTCCGCGGGGATCGTGGTGCCCGACGGGAAGGGCCTTGGGATTGTGGCGATGCAACGGCATCACGGACCGGGACTCGATCTGTTCATCGCCAACGATGCCGTCCCCAATTTCCTGTTTCGGCATGCTCCCGAATCGTCACCGGGTCGGCCCCGTTTCCACGAGCAGGCGCTGTTGTACGGACTGGCATTGAATGCGCAGGGGCTACCCGAAGCCTGCATGGGTGTGGCTGCAGGCGATGCCAACGGAGACGGACTGCTCGACCTCTTCGTGACCAATTTTCACAACGAAACTAACACACTGTACCAGCAACAGCCGGATCGTACCTTTGTGGACACGACCGTACAAAGTCAGCTGGACGCTCCCAGTTTAAAACAACTGGGGTTCGGCACCCAATTTCTCGACTTCGACCTCGACGGCGACCTCGACCTGATCGTCACGAATGGACACATCGATGATTTGTCCGACACAGGCACCCCTTACGAGATGCCGACGCAGATGTTCCGCAATGACGGCACCGGGAAATTCGGTGAAGTGAGCGCGACCGTACTGGGTGAGTTCTTTCAGCGTCTGCATCTCGGACGCGGCTTAGCCCGTCTCGACTGGAACCGGGATGGGCGCGAGGACCTTGTGATCTCGCATCTCCACGAGCCGGCCGTGCTGCTGCTCAATGAAACCGAGAGCGGACACCACTGCCTGAATCTGCAGCTCCGCGGTTGTGACTCGAGTCGCGATGCGATTGGCGCGATTGTCGAAGTCCCAGGCGGGGAACGATCGCTGGTTCATCAGTTGACGGCAGGAGACGGTTTTCAGGCTTCGAACGAGCGGCGTCTGATCATCGGCCTGGGGACTCGGAACGAGGTTCCCCGCATCATCGTCCGCTGGCCAGGCGGGAAGGTCCAGGAGTTTCGTGACGTGCCAGTCGATCAGGAAATGCTGCTGCGCGAAGCGGATCACGCATTTCACGTTCTCCGACGCGATTGAGCATCGTCCATCACAAGCTGCCTGGGGGGAGGCCAATCGTATCGGAGATCGCACATCCCTGCTTTCAGAGTGTGCCATCCGTGGCAAAGACTCCGCAGCGGCGAACAATGGACTCCTCGGAGTCCACCATGGTCCAGCAAGCGAGATGAATGACTCGGAAACCGCACGAGCAGAGCAACAGCTCCCTCCGGCAGCAGATGGAGCGGAGTTGTCCCGCTACGTGCCTCAAGCATGGCGAGAAAACGACATCGCCTCGCCGCAAATCACTGTTAAGACAGCTCTTGCGTCGAGGCGTGATCCATCAAGCGGAGAGGGAGGGATTCTCTGCCGGGCTGACGACGTGCTCCCCATTTCTAGCGATACTGGCTTGATTCTAGGGGGTTTTCCAAGTTGGTCAACCGACTTAAGCCAACAAAAGTTACTCGGTTCGAGATGAGTAGCGCCACAAAATCGCCACAAGGCCAATCGCTTTAGAGTTCGTCGACCACCGCTAAACTCGACTGTCTTGAGTCCAAGTAAGGATTGCCGAGATGAGGCTCCCCTTGCTGCAATG
>JBGATC010000034.1:0-71969 GCA_044229335.1 Planctomycetaceae bacterium | reverse complement strand
GGCGAATTGATCGAACTCAGTCGGGCTGGATTCGGCTTCGTACTGGTCCGCCGGGAAGTCCTCGACCGCATCCGCGAACACGAACGACTGCCGGTCTGCAACGAAGTCTTTGGGGAGACGCTGATCCCGTATTTCCAACCCCTCATCGTGCCCGATGAAGTCGGCCATTCGTATCTGGCGGAAGACTTCGCCTTCTGCGAACGTGCCCAGCGGGCTGGTTTTCAGGTCCTCGCCGATACCCGGATTCGCCTCTGGCACATCGGGAGCTACCGCTATGGCTGGGAAGACGCTGGCCGCGATGTCGAACGCTTCGGTGATTTCACGTTCCACCTGCAACCCGCCCGTCCACGACCTGCTGCCGCCCGTCCCGTCTCCACTGTCGTGCCCGCCGGGATGGTCACGCTGAAAGACCAGTTTCCGTGGCCGACGATCAAACCTGAATTGCCGCCACCCCCCGAACGGAACTGGCTCTTCCCCTCCACCCAGGAACTGCTGGAACAGACGATCCCCCGCACGGCGCGCATCATCGTCGAACTTGGTTCGTTCCTCGGTCGATCAACTCGATTCCTACTGCAGCACGCACCTCAGGCGACCGTCCTGGCGATCGACCACTGGCGCGGCAGCGCCGACATGCAGAACGATGCGGACGTCGTCGCCATGTTGCCACAACTCTATGAGCAATTCCTCGCTGCCTGTTGGGAGCAACGCGAACGCATCGTGCCGATCCGGCAGTCGACGCTCGAAGGCTTACGCACCGTCGCCGCCGCGGGCATCATTCCCGATGCCATCTACTTGGACGCCGACCACAGTTACGCGGCCGTTCGCGCCGATCTCGCGCTGATTCAGGAACTCTTCCCGCAGACACCCCTCATCGGCGACGACTGGGACTGGCCCGACGTCCGCCGCGCCGCCCAGGAACACGCCACCACGCACCACCGGCAACTCACCACCCACGGCGTCGCCTGGCAACTCCTGCCGTTCACAACCATCGATCAAGCCCCGACGCAATAATCCCAGCCAGACCGCGAATCATCGACGAACTCGACCATGACAGTCGCCGTTG
Organism: Planctomycetaceae bacterium; assembly: GCA_044229335.1. Lineage (GTDB taxonomy): Bacteria > Planctomycetota > Planctomycetia > Planctomycetales > Planctomycetaceae > DSVQ01. The sequence continues at coordinate 70,906 of JBGATC010000034.1, read as the reverse complement.
TCACCCTGCGAGTGAGTCACGGCCCGTGGGACCTTTTCGTGGCGCAGCGACCGCCTGTCGCAAGTGCTCAGCACCACTGACGACCTAAATCCACACTCATTTCCAGGCATAAACTCTGATCGCGTCCCCCACGCCGTCAGCTGGTCGGGGGAGGGTCTTCGATCGGGCTGGCGGTGGTGTTGGGGACGCGTCGCAAACAGGAGATGTGCGCGATGAGTCATCTGGTGACGATCGAAACGCAGGTCCGCGATCCGGTGGCGGTCAGTGCGGCGTGTGAGCGCTTGCAGTTGGCCCCACCACTGCACCGCACCGTGCGGCTTTTCAGCGCGGAAGTGTCGGGGCTGGCGGTGGAGTTGCCGGGCTGGCGGTATCCCCTGGTCTGCGACACGGCTGCCGGCCGCCTGCACTACGACAACTTCAACGGCCGCTGGGGCGATCCCGTGGAGCTGCAGCGCTTTCAACAGCGATACGCAGCGGAGAAAACATTGATTGAGGCCCGACGAGCCGGTCATGTCGTGACGGAGCACGCCCTCGCCGACGGCTCGATCCGGATCGCGATTCACGCCGGTTGAGTCACCGCGGCTGCGGTGGTCGGTCGCTCAACAGCCACGCTGCTGTCTGCCCGGCTCCGTGCGCCGATCGCGCCTTCGCTCAGTGCGTCATCGGCTCCCTCCACGGGCCTGCGCACACAACCCGCGCGCACTGATCGTGCGGCCTCTCGGTGCGTTCTGGCCCCCCGGGTTTCTTCTTTGCTGCCTCGTGCAGTCGGCGGACACGGTGTCCGACGTCTGGGGCGGTGTGTTCTCGATTCGAAAGGTCTGCCATGTTTGGGTTGGCACAGCTGTTTCTGTTCCTGGCGTTGATGCTTGCGGTCTGGGATCGCTCGTTCTGGCTCTTGAGCCTCATTTTCCCCAAGGTCGACCTCTTCCGCCGGCTGCAACTCCCGCGCTGGAAGTGGCCGAAGTAAGCCACTCCCGTCGTCCCATATTCCCCCACCGGAGCTTCCTATGTCCCCGCAGATCGTCGTCACCGTTGCGCCCGACGGAGCGACCACTCTCGAAACCGTCGGGTATGTCGGCCCTGCCTGTCGTGATGCGTCCCGGGCGCTCGAAGCGGCGCTCGGCCTCGTGCAGCACGAACAGCTGACGGCCGCTTATCACCAATCCGAAGCCGTCACGGCCCCGCTGACCGAGTCCACCGGCCCCGGTGGCTGATCCTCCCCTCACTCAGGAGACCGCATGTCCCTGTCGACACAACTGGTTGATTACATCCGGGCCGCGTTCAGCGGCCTCTACCTTGAAACCCTCGAACCGGCCGAAGCCCTCCGCGAACTCGCCACGCTCTGCCAGCAGCAGGGCTGGTCGCTCGCGACCTGGGATCTCGAAACCGGTCTGCAGTCCGGCAGCGGCAGCGTGCCGACCGCGACCGATCCCCTCGCGGCGATCCGCAGCTTGCCGAGTCTCGCTACTCCCGACGGGACGACGCTGCTCGCGCTGGTCCACTTCCATCGCTTTCTCAACAGTCCCGAGATTGTGCAAGCCCTCTGGCAGCAGCTGCAACTCGGCAAGACGACCCGCACGTTCGTGGTGCTCCTCGCCCCGACGGTCACACTGCCGCCGGAACTCGAACGGTCGTTCGTCGTCGTGACGCACGCCCTGCCTACGCGTGACCAACTCGCCCGCATCGCCCACGAAATCGTCCCCGAGCTCACGCTCACGCCAACCGAGTCTGCGGCGGTTCTCGACGCCGCGGCGGGCCTAACGCGGAGCGAAGCCGAAGGAGCCTTCGCGCTCTCACTCATCCGCCATGATGCGTTGCAGCCGGAAGCGGTCTGGGAGTTGAAAGCCCAGGCGTTGAAACGGCAGGCGTTACTGACGCTGACGCGGACTGGTGAGACTTTCGCCCAACTCGGCGGCCTCGCAGCGTTGAAAGTCTTCTGCCGGCGGGCGCTGCAGCCGGGGCGGAGCGTGCGTCCGCGGGGGGCATTGCTCCTCTCGCCCCCCGGGTGTGGGAAGTCGGCGTTCTGTCGTGCGCTGGGACAGGAAGTCGGTCGGCCGGTGCTCACACTCGATCTTGGCAGTCTTTACGGCTCACTCGTCGGCGAGACCGAACGCAACGTCCGCCGTGCGCTGGCCTGTGTCGACGCTCTGGCCCCCGCGATCCTGTTCGTTGACGAACTGGATAAGGGACTCGCGGGGATGGGTGGCGAGGGAGACTCCGGCGTCTCTCGACGACTGTTCGGCACGCTGCTGACGTGGCTCGCCGAACACACGAGCGATGTGTTCTTTGTCGGGACCGCCAACGACATCCGCCGTCTCCCACCAGAATTCACGCGTGCCGAACGTCTGGATGGGGTCTTCTTTCTCGATCTCCCCGGTCCCAACGAACGAGCCGCGATCTGGACGCTGTATCGCCGGGCCTACGATGTCCCCGCCAGTCAACCGACGCCGCCCGATGTCGACTGGACCGGGGCGGAGATCAAGAGCTGCTGCCGTCTCGCCGCGTTGCTTGACGTGTCGCTGACGGAAGCGGCCCGGCAGGTCGTCCCGGTCGCCCGCACAGCCGCCGAAGCGATCGACGCGCTGCGGGCCTGGGCCAGCGGCCGCTGTCTCGCGGCTGATCACCCGGGGCTCTATCAGCGGCCCGTTGCCGAGAAGCCGCCCCGCCGGAAACTCACCGGCACTGCTGGTGCGAACTGAGCCCCCCTTCTTACTCACCGAAAGGATCCCATGCCGCCTCCATTCGCATTGCCCGACGCGCACGCCGCGACTATCACAAATGCCGCAGAGCCTGTGCCAGAACCGCGGCAGGTCTGGATCCTGCTCGGGACCGAGTGGGAGTACAACGACGAACTGACCTACGCCGTTGGCACCTCTCCCGAACCCGCCTGGTATCCGACCGCGGAGGCTGCCCACGCCGCTTGTGAGCGCCGGAATCACCAGTTCTTCACTGTCGACTACCCAACCCCCGCCGACTTCGAGCCCGATTGGGACGATTACGGCGGTCCCCCGGACGATGTCGCCGCGGTGACCTGGGACGAACTCCGGGCCGCCGGGTTTTCGGACCCGTATACAGTCGGCGTGCTCACCCTGGCAGCGGAGACGCCCCCATGAGTCCCCCCCTCGTCCATGCCGAACGGTCGGCCCGTCGCTGGGGTGGAACCCCGGCGGATTATCTCCCGCTGCATGCGTGGTTTGATGCCACCAAGGGACACCTCCCCGATGTCCGTCATCGCCTGCTGCTGCACAACAGCTTTGGGATGCTGCTCGCCGAACAGGTCTTCGGCGCAGCTCTCACCAACGCCGCTGGCCAACGGGTCTGCGTCCGCGACCTCGCCCAACAGCACATCCTCGAAGACCTCGGCTTCGTCCCGACCGTCGCTGACTGCTTCGCGGCGATTCCCTGCCTCCCGTGGATGGCCGGCGCCCGTCGTCTGCTTCCCTCGACTCCTGTGGTGACTCCCTTGCTGGAGCCGCCGTCTTGACCGATTCCCTTCCCTTGTAGGAGACACCATGCCCACGATGCTCGATGAACCACCGCCGCGGACGCGCCCCGCGCGGGCCGCGCCACCGCCTGCACCGTCGGCCGCCGAGCGCCTGCAGACCACGATGGCCGCCACCAAGGTCTCGTTCACCTGGTTCGGTGTCCGCAAGGCCCTCTCGGCAGCGCAGAAAGAACAGGCGGCCGATTCGTTCGCGGCGGAAGCCCAGTTTCTGTCCGCCGCCAAGAAGCTGCTCGATACCCGGCATGATGCCTACCGCGCGGTGACCGCTGTCCGCGGACGGGTCCTGGCATACTGGCGGGGGATCACCCTCCCTTACCCGGAACCAGGCCTCCGTCTGATCCGCCAGGATGACCTCGCGGCCTTCGATGCGCAGCTGCAGATCTACCGAGACGAACTGACGGCGGCGGTCGAGGGGCTCGAAGATGAGTATGCCGCACTGCGGGAGGCGGCCCGCGTCCGGCTCGGAGCCCTCTATGATCCCCGCGATTATCCCGCCTCGCTGGCGGGCGCCTTCGGGGTGACGTGGGAATTCCCGACGGTCGAACCACCCGAGTATCTCCGCCGCCTGAACCCCGCGCTCTACGAGCAGGAATGCCGCCGCATGCGGGAGCGGTTCGAGACGGCCGTGAGTCTCGCCGAGCAAGCCTTCCTCGAAGAACTGACGCAGCTGGTGACGCATCTCACCGAGCGGCTCGCAGGGCGGGCAGATGGAACACCCAAGGTCTTCCGTGATTCGGCAATCGAGAAGCTGACCGAGTTCTTCGACCGCTTTCAGCGGCTCAACATCTGCTCGAACGCCGAGCTCGACGCACTCGTCGCGCAGACCCGCCGGATCATCCAGGGGGTGACGCCCCAACCGCTGCGGACCGATACGTCACTCCGGCAGCAGGTCGCGGGGCAACTCGCGACCGTGCAGGCGACGCTCGATCAATGGCTCGTCGACCGTCCCCGACGAACGCTGCTCCGTTCTCCCCGACCGGAGTCGCCATGATGGAGCTCGTCATCACGCCCGACGGGACGGTGACGACGCTCTATCACGAACTCTTCGATCTCGCGGCGCTCGGCCGACTGTCGATCGCCCGCGCGAGTCAGGTCGAACCCGACGCGCACGGCCAGTGGACCGCGCAGATCCTCGATGGTCCGCTCCTCGGACCCTTTCCGACTCGCAGTGCGGCCCTCGCCGCCGAAGTCGCCTGGCTCACTACGCACCGTCTGCCGATGGCGCACCGCTGAGCAGCTGACATCCGCTGTGGTTTCCCCTTGGCCGTCGTGTCCCCGGGGGCGCGGCGGCTGTTTCGCTCCTCCCGGAACTCGAAAGGTTGCTGTCTCATGACGCCTGCTCAACTGCAACGCGCGGTGGCCCGCGCCACCGGCGAAGACCTTGCGGTCATCGCGGCCCGCGGTTTCTCACTCGTCACCGACGAAACGCCGTCGGAGGACGACATCCCCGGTCAGTTCGTCGATTGGGACGCTGCGGCGGGAGACCGCTAACGGCGACCGCTCGGGCCGCCGCCTGCGCACAGAGCCGTCAGCGCGGACGAAGCTCAATGCGGTCCACGGTCTTGGGATCGCGCTGGTGGCGGGGACTCTGGCCCTCGTCGCCGGGGATCTCACCACCGGCCTGCTCATTGCGGGGGGCTTGTTCGCCTTCCGCTTCTTGCACGGCGACATCCGCCCCGCGCGTCCTCACGCGCCGCCCCGTCCCCGTCGGCAGCGCCGCCGCGGATCCAACCGTTTCTCTTGAACCCCACCCTCTCCAGGAGCCTCGATGTCGATTCTGTTCATCAACAACGATGGGGGTGGCTTCGCCGCTCCCCTGGAACTCCCCGACGGGACGACCGTCGGCCAGCTCTTCACGCAGCGGATCCCCCGCGGACGACCGGAAGATTACCTCATCCGGGTGAACCGCCTGCCCACGACCGCCGACACGGTCCTGCAACCCGGGGATCGGGTCAGTGTCACGCCACTCAAGATTGAAGGGGCCGCGGCGTAGCGGTCTCGCTGCTGATCGGGTCGTCGTCTGCGGACGGCGGCCCGGTCGCTTTTCTTCTTCCCTTCATCGGAGTCTCAGACATGCCGATCTCCGCGCTCCACCGCTGGCGGGCCGCGCTGCGGATCGCCGCCGCCCTGGCAAATGTCCGCCCGGCGGTCTGCCTGACGCTTCCCCATGCCGCCTGGCGGGACATCGGGCGGCGGTTCACGCACTACGACACCGCCGTTGCTCACGACTGGGCCCGCGCCGTGGCTCACCTGCGCGAACAGCTCCACACCCGCCTCCGCTGGCTGCAGACTGATCTGCAGACGGTCCTCGATGATCTGGCAGCGAGCGGCACGGAAGCCCCGCCGACCGTCCCGTTCCTCGTCGCTGAACTCGCAGCGCTCGAGGAGGAGTTTCCGAGCGTGACCCTCGATCTCGCAGCCAGCACGCTCACCGTCCAGACCGAGCCGATCGTCCTGGAAGGTCGCGTGCTGGGTCCCTTCGCCCTCATCGGGCACTGGGAACGGCTGCCGCAGGAGGACTTCCTGGAAGTCCGGGCCCTGGAGCCGCGGCATCCCGACGATCGGGACGATGTCACGCATCCGCATGTCCTCGACGACCGACTCTGTGAAGGGGCCGCCGCGGGGGCTTTACGGCAGGCTCTGGCGGCGGGCCGACTGAGCGATTACTTCGAGATCGCGCGGCGGACCCTTGCGACCTATAACCCCCGCAGTGCGTACGTCACCCTCTCCGAATGGGAGGGACGGAGTTGTGCACGCTGCGGGGATCGGGTCGCCGCGTCCCGGCTGAGCGACTGCCCGCACTGCGAAGAAGCCTGCTGCAGCGATTGCGACAACCGCTGTGATGCATGCGATGACCCCTGCTGCAGCGGCTGTCTGGCCGTCTGCCGCGCCTGTGGGACCCGTGCGTGTCCCGACTGCATCGTCGACGGTCCCGTCCGCTGTCCGACGTGTGCCCTGCCCCCGGACGATGAGGAACCTCTGCATGTCGAAGCGGAAGAGACCACTGCAGTGGTCACCGCCCCGCCGCACTCGGGAGAACTCCGCGATCTTGCCGCGGCCGATGCTGCGCTTCACGCCCCCGGCGTGGGCCAAACTTTGCTGGCTGCGCGATCGGGGTGAAACTGAGATCGGCGGCTTCGGGATCAGCCCCGCAGACGACCTGCTGCGGATCGAGGACATGGTTCTCGTGACACAGCGGACGACCGCGGTCTCGGTGGCGTTCGAGGATGCCGCGGTTGCTGATTACTTCGAGGATCAGGTCACCGCGGGACGCCAACCGGCGGAGTTCGGGCGGATCTGGATCCATACGCATCCCGGAGACTGTCCGCTGCCGAGCGCGACCGACGAACGGACCTTCGCGCGGGTCTTCGGCCGCTGTGACTGGGCCGTGATGCTGATCCTCGCCCGCGGCGGGGCGACGTACGCGCGGCTGGCCTGGCACGTCGGTCCAGGCGGCAGTTTACGAATACCGGTTCGTGTCGAGTTCACGCCCCCGTTCGGCGGCAGCGATGTTCTCGCGTGGGCCGCCGAGTACGACCGCTGCGTGCAGTCCGAACCCGTATTCTCTGTGAGCGAGGCTGAACTGTTCGCGGACCCATTCGCGGAAGACTTCGCCGACTGGCCGGGCACCGCTCAATCAGCAAGACGACACCGCCCGATCACCCGCCGGCAGAGACTCTCCTTAATTCCCCCTCCCCTTCCCCATGTCATGGAGCCCGCTTTCGATGACCCAGCTGATGACCTCGACGATGACAACCACGCCCCCACCGACTGACCGCTTCGTGCGGCAGGCCGACCTGGTGCCGCGGTCGCGGCTGACGGAACTCGACCTCACGGTGATCGGCGTCGGCGCGATCGGCCGCCCCCTCGCGCTGCAACTCGCCGCCCTCGGCGCGCCGCGGCTGACACTGATCGACTTTGATGCCGTTGATGCCACGAACGTGACCACGCAGGGCTATCGTCAGCAGGATCTCGGCCGCCTGAAGGTCGCTGCTCTCCGCGACGCGCTGCTGGAGATTGAACCGACGCTGGCGATCACCACGATCGCTGACCTTTATCGGCCGGGGCTGCCGACGGGGGACGCGGTCTTCTGTGCGGTCGACAGCATCGCGGCCCGGGCGGCGATCTGGCGGGCCATCGGAGCACAAACGCGCTTCTGGGCCGATGGCCGCATGCGGGGCGAAGTCCTGCGACTCCTCACCGCCACTGACGAACCGGGCCGTCGCCACTACGCCACGACCCTCTTCCCCCAGGCCGAGGCCCAACCCGGTCCCTGTACCGCGAAGAGCACCCTCTACGCCGCCACCATCGCCGCCGGTCTCCTCACCCACCAGTTCACCCGCTGGCTCCGCCAGCTCCCCACAGATGCGGATGTCAGCTTCAATCTGCTGGCGGGGGAGTATGGTGGGATCACTGAAGCCGCGCATTGATCGACTGAAGCCGTCCGCAGCGCAACCCCATGATCTACGCGGACAACATTACCCCGCGGGGCGCTCCGGTCCCCGCCGGACCGCTCCGCGGGAGTGGGCATTACTTAGCCATCAGAGAACCCGTGTCGCCATATGGGAACGAACGGAGAACTAACAGGAGGCCCTAACTGCCGTAGTTTCGGGGACTTTTCTGCTGCCTAAACAAACCAATTCATCGACCATCGCCCCACTCGCTCCCGACACTCCCGCTCCGGAATTCTCGCCCCCTGGGCATACCGTGCTCCTCAATGCAAAGCCCGTCTGAACAGATTCCCAGGAACCAGTCGAGACGACCGCTTTCGAGTTAGCTTGTTCATCGGCTGGCAAAAGAAGACGCAACATCTTCATTGAGGTGTTCCGCAAAAGGCATCGACCATCTTGGAAATCGCATCGAAGACAGGCTGCAAACCCTCTGGGAACTTTCCATGGGGTTGATTCCTGATCATCCCTGCTTTCCCCAATCATACCCCCTTCTGATCCCTGATCCGTCCATTATCGTCGTTACGCAGGTCGTCAAGAACAAGGAATGAAAGCTCATTAGTGTGACCAGGGATTACGCGGTCGTTTTTGAATCACTCGTAGATGCTGAACCGGGTGAGGGTCGATGGGGCTTCTCTACAAACCCTATGGAGGTACTTCAGAAAAGCCGACTTCCCATCTTGGGTGAATCCATAGTGGAACGTGCCGCTCTTGTACTGCATCTTTTCGGCAATCACGCACGGAGGCTGGCTTTCGACGAAGCGTTTGAGAAATCTCTCGTCAAACATATCCTCAGCCTCCACCGGGACGTTCGACTGGTCTGGCTTCCACTTCTTGTAGACAAAAATATGGCGACCATTCCAATTAAATTTCTGGGTCAAGAAGTCCTTGGCAGATTTTCCCATCTCGTCGGAATCGAATAGCACCCCGATGGGCTTCATTGGCTGCAACGAAGCAAGCATTTGCCGCACAAGAATTGCTTGAACGGCGGCCTTGTGCGCTCCCTCATCGAATCGGATGTCCAGGCCATCAAGAAGGTCGAGCCTTCCTGCCACACGGATGGCGGCTTCGATGTACGCCTTGTCCGTGAAGCCTTCAACGAACAGAATGGCCAAGACGTCTTCTTTCGGCGGCTGTACAAGGTCCAGCAAAGCGGGTGTGATTGTTTCTCCGAACAGTGATGTAACGACAGACGAATGCGGCTGGTCGCCACAAATCTGCTCTCCAATAACCGTCCTGCCATCCGGCGACTTGGAGAGTGCGGTAATGGTCGTCGATTTGGACCGATTCAGCATGAACGGTGAATGTGTCGTCACGAGGAGCGAGACATCCGACTGTTTTGAGAGCGTCGTCAGATCATCACGCAAATCCTGCTGCGCTCGTGGATGAAGAAATGACTCTGGCTCCTCGACGGCCAATACCAGACTCCTTCTGCTGTGTTTCGCCAAGTAAGTCAGCAGACCGACGAGCAATGCTCCTCGTACGCCCGTACCCTTGTTCAAGAGGGCCGTGTCTGCGGAATCTTTAACGGTGATTTTCGCCCCGGAGAGAATGTCCTCAAGTGTTGGTACGAAAGGATGGACCGCAATTGAATCGATCTCCGGCAGAACCTCGCTGAGTTCATTCTTGATATGCTCTCCAAGAGGTGTGAGGAGGTCTTCTTTCAGCTTTCTGATGAATTCATCTCTCCGCTTCTCTGCGTGCGCTACTTCGTCAGAGAGATGTTCCTGTCGGACGGTGTGAAGCAACTCCCGAAATGTGCCGGAGAGAAAATTGCTGAGGCCCTCTCCACTCCGAAGGTAAACGAAGCGGATAGATTTCTTGAATTGAGCGATAGCCCTTTCGTGTAATTCCGGCTTACCTTTCTTGCTGGCGTTACCCTTCACGCCAAAGGTCACATCCCTGTCTGGACCTCGATACGTCACTCGCAGGATGATCTCGCCGAGTCCTGCATTGGTTTTCTTGGCTCCTGCTGATCGTTCATATTCGTCGAGTAAAGCCAGCAACGTCTTCTCAACAGAGGTTTTTCCGTCCGATGAGAAGCTAAGCGTGATGGCCGGGTATGCTCTCGGCATTTGACTTGGGACATCATCGGCAGGGCTAAAATCAGCACCGCCTGAATCTTGGAGTGCAAGTGCGACCGCTCGCAGTAGGTTCGATTTACCGCAGTTGTTGGGGCCGACTAGAACGTTCAGACCATTTCCCAGGACCAACTTGTGAGGCTGCTCCCCGTTGCCATTGATGTATGACCGGAAGTTGCGAACAGTTACGGATGTGAGCTTCATTGCGGATGGAACTTTCAAGAGTACAAAAGGGCTGAACCGACTGCCGCCACTTGTGTTGGGGTAGACGCTTGCGCGTCTTTAAGGATCATTGCTTCAATGCCCGTGGACATTCTCGATCAGCGAGGATTTCCATACTTCGTTGGCCAACTCGATGAGCATCGCTTGTTGCTGGTCGATGTTGGTGGCGGTCCATGTCTCGAATGCCTTCGGCTTTTCGTTAGCCTGGTTAATGCTGCTGATTTTCCCAACGAAGGTCAGTTCCATAGTGCTACTAGTCAGGTAGTGCTTGCATTTCTTGATCGCTTCCGTGTAGTCAGTGCTGTTGAAAACGACGCCAATGCCGGGCCAGTTCGACTTTCCCATGATGCGCAGTCCATCCGGGTCGCCCGTAGGAACGAGGACTCGGATGAAAAACGGTCTTTGGTGGAAGTCAGGCATCAAAAAACTGGTTCACTGCACGCCCAGCGCCTTGAACACGGCGTCCACTGGGTCAGCGTAGAACCCGGTCTGGAACTTGGCGAACAACTCGCCGGGGATCGTCGGAATGTCCTTCACGCTGGCCATAGGAAGGAGGAGCCGTTTCGCTCCAGCGTCGAAAGCGACCTGCAACGACTCGGCCAAGTTCTCGACTGGAATGATGTTTCCGCCGAGGCTCATGCTGCCCAGGACAACCATCTGCTGCTGAAGGGGTTTTCCGAACACCGCCGAGCAGAGCGCCACGAACGCCGAAAGCGTCATGGCTGTCGTCGGCCCGGTGTTGTGTAATTCAACAACGTGCAGGTGGAAGTCGTGATCGCCTGGCTTGATCGAGGCGCTGACTCGGTGGGCGTTCGCCTTGAAGTAATCGAACCCGACCTTAATCGCTTCCTTCGCTGCCGAGTTTGAACCGAGGCCGGATGTCTTCAGCGTGCCGTTGCCCGCTGTCACCTGCGTTTCCAGCCGGTAGAGGCCCAGGTGCGATCCCGACCCACCCGTGGCGACCGTGTGCATGACACCCGGATTTAACGGGCCGTCCGGGATGAGCGAACCGCCGCCTTGCTCCGGCACGCTGATGAACTTCTCCTCCATCGTCTCGGTGTCGATGTAGGAGAAGTGAACGTCGAAGAACTCCATGCCGCCGATCTTCTTCAACTGCTCCTTTACCCGACGACGGACTTCAAGAGCGTACTCCAGGCAGCGGCGGACTGCCTCCTTGTCGTATTCCTCGTTCGGATAGAGCAGCTTCAGCAGGCCGGAGACGGTGTGCTTGACGGCAATCGTGTCCCGCTGGTTCAGATCACGGCCCAGCTTGAAATACTTGTTGATCGCATCGCCGAAATTCCGCTTCCGCATCTCCCGCAGCCACTCGGCCAGATAGTCCACGATCAGACCGTACTGGTTCGTGAAGAACTCTGGCCGCATCTTCGGGATTTCCCAGCCGGGAACGTAGGCGTGGAAGCGGTCGAAAAACGCCGAGTCGATCATCGCCTCCGGGAACGGGGCAAAGAGATGGCTCGTCTTCACGAGCGTATCAACGGGTTGATTGATGTTGCCGACGAACACCATCGAGGCGTAGGCGTTGATGGAATCACGGCCACGGGCAAACGACCCGCTGGCCATATAGTCCTTCATGATCTGCACCCCGTCCTTGTCCTTGAACGAGATGCCCGCCACTTCATCGAACGCCACCACGTCCCACAGGCCCACCAGCCCGACCTGACGGCGGGCCATGTTGTAAAACAGGTTCGCAACCGTGGTCTGCCCGCCTGACACCAGGATGCTGTTCGGGCTGATCTCCTTGTAGATGTGGCTCTTGCCCGTTCCTCGTGGCCCAAGCTCGGCGAGGTTGAAGTTGTTCTCGACCAGCGGAATCATCCGGGCCAGCAAGTGCCATTTCACCCGCTCATCGAAGTTCGTCGGCTCCATGCCGGTCGAACGCAGCAAGGCGTCGATCCACTGCTGCTCGGTGAAGGCTCGCCGCCCCTGGAACAACTCCTCCAGGTCCATGTTCGGCATCTGGATCGGCTTCAAGTCCCGCAGCAGGAACGGCGATCCCTTCTGGTCCTCCTCAAAGAAATACTCCAGCGTGATGATGCACCAGATGCCGCCGACGAGCAGCTTCTCGAACTTCTTGACGACAGTGCTGGGGACTTCGACTCCCTTCACGCCCAGGTTGCCGAGCAGCGCCTCGTACACGTCCCGCTTTTCGTTGAGCGTCACCGTCACCTTGTCGATGACCTTCAGGCTGCCCCGCTCCCGGATCGTGGACTTAACCTTCTCGGCCTCATCGGGCCGGACGTAATTCTCAGCCAGCACCTTCTTGACGGTCTGCAAGCCTTCTTCGATCACAGCTTCGTCGTTCGAGGCGCAGTAATTCCCCAACAGGTATTCGAGGACGTAGACCGGCACGTTCGCACCTTCCTTGACGAGCTTGGTCAAGTCCTTGCGGACAACCTTGCCTGGGAAGTGCCGGTTGAGAAGATCATCAAGCCCGGTGTCGGGAGTGTTGGTTTCAGAAGTCATCGGTGAACGCCCTGTCGATAATCACTTCCACGCTCTGCTGTTCGATGCCGGTTTCGACATCCCGCAGCACGAGCCGGTAGGGTGATTTCTTGTTGTACTGCCGCTCTTTCAGGACGAGGCTGACCCACTTCTTCCGCTCGTCCAGGTTGCCGGAACTGCTCTCGAACTTCACCGTTTGAATGTCCGTGACCGGCTCCTCGCCTTCGTAAACGGCGACTCGCAGCGTGATCGGCTTGACCCGCTCGCTCACCGGCTCCATCTGGATCAGTTGGAACCGATGCTGGGCCGTCGTGATCCGGTGGTTGCTGCCGAGAACCTGGACCGTCACCGGCTTCGTCTTCGTGTCCTGGGCCGACTTGCCCCGAACATGCTTCACCGTGACGACCGGGACCACGATCTCTTGCAGCATTGCCCCGCCGTGAACGAAGCGAGCGCCGCCGACGAAGTGGAACAGGTTGACCCCCTTCGGAATCCAGAACTCCATGCCGCCATCAACCCCGGCAGTGACGCTCATCTTGCCGTGCCACGCCGCATCGCTGTCGGGCAGGTCGGGGCCGAGCAGGTAACGCTTCTTGGCCAGGATCGTGGTGTCCGGCTTATCCTTCAGTTTGCTCTTGTCCGTCTCAACACGAGCCATCTCGGTGAACAAGAACCCGTGGTCGGCGGTGACGACGACGTGATGGCCATTCAGGTTGTTGACGATGTAGCCAACCAGAGCCGCCAGTTCGTCAATCGCACGTCGCACCGCCTCGAAGGTCTTCCCTTCCGTCTTCCCGTCATCGCCGACCGCATCGACCGTGTTGTGGTAGATGTAGACGACCCGCTTATCCTTCACGAACTCCCGGCCTTCGTCCTTCTTCTTCGACATCAACTCGTCGCACTTGCACGCCAACCCACCCACGGCTTGCAGGATGCCGTCCCGTTCGCTGGCGATGCTGGACTTGCCATCCACCAACACGTCGGTCCCCTTGTAGGCCAGCGTTTTGTGCGGCAACAGGCTGGCCATGCCGAGAGCCGTGTAGGACGGCAGCACGCCAAGCTGGGACGACAGCGTAGCCTCGAAGCGGTACTTCCCGTTCAGTTCGGCGGCGAGTTCCTGGGCCGCTTCGTAACGGAAAGCATCGCTGATGATGACGAACGCCCGCCGGTTGTCACCTTCTTCCAGCCACGGCTTCACGTTGCGGTCGTAGAAGCGGTGCTGGTTGGAAACCTTGTCGATCTGCCACTTCGAGAGCAGTCCGCCGTGCGGCTCTATGAACTTGCCCCAAGCCAGGGCCAAGTTGGTCAGATACCAGTTGACGTAGTGGGCCTCGATGTCGGCTCGCAGCGGCTTGACCACGTTCCAGCCCTGGACCTCGGCGGTATCGGCGGCTTCGCAGAAGTGCCGGTGGAGTTGGTCGAAGCGGTAAAGCTCCGTCTCATAGGCCCGGTACATCGTGGCGGCATCGGGGTAGTCGAAGCCGATCTTGTGCTGATTCCGCAAGGCGTAGAAGTCTGCCGCCGCCACGAGCGCATCGTAGACGGCGTGGAGCGCCTGGCGGGGGGCGTCCGTGCTGTCGGCGATGTTGAGCGTGGCCCAATGGCCCGCCTGCCTGCGGATCGCAATGGCCCGCACGTCGTCGGCGTTGATGGTATCGGCAGTCGTCTGAACTCGTTCCCGCAAGCTGCTGGCGATTCGCTTCTCCACCGCCAGGAACGTCATCACGTCAACAAGCTGGTCGATCTCCAGGTTCGGCAGCGGATCTTCGATCTTGAGGATCGCCGCCGCTTCTGCGGACAGCCGGTCGTAACTGTTCCCCTTGCTGCTGCTGTCCCGCCATTGAGCCAAGCAGACCACGGCGTTCGACCAGCCTGTTTTGGGCAACAGCAGGCCCCGGATCGCCTGCGGCACGTCGCCCTTCAAATGATGGGCGTAATCGGTCAGCACCAGCCGCAGCAGGAAGTTCTTCAGCGACGGGTTCTCTTCCTCGTACCCGAAGGACGCCTTCACCATTTCCCAGAACGGAACGTCCAGGTCGAACTTCTCGATCTGGTTCCAGACAGCGGGCGGATTGTCGAGGTCGATCTCGCCGCCTGCCTCGATCCAGGCATGGAAAATGGTCCGCACCAAGTTGAAGAGTTCTGGCTGGTCGGCCTTGGCGACGACTGCCATCATCTTGCGGTCGAGGTCCGGGGCCGTGTCATCCGGGGCGACGAGGCCCTTGATCTTCTGGAGCCGGTCCTTGGCGTCGAAGTACTTCCGGTACTTGAGCAGATGTTCTCGCAGGCTGGCCGTCAGCAAGCCCAACTCTTGCAGCAAGATGCTCGCCCGATCCGCCCGGAAGCTCTCGCTGTAGAGCCGGATGTCGAGCAGCCAGTCGTCCTGCGGATCGGGTTCTTCGGTCGGAGCGTAGAGCAGGAACTTACCGTCAGGTTCTTTTCGCTCGATGCGAATCTTGGCTCCCAGCGCCCCGACCTCATCGAGCCGCAGCGTGGTCACGCCGTCCAACACGATGAAGGGCAGCGTGTTCTGGAACTCCTGGTCGGGATCGTTCCAGAAGACGATGCGTTCGCCTTCCTTATTGAAGAGGCGGCCCAGTGCCGTGTGTATTTGGTTCATGTCGCTCATTCGTCACTCATTTCGTCGGGAGCGGAGGAACCGGCTTGCTTGGCTCGTCCAGCCAAATGTGAATCACGCTGTCGAGGTTGTTCAGGCAGTTCCAGAAATAAGGGAATGCGTTCTGCAAAGTCGCCTCCTGGATTTCCCGAACCTTCTCCTCTTCGTCAGGTTCGTCAATGTTCATATGGAACAGCCCACCGTAGCCGTAAAACAGTTTTTCGACGGCATCCTCAACACTCTGGTTTGCCCCGTGAAAGTAACGGTGATCGTCAATCGGTAGACGAGCCAGCGTCTCCATCCATTTCCGGCGTGCGTACCTTGTCCAGTCGAGAAGGTCTTGGCGATCACAGCATTGATTCACGATGTTGTGAATCTTGTTGAAGTTGATTGTGTCTTGCTCGAGGATGAACTGTCGAAGGAGCGGCAACTGCGACTGGAACGCAACCTTTTCGTATCCTTCAAACCCCGTCTCGATCTCGCCAGAAGGAAACGGGAGCTTTGTTGAATACTTGAACGTCACACTCCCGATCTGGACGATACTGCTCTTGCGTAAGCGGTCAACTTGCCGCTGAAAGGCACGAAGTATTCGAGTTTCGTCAGGTGTCAGCGGCCGTGTCATGATCTACTCCTCTTCCTTTCCACCCGTGATGGCCTTCGACTCGGCCAGCAGGTCGCCGAACTTGGCGTAGTTCACTTTCACGCCGTCATCGAGGTCGAGGGTGATCTTCTGGTCGGCGGCGTGCTTCAGCTTTTCCTCGAACGTGCGGAGTTCGGTTTCCTGCTTCTTGAGGTCGTCCTGCTCCTTCTGGAGTTTCTTGCGATGGCTGGTGCTGGTGGCCTTCAACTTGTCGCCTTCGAGTTGTTCGATGCGGGCGGTGATCTGGCCTTGGAGCGGGATGACGTACTCGGTGCGCATCCGGGCCAGCGTGCCTTCGTGGTAGCGATGCAGGTAGACGAGGCACTGGAACGCCCGCTGCTTGCCGCTGGAAAACAGCCAGTAGATTGGCCGCTTCTTGTACATCGACAGGTGGTGCTTGTAGAACCCGGTAGCGAGGTAGCGGCGGATCGTCTCCCGTGCCTGCTCGCCGTTGTTCGAGCCGAGGCTGTCGGCGATGAACTTCAGGTTCTCTTCCAGGTGTTCCTTCGGCCACGCCACGCCGATGAACTCCACAAAGCGGTTCGTGGCGTCGTCCCGGATGCCCCAATCGGTTTCGAGCAGCGGGAGGATTCCGTCATCGTCGGCGCGGAAGGTCTTGTACTGGCCGGTGTCGAAGCCCTGGTTGCCGCTGTAGGCGTAAATCAGCCCAGGCTTGTCGAGGCTGTAACGGCCCATCATGCAGCCAACGGTGTAGGAGATCAGCCGCTTGATGTCCTCTTCCCGGTCGGGCCGATAGAGTGTGATCTGGTCGTCTGAAACGTCTGAGGAAAGGACCGCTTCGAGACCAAAGGTTTCAATAAAGATGCGATTGTTGTGCGTCTCAAGTTCTCGCAAGTCGGAAATGCGTGCCTGGCACACCGCTGACCACCTATCGCTCGACTCCCGGATAAGACTACAGGAGTCACCCGCAAGTGGCATTCTCTCAAAATCCCAGGACAGTTCCGACGAATCCCAATCACGCTTTGAAATATCAATGGCTGAGTCAGCGAGCGACTCGACCGTTGAATCAACTGTGGAATTATACGGCAGGCTCGCCACTTCTCGACTCGTATATGACAACGAGGGCGCAATCATTGCCAACACATCTCTAGCGACAGACGAACAATAAAGGGCAAGAAGCGTCTTCAGTTTGCCGTCCCGAGCAAAGCCCATCCGCCCAGTGTCATCAAACAAAAAGCCCTGCGGACTGTATCTTGCGCCGAACGCACCAATGCTGATCTTTGACCAGGTTAGCCCTTCTCGAAAGTAGAACGAGTCGTTTCGGACCGCGGATTTCAGCTTGTTGGCTGCGTTCCTAAAGTTCCGAATCTGCTTGCCGTTGCACTCCCAATTAACAACAGTCCCATTATTGCCATACCACTTGCGGAATTTGCCACCGCTGTTGCATGGAAACCACTTCGCAGATTCCTGTTCCGTCTGCGAAAGAGAGGCATACCCGAAACCAATTCGATTGAATGACACTTCGTGCCATTCACGCTGAAACAGGGTGTTGTCTCCAGTTGAGAGACCTGCCTTGATGTCCGCAATACTTCCTACGCCGGGGTACTGCCGAAACAATCTCCGTACCGGATTTGGCACGGCGTAAGCAATCGGACTTCCTGGAATCAGTTTGAACTCACTACATGCGACCGAATGCCTCCAATGGCTAAGCGGATTCAGAATCGCTTCCCGGAGCTTTGTTGGTTGAAGTTCAGCCCCATCAAACGATGAGAGGTCGAAATAGTCGCCCGATTGTTCGAGGATGCGATTACGGATCACGAAGGCACAAAGAGGCACATAAGCAGATTCAAAAAAGGAGTGATATTCGGGTTGGACAAGAGAGACGATTGTTTTGGTTGAAATGAGCAACTCTCTCAAGGATTCGTAAGACGTAAGAAACATCCAAACAAACGGTGTCACGAATCCCGATAATCCAGAGTCAATCGCATATTGGCAGTTTCGTTCGATAAACGCCGAGAAGAGGTCGGCCTTTGATTGAGGGTATTGTTCTGAAACGAACGTTTTGAGCCGCATTTCCATCGCACTGTTGCTTAAGTACGGCGGGTTCGCCACCACGGCGTCATACTGCCGTGCGAGCAACTGAGCCTGCCGAAGCAAGGGCTTGATGACACGGGCCAGAGCGTGCGTCAAGTCGCCGTGCTTCAGCACGTCATTGAGTCGTTGCTCGATCTCAGGCAACTTCGTCGCCAGTTTCGGCGGAACCTGGATGAGCGAGCCGAACGTCTTGGCGTTCTCGAACAGGTCCAGCAGGGTGGCGATGTCAGCCTGTGACACAAGCCCCTTCTCGCCCATCATCTTCTTGCCGAAGAGTCCCGCCTTCTCCTCTTCGATGTCCTCAAACAGCATTTCCTTCGGCGGCATCGGCTCCTTAAGGATCGGCGAATTGAGAGCGTGCGTGATGTCGGCGGCGTTCAATCCCTGGCTGTCCTGGAGCGCCACGACGTTCGGCTTGGCATCACCATCGAAAATGCGGCGGTCGTCGGCACGAGCCTTCATCATCAAGGCGAAGGCCGCAAGCTGCGCCGCCCGGTCGTCAATCTCCAGGCCGAACAGGTTTTTTTGCAGGATCAGGGCGGGGATGTCCTTGGCTCGGTAGCCCCGCTCCTGGTAGATCGCTTTGAACAGGTCGTAGGCTTCGACCAGGATGTGACCGGAGCCGCACGCCGGGTCGAGCAGGGTCAGTTCTTCGGGGTTCAGGCTCGTCGGCGTGATCGCCTTCAGTTGCTCCTGCACTTCCGGCGTCTGCTCGGCTGGCTCGATGTAATACTCCATCTGCTGCCGTAAGGCCGACTGCGGGTACGTCGCCAGCCATTGCCGACCGAGCGTGTTCTGCACGAGGTACTTGACGATCCAGTTCGGCGTGAAAAGCTGCGTGGCGGCGGGGATGTCCTCGCTGGCGACCACCTTGCCGATCACTTCGTCCTTCTTCTCCGAGATGTAGAACTGGTACAGCCAGCCGATGATCTCGACTTCCTTCCAGTCCTCCTCGTCGATCTCGTTCACCAGCTTGCGGATCAGCGAGTCGGAGTGGAGCAGGTTGTCGGGGAGCAGCAGTTCCGTCTCGTCGTCGATCCGCTCGAACAGGAACGGCATCGCCGTGTGTAGGGCGTTGCACTGTGCCGTGAGCAGCAGACGGTAAAGCTCGCTCTCTTTGTTCCCGGCCAGTTTGAGGTCGATGACGGCCTCTTTCTTCAGGCCCGGCAGATCGACATGCTCGGCGTGTTCGAGGATTTCCGGCGTCGGCTTCCCTTCGGGATGGCTCAAGACCCGGTAGCCATGGTCGAGGTAGCCGTGCAGTTCCATGAACCGGATGGCGACCAGCCGGTTGAACCATGTGTACGCCATCGCCTCCATCGTCGGCCCGAAGCCCTGCTTCTTGATCCGGTCTTCCAGTGCCTTGCGTTTCTTGGCAACGGCACGGGGGAAGCTGCGACCACCGATCACGGCCACGTCGCCCTGTTCCACGACCGGCTCGATCTTCTTCGCCGTCAGCCCGAAGTAGGCAGCCCGATCCGTCATCGCCTGGATGAAATCCCGGCGAGCCCGCGGAGCGTAGTTTTTCAGCTTGGTGCGGTTCATGGAGCATCTTGTTGAAGGCAAAGCCGGAAATGTCATGGTTTTGGCGTGTTAAAAACCTTCGGTACTATTACGTTTCATCTCTTCGAGTTGGCGCGTGCACTCACCTTGAAGCCATTCATATGTGAGGCTGATCTGTGTCAACACCTTCTCTTTGATAGGGAGATAGGCCGCAGGACCGCCAATCTTGCCAGTCATCTCATCAAGGAGCCTCTCGTAAGCAGATTCGCAGTGGCGAAGATAGTTGACGCACATCCTTTCGGGTGAAATCTGTACTCCGACTGGCAGACCCATCTGGTTGAAGTTATCGCGTGCACGCTCGAGAAGCGTATCCCTGTCCAGTTTTGGGATTGTGATTTTCAATTCACTCAAAAAAACCTTAATTTCTTTTTTCTTGGTGGCTACGGCATTTTCAGCTGACTCCTTCCTCTTATTGGACAGCGCCATCGCCTCCATGAACTTCTTGGTCTTTTCGACCCTCTCGACCTTCTTTTTCTTGTACAGCTTCATGGGTGCGCCAGCATTGCGGTACCTTGGGTTGTCACGCAGTTCATCGTGCTTGGGAAGGAACTTCTCAATCAGCGTCTTGGTCCATCCTCGCTCCTTTAGCTGAGGCACAGTCAACAGGTTGTCCATGATTTGACCTCAAAAAAATCACAGCCTCGAAATCCAGGGATCCACTACGCTGAGTTTATCGGATCTGTACGCGCTCGTTGCTGGCGATGGCTTTCTCAAGCTCCTGCCGCAGAGCATCAAGGAAACCGTTTACGTCGTCGGACGTTTCCAGGTACGTCGTCTTCACGAGTTCTGCCGGTTTGACGACCCGCTGCTTCTTGACCACCGGGGGCGGCGGTGGAGTTTTGCCGGAGTCGTCGTCCTTGGGCTTCTTCTGCTCGCCCAGTTTCCGCAGGAAGTCCTCGATGCGACCCACGGCGACATCGAACTCCTTGACCGCCTCACCTTCGGCTTGGGAAATGTGGGCGAGGCTTTCTTCCTTCTGCACCTGTTCCTTCAGGGCTTCCAGCGGCTTGATGCACGCCGACCGCAGCCCGGCCTCTCCCTGAGCGGAGGCGATGTCCTTGTTGAGCGTGGCAATGTGGGCGTCGATCTTGGCGAGGGCCTGAGTCCGCCGTCCGGTGAGCAGTGCCGAGTTTACGCCATCGACCGTGCTGATGAGGGTGTCGGCCTCCTTGATGAGTCCGTAGGGACAGGCTGCCGCCAGGATTTCCTGCATACGCTTGAGGGCGGGACCGGCCTGGGCGTCCTTCTCCAGTTCGAGCCGGTTGAGTTGGAAGGCGCTGTTCGCCTTGCGCAGCTTCTCCCAGGTCGGCTTCTGGTGTTCGTAGAAGTGTTCCAGGTCGTGATACTGGTCGGCGAGATCGAGCAGATCCTTCTTGAGCATGTTGAACCGCTCGATGAACTTCTTGCTCTCCTTGTCGGTCAGCAGCGGACTCATGAGCGTGAGGCCGTGGGCGATCTCATCCTTGCCGGGATAGTTCCCGGTGTCAGCCAACTGCTTGTAACCCTGAAGGGCAAGCTGCCAACCCCGCAGTTTCCCTTGTAGGAAAACCATCAAGCCGTCTTCACCATCCGGCCCCATTTCGGCGAACAGGTCTTTACCGAGACTGCGGGCGTTCTGGATCGCCTTGGGGTCGGAAGTCTCCCGCTTGCGAATGACGATCTTGCGGCGCTTCGCCGGAGTGCTGACGGCTTCGTACACCTTGTCGGTGGGCAATAAGGTCGAATCCATCATTAGGCTGACTTCGCTCAACACGACCAGCCGGGCCAGGAGCAGCAATACCTCTTCGTCCGGCCAGCCGTAGGGTCGCAGGGCGTACCGTTTCTCCAGCATGTCATGCAGAACGACCTGCTGACTCTTCATGGAGCAGAGTTGCAGGTAGCTGCGGAGGTCTTCGAGGGCTTCCGGGTTGTTTTCGCCGGTCTGGAACAGCAGCTGTTCCTTAGCGATGTCATTGCTGCGAAGGACCGCCTGGACTTCCTTCAACGGCTCAGGCGAAAGCCGCTTGAGGAAGCTCATCTTGCTGAACGTGTTCTGGATCAGATACTCCATCACCTCGTCCAATGCCGCCATCGGCGTGGACGCCTTCAGTTTGAGCGGCTGACCAGCGACAAAGTATTCCGCGGCGGCGAACATATCGCCGAGCAGGGCCGTCAGCCGCTCCCGGCGTTGGCGGTTATCCTCGGCACTGTCACGGAGGATGCGCTTGGTCGATTCGGAAAGCGTGCCGTCGTTCTTGCGGGAAAGGTATCTCTCGGTCTGAAGATACATCCGCAGTTCCCGGCCCAGGCTCTCATCGTTGCCCAGGCGAATCAGGCAGTAGCCACCTTCGGCGGCGCTTTCAAGGATCGCCTTGCTCTTGTCGTACAGTTCGTAATCGTCAGCCAGTGGCGTGATGACCGAGACGAGCAGCGCCCCGTCCTTCTGGTTACCGATGGGGAAGCCGTCGCAGCGGCGGTTGAAGTCGAAGTCCATCTTGTTAGCGCTGAAGCGGTGCTTCCGCTGCCCCTTCAGGACGTCCTCGAAGATGATTTCACCTTGGAGCTTCGCCTCTTCGCCGCTGGCGAGATCGACGTTCTTGATCTCCTTGGTGATGTCCCGTTCTTCGTTGGTCAGGAAGGCGTAGTTGTCTCCGCTGCGGCTGATGAGGGTTTCTTTTTCGAGTCGCCCCAGGCTTTCCTCGATGCGGCGGCGAAGGGCCAGCCGGTCGCCATCGATCTGGTCGAGGCAGAGGGTCACGAGGTTGTCCACGTTCCCCTTCATCTCGTCCACATACCGGATCAGGAAGAGAACCTGGAGCAATTGGATGTCGAACGGCTCCAGGCTGGGGTTCGTTTCGGCTTGGTCGATGGTCTTCTTCACCGCCGTATCGAGGAAGCTTTCGATGGACGGGTAGAAGTCGTACAACGGGACAAGGACGCCGACCTCGTTGATCGACACGGCCTTCGCCGCCGACTGGAAGGCGTCGAGCATCGACCGCTCGCCACGGGCCAAGTGCATCCCCGTGGCCCCGGCCTTGCGGATCGCCTCGAAGATTTTCTGAATCAGTTGGAACTGATACGGAGCGAACGGGTAGTTCTTGACGAAATCCTCGCCGTCCTTGTACTGGCGGAAGGTCATCCCGCAGTTCTTGAAGGTGAGTTGACTCTTGAGGATGTCGCCTCGCTTCTTGAAGACGGCTTCGAGATCGGGCTTCACGTCCGGCAGCTTTGCCAGCAGGCGGGACTGGATCACTTCATCGACGTTGGCACTGGAGAGCGACAGCGGCGGGAAGAAGCGGCCCTGAATTTTGGAGAAGTCCTGCTTTTTCGTCTTGCTCATGTCGCCCAGCACGGTGTCCATGTCCTCCTGGGACGTGACGACGACCCAGGCCCGGCGACGGCAGATCGTCCCCAACTCTTCCGTGATCGTTTGCAGGTTGAGCATCAGGTGGGAATCATTTCCGATGAACTGCCCAACCTCATCGACCAGGAACACGATACGGTGTTGCGGTCCCCTGGACTCCAGATACTCCTTGGTCCACTTGCAGAAGTTCTCGACCGACATCGAGAAGTTGTCCTCGGCCCCGTCGACCCACTTCTCGGCAGCGGCTTGGCTCTGTCCGAGTGCTTCGCTGAACGCCTTGACGACCTCATCGCGATTGAACTGGTAAGCGTCTCGTTCGTGAATCCAATCGAGGCCGGTGTGCTTCTCGTAGGCGGCGTGGAATGCCTTCAGCTTCCCCTTCGATTCGAGGTAGCGTTCCATGTGGGCGATATGCGGGTGATCGCCGCTGTAGCCCTGCAACTCGTTCAAGACTTTGAGGAAGACCCGCAAGATCAGGTCACGGCCCGTACTACTGCCGTGATCGGCCTTGCTGTCGATGTTGAAGAGGATGACATCGGTGTTGGCGACCACCGCCCGCTTGATGTCGCCAAAGAGCATGGCGTCCTTCACCTTGCTCTCGAAGAACTCGACGGCTTGTTTCTGCTGGCCGTCCAGCGTGTGCGTGCCGTTGCGGAGCAGGTACGACAGCACTTTGAGGAAGTGAGACTTACCGGAGCCGAAGAACCCGGAAATCCAGATGCCCATTTTGCCCGTGGGGTCGGGATTCTTGCCCTGATCCATGGCTTCCAGATACCACGAAATGAACCTGCGGAAATGCTGGTCGAGTTCTCGTGTGATGACGAATTCATCCAACTCCTGCCAGACGGAGGATTCGTCAAGCTGGTCGGCCTTCACGACGCCATTGATGGGCCGGAAGATGTCTCGTTCAAAAAGATTCTGGATGAGCATGTCAGCCTCGGCTTACGGGACCAGCTTGAAAGCCCGGTAGTAGTTGTTGTTCTTGAGCTTGCCGAACAGCCGAAGCGACTGCCCGTCGTAACGCCCTGGGTAGAACATGACGAGCGGCGTCTTGCCCATCACCGGCTGCAGGTTATTCAGCAGGGAATGAGATCGGAGCAGTGGCCACACGCTGCCTGCACCGGAGACGATCACGAGGTCGTGTTCTTGCGGTTGGGCGACCTCGGTAAAGTGACTGGCGAGTTTGGTTTCGTGCAGCGGACCAGCGAGGGCTTTCCTCAATGCCTCGTCACCTTTCTCGGACTGCATCTGGATTGCCTTGTCGAGCAGTTTACGGTGCTTGAGGTAATCCAGCACGAAGTCGAACAGATTGATATGCTTCACCCGCAGCCCATGCTTCTGCTTCGGAATGTGGTCGAGCAATGTGCGGAGATAATCCCGAACACGCAGTTCGTCTTCGGGCGGGTAGTCGAAGATGTAGAAGGCGATCTCGTTGCCGATGCCGCTACCGCTCAGGAACTCATCGGAGATAATCCTGGGCAGAATCTTGTTGAGCCGTTCGTTGAGTGGATCGCTCATGGGGACACCTGGATACAACGCAAGACGTATTCCTCATGGTTGGCCTTCAGGTAGCGAAGCACCTGATCCGCAACAAGGACCGTTTGCAGCTTGAGGATGCGGGTGTTTTCGATGTAGCCCGCCTGGGCGAGCATCTGGAAGACTGAAGACCGGAGCCGCCTGCGGGTCGATTCGTTCCACTGCGGCATTTCGGGATCACGCTCCCGGCAGCCTTCGAGGTAATCAGCGAACATGGTGTTCGTGAGAGCCTTACCGAACACTCGGTACTGTTCGCCGACGACCAGATCGAGGAAGTCGCCAAGCAGCGGGCTGTGCTTGATGGCGGCGGCGAAGACGGCGTGCGTGGCAACTGTGCCTTTGCCATCTCGGACCAGTTTCCACATGTCTGGCCCCATGGTTTCCAGTCGCCCCCGGATCAATTTCGTCAGTCGTCGCGCCGTGGCGGGATTGCGAGCCTGGAGGACGTTGTTCGTCACAATAGCGTCCTTCCATCCTTCGGCATCCACCTTGCGCAGCAGCAAACCGGCGATGATTCTACTCTCTGGCAGCTTCAACGCTCCTGCGGTGATGTCGGCCTTGTATCGCACTTCCGTCTCAACGATCGTTCCAGATGGTGCTTGCGGTATCCTTCTGAATCCGTGTCCCCGCTTGGGATAATCTTCCGAATCTCCGAAATTCACCAGCGAAGTCTGTAATGCAACCAATTCATTTTTATGATGGCTTTTTGGGCCACAAGGGAGGCGAGCGAGACCTTAAAACAACGCTCGGGAGATGTCGTGGATGTGCGACGTGCGGCTAAGTGCTCGTCGCTTGTCAAACTCGGCCGACGAGCGTGGGATGATGGGCTTTCATGTCGATTCCTTCCTGCTTCCGATGGATATCTGTGTCGATACTTGATTCGCACGCCGACGGTCGCCCCCACGTTGTAATTCGCCCCCGTTTGACTCTCGACACTTGCCGACAATGCAGTGGTCGAAAGTCTACGGGACTGCGCTTCAGGTTTCATCCGCCCCTCGTAATTATTTGTTGAAATACGAGTGGTAGAGGGGGCCTCAAATTCGCAGGAGTGATGGCTTTGCTCGGCTTCGACTGCACGACTCTGGCTCAAGTCTTGACGGTAGCGGTCGAACGAGGAAATGCAGACTGTTTTGTTCAGTTTTGGCTGGCATACTGTGAACTCAATCAGAATTCGTTGCCAACACGGTACGCCCATCGGCAGGTGATCGTCGTGGCGGGCAGTGAGGAACTGTCGATCATCCTCGCGGGTCGATTGATTGCGCGACGTCGTCGATGCCAGGAACACAAATCCGACGTTTTTCGATCCCGTTCAAGCTCTGGCGACCCCAGAGTTGAGGCGAGAGCCACGGAGATCACGAACGGTCATTCCGCAAGGAAGCAGCGCCGCTCCAATTCTGGCTTTCCTTGGAAGCCCGCGAGTGCAAAGACCGGTCGCGTCCGTCAGAATCGTTCCAGACGAACTATCGCTTCGCAGCGAGATCTTGTTGCGCGGAACTGGGGTTGGAATGACAGCATCGGAACGCACTGCACTGAATGAATTGAAGCGTCTGCTGAAAAATCACCCACTCGATTCGCTCCAGGTCTTTCGCGCTCTGGGGCAGGTGGCTCTCGACACGCTCCCCGACCGAAAAGCTCGGTACAACCAAACGACGCTACGCACGCTGGGCACCTGGCTGCAGGCGAAGATTTTCGGCGTTTTTCCGCCGGGAGATCTCACCGCACGGCTTCAAGCCGGGTCAGCACCACCCCATGTTGCTATCAATTTGCAGATCACGGCTATCTAGCGACCATTTTTCGTCATCGAAACCCTCGCGCGAGCACCACGAGTCACCCGGAGAGAGATCGTGACCAAAGACCAGCGTAAAGCCCTGCTCAAGGAACTCCGCGTCGTTACTGCCAAGCACTCCCTGCGTACGCTCACCGGGTTTCGTGCGCTCGGTCAGTACGTTCTCGACTGCGTCGGTGCCGAGCGGGCCAAGTATCGCGGCGAAGAGTTAGCAGCGATCGGCCAGGAACTCCGCCAGAAATTACCCAAATTGAGCCTGCCGGAAAACGCCGTTCCGTTGCTAGAGGCGGCTCGCCGGGTTGCCCGGAAGTTTTCCGCCAAGAAGATCGCGGTTTACGAGAAGCCGACGAAGAAGGGCTTTCGGCTGCGCGTGCAGCATCTTTGCGTCGTCGCAATGGCGAAAAATGCGCGGGAATTGCTCACTCAGTGCCGTCAGCAGCAATGGAGTGTACGTGAGCTCCGAGAGGCGCTAGCCCAAAGGCGTTCGACGCAATCACAGGGGGGACGGCCCTTGCGCTCCGCCACGTCGGGCGTGCGCACGCTGCAGAAAACCGTCGTTTCTTTGCGGCGCTGGGCTGAACAGAACGCCGGAGACAAGCAGACTGAGATTTCGCGGCAACTGCAAACTATCGAGCAGGGTCTGGAATCGCTCAAGAAACTGGTAGAAACAATCGAGCCAGCTCAACCACCAGCACGGAAACGCTCTTCCCGCCGCTGACGCTTTCCGCGTAAGACAAGGTGTCCCGCTCTGCGGTATGACGCAGCGATTTGTCGGTACGCCTACGCCGAATCATCGTGCGGGTTCACACCCGCGGTCGGTTGTCGGCTTCGCGCCATGCATCTGAGGAATCGGCACCGTCTCGACCTGGGTTGGTGCCGCCCACTTCTCAAGTTCGATGCCAGAACACCTCCCTGCTGTCGGCCAGGGAATCGATCTCATCTCGGCCGATCATGATGTCGTCACAGCGCGCCGCTGCACGTGGCCAGACATTGCTTTAACGTTAAAGCAATGTACGTGGGCGCTTCACCGGGAGGTCTTCCGTTGTGTCAGTCCCCGGATCGTTTCCACCAGCTTGAGCGCGGCGGCGTAGCGGCGCTCACTCGCCTCTTGCACGTCCAGCCAGCGTTTGGGCACCGCGCCGCTTTTTAGTTGTTCCGCGCAATGTAGATCGGCCACTTGTAGCACCAACCACGCCAGCGCTGCCCGTTTCGCTGCGGCTTGTAGCGCGGGCGCAGGCTTCGGGCCGCTGAGTTCGGTTTCCATCGCCTCAACCTTCAGCAGCAGCGCTTCCCGCAGCACGAGATCAGTGCTGCTCACGAGATCAAGGGCCTGTCCGCGGGTGATCTGTTCCAGATCAGCCGCCGCGTTTACCAGTGTGGGTTGTCGCTTCAGTAATTCACGGACGCGTGCGAGAGCGGTCGCATCGCCGGCATTCGCCTGATCGACGAGTTCCCGCCACTCGGCAGTTGTCGTGGGTGACGTCGGAAAGCGCAGTGTCACGGGTGGTGCAGAAACGGTCGGGGACATCGCGCGGCGTCTCCAGTCTGAGCGGTGATGTTGATAGAACCCAGCGGCAATCATGTGTCCGCGGATCTGCACCATGAGGGCCGCATCGGCATTGCGGTGAACTGAGCTGAGGCGATTGAGGGACTCGGTGTGCTGTCTCAGAGTTGCCGCCCGTTGGAAGCGTTCTTCGCGAAGCGAACGGTCGACCTGTTCGGCGACTTCCCCTGCCGTGCCACGCGCAACGAATTGGCGACGCACGGTGTGGCCGATGCGTCGGGAGCGGTAGTAACTGCGCGTGGTGCCACGGGTGTGCCAGGCCATGGAAGTGGGCTTTCCTGCAACTACGCGAATCGAACTTGCCCCACGGCGATTTCCGGGGTCGGTACGGTGAGCGCTGCACTGAGACGCTCCGAGCAAGCTGTTCGCCATCCCGCTCCCAACGGAGCCGTGGGTGCTGCGGCGCATCGCAGCGGGTGCAGCACGTTGAGCCACTCCGTGTAATTGAGTGATTCCATGTCGATCAGCAGACGCTCGATCTGTTCGCGATATGGGATCGAATCTTTGTTCTCGAGGCGCTTTCCTTCCAGCAGCGGGTACAGCACCGGGATCGCTGCGGATAACGCGTGAGGCCCACCGAAGTACGCGATCTGCCGAAGCAGCTGGGCGACGCGGAATGTTCCGATGGCGGGCGTGGAACCGATGACCAGCGTCGAGATCGCGGACTGCAAGTGAAGTCGGTCCCGTACATCGAAAAAAAGGCGTTCGTACCAGTCGAGGGTTTCCTCGGGTTCCTGCAGCCGTTCGGCGACGTCCGCAAGCGAGAGTCCCGTGAGCAGCCAGGATTGGCGGAGGACCTGCCGCGTACGATCGCAGGAGAATTGCCGTGCGGTTTCGATGCGTTGCAAGCGTGCTGCAATCACGCGCGTGGGACGGTACCACGCAGGGCGGGAACGGAGCGCAAACGCGGCTTCCTGTGTCCATTGGTCTTCGTCTTTCCAGCCGCGGCGATCGGTCCGCTGGGACCACATCAGGGCGCGCTGCCACCGCCAGTCGACGGGGCGCCAGCTGAATTGCTGCGCCATCCTGGCGGGCCAGTGGGCGGCTGCCGATTCGCGTTCGTTTAGCATACGTAATCCTCGTCGCCGTCCGGCTCGGGAGAGACATCAAAGTAGTGAAACGCCCGCTCGAGCGTGCGGTCGGCCTCAAGGACTGGCCAGTCTGGTGACGAGTGGATGTTCCAGGTGGAGTCACCCGCGACATGCACGGCGAACAGCAGGTGAGCGTCGTCGCGCTGTTCCACGCACTGGTCAAGGAAGCGGTCAATCGCGAACGCTTGCTGTTCCAGACGATCTTGGCCGCGATCATTGAGCGGACCCGGATATTTCTCCTGCAGCCATCGCTCGTCTTGCAGCCGGCAGATCACGCGGCCGAGGTCGGCGACTTGCCGGCGCGTTGGTCCGCTGCAGATTATTTGTCCGGTTTTAGCGTGGGGACACAGCACTGCTAGCCACCGCGTCGAGGGCATCCCCGCCAGGACGTTGAGCCAGTGAGCGGGCTTCGCTCGGAGCAGCGCGGCGACTTTGTCGTTCGCGACATCGTCCTCCCGGGAGAGAAACGGCAACCAGTAGGCTGCAGTGGCCCGTCGCGCCGGCGTTGGTCGCCACAGCAGATGCCGGCGAAAGTTGGTCATTGCAGCCACTCCTCGTCACGTGGGGATCCACATTCGATTGAGAATAAGCCGCGCCGTCGGATTGCGCTAGATCGACTGCAAGAGAACGGTTTTTTGCAGCTTGCGAGGCGTTCGCGGCGAGTTTGTGCAAAGAACCGGCGTTAGAGCGGCGAAAAAAAACGGGAGCGTCGGCAACGAGTGGCAGTCACGGGTGTGGCGAACGCCGCGACGCCAGTCGCTGAGTCGATGGGCCGAGTCTCAGAGAACGGGGCGTACGCTGATGGCTAAGAAGAAGACGCCGCCGGATCGAACCGGCGACGCGTCGGTGGAAGCGTTCCCGCAGGATCGCTAGAGGCATGGTGGAGGATGCTCGAGCGGCTCAGGGAAATGATCCGCGAGATCCTGCGAGGCAACAGCGAGTGAGGGCCACCGCGTCGCTGGCATAGGGCGCGAGCGACGCAGTAGCCCTGGGTGTATTCGGTCCTAATAGAGCGCCAGCACAGTCCCACGCTCAAGAACTTAGCAGGAATGGATCCGATGGTAGCACAGGTACCGACCGAGCCAGAAGATTCCAAGGGCTGCTAGCCTGTGACCGAACTTGATCCAGCCGCGACGACCGCTCACGTTCCTGCTGCAGCTATGAGTTGCGATGGTGCAACAGCCCTCGAAGATGCTCCCACCGTCGGGGACTCTGTAACGATTCCTTCGTTGGTGTTTGACTGCCGAAACCCTGCCGCCGCAGCGCTGATGCCGCGGCGCTGAAGTCGCCATCATGATTGAGCGTGGCGTATGCGGCGAACTTCGTGTACGCGCGACCGTCTTCGAGTGGTGCGGCATTTGTCGAGAACACGTACAGCAGACCACTTTCAGCGAAATTGACCGACGCGCTGATGCCCGTCGTCTTACCGGGTCGACACCAGTATTCGATGGCGCCGTGTTGTGCTTCGTAATGCCAGCCCGCGGGTTCGAGGATCTCATCCCAATTCATGATCACCTCGAACTCATCGCCGGGTCGATTCCCGCCGCGGGCGGCGACCGCAAGCTGATGGAATTCTGTCCTACTCGGGTGCTTTGGATAGCGACGCGGTGGTCGCTCGTCGAACTGTTGGGCCGTTTGGAGGAGAAAGTCGATGGACTTGGCCGACAGGCACTTTGCTTGCGTAATCGTCGTGTCAGCTAGTTCCCGATAGACGCGATGCTCGGGATGGCAAGCGGCTGGTGATCCGGGAGCGACGAGGTATCGTCCGGCGACTTTGAGTTCGCACATCGTCTCCACCTTCTGCTTTTGATCTGCAGATTGTTGGATGGGTCGGGCGGCGAGAAGGTGCGGATATCGCAGTTTTAGAGCCGGATCTTTGGTGCGAAAGTAGACGTGCCGTCCACCGCTGGGTGTCGCGACGCGAACCAACTTCTGCCAGAGCTCCGGGCGTGGATTCGCGATGCTCTCCCGCCAAGCGTCGTAGCACTTACGGTCATCGAAGTCGAGCACGACCAGATTCCCGCTGAGTGGCCCCGTCACAATGCCGATGCCCGGGGGATCGGGCCGGCGAAACCAGTCGCGGAGGTCGGATACTTTGGCTCGTTCGTGTTGGTACTTTGCCCAGGAGTCGAGGGCGGGCGCTTTGCTCCCATCCACCCGGAGCGGAATCATCGACAGGCCGGCAGCGAGGTAGCTGCGAGCGGTCTGATAGACCGGGAAACGCGATGAATTCGATAGGGACGGTTTCGACATGCAGATTCGACCTCGAAAAAATCCACTGAGTCCACTCAATCCACTGGGTTTTGAGACCATATCCCGTTTCAAGCTGTTCTTTTTTTTCGAACAAGAGAATTTCTTTAGGGAATACCCTCTTAAAACTGTGTGGATTCAGTGGATTGATCTCTTAAATCAGGATAAAAGCCTTGTTTTACAGGCTGAAATGAAATCGGCAGGGAGTGGATTCACAGTGGATTTGTCACGCGAATCCACTTCCCTGCCGCTGGTTCAGCTAGTTCACCCGTCGTTGTGGCGATCGGCGTTTCGACTTCTTCGACGACCAGTACGCCTCACTAATCGGTCCCTGCGGATGACCACCGCCGAAGTGCATCGTGTCTGGCACGCGGACCGCGTGAACGGCCAGCTTGTCATCACCGAGTTTGCGTTGGACCTTGAACCGCCGCTGGGTGGGCTTCTCTTCGCTGCTGGCCTTCTCCATTACGAGCCAGCCTCGATGAGCGAATGACCGGAGCACGCCAGACACCTGCAAGCCGTGGCCTTCGACAATCGACCTGAAGGCCTCCGGCAGGAAGTAGACCACCCGGCCGTGGTCTTCGACCGCCCCGTGAAAGCCGTCACCTTCGCTGTGGAGTTCCGAGCGATACGGGTAAAGCTGTCGATTCTGCTGCACCTGGTTCATCAGCTGTTCGCGTACAGCCTCGAACTTGTCCGCCACGTCCGCCCGGGAATAGATGCGATCGCGAAGTTCAGGCACGGGGTCACTCAGCAAGTCCTTCAGCTGGCTCGCTTCGACGACGATTTCGGCAGCCAGACGGATGACCGCCAGACTCCTGGCGAGCCGCCTGAAATGGCTGTCACTCCCCATCGGCAGAGCGGCGTTCTCCTCTGTGACTAACTCGCGATAACGTGCGTTCCATTCAGACCAGTGCTCGCGGTTACGCAACAGGTACTGCACGAACACCGGCCCCAGGCCGCCGTAGTTTTGTTCCAGCACTGCGATCGTGTTGTCGATCATCCGGCGTGTGGATTCGCTCGATGAGCCAAACGGAGGTTCTTCGATCTCAATCACCCGGCCAACGAGGCCTTGGTTGTTCCCTTGCTCCACCAGCGAAGCTTCGCCACATGTGACAAGGACCGTCGAGAAGGATGGCAACTCAGCTTGACCCTGAATAGTTCCCCGCCCGCGTCCCTGACCCTGAACGACCGAGTAGAAAACGGTTTCCACACTCAGCAGCACCGGATTAATCAGTTGAGCTTCGTCCACGATCAACGGCAGGCCGCGGAGCATCGACATCGCTCGCTCGATGCCGACGGTCGTCGTGTTCCACGAACGGATGATCCCAATCCGGGGATTCGGGCGGCCCCAGACGCTGGCAGTCAGTTGCAACGCAGTGCTCTTCCCCGTGGAGGTGTTTCCGCAGAGACTGATCACGAAGTTGTCGGCGTTCAGAATCTCCAGGAGCGGGGCAGCCAGAGCGGCTAGGACGCAGAATCGTGCAATGGGATATTCTAACGCCGGAGCGATGCCCTCACGCCAGCCTTTAAGCGTACCGAGCGCGTGCCAGTGTGTTGCCCACTGCTTGTCGCCGACATCGCGCGGCGTGAAACGCCAATCTGCTGTCGTCGCGTTCTCCGTTGCGCCGGTCAGGACGCGGTTGCCGAGCAGAAAGGCGTGACTCTTTAAGCCCTGTGCATCGGCCGCTTCATTGTGGCCCAGCTGGGAGGTCCCGCGTAGCCGCGGCAGTCGATCTGCGTTCGCGTTCCTGAAGTCGCGCAACCAACGAACAAGCTGGTTCGCGGTTTCGCCGGTGAGATCGGCCCCCTGATCGGCCAGCGCCATCACGTTCCGCGATTGCAGGAGATCCCTCGGGGGGTACTCGCCGACGCGAACCTGACCATCGCGGAAGACGGCGACCTGCCACAGCTCGGCCGTGTTGTTCATCGGCTGGATCAAGCCGATCACAAGGATGGGAGTCTCGCTGATCAACTCTCCGCGCCGCAGAATGCCTTCCTTCGACAGCTGGTAATGAGCAGGGATCACGAGCGACGAGACGACTGGATGATCGCGAAACAGTTGCTGCAGTTCGCTCTCGACAGGCTGCGGGGGCGTCGCAGCGACCAAGTCCACTCGGAGCTGATTGATCGCCGATTTCAGTTCGCCCACGTTGGGCGCTGTGAGATCGGCGTTGCGATACGCTTCTCGCAGTTCACGAGCCTCTTCGCCGCCTGCCGGTTTGTCGATCGCCCGCAGCGCGATCACGAGCGTGAGATGTTCGAGCCACCGATCACGCTTTTCGACATCTTGAGACTGCAGTAGTTTAACGATCGCCTGCGACAGCGACGTGAATTGCTGACTGTCCACGATGTAGACGAGTTCCTGCGGACAGCTGGTGAGACGCGCGATGAGACGCTCTACGTCCAGCCTCGGCCAGGTGACGAGTTGCTTGAGCCAGGTCCGCACGTTTTTTGCGACGGACATCCGCTGGAGGAGGCGGTTCCACGCTTCGTCATTTCGCACCGTCGCACGCGTGATCTGCACCTTATCAGTATCGATGAAGGTGCGCAGACTCACTGGACCTGTTGTCTCGTTGACCGTCTCGTTCATGTGTCGTGTTGAAGGGGAGCGGCTCATTTGCTTCGGCTTGTTATTCATCCTGTCCATGTCCTTATGCTGTTGCTGTCAAAGTCTGCTACATGGCAAATAATTCGACAGCAGAATGATTTCCTCACAGAGTGGAGGAAGTCTCCACCCTGCCAATCGTCTCGTCGATTTAAGAACCCGAGGGCTGCAGCTGTCCGATGCAGCCCTCGCGGTCCCTTCTTCAGTACGCGTTATGCGTAGTCGTCACGTACTAAGCGCCGAGCTCTTCCAAGGCTCGGCCTGCTTCTTCCGCCGTGCGGAGGGAGTCCGCAACGGCCTGGCGGTTATCAGCTCCACTGCGGTCTGCAGCGTTGCAAGCGGCGATGAAGTCGGCGAGGTCCGCACGTTTGATGTAGCGCCGCCCGCCGACCTTGACCGACTTGAGTTTGAGCCGCTCGCCCGTTGTGGTCATGATTCCTTTGTCAATCCATCGCCAAAACGTAGATGTACTGGGCCGACCCGGGGTAGCCTGAGCAGCAGCTACAATGGTCAGCACATCGTCATCATCGCGCGTCGCGATATCACCGCGCGGCACGAGCGCCATACTCACGTAGCACGCTGTGCAGATAGCTGTCACGCACCTGACGGTGCGCGAGAACAGAACGAAGCGTGCCGTTACGGCACGCCTTGAGGTCGGGCATTTACTTTCCTTAACGAGCTTTCGCGTGACGCGACGAGACCATCTCGACCGCGGTCAAACGAACCAATTCCGAGTCTTCACTTCGATCGGCATGAACAACCGCCGGGGAGGCGGCTGTCCAGCGATGCGAAGTACGAATGTAGTAGCAGTTAACGTAGATGACTCGCTGTCGCACGTTTCAATTCGCGCGGTCTGGCGATGACGCCGGCAAGTCTTTATGTACACATTCAGCAGACACTCGGAGAGTTATGCTCGCTAAGTACAGCCCTTTTCTAGAGTTCGAGGACGCTCAACAACAGAGTAAGCGCCACATTGCCTTAATTTTTACGATCGAACCTGATGATTTGTTCGAATGAAAATCTCGGTGTTCGTGTTTTTTCCGATTTTCATTCTGAGCCATCGCCTGTCAGGCCGGAATCGCGAGTGTCATGATTGCATGTGTCACGATTACGTCAAGGGGTCGGCTGAAAAGATTTATGGCAGACCAACGGCACAGGGGCGTTTCGTGGATGATCAACGTGCCACCGGAGAGAGAACGTCGCGGTGAATTCGCAGTGCCAGCACGGCCCGGGGATGATGATCTGCACGCCCCACAGGACGATGCATAACAGAGCCAACAGAGGATGCGACGTTGAACGGTTTATGAACCTCACGTCCGACTGATTCTCTCTGTTTCTGCCGTTGAAGCACGAAGTTGGGAGTGTCACGACCGTCGGTCGGGAATTTTCTCCTGCTGCAATCCGCCGGGGTCTGTCGCCCCCACACGCAATTGTACTGGCGACAACCCTACGTCCACGACCGGTCGAACGAGATCCCGGCGGGCCAGCTGATGTTGCAACGGCTGGGATTGGACGGCTCAATCACGCTCAATGCCCTGCCCTGCTGGGGCGAAACAACACTGGCGATCTTCGACTTCCGGGACGACTCCCTCCTGAGCCTGAGGCGTCATCGACTGCTGCCCTTCCAGCATCTGCAGGATTGATTCGAAGCATGTGCGGAAGCCGGGATTGGGGCCCCGGCAAGGCGACGACTCGTGACGCAGAAACTAACGCACACTGAAGAACTGTCTGTGACGGCTCGGTTGTGGTCCGCAGGCCCATTTTCCGGCGCTGATCAGTATCGCGAGCGAGTGCGTTTCCAAGTGAGATTTGGTTTTGGTGGATTCCACTAAAACTCCGCCGATTCCACGAATTGTTCAGCATTATCTGCAGTGGAATGAGAGGGTTTGACAGTCCTGTGGCCTTGTCGTAACATCTTGCCACGCTTGATCTACACGCTGAAAAATCGTCTCGGCGATACCCGCTTGAGGGCCTAGTGAGGTAACACTCGTGCAGGTTCAAATCCTGTCTTGGGCATTGTCTTAAGCCGAAACGACTGACGTGAACAGTTCACGGTCAGTCGGCGGAGCGTCACCCTTGTTGAATGTCCGGAGTTTTTCCGGACAAACCAAGGTTCGCGGATCCCGCCGGATTCAGGGATGGAATGCTCTCTCCTGAGGCGACGAGTCGGTTGGACTGCTGCGGGTTCGTTCTTCCACGTCCGCTGTGAGCGTGTGACCTTTGAAATCGATTGTGCGGTCGCGTGCAAATCGGGCCAGTGCGGCAGGAACGATCGCCTCTCATCGATCACTGAGAAGCGGTCAAGGCGAGTGTCTGGCAGCCTTCGACTCGGTGACTTGCCGGCAGAATGTCGTGTACCACGATGTCGCCCGCTCGCCGGACCGGCACTCGTTGCACTCCGGTCACGAACAGGTCGCTGAGGAGCGGACCCAAGGCGCGAATCATCCGCACCGCTGCGATATGTTTACCCCGCCTGGGGAATTCCACAGTCGGAGCGACAGCTGGCAAACTCTGCGTGTAGTTCGGGCATCGCGCCGGCGCGGCTGGCGACCAGCCCGCCAATCCGCGTGGCGAAACGGATCGTTTGTGCGAGCGGCCAACCATTCAGCCGCCCTGTGATGAGTGCCGCCGTGAAGGCATCTCCCGCACCAACGGTATCGACGACCTTGACCGGGCGACCCGGTTCATCCACGATTTCGGAGCGCGTCACTGCGAGCGCGCCCTGCGCACCACGAGTGACGCAGACCAGCTCGAGTTGGGGATAGCGCTGCAGCAACCCCTCAGCCAGCGCGATCGGTGTCAGGATCGGCGGCTGTTCCCATCCGGACAGGACACGGACTTCATCCTCGTTGAGTTTCACCACGCGGGCCAAGGGGAGCGAAGCCTCGACCCATGCGCGATCGACAAACGGGGGCCGCAGATTCACGTCGTAGACGATCAGGCATCCTGCTGACACAACCGACAGCGCCGCGAGAATCGTTGCCCGGCTGTCGGGGCAACGCTGGGCCAGCGTACCGAAGCAGACGGCCCGGGTTGCTCCCAAGGCACTCCGCCAAGCCGGCGTGAGTTCCAGGAAGTCCCATGCGGAATCGACCAGGAATTCGTATCGCGTCGAACCATCGGTCTGGGGCTGGACCGTCACAGTCCCCGTGCCATGCAACGGGTCACGCTGGACGAGGTCGGTGCTGAGGCCCTGCTGCTGCAGGAAGACGATCAGTTCGTCACCGAGTGTATCAATACCAACGCGAGTGGCGACCCCCGCCGTCAGTCCCAACTGCTGGGCATGAAAGGCGACGTTGGCCGGAGCGCCCCCTGGCCGCCGCTCTTCAGGGAAGCAGTCCCACAACAGTTCGCCTAAGCCAATCACATCCGGCATCATCGGGGTTAGAGAGGAGAAGGGAGAATCTCGAGAGGATACTCAAAGCCGGACCAACATCCGCTCTGCCACTTTCGATTCACTCCGGTCAACGCTCCCCTTTCTCTGCACTAGGCATTCTTCGCCGGATCGACGCCACGGGCGAGTTCGTCTTCCCATTCATCCAGCAGCGGCCAATCGACCGCACACGTGCCGAAGTCGGCCATGTGCTGATACTCGGTCAGGCGATCAATCGTCTTCTGCAGCTGCTTGCGATCTTTGCGGAAGACCGGTCCATGGCTGGGGAGCAGCCAGTCAACCTCGGCGTCACGGATCCGTTCCAGTGATTTGATGAACGCGGGAATGTCCGACCCATGATGGGCATCGATGTTGCCGACGCAGCCGTCACGGTAGATGTTGTCACCCGAAAAGAGGAGCTTTCCGAGTTTGAAGACCAGTTGGCTCGGTGTATGCCCCGGCGTGTTCCACACCTCAAGCTTCAAGCCGCCGATGGCCAGCTGGTCTCCTTCGTTGATCAGTTCCTGAATCGTGATGACGGGCAGGTCGATCGAAATTTTCTGAGCGCTGATCTCTGCGTAGGCAAGAATCCGATCGCCTTCAGCGAGGACGCGGGCACATTCGGGATGGCCCACAAGCTTGGCACCGGGAAGCAGTTCCTGAGCCCGCTTCATCCCCTGAATATGGTCGACATCGGCGTGCGTGCAAACGAGATACTTACACTGGGCCAGCGCGAAATCCATCTGCCGGATGAGGTCGACAATCTCTTCCGCGGTATCTTCATACCCGATGTCAATCAGCCCCCATTCTCCCTGGTCGTGCACCAGATACACCGAGCAGCCCATCCGCTGCCGGGCCTGGTGGTTCATTTCGATGACATGCGGGAATAACTCTCGACGAGCGAGCATGCAGACCAGTCCTTACCATGCAGAGTCTGCGATCGCTGAACGCGATCGCTGTAGAGGATTCTAGCGGCGATCGCGCCGCAGCGACAACCGCTTCCGGAGGAACGAATCCAGTTCACAAGTGGAGGCAACTGCCGGTCGTCGGAAGGCGACAGACAGTCTGATCGGTCCTATAATCATGCTCTACTCCAGTCAGATCCTCCTTTCCGGAGAGCCTTTCGATGACGATGCCCCTGGAAATCAGTTGCGCCGCCGTCCAGCAGAAACAGGCGGCCGGCGAGACGTTCTGCTTCATCGACTGCCGCGAACCGAATGAGTATGCGATCGCGAAGATCGAGGGGGCGCAATTGTTGCCGATGAGCGAACTCGCGAACCGCGTGGGTGAGCTGCTGCCACACCAGCAGGCCGAGATTGTCGTGCATTGCCATCATGGTGGACGGAGTCTGCGGGTCGTGAACTGGCTGCGTCAGCAGGGCTTTCTCCGAGCCACCAGCATGGCGGGTGGGATCGATGAATGGTCCCAGACGATCGACCAGACGATTCCGCGGTATTGATGTTCGCGCGCAGCCGCAGAGCAGACCGTGATCACGGTCCGCCCTCCTCGATTGGACTCGGTGTTTTGTTGAAACAGACAGGGAGCACGTCTTCCGGATTGAGGTTCGGTTTCATGGTCAAGAGTTCCTCATCCGGGCTTTGTGGAAATCTCACGCTTGAGGGGAAAATCGCCCTTGCCAAGAACGCCGCGCGCGACACAATACACGTGGTTCGCGTTGACGTGACGCGAAGGACTGGAAGCTTGCGAGGTGTCCGGCCCTGGCGGACCGGGCGAAGCAAGAAAACCATGTTACGAAGGGAGGTGGTTAGTGGATTCTGACAGTAAACGCCAGCGAGGTGGCAACGTCTGACCGACAGTCGACGGGCTGTCCGGAGACAGCCACTGTCTCATCCGCGGATCTCCTTCGATCCCGATGAGTGCTAGAAGCCCCGGCGGAGCATACGCTCCGTCGGGGTTTTTTGTTTCCCCCCGAGCCGAAAGCGTCAGCGCCCGGAGTCCCTTTTTTCAGTGGCCTGACATAAACTTTCCACCTTGAAGTCGTCCCACCCCTCGGAAGGGGTGGGCTTCCAAAGGATCGAAAACCTCATCCGATGACCATCGCTCCATGACGCAGCCGCTGGTGATTCTGAACGTTGTCGGTCTGACGCACGAGATGCTTGGGTCAAACACGCCGCATCTGTCGCGACTCGCTACGGATGGTTTTGCCCGGCCGATGGGAACCGTGCTCCCTGCCGTCACGTGCTCGGCTCAAGCCACGATCCTTAACGGCACGCTCCCTTGCGAGCATGGCATCGTCGCCAATGGATGGTACTTCCGCGAGATCGCTGAAGTCCTCTTCTGGAAGCAGTCGAACCGGCTCGTGCAGGGCGAACGAATCTACGACGTCGGCCGTCAGCGTGATCCCGCTTATACGACCGCAAAGATGTTCTGGTGGTACAACATGTACTCCGGCGTCGAGTATTCCATGACGCCGCGGCCGAGCTATCCCGCGGATGGCCGCAAAGTGATGGACTCGTACAGCCACCCCGCCATGCTCCGCGATGAGCTCCAGGGCGAACTTGGCGTCTTCCCGTTGTTCAAGTTCTGGGGGCCGGGGGCCGACATCACCAGTACCCGCTGGATCGCCGATGCGAGCGTGAAAGTCATCGAACGCTATCGACCGTCGCTGACGCTCGTCTATCTGCCGCACCTCGATTACAACCTGCAGCGACTGGGCCCGGACGATCCGCGGATCGCCGAAGACATTCGCCTCGTCGATGCCGAAGCGGGGAAAGTGATCGCTGCGGCTCAGGCAAAGGGGATGGCGGTCATCGCCCTCTCGGAATACGCGATCACGTCGGTCACGCAAGCCGTGCATCTCAATCGCGTGCTGCGACAGCACGGGTATCTGACCGTGCGGCGGGAACCGCTTGGCTGGGAGACGCTCGACTGCGGCGCCTCGCGGGCGTTCGCTGTCGCCGATCATCAGATCGCGCACGTTTATGTGCAGAATCCGGACGACATCGCGGGCGTGAAGCGGGTGCTCAACTCGACGCCCGGAGTCGATGGGGTCTTCGATCAACGCGACCAGCGGCAGTTCGGCCTGAACCACGAACGCTCGGGTGAACTCGTCGTGGTGGCTGCGCCGGGAGCGTGGTTCACGTATTACTTCTGGCAGGACGACGCGCTTGCACCCGACTATGCCCGTACGGTCGACATTCACCGCAAGCCGGGATACGACCCGGTCGAATTATTCCTCGATCCGCAACTCAAGCTGCCACAACTCCGGATCGCCCGGCGGCTCGCGCAGAAATTCCTCGGCTTCCGGTATTACATGGATGTGATCGGCCTGGATGCGTCGATCGTCCGCGGCAGTCACGGCCGGTTACCGACACCGGGGCAAGAAGCCAAAGAAGCGCCGGTCTTCATCGCGTCATCGCGGACCATTGAACTGGACGAGATTCCGATGACCGCAGTCAAATCCCTCGCGCTGCAGTTGCAGTTCGCGTCGGGCAGCCGTTGATCCGAGCATGTGATGGACGCCAAGTCCGTCAAATGGCAGGCAGGAGCCTGCCCTACAACTGAGCGGCATGGCGCTAGCCGCCGGTGTCTTCAAGCAGCATTCAAAGTCACCGGCGGCTAGCGCCGTGCCGCTCAAAGAGCCTCTGCAACTACTCATCGTCGCTGGTGCTGAGGACGGCGAGGAAGGCCTTTTGCGGGATTTCGACCTGGCCGAACTGCTTCATCCGTTTCTTGCCTTCTTTCTGCTTCTCGAGCAGCTTCTTCTTGCGGCTGATATCGCCGCCGTAACACTTGGCGGTGACGTCTTTCCGCACGGCGGAGATCGTTTCGCGGGCGATCACGCGCCCGCCGAGTGCCGCCTGCAGCGGAATCTCGAACTGGTGGCGGCTGATTTCTTCCTTCAGCTTCTTGCAGACGGCCCGCCCGCGTCGCTCGGCCTGTGAACGATGCACGATCACGGCGAGCGCGTCGACCCGCTCGCCTTTGACGAGGATGTCCATCTTCACAAGGTCGGCCGGGCGGAACCCGATCACCTCGTAGTTCATTGTCCCGTAGCCCTGCGTGATGCTCTTCAGCTTGTCGTACATGTCGAAGACGATTTCCGCCAGCGGCAGTTCATACGTCAACTGCGCCCGTTGCGGGCCGAGATATTCCGTCGTCAGATACACGCCACGGCGATCAGCACAGAGCTGCATGATCGGGCCGATGCGGTCACTGGGGAGAATGAAGTGGACCTTGGCGATCGGCTCGCGCAACTCCTTGATTGAACCGGCATCGGGCACGTCCTGCGGGCTGTCGATTGACGAAACTTCCCCATTCGTCTTGACCAGTTGATAGGTCACGTTGGGGGCGGTCTGAATCAGATCAACGTTCGCTTCCTGTTCGAGCCGCTGCTGGATGATCTCCATGTGCAGCATGCCGAGGAAGCCGCAGCGGAAGCCGAAGCCGAGGGCATCGCTGGTATCGGGCAGGAACGAGAAGCTGGCGTCGTTGAGACTCATCTTCTGCAACTGGTCGCGCAGATGCTCGAAGTCGGTCGCATCGACAGGATACATCCCACAGAAGACCATCTGCTGGGGAACTTCGTAACCGGGGAGCGGTACGGGGGCCCGGTTATGAAAGTCGGTGACGGTATCGCCGACATGGACATTCCCGAGAACCTTGATCCCCGTGATGATGTAACCGACCTGGCCGGGACCGAGGTCTTCGCAGGCGACCATTGACGGGCGGAACTGGCCGATTTCGAGGACCTCGTGCGCGAGGCCCGACTTCATGAAGAAGACTTTCTGGCCTTTGCGGATCGTCCCGTCCATGATGCGGATGTAGGTGATGACCCCGCGATAGACATCGTACTTGCTGTCGAAAATCAGCGCGGTCAGCGGCTTCGTCGCATCTCCCTTGGGAGCGGGCATGCGGGTGATGATCGCCTCGAAACATTCCTCGATCCCGATCCCAGATTTCCCGCTCGTTTTGAGGACATTGGTCGTATCGAGACCGACGACGGTTTCGATTTCTTCGAGGATTTCCGGGATGCGGGTGATCGGCAGGTCGACCTTATTGACGACCGGGATGACTTCCAGGTTGGCCCCGATGGCGGCGTAAGCATTCGCGACCGTCTGAGCCTGGACCCCCTGGAAGGCGTCGACGAGGAGCAGCGCCCCTTCGCACGCAGCCAGGCTCCGCGAGACTTCGTAATGGAAGTCGACGTGGCCCGGCGTATCGATGAAGTTGATCTCGTATTTCTGCCCGTTCAGCGTGTAGTTGATCGCGACGGCCCGCGCTTTCACGGTGATGCCGCGTTCCTTCTCGACTTCCAGATCGTCGAGAATCTGCTCTTCGAACTCGCGGGCCGTGATCGCCCCGCTTTTCAGGAGCAACTGGTCGGAGAGGGTGCTCTTCCCGTGGTCGATATGGGCGACGATCGAGAAGTTGCGGATAAAGCGTTGATCAAACATGGTCGGGCGGGATGCTGTCAGGCAGGAGGAACTGCTGTCTGGGTCAGTAGTTACAACGACGAACGGAGTTTAGTTGCTTCCGTCCGGGGCTGACCGAACCAGAGATTCTACTCGACCGCCGCCAGCGACGGGAGGCCAGCCGCGGGAACAGATCCTCTATTGCGGGCGGCGCGGTGGTGTCTCATCCCGTGGGGGCGTGGAACCCCGTGGCACCCAGAGGACTGCGGCGCTTTGCTCCGAAAGTTCCCGCACGGTTTCCAGGCTGGGCGGGGCGGGTGCGGCGCGCCGCGCGGGCGTCCGGTATTGCGGCGTGTAAGTGGCAGCGGCATCTTCCGGAGGACGGCTCCGCCGCCAGAATTGCCACCATTTTCCGATCGGTTCGTCCGACGGACGACGCAGCCAGACGAGCATCCCCAGCACGCCCCCGAAAATGCAGGCCCACACGGCCCAGTCCCGCCACGTCGCCCGTTCGGCGGCTGTCAGGACGATGAACGCTGACGCCGACGCCCCGCTGAGAATCACCAGCGAAGTCGCCAGCAAGGTCGCGGCGACACGTCCATTCTCGGGATTGCGGCGGATGACCATCGGACGCTCTCGGACTCCGAACGATCGCGGAACCATGCGACGAGAATCCACGGTACCGGAGCGACGCGCCACGGTC
Source organism: Planctomycetaceae bacterium (assembly GCA_044229335.1). GTDB lineage: Bacteria > Planctomycetota > Planctomycetia > Planctomycetales > Planctomycetaceae > DSVQ01. The sequence goes on along the minus strand of JBGATC010000034.1, from coordinate 27,683 downwards.
CAGACGAATCGTTATCGTATCGACAACCCCGAGCCGGAAGCGTCAGCGCCCGGAGCCTTCTGACCGTCACTGGAAGCTCGCTGTCATGATCTCCCCAAGCCCGCGCTGGCGCACCGCAACGATTTTCAGCGTGCTCGCGATCGTCGCGCTGGTCCTCCGCGACGGCAACATGCGTCGTCCCGCGGATGCCACCCGCCAACTGGCTTCTGGCGGTACAACAACCCTCCCGACGTGGGATGTCACGCAGCCCATACGATTGGCCAGCTTCAACATCCACAGCGCCAAAGGGAATGATGGTGTGACCGACATCGGGCGCGTCGCGGACATCTTGCGTGATGCCGACTTCGCCGGCCTCTCTGAAGTCCGCGGCGGCTTTCGTGGTCCACCGACCAATCAAGCCGAGCAACTTGGCGAAGCCCTGAAATGTGCCTGGTGGTTCTGTCCGAGCGAGCACCGCTGGTGGACCGATCATTTCGGGAACGCGGCCCTCAGTCGGTACCCTGTGCAACTTGTGCGGATCCCGCTGGTGAATACCCGCGGCAAGGCGTATCGCAACGCGGTCCTGGCCAGAGTCGAACTCGATGCGGAACATTCCGTGCGGATCATCACCACGCATCTCGATGGGGGCGATGATCAATCAGCCCAGTTACGAACCGTGATCCCGCTGTTCCTCGGATTGGAAGCCCCCGCAGTCCTGATGGGGGACTTCAACACCAAGCAAACGCACGAGCTGATTCAACTCTTGCTGAAGACCCCCGGTGTCCGCAGTCCGTTGCATGAGACGCTGCCAAATGGCCCGCCACCGGAAACGATTGACTGGATCTTCACGCGCGGGTTGAAGACCGTCTCAGCGGAACTAGTGCCCAACGAAGCGTCCGACCATCCCGCCGTGAGTGTCACCGTGCGCTGGGATGTGCCTGACGGAGAGTAGCCATCACGCTCCGCGTGATGAGCGGATGAAGAGACTGCAGGCTGATGGCAGGCAAGGCGGAGCAACATCATCTGCGATGATGGCGAACGTCGAAGTCGTCGGGGAGCGCTCCGCTCATCACGCGGAGCGTGATGGCTACTTTGAGCACTATTCGCGTGGCAGGCCGACGGGTTGCAGTGGGCATTTGGCGGCGACGAAGGTTTCCGTGCGGCCGTCTTCCTCGAACTCGACGGTCACCGTCCGTAATCGGGCCATCCCGGCGGACGTGGAGCGGACCACCCCCAGCCCATACCGTGGGTGACGCACGCGCATCCCGGTCGAAAAGCCCTGCGGGACGTCGGCCGGTTGTGACGAACCGGCAGCGAGTGCTGCGCCCGTGGTGAGTCGCAGATTCGCCAGCACGGACGCCGCTTTGGGACTCTTCAACTTCGGTGCCGGGGCTGCGAGCCGTTCATCCACATCGAATTCATCCGGATCGAAGCGCATCGTATCGCGGGTCGCATCGACGGGGGTGAGGGCCATCTCGCTGAGAAACTCGCTGGGGATCGTCGGCATCGCGCGGCCGTGAATCTCGCGGCGGAGTGTCTGCGTCAGGACGAGTTGTTCTTCCGCACGCGTGATCCCCACGAACAACAACCGGCGTTCTTCTTCGATCTCGCGGGCTTCGTACTGCCGCAAGGCTCGTTCATGCGGGATGAGGTTCTGTTCGACCCCGACGATGTACACACACGGGAATTCGAGGCCCTTCGCTGCGTGCAGCGTCATGAAGGTGACCGCCCCCTGCTCAGGATCGAGTGTGTCGACATCCTGTGCCAGACTGGCTGATTCCAAGAACGCGCCGAGCCCTCCACCTTCAAGATCCTGTTCGTCGTACTGTCGGGTAGCACTCAGCAACTCGTTGACGTTCCCCTTCCGCTGCAGATCGTCTTCCGAGTGTTCGTCGCCTTGCAGATAGCCCGTCCGCTGCAACACCTGTGAGAGGAGCGCCGCGACCGCGCCACCCGACAGGCCGCGTAACTCATCGATGAGGCTCGCAAACTGCTTCAAAGCCTTCACGGCTCGAGACGAGACACCGGTCGCCTGTTCGGCACAACGGGCCGCATCGAGCAGGCGGACATTCGCAGCATCGGCCCAGCGGACCAGACGTTCGAGACTTGTCTTGCCGATCCCCCGCGCCGGCGTGTTGACCGTTCGCAGGAACGCGGCTCGATCACGCGGGTTCTCGATCAGCCGCAGATAGCCGAGCAGGTCCTTGATCTCCGCCCGCTCGTAAAACGCGACCCCAGCCGCGACTTGATACGGGACTTTCAACGTCGTAAACGCGGTTTCCAGAATCCGCGAGAGGGCATTCACCCGGTAGAAGACGGCGAAGTCGGACCACTTCTTCGCCCCCGATGCCACCTGCTCGCGGATGTCGCTTGCGAGACTCTCCGCTTCCTGGCGACCATCGACATAGAGCCGAATTTCAACTGGCGGGCCCGATTCGTTGTCGGTCGTCAGGCGCTTCGGTTTGCGTTGCTTGTTGTGGGCGATGAGCTGATCGGCCGCCTGCAGAATCTCGGGTGTGCTGCGGAAATTCTGTTCGAGCCGAATGACCTTCACCTGCGGGAAGTCGCGTTCGAATCGCAGAATGTTCTCGATCTGTGCACCACGCCAGCCATAGATCGACTGATCGGGATCACCCGTCGCACACAGGTTTGGTTCAATCTGCGAGAGAGCGGCGACGATCTGATACTGGGCCTGATTCGTGTCCTGATACTCATCAACGAGGATGTACTGGAAGCGTTGATCAAGTTCCGCCCGCAACCCATCTTGTTCGCGGAGCAGTGTCGCGACGTGCATCAGCAGATCGTCGAAGTCGACACCATTGGCTTCGAGCAGCCGCTGCTGATACTTCGGGTAGACGCGGGTCATGACCGCATCGAGATGATTGCCAATCTGTTCTTCGTGCCGGGCGAGATACAGTTCCGGGGTGATCAGTTCCTGCTTGGCCTGACTGATCCGCCAGCTGAATTTCGCGGGGGGGTAGTGCGTGGAATCGATGTCTTCGTCGTGCAGGATCTGTCGCAGGAGTTGATGCTGATCGCTGGTATCGAAGATCGAGAAGTTTGGCTGCAGGCCGACCGCCGCCCCATGTTGACGCAGGATGCGGGCACAGAACTTGTGGAACGTAGTGACCCAGATCCGTTCGCCAGGAATCAGCCGTTCGACGCGGGTGGCCATCTCCTTCGCAGCTTTGTTCGTGAAGGTGATCGCGAGAATCGACCAAGGGGCCACACGGCGTTCGATGAGCCGGGCGATGCGCCGGGTGATAACGCGCGTCTTCCCCGAGCCGGGCCCGGCGAGGACGAGCAACGGCCCGTCGAAGTGCTCGACCGCCGCGCGCTGATTCAACGTTAAATCGTCGTGATCCATCACGCTTTATTTAGCCCCCGGTCAATGACCGGGGGTTCCGATCGAAAGACACCCCCGGTCATTGACCGGGGGCTAAATGGAGTCATGGTTGGTCGATGGGGACCGGTTGGAGGTTGTCGACGATGGTTTCGTTGGTTCCATCCTGTTTGCGCATCACCGCTTTGTTGATCTGGTCGCCGTCGGGTCCGTCGATTTCGTAAACCGTCACCTCGACGGTTCCCTTCTCACCGGTCATGCGATAGACCCAGGTATTGTCATCGTCGATCGCGATACTTTTGAAGAACTGAACTTCGGCCTTCTGCACGGGTCCGATTTCGGCAATCAACCGCGGGTTGTCGCGCAGCTCGACGAGTGTCTCCTCGTTCATGATGCCATTCACGAGATACGTCCCGAACCCGCAGCACAGCAGGAGCGAGATGATCAGAAACCCGCCGGAGAGCAGCAGGCCGATGGTCAAACAGGAATTTTTCGAACCGCTCGGCTTCGCACGATCATCATCAAACTCGTTCATCGTGGCCATTCCCAATCATTTAGCCCCCGGTCATTGACCGGGGGTTGTTCTCGATAGGGGAAGAGCCCCCGGTCAGTGACCGGGGGCTAAATGGGGTGGTGATTAAAACGGGCGTTGGTGCAAGCGGGCCTGGACGCGGCTGGGGAGACCCATGATCCGCAGGAAGCCTTCGGCATCGGTCTGGTTGTACGAGCCGCCACCTTCCATGCTGGCGATCGCTTCATCGTACAGGCTGTTAGGACTCGTGCGGCTCTGCACGAAGATGTTCCCCTTGTAGAGGCCGAGCGTCACCGACCCGGTGACCGGCTTCTGCGCCTGCTTGAGGAAGGCCATCAGCGCGTCCATCTTCGCGGTGTACCAGAAGCCGTAGTAGACCATCTCGGCGATTTCCGGCGACAGCCGGTCGCGGAGATGCACGAGGTCGCGATCGAGCGTGAGTTGTTCGAGGACGCGATGGGCTTCGTAGAGGATCGTCATTCCGGGAGCCTCGTAGACCCCGCGGCTCTTCATTCCCACAAAGCGGTTTTCGATCATGTCGATCCGGCCGACGCCGTTGCGGCCACCGATGGTGTTCAGTTCTTTCACCATTGACAGGGCGGATGTCTTCTTCCCATTGAGGGTGACTGGCACTCCTAGTTCGAAACCGATTGTGACCGATTCGACTTTGTCGGGTGCGGCCTGGGGTGAGGTCGACATGCCGAACTCGACGAGATCGACGCCGCAGACCGCTGGGTCTTCCAGTTTGCCTGCTTCATAGCTGATGTGCAGGCAGTTCTCGTCGGAACTGTAGGGTTTGGAGACCGACGCCTTGACCGGGATGTTCTTCTCGGCACAGTAGGCGATCATCTCGGTCCGGCCGGGGAAGAGGGCGCGGAACTTCTCCATCCGCCACGGGGCGATGATCTTCACCGCCGGGTTGAGCGCATCGGCTGCAAGCTGGAAGCGACATTGATCGTTCCCTTTGCCGGTTGCACCGTGCGCGTAGGCATCGGCTCCGACTTCGCGGGCGATCTGCAGGCAGACCTTGGTGATCAGCGGCCGGGCGATCGATGTGCCGAGGAGATAGATTCCCTCGTACCGGGCCTGCCACTGCATGACAGGGAAAGCGAAGTCGCGGCAGAGTTCTTCCTGCACGTCGACAATCTGGGCCGACTTCGCTCCGCAGGTCTGCGCCTTTTTGAGGATCGCTGCACGGTCCTCACAGGGCTGCCCGAGATCGACGTAGACCGCATGGACGTCGTAGCCTTCGTCCTGCAGCCAACCCAGAATGACCGAGGTATCCAACCCGCCCGAATACGCCAGCACGCAACTCGCCATGAGCTCTCGACCCTTTGTCCAATCGCCAAGCCACCGGACGCCTGCCGGTGGACGAGACTATCTTAACGTCTCGGCGACACGGTCGCACCTGCGGGAAACGCCGGGAGCGAATCGCCGCCTTCCAAGGGCCTCTTCATCCCGAGAGGCGCGATCCAAGAGGCCCTACCGGGCCGCCTGTCGGCTCACAAGTTGCTGAACGGCAGCGAGGACTGCGTCGGTCGCGGCGGGATTCACAGGGCCCTGATGATCGAGCAACTGTCCTAAAGCCGCGTGCAGCACCGCTAAGCGGGCTCGATCCCCATCCGCTGAGTCGACAGGCTTCGCGTGGGGAACAGTCGGAACGTCAGCGGGTTCCGGCGATGAGACTGGATCCGACGGTGCTGTCGGCCACAGGGTTTCGATGAGAAATCTCGTGCGGCCGATCATGAATTCATCCAGCGGATCGAGCAGCAACCAGGCCCGCGGTTGTCCGCCACTGGTCGGAGGGGACGCTTCCGCCAGATTGACCAGCCACAGCGAACGCGGCGTCCGGATCAAAGCGGCTTGACGATCCGCCACACCGGGATCGTCCAGCACGATTTCACAGCGACGATCACGGCCGATCAATGTCAGCCAGCGATCGAGAGACACACTCCGACGGTCTGTCCCCGCTGTCACGAGAATGTCGGGGATGGGGCTCTCCGGTGCGAACGGATCCGGAACGGCCGTGCTGGCGCGAAACACAATCTGGTGCGTGCCGATCCGGATGGTCGAGCCGTCGCGCCACCAGCCTTCAAACGGAACCGCGGGGGCGGTTCCGTTCATCGACAAATCGAGTCCATACAGCTGACCCGCCAGCCAGAACCAGACGTAATGCGCGGGATCGACCTCGGGGCCATCCAGCCGCAGTCCGCACGTTTCGTCGGTCCCGGCAATCAGCCAGGGAGCGTTGAGTGGCAGGGTAATCGAAATGGGGGAACCGCTGGTCTGCAACTCCAGGTGGGCACCGGGAGGGACTTGGCAGTCGCGTGCCATTTGCTGCCACAACCGGGGCGCTTGGGTTACCGCCGATGGATGTGCAGGGGCGCCAGACTCCGCACCCTGCGGATCGATGCCTGGCGCGGAAGAAAGGAGATGGGTCCGCATCAACCAGCGGCGCCGTCGATCTCCAGCGTTGGGACTCAACTCTCCGATCCTTCCGGTCCGGCTCAGCCGTGGTGCACCCCACGCGGATCGCGCGGGGTGTGCGATGAGTGCCAGCGCGTCCTGCGAGCGTCGTCTGTACGAGCCTGGCGTGCTCTCTCATGGTGAACGCCCGGCGGACCGAAGTCAAACCCTTCGTTACGACTGGACTAGACGGAATCCTCGTTAGAGTTGGGATTTCAACGGCGCGTTGCCAAATCGCAACGTAGAGTTCGGCATCCCTCACGGCTGCCCACAATCCCCGAAAGTCTCTGGTATGACCGTCGTTGCCACGCCCGAAACCACTGCGAATGCTGAAGTTAGCGTGTCGGTCTCGAAATTGTCGATCGGTCGGGCCCTGCAGTTCCCCATGCACGATGCGAACGGGATCCTGCTGCTGGCGGAAGGGGCGATGATTACCCCGGAATTCAAGCGGCTGCTGGAAGCACGACAGGTCCAGTCGGTCCAGGTCCGCCCGGAAGATGCCGTATTCATGACGGCGGGTGATGCCGCTGCAACTCCAGCCTCAACCCGCGTCATCGTGCCAGCCTTTGATGAACGGGTCTCGGCACAGATTGAAAAGACGATCGCACGGTGGATGTCGGGCCACAGTAACCGGGGTCCGACACTGAAGCAGCGCGTGACCCCGCGCGGGCGAACAGCGGTCGACCCCGAATTCGAACGCGAGATCACACATCAGAATCTGCGTACGACTGCAACCCTGACGACGATGATGAGCCAGGCTTCCCATGGCCGCTTCTCGCAGGTCGCGGGTTCGATCCTCGGTGCCATCCAGTCGTCGATCAAGATGATGACGACCGATCTGGACGGAGTGCTCGCACAACGCCTCAGTGGTTGCCCCGACAGTCAACTCGCACGGCATTGCCTGCGAATGGCTCAGTGGTCGATGGCGATCGCGATCGAGATGGGGCTCAACGCGGACAACGTGGGGAAAATTGGGGTCACCGCCCTGCTGCATGACTGGGGAATGCTCCGCGTCTCCGAAGCAGTGCGCCATTCCGACCATCCCCTGACACAGATGGAACGGCTGGAACTGCAGCGACATGTCTCCTACTCCGTCGACATGCTCGAACGGATCGAAGGCTTACCGACCCTCGTCCCGCTCGTCTCCTATCAGGTTCACGAGAAACTCGACGGGACGGGCTATCCGCGCCGGAAACTCGAACCGAGTATTCATCTGTTTGCGCGGATCCTGCATATCGCGGACGACTTCGTGACACTCACCGCTCCCAACGGCTGGCGACCAGCCGTGCTCCCGTATGCGGCGATGGCGGGGATGCTGCGGCAGGACTTCGGGAGGGCGGCGGATGTCTCGGTGTTGCGGGCATTTCTCCGGGCCGCCGGACTCTTTCCGCCGGGGAGTCATGTCCGCCTGTCCGATGGCTCGGTCGCGATTGTGATCCGCGCACAGGGCGATGCCTATACACAACCGATCGTTCGCATCCTCGTCGACGCAGCCGGCAAGTCGGTCGATCCCGGTCAGGATGAAACCATCGTGGCACTGACCGAGAGCCCGTTGCGGATTATCGCAGCGATGCCGACACCCGGCGAACAGGAACTGACCGAGATTCCGGATGAACGGACCTGGCGACGGATTGAAACAGCACATCCGGCGGTTCCCGCCCCCAAGCTCTTCGGCGCACTGGCCGCTCAACAGGGCTTCGATCCCCGACCTCGTCCCGCGACGGCAGAGACTGGCGCAGCGACCAATTAATCAGCGAGTCATCGACTGCAAGCAGAGGGGAACCCGGCGCTCGCGTTGCGGGCCGGGACGAAAGAATTACAGGTACTGTTTCAGACCGCGGCGTTCGAGTTCGACGATCAGCTTTTTGATGGCCCCTTCATCACGCTTATCGGCGACGAGTGTGGCCGTCGGCGTGTGGACGATGATGAGATCCTTCACACCGATTGTCGTCACCAGATGATCTTCGGTACTACGGATGATGCAGCCCTCGGTTTCGACACCGCTGTGTAAACCGTCGATCGTGTTCCCCTCGCGATCATGAGGCAGCATGCGAGCCAGGGCCTGCCAGCTCCCGATATCATCCCATTCATAGGGTGCCGGCAACACAAAGACGTTCTGCGCCTTCTCCAGCACGGCATAGTCGATCGAGATCGAGGGCATCGCCGGGAACTCTTCGGCCAGTGCCGTGTCCCACTGCGGTGTTCCGATGACTTTCCGTAAGCGGCCACAGCGTGTGGCGATCTCCGGTTCATACTCGGCCAGCATTTTCAGAATCGTCTCTGCCCGCCAGACGAAGATCCCGCAGTTCCAGTAGTAGTCATCGCTGGCGACATAGCGGGCGGCCGTCAACAGGTCCGGTTTTTCCTTGAAGGCTTGGACCTGGTAGACGGTATTCCCTTCGATCGATTGTTCGGCACCGCGGTGGATGTAACCAAAGCCCGTTGCGGGAGCGGTGGGAACGACACCAAAGAGCACGAGCGCATCGGGATGGGCCTGCACGCAGGCCACAGCGCGGCCGACGGCGGCTTGAAAAGCCTCTGCCGGTCGAATGACATGATCGGCCGGAACAACCAGCATCACGGCTTCCGGATCGGCCGCCAGCAGCCGAATGGCAGCCAGCCCGATACACGGGGCGGTATTCCGTCCACATGGTTCAACGAGGATCTGATCGCGGAAGAGTTCCGGCAGTTGCCGCGAAGTTTCCGCGGCGTGGGCCGACCCGGTGACCACCCACAAGCGATGCGGTGCAATCAACGGGAGACACCGTGCCGCGGTCTCCTGGATCAACGTCCGGTCGGTTGTGATCGAGAGGAACTGCTTGGGAAGTTCCCGACGGCTTTGCGGCCAGAAGCGAATCCCCAGCCCCCCGGCCATGATGACCGCGTGTAACATACGTGCCCTGACGAGTGATGTCCGCGAACGCCCAGACTCTTTGCGTGCATCATCCCGTGACCGTCGGCATTCCGCAAACCACTTCAGCAAGTCGCCGCGGAGTGCTGCGGGGCCACCAACGATGGGCCTCGATCAAGCTGGTGATCCGACCTTTCCTGCAGCCGACTGCAGCTTGTACCAGTGTTCGCAGGTCTGAATCAGTAGGCGACGGTCGATCGGCTTGGTGAGAAAATCATCACAGCCGGCTGCCAGACATTTCGTACGATCCTCGGCCATCGCATGCGCGGTCATCGCGATAATCGGCCGTGAATACCCGCGCTCACGCAATTCCCGAGCGGCGGTGTATCCATCTTTAATTGGCATCTGCATGTCCAGTAACACGAGACAGAAGGACTGTGCCAGGGCCTGATCAATGGCTTCCTGCCCATTCGCTGCATATGTCAGGAGCGCGCCGGTTTTCCCCAACATATGTCCCACGAGTTTCCGGTTGGCTTCAACATCGTCGACAACCAGAATCCGGGCCCCCTCCAGAACTTTCTGTATGGCGGGCGGCGCGTTGACTACTGGTTTTCCCTGATCTGCAGGGTTGCGATTGAAGTGGCACCAGACCGTGTCGTCTGGAACTTCGACCATCCAGCGGAACGTAAACGTGCTTCCCTTTCCTGGAAGACTCTCGGCAACGATGTTTCCACCGAGCAGGTGCGCGAGGCGCTGACTGATGGAGAGTCCGAGGCCGGTCCCGCCGAAACGGCGCGTGGTGCTGGCATCCGCTTGGGTAAACGGCTGAAACAGAAGTTGGAGCTGATCCATCGACATCCCGACTCCTGTATCGCTGACCGCGATCTCCAGAACGGGGGGTGACTGAGTGATCGCCCGGCAGGTGACGTGTACACTCCCCCGATCGGTGAATTTCAACGCATTTCCGACCAGATTCACCAGAATTTGCTGCAGCCGAACGGAATCGCTGAGAATGACGCGTGGCAGCAAACCTTCGGTGGCGATCTCGAGTGTCACGTCGCGCGTTCTGGCCTGGCCTTCCATCAGTTTCTGCAGTTCATCCAGCAGTAGCGGGAGTGCACAGGGAGTTCGTTCGACGGTCATTTTCCCGGCTTCGATCTTCGAGAGATCGAGAATGTCATTGATCAACCGCAGGAGATGCTTCCCATTCGTGCTGATCGACTCAATCATCTGGAGGCGTGGGGAGGGGGCTTGCGTCAGATCGCCTTCATCGTACAGCAGCTCCGAATACCCCAGAATCGCGGTGAGTGGTGTCCGCAGTTCGTGACTCATGTTCGCCAGGAATTCGCTTTTGGCGCGTGCGCCGGCTTCAGCCGCATCGCGTGCCACCGTTAAGGCTGCAGCTTGCTCCTGCAAATGCTCTGCCTGAGTCTCGATTCTGGCTTGGGACTCCAGAATATCGTGCAGATTTTGCTCTCGTTCTGCTTCAAGTTGGCGGCGCTCGGTCACGTCGGCCAGCGAACCGGCCATCCGAATCGGTCGACCTTCCGGATCCCACACTGCCTGACCACGACTGCGGAACCAGCGGTATCCGCGATGCTGAGTCTGCAAACGGAATTCAATCACCATCACCACGTGCGAAAGAAAATGCTGCTGAATGGCAGCCATGGTTGCAGCGACATCGTCCGGATGCAGTAAATCCTCGAAGGTATCCCAATGCATGGGTGGTGCGGTTGCTTCGGTATAGCCCAGTAAGTCGCGGACGCCCGGCGAGTAATACAAGTCGCTCGTGGCAATCGTCCAATCCCAGAAGCCTTCCGTACTTGACTGCAGCACCAGTTGCAGTCGTTCCTGAATGCGATGCGATTCCGCTTCCGCGCGGGTGGCACGGACCGATTCCTGTTCGGCCTGCTGACGCTTTTTCTGCAGGCGGGTCGCCACTCGCCCGAAGTCACGCAACAGCACGCTCAATTCATCCTGGGCAGTGGACTGCCAGTCGGCGTCGACGGCGCGGCCCTCGAGCAGTGCCTGGGTTGTTGTACTGACGTGCTTCACAGTTTGCTGTAAAGCGATCCAACAGCCCACAATGAGATATCCAATCAGCAACAGACAGACTGCGGTCCCCCCCAGCAGCAAGCGCTGATTGGCCCGCAGACGTTCCAGCCGGATTACGAGTGCCTGATCCAAGGCTGAGCAACTGATGGACATCAAGCGGAAGGCGCTTTCGCTGGAGACCGAAGCCGATTGGAGCATTGCTCGAATATCGTCTGTGTCGACCAGGCTGGGTTGGTTCACCCAGCGATCCAGGTGCTGATGGAGTTCCAGCCACCGCTGCTGATGTCGATCGAATTCAGCCAGCAATTGGGCATCAATCACGTGGCTGTGCTGGTGAGCGGTCTTCAGGTCATTATCGATCCGTTCTTGTGCGCGTTTGAGACGCGCGTGCAGTCCCGAAAGTTGAGTTGCCAACATCCGGGAGGGGCGTGTCGTTCCGTCGTTCCCCTCAAAGCACTCTCCCAAATCACCCAAATCGTCATGCAATTCTGGAAGGCGCGTGAAGACCGCCAGTGTGAGGTAGATCGCGTCGAGATCCGGATCAAGGATCAAATTTGAGAGATTCGCCAGATCGCTACAAACTTTAGTAGCTTCTTCCAGTGCCGATTGATGCCGCCGATGCCACTCTTGTGGGGTCACTTCCAGGAGATCCGGTGGGAGTTCCTCGATCTGCTTGTTGAGACTGGAGGCTCGCTCCGAGAATTGAACCAGTTCCTGAACCTCGGCCGGGAGAATGTGCCAATCCTTGAGGACTAACTTGGATGAGGCATTGGCTTCGGCGATGGCGGACTTCAGTTGATTACCACTCAGTCCCTGCGTTCTCCAACTCAAATCACGGCGCAGGGTCAGTTGCTGCATCACAGGTAGCAGCCGGCGCATCGCTTCCACGCCGGTCCGTTCCCGCTGAGTGAACTGGATCTGTTGTTCCAGTTCCGCCAGAAACAGCCCGAAGACAGTCCCAAAGGGAAGTAGAAAGAGAAGGGAGATGGCCGCAAGTTTCGCAGTGAAACTGAGCCGTCCCATCAGCGCGATCGCAGGGCGAAAACCGCGGCTGAGAAACTCCCGCATGGGATTGATCCGAAAGGGGAAAACACGTCCTCCACGGGCGTGAAGGCGCGTCTTCGACCTATCGACGTCGACATCCAGTAATGGTGAAGGGAAGCGAGATCGCGATCAATTCCCGTGCGAAGATCACGATTACTACTCAAGACATCTCCGGGAAAACCACTACAACATCCGCAGGAAACCCTGATGCAGTAGTCTCTACGCCAGTAAATCCGTCACAACCTGTCCATGCACGTCGGTCAGGCGGAAGTCGCGGCCCTGGAACGCGTACGTCAGGCGTTCGTGATCGATCCCCAGCAGATGCAGCAAGGTCGCATTCAAGTCGTGGACGTGCACCGGCTTTTCGGTGATGTTGTAACTGAAGTCGTCAGTCTGACCATGCACGTACCCTGGCTTGATCCCGCCGCCGGCCATCCACATCGTGAAGTTCCGCGGGTGATGGTCGCGGCCGTAGTTTTCCTTGGTGAGACTTCCCTGACTGTAGACCGTTCGGCCGAATTCTCCGCCCCAGACGACCAGGGTGTCTTCCAGCAGGCCGCGTTGTTTCAGGTCCTTAATCAGGCCGGCGCACGGCTGATCGGCCGCCTTGACGAGATTGCGGATCGAACCGGGCAGACCGCCGTGATGGTCCCAGCCGCGCAGGAAAACCTGCGTGAACCGCACACCACGCTCGGCCATTCGCCGGGCGAGGAGGCAGTTATACGCGAACGAGCCGGGTTGCGTGACTTCCGGCCCGTAGAGGTCGAGGACGTGTTTGGGCTCGTCCTTGATGTCGACCAGATCGGGGACCGAGGTCTGCATCCGGTACGCCATTTCGTATTGGGCGATGCGGGCGTTGATCTCGGGATCGCCGACTTCCGCGAACTTCTGCTGGTTCAGCGCTGCGAGTCCGTCAAGCATCGTGCGGCGGGTCTCCGCATCGACACCGTTCGGGTTCGACAGATAGAGGACCGGATCGCCCGACGAGCGGAGCGACACGCCCGCATGTTTCGTGGGGAGAAAACCCGATCCCCATAACCGCGAGAAGAGGGCCTGCGTCGCCGAGCCGTTCGCGATCCGCGAGATCAACACCACGTAAGCGGGGAGATCCTGGTTCGGGCTGCCGATGCCGTACGACAGCCACGCGCCAAGCGATGGGCGGCCAGGGATTTCGCTACCGGTCTGGATGAACGTGATCGCCGGGTCGTGGTTGATCGCATCCGTATGCATCGACTTGACGATGCTGATGTCGTCGACGACCCCCGCCATGTGCGGCAGGAGTTCGCTGACCCACGCCCCATGCTGCCCATGCTGGGCGAACTTGAAGAGCGACGGCGCGATCGGAAACCGCGCCTGACCGGAAGTCATGGTGGTGATCCGCTGGCCGTTGCGGACCGACTCCGGAAGGTCCTTATCGAACCACTCCGCGAGGCCGGGCTTGTAGTCCCACAGGTCGAGCTGCGAGGGGCCATCGGCCATGAACAGCCAGATCACCCGCTTGGCCTTGGGGGCTTTATGCAGCACGGGAAGCGAACCGAAGGTCGCGGTGTCGGACGGAGCGGCGAAGAGTTGCGGGTTCAGGCACGAGGCCAGCGCCGCGGTCCCAATGCCGGCCGCCGTCTTGCCAAAGAAATGCCGCCGCGTCATCGCGGTCCGCAGTTGATCGAGGAGGGCGTGGTCCATGGAGATGTCTTTCTCTGAATTCTCGATAATCAAGTATTCGGGTCAGCGAGCAGCCGTTTCAGCCGCGGCTTAAGAATTGACGGAAGTAAGTCATACCAGTCGGCATTGACCAAGTCGGAAAAAATCAGACGTTGAACATTGGCAACATCGATCGGCCGATTTCCGGTGAGCAGCATCGTCATCAATCGCCCAAGCGCAAGACAGGGGATCCCCTGGATAAATTCTGGGTCGCCAAGTCGTGGAAACGGGAGCAACTGCTCGGGACTCGCACACCCTCCAGCGAACAGGAATCGCATTGAATCCCACGAGACCCGCCGAGCCGATCCCCAGATGAAGGCTTGCCAATCGCCTTCCGTCGAACCAAAGCCATCAAATCCCAAGTGTTCCCGAACGAACGGCCAGTCTTCTCGATTGATGAGGAAGTCGATCCCTCGACAGAAGGTCGTCGACTCCCGCTCTTCATGACTCACCCACAGCGAGACCGCATTTCCACCAACGAGCGCATAAGGAACGCACGCCGCATTCAACAACCGAGCAACTGCTTGCAGTCGCTCTTCGATGGCAGCGTGCCTGCTTGCCAACGCGTCGAAATGGTTCGTGATTGTGGTCATCGGGCTCATCACAATTGTGGTTGTTCCGGGTCGATCAAACTAACGTTCTCATCGGCTTGCAAGTTGAGACCAGCCGTCACTCCTTCGTAATCGTTTCATCCAGGTTCAACAGCAGGTTTGCCGCCATCGTATAGGCGGCGTGTTCTGCCATGGGGAGCGTGGTGTCGCGGGGGGCGGTGCCGGCGGCGAGGAGTTTCTCTGCAGCGGCGGCGTCCTGTTGATACTTCGCGAGATGCTTCGCAAAAATCGCCTGCAGGATCTGCGCTTCACCCGGTGATGGCTTGCGGGCCGTCGCGAGCCGGAAACCCCATTCGAGGCGGTCGACCGGCTGGCTGCCGCCGTCTTTCATCATCCGTTCGGCCAGCCGCCGGGCGGCTTCGACGTATTGCACATCATTCATCAGCACCAGCGATTGCAGCGGCGTGTTCGTCCGGGCGCGACGGACCGTGCAGTTCTCGCGTGACGGAGCATCGAGGGTCAGCATCGACGGGGGCGGACTCGTCCGCTTCCAAAACGTATAGAGACTGCGGCGATGGAGCGCCTCGCCCGCGTCCATCGAGAACTTGCTGGTGTTGCTGCCGACGAAGGCAACCGCTTCCCAGATCCCTTCCGGTTGATACGGCTTGACGCTCTTCCCCCCTTTGCGTTCGACGAGCAAACCGCTGATCGACAAGGCCGAATCGCGAATCGTTTCTGCATCGAGCCGGAATCGCGGCCCGCGGGCGAGCAGCAGATTTTCCGGATCGTGCTTGTGGTTCTCCGGAACGACCTTCGCCGAGCGGCGATACGCCGCCGAGGTGACGATCTGCTTCTGCATCTGTTTCACGTCCCAGCCCGTGCGAATGAACTCGGTCGCCAACCAGTCGAGCAGTTCGGGATGCGTTGGCCAAGCCCCCTGTGAGCCGAAGTCTTCGGCTGTCTTGACGATCCCCGTGCCGAAGTAGTGCTGCCAGTAGCGGTTCACGATCACGCGCGCGGTGAGTGGATGCCGCGGCGAAGTGAGCCATTGCGCCAGCCCCAGCCGATTGTTCGGCGCCCCTTCGGGCAACGGCGGTAACGCAGCGGGAACACCCCGTTCGACCTTGTCACTCTTCTTATCGTAAGCCCCCCGGATCAGCACGAAGGCTTCCCGCGGCTGTGCAAGATCCTCGGCGACCATCGTTGCCGGGATCGCATTATCAATGTCCGTTTTCTGCTTATTGAGCGCCGCAATCTGCTGATTGAGCGGATCAAACGTCCCCCGTGTGTCAGCACAAACATTTTGCACGAAGTAATTCCGCAATTGTTTCTGCTGATCGGGGTTCCGTTTGTCTTCGGCGAGCTTGATGATGTTCGTAATCGGGCCTGGCACGTCTGACTTCTGCTTCGCCCGTTCGCGGTCCTCCCAGACGAGTTGAGAGTTGATCGGCCCCGCTTCCGCGGCATAGCTGACAATCCCCGCCAGATCCCAGGTCGCTTTGCCGCCGAACTGGGTGAAGGCCCAGCCGTTGAGAGTGGCTCCCGGCGCAAGGCCGACCTTGCTCGCTTCGATTTCCAGCCGGACCCACTTACCGACTTCCGGCAGCGGACCAGCAAGCACCTTCGCGGGTGTATTGGGTGCACCGAAGGTGATCTCTTCACTCCCCCAGTTCGCACGATGCTCCCAGGAGCCATCGTTGAACTGCAACATGACCGCTTTCGGCGGGTTCGCCGGGTCGAGATAGACGTAAGCGAACAGGCTGTCTCCGGCCCCGATCTTCAAGCCGGGGTTGGCCCCGGTGAAGAAGTGCTGCGTGATGCCGTCTCCGGTTCGGGTTGAGGCTTTCACGCCGCTGAAGACCGGTCCCTGGTCTTTCGTGACGAACTCCCACGGAGTGTTCCCCTGGAGTTGCGCCCCGGCAGGGGGATCGTCATCGAACCAGACGACGTCTTTCCGCAGCACGGTCAGTGCATCGACCGGAGCCCCTTGAGCCACCGGATCGACGTACTGCGTCGCCGCGAGCGCCTCGGCGATTGCTTTGTTCGTCGCGGCGATCTGCTGGTCGAGCGATTTCAGCTTTTCGGTCTGCTCGTCGCTGGGCAACTTCAGAATCGGCGGCGGTAACAGGGCGTTGCCGTCCATCGCTGCATCGGCGATCGAGTTGAAATACGCATAGAGCGAGTAGAATTCTTTCTGCGTGATCGGATCGAACTTGTGGCTGTGGCAGACTGAGCAATTGAGCGTCAGTCCCATCCAGACGGTCCCCATCGTCTCGGTCCGGTCGACCGCGTACCGCACAAGGACTTCGTCGTTGATCGAGCCCCCTTCGCTCGTCGTCACGTTGCAACGGTTGAAGCCAGTCGCGATCCGCTGATCGCGCGTCGGGTTCGGCAACAGGTCGCCCGCAAGTTGCTCGATCGTGAACTGATCGAACGGTTTGTTGTCATTGAACGCGTTGATGACCCATTCGCGATACGGCCACAGCGAACGTTCGTTATCGAGATGCAGACCGTGCGTGTCGCCATAGCGGGCGGCATCGAGCCAGATGCGGCCCAGGTGTTCGCCATACCGGGGGGATTCGAGCAGCCGGTCAACGAGCCGCTCGTAAGCTTCGGGGGAACTGTCGGCGAGGAACGCATCGACCTCCTGCGGTGTCGGCGGCAAGCCGGTCAGGTCGAGTGTCACCCGGCGGATGAGCGTAATCTTGTCCGCTTCCCCATTCGGGGTCAGTCCGTCACGATCGAGGCGTGCGAGGAGAAACTGGTCGATCTCATTACGGGCCAGATCGAGTCGTTTGACCGCGGGTGGGTTGGGACGCTTCGGCTCGATGAGTGACCAGTGTCCCTGGTATTCCGCACCTTCGGCGATCCATCGCTTGAGCGTCTCCCGCTGCGCATTCGTAATGGCTTTGCCACTCTTGGGCGGCGGCATCATCACGTCGGGATCGGTCGAGAGAATCCGCTTCACGAGTTCGCTGGCGTTGATGTCGCCCGGAACAATCGCTGCCGCGCCCGATTCCAGCTTGGCTCGGGAACCCTCCTGCTGGTCGAGTCGCAGGCCCCCTTCCCGATGCTTCGCATCCGGTCCGTGACACAGATAGCAGTTATTCGAGAGAATCCCCCGCACATCGCGGTTGAATTCCAGCTTCTCCTGAGCCGAAACCAGAACCGGAACTGCGACGAATGCCAGCGAGCAGACAGCAAGAAGGCGGGAGCGCATGAGACGACGTTTCCCGAATCAACAGGCGGGGTGGGTCAATGGCGGGCCGTTCGATGAGCAAGTGCCGACCAGACGGATCAGTATAAACCGATTGGTTCCCCGTTGCCAACAAATTTCGTCATCACATCCTGCTTGTGCAACATTCGGGAACGGTCGATTGGCAGCATCCCCACCGGTCGAATTGGTCTTTTCGCTCATGGATGCTGAGGCTAACATTCCCCCCCGCTACCAGTCGGGCTGTCCGGTTGGTCCACGGGCGCAGAGTGTTTGGAGGAACGACGGACTCGCACGATGCGGCGAGTCCCCGCAGTCACGACGGAGGCCTCATGTCGGCACGGTTTACCCTCGGATGCCTCATCTTCAGTTTGCAGGTGATGTGGTGCGGTCCGCTCTCTGCCGACAAGTTTCGGATTGCGGCCAAACCCAGCCAGGAAAAACGGCTCGCGCCGGAATTAGAGGTCCTGCGGCACTGCAATGGTCGGCTCGTTGGCTTCTGCCGCCAGGGGAAGCCGATCATCGATGTTCCCGCAGATCAGACGAACATCCTGCGGTCGATGGCCCTCAGCGTCGATGACAAAGTACCGCAAGTCGCCCATCGGCCGATGCGTTTGCTGATCAGTTATGAACCGATTGCCGGAAAACCCAGCACGGCAACGATTACGGCGGCCGGACTGCGGACCGTTGAAGATTACGATCGAGGATCGTTCCTCATCGTGGAACCGGTCGAAGCGGTCTCCACGCGGACGGTCGAGACACTGCTGAATGACAACGCCGTCGTGCATGCGGCTCCTGACTATGTGATGTCGGTCCCGGCAAACGAGGTCGTGCGGTTCGTCGAGGTGCCGTCCGAAACCGAAACCCCGACCGACCCGTTGTGGAGTCATCTCTGGGGAATGAAGAACATTCAGGCCAACAAGGTGTGGCGCACGCATCGAGACGCCGCGAACATCATCGTCGCGGTCATCGACACCGGCGTCGACTACACCCACCCGGACCTCAAAGCCAACATGTGGACCAAGGGGGGCCGACACGGTTACGACTTTTTTGACGACGATGCCGAGCCGCTCGACGAGCAGGGACACGGGACGCACGTCGCGGGGACGATCGGCGCGGAAGGGAACAACGGCGCGGGTGTCGTCGGCGTCTGCTGGAAAACGCAGATCATGGCCATGCGGTTCCTGGGACCCGACGGTTCTGGATCGACAGCGGATGCGGTCAAGTGCATCGACTGGGCTGTTGCCAACGGCGCGCATGTGTTGTGCAACAGCTGGGCGGGTCCGGACACGTCCCAGGAACTGGGAGCCGCGATCGCCCGGGCCGAACAACGGGGCGTGCTCTTCGTCGCCGCCGCCGGGAACACCGTCAATCGCGGGAATAACAACGACGTCTCGCCCTATTATCCCGCGGCGCTGCCATACGCGAACATGCTGACCGTCGGCGCGATCGACGTGAACAACGCGGTCGGCTCGTTCAGCCATTACGGTAAGGTCTCCGTCGACATCGGTGCTCCCGGTGTCGGGATCGTGAGTGCCATGCCGAACAATCGGTACGCACAACTCGATGGGACGTCGATGGCAGCGCCGCATGTCGCGGGTGCCGCGGCTCTCGTCTGGGCGAAGGCGTTTCCGACGCCGGCACAAACGCCGACGCAGATGTCGCGCGTCCGCGACCTGATCCTGCAGAACGCCCGACCTGTCCCGGCTCTGCAATCGCTGTGGGGACATGCCTCCCCGGCGCGGGTCCCGGGCGGCGTGCTCGATCTTTCGTTCCTGGTGGAAACTTCGCCCGGCACTCCGCAACCGACCCCGCGGCGACGGTTCGTTGAGAATCGGGCGTATGCCGACCCTGCCAAGTTTCGTCAATGAACTCATTCCGGAAGGAATGCTGAGATGTCTCGATTCACTCTTGTCGGTCTGTTCGTCTGCAGTCTCAGTGGGGCCCTGTCAGCGGCTGATCCGACCACCGCACCAGAGGCTGCTGGAAGTGTGCAGGTCGTCTGTCAGGGTAAGTTGCGACATGGGATTGTCGCCATCGGAGGCGAAACAACGGGGACCACGCTGACTTTCGATGGAGTAACCTGGGAACTGAAACTCCCCGAAGAGGGGATGCGTCGCTTTGCTGAAGAGCTCCACAAACAGCAGGTCGTCGTCACGGGACGATTGCGGCGCGTGGAGGGCGTTGAAATCCCGGTCCGCTGGATCGTCGACGTCGAGCGGCTGGCAATGCACGATGCGAAGGCCGTCAATGACAAAACGCGCGTCGTGCTGAATGGAAAGCTCATCCCTGGGGCGGACCAGATGCTCCCCCAGTCGCTCGAGGTTGCCGGAAAAGAGTGGCTGATCGCCTGGGGCGACGATCCGCAGTTGGTCACCACGGCGTCAGCACTGGTGGGAAAACAGGTAATTGCTCAAGCGACGGTGGAAGCCCAAGCCGAAGGGGGAACAAAATCCGCGCCCCGCTTCCGCATTCATCAACTCCGGGCCGTCCGTGAGACCCACCCCACCCGATAGCAGCGTGGCGCTTGCCTCCGCTCAGTCCGCGGAGCATGTTGGCGACTCCAGTGTGGCGACCACTCCCTGAGGTTGATTCACGCGCACGGGATCCCGGGGATCCGACGCATACCGCTCAATCGGCCACTGGGCCGAGCTGACGATTCACTCCCTACTGATTCAATCCGGGGTTGATCAGGCCGGAGTTGTGCCGGATGCGAGTTCGAGGGCGCATTGTTTGGTCGCCCGAAGATCGAGCTTGCCGGTTCCCAGCAGCGGGACCTGTGGGACTTCGTAGAAGCTGTCGGCGGATGGCAACCAGAGGTTCGGCAGCCCCGACTTCCCGATCGCGTCGATCAATTCACTCGCGGACTGCTTGAGAGGTTGATGCAGGACGATGATCCGCTCCCCCTTCTTCGCATCGGGGACCGAGGTGACCGCGAGAATCGGCCCGACGGCATCGGCCTGCTGGGCTTCGGCAACTCGTAACAGTTCCTCTTCAATCCGCAGGTGCGGCACCATCTCGCCGCCAATCTTGGAGAAGCGGCTCATCCGACCCGTGATCTTCAGGAAGCCATCGGCGTCGAGACTGCCCATGTCGCCCGTGTTGTACCAGCCATCTTTTAAGACCTCGGCGGTCTTTTCGGGACGCTGGAAATACCCCGCCATGATGTTCTGACCGCGGAGGTAGACGAGACCTTCCTTGCCGGTCGGCAACTCGGCTCCTGTGTCGACATCGACGATGCGCGCGACCACGCCGGGCATCGGCTTGCCGACGGTTCCAAGCTTCGTCCCCATCTGATGGACCATCGAACTGCGATGATCGGGAACGTTCACGCAAGCCGGGCCGCTCGTCTCGGTGGTGCCGTAACCCTCCTGCGGGAGGAAGCCGTACTTCTCCTGGAATTGCTCAGCGAGATCGGCCGGGAGCTTCTCGGCACCGACGACAACGAGGTTCAACTTCGAGAATTGTTCCTTCGTGCAGCGCTTGAGGTACGACCGCAGGAACGTCGGAGTCGCGAATAAGATCGTGGCCCCGTATTTCTCAGCCAGTTCGCCGATCTGCCGGGAATCGAGCGGATTGGGATGATAGATCACGCGGGCATCAAGCATCAGGGGCAGCCAGAACGTCGCGAGATAGCCAAACGAATGGAAGATCGGCAGCACGCCCAGCAAGGTGTCATGCTCGTCGACCTGGAAGACCTGGTCAGCTGCATCGACAGTGCCCGCGATGTTGTAATGCGTGAGTGTGACCCCTTTCGGTTCACCGGTCGAACCGGAGGTGTAGATGATCGTGATCGGGTCATCGGGTTTGATCCGGGTCAGTCCCAGCCACCGTTCCAGAATCGCCAGCGGCACGACGCGCGCCGCGATGGCCGCGAGCCCTTTGTCCAACCCGGTCATCTGCTGCTTGAGGTCTTCCAGGTAGAGGCAGGGAACATCGAGTTCCAGCGGCTTCTTTTCGACGAAGGAGCGACTGGTGATGACGTGCTGGAGGCCGGCATCTTTGGCGACAAAGCGGATGTCGGAGGCATGCAGCGTGTAATTGAGATTCACGCTCACGCGGCCCATCAATGACAGCGCGAGATTCGCCAGCGCACCGCCCACGGTCGACGGGAGATAGATCCCGACCCGCGGTTCCTGAGTCGCCGGATTCAGGTTGCGACCGATGGCTTTTCGCAACGCGAGCGCCCCGATCAGCAACCGGCCTCCCGTCAATTCGGTCCCCAGCGAATCGGCGACTTTCAACTGACTCCAGCGCCGACGGGAAGCCCGCAGAAACTGACGCGGAGCGACCATGATCCGTGACTTTTCCATCTCCACCGCCTCGGCTCCCAGTTGGCTCACGACCCGTTCTACCTCTTCGACTGACTGCGGATTCTGGATCGGCGGTCCGAACAGAACCGAAACCGGATAGGGCCATTTGCGTGGCCATTTCCAGAAAAACTTTCCACCGCGATAGCTGAAGATGCTCCCCCAGAGTCCATGCAGACGGACCGGGACGGCGGGACAATTCGTCCCCTGGAGGATCTTCAGGAAGCCGGGTTGAAAACGCTGCGTCTGACCCGTGCGGGTCAACGTTCCTTCGGGGAAAATGCAGACACACGACCCCTGTTCCAGCGCCTCGCGCGCGACCTTGAGCGATTGAATCAACGCTTTCGGTCCGCCATCCGCCTTGATCGGAATCACATCGAAGACTTTCGCCAGCCACGCCAGACGCGGGTGATGCACAAAGTCGGCGTAGGCGATGAACCGGACCGGCCGTGGTGCGACGACCGTCAACAGGATCCCGTCGACCCACGTGACATGGTTCGGGACCAGCAACACCCCCCCTTCTTTGGGCACATGCTGCTTCCCCGTCACCCGGATGCGATAGGCCACCGTCGCAAAGACCCAGAACAGAAAGCGGAACATCGCCAGCGGCAACTGCCACGCGATGTAGATCCCGACCGCGATCGTCCCCAGTCCGGCCAGCAGAAAGATTGTTCCTGCAGACAACCCCAGCATCGAATTCAATCCGTAAAAGACCGCTGCAATCAACAGCGTCCCCGAGAAGACCAGAAAATTCGTCGCCGCCAGCACGCGCCCCAGCGACTGCGGCGGACTGCGATACTGCAGGAAGGCTTCGAGCGGCACGTCGAACAAGCCGGCGCTCATTCCCAACCCGAGCAACCCGGCACACGAGGTGTAGAATGCCAGCGTCGGAGCTGAGGTTCCCCAACTCCCCGCAAGCGACAGCAACAGCGCACAGGCGCTGATACCGGCGGCACCCAGCGGCACCAGTCCCAGCTCGATCCGCCCGGCCGACCACCATCCGGCCAGCACACTGCCGGCCCCCACACCGATCACCAGCACCATTCCGAGGATGCCGATATCACGCTGTTTCAACCCGAGATCGTGAATCCCGAACGTGTCGATATTAATGTTCGCCAGCGACGCCATCATCCAGAAGAAGGCGATGCCGAGCGCGGTCTTCATCAGGACCGGTTCCACCACCAGCAGCTTCAAACTGCCATAGGTCTCGCCCGCCAGATTCCACGTCCATGTCCGCGTTGGGGCCGCTGCGGGAAGCGGCGTTAACCCGAAGCTGGCCCCCCAGCCGATGAGCGCGACGGTCACAATCAAGGCGGCGGCCGGAAGCAGCGACCATAGCGTGATGACCGTTTCCGGTGTCGGTTGAATCATGCCCGCAAGCCAGTTCCCCAGCAGAAAACCGAGCGCACAGGGGACAACGTTCGCCAGTCCCATCCAACCGTTCGCCGTCGCCAGTTGCCGATCGGGAATGTACTCGGGAATCGAGCCGATCTTTGCGGGTGAAAACAGGGCCGCCAGTGCTCCGGTCGCCGCGACGACAATGAACAGCCACACGGACTGCCCGCTGCACAACGCGAGCAGGCCCCCCACGAGCACGAACAGTTCCACCAGCTTGCATATGCGGATCACCCACGCCTTGGAATAGCGGTCGGCGAAGAACCCCGCAGGAGTGGCCAGAAAGAGAAACGGCAGCGTGAAGCCCGCCAACCCGAGCGACAGTGCAGCCGCATCACCCAGCAGCGGCTTGGCAACCGGCACGACCAGCCAGCGAAACGTGTGATCGTTCAGCGCGGTACAAAACTGCACGACCAGTAAAGAGACAAAACTCAGCGAGGCCACCCCGTGATGCGGGGGCAACGGTGCCGCCGTCGACGGTTCGAGTTCAATCGAATTCAGATCGATCCGGTCAGTTGCATCCGATGTCGACATACCCGGCCCGCTTCGTGAAAAATCGACGGCAACTCAACCGCCCTGCGGGAGTTATGGCGAAATCTGACAGATTTGAGAAGCCGGGAAGCCCTCGAAAGCCCAGTCGGACGCAGGTCTCCCGCAGGTGTTCGCACTCCCCCGAGCAGGAAGCGTCAGCGCCCGGAGCAGGCCGGATGGGAGACTTGATGGAATCAGTGTAGGCTAACCACGCTCGAAGTTCCGTCTGGTTTGGCCAACTGAGGGATGGGCGTGAGTGCTGTTGACAGGACCAGACTGACTGAAGGAAAGGACGCAGTGTGAGCAAGTCGGTGCGTATGGGTATGCTGCTGTTATTCCTGTTGTGCCTCTGCCACGGTGGGGAATGCGCTGAGCCTTCATTCCGCTGGACTCCATTACCGCCGTTACCCGATCGTCTGGGCGTGGCGGGACCGTATGCGGGGACGCATGCCGGTGTGTTGCTCGTCGCGGGAGGAGCCAACTTTCCCGGCAAGCCACCGTGGGAGGGGGGCGTCAAGGTCTGGCATGACACGGTCTTCGTCCTCGAACAGACAGAGGGACCATGGAAGCCAGCGGGCCGACTGCCGCGACCGCTCGGGTATGGGGTCACGCTGTCGACAAAGGACGGCGTGGCCTGTCTCGGCGGGAGTGATCGCGACCGGCACTACGCGAGCTCTTTTCTCCTGCGCTGGGATGCCGGTCAACTTCTGACAGAACCGCTGCCGGATCTCCCGCAGCCTTGTGCAAATGCCTGCGGTGCATTGCTGGGGCGGACGATCTATCTCGCTGGCGGAACCGAAACGCCGACCGCAACAGCCCCACTAAAAACCTTCTGGGCGCTCGATCTCGATGCGACTCCCCGCCGCTGGCAAACACTGGAACCGTGGCCCGGACCAGCCCGGATGCTCGCGGTGGCGGCAGCGCACGATGAGGCGATCTATATCATGAGCGGGACCGAACTGACTGATGATGCAGAGGGGAAGCCAGTCCGACGGTACTTGAAAGACGCTTATCGCTATCGACCAGAGACCGGCTGGCAGAGGATCGCCGACCTTCCCCGACCGGCTGTCGCAGCTCCCTCGCCAGCGTTCGTCCTCGGTGATCAGGCCCTCGTCGTGTTGGGTGGCGATGATGGCACCAAGGTTGGGTATCAACCACTCGACCAGCATCCCGGCTTTCCCCGTTCGCGGCTGGTTTACAACCTTCGCAACGATGCGTGGCAGACGATCAACGATCTCCCTGCCGCTCCGGTTACCACGACGGTCGTCCCCTGGCAGGCGGGTTGGGTCATCCCGTCTGGTGAGATTCGCCCCGGTGTCCGCACCCCCGCAGTCTGGTCGTTGCTGTCGGGACGTGAGTCAGCCGAGCAGAGTGCAGTCGGTCGTTGATCCGGGAATAGCTGTTGAGTGTCCCGCTTTCCAGAGTCCCGGAGGGGCTAAACGATGCCGCAAGAGAACATGCAGTCTTCCACCAATGACCGACGGCACCCAGCAAAGCAGAACGGTTCCCCTGCACATAGTCCGCATCGTAGGATGGCACGTCGACAATCGGTGTGGATGAGGATCTGACCCGGCGCTCGCGCTTCGGGCTGGGAGTGGATGATGATGCGACGATTCGTGGTTGTACTTGGATTACTATCGACAGGCGTGACTGCAGCCGTTGCCGAAGAACCAGAGGCGTTGCAGCCCCTCAAGTACAACCATCCGGGTCTCGTGGTTGACTTGAACGTCGGATTGTGGGCCTTTCCGATTGTCTATGACCACGATGGCGATGGGGATCGCGACCTCATCGTTGGTTGTCCCGACAAGCCGCATAACGGCGTCTGGCTCTTCGAGAATCCGGGACCGCGTGGGACGAAGCAGCCGGTCTTCCTGCCGCCCCGCAAACTCGGGGGACCGGCTCCGTCGTATCTCTCGCTGTCATGGGTCAACGGCCTGCCGCGGGTCTTCGGGAGTCAGCGGGAGTATCCCGACTTCCTGAAAGACGACTGGACGACGAAAGTCGATCGCTACCCGCGCGATCGCGTCGCGCCGATCAAGTATCTGCGTTCCAACGTCTGGCAACTGGTCGATTACGACGGCGACGGGGCACACGATCTCATCGTTGGTCACGACAGCTGGGACAACTTCGGCTCGTTCGATACCAATGACTGGTGGAAGAAGTACGACACTCAGGGACGCTGGCACGGGGGCAAACTCCGCGGTCACGTCTACTGGCTCAAGAACACCGGGACCGATGCCGCCCCGAAGTGGAACGATGCCGTCCCCGTGATGGCCGGGAGCGTGCATGTCGAAACGTACGGTGCACCGACGCCGCAGTTCGGGGACTTCGATCATGACGGCGATCTCGATCTCCTCTGTGGCGAGTTCCTCGATGGCTTCACCTATTACCAGAACATCGGCTCGCGAAAGTCGCCGAAGTACACCGATGGCGTGCGCCTGCCGGTGCGGATGGACCTGCAGATGGTCGTCCCCCATGCGACCGACTGGGACGACGACGGCGATCTCGATCTCGTCGTGGGTGATGAAGACGGCCGCGTGGCGTTCATCGAGAACACCGGCCGCGTGATCGATAATGTCCCCGAATTCCTGCCGCCCGATTACTTCGAACAGCAGGCACATGAGATCGATGTCGGGGCCCTTGCGACACCCGTCGGTTGCGACTGGGACGGCGATGGAGACGAAGACATCGTCAGCGGCAACACCGCAGGCTATTTCCTCTTCCTCGAAAACCTCAGCGGACCCAATGTCGCAGAACCAAAGTTCGCGCGACCGCGACCGCTGCATCTCGATGGCCAGACACAGCCCTTCCGGGTACTGGCGGGTGATAACGGATCGATCCAGGGACCTGCGGAAGCGAAGTGGGGTTACACGACGCAGAGTGTGGTCGACTGGGATGCGGACGGCGATCTCGACATCGTCTTCAACAGCATCTGGGGTCGTGTCCAATGGTTGCAGAACATCGGCACGAAGACGGCAGCGAAGCTGGCACCGCCGCAGGATCTCCTGGTTGCCTGGGACCATGCTCCGCCGAAACCGGGCTGGACGTGGTGGTCGCCGGGGCGTGAGACCTTGGCGACCCAGTGGCGGACGACGCCTGCAGCGGTCGACTGGAACGGCGATGGCCGGCTCGACCTGGTGATGCTCGATCACGAAGGCTGGCTCTGCTTCTGGGAACGCCGGGCCGATGGTCGACTCGCACCCCCGCAACGAGTCCTCGCGGATGACAAAGGTCAGCCATTGCGGTTCAACGCCGGGGAAGGGGGCCGCAGCGGTCGACGCAAGCTCTGTGTGTTCGACTGGGACGGCGATGGCCAACTCGATCTGCTCGCGAACAGCCAGAACTCGGCGTGGCATCGTCAACTCGGGCAGGAGAACGGCACTTGGCGATTCGCTGCACCGAAGAATGTGAGTGAGCGGAACATCGAAGGCCACGACACCAGCCCAACGACGGTCAACTGGTCCGGCATTGGTCGCCGCGACCTCGTCATCGGCGCAGAAGACGGCCGGTTGTACTTCCTGAAACGCCCGTGAGAGCAGTGGCCAACATCAGCGGACCTCTGTGAGCGGTCGGGGCTTGCGCCCAATGGTACTTACATTACCTTACACCCATGCGAGATTGGGATGCCAGCGAGAATTGGGGTGTCCAGGGGTCCGTTCTGATGTCGCAATTCCACCATCGACGTCGATCTTCGCCCTCAAAACGGGACCT
>JBGATC010000033.1:0-72805 GCA_044229335.1 Planctomycetaceae bacterium | reverse complement strand
ACGACAAGCTGCCGAACCGCCCCGATCGCCACTACCCCCGAGAAGCGTACAAACGACGACCCAAATCAACCCACTTCCAAACCCGAAAACCACCACCCAACAATCTAAAGTAAGTGCCATTGGGCGCTAGCCGCCGGTGTCTTTCCGTCTCGCGCCAGGGAACGCTTTTGTCCCCCGTCTCCGATCCGTCCGGAACTCTTGGATGAAGTCGATCGCAATTGTGGCCAGCTCAAAGGCACCGGCGGCTAGCGCCGTGCCGCTCATGATGAGACGCACCCTGCGAATTTCGCGTCGTCCCCCCGGTTGACTCCCTCGCTCCGCTCGCCGATCATGGCGGGTCTTGCATTTCCCTCGGAACTTAGCGAAACGGTAGCTGGAATGTCTGAAACGACGGATCGGTTGGAAGCGGCCCGCCTCGAAAAGCTGGCGAAGATCGAAGCTCTCGGCCTCGACCCCTGGGGACAGCGGTTCGATGGTCACATGCACATCGAGCAGGCCCGTGAACTCTGTCCGACCGAACAGGGTGTCGATGGTCAAACCGTCCGCGTCGCCGGTCGACTCGTCCGCTGGAGCGACTCGGGCAAACTCCGCTTCGCCCACGTGCAGGATTACACCGGCCGTATCCAGATCATGATCTCGAAGGCCGAGGTCAGCGAACAACTCTGGGGTCTCGTCGAGTCCCTCGACCGGGGCGATCTCGTCGGCGTCGAAGGCCCGCTCCGCGTGACGAAGACGGGCGAGAAGACCGTCTACGTCAAGCACATCGAAATCCTCTGCAAGTCGCTCGCCCAGCCGCCGGAGAAGTGGCACGGGCTGGAAGACATGGAGACCCGCCTGCGGCAGCGGTACACCGACCTGATCTACAGCGAAGGGGTCCTCGACCGGATGCTCAAGCGGCTGCGGATCATCGATTCGGTCCGCAGCACGCTCAAGGAACAAGAGTTCTTCGAGGTCGAAACGCCCGTGCTGCACGCGATCGCCGGGGGAGCCGCGGCCCGGCCGTTCGTCACGCATCACAACGCCCTCGACATTCCGCTGTTCCTGCGGATTGCGCTCGAATTGCATCTCAAGCGGTTGATGGTCGGCGGGATCGAACGGGTCTACGAGATCGGCCGCGTCTTCCGGAATGAAGGGGTCGACAGCACGCATAACCCCGAGTTCACGATGATCGAGCTCTACCAGGCGTACGGCAACTACGAATCGATGATGGACCTCGCGGAGAAGATCATCAGCAACGCGGCCAAGGTCGCAAACAACGGGGCAACGGTCGTCCCGTGGGGCGAGAAGACGATCGACTTCACGCCGCCGTTCGCCCGAGCCAAGTACGGCGACCTGTTCCGTGAACACGCCGGCTGCGACATGCACGACACGGCCGCCGTCGCCACGAAGGCGAAAGAACTGCGGATTCCGACCGAGAACCGCCACCCCGACGTGATCGTCAATGACGTGTTCGAAGCGACGGTGGAAGAGGCCCTCGTCGGCCCGGTTTTCGTCATCGACTACCCCGCCAGCATGTGCCCCCTCACCAAGCGGAAGAATGGCCAGCCGGAAATCGCCGAGCGGTTCGAACTCTTTGTCGACGGGTTGGAAGTCGCCAACGCCTACACCGAACTGAACGACCCGCGGCTGCAGGAAAACCTCTTCAAGACGCAACTGCAGGGGCTGGCGGAAGAGGACTCGATGGCGAAGATGGACCACGACTTCGTCCGCGCGTTGAAAGTCGGCATGCCCGCCGCCGGCGGCATGGGGATCGGCATCGACCGCCTCGTGATGCTTCTCACCAACACCCAAACCATCCGCGACGTGATCTTCTTCCCACTGCTGAAACCGGAAGTCTTTCCGTAGGGTGCGTCGCGACGCAGTACCCGTTTAGCGATGGGGAGTTCGGTGTGTTCCACGCACACGACGGTTCACGGTGTTGCACAAACATCGTTGCGTCGTCCGCTTTCATCGAACAAGGGCAGAGAACTCAACCTCGATGGGATCGCTTCCACCGATTTACCAGACCGGATGCGGTACGGTCCGCTACGTCCCGGTGGCGGCGTAATGATTGATCACCGCGAGCATCAGATTGTCTCGCAGAAAGCCGATCTGATGAAGGTTGCGGGGCAAGTACCAGGCGATGTCGCAAGTTGAATCTTGTCCGCGATGTATCGAAGCGTTCCTGGAAAAATCGCCAACACTCCAAATTCCTGCGAACATTGGGCAGCGTGCGCGCATCTCTACGTTCACGGCGATGGCGTTCATCGTGGCTGTCCAGTTTCAGGAAGAACGAACAGGTCTTGCGGATCATGATGCTTTCCCGGCTGATGTCCGATTGCAAACAGAGCGATACGAGAGAGTTCGCCGCCGGTTGGTCAAAGACCGGGGCGAATCTGCTCGCGGCGCAACCCGTGCGTCCCGATTTCCAGCAACCATTTGCTGGCATTTCGGGGAGTACAGGTTTGCGTAGCGGAGAATCTCCGTATCCCATGCGCACGTGACATCGGCCTTAAGCCTTCCGCGAGCTTTCCCAAGCCCGGTGTCACGCAAAGGGCACCGGGCTTTTTCGTTTTGTCGCAGACAAACGGACAACGCAGGCCGCACGCGAGCAATGCAGACGGATGGGCTGGTCGCTGAGAAGCAAGGTTGGCCGCCGAGCGGGAGCGAGGATGAAGGCCGACCGCGGTAGTCAGCGAACCAGCCTGGCTGAAGACCAGGAGAGAAGGATTCGAGCGCCTTCCAGCCCACCTCGAAATCGATCCGGTTCGTCGGAACACGGAGAAGGTACGTCCACACACACGGCCCGTTCGACTTCTGGTGAGGTTGCCAGCCCCTTTGAAATCGAACACCGCAAGCTGGCCAGGTTGGGTTCGAATTCCACACGGGTCACTCAGTCGAGAGCGGAGAGTGAAGAGTCAAGAGCCGGAAGATGCAACGAACTGCATTTGTCAGGCTCTCGACTCTGGACTCTCGTCTCTCGACTCCCTCGCTCGGTGGTGTAACGGAAGCACATCGTTCTGATACGGCGGGAGCGACGGTTCAACTCCATCCCGACGCACTCCTTCAAGACTGGAAGCTGGAGACATGAGGAAAGCGGTCGCGAATCTCTTCCTTCAGTCTCCGGTCTACAGTCTCCAGTCTGACATGGCCAAGTGGTGCAACTGGTAGACACGCGACGCTCAGAACGTCGTGCCCCTTGTGGGCTTGGGAGTTCGACTCTCCCCTTGGTCACTGAATTGTCGAGAGTCCAGAGTGGAGAGTCGAGAGCCAGAAAAGGATCGCGACCTCTGGCTCTTGACTCTGGACTCTCAACTCTCGACCTCCATGCAGGCGGGGCAGGCGCCCGACTCACTTTCATAAGGTGAGGCACCCGGATCGTTACCGGGGCCTGCAACTGGTCGATGGCTGATGGACAGGAAAGACGACCGCATCTCACTGTCCCTTAGCACTTAGCCCATCAGCCCTCCCCGATCCCGTGGTCCAATGGCACGACACCAGCCCGACATGCTGGCGACGATGGTTCGACTCCATCCGGGATCACTGTTGGTTCATCCGACTCTGGCGTTACTCGTCGTAACGAAAAGATCTCACGATTGGGTCGGAGAGAACCTGTCACCGCCACGGTCTCTGTGAGAGAGACCAGGAGCACCTGTCCCATGAAGGATAAACTGCATCTGAACGTCGGTACGATCGGTCACATCGATCACGGCAAGACCACACTGACCACGGCGATCCTCGCTGTGCAGGCTCAGCACGGTCTCGCCACCGAGAAGGCGTATGGCGACATCGCCCGCGGGGGGATCGTCCGCGATCCCACCAAGGTCGTCACCATCACGACCAGCCATGTCGAGTACGAAACCGAATCGCGGCACTACGCCCACATCGACTGCCCCGGCCATGCGGATTATGTAAAGAACATGATCACGGGGGCGGCCCAGATGGACGGCGGCGTGCTGTTGATCTCGGCCGCGGATGGACCGATGCCGCAGACCCGCGAGCACATCCTGCTCGCGCGGCAGGTTGGCGTGCCCCATCTCGTCGTGTTCGTCAACAAGGTCGATCTCGTCGATGACCCGGAACTGATCGAACTCGTCGAAATGGAAACGCGCGACCTGCTCGACAAGCATGGCTTCGACGGCGATGCAACGCCGTTCATCCGTGGCAGTGCAGTCGCTGCGGCGAAGGCCCCGGCTGATCCGGTGGCCAACCGTTGCATTGTCGAGTTGCTCGCGGCCCTGGATGCGATTCCCGATCCCGTGCGGTTGCTGGACCGTCCGTTCCTGATGCCGATCGAAGGGGTCTTCACCATCGAAGGTCGCGGGACGGTCGTCACCGGCAAGATCGAACAGGGGCGAATCGTGCCGGGGGATAAGGTGCAAATTCTGGGACTGGCGGAGACGCGCGACAGCGTGGTCACGAGCATTGAAGCGTTCAATCGGGTGCAACCGCAGGCGGAGGCCGGCCAGAACGTCGGCCTTCTGCTCCGCGGGACGAAGAGCACCGAAGTGGAACGTGGACAGGTCGTGGCGGCACCGCGGTCGATCACGGCGGCGACGCGGTTCCAGAGCGAGGTCTACGTGTTGAGCAAGGAAGAAGGGGGCCGGCATCGACCGTTCTTCAACGGTTACTCGCCGCAGTTCTTCTTCCGCACGACCGACGCCACCGTCCGGGTGCAACTGGCCGAGGGTTCGGAGATGGCCATGCCGGGTGACAACGTGACGCTGAGCGTCGACCTGGGCAAGCCGGTCGCGATCGAAGCGGGGACCCGCTTCGCCATTCGCGAAGGGGGCAAGACGGTCGGCTCGGGCGTCGTGACGGCGGTGCTCGGCTGAGGTGAACGAGTCCGCGGGCGAGGCCATCGCTCGCCCGCGGCTCTGTGCTGGGCTCATGGTCTAACGGCATGACACTGCTATGGCATGGCAGCGATCCGGGTTCGACTCCCGGTGGGTCCACTGGTCGATGACGATCACTACGGAAGGTAGCCGGATAAGGTTTGCCGGGCCGGTTTGCTAAACCGTGCGGCCGCGATGGTCGTGAGGGTTCGAATCCCTTGCCTTCCGCTTTGTAAGGCTGGAAATCGGAGACGGTCGGCCGAAGAAAGAAAGACGTTCAGGGGTCGCTCTTTCTTCAGCCTGCAGCCTCCGGTCTCCAGCGACAAGCCAACATGGGCCTCGATAGTGAAACGGAAATCACTCTCCGCTTCTAACGGAGCATTCCGGGTTCGAGTCCTGGTCGAGGCATGAAGAGTCAAGAGTCCAGAGACGAGAATCAAGAGCCAGAAACAGACGCAAGCCGAGAACATGTTGCCTGGCTCTCGACTCTAGACGCGAGTCTCTCGACATCTCTTGGAAGGGCCTCCCGATTGGTGCCGGGCTTCGGTTGGAAACCGATTGGGGGCAGTCGCCCCTTGCGGGTTCAACTCCCGCTCCTTCCGCTGGAAATGGATGAACCTTTTCCAGTCCACGTGCGTCTCTGGATGCATTGAACACGAAACACCCTCACCCCGTAGAGAAAGGAGGCCGGTATGCGACATCGCTGTCTCACACACAACAGGCAATGTGCTCGGCTCCGAGGATGGTCCGCGGTGGCCCGGAATCTCTGACGTGATTCCCGCGAGGATTCACGTCGTCCTTCACCAGGATTCTTTGTTATGGACGTGAATATTCTCCAGCGGCAGTTTGCCCGCATCGGCGCTCGCGCTCAGGTCCGCTGGGTGGAAAGTCGCCGGATTCGCGGAGCTGTCGCCCTCGATATCGGCCGCGATCGAATGGGAGAGTTGTTCGACATTCAGGTGTCGCGCGAAACTCCGGCGGATGTCGAAGTCTTGCATCTGGAACCCCGGCAGCGGCATCTGCTGTTGATGTCCCGGTCGGACACCAACGAAAAGCACAAGTTCCTGTGTGGTCACGATGAACATCATTGGTTCGTCGCGGCGGTCCCGGAAACGAGTGCGGTCTCGACGGTCCGCACGGCGATGGAAGCGCTGAAGCCGCAGGAAGTCGTGGGACGCCAGTGACGACTGCAGGTCCGCCAGAAGAACTGGAACCGCCGACGGAATGACGCGTTCATCCGTCAGGGGGAATGGTTCTTCGTCCCGGAACCGCAGTTGATTGTTGATCCCAAACTGGTCCTGACGAACGAGCCGTTGCGCCGTGGCGGTGGCAAGCCTCACATGGTCGAGTTTCTCTACCGCTCCGGTGGTGAAGTCGTCTATGTGTGCCCGCAGAAGCCGATGATTTTCACGCAGGGGCAGTTCAACTCGCTCCTGTCGCGGAACCCGGACGCCAAGCACTGGGCTTGGTCGACGATGCGACGGAACCCATCAGTTTACGTGAAAGGCCGCGTGCGGCATGCCGATCATGCGACGATCGTGCTGCACGAATGGCATCGCGTGCTAATGAACACGGAAACGCAAGCCGTCGCCATGCGGCATGTGGCGTTCCTGGATTGAACCGCGGGCGCAGCGGGCACGCTGCGCCCGCTCGTGTTGTTCGGAGTGTGATGGCTGAGCACGCGACACTGTGACTGTCGAAGCGGCGGGTTCAATTCCCCCCGAACAACCTGAAAGAAGTCGAGGGTTGAGAGTCTAGAGTCGAGAGCCAGAGAAAGGCGAGACGCCGAACCTCTTCTCTGGCTCTCGACTCTAGTCTCTGGACTCTTGACCCAACCGAAAGCGATGTGCATCGTGACGCTGACGCTCGATCGACCGACGCTGGTTCTGAACCGCATCTGGCAGCCGGTGGGTGTGGCCTCTGTGGCCCGCTCATTGACGCTGGTCGCAGCGGAACGGGCACGGATCGTCGATCCCACCGACTTCCAACAGTACACGTGGGCCGATTGGGCCAGGCTGATTCCGCAGGACGATGAACCGTTCGTGCAGTCTGTCTCGTTTCGGATTCGCGTGCCGGAGGTGATCACGCTGACGGAGTATGACCGGGTTCCCACGAACGCGGTCACCTTCAGTCGGCGGAACATTTTCAAGCGCGACCGCTACACGTGTCAGTACTGTTTCAAGCAACTGGCCAGCGAAGATCTGACGATCGACCACGTGCAGCCCCGTTCGCGCGGCGGCACCAGCACGTGGGAGAACTGCGTCCTCGCCTGCCTGGAGTGCAACAAACGCAAGGCCGACCGCACGCCGACCGAAGCACACATGCCGCTGCGGAAGACGCCGGTCCGACCGGTCTGGCGTCCGTTGTACGCGCGGCAGGACGTGCGAATCGAAAGCTGGTCCAAGTTCCTCAGCGAGGCGTACTGGACCGTTGAGTTGGATGAATGACGACCATTTAGCCCCCCGTCACTGACGGGGGGCTAAATATACGAGTGATGCTCCTGGGAGAGCGGGTGGTCTCCAAAGCCGCTGGATGGGGTTCGAATCCTCACGCTCGTGCTGTGTTGGTCAGTTGTCCGTGGTCAGTTGTCCGTGGCCGAGGGGTTTCTTCGCAACGAACCACTGACAACGGACCACCGACAAGCTTGCCCAACGAGTGTGGAGGACGCACGGCGGTCTTCGAAACCGCAAGGCAAGGTTCGAGTCCTTGGATGGGTACTGTTGAGTCCTTGAAGTGTACCGGACAGCACGCGACTCTGCGAAGGTCGTAGACCAGGTTCAACTCCTGGCAGGGACACTGATTTCGTGGGGCTTTGGTATGGCAGATTCGGTTCAGATTCGGCAATACGAACCATCCGATGTCGACGCAATTTACGAAGCCGTGATGGAATCGCGTGCGGAACTTTCGCCATGGATGCCATGGTGCCATGCGGCGTATTCGCGAAGCGACACCCTCACCTGGGTCGAGAGCCGAGCAAAAGCCTGGCAGAACAGCAAGGAATGGAGCTTCGTTGTGGTGAACGCCGAGAGGCAATTGCTCGGGACCTGTGGTCTTCATCGCCTTGACCTGCTGAACGGGGTCGGTGAACTCGGCTATTGGGTGCGGACTTCTGCAACTGGGAAAGGCATAGCGACATTGGCGACACGTCTCCTCTGCAACTGGGCCTTCGAAGAACAAGGACTGCATCGCATCGAAATTCTGGCGTCCGAAAAGAATCTGGCCAGTCAGCGCGTGGCGGAAAAGGCTGGAGCGATCTGCGAAGGAATCTTGCGGGAACGGTTGATCCTTCACAACGAACGGCACAACGGTGTCATGTGGTCGATCATCAAGAACTCTCATCGACGCTGAAGTCACACGGCGTGGCGGCGGCCTGCAAAGCCGCATCCAGTGGGTTCGACTCCCACCGGCGTCTTGACGCGACCGACTGCGCGTTCGGAATCCATCTGCACAGAGAGCGTCTGAACCACAACCTCGCCGGCCGTGTCCTGAAACAGCCTCAACTGCCGGTCGGGACTCCATCACCTTGGTAAGGTGTGCCGCAAGGCGCATTGTCTCAACCACACTTCGTTGGGGCCGATTGACATGAAACACGGATTGACTGCCGGTTCGGAGTCCATGCATTCCAAGCCGTAGGTCGTGGGTTCGAGTCCCACCAGTCACCCTTTCCGGAATGGTGGCTGTAGCTCAGTGGTAGAGCGACGAAAAAGCCTCTGGCCATCACTTCGTCGATCCGTATTAATTATGTTCCGACTGCCTGATGGGAGTCCATGAATCTGGTGTTGCAAGAACGTGTGGGTTCGAATCCCACCGGTCGAGTCATCGTCCGTGGCGGAATGGCAGACGCGCCCGACTTCCCGTAAGGGAGTTCTCTCATCCCCCCTTCGTCGGAATCGTGATGATCGACTGACCCTTGGAGAACAGCACTCGACTGCCGGTTTGGAGTCCATGGTTAAGCAGGTTCGAATCCCGCCCGGCCCGCTGCTTGATCGTTCCGTTTGGGCCGGAACTCTGGCCACAACTTCGTCGAGTGTTTTTGATTCACGATCCAACTGCCGGTTCGGAGTCCATCCCCGAACCGCGTCGGGACCACAAGTCCCGCGCGGCTGCCACGAGAGGCGGGAGCTTCTCAGTCCCTGATGGGACCGGCAACTCTGACCATTCTTCGTTGGGTCAGTCTTTCTCCTCTTGCATCAATCCGATGGGAATTCGCAATTCTTGTTGCTCTCGCAACTGACGTGTCGGCATCGATTCTTGCCTCAGTTGTACCAGCGCGCCACCAAACCCATCCGCTTGAACTGCTGCCCAGACCCATGTTGTGTGCGCATGCGGTGTCGGGCGATTGTGGCTCGCACTCGTTCGGAACTTGTAGACGATAACGATTTGGCCGCCCGAATTTGTGAAGCCTTGGTTTTCTTCCTTAATCCCGTCGAAGACATCCGGCGCAACGTAGTCCCGATAGTGTTCTGCATACTCATCATCAAACCATGGTGCAGCCCGCAAGAGACCGACTCTGGCACCAGCGATCGGCGATCCCGATCGAGCGTCAAAGACCAGCACTCTCACCGGAAGCTCGATGTCACCACTTGATGCCCACTGCAGCGCGGGCAACAGCAACGCGATCAACACAGCCACGATACCGGCCAATATCAACCACTCGATGCGAGATAATCGCCGCAAGGATTCTGGTATCAACTTCATGGCAGATGACCTGGCCAGGATTTGATTCTTCGCCGGAGATTCTACCTTGTTTCAGCCAGGAAACGACTGAGGCTCTGTCACTGACGATACAACGGCCTGTCCGGAATCCTGATAGTTTGATCTCCTTTCGAGATCACGGTCCCGTCGAGAGATTCGTATTAGTGCTGACCAGGCTGTTGTGGGTCATTCTTGCGAACCCGTGTTCACACGGCGTGTCTTCTGATGCCAAAGAGGCTTTTCATCGCCGCGGTCACGCGGTCCTGAATTGAACCAGCTCGACTTCGATACCAGTTAGTCCTCGATGTGTGCGGACCTTGTGATCCGACTGCCCGAGTGGACTACACCGTCCTCCTTTTGGGGCGTGATTGCCCCAGTCTGCTCATCCTTCGTCGGATCGGTGGACAGATTCATGCAGCAAGAAGGGACCAGAGCCGATCGTGCGATCGGGCTGGAATAGAAACGCGGTTCGACTGCCGATTGGGAATCCATCTTTGCAAAAGAGTCGGGGCCTCGCCCCATTCTCAGTCTCCCTTCGTCGAGCCCTTATTGAGTCGAGAGTGGAGGTCATCATGGCCAACAAGTCGTTGTTTTCGAGCATGAAGGCGCTGTTGCCGAAGGCGACGGCGCGGAACGAAGCTGGTGGACCGGCGTATGCACTGGGTCCGAAGCACGCGCTGGCCCAGTTCGCGGCGACGGGTTGCTTCAACGGCACGTTCTACGCCGACGCCGAAACGCAGCTCGACACGCTGAAGTCGCTGATCGCCCAGGTGAACGACAATGTCTTCTTGGCGAAGCTGGCGGTCTACTCGCGCGAGCGCGCGTACCTGAAGGACATGCCGGTGGCGCTGACGGCGACGCTCGCTGCGCGCGATACGGTTCTGTTCCAGCAGGTGTTCGATCGGGTCATCGACAATGGCCGCGTGCTGCGGACACTGTTCCAGATGGTCCGCTCGGGGCAGTTCGGCAAGAAGAGTCTGTCGAGTTCGCTGCAGCGGGCGTTCCAGCGGTGGTTGAACACGGCCTCGCCGGAGAAACTGCTGTCGGCGTCGATCGGTCACGATCCGTCACTGCGGGACATCCTGCGCATGGCTCGGCCGACGCCGTTGGACAACAGCCGGCGCGCACTGTTCGGCTGGCTGACGGACAAGGAGCAGTCGAAGTGGGCGCCGGCTGGTGAAGCCGATTTGCCTGAGCAGGTCCGGTTGCTGGTCGCGTTCCGTACGGCGGAAACGGCCGAGCAGCAGATCGCGCTGTTGGACAACCTCCATGCGCGGTGGGACTTGCTGGCTGATACGGCGAAGGGGCCGAAGGTCTGGGCAGCGATCGCGCGGACGATGGGTCCGCAGGCACTGCGCATGAACCTGAACACGTTGCAGCGGCATGGCGTCTTTGCTGACTGGGACGCCGTGAAGGCGGTCGCGGCACGGTTGACGGATGAAAACGAAATCCGTCGTTCGCGTCAGTTTCCGTACCAGTTCTTCGCGGCGTACCTGAACGCGTCGGACGATGTCCCGCAGGCGATCAAGACCGCGCTGCACAAGGCGGCGGAGATCGCGTGCGGCAACGTGCCGGAACTGCCGGGACCGGTCGTGATCGGTCTCGACGTGTCGGGTTCGATGCAGTCGCCGGTCACGGGCCACCGTGGCCGCGGCGGTACGACAAAGATGCGGTGCGTGGATGTCGCGGCCCTCGTGGCGGCGGCCCTCCTGCGGCGCAACCCGGAGAGCGTGGTCGTGCCGTTCGACACGCAGGCCTTTGATGTGAAGGTCGATCCGTCCGACTCGATCCTGAGTCTGGCGGATCGACTGGCGAAGTACGGTGGCGGTGGCACCGACTGCTCGTTGCCGATCAAGCAGGCGAACGCGGCTTACCCGAAGCGGAAGTTCGCGGGGGTCGTCCTGGTCAGCGATAACGAGAGCTGGGTCTACCAGGGCCGGCCGTACTTCTACGGTGCCAATGGATCGACCGGCGTGATGTCGGAATGGCAGCAGTTTGTGCAGAACCAGGTCAAGCTCCAGGGTGGCGACATCATGGGGCCGAAGCTGATCTGCATCGACCTGCAGCCGAACCAGACGACGCAGGCCCCGGAACGGAGCGATATCCTGAACGTCGGCGGCTTCAGTGACGCCGTGTTCGAGGTGATGAACGCGTTCCTGACCAGCGACGCCGGTCGGTTCGTGACGGAGATTGAAGCGGTCGAGCTCTAAGTCGTTCGCATCCTGACGCAAAGCCCTCCTGGGGTGAGTCATCACTCCAGGGGGGCTTTTTGTTTTTGGCGTTTTACGCTGTCTGACGCTCATCGTGCTTCCCTGCGACCACTAATAAACGCCGTGAATCGGGAAGCTCGATGAGATCGTGCCGACAGACTCCAGCGTGATGTCGATGTTCTGCGGGCTAACGTGCTTGCCAATGGCATCGAGAATGCCCAAAGCATACTGCTCTGTGGTATCGAAGTGGGTTCCATCGGGAGCCCGGAACCGCAGACGGAATTCACGCACTCCGGTGCTCGGAAAGTTTTCAATTCCCAGCCTGGACCCGATGCCGACCACGAACGCCACCGGGAGGCTCAGGTAAGCCGGCAGGACAATCCAGCACGCCGCGACCAGTCCGCCCAAGATGCGCGCATCAACCCCGATCACTCGATCAAACAGGGTTTTCCGTGTCTGCGTGTGCCCCTACCCGTGGTGTCGGAACAGCCAGCCAGACCTCACCGGCACGAATGTCCTCAACAGAATGTACGACTCAATCATCGAAAAACCGACGGCCAACGAGAGGGGTACGAACAGGTTGCGGGCCGCTTCCTGCATGAAGAACGATGGGACGAACACCGCGAGAATGCCGAGCATTGCGAGCAACCGTGGAATCGCCGATTGGGCTTTACCCAATCGCACCGCCACTGCGATTGAGTCCGTAACCACTTCCGGTTGGATTCCGTTTCGCGAGCCTTCATCTGATCCCAGGCAGCCCCGGTCCCCTCCCCGTGCAGGTCGCCCGTCGGTCCAGAAATAGTCGAAAGCGACTTTGCATCAGCCACGACGACCACACGGTTCGCATCGATTACGCTTCAGTGCTGAAGGTTGGAAACCCGTCTGAAGAGCAGTCCAAAACTGCTCGTAGACTACGAACCCGCGTCCGGCAGGGCGAAGTGGTTAACGCGGTCAAGGTGGCGCTCAAGTACCAGACATTCCTCGAACGGCCAGAAGCCCTGGGTTACCAGCAAGCGGCGAAAAAGGTTGGCGTCAGCAAGCCGGTCATCAGCACAGACCTGGCGATCCTCAACCGACTGCCCACGTCAATTATCGAGTGCCTAGTCGTGTGGAGACTCGGCTGAAGGTCCACACAACCTAGAGCGCCCTCCGATGGTGCGCGGCGAGGGGCAAGTTCTTCCAGCATCACATCGCTGAACCAGGCGGGTCCGGGGGTTGTCGGGGTAGGTTCGCTGGCAAGATAGAAGAGCGGAGCGATCGGAGTGGTCGGTGTCGGTGCGGTCCCGAGCGGGGTGTCGTCGATTGAGACCCACCAGCCGGAAGTGTGCCTTTCGATGCGGACTTCGATCCGGCGGTTGGGATCGTCGGGAAGTGGACCTTCCGCATGAATCTTCGTGAGGTTCCCATGCGGTGCAGTGCGGGTGCCAAACTGTACGCGGTCTTTCAGGAGCCGGACGATCCATCGCGGGCTGCTCGTATCAAGGCGGCCGCCGAATTGTACTTCCGCGGCGTGTGCTTCATGCCGCTGGATCACCACGATCAGCCGGTAATTGGCAAGCGTCGTACGATGTGTCCCTGCCGTTCGAATCAGCGGGTACGCAATGCGACCACCTGACCCGGCGAGCACGCGGCCTCCTTCGCCATCATCGGTCCCGGGGATCCAACTGCCGCTTTCCGTCTTCCAGCCCTGGAGCGTGAGGCCATTGTAGCAAGGCACACCCCAACCCGTGGGGACGCAATCGGGCAGTCCAAGAGGCCGCTCCTTGAAGATCTGGAGAGCCCCGACGATGCCGATCCCCAGGGCACCAAGAGCCACCGCGGAACCGATCAGCCAGCGCCGTCGGGTGGATGGGCTTCTGGCAGGCGTGTCCGCACCCGGCAGCATTGCTGTCGCCATGGTGACGGAGAGTTCATCGGTACTGGGGGCGACAATACGAACCGGCTGACTCCCGGTTACCGGGATCGTCGCGAGCGTCGCTGTCGGGGCGTCGAGCAGTTCGTCAATCCGCTGGAGCAGGGTGGCATAGTCGGGCATGCGGTCCGCGGGCTCGCGCTGCATCAATTGACTGACCAGATCGAGCGTGGCGGGTGAGAGATCATTCCGCAGGTCTTTGAGTGGCGTTGGTTCTCCAGTGATCTTGGCGAAGTAGAGTTGTTGCAAGGGGAGCTTATCGAAGGGGGCGCGACCCGCCAGCAGATGGTAGGCCGTTGCACCCAGGGAATAGAGGTCGGCACGAAGATCGACCGCGGTTCCCTGCAGTTGTTCGGGGGCCATGTACTGCGGGCTCCCCACTGTGGTGTTGTCGCGCGTCAGCCGTGTTCGCTCGTCGGCTTCATCCTGCAGGAGTGCCAGGCCGAAGTCGGCGACCTTGACCAGCGGCCAGCCAATCGGGAGCGGAAAGCCCGGCGGCGGAGTGACCAGCAGCAGGTTCGCCGGTTTCACGTCGCGATGAATGACCCCCGCCGATGCGGCATACGCGAGACCCGATGCCGCCTGACGAATGATGCCCCAGACGACATTCTCGTCGACTGGATGCCGATCGACGAGCCAGGCTTTGGCATCTTGACCATCGACGAATTCCATCGCGAGGTAGAGTCGTCCCTGCGAACTGCCGTAGTCGTAGGCGGTCACGAGATGCGGATGAACGAGTCGCCCGATCGTGCGGGCTTCCTGTTCGAATCGAGCGAGCACGGTGGGGGATGCTTGCGGACCGACCAGCACCGTCTTCAGGGCGACGACGCGATCGAACGTCGTCTGACGGGCACGAAACACAACCCCCATCCCGCCGTGGCCGAGGTGTGAGAGGAGTCGATAGCCACGGATCGCGGTTTCGGGACGGCGGAGCATCTCGACGATGTCGACTTCGGTCTCGGTCAACAAACCCTCAGACAGAGCCCGTTCGACAGGCAAACCATCGACCTTGGCCGAGGCTGTTTTTGCCTCCGCTTCGCCGACAAAGCCCGCATCGACGGCGATGCGCCAGAAGTCGCCCATCCCATCCGACATGTCGGCTCAGCCTCCGGTGGGCGACGATGCGATGGCGTCGAGTTGTTCCAGCAACACTTTCACCGAAGGTCGGTCGGCGAGCGACTTGCCAACATACGCAAAACGAATGGCTCCGTCACGATCGAGGAGATAAGTCGACGGCTTCGAGAGATCCTTGCGAATTCCGAGTTGGTCCACTGCCTGCAGGCCGACATCGAGCAGCAACGGAAAGGGAGGCTGTGCGGCACCCTGGTT
This sequence comes from Planctomycetaceae bacterium, assembly GCA_044229335.1. Classification (GTDB taxonomy): domain Bacteria; phylum Planctomycetota; class Planctomycetia; order Planctomycetales; family Planctomycetaceae; genus DSVQ01. Next base: position 57,845 of record JBGATC010000033.1, on the reverse strand, counting down.
GGCGTTGATCGAATTAACCTTCGTGAGGAATTCGGGGACATGCGTCCGATCACGGTCTTCACTCAGCGGGTAGACGACTACGACTTCTGCATTGCGTTTCTGGAAGTCCGCATAGTTGCTGATCAACCGTGCCGTCTGCGTGGAACAGTAGGGGCAGATCGCTCCGTTGTAGCCGCGGGTAAAGACGACGACCAGCGGCCGACCATTCGCGAGTTCCTTGAGGGTGGTGGCGGTCCCCTCGATATTCGTGAGCGGCAGGTCGGCGAACTCGATCTGGGGTGCCGTTTGCGGTTCGACCTGATCGAGAAACTTGATCTCTGCCGGGACGTCATCGTAGGCCCCCATGATTGGTGGTTCGGTCGGTGCCGAGCTGCCGCAGCCAACGAGCGACACCACCGTACACAGCAGTAGATAGATTCCGACGCGAACAGACTGCATGGGTGACGTTCTCTCGAACCCAGAGTAGCCATCACGCTCCGCGTGATGAGCGGAGTGCTTCCAATGGCGTACGATACCAAGCCTGCTGGCTCCGGAATACGTGAACGGTCCGAGGCGAACTGTTTTACACGGTCGCGTACTGGAGCGTCCGCCTCATCAACGCGGAGCGTGATGGCGACTTCACGGAGCGTGAAGATCGGTGGCTGGCATTACACGCCGCCGAGGACCGTCGCCCTGCCGACGCGACCGATGCCGAGAACATACGCGGCGGTCCGCAGCGGGACCTTCTTTTCTTCCGCGATGGCCCAGACACGCTGGAAGCTGTCACGCATCACTTTTTCGAGTTCGGTGCGGACTCGTTCCAGGTCCCACTTGAAGTGCTGGCGGTTCTGGACCCACTCGAAGTAGCTGACCGTCACGCCACCGGCATTCGCGAGAATATCGGGGACAATCACGATCCCCTTCTTCAGAAAGACTTCGTCGGCTTCGGGAGTGATCGGGTTGTTCGCGGCTTCTACGATGTATTGCGCGCGGACATCGGCCGCGTTGCCGGCATGCAGAACTCCGCCGAGCGCGGCCGGAATCAGGATGTCGACGTTGGCGGCCAGGAGCGCCTCGTTCGTCAGGCTGTCGGATCCGGGGAAGCCTTTCACGCCACCGCTGGTGCGGGCATATTCCTGCAAGGCGGGGATGTTGAGACCTTCGGGGTTCCAGGCACCGCCCGTCATGTCGGTGATGCCCACGACCAGAGCTCCCTGATCGTACAGGTAGCGGGCGGCGAAACTCCCGACGTTCCCGAAACCCTGCAGCGCGACCCGGGCCCCTTTCAGGCTGCGACCGAGTTTTTCCATTAATGCCGCAGCGATAATGACGACGCCGCGGCCGGTCGCTTCTTCACGTCCTTCTGATCCGTGCAGATCAACCGGTTTGCCGGTCACACAAGCGGGTTGAAAACCGTAGAACTTCTCGTATTGATTGGCGAACCACGCCATCACCTGGGCGTTGGTCCCCATGTCGGGGGCCGGGATGTCTTTATCGGGGCCGACCATATCGTGGATTTCGTCCACGAACTTGCGGGTGACGCGCTCCATCTCACCGACACTCAGCGTGCGCGGATCGAGGGCAATCCCACCCTTCGCACCGCCGTAGGGAAGATTCACGACCGCGGTCTTCCAGGTCATCAGCGAAGCGAGCGTGAGGACTTCAGCTTCGTCGACTTCCGGGTGGAATCGCAGGCCCCCTTTCATCGGTCCACGCGACTTGTCGTGCTGAATGCGGTAGCCGATGAATGTCGTCAGCTCGCCATTGTCGCGCTCGATGGCGACCTGCACCTTGATCTCCCGCTGGGGCGTCAGGAGCAGCGTCCGCATGTTCGCAGTCAGGCCGAGCTGATCGGCAGCAAGATCAAAGAAGCGGCGGGCGTGATCAAACGACGGGTTCATGCAGCCATCCTGTGCGTGACATGCGGTTCCAATCCATCTGCTATCGTTTCCGATCGGCCGAGGAATGGCAACAGCGAAACCACCTGTTCCGGCCATCAACGTCAGCGGATTGCGGAAACGTCAGATGACGTAGTCATCTCCCATGAAGACGCGGACCTGTTTCGGGCGGGCGAAGAGTTCATCACCGGGTCGAAGCGCGAGTTCCAGATAACGTGCGCGCGTCAGGTCGACATTGATGTCGACACCGAACGCGGTCGAGACCAGCCGGACGCGCGTGACCGCTCCCGCGGGATTCACGTGCACGACTTTCACCGGCAGGCTGGTGCCGTCACCGGGGGTCCGTTCGAGTTCAACTTCATGCGGACGAACGTATGCCTTGGTCGTCTTCGCTTCGGCCCCCTGATAATCGGGGAAGTCGACCGCCATGCCGCCGAGGTGGACCTGTCCCGATTCGAGGCGGCCGTGGAAGACGTTCACATGTCCCAGGAAATCCATCACAAAGGGCGTTGCCGGGTGATCGAAGACTTCCTGCGGCGTTCCCGATTGTTCGATCTGTCCCTGCCGCATGACGACAACGTGATCGGCCACCTCGAAGGCTTCTTCCTGATCGTGCGTCACGAACACGGTCGTGACGTGCATTTCGTCATGGAGCTGCCGCAACCATTGCCGCAGTTCCATCCGGACCTTGGCATCGAGTGCCCCGAATGGTTCATCGAGGAGCAGCATCCGCGGCGGGACAGCCAAGGCCCGAGCCAGGGCGATACGTTGTCGCTGTCCACCCGAGAGCTGCGAGGGATAGCGTTTTTCCAACCCTTCGAGCCGGACGAGATGCAGCAGTTCCTTCACGCGGGCCGCGACTTCGGGATAGGGCCGCTTCCGAATCCGCATGCCGAAAGCGACGTTCTCGAAGACAGTCATATGACGGAAGAGGGCGTAATGCTGAAAGCAGAAGCCGATCTTCCGATCCTTCGGGGCGAGATGCGTGACTTCTTCGTCTTCGTAATGAATCGTCCCCGAATCGGGCGATTCCAGCCCGGCAATGATCCGGAGCAACGTGGTTTTGCCGGAACCCGAGGGACCCAGCAGCGCCAGCAGTTCGCCGCTGGGGACCGTGAGGTTCACGTGATCGAGCGCGACGAATTCGCCGAACCGCTTGCTGACGTTGCTGATCTTGATGCTCATCTGAGCGCTTTCTGAAAGTCGCCATCACGCTCCGCGTGATGAGCGGAGCAATCGCGAGCGGAGTTTGCAGGGGAAGCTCGATGGCCCTTTGGTGGCAGTCGGAAATGCAGTTGTTCAGGGTCCTGGGAAGCATACCGCTCATCACGCGGAGCGTGCTGGCGACTTTGGGGTCGTCGGCTATTCGGGATGATCGTCGGCGTGGGCCTCGGCGATTTCGCGGGCGGTCTGGTGTTCCAGGTAGGTCTTCACGGCCAGTGTGACGAGAGCCAGCATTGTCAGCAGCGACGCCACCGCGAAGGCCTGTTGCAGCTTCAGGTCCTGGAACAGCTTTTCGACCCGCAACGGCATCGTGTCGGTGGATCCAGCGACGTGACTGGAGACGACCGACACCGCCCCGTATTCGCCCATCGCGCGGGCATTACAGAGGATCACCCCGTAAAGCAGACCCCATTTAATGTTCGGCAGCGTCACCCGCCAGAACATCTGCCAGCCGTTTGCCCCCAGAGTGATCGCGGCGAGTTCTTCATCCGGCCCGATGGCCTGCATGACGGGGATCAACTCACGGGCCACGAACGGCATCGTCACGAAGATCGTCGCCAGAATCAGCCCTGGGGTCGCATAGATCACTTGAATGTTCCACTGCGCCAGCCAGGGACCAAAGAAGCCGCGTGCACCAAACAGCAGAACCAGCATCAACCCGGCCACGATTGGCGAAACAGAGAAGGGGAGATCGATCAGCGTGGTCAACAACGTGCGGCCGGGGAACTCGAACCGGGTCAGCGCCCATGCGGCTGCCAGACCGAAGACGACGTTCAGCACGACAGCGAGCGGGGCCACGATCAGCGTCAGTCCGATCGCATGTCGGGTATCCGGATCACCGATCAGGCTTTCCCAGTACGCGGGGAGGCCGTCACGCAATGCCTGATAAAAGACGTTCACGATCGGGATGATGACCAGCACCGTGAGTACAGCGACCGCCAGCCAGATCAGCAGGACGCGCAGCCACAGCGGTTCGGTCGGTCGTCCGGCGACTCGTGGCGGAGCAACGCGGACCGGTGTGTCAGGCTTCATAGCGACGACTCCACCGCTCGAGCAGATTGATCACCGCCAGCATTCCGAACGAGATCACCAGCAACACGACCGCGATCGCAGTCGCTTCGGCGTAATGAAAGCGATCCAGTTCCGCAAAGATGAGCGCGGGAGCAATCTCCATGCGATACGGCCGGTTGGTCGAGATGAACACGATCGATCCGTACTCGCCAATCCCGCGGGCGACTGTGAGTGCGAAGCCCGTCAGCAGGGCCGGTTGTAGTCCGGGCAGTAAGACGTTCCAGAAAGTTTGCCAGCGCGTGGCTCCCAGCGACGCGGCCGCTTCTTCCACGTCGGCATCAAAACTTTCCAGCACCGGCTGCACGGCCCGCACGACAAACGGCAATCCGATAAACACGAGGACGAGCACAATCCCCAGCTTGCTGTACGCACCGTGAATCCCCAACGGGACCAGAAACTGCCCGTACCAGCCCTTGCGGACGAACAGGCTGGAATAGACCAATCCCGCAACGGCGGTCGGCAGGGCGAAGGGGAGATCAATCAGCGCATCGAACAGCCGCTTGCCGGGAAATTCGTAGCGCACCAGGACCCATGCGATGAGGAGTCCCAGAGCCGTATCAATCACCGCGGCGATCAGGGCGGCCCCGAACGTCAGGGTATACGCAGCCCGCGCCCGTTCCGACCAGACGATGGTCCAGAAGGCGGATGGTCCGAGGGACGAGGCTTTCACGATCAGCCCAGCCAACGGAATCAGCAGCAGCAGGGTGAGCATCGTCACCGTGTAGCCGAGGCTCAGCCCGAATCCGGGGAGCACCCGGCGTTTCCGTGACCCCATCGTCCTGACGGCTCCTGTGAAACGATTCCTGGCGGGTGGCGGGCCTCTTGCCCCAGTTCACCAACTTGCGAAGCTTAATGATCGGCCGAAGGCTTGTAAATGGCGTCAAAGACGCCGTCGTCATCGAAGAACCGCTGCTGGGCAGACTTCCAATCGCCCGCGATCTCCTTGACAGTGAAGAGTTTCAGCTCGGGAAAGGTCGCCTTGTGTTTCTCCAGCACGGCCGCATCAATTGGGCGGAAGAAGTGCTTGGCGATGATCTCCTGACCGGTTGGAGTGTACAGAAACTTCAGGTAAGCCTCGGCCGCAGCCCGCGTCCCCTTCCGATCGACGACCTGATCGACGACCGCCAGCGGTGGTTCGTGCAGAAAGCTGATGCTGGGATAGACCAACTCGAACTCACCTGGCGCGTCCTGCATGGAGACGTAGGCTTCACTCTCCATTGTGATCAGGACGTCGCCGATCCCCTTCACGCCGAAGGTCGCTGTCGACCCGCGGGCGCCTGCATCGAGCACGACGATCCGCTCGTAGAGCTGCTTCACGTAGGTTTTGGCCTGTTCGTCGGTCCCCCCGGTGAGAACCACGCTCCCCCAGGCGGCGAGGAAAGTCATCCGTCCGTTGCCCGAGGTTTTCGGATTCGGGGAGATGAGCTCGATTGAGCCTTTCACCAGATCGGGCCAGTCCTTGATCTGGTGCGGATTCCCCTTGCGGACAAGGAACACCACGATTGAGGTGTAGGGGACCGAGCGATTCGGCAGGCGGTCTTGCCAGCCCTCGTTGATCAGCCCCTGTTTGCGGATGGCTTCCGTATCGGGTTCGAGCGCCAGGGTCACCACATCGGCGGCGAGGCCATCGCAAACCGCCCGAGCCTGACTGCCGGAACCAGCATGCGACTGCTTGAACTTCAGTTTTTTGATCACGCCATCCTGGTAGGTCGGTCCGAAAGCCGCATTCAGGTCCTTCCAGAGTTCGCGCGTCGGGTCGTACGAGACGTTCATTAACGTCGCGACCGACGGATCGTTGCTCGATTCGTCGCTGCAGCCGAGGAACGTCCAGGCCAGTACGATTGAGAGCAGTGCAGCTATCCAGAACCGCGGAGGCATGTCGCAACTTTCACGTGGCCGTTGGGTGAATCCGTCGAGGTCGATGTCAGGCTGTGAGTATTATCGTCAATCAGGTGGGTGGTATATTAGCGGGAGTCTTTACCGGGGGCAAGTCAACCTCGCGCTGAGGTCACGGACCAACTGCGAGCCTCAACGATATCTTCACAGAATCAACGGAAATACTCAGGGAATAGCGTGGTATCGGAGCGGTTGCGTCGTCAATACAGCAGACTGTGCCGTTCACCGGATTGGGTTCGAAGCCAGTGAGTCAGAACCGAATATCCCATCTTGGATGTCGTTGAATCAGATCGCGGATGTACATCCCGAGGACTCTCTTCAGCTCTGTTTGGCACATCGGACGGAAGCCCAGTCCATTCCGATGGCTGGGTCTCCTGTCTGTCCGGGTAAAGTGGCGAGACAACCGGAGCTGGCGCTCCGGGCGATGACAGCGGTCATTCCGGGCGTTGGCCGATGATGTCCGGGATTTCGCGCAGCCAGATGTTGCGGAAGCGGACCGGGTTGCCGTGGAACTGGAGTTGGATCGGTTCCCGTTCGCCGTGGGGCTTGTAGTTCGGTGGCTCTTCGTAAGCAGTCGTCCCGAGCAGTTGCGTGTGGTCCTGTACCAGGACGCCGTTGTGCAGCACAGTGATGTCCGCGGGCTTCAGCAGCGTCCCGTGGGCATCGAACTTCGGTGCATGGAAGATGATGTCGTAGGTCTGCCATTCCCCCGGCTTGCGGCAGGCGTTGACCAGCGGCGGTTTCGTCTTGTAGAGCGACCCGGCCTGACCATCGAAGTAGGTCTTGTTGTCGTAGGAGTCGAGAATCTGGACTTCGTAACGACCCATCAGGTAGACACCACTGTTTCCGCGACCCTGGCCGCTCCCTTTCACTTCTTCCGGTGACGCCCATTCGAGATGCAACTGGCAGTCGCCGAAGCGTTCCTTGGTGGTGAGTCCACCCCCTTTGGCGGTCGCAACACCGTTCTCGACGAGCCATTTCTCGCCCCCCTTCCAGGCGGAGAGATCCCCATCACCGAAGAGCACGACGGCATCGCTGGGCGGACCGCCGACCGGACCGGGATCGATGATGGCCGGTTCGGGCCAGAGGATCCCGCTGACCCACTCCTTCGCCGTTGCCGCGGTGAAGGTCATCGCCAGGGTGGTGAATATCGCTGCCGGAATCATTCGTCGCATGGTGTTTTCCATAGAGGAGAGTGGGTGATTGATGATGGCGTACATGGCACCCGATGGTTACTGGGTGGCCCGTTTGTCACGCACAAAATGTTGTTTTTTCCCGGAAGCATCAGCGTCCATTCTGACCTCGAAGAGTTCCGTGGCTTGCAACAATTGCAGCAGACGGCTGTAGCCGTAATTTCGCGAATCAAAGTCGGAAGACTGCTTCAAGAGTTGCGCGCCGATTTGTCCAGGATGTGCCCACCCATTTTCGTCGGCACACACTTCGATGGCTTCTCGCAACTGTCGGACCAGACGGGTGTCCCTACGCAGTTCGCGCGCTCCCTTCCTCGGGGGAGGGGAATCCGTGGTGTCCTCCGATTTGACTTCGGGTTGCAAAATCTCGGTGTAGATGAATTTATCGCATGCACGGACAAACGGGATGGGAGTCTTCTGCTTCCCAAAGCCGAGCACGGTTACTCCTGTCTCGCGCAGTCGCGTCGCCAGCCGCGTGAAGTCGCTATCGCTGGAAACTAGACAAAACCCCTGGAGTTTTCCTGAGTACAACAGGTCCATGGCATCAATGATCAGTGCCGAGTCGGTTGCATTCTTACCGGTCGTGTAACGGAATTGCTGGATTGGCGTAATCGCATGCTCGTTCAGCCGGTCTTTCCATGACGTCAATTGGGTTGTGGTCCAATCGCCATAGGCTCGCTTCACCGTCGTCACACCATGTTTGGCCACTTCCGAAAGGATCGCCTCAATCACCGTCGCTTGCGCATTGTCAGCATCGATGAGCACGGCAAATCGAGGCTGATTCAGGCCGAGATCCATTGGGTGAGTGTCCTGCTAATAATGCGTTGAGGGCAGCTTAACGTATCCCAGGCAATTGATCGCAGATCTCGCGACTTATCCGACAGGACCCGCATCATATTTCACGCCATCATCGCCGGGACTAGCTCGCCGTGCACGTCTGTCAGACGGTATTTTCGGCCTTGGAACTTGTAGACAAGTTGCTTGTGATCGATCCCCAGCAGATGGAGCAGCGTGGCGTGCAGGTCGTGGACGTGGACCGGATCACGCACCGCGTTGTAGCCGATTTCGTCGGTCTCGCCGATCGTGACCCCGGCTTTCAGTCCTCCGCCCGCCATCCACATACTGAAGGCTTCAACGTGATGATCGCGGCCGATGAGATCGCGCGGTTCACCCTGCGGCGTGCGGCCGAATTCGCCTCCCCAGACGACGATTGTCTCATCGAGCAGGCCGCGCTGCTTGAGATCGAGCACGAGGGCTGCACTCGCGCGATCCGTCTCGCGGCAGCGGTCTTCGAGTGACTTCCCGAGCTCCGTGCCGGGATTCCCGTGATGATCCCAGTCGGTGTGATAGAGCTGAACGAACCGCACGCCCCGCTCGACCAAGCGTCGCGCGAGCAGGCAGTTATTGGCGAACGATGCCTGGCCGGGTGTGGCCCCGTACAAGTCGAGTGTCGTTTGAGTTTCTCCCGCGAGATCCATCAATTCCGGAGCGCTGGTCTGCATCCGGTAGGCCATCTCGTACTGGGCGATGCGGGTCGCAATTTCGGGGTCGTGCAGTTCACCCAGTCGCAGCGCATTGAGATCGTTCACTGCACCGATGAAATCCCGTTGCGTCTCGCTGGTGATGCCGGGGGGATTGCTCAGGTTGAGGATCGGCTCTTTCCCCGCCCGCAACGGGACACCTTGAAAGTTGGTCGGCAGAAATCCGCTTGACCAGAGCGGGGCCCCACCGCGTGGTCCACGTGGTCCCGACTGCAGCACCACGAAACCGGGAAGATCATCGGCAGCACTGCCGATCCCGTATGTGACCCACGCTCCCATACTCGGCCGGCCCATGAACTGTGGAGACCCGGTGTTCATGAAAAGTTTGGCGGGACCGTGGTTGAAGACGTCGGTCTTCATCGACTTGATCAGACAGACGTCGTCGACAATCTGCGAAAATCCCGGCAGTAACTCGCTGACGTTCGTGCCGCTTTGACCATGCCTGGAAAACTTCCGCTGCGTGCCGAGGAGTTTCGCATCCCGCTTGATGAATGCAAACCGCTTCCCGGCGACGAACGATTCCGGAATGACCTGCCCGTGGAGTTCCCGAAGCTTCGGTTTGTCATCGAACAGGTCGAGCTGACTCGGTCCCCCCGCCATGAAGAGAAAGATGACTGCTTTTGCCTTCGGCGGTGACTGCAGTCCGCGACTGCCGGGCACATACCCCGCACCTGCCCCGATCGCAGCCGGATCGATCGCCGCGTGCAGTTGTTGCGAACCGTTCATCAACGAAGCGAGCGCCAGCGAACCTAGCCCGAGCCGGCAATCATGGAAGAAATGCCTCCGAGTGATGGCCTGCAACTGTTCTTGTTTAAGTCGGGGATCGATCACGGAAGGACCTCATTCTGAACGTCGAGTCAGGCAGCGGATAGAGCAGGCACGGGCGTCAGTATGTTGTGCTACAGGGGGCGATTATTCTCGAGTGATGAATTCATCCAAGTTCAGCAGCGCGCGGGCGACGGCGGTCCACGCTGCCAGTTCGGTCAGTTGGCGCTCATCGACATCGTGCAGGTCTGTCAGCAGTCGCGCTGCACCGGGGTCGGAGGCGTAGGTCGTGCGTTGTTGTGACAGAAAGACGCCGAGTCGGGCCGTTTCTGCGGAGTCGGGTGTGCGGGCCACACACCATTCGAAGCCGGATGTGATCTTCGCCGCATCATCGCCTGGCAGCCGCTGCAGTCGCTCACCCAGCCCGCGTGCGAATTCCAGAAAGGTCTGGTCGTTCGCGAGCGTTAACGCCTGCAGGGGAGTATTCGATCGATTCCGTCGGGTGCAGGCCACGTTCGGGTCGGGGAAGTCAAAGACCGTCAGTGCCGGATAGAGACTGCTGCGCCAGAGATACGTGTAGAGTCCACGGCGATAGCGGCTGGCCCCGGTTGCGCTCTTCCAGGGTTTTTTGTCCTGTGTGAAGTCGAAGACACCGTCTGGTTGCGGCGGCGTGACGGGCGGCCCACCCAGCTCGTCAGCGTGCAAGCCGCTGATCGCCAGGGCGCTGTCGCGGATCAGCTCAGCATCGAGCCGTAGACGGTTCTGTCGGGCCAGCCAGCGGTTCAATGGATCGTGCTCCTCGACGTCGGTACGAAAGTGCGCTGACTGCCGATAGGTCGCGGACGTGACGATCAGCCGATGGAGTCGCTTCACATCCCAGCCGCTGTCGATGAACTCCGCAGCGAGCCAGTCGAGCAGTTCGGGGTGACTGGGTGGTTCCCCCTGTGTGCCAAAGTCATTCTCCGTGGCGACCAGTCCACGTCCGAAGTAGCGCTGCCAGACTCGATTGACGAAGACACGGGCAGTCAGCGGATTCTCGGGACTCACCAGCCAGCGCGCCAGATCGAGCCGAGTCGGCCGTTCCTGCCGAGCAGGGAGCGGGGGGAAGATTGCGGGGACATTGGCCTGAACTGGCGCTCCCGGCCGCAGGAAGTCGCCGCGGAGCATCACGAAGGTCTCCCGCGGCGCTGGGGCTTCTTCCATGACCATCGTTGTCGGGAACTGCGGTTCTTCGGCCTGCAACTTGCCGATCGCGTCGAGTTCGACAAACTGTGCCCGCGCCACGGGCTGGATACGGAAGTGTGCCGTGAGATCGCGTTTGTGGACTGCGGAGCGATCACGCTCCGGCAAATCGAGCGCATTCTTGACGTTGAACGGCAACGCCTTTTTGTCGTCCTCCGTTAATGTTTTTTCCCAGGCCAGCTCAGCCGCTTTCAGATCCGACTCGCGATCTTTCAATTGCTCCTGCAGCACAGAGATCTGTGCGAGGATCCGCTGTTTCCGTTCCGGCTCGCCACGACGGAGTTGCTCGTCAGAGGGAACATCGATCCGTGGGGCAGCCTGATCGCCGGGCGCGAAGGCGGACGAATTGAAGAACGCCAGGAACTGGTAATACTCGCGCTGGGCGAGGGGGTCGTATTTGTGGTCGTGACACTGGGCACAGCCGAGCGTTAAGCCAAGGAAGACCGCTCCGGTGGTATTCACGCGATCGACGACCGACTCGACACGGAACTGCTCCGGATCGGTGCCCCCTTCTTCGTTGATGAGCGTGTTGCGATGGAATCCGGTGGCGACACGCTGGGCCAAAGAGGGCGTCGGCAACAGATCCCCAGCGAGTTGCTCGATCGTGAATTGATCAAACGGGAGATTGGCATTGAAGGCGTTGACGACCCAGTCGCGATACGGCCAGATCGTCCGGGGCATATCGCGGGTGAAGCCGTTCGAATCGGCATAGCGGGCGGCATCGAGCCAGTCACGCCCCCAGCGCTCTCCATAGTGCGGCGATGCGAGCAGTCGATCGACCAGCCGTTCATACGCATCGGGACGATCATCGGCGAGAAACAGATGACGCACATCGGCTGCGACAGGAAGGCCCAGCAGATCGAGGTGGACCCGCCGTAACAGTGTCGCCGGTTGTGCCGGTGGGGACGGAGACAATCCTTCCTGTTGCAACCGGGTGTGAATGAACGCATCGATCGGATGAGCGGCGGACGAGGGAGGGATCGCCGGCTTTCGGATCGGCTGAAAGGCCCAGTGATCACGCGGTTTCTTTTCCGCTGGCACCGCGACTTCGTTCGCGGGGGCCGGAGCACCGGCATCGATCCACCGTCGCAAGGCCTCGATTTCGTTGGCGGTGAGTGCGGCTCCTTCCGGCGGCATCTTCGAGGCCCCGCCAGTCCCCAGGACCGCATGGATCAGCAGGCTCTCACCGCTCTTGCCTGCCAGGAAGCCCGCACCGCTATCGCCACCGGCTTTGACACCGGCGGCAGTATCCAGTCGCAAGCTGGCTTGCTGAGTCTTCGGGCCATGACAGCGGACGCAACGCGCGTTGAGCAGCGGACGGATCGTCTCCGCGTAGTCGTCGGCAGAGACCGGGAGACCACTCCCCAGCAGGCAGACAAGACCGAGTAAACGCCACATCACGCAGACTCCTGCCATCGAGTGGATCACGCATCCAGTATCGAGCATGCGTCGACGGGGGTCAATCAGCGCAGGGGCCACAACCTGGAAGTCTTACCCTGTCGCAGTTGCGAAGGTCTGTCTGGGGGCCGGATTCCACCAGCAGAAGAGCAGGGACCCGACGAGTGTGATCACCAATGTCACGACCCGATAACCGCAAGCGACGATCAATCCCGCCTGATTGGCTGCTGAATCGTGCTGGCCACTCACTGCTCGATAGAGCAGGCACAGCATTCCTTCACGCACGCCCAGTCCGGCCGGTGTGGGGATCAGAAATGAGGCCAATTCCAACTGAGGGAACATCACCGTATGGTCGAGCCAACTTGGCGGATCGATCTTCAGCGGCAGCGATTGGGAGATCCACCAGAGACTGGAAATGCTGCCGATGTGAGCGGCAAAGCTCGTCAGGATCAGCGGAATCCACAGCGCCCATGACATTGATGTGGCTGGATGAGCCGACGAATTCTGAGACGGAGACGTTTTTCCAGGAAAGCGACGAAACCCCAGCAACAGCACGGTCACGATCCCCGAGATCACCACGACCGTGAGTCCCTGGAGACTAAAGAGCCAACTCCCTGCCTGAGGCCGCCAGATGGCCGCCGCTGCGCCGAGGAGCATCATCGTCGCGAAGCCGATCAGCCGGTCTGATGCTACGAGAGTTCCTGCAAGCCATGGCGCGATGCCGCAGCGACGGATCAGATACCAGGAAAGAATCCCCAATCCCCCATACATTCCCAGGAACGTGTAACTGCTGAGCATGCCGTAAAACGTGATGCGGACGACATCGGGGAAAGTTGCCTGCGGAGCGACCGAGCGCGCCAGTAACCAAGTCCGACCGGACATGGCAAGCAGCCCACCGAGCAGACACAAGCCGCTGGCTCCCAGCGGTCCCGGACGAACAGTCGCCCAATCGATGCTGTGAAAGGCGGCCCGCTGCCACCACAGGAGAACGGCGAAGAGCAACAGGCCAATGGCAGTCGAACTCCAGCGACGCCAGGTCGTTGTTGGTTGTAACGGTGCGGCAACCATCGATGAAACAGCATGCTGTGCAGAGTCTGTAACAGAAGGGCTCTGCAGGGACCGGCTGTCACGGACGACGGGGGGAATCGGATGGTCGTTCTTCGTTTCCAGAAGTTGCTGGAATCGTTGCAGGTACTCATCCGCACAATGGTCCCAATCCCAGGCCGAGCGGGCGAAACGGGCGACTTGCTCACGGCGTGCTGACAGTGTTGAAGGATGCGCCAGCAAAGACTGGAGCTGTTCCGTCATCGCTTCGACATCGGCCGGAGCGCACCAGACTTGCTCTGCGACACCGGGAAGGGCATGGGCCGAGCAGGGAGTGACCAATGCAGGCGTGCCGCAGGCCATGGCTTCCTGGACCACCAGGGGAAAGCCTTCGCCCGTCGAGGGGAGAACCAGCAGATCGGCTGCTCGATAGAAATCCGGCAAGCGCTCACGCTCGACGGAACCATGACAATGGACGTTGGGGAGTTGCCAGCTGCGCGGATCGATCGGCCCCCACCCGGCGAAATGCCAATCGCACTCAGGAAACCGCTGGGCCAGTTCCGCCAGAATCACCAAGCCTTTTTTTGGGACGAAGCGACCGACAAATAACAGTTGCGGTCGTGGCGAGTTCCAGCCGAGCGACACGCGCAGGTTAGCTCGCTGGTCCTCCGTGACGGGCTGAAACCGTGCCAGATCGACGCCATTCGGGATGAGGCAGGGGGGGGCAGAGAACGGCGTGAGGCCCTCGAAGTAGCACCGCACCGCATCGCTGATGAAGACGGTTTGATCGGCGGAACGCAGACGGCGGGCGGCCACCCAGCGGTTCGCGAACGCGATCAATCCCGTGAGGAACCGACTGCGAAAACTCAGCTCACCGACATGTTGTGTGATCAGTAATGGTCGTCCAACTCGATCGGCCTGCCAGCCGGCGAACAGATTGCCCAGATAGAGGGTGTCATGCAGTTGGACAAGATCGGCCTGACGGACCGCCGCCCGGAGTTGTCGATGGCTGCCCGGAGACCAGATCGGGCAAGGGAGCCCCGTCCAGCGTTCCACCCCGTTCCAGGCCGTCATCGGCAGTGCCGTGACACTGGGGATGGGTTGGGCTGGAGCAGGCCCGCTCGCGGCCCAGACCACTTCAACGCCCCGTGCGGCGAAGCGGGCGGCGAGCTCCCCCGCAACGATCTCGACCCCTCCGCGGTGATCGGCGTAGTAATGGGTGACGATCAGGAGCTTCATCGGGCCGGTCCTTGTTGAAGACCGGCGCGATGAGGTTGTCGCTTCATTGGCAGCATGAGTTGTGAAATCAGCACGCATCGTTTCTGACAGGGAGTTGCAGGACCTCCTCCAGGTGACTGGTGGTCATGCTCCGCGCACCCGCTCCGGGACCAGGCTTAAGACACTCAGGAAGAAGCTTCCCAGAATGGTCTGCACTCCCAGCATCAGTCCAATCACGGACGGGATCACCAATCGCATGGATTGCTGGACCGGCAAGGCGCCATAGGACGAGTTCCCCCAGAACCAGGTTTCCGCAGCGAGACCCGCAATCCCCAGGAAACAGAGAAGACCGCCCAGGATCACGCCCCGTTCCAGTGTGACCGTCCGCATCCAGCGGTCAAGCGAATGCTTCGGGGGATACAACCCGAGTCGAGTGGCGAGACAACGCGTGAAAATTGCCGCGAAGATCGATTGGTACCCGATCAACATGGTCGAGCCGGCGATCAACATCGAGTGAATGTCAAAGGCCGCGCGTCCCCACCGGAGTGGACCTGTCCATAAGGTTGTCAGTCCGATCAGACCGACCAGAAAGAGGACCAGACCCGGGTACAGAAACAACCAGCGGGGACTCAATAACAGCATAAATCGCAGGTGTCGCCAGCCATCGCGCCAGCTCCGCAGATGCGGTGGTCGCGAACGGCCATCGGGCCGTAACGTGGTCGGGATTTCGGTGATGCGCAATCCCTGGAGCGTGGATTTGATCACCATCTCACTGGCGAATTCCATTCCCGTCGTGGTCAGCCCCATTCGTGGATACGCTGTTTTGCGGAGCCCGCGCAAACCGCAATGAAAATCTCCCACGGGGCAACCGTAAAACAGCCGCCCGATTCCGGAGAGGACCGGATTCCCCAGGTAGCGGTGCAAGGGGGGCATGGCTCCCGGCTCGATCCCCCCCCGGAATCGGTTTCCCATCACCAGGTCATAGCCTTCGCGGAGTTTTGTCACAATCTGCGGTGTGTCGCCGAAGTTATAGCTAGCGTCTGCATCGGCGAAGACCACGTACTCTCCGCGAGCGGCCTCGATTCCACCCCGCAAGGCATTTCCGTAGCCTTTGTCTGTCACGGCAACAACCCGTGCACCGAGATTGGCGGCAATTTCCTGAGAGCCGTCGTGACTCCCGTTATCAGCAATGACCACTTCCCCCGCCAGTCCGGACGAATCAATCGCTTGCTGGGCTTCTCGGATACATTGCGCGATGGTCTCCGCTTCATTCAGGCACGGCATCACAATGGAAACGTCGAATACCAGCGTCTCCGAATTCGGGGAGGCACTCGAATCAACCAACGGGGTCTGGTTCGTGGTCGACATGTCAAGTTCCTTTTGCGATGGGAGAGAGGACTGGATTCCCTGAGGAGTGGAGTTGATATCTCACGTCGTCAAAAATTTGAGTTCGGGTCACTGCGAATTCAGCGGCGAGTTGGTGATTCTGCTGATTGAGCCGCGTCTGACAGCATGTGCGTTGATTCAACCAGTGAGTGATCTGACTTTGGAGTTGATCGCCCGCGGTCATTGATAGGACGAATTCGGATGCCTGGAACAGGCGAAAGAGTCCTCCTAGTTTGGCAGAGAAATACTCGCTGGTCGACAGTCCCAGGCAGGAAAGACCAGACATCATGGAAAATAAACAGAAATGGTAGGAAACACCGATCGCGGCGTCACATTCACTGATTCTTCGTCGCATCCCCTCTGCATCACCCTCTGTTGGTACAGACAGGATTGTGATATTCGTGGAGTCACACTGTCGCAGGATTTCCGAAAAATCACGCAATGCCGCCACATCGTTTTCGTGTTCGCTCAGACACATGGGGACAGGGACAAGGACCAGCCTCTGTGTGCGAGCGGCTGTGCAGAGGCTGCGGGCGAGTGTGCTGAGCCCTTCCTGTGCCAGGGGGGAGTAGTGTGCCTTTCGTAAATTGATGGCGATTCGCAGCGGCTGGCCAGCCTGCGGGGATGCCGCAACCTTCATCTCAGGAGCGTACGCCCAGTCGCCGAACAGCTTCAATCGCTCGGGAGGTAATCCCAACTCACGGGCGAGTTGACAGGAATCGTGATCGCGCGGTGCGATGACTAGCGCGGGCTTGAAGGCGCGACGAACCATCGTTCGGTCCCAATGGGATGTCAGCGGTCCAAACTGATCCCCCAGCAGCAGCAGCGGCGTTGGTCGGCGCAATTGAGAAACACGGAGTGCAAACAGGGATTCTTGCAGAGTGAGTTGGAATGACGAATTCACCCAGCCCCCGCCCACAGTCATGACCAGGTCTGCGGACGAGAGTTCGTCAATCAACTCCGCAGCAGCCGCAGGGAGCGGAATTCCGAAACGGACCCGGAGCCAGGCCGCGAACAGCCAGAATTGAAACCCGATCCAAAGCACGTACCGTTCGAGCCACGGTTCGCTACTCACCTGGTGAGGTTTCCGCCGCTGGCTGCGCACGACCCACCATTTTTTCCAGCTGACGATCCCGGAGCAGAGGGCGGCAGCGAGCGGCTTTGCCTGGAAGTTTTCCTGGTCAATCTGGATCAGCAATTCCGGCCCACGGACAACAATCGAAACGGCCGGACCGACCTCGGCGCGGAGGATGCGTAAGGCCGAGGTACACATCGCTTCATCGCCGAGATTGTGGCTTCGCTGGCTGCTGAGCATCACGATTTTCGGGGGCGATGAACTCATTTAGATTTCACTCCCGGGGACTGGCTGAATTGATGTCGCGGGGTCTCAAACAGACGAAAGGCTTCTCCATTTCCGATGGGTGTGTAACGCTGGTTTCCATGGAGCGCCTCCCAGGCTCCGCGATGGGCATCGATCTGTGCATTTCCAGAGCGCCTGACAACCAGAAGACTCAGTTGCCGCTCTGAGATCAGCCGTTCCAGCCAAGGCAGGTCCTGGTAGCTCCTGAATTGCCAGACCACATGTTGACGGTTCGAGCCAAAGAACGGATAGGAACGCTGGTCAAGCACACCGATCCGCGTGCCGAACGGGTACTGTACAGCCAAGGGACGGAGACATTCCGTATGGCAATAGCTGGCATAGTAGTTGTCCCACCCTCGATGCCACTGAGTCGAGAGGTAACCGATGCCCCCCAGCAGGGGGAGAGCCGCCATCCCGCAAATGATCCCGGTCCGAGCCCAGCCCCCTTTTCGAATGAAATGTGTCAGTAATCCGAACACGCAGGTGCAATCCAGGCCGACGATCCCGGCCGTCAGAAAATCAAACTCGGCGGGGAGATAGAGGCGTCTGGCAGCCTGCCACAGCGCAAGGCTCAAGATCACGAATTCACTGGTCTGGCGAATGGCCTTCGGCAGCCAAGCGAGCAACAGCTGGACGAGGGCACAAAACGTGAGTACGGCAAATGAGAAATAGGTGAGGCCGTATCGAACCGGGGTATACGCCCAGAGTAAATGGTTCAATGTGCCGGGCTGATCTTCGACAGAAAACGGAGTGACCCACAAAACGGCCAGAGAGCCGCTCGTCCAGGCTGCCAGGGCGAGCCATCCCGAGGCTGGCAGGCCGGTTGTGGTCTGCGGTGTGCGGAACGCGCGGTGCAGCAGTCCCGGCAACAGCACCGGTGTCAGGATAACGGCCGCCCATGTGATCGGGCCCGTCATTTTCCAGACGGCAAGCAAGCCCAGGGAGAGTAAACGCGGATGCCCATTCCCATAGAAACTCGTCGACCAGACATCCGGATAGGTCAGCCCGTGGTCATTGTCGGTGGCCCCCATCGGGTACAACGGGGCACCGGTAAGTACCCAATTGCGGCCATACCAGTAGAGACACCACGGGAGGGATGCGGTTCCGGCAATGAGCGCCGATCGGACCGCCTGAAACAAGCCAAAATCGAGCATCACCGCCAGAATCAGCCCACTGGAGATGACTGCTGCATAACCCAACGCAAAGTATTTCACACCGGCCAGCAACCCCAGGCTGATCCCGGCCAGCACCAGGTCAGAGTCGCGCCGCGCTTCCAGAAACCGCAGCGAATAACTCGCGGCGGCACAGGCGGCTGCCACGACCATGAGATCGTTCGAAGCGTCGTCCGTCTCATGCCACAACGTGTGGACTCCATACACGGAAGCCAACGCAACGACACTCCGCAATGCAGTCCCGAGTCTCAAGCGTCCCGTCAGATCCCAGGTGGCCAGTGCCCAAAGGATGGCACACGGGGCATTGTTCAAACCAACGAGAAAATCGCCCGAAAACGGGGCGATCATCCAGACGCCAAGGAGTTCGCTATTCGCCGCCAGCGCCCAGCGTGCACATCCCGGACTATAGAGTGACTGATCCTGTAGCCAATGCACCATTAAGGGTTGGTGATAGGCGAGGCAATCATAATCGTTCGGGAAACGACCGAGTCCATGGTAGACGAGATGGCCTGAAAAGATGGCCGCTGCGAGCCAGACGGCAGCATTGAACAGTGAGGCACCAAACCCCCAGTCCGGGGGAGTGACTTGCTGCCACGCGCTCAGTTCGGGGCGTGCTGTTGTTCGAGTCCAGAGTTGATGGACCACGACGCATGTCGCCAGCAGTAGCATCGGACCCGTGAGGATCCCGATCATCCCCAGGATGGTCATGATGCCGAGGAGACCGCCAATCGTGAGCAAGGCGGTTGTCAGGCAGCGGCCGCTCCAATCTCCAGGCTCTGTCGTCACTCGGGCGAGCCGGTCGGCCGTGGCGATCACGCCGCCGGTTGTCCCGAACCAAAGTCCGGCTATCACGGCATCGCGCCAGGCTTGCGGGTCGCGGAGAAAACTCCAGTCCAGCATCGACAAACATCCCTGATGGCAGACTCGACGAGACGCTTCTCGACGCTGCATACGTTCGGACAAAAATGCGTTCGGACAAAACCGCTGTTGAACTGCGGGGCTGACTGCGAAACCCGTCTTCTGGATGGGCAATCAACCGTTTGAACCTGAGGTTGTCAGTCGGCTGGTTTCAATTTCCGGGTGAGATTCCAAATCCGGATCGTTCCGTTGAGAGATGCGGAGATCAGTCGCTTCCCGGACTGATCAAAGGCCAGTCGATGGACATCGGAGAATGTTCCATCCAATGTGAGCAGGAGTTGTTGCGACCGGATGTCCCAGATTCGTATCCGGTCGTCGTGTCCGGAGGCGGCGAGCCATCGGTCGTCAGGGCTCAAGGCCACGCACAAGATCGACTTGGGGGTCTGGTCCGTCGCGATGAACTTGGCACGTTCGGTTTGGCGTTTGAGGTCCCAGAGTCTGACCGAGCCATCCCAACTGGCTGAGGCTAACAGCGCTTCATCCGATGTGACGGCCAGATCGTAGACTCCATGCCCGTGCTTTCCGACGATTGCAGTGGGCTGAAAGGAGTCCGCATCCCAGAGTTGAACCGTACCACCCCAGTCGCCGGTGACAAACCGGTTTGTACGGGGCAGAAACAGAATGGTATTGATGGAACGCTCGGTCACTTTCTCGAACAGGAGCCGTCCGCTGGACACTTCGAACACGCGAAAGGTCTTGTCGAAAGCGCCCGTTGCCAGCTGCCGACCGTCCGGGCTGAACGCCAGACCTTGGATTCGATCCCCGAACGCCGTCAGAACCTGCTGTTCTTTCCCGGTCTGTCGATTCCAGAGGATGACGCGTTGATCAGCTGCTCCCGAGGCAATCCACTGTCCATCGGTGCTGATCGCGACGCTGTAGATTGGTGCGGTATGTCCCAGGAACTCGCGTTCCTGGCGAGTGTTCCGGGAGGACCAGAGCCGGACCGCTTTGTCATCACCCCCGGAGACGATCAAATCTGATGCGGGGTGATACGCCATCGCCCAGATGGTCCCCAGATGACCGCGTAACAACAGGTCTGGCGGATTGGCGGCAGCCGCCCAGCTCTGCCATCCGAAAAGGCCTCCGACCGTCAGGGCGACCATCGCGAACATCACACAGACGCTGCCGCGAAACCACGGCAGACGTTGAGGCGAGGCATGCGGAACGACAGCCGTCATGTATTCGCGACCTCAGGATGTGTTCCAGGAATCACGGGTGACTGTGACACATGAGATACGGGCCAGTTGCCTGGAATCGCTCGAAGCGATGAGGAAATCGCGCCGCCGTGAGTGGACCGTACTTCCCAGTCCTGACCGGTGCCATCTTCTCCGGGAGATCGAGTCGGCTCTGTTCCCCTCTTGTGGACTGGATTGCGGTCGTGCAACGACTCAAGCCCCCACCGCCGATTGGTCGGTGCCTGTTCGGTCGCTCCTCTAGGATCCCGATCGCTCAGGCGGTTGGTAGTGGTCGCCAGCACTGCGGATTGAGTGGACCACCTAGGGCCTTGGGCCCATCCCTCAACGATTTCATGGAATGTCAAGAGGCGAATTGCTGCCATCGAGCGGAGGGCCAGCAGCGTCATCGGGAGATCGCTGACTATGCTTCTAAATCGTCTCGATGCTCCTGTAGGGAGAAGACGTGACAACATCACGGGCTCCTGGACCGGGTGCAACGCACTTCAGAGGAAACGAAATTGAGGAGTCTGACCGGGAAACTGACCGATCTGATCGCGAGAATAGAGGACCACTGAGAACACTGAACGAGTCACAGATGTGAGAAAATGCGTATCTCGACCATCGCGATTGATCCTATCGTTTCAGTTGTCAGATGTAAACGAATACTTCTTTGGGGAGCGGTCAATTTACAGGCTGCGGAACATCCACAGAAACAGTCTGCCTGATCGGCACGGTTTCTCGGTACGAGCGATTATTGGTGGACCCTGCTATCAGTGCCGGGGCGTGGTTCGGATGGTTCTGGCTCAGGTGGACCGAGCTTGGGTGGCACCGACAGATTCTCCGAACAGACCCCGTCAGGTGATCACCGGGTGGAGCAGGCTTCGGGTTTGATCTGACAAGTCCCGTTGACCGTTTCCAGGAGTTGTCGGTGGAGTTCGCGGGATCCGCTCATCACGCGGAGCGTGATAGCGGCAATTGAGAGGAGTCAAATTCAACGAGGCGATCCCCGCGACAACAATTTCGGGATTCGTATTAGAACAGTCGATTGTATCCGTTCAGGGCTGCGACCCGATACGCTTCTGCCATGGTGGGGTAGTTGAACGTGGTATTCATGAAGTAGAGCAGGGAATTCTGTGAACCCGGTTGAGCCATCACCGCCTGGCCGATGTGAATAATTTCCGACGCAGTGGCTCCGAAGCAGTGAATCCCCAGAATGGCGAGCGTTTCGCGGTGAAAGAGGATCTTCAGCATCCCGACGGTCCGCCCGGTGATTTGTGCGCGAGCCAGGCTGCGGAAGTGGGCATGACCGACTTCATAGGGGATATTGGCTTCCGTCAATTCCCGCTCAGTCTTCCCCAGTGAACTGATTTCGGGGCTGGTGTAAATCCCCGTCGGGACATCGAGTGTCGGGCGGGGTACGTGCGGATCGAGAATATGACTCGCCGCGTGCCGACCTTGCGTATAAGCCGCACTGGCCAATGCGGGCGGTCCGATCACATCCCCTACGGCATAAATATGTGGTAACGACGACTGGAAGTGTTCGTTCACCACGATGTTGCCCCGGTTATCGGGGGTGATGCCGATCTCTTCGAGATTCATGCCATCGCTGTTCCCGGTACGTCCTGCGGCCCACAGCAGAATGTCGGTCTTGAGTTGTTTCCCCGACTTGAGGTGCAGAATCACGCCATCATCGCGTGGCTCGACCCGTTCGCAGGTTTCGCGGTGCCGAATCAGGACCCCGCGCTCACGGAGGTGATAGCTGAGGGCATCAACGATTTCCTCGTCGAGGAAGTCGAGCAGCCGATCTCGGTTATTCACGAGGTTAATTTTGATTTCAAGATTGCGGAACATCGAGGCGTATTCGCAGCCGATGACTCCTGCCCCGTAAACCGTGATGGTTTTCACATCCAGGGTGCAATTGAGAATCGAATCACTGTCGAAGACCCGTGGATGATTGAAGTCGACACCCGACGGTCGATACGGACGTGCTCCGGTGGCAATGACAAACTGCTCGCTGCGCAGCAGCGTCCGGCCGCCATCTTCGAGCAGGACCTCAACCGTGTGTGGATCGACGAACCGGGCCTGCCCGGTGTAGATCGGGACATCATTCCGATCATAGAACGTTGTCCGCAGACGGACCTGCTGGTCGATCACCGCTTTCGCCCGCCTCCGAAGATCCGGAAGCATAAAATCGACCGTGATGCCCCGTTCGCGGAAGAGCGGGTTCTGATTGACTTCCATCAGCTGAAAGATGGCGTAGCGCAGGGCTTTCGAGGGGATGGTTCCCCGATGCGTACAACTGCCGCCAATCAATCGATCGCGTTCGATCACGGCGACTCGTTTGCCATGTTTGACGGCCTGCATGGCCGCCCCCTCGCCTCCCGGTCCGGTGCCGATCACCACCACCTGATACTCTTCGGTCATCCGGCTGATCCTGGATAAAACATAAGAACGTTGATCGAACCCTGCGTCCTGGAGACTCCGTTGTAATCCTCCGGCTGGGCGACAGCTACCCTTCCTGACCGCAATGGACTGAAGTGCTCGTTAGAGTGGCATGTCTGCATTGGTTTTGTGCTTCCGGTTCCGCGAAAACGGCTGGGAAGTCATCAACCGTACAATTTTCCGCCTACGTCCGGTCCTTACGCTGGGGAACGGTCCGGAATTGGCTAGGATGCTTGCACGGCAGTAAACCGCTGCCAAACGAGTTCACGTATCCTATCAATGAGGGTTGATCGGAGATGACGACGGCTGCTGCGCTCCGTCAGGATGTCGCCACACTCACTGGCCTTCTTGAAGATGTCCTTGTCGAGCAGGCCGGCGAGGCTTGCGTCCAACTGCTCCGTCAGATTCGACAGTTAGCCAAAGAACGCCGCGTCGGCTTTCCACAGGCGGGTGATCGGCTCGCGCAGCGGCTGCGTGATCTGGATGAGAGTGAACTTGCCCTCGCGGTCCGCGCACTCAGCGTCTCCTTTGATCTGGCCAATCTGTCCGAAGACCTGCAGCGCGTCCGAGTGCTCCGCGAACGCGAGCGGACCGCCGGAGACCGGACCCGCCCCGAATCACTGGGTGACGCCGTCCGTAGACTGCAGGCGGACGGAGCGACTCCAGAAGCCGTGCAGCAGGCGCTCGATCGGCTCCGGATTGACCTGGTCTTTACCGCACACCCGACCGAAGCCAAACGTCGCACAACGCGACGTATTCTGCGTCAACTGCGGCACGCCCTTCAGCAGATTCAGCAAACCGATCTGCTCCCGCGTGAGGAACTGCAGTTCCGCGATCAGTTGCTCGCCGATCTGACTTTGCTATGGCAAGTCGATTCGATTCGACCGCAGCGTCCGACCGTAATGAATGAGGTCGAACGCGGCATCTTTTTCTTCGACGGCCTATGGCATGTCCTGCCGACCTTGCGTAAAGAGCTGCGCACGGCCCTGGCAGAAGTCTATCCGGGCCATGAGTTTCACCTTCCGGCGTTTATCACGTTCGGATCCTGGATTGGCGGTGATCGCGACGGGAATCCGTTCGTCACTCATGAAGTGACCGGGCAGGCACTCGAGTTGCTTCGACGGAGCGCGATTGAAAAACATCTGTCCGTCTGTCGCAAACTGGCGCAATTCCTGGTGATGTCTGAACGACAGGTTGCAGTCGATCCGGCTTTGCGCAAGGCACTCCAGCAGGCCCTCAAGAAATCCTCGTTTCGATCGGCGACCGAGTCGATTGCCGAGGTGGAACTCTATCGTCGCTGGTTGAAAGTCATCGAGACGAAGCTCGAAGCAACGCTGGCTTCCGCGGGGACCGCGATCGCGGAAGGGGCCGGCTATCGGATGGCAGAGGAACTGTCGGCCGACGTCCGCCTCCTCGCGGAAAGTCTGGGTCGCGATCATGGTGAGCGGCTGGTGGCGGCCCATCTGGAATCCTGGATCGATCAGATCGAGACTTTCGGCCTGCAATTCGCCTCGCTCGATGTGCGGCAGGACTCCCGCGTGCATGTCGAAGTGCTGACTGAAATCTTCCGCAAGTCGGGCCAGTGTGCGGATTACGCCGCCGCGGACGAAGCCCAGAGGCAGGCCCTGTTACTGCAGGAACCGACCCTCGGCAGCGAACTCGTTTCGTCCGGGTTGTCGGACATGGCCCGGGAAACGCTGTCGCTGTTCAAGCTGCTTGTCAGGATCATTCGAGCCCACGGTCCGGAACGGCTGGGTGGTCATGTCATCAGCATGACGCACAAACCGAGTGATGTGCTGGCCGTCTGGTGGTTCTGGGAATGGGCCTGGAAAGCGACACCGAGTGATGGAACCCGCCCGCTCACGTATCTCCCGATTATTCCCTTGTTCGAGACCATCGATGATTTGAAGCATGGTCCGACGATTCTGTCCGATCTGCTCGCCATCCCCCAGTACGCCGCTTACCTGCAATCGTCGGGGACGCCGCAACCTTCGCAGGTCGTGATGGTCGGCTACTCCGACAGCACGAAAGATGGCGGATATCTGGCCGCTTCGTGGGGACTGTTCCGCGTGCAGAACCGTTTGGCAGAAGTCGCCCAGGAGGCGGGAATCCGTCTGGTGGTCTTCCATGGTCGTGGTGGCGCTCTCGGTCGCGGGGGAGGGCCGGCTGCCCGGGCGATTCTCTCGTTGCCGCCCCGTTCGGTCGGCGGTTCACTCCGCATGACGGAGCAGGGGGAAGTGCTCGCCGAACGCTATGACGACCCGCGGATCGCCGCGCGTCACCTCGAACAGGTGACCTGGGCCACCCTACTCGTTTCGGGCCGTGAAGCGGAACCAACGCCACCCGAGTGGCTGGAATTGCTGGATGGTCTCTCTGAGCGATCGTATCGACATTACCGACAACTCGTTGAAGCGCCGGGCTTCCTGGCCTACTTTGATCAAGCGACACCGATCTCCGAGATCGAACGGTTGCCGATCGGCTCGCGTCCTTCACGCCGACGCGAACGCAAGTCTCTGTCCGATTTACGGGCGATTCCCTGGACATTCGCCTGGACCCAGAGTCGGCAGTTTCTCCCAGCGTGGTTCGGTTTAGGGACCGCGATCTGGGAACATGTCGTCGCGCGGGGCGATGACTGGCAGCCGCTGCAGGACTTGTACGACCGCTGGCCCTTTTTCCAGGCGGTGATCGACAACGCCGTGCTGGCACTCGCCAAGGCCGACTTGGGAATTGCCCGCCGGTATGCCGAACTCCTGCAGGATGACGAGGCACGGGAATCGATCTGGAAACTGATCGAAGAGGAGTTCCAACGGAGTCAGGCCGTGGTCCTGATGATCACCCGGCAGACCGCGCTCCTGTCGAGTACGCCGTGGTTGCAGCAGTCGATTCTGGAGCGGAATCCGTCGGTCGATCCATTGAATCTGATCCAGATCGAGCTGATCCGCCGGATGCGGGCTGCATTGGAAGCGGGGCAGGACGACGTTGCGACCCACCTGGGGGAACTCATCCGCTTTACCATTCAAGGCGTGGCTTCGGGGCTGCGCACCACGGGCTGAGTTTCTGACGCGCGCTCACGCCTCGTCCGCCGGTGACTGACCACCACCGGCTCGCTCTCGGAGGGCGTAGAGTTTCAGTGTCGGGGGACTCGACGCCGTGCTCTGCCTGCACTCCGTTTAGGCGATGCTGCGTCAGCGTGCAGCAGAAATCTGCCACCTGCTCCCTGGTTTACAGGGAAATTCTCACTGCATGTGGATTGGTACGCAAACTGCATCGAAAGTTTATCACTCGCGGAATCGCGGGTTCCACATGCCCCCTTGAGTTGCTGCGCTTACAGCTTCGGGGTCGTGATTTCAGGCTTGGCAGTGAGTGCTGAGTTCGTCGCTTGATGCTTCTTGGGTCTGATGGCCCGTTGTGTCTCTCTCTGTCGACAGGAGTCAAAATGTCTGCGTTTCGTCGTCGCGGATTCACGTTGATCGAACTGCTGGTGGTGATTGCGATCATTGCCATTCTGATCGCCCTGCTGCTGCCTGCTGTCCAACAGGCGCGGGAAGCAGCACGGCGTACGCAATGTCGCAACAATCTCAAGCAACTGGGATTGGCTCTGCACAACTACCACGATATCGCGGAAGTCCTCCCCTATGCCGGGATTGGTTACTCGTGGACTTCCAGCAACGCCGGGTTACCCACCGGGTTCCAGCAGAATCCGAGGGGCTTGAACCAGAACGGGCTGGTCATGCTGCTTCCCGGGCTCGACCAGGCACCATTGTACAACTCGTTTAACCTGAATGAGACGATGACCAATTATCCTGGGCATGCCTATAGCTGGCCGGGGACGTTGGCGGGCAATGCGATCACGAACGGGAATGCGGTACTGGCGGGAACGCGTCTGGCGGCCTTCACCTGTCCTTCCGATGCGGGCTCGCCGACGATTGCCGGGACGAGTACGACGTACGGGATTGGGACGGGTTATTCAGGCCCGGATCCACGGAAGACCAGCTACGAGTTCAGCACGGCAGCATCGCTGGTCACGCGTGCCTGGGCGACCGATTCGCCGACCGCACGCCGCCCGTTTGGTGAGGGGAGTCACACCCGTCTGACAGATATCAAAGACGGAACGAGCAATACCTGTGCGATGGCAGAAGCGACGTTCGAGGTCTACAACGGAACTCGGTCAGCATGGGCCTATCGTGATTGGGTGCATACTGGAGTCAACATTGCTGCCACGCAGATCAACAGCTGGTATTACTCTTCAGCTCCCACCGCAACGATTCCGGGTCGTCTCGGGAGCTGGGAACGAGCCGGCAGTACCCATACGGGCGGGATGCATATTCTCCTGTGTGATGGCTCGGTCCGTTTTCTGGGTGAGAACACCGATATCAGCACCGTCCTGACGCGTCTCTCGCTGATGTCCGACGGGGCAGTCCTCGGTGAGTTCTAAGTCAGCCCCGCTGATCGGTCAGTCTCAATCCTTGCGGGGAGTGTGAGAGCATCTCCACTCCCCGCTCGTTTCTCTCACTGTTCAAGCTGCAGACGCTTTCGATTCCGCGACTTTACTGGAGAGCTTCAGCATGGCCAAAGCATGGTTCGGATTGGTGGTTCTGTCGCTACCGTTACTGTCGGGGTGTGGTCAATCCTCTGCGGCACAACCGCTGCCCGGAACAGCGGTCACGGGTGTCGTCAAGTTAAATGGGAAACCGGCGATTGCCGCCCGGCTGAAGTATATTCCAATCGAAGGGACGAAGGGCTTCGGAGGGCACGCGTTTTCCGATGCCAGCGGACAGTATGCCATCGAAAACAGCACCGGCTCGAAGCAGCTTCCGATCGGCAAATACAAAATCATCGTGGAGACGTTCCGACCTCCGGAAGATCCCGATCTGGCTGCCCAGTTCCCGACTCCTGCCGGTAAGCCCACGACGATTCCGCCAATCTACGGCAGCGAACTAGACACACCGCTCACCGCCATGGTCGAGTCTGGCGCGGGGCCGATTGATATCGAGTTGAAGTCGCGCTAGTCGCCGATCGGGTCGCAATCAGATGTTCTCGGTGAAGCCCTCCGTCAATGACGGGGGGCTTCACTGTTTCAATCACTTTTTCAACGCATCGACCGCAATCTGCTGGACCACGCGGCGAAGTTCGTTGCCATCACCGCCGGGCATACCGTTGCGTTGCACAAGGATGATCACGAACAGGTCTTGATGCGGATCGATCCAGCCCTGCGTGGCGAACGCGCCGCCGTGACCGAACGTCCCCTTGGAGAGCATCGCGGTTGCTCCCTGGGGTTCCTTCACCACGGCAAATCCATAGCCAAAGCTCATGCCGTCGACGAATCCGGTCTTCAGATCGCCCGTCTGGGTTTTCGTCATTTCCTGCAGTGACGGGGGGTGAATCATCAACCGGCCGTGCAAGGCTCCCTGGTGAAGCAGGCACTGGTACAACTTCGCGAGGTCGGTCGCGGTTGAACACAAACCACCGGCTGGCATGGGGTGCTTGGCAGTCGGTTCAAGGCCGATCAGTGGTCGCGCGACGGCTTGCAGTTTGCCCTCTTTCTGCTCGTAGATTTCCGCGATCCGCGGTCGCTGATCGGGACGCGGGAAACAGACCGTGTCGTGCATCCCCAGCGGATGGAAAAACCGGCGGTGCAGATACTCTTCGTAAGGCATCCCGGAGACAACTTCGATGATCCGGCCGAGCGTATCGATTCCGGCATTGCAGTAAGCCCACTTCGTCCCTGGTTCGAAGTCGAGTGGTCGCTGGGACTGCAGGTAGATCGACTCCGCCAGCGTGAGATGCCGTGTGAAGTAGAACTCTCCGAGCGAAGTCGGGTAGCCACCCGGCAGGCCCGACGTATGCGTGAGCAGATCCCGCACGGTAATCGGCCGGGCCGGAGGCTTGAGTGTCACGCTGCCATCGTCCGCGCGACCTGCCAGCAGCAGTTGTCCCTTGAATTCGGGGAGATACTCCTCCACCGGATCATCGATCCTGAGCCGGTCTTCTTCCTGCAGTCGCATGATACCGAGTGCGACAATCGGCTTGGTCATCGAGGCAATCCGGAAGACGCTGTCTGCCGTCATCGGTTCGCCGGTCGCGAGATTCCGCTTGCCGACGGTCTCGAGATGTGCCACGCCGTCTTTCGAGCCGATGCAGACCACCGCACCGGAGACGACCTGCTCGTCGACAAAGCGGGTCAGCGCAGCACGCAATTCGGAGAGCTTCGCACCGTCGAACTCCGCTCCATCTGCCGTCATTGTCAGAACGAGGCAACCGATGGCTGCCCAAGCCAGTCTGCGCTGCATGCTGTCTCACCTCCAAAGTGGTCTGTAAGCGTCTCACCGAGACGACTTCATACCACCCCGAGTCGAAAGCGTCAGCGCCCGGAGCCTGCCGCGCGGAACTCCAGTAGATTCTCCTACGTCGACTGGTCACAATTTCCAGTGGGTGCCTTGAGGTGAACTCTTGCCTGCCGACCAGGAGCGGCCTGCATGTCCGAGGTCAAAATCGTAGAAGAAGAGAACGACTTTCCGATTGCCCGGGTCACCCGCGTCGTGGTGGGGAGTGCCCATGCGCAATCCAGGAATGAGCAGGCCGATACCGCACTGCGGACGCTGCTGCAAAAACTGGTTGATCGTTATCCCGGCGATGGCCCGAATCACACGGTGGAATTGAAGGCCCCGGAATAACCGCTGTCACTCGCCTTTGGGAGTTCCGGTGATGTCGTTCGAGCCCATTCCCTTGTCGATGGTCGACCGGATCCATGCCAAAAATCTGTACGTCTGCGTTCGCGTCGAAGGTGAGAATCAGGAGGGAAGCCCCTGCTACGCTTACTTCGGCCTCTTTTTTGATGACTTCCAGAAGATGCTCCGTCATCTCGAAAACAATCCCTCGGTGAATCCGAAAGATTTCCGTGGAATCGTGCTGGCTCGCTCGACCGGCGCGCCCTCGCCAGAAATTCGCGAGTTCATGGGAATGAAGTTCTCCTTCGGCGGCGAAACCGAAGACCGGCCACCCATGCTGGAACTCTCGCGGATCAAACCGGGTGCCAAGTGACCCCCACAGGTCACAATCTCAAAGATGAACCGGGATAAATCGCTCGACTTCCCCATTCACTGGTGTCAGCGGCGGTGATTGAAACGGCGGCGGTTGCTGATGCACGCGATGTTCGTGCAGAAAGAATTTGAACCGCGTGACGATCGCCATCAGCACGTCGCGCTCGGTCGAGCCTTCGGCCATCACCGTCGGGGCGTTTGCGCAACGGGCGCGATACGGCTCACCCGGTAACTGCGGCTTGCGCAACAGGACATGACACCCGAAGACCGGGACAGGTGCGTCAGTCACAGGGAGCGGCTGAAAGGTCATCGGGCGGAACTCAACACGGTTGTCAACGGACCGTTCCGCCCGTCTGATCAGGCGGCACGACGGCGACGACGATAATACGTGACGGTCTTCGTCCCGTCGCCACTGGCGGTCCCATCGACCGCTTCCACAATGTAACTGTTCGAGAGCAGCCGGTAGAAGAGCAGCAGCAGAAACGAACCGGCTGTCCCCGTGCAAAAGCCGAGCGGACTGATCGGGCTGATGCGGTAACTGGTATCGAAGAGGAGCAGGACCCCGCAACCGATGAGGCTGCCGGCGATCCCCATCAGCATCGTGCCGACGGCTCCTCCCGGATCGCGTCCGGGCATCAGGGCTTTGGCTGCCAGACCGACCAGTGTGCCGAATCCGACCCAGGTCAACAGATCGTGGGCTGCCTGTTCCATCACCAGCATCAAATTGGCATCCGCCATGATCGTCCCTGACTCTTCGAACGGTCGGCTTGGCGCATTCACTCCGGAACGCGATCTGGGAAACTACATCGGTTGGCGCGATCGAGGCGCTTGATCTGATTGTGACGGCCCATTGCGGCCTCAACGGTAGTGGTGGTCACAAGTTACGCCGCACAGGGGACGATTCGCTGTCGCAGGAATTCCCCGCCCTCATCGTCACAGAGTACGCAAGTTCCCATCTTTCCCAGCCAGAAGCGCCCGCGCCTGGTGCTTTGTAAGTCGGAATTGTTCCGACGCAGAACCAGGCGCGGGCGCTTCTGGCTGGGATGGAGATGGGGTTGCGGGTTGACGGAGACGCTGGTCATCGGACATGGTGGCGTCAGGACCTTCATGTACTGGGAGTCACGATGAGCATCCGCCGACAACACCTTGTAACGCTCTGCGGACTCTGCGTGGCCTGCCTGCTCACAGTCACCGCTGGGGCAGCCGACGATGCTGCGGTCGAGCACTTCCGGACGGCGGTTGCCCCTGTACTGGCTGCCAAGTGTGTCAGCTGTCATCGCCCCGACAACTTGAAAGGGGGCCTCGATCTGACGACGCGGGCGACAGTCTTGAAGGGGGGAGAAGGGGGTGTTGCCCTGACCGCCGGGCAACCGGACGCCAGCCCGCTCTATACACGCAGCATCAGTGCGAACAACGAACGCCCCGAAATGCCCGCGAAGGGGGACCCGCTCACCAAAGCCGAAGCCGAACAACTCAAAGCCTGGATCACAGCGGGGGCACCCTGGCCGGAGTCGATCGTCCTGAAAGAGAAAGCGAAAGCGGACGCTTCCTTCTGGTCGTTCCAGCCACTGGCGAAGGTTGAGCCCCCGAACGTGACCGATGCCCCCGCTCGCTGGTCGACGCATCCCATCGATCGGTTCATCCTGACGGAACTGCGCGCACATCAACTGACCCCGAATGCATCCGCCGACCCGGCGACGTTCATTCGTCGCGCGACGTATGACCTGTGGGGCCTCCCTCCCACGCCAGCCGCGATCGCCGAGTTCGCTCAGACTTGTGCAGCGGAACGGGCGACGGATCCCCTGGCACCCGAGATTCCCGAGAAAGCGTGTGCGGCGCTCATCGACCGGTTGCTCGACAGCCCGCATTACGGCGAGCACTGGGGGCGGCACTGGCTCGATGTGATCCGTTTCGGTGAAAGTCGCGGCTACGAACGGAACGAGATCATCACGAATCTCTGGCCGTTTCGGGATTACGTCATCGACTCGTTCAATGCCGACAAACCGTTTGATCGGTTCGTGCTGGAGCATCTCGCGGGGGATGTGATCGGTCGCGATCAGCCGGTGGTCGAAATCGGTTCGGCGTTCCTCGTGGCGGGTCCCTATGACGATGTGGGGAATCAGGATGCTGCCGCTGCGGCGCAGATTCGGGCCGATCAGATGGACGAAATGATCCGCGCGTCGAGCGAGGCGTTCCTCGGGCTCACGCTGGGATGCGCCCGCTGCCACGATCATAAGTTCGATCCGCTGACAACGCGCGATTACTACGCCCTCTACAGTACGTTTGCGGGGACGGTCCATGGCCCACGTGAAGTCAGCACGGCGGAAGCCCGGACCGCGCGGGAACAGCGGCTGCAACCCTTGCAAGCCGCGCGGGTAGCCCTCGTGGAACAGCGTGATGCCTTGCAGAAAGCGCAGGCCGAGCGTGCCCAGGCGAGTGAACCCGAACTCGCGAAAACGTGGACGCGGCCGCGTGCCAGTCGCTACGCCACCGAAGAGACGTTCGAGCCGGTCGATGCAAAATTCGTCCGGTTGACGGTCACCGGGAATGATGGTCCCAATCCCCAGGGAACGAACTATCGGCTGGATGAGTTTGAAGTCTGGACCGATGAAGCGACCCCGCGGAACGTCGCGCTCGCTGCGGCAGGAGCGGTAGCGACCGGTTCGGCCCGGGAAGCCAAGGACTTCGCCGGAGCGTACGCACCAGCCCTGGCGATCGACGGGAAATTCGGAGAGCGGTTTCATTCGAGCAGTCCGGAGTTCCTCGTCACGCTGGCGAAGCCCGAGCGGATTCGGCGGGTCCTCTTCTCCAGTGATCGCACGAAGGCGCTGCCCGAAGATTCGCCGATCACCATCTTCGTCGGCGAGTACCGGCTCGAAGTCTCCATCGATGGCGAGCGCTGGACATCAGTTGCAACCTCCGCCGATCGGCAGCCGAAAACTGAGGCCCTCAAGCAAGTCCGGCTGACGCAGCATGTCAACACGCCCAAGACGACGGCCCGCCTCAAGGAACTCTCTCAAGAGATTGCCCGCCTCGATCGGGAAATCGCGGCAGTCCCGGCGTTGCCGGTCTGGTGGGTCGGGACACATCGGGCGGCCCCGGGACCGTTTCAGGTCTACGTCGGCGGCAACCCTCAACGTCCCGGTGACAAGGTCGTCCCGTCGAGTCTCGAAGTTCTGTCCGAATTACCCTCGGCGTATCAACTCGATCCGGGCACTGCCGATGAAGGAGCCCGTCGGGCTGCGTTTGCTCGCTGGCTGACGGCAGCCGACAATCCGCTCACGCCGCGAGTGCTGGCGAATCGCATCTGGCATTACCACTTCGGGACGGGCATCGTCTCGACACCGAGCGACTTCGGCTTCATGGGAGCGCGTCCGTCGCACCCGGCGATGCTCGACTGGCTCGCGGGGGAACTGTTAAGTCAGGGCTGGAAGTTGAAGCCGCTGCATCGGCTCATCATGACGTCGCAGACGTATCGCCAGAGCGCCGTCTACCGGGAAGCGGCTGCGCAGGTCGATGCCGAGTCGCGGCTGCTGTGGCGATTCCCGCCACGCCGGCTGAGTGCGGAAGAAGTCCGCGATACGCTCCTCTCGGTCGCGGGCAAGCTGAATCCCCAACGGGGTGGACCGGGCTTCCGGCTCTACGAATATCAGCAGGACAACGTCGCGACCTATGTCCCGTTGAACGTGCATGGCCCCGAGACCTATCGACGTTCGGTCTACCATCACAATGCGCGGGCCGCACGGGTTGATGTGATGACCGACTTCGACTGTCCCGATCCAGCCTTTGCAGACCCCAGTCGTGCGGCGACCACGACGCCGTTGCAGGCTCTCACGCTGATGAATCACCGCTTCGCTTACGACATGACGCAGGCCCTGACCGAGCGGCTGCAACGGGAAGCGAGCGATCCCGCGGGCCAGATCCGACACGCTTTCCAGCTCAGCTTCGCGCGGGATCCCAGTCCGGAAGAATTCACCGCCAGTGAGGCCCTGGTCCGTCAGCACGGCCTCCGCGCCTTCTGCCGGGCGCTGCTCAACTCCAATGAACTGATCTACCTGAACTGAATTTGTAGGGTGGGCTGTGCCCACCGTCTTCTCTTGGTCATGAGATCGAAAAACAAGAAGGCGGGCACAGCCCACCCTACAAGAGACGGGATGAACCATGGACAGACCGTTACAGCAGATCGCGCGGCGGAATTTTCTGACGCAGATGACGACCGGACTCGCTGGGATTGGGGTGCTCGATCTGCTGGCTCGTGGCGAAGCTCGCGCCGCGGAGACGTCAGCGCCGGCTGCAGCTTGGCAACCGGGGATCGGTGTCACGCACTTCCCGCCGAAAGCCCTGCGCGTCTTGCAGATTTTCTGTCCCGGTGCGGCGTCGCATCTCGACCTGTGGGACTACAAACCCGAACTCGTCAAGCGGGCGGGCCAATCGCTTCCCGGCGAAGAGAATCTCGTGTCCTTCCAGGGGAAGAATGGCAATCTGATGGCCCCGCCGTGGGAGTTTGTCCCCTGCGGTCAATCGGGGAAGCGAATCTCCTCGCTGCTGCCGCACATGGCGAAGCACGTCGATGACATCGCCTTCATTCATTCGATGAAAGCGAAGACGAACACGCACGGTCCCGGTTGCGTGCTGATGAACACCGGCCATGCGCAGGAAGGCTTTCCGAGCGCCGGCGCTTGGCTCAGTTATGCCTTGGGAAGCGAAAACGAAAACCTTCCGGCCTATGTGGCGATTCCCGATGTCCGGGGCGAGCCTCCCAACGGGAAAGCGAACTGGGGGAACGGCTTTCTCCCCGCGCGGCACCAAGCCCTGGTGATGGCTGCCCATCTCGAAATTCGCAATCTCCAGCGACCGGCCGAGATCTCGGCAGACGAAGAGTCTGCATCCCGCGCGTTCCTCGAACGACTGAATGCTGAGCATGCTGCGAAGCATCCGGGAGAATCGGCGCTCGCAGCGCGGATGGCCGCCTACACGCTGGCGGCGAAGATGCAGCTCTCTGCGCCGGAAGTGACTGAACTGCAGAGCGAAACACAGCAGACTCATCAGGCTTACGGGACCGACAGCGCGAATCCGCTGCTGGCGGCCTATGCGAAGAATTGTCTCCTGTCCCGGCGGTTGCTCGAACGGGGTGTGCGGTACGTCAACCTGTACTGTGCCTCGCGCGCCAGTGGTGTCGATGGACTTCTCAACTGGGATGCCCACCGCACGCTGAAGACCGACTACGAACGCCACGCCCCGATCTTCGATCAACCAACCGCGGCACTCTTATCTGATCTGAAGCAGCGCGGCCTGCTCGAAGACACACTGGTCCTGTGGACCACCGAGTTCGGACGCATGCCGACGCATCAGGCGGGCACGACCGGCCGCGATCACAATCCCGACGCCTTCACCGTGTGGATGCTGGGAGCCGGAGTGAAGGGGGGCGTGAGCTACGGCGCGACCGACGACTTCGGCCGCCGCAGCATCGACCGGCCCACCAACGTCTGGGAGTTCTACGCGACGGTCCTGCAGTTACTCGGCTACGACTACGACCGCCTCGCGTGGTACCACAACGGCCTCGACCGCAAACTGACCGACGTCCACGGCCACGTGATCCAGGACGTGCTGGCGTAGAGACCAGTTGCAATGCCGGGCATCTCTCCGGATACTGCAGATCAACGCGTGCCGATGGATTAGGCGGCCGCTGGTCGATGGCTCACTGACCTCCAGGAACCTGCAACATGCCCTACCGCTCGCTTGTGCTCTCCTGCGCCGTCCTCTGCGGATTCGCGCTGCCCTTGTTCGCGGCCGACAAACCGCAACCGGTCCGCACCGGCACGGGGGCGATGACCTTCGAGACGGTCCCCGGCTGGGGGCTTGGTGAAGATGGCAAGTCGTTGCTCGGTTCGACCCACGGTGGCGTCGTCATCGACAAAGCCGGGAACATTTACACCAGCGCGAACATCGGGATCTTCGTCTTCACGCCCGAAGGCAAGCTGTTGCGACGGTTTCTGGGAGATAAGTACACCAGCTGGCACGACATCGAAATTCGCTCGGAAGGGGACGACGAGTATCTCTACGGTGCGCGGAATGTCGCGGGCGAAGGGATCAAGATTCACGCGGTGACGGGCGACGTCGTCCTCACGCTCGGCATTCCGAAAGAGTCGGGACTGAACCTCACGAAGTGGTCGCCGACTGCGATCACCGTGGCACCAAACGGCGACATCATTCTGTCCGATGGCTATGCCAGCAATCACATCTTCAAGTTCGACAAGACCGGCAAGTACCTCATGCATTTCGGGACCAAGGGGAACGGACTCAAGGAGTTCAACACGGCTCACGGCATGACGCTTGATACGCGGTACGATCCGCCGCGGTTGCTGATCTGCGACCGCAATCACACCCCGAACGGCCGGTTGCTGCATTACGACCTCGACGGCAACTACATCGGTGAAGTGGTCACCGGCCTCGGCATGCCGACCTCGGTCGCGATTCATGGCGATTATGTCTCCGTGCCCGATCTGCTGGGTCGCCTGACGATTCTCGACAAGAGCAACGCGGTCATTGCGGAACTTGGTAAGAATCCGGATGCCGGGAAGGGCCGCAACTTCAACATTCCGCAGGATCAATGGGTGGAAGGGGTCTTCAGCGGAACGCACGGTTCGTACTGGGACAAGGACGGCAACCTCTACGTCCAGGACTGGAACGTCTCCGGCCGCCTGATGAAGCTCGTCCGTGTGAAGCCGTAAGCGAATCAGTTTGATGCTGGCTTCCGAGCCCGGTATCTCACAAGATGCCGGGCTTTTCTCTTGTAGGGTGGGCTGTGCCCACCGCTTGACTCCGAGCGTGCGCGTTTAGCGCGGTGGGCACAGCCCATCCTACGAAGACTTGAGTGCTTCAACGAGGCTCTGCATCCGCTGCATGCCGTTGTTGACGCTTTGGCGTGGTTGTCGCGGATTGATGTAGCCGCGGGAGAGCTGGCTGATCGCTCGTGAGATTCGGACGCAACGCCCGTGGCACATCGCTGCGACCGCCGCGCCAGTAATCCCGCAGCAGGATCGGTGCGAGTTCGATCGCGGATTGTCCGCACTGCTCCGTGAGATACTGAAAGACCAACTCGACCAGCCGTGGCAAGGCGATCCCAGCAGACTTGCCGGTCGTCTCCCATAACCAGCTGGAAAAGTTCGCGATGGCCGCAAATGGAGAACCGGTCCCCCAGAAGCGGGGTGTGGTTTCGATGAAGT
The DNA here is from genome assembly GCA_044229335.1 of Planctomycetaceae bacterium. Taxonomy (GTDB): domain Bacteria; phylum Planctomycetota; class Planctomycetia; order Planctomycetales; family Planctomycetaceae; genus DSVQ01. The sequence continues at coordinate 20,660 of JBGATC010000033.1, read as the reverse complement.
TCCCACTGTTGGCGAGGAGATCCCACGTCTTGGCGAAGCGGCGTAGCGACTGCACTTCCGCGAAGGAGAGCGACTTCGTCTGCAGGATTTCATAGGGAGGGTGAGCCGTGTAAAGCATCTGCTCGGCGGCATCGTGGCGGATGATCGGGGTCCCTCGGAGTCGCTTGAGAATGCCGACTTGGATTTCCTGCGGTCCCAGTGCGACGAGTCGATCGAACCCCGCAGCAAAACTCGCCCGGTCTTCACCCGGCAGACCGACAATCAGATCAGCATGCACATGCACGCCGGTCTCTGCCCGCAACCAGCGGAGATTCTCTTCCACCGCAGCGTTGTCCTGCACGCGGGCAATCCGCATGGAGACTTCTTCGTTGAAGGTCTGCACGCCAACTTCGAATTGAATCACACCAGGTGCAAAGCTTGCGGCGAGGTCTTTTAACGCTGCGGGGAACCGGTCGGGGATCATCTCGAAATGCAGGAAGAGGCCCGGAACGTATCGCTGATGGAAGAATTCGAGGATCGCCCGGCTCACACGCAGATTCAGATTGAACGTCCGGTCGACGAACTTGAAGGTCCGCGCGCCCCGATCGAGTAATCGCTGCATCGCCGCCAGAAACGGTTCTAATGGGAACTGACGGACCGGAATCTCCAGCGCCGAGAGACAGAACTCGCAGGTGAACGGACACCCGCGCGACGCTTCGACATACAGCACCCGGTGCGCCAGATCCTCATCGGTGTAGAGTTCGTAGGGCAGATTGACTTCCGCGAGGTTGGGGACTGCGGCGTGAATCACTTCTGGTCGAGCAGTGGAATTGACACGCTCCGCTGACCCATTCAGCAGCTGTTCGCATAACTCACGAAATGCAAGATCGGCTTCTCCGGTGATGACATAGTCGACCTGCTGCAACCACGGCTGCGCTTCGATCTCGTAGCTGACTTCCGGTCCGCCGAGTACCAACACGATGTCGGGCCGTAGCGATCGAAGCAGGGCCACCACCGCGGCTGTTTCCTGTACGTTCCAGATGTAACACCCGAGGCCGATGATCCGCGGTGCATCGGCCAGCAACCGTTCGACGATCTCCAGCGGCGGCTGTTGACTCGTGAATTCCCGCAACACCGACCGTTCCGCCAGCGGCCCGAGATTGGCGTGCAGGTACCGCAACCCGAACGCACAGTGCGGGTACTTGGCATTCAGCGTCGCCAGTACGATGTCGGGCATGGGGATGGTTGAAGGTCGAAAGTTAAAGGTTTTGTCGGGCAGGCTCCCGCCTGCCGTCTTCATCGGTCAACGTGATCCTGTATTCAAGATCGTACTGGTAAGTCGCGGAGAACCAGCATGTCGGGGTCTATTCGATCAGGCGGCAGGCGGGAGCCTGCCCGACTTGCTAGATGAAATGTCCCTGGACCAGTTTTCGGAACTCTGCGAACGTACGAATCTTCTGTACGGCGTCGCGGAAGTCGGCGAAGTCGGGCAGAAACTTCGCAAAGTAACAGCTCACCCGTGGCAGCCGCTTCAATGCGAGATAGTTGCCGTAGAAATCGAACTCCGCTTCGACGAGTTGCAACAGGGCGCGTGCCCGCTCGGTCGGTGTCGGCTCGCCCAGGACTGCTCCGCCGGTGACGAGTGACCGGGCCTGCTGGAAGATCCACGGATTGCCGAGGCACCCCCGGCCGATCGCCACGCCATCGGCCCCGGTCGCTTCCAGGAAGCGGACGACATCGGCCGCCGTGCGGATGCTGCCGCTCCCCAGGACCGGAATGGCGACGGCTTGCTTCACCCGGGCGATGACCGACCAGTCAGCCTCGCCGACGTAGGCTTGGGCGACACTGCGGGCATGGACATCGACCGCCGCCGCTCCTGCAGTTGCCGCTCTTTGAGCGACTTCCACGGCGGTTTCCCGTTCAGCATCGGGACCGCTGCGAATCTTCAACGTGACCGGAACGTCTACCGTAGCAACGACCGCCGCCACGATCCGTTCGATCGCCGGCGGGTCGGCCATCAGCGAACCTCCTTCCCCCCGATTGCACAGCCGTCGGATCGGGCATTCGAAGTTCAGGTCGACGATCGCGAACCCCTGTTCGGCGACGATGGCCGCCGCCTGGGCCATGACCGCCGGATCGGCCCCACTGATCTGTCCGGCCGCCGGCCGCTCGCCGGGAACGGTTTTCAGCAGTTTCAAGGACCGCTTGTCGCGTTTGGCAACATCTGCGGCGTCGATCCGTTCACTGCAGACGAAGCTGGCCCCGTAGTGCTTACAGAGCTGCCGGAAGGGGAGGCTGGTATGCTCCTCCATCGGGGCCAGCCCCACGGGATGTCCAATCGCCACCGCTCCAATCCGCATCCGTCAAGCCACCTGCTGAGAGAAAGCACCAGCATGCCATTCTCACGGTCAGGGAGCAATCCGGGAGATGATCCCTTCTGATCACCTAGTGGTTCCCCCCCCGAAGAACCCAGCCGGGATGAGTTGATGGGGAGGCGTGGTGAACATCGTCACTGCTCCATTGTTGGATCGAACCCGTTGAGTCCCCAGGCAGTTCTTCTGAGGGTGCGCGAGATTCTGACAACTTTGTCACTCCCGGAATCAAGAGCTTGGCAATCGCTGGTGAATCGGAGATGCTACCGGATGAGGTAACCAGGCTGTACGGAAGGTCCCATGCAGATTCTCGTCATTGAAGATGATCCGACGATCGGAAAAAATCTGTCGAAAGGCTTTACCGAGGCCGGGCACCATTGCGAATGGGTGCAGGACGGCGATGCGGGGGCAGTTGCCGCCTTGCAGCAGCAGGCGGATGCGATTGTGCTGGACCTGATGCTTCCCAAGCGCTCGGGGCAGGAAGTCCTGAAGGATATCCGCCGGAATGGGGTGATGTGCCCGGTGGTGATTCTGACCGCGATGGACGACCTCAACGATCGGGTCGCCTGCCTGAACGCCGGTGCGGATGACTATCTGGCGAAGCCCTTCGAGTTTGCAGAATTGCTCGCGCGAGTCAACGCGGTGGTCCGCCGGACGCAAACCCGTCCCGCACCGTTGCTGAAAGTCGGTGAGCTGAATCTCGATCTCACGACGCGGCGGGTGACTTGTCTCGGGAAAGATGTCGATCTCACGCCGATCGAATTCAGTCTGCTGGAACTGCTCATGCGGTACGCCGGGCAGGTCGTCACGCGGAAAATGCTCTGCGAGCATGTCTGGGGCTTCAACTGGGACGGCACGACAAACGTGATTGAGGTGCATATCAACCGGTTACGTGGCAAACTGGATCGCGGTCGCGAAGATTCGCTCATTAAGACGGTAAGAGGCCGCGGGTATGCCGTTGCTGCAGAAGGTTAGCCGCTTTCTCCGGACACTCCGTGTCCGGCTGACCATCTGGAATACAGCGGTGGTGTTACTGGCCGTGCTGGTGGCGCTGCTGGCGGTGCGGGAGGGCTTGCGGTTTGCGCTCCTCACCGAGATCGATATCGTTCTGAATGACGAAGTCCGCGAGTTGTTGCTGGCGATTGAGCGCTGGCATCCGAATGAACAACTCATCCGCGAAGAGATGGAGCGGAAGGCGCAGGGGCACCGTGATCGTGGCTGGTATATTCGCTGGCTCGATGCCGACCGGAAGTCCATCTGGGTCGGTCCGGCCGAAGCTTACCCGGAAGCCGTGTTACAGCAGGTCGTCGTTAATCGCGAAGATCTCACCGTCTACGCTTCAGAAACCCACCGGACAGTGGAACGGCGGTTGTCACGCCCGGGTCTTCCGACGTATTACGTGCGTGTCGGGACACGGACCCAGTTTGTCGACGACGATGTGGCGCGGTTGACCCGGATTCTGGCCCCTGTCGGTCTGGCGATTCTGCTGCTGGCCCCCATGGGGGGCTACATTCTGGCCGACCGGGCCGCGGCCCCGCTGCACGACATCCTGGAAACGACAGAACGGCTCCGACCGTCTCGAATGGAGGAACGACTCAAGGTTCGCGGCGTTGGTGATGAACTCGATCAACTGGCGATTCAAATCAATCGATTTCTGGATCGCATCGCGGACGATCTGCGCGAGAAGCAGGAGTTCATCGCCAATGCGGCCCATGAACTCCGATCGCCGCTGGCTGCGATCTTGAGTTCTGTCGAAGTCACGCTCGATCAGCCGCGGACTCCAGCGGAATACGAAGAACTGCTGGGGTCGATTGACGACCAGTGTCGACATCTGGGCAAACTGGTCAATCAACTGCTGCAACTCGCACAAGCCGAGGCGAGCGAAACGACCGCGAAGCACTTCAGCCCGGTGCGACTCGACGAACTCACGCAGAAAATGGTCGAGATGTTCCTCGCAGTCGCTGAAGAGAAAGGGGTCAAGCTGCAATTTGAGACGGCTCGTTACGTGATGGTGATTGGCGATTTGCAGCAGTTACGGCAGGTCGTCACCAACCTGATCGATAATGCCATCAAGTACACGCCGGCGGGCGGATCGATTCATGTTCGCCTGGAGACTGACCCGGCGACGCAGCAGGTTCAGTTGTCGGTCGCGGACTCCGGTTGCGGGATTCCGCCGGCCGATTGTCCGCGGGTCTTCGAGCGGTTTTATCAGGTTGATCGTGCCCGCAACCGTGGCGAAGAGCGGCGTGGCAACGGACTGGGTCTCAGCATCTGCCAGGTGATCGTTGCCAACCATGGTGGCACGATCCATGTGGAAAGCACGCTGGGGCAGGGGAGCACATTCATCGTACGACTCCCACCCGCTTTCAAGTAAGATGCCCTGCGGCAACCAGCTGCGTCCGGGGCGCTGCAACCTGGGCTGGATCGACTCAGCCATGCACCGTCGGCGACTGGAATGCGCCCCGTCAGCAACAAGCACCGCGGAGCCTGCAAATGGCGGTTTATCTTTTCGGAACCCTCGATACCAAGGGGGACGAACTCGACTTTCTGCGTGACCAGATTCGTCAGAGCGGCTTCGAAGTCGTGCTGGTCGATGTCGGCTGCCTGGGAACGCCATCGGTTCGGGCTGATGTGCCGCGTGAAGCGGTCTTTGAAGCCGCTGGGACGACGCTCGCCGCCGCGCGGGAGCAGGGTGATCGTGGGGTCGCGATTCGTTCCGCCGCAGCCGGGGCCGCGGCCATCACGCGGGCTGCATTCCAGGCCGGTCGAATTGAAGGCGCCCTGGCGATCGGTGGTTCTGCCGGTTCAACAATCGGTGCCGCGGCGTTACGTGAATTGCCGCTGGGTGTCCCCAAGGTCCTGGTGAGCACGCTCGCTGCCGGGCAGACGCGGCCCTACGTCGGCGGGAAAGATATCACGCTCATCAACCCCGTGGTCGATCTCGCGGGCCTGAACCGGATCACCCGCGCCGTGCTGACAAACGCGGCCGGGGCGTTGATCGGCATGCTGCAACAATCACCTCCCGTCGCGCCCCAGCACGAACGCCCGCTCATCGCCGCGACGATGTTCGGCGTCACGACCCCTTGTGTTGAGCATGCCCGCAAGCTCCTCGAAGCGGCGGGCTATGAAGTCGTCGTCTTCCATGCGACCGGAGCGGGTGGTGAAGCGATGGAAAGCCTGATCCGCGATGGCCAGTTCGTCGGTGTGTTGGACATCACCACCACCGAACTCGCCGATGAACTCGTTGGCGGCGTGCTCTCCGCTGGTTCCACCCGACTCACCGCAGCGGGACAACGCGGCATTCCGCAGGTGATCTCGGTCGGCGCCCTCGACATGGTCAACTTCGGCCCGCGGAACACCGTCCCGCCGCAGTTTCACGATCGCCAGTTCCACGAACACAACGCCACCGTTACACTGATGCGCACCACCCCCGAGGAGAACCGTGCACTGGGCGAAGAAATCGGCCGCAAAGCCCAAGCCGCACGCGGCCCGGTCGAAATCGTCTTCCCCCTTGGCGGCATCTCCGCGATCGACGCCCCCAACAAACCCTTCCACAACAACCCCGCCCGCCAGGCCCTGCTCGCCGGAATCGAAACCACCCGCGGCCCCATCCCCCTCACGACCCTCAACGCCCACATCAACGACGCAACCTTCGCAGCAGCGTGCGCCAACACGCTGCTGGAACTGATCCAGCGAGTGGTGACAACACCGTGAGACCGTCCGGCGTCAGTCGCTGATGTTGCGGTGCAGACGCTGAAAGATCTGCTTCACGGTTTCCATGCCGATTCCGTAGAGCAGGCTGATTCCAACCGTCACGGCCAGAAGGAGCGGGGGCGGGGTCACGAAACCGAGTGACCCGGCGAAGGGGAGATAGGGGAGCGCCACGGTCACCATCGCGATCATGGCAACCGCCAGCAGAAACAGGCCCCCGGGGCGGCTCAGAAAGAACGGTCGCTGTGTGCGGATCACGCCCAGAATCATCAACCCGGTCAGTGTCGATTCGATAAACCATCCGGTCCGGAAGAGCTCGTGGTCGCGGCCTCCATACAACGTTAACAACGCGCCAAACGTCAGGAAGTCGAACAGTGAACTCGTCAATCCGAACGACAGCATGAAGCGTGTCACATATCCTACTGACCAGCGGCGCGGCCGCTCGATCTGCTCGGGATCGACGGTGTCGGTCGCCAAGGCCATGGCGGGGAAGTCGGCCAGCAGATTCACAAGCAGAATCTGCGACGCCAGCAACGGTTCGAACGGCAGCCATAAGGAGGCGACCGCGAGACTGAACATGTACCCGAAGTTTGCTGCGATGGCAAAATAGACGTATTTGAGTGTATTCGCGAGGGTTCGACGGCCTTCCCGTACCCCGGCTGAGAGGACGCCCAAGTCCTGCTCCAGCAACACTAATGAAGCGGCATCCTGGGCAACATCGACCGCCGTCGCGACCGAGATGCCGACATCGGCCGCATGGAGTGCCGGGGCGTCATTGATCCCGTCACCCAGATAGCCAACCGTTTCGCCCGCCCGCTGCAACGCACGGATGATCCGTTCCTTCTGATTCGGCTCGATCTCGGCAAAGACATCAACCCGCTGTGCGCGGAGGGAAAGCATCTGGTCGTCCAGCGTATGGAGATCCTGGCTGGTCAGAATCACCGGGTCCTCAAAGCCAACGCGACGGCTGATCGTCTCGGCCACGGCCCGGTTGTCCCCGGTGATGATCTTCAAGCCGATTCCCAATCCCTGCAGCTCGCCGAGCAGGGCGGCCGCATCGGGCCTTGGCGGATCGGCGAGTGCCACGAAACCGAGGAAGGTCATCTCGGCTTCGTCTTCGCGAGTCAGGTCCGGTCCGGCATGCGGCTTCTCCGCGACTCCCAGAATCCGTAAGCCTTCGCGGCTCATCGCCTCGAACCGGGATTGAATTTCCGCGCGAACATCGGCCAGCGGGACGACTGATTCAGGTCCCTTCCTGGCGGTTTTGCAGACTTCCAGGACATGGGCCAAGGCTCCTTTGGTCAACAACACTTGTCGACCGTTGCGATCGACGCTGACCGAGAGTCGCTTGCGGACGAAGTCGTAAGGAAGTTCGCTGAGCTTGACTGCACCGTCGACTTGAAAGCCGGACTGCTGTCGCAATGCCGCATCGATCGGATTGGCAAAGCTCGATTGTAGCGCCGCGTTCAGGTAGGCGCACTCGCCGACGTGTTGACTCGGCGTCCCGTGCAGGTCGAGGGCGGCTTGAACGGCGATCTCTCCGGTGGTCAGCGTCCCCGTCTTGTCCGAGCAGAGGACCGTCATGCCGCCCAGATTTTCGATTGAAAGGAGTTGCTTGACGATGACTTTGCGGCGGGCCATGGCCTTCGCGCCCGTCGACAGTACGACGCTGGTGATCGCCGGCAGCAGTTGCGGTGTCATCCCGACGGCCAGGGCCAGTCCGACCAGCAAAGATTCCACGAGCGGCTTACCTTGCCAGCCCACCTTGATCGCGCAGACGACCGCCGTGAAGGTCAGCACGACGCGAATCAATAACGTGCCGAATTGCCGCAAGCCACGAGCAAATCCGGTTTCAGGAGGCCGATGCTCCAACCGGGCCGAGATGCGTCCAAACTCGGTCGAGTCGCCCGTCGCGACCACGACCGCCGTGCCACTCCCGCTGACAACATGCGTCCCGAGAAAAAGTGCGTTGGTCCGGCGCGGCAGGGGAGTCGCCGGGGGGACCGATGCGGGAGTTTTCTCGACCGGGAAGCTTTCTCCTGTCAGGACCGATTCGTTGACGAACAACGTCCGCCCGTCGAGCAAGCGGCAATCGCCGGGAATGAGATCGCCCGCGCGGAGCAGAACGACGTCGCCCGCGACGATCCGATCACGCGGGAGTTCGACCGGCTGACCGTCCCGCAGCACCGCGGTGCGGATCTCGATCATCCCCATCAAGCGGGCGACGGCATCGGCTGCGCCCCACTCCTGCCAGAAGCTCAACAGACCGCTGACGAACAAAATCCCGAGCAGTATAACCGCGTTCGTTGCGTCATCCAGAAACCATGAAAGCCCCGCCGACCCGGCCAGCAACAGCATGATCGGGCTGCGGAATTGCTCGGCCAGTAAGCGGACGGGCGAGGCTTTGCGACGGGTCAACCCGACACTGACCGACAACCGTCGCGCCGCATCTTCCTGGGACAACCCCCGAGTTGTTGACCCGAGCGCGTTCAGAACCTCGTCCGTGGAACGGCACCAGTACTCACTGTGCGATGCGACCGAGTCCGTCACAACACGCATCCTTCCCACTCAGCGTCTGTCGGCTTCGATAATAACGCACGGCCACGCGACGGACCTCTGGACGGACGCATCAGTCGTGGTTAATCTGTAAGCCTGCTCCCGATCGGTTCGAGTTGGCGGGGATGGTGTTCGTGACGGCAGATCGTCCGATCTCGCGACGTGAATGGCTACGCCTGGGTGGGTTGGGGTTCGGGGCACTCGTCTCCGGCTTGAATCCGGTTTCCCGGCTGCTGGCAGCGGCACAGGCGCAGTCTGCGGTGGTGGATCGCGACTTCTCGGTGATACTTTTCTGGGCGAATGGCGGGCCGAGCCATCTTGATTTGTTCGACCTGAAGCCGGATGCCCCCAGCGAGTACCGCGGGCCGTTCAAGCCGATCGCCACGACGGTCCCCGGACTGGAAATCTGCGAGTTACTGCCAAGGCTGGCGCAGCAGGCGGAACGATTCACGCTGATTCGCAGTCTGCATCACGAGCGGGCGGAGCACTCCGGTGGAACGCATCGTTTCATCACCGGTTACGGTTCCCGGCAGGCCAACCTGCAGGATTCCGAGTATCCGGAGATCGGCTCGATCGTTGCGGCGCAACTGGGCGACGTCACTCGCGGCACACCGCCGTTTGTAGCGAATACCAAACTCTACGGGAGCGGGCCGGGGTATCTGGGACCAGGATTCGCGCCGTACATGCCGAATCCGAATCCGCTCACATCGACGGGGAACAACAGCTACGAGCCGGTCGGTTTTGATCAGCCGACGGGTGATGACCCGCTGCGCATCACGCCGGAAGGAGTGGTGACACTGCAGCGACGCACGGGACTGCTCAAGTCGCTGGATGCGCTCCCGGCGTGGGTGGAAGCGACGAGTTCCGCGGCCGCGATCGATCGTTTTCAACAGCAGGCGTTCGGGCTGTTGGCGACGAGTCGCTTACGGGCCGCCTTCGACCTCGCACAGGAAGACCCGCGGACGCGTGAAACCTACGGTCGTACCCACTGGGGCGACAGTCTGCTGACCTGCCGACGGCTCGTGGAAGCGGGTGTCCGGTTCGTGCAGTGTCAGGCGAACTTCAAGCTCTCACCGGAGACCGGCCGCGTGACGACGTGGGACGATCACTCGGTGAACTCGGACATCTTCCAGGCGTATCGCGAGAAGTTGCCGTCGCTCGATCAGTCCTTGTCGGCGTTGATCGAAGATCTCGTCACGCGGAATCTCGATCAACGGGTGCTGGTTCTCTTCTGCGGCGAGTTCGGCCGGACGCCGCGGATCGCCTATCAGGACGAGAGCAAACGCCCCGGCCGCGATCACTGGCCACGGGCGATGAGTGTCCTCGCCGCCGGAGGCGGGCTGAAGATGGGGCAAGTGATCGGCGCGACCAACCGCAAGGCGGAAGAGCCGACGGTCCGCGCGATGGACAGCAACTGTCTGCTCGCGACGCTCTACGAACGCTTCGGTATCGACCGCCACGCAGTCTACCACGACGCCAGCGGCCGCCCGCTCCCGATCCTCCCCAGCGGCGAACCCATCCGCGAACTGCAGGGGACGTGAGTCACGGGTTGCCAAAGCGATCTGTCGCCTGGCGGCGTTCGACTTTGATCAGGCCGATGTTGTTGGTGCCGACTTCCACCGCTGTGTCGCCATCGATCAGCACGCGGCTGTTTGCATTCGTGCCGGTCAGGATGTTCCCCTCCAGTAGAATTCCCGACCCACGCGGCTCAAACTGAATCGCTGCGGTCGCGTCATCACCCAGCCGGAAAATGTTGTCTCGGACGATCACCGCGCCGTAGGTTCCCATCGGCTCATACGTCGTGAAGTAGACCTCGGGAAATGTCTCCCAGTTGCCGGTCTTCCATGAGCGACGGCCGCGTTGCCAGTCCGGCGTTCCCTTGGTGGTATTGTTCTCGAAGATGTTGCCCTGCAGCACGAGGTTCCGCGGTTGATTGATCCACGACCCGCGACCGCCGTTGCGGAAGGTGTTGCCGATAATCGTCACGTCGGTGCACGACTTCTCGACGCTCATCACGCGGGAACCATTGGTCCCGTCGATCAGGTTCCCCTGAATCGTCGCGTTGAAGCAATGCTCGGCGAGAAAGAAGGCCCCCATCCGCGCGCCCAGAATCTGGTTGTTCGCGAAGATGATGTTGCGGGATTTCTGAATGTGCATCGCATCGCCGAGGGCACTGAGTCGACAACCAGTCACGCGGACATCGCGACAGGCGACGAGATCGACGGCCCCTTTGCCCGGTCCGCTCCCAATCGGTGCGTACAAGGCGAGAAACGCTTCATGCACGTTGCGGACCATTTCAATCCCTGGTCCTGCGGCAGTTTCGAACCGCAGCGGTTCGCCCCCCGGTGCCTCGGCGATTGCCAGCGATTGCTCATCACTGGCAACAACGTAATACGCTTTGCCGCGGATGATGTTCCTCGGGACCGCCCGGCCGACAAAACAAACCGCTTCGCGCGGATGAGTCGTCTTGCTGATCGGCCACGCGGGTTGTGACTGATCGAAGCGGATGCGGTCAGCACCGGCTGCGATCGTGACTCCACCACGGAGCAGGTCGGTCCGAAAGTATTTCCGGGCGCGGGCCACCTGCCAGTCGTCGTACTCGTCGGGCCAGACGAGTTGCTGCCAAAGGTAGCCATAGTCCCACATGAACTTCCCGCTGCGGAGCAGCGTGCAGTTCTCGACGGTCACGCGGTCTGCAGACTGCAGGACCGCTGCATCATCTTTCGGATCCGTCCGGCCGAGGACCGTGATGACGGCTCCGGCGATGTCGCGGGCCTGCACATCACGGAAGAGGATGTCGGCCGTTGTGCCGGTCGCGGTCGTCGTCAGCAGAAAGACGCGCGTATTAACGTTCGGTTCCCAGGCATTGGTCTCCCGCTCGGGGTCAAAGACATGTCCGACGAATTCGCCCCCTTCCCAGGTGAACTGGGTGAGATTCTCCCCCGCGAACAGAACCAGCCGCGCCCGATCACCCAACGTCTCCGGCAACAGAAATCTTGCCCCATGAGCGCGGACAGTCAGGCCGGACCGTAAAGGAATCGGTACTGCCCCGTCGAGCCGGTACTCACCTGGAGGAATGGTGACGATGGACCCGCTGGCGAGCCATTCACTGACCCGTGCTGTGTCGTCTGCGCACAGCGAGCCTGCCCCACACCATCCGCACCACGCGGCCATCAGCATTGTGAATATCGAACGCACGTCCCGCATCAGCATCGACTCCTCATGACGCAGCCTCCAGACCTTTCCGTGATGCTGACCACGTTCCCTGAACGAACTGGTCATGAGCAAGTGCTGGGACGTGGAGACCGCTGCGTGGGACGGATCTGGCCCGCTGATCGACCGTCTATTCCTCGTCATCTTCCTCTTCATCTTCCGCAGCATCGCGGAGTTCTTCGATCTTGGCGTCGATCTGCTCCAGTTGCTCCGGAGTCAGCCCTTGCAGGTCTTCCAGCCAGGTTTTGTGGTAATCCTTGCGATGGGTCTCGGCCAGTTCGGCCCACTGGATTTTGGGAATCGTGAGGGAGGCCTGCTTCCCGTCGACGGCTGGGGGCAGCGAAGCACGCAGGCCATGCAACGCGATCCAGCGGGGATCGTACTCGTGAGGGGTCGCGCGATCCCAGGCGAGCGCTTTCTTCATAAGCCGCTTCGCATTCGGGATGTCCTCGAACTGAATGAGTCGCAACAGCGGGGGAAGCTGTTGATTCAAAACTTCAACGGAGTCTTCGACCGAGCGGTCCGTGCAGCGTTTGATGTCGTACCACGTGCGAATGCGGGCGGCGTACAACCAGAAGAGGGCGTCATCCTCTTCTTCCTGCTCGAAGAGATACCGCGACAGGTGAAAGAAGACCGCCGGTGCGTAGCGTTCGGGATGCTCCTGGATCCGTTCGGCGAGTTGTTCCTTCTCTTTGTCGGTCCCCTTCAGAAAGGTTGAAATCGCCTGCATTTCGCGCGTCGTTTGGATTTCCTTGTAGACCCCTTTCAGCGGGACCGCCCGATCCTCGGTTGTGGCCTGCATCGCACTCAGCAGAACCAGACCAATCACGAGAGAAAGCTGCTTGACCATCGAGACCTCCAGGAGACGAGACAATCCGGTGTGCAGGGGAAAGCGCGCGGAATGCGGCGTGTCGACCAGCATGGAGAAAGCTACCGCATGCGGCGTCACTGGCGACGGTAAAGCCCTGCGCGCCAGCGGCTTTCTCCGCCGACCTGAAGGTTTGGCAGGTGCGTAGTCAGGGGTGGGATTGTCGTGACTGGGTTGTCTCTACGCGGAATTCACCGTGTAACGGCTTGGGATGAAGCCAACCCGCTTGGCGATTCACTGTGCAGCAGGCTCTAGCGCAGCAGTTTGATCCAGACGCGCTGTTACGTTCAGGTGGCCGATCAACTGGGCATTTTCTGGCGTGAGCACGAAAAACCAGAAGCCCGGCCTGCGGACAGACCGGGCTTCAAGATGCGGGGACAGAGACCCCACCCAGGAAGGCGGGGCGTCGTTGCACGCGGTGTTACTCAGGTCGCTTGGGGCGCGCGCCGCTGTTGTTCCCGTTTCCACCGGGAGGCCGACCGCCAGGACCACCTTGTCCGCCTGGTCCAGCACCTGGGCCTCCTTGACCACCGGGAGGACCCAGGCGGTGCATCTCGCTGAACGCAGCGATGAACTTCTGCATTTCGGCTTTGCTCAGCTTGCCGTCGTTGTCCGCATCGAACTCGAACGCGTGGGCCAGCATCCGCTCCGGGTCAGGACCCATTCCCGGTCCGCCCGGACCACCACCACCAGGGCCACCACCCGGACCGCCCCCTTGGCCACCGGGACTGCGTCCCTGACCTTGTCCGCCGGGTCCAGCACCAGGACCGCCTTGTCCGCGGCCTTGTCCCTGACCGCCAGGACCGGCTCCCGGTCCGCGTCCTTGACCACCTTGGGGACCACCTGCGCCGCCGGGGCCTCCTGGTCCGCCCCCTTGCGGACGAAACTCGTCTTCGGTCACTTTGCCGTCGCCATTCTTATCGAGCTTGGCCAGTGCGGCCGCAGCGTTCTTCAGTTCCTCTGTGGAGATCACCCCATCGTGATCGGCATCGAGGGCTTCAATCACCGGTGACGGAGGACGCCCCCCACCAGGTCCACCCGGTGGTTGCGCGAACGCGGTTGCCAGGCTGGCGGCTCCCAGAATTCCCAAAGCCCATGACCAGTGTTTCACTGCAGTCTCTCCCCAGAGTGTGAGCGGTCGATCATCGACCGGGTTGACGAACGGAACAGGGCGGTCAGTCGCCGTCAGAAGTGACACCATCCAAGTCTCGATCTGATCGCAGCAGCAGGTCGGATGCGGCGATCACGTTGAAATCGCTGACCGCGGGTCTCTGTCCCGAAACGGCAGCGTCACGAGACATTCAACACCGCAGCGCGGAGAATGTTACGGGGAAAACCGTAGAACGATGGCTGAAGATTGCTTCAGGAAACCGACGGTCATTCGTCAGCGAGTTGCGCCAGCTGTTGCAGGGCGGTTCCCGCGACGCGCATTCGTCGCCAAGCACCGAACATCTCCGCTCCCAGACTTTCATAGAACCCGATCGCCGGTGCATTCCAGTTGAGCACCGACCATTCGTAGCGCCCACAGCCGCGCTCCACCGCGATGCGGGCGACCGCGACGAGCAGCGCACGTCCCAGGCCAACGCCGCGGCAATCGGGGAGGACATAGACGTCTTCCAGATAGAGTCCAGGCTGCGCGAGAAACGTTGAATAGTTGTGATGGAAGATCGCGAAGCCTGCGGGGACATCGTCCACGCGACCGATGAGGGCCTCCACATACGGACGCGGCCCAAACAGATGCTCGTGCAGGCGGGCTTCGGTCGCGACGACTTCGTGACTCAATTGCTCGTACGCTGCGAGGTGACGAATGCACTGCAGGATGAACGGCACGTCGGCCGGGACAGCGGGGATGATCTGCAAGTTCGCGGTCATTCAGGATCCCTCACGACAGAGGCAGCGCCATCATCGATGCAAGTGACCGGCTCAGCGGATCGGCTGCAGCCGACAGGGTTGCATGCAGTGCGGTCTGGTCGGTACTTGAACGATTTTGTCCCAGCTTGAATTTGGCATCGAGTTGCGTGATGCGGATCTCAAATCCGACAATCGCCGCGAGGAGTGATTGCTGGAGCGCAGGCGGTAACTCGCCAGACCAGGGTTGCGGCAGGGGAGACTCAAACCGGGTGACCAGTTCGTGGATCAGAGGCAGCAGTTCTACCGGGTCTTCGATGATCCGGGGGGTTCCCCGAGCATGGACGACTGCGTAGTTCCAGGTCGGGACGGCCGGGGAGGTCGCGTACCACGTCGGCGAAACGTACGCATGCGGACCGTGAAAAATCGCGAGGACCGGTTGACCGCCGGCAAGGTGTTGCCACTGTGGATTGGCACGGGCGAGATGTCCGCGCAGGACTCCAGGACCGTCGTCCTCTGGATGATGGAGCAGCGGGACATGACTGGCAAACGGTCCATCTTCTGTCGTGGTGACCAGCGTCGCGAACGGATGTGCCTTGACGAACGATGCGATCGCGGTCGGGTCTTCGACGCGGAAGCTGGCGGGTACGTACATCGAGCAGATTCCAGAGTGACCGGTTGTTGTTGCGAGTGCACACTCGAAGCGAAGACACAGAGCACGATACCCCAGTTCGCACGGGAGTCGTGGCTGAGCGGTGCGCCGGATGGTATCCTGCCCGTTGTTCGATTTCGACCACCTGCTGCAGGAATCGTGAATGATGTCGAGCTGGACGACCGCCGTTGTGTATCTCGCCGCCGTGGTGGCGCAGCCGCCGCGTGAGATAGTCACCGAGCACGCGAAGGAAGCCGAGTTCCTGGGGAACATCCACCAGGTGACGTTCGGGCTGCCGCGGGCCGGGGAGGGGTACTTCTCCCGCGATGGGCAGTGGATCGTCTATCAGGCGTATCCGGTCGGCTATCCGTTCTATCAAATCTACGTGCAGAAGGTCGGCGAGAAGACGCCGCGGCTGATCAGCACCGGTCGTGGCCGCACCACCTGTGCGGACTTCTCGGTCGATGGTCAGCAGATTCTCTTCGCGTCGAGCCATACCGACCCGGCCATCGATGAGACTGAGAAGACGGCCCGCGAAGAGGCCGCCAAGGGAGGCCGTCGGCGCTACATGTGGGACTTCGATCCGCACATGGACATCTATGTCGTCAACTTCGACGGCACGAAGCTCCGCCGCCTGACCGACACCCCCGGCTATGATGCGGAAGGGAGCTTCTCACCTGATGGCAAGCACATCGTCTTCACCTCGTCCCGCGACGGTGATCCCGACCTCTACATCATGGATGCCAACGGGGAAAATGTCCGGCAGATCGTGAACCAGCCCGGTTACGATGGTGGGCCGTTTTTCTCACCCGATGGAAACTGGATCATCTTCCGCAGCGATCGCAAGAAAGAGCATATGCTCCAGTTGTATGCGGTCTCGGTCGACGGCAAGACGGAGGTCCAGCTCACCGATAATCTCGACGAAGTGAACTGGTGCCCGTACTTCCATCCGAACGGGAAGTCGATCATCTGGTCCCGGGCTGACTACAGCCGCGGACCGATGGGGGCCCACTTCAACCTGTTCCAGATGGACATCGAAATGACGCCGACCAGTTTCAAGGGGGGCGCGACTCGTCAGATCACGTTCAGCACGTCCGCGAATGTGCTCCCGGTCTTCAGCCGCGACGGCAAGTCCATGATGTGGACTTCGACCCGCACCCCCGACGGCACCAGCCAACTCTGGATGGCCGACTGGAAACCGGCGGAGCAGTAGTCAGCACGGTCCTCGACCAACAACAAAGGCTTTGCACACAGGTGATTTTGCGCCCCAGCGCGAATCCCTTGGCAAAGTGAAACGCACGGATGGAATTGATGAAGCGACCGTCTGGTGTGTGGCTGATCAATAGCCGGGTCCGCTAGGCATGAGAGATGTCACTGATTGGAACATCGCGGCTGTCCCCATGACCTGGGCGAGTTGTCGCCGTCGCTGTTGGCAGGGTGCGATTGAGTGTGGGTCAGCCGAGTACCGCGTTTTGCATTTGACGGGTCCGCCGCCAGAAATACACCACGACCAACGATGCGAGCACAGCCCCATTGAGGAAAAGGAAAAGTGGGCGTCCTCCGTCGGATGAACGGGTCGGCTGAAAACCAGCGACGATCGATTGTCGGATTGCAGGAGTGTTGACTTGTTGGTCGACGGTTCGAATCCAAAAGTCGATTTCGTCGGGTTGAGTGATGGCCACTTCTCTGATCTGCCTGACGAGCAGCGCCAGCATGTCGTTGATTTGTCTAGCATCTCGCTCCGTAAGCTGGTCATGATCCTGATCCAGGATCGATTTGAGGCAGTTGATTCCCCGGGAATACCAGCGAACGGATTCGAGCACCCGCCGCTGCGGATTGGCCCGCAGTTGAGGATGAATGCGGGAAGCATCGCCAGCGTAGCAGAAGAGGGCGGCACGACGTTGCGGGGATAACGAGTCTAAATCGGTGAGTTGTACCAGTGAGATCACTCGCTGGGGATAGGGTAGTCCGCGTTGCACGTGGGCTTCAATCAGTTCGAATCTGACAATCGACTGAAATGTGGCCTCTTCTGCGGTTTGAATCAGACTGTTCGCGACCGCTTCAATTTGTTTCAGCGACGCCCCGCGCTGGCCGCGTAAGGAGCGGAGTTCCGATAATTTCTCACCAATTGCTGGATCGCTCCATTCGTCCCAGTAGGGCGTCGCTGAAGCGGTAGCCAAGAGGGCCAGCGTGAGCAGCACTGAGGAGTCAGGCAGCATGGGGGTCGTCCGGACCAGCCAGATCGTCTTCGGTCATTCCGAGTGACTTGGCTAATGAAGCGAGACTCGTTTGATCAAGGGCCCGTTGAACGTCTTCCGGATCAACATCACCTGCAAGCACAGAGTAAAGCACACCCCGGCATGTACCGAGGGCTGCCAGCAGTTTTTTCTGAATAAAGGCTGGATCGGGAGCCATGGCAACCGGCTTTCAACTACAGAGAACTCATCTCGACTCAGGCGTTGCAATCCCATCAGACATTCGCAGGGCATCCAATGAAGAGATTTCTCGAGGACAGGCTAGTTCTTGCCAGCTTTACCGGTTTTGATCTCCAGGTCGATCCGTTCGGTATCTGTTCCCGTATCCTGCCAAGTCTTCATCACGACAGCATCTGCACCTGCTGCGGGTAGACCCTGAATGTACTTCTTGGCCTTCTTGTACGCATCCTTTCGCTTGTTTTTCTGGGCATTCGTCAGGCCATTATAGAGGTTGTCGAGTTGCGTAATCATTTCGGTTTTCGTAGGAGGATCGTCCTGATTCCAGGCCCAGGAGACTTCAGGGTTCATGTCATCGCCCTGAATCTGGATTCGACCACGATGTTTACCCTTCGCTGTAGCAGCAAATGTTGTCGTCGCCGGACCATCATCCACGTACGAAGCTGTATCCTCGACGTTTGCCGTGATGGTAAAATCAACTTCGACGACTGACGGCGGGGTCTCTGCAGGGAGTTCGTTAACTGTTGCTGAAGTAGACATGCCGACTGACGGCATAAAAGTGACCGCAATATCCGCTGACCAGGTGACATCTCCGATGCTATCCTGTTCGCTGACTTCCATGGAATCCCAGTCATCAGCTCCACTCAGGCTGACGGAATTGGATTGCTCAAGGGGAAACTCACTGGAAGCACTGATCGTGCCGGGGTTGATATTGTTCTCGGAATACGCCACGACCAACGAGGTCATAACAAGCACGGCCAGGAGTAAGCGGGGCCCTATGCGCATGATCAACTCCATTGCGAGAAAGGGGCTGGTTAGCTAGTTCGCCAGCACGATGTAGGGGACTCTCAGGACCACATCCTGATCAAGCGGTGTCGTCAGGCGAATCACGCCATTCGATCCGATATGCTTTTCTGCTTCGGTCAGGGTAAAAGTGATGCTGCGCTCTGTGTTGCCCGGAGGCGAAAACTCGGCATTGATAAATTCCGGGCAGTCGATCACCAACTTGGCGGAATTAAACCGCTGATCTTGTGAGATTCGAATCGACGCCATCGCACCGTGGCCATGGAACACTAAAGACTGGGGGGTTGCGGTTGGAGCTGGTAGATAATTGTATGCCAATGTGATTGCGACGATACTTTCGTCGTGGAAGTGAAACTTAAGTGTCTGCTCACCTTTTCCGGGAGGCTTGTGTCTCAGGTCAAGGGAGATATTGACATGTTCACCGGGCAGCAAGGCGTCGCCTTCCTGGAGGCTTGTTGCCGTACATCCACAACTGAGCTTCACTTTCGCGACTTTGCGGACGGTTTGCCCGTTGATCTTGACGTGCCCCACAGCACTGTCAGTACGAATGGTCCCAAGATCGATCCGGTACTTCTCCGCGGCTTGCGCGGAACCGGCCGAAACTTGACCGGTCTTGGAGCGTGTCGTCTGGCTCCAGTCCTGGGAGCAGCCCACTCCGTTTCCTGCCAGCAGACCTGTGGCAAGAAGACATCGAAAAAGTCGATGAGTGTTCAATGTCTGCATGTCGACCTCTATCTCAAAAGGGATCAGGGGGTCGATGGTTTTCTGGCTCTGCGGATGGCATAGACTGTCATCGCTGCAGCGATGACCAGCGTATTGATCGTCAAGAGCCAAGGTCGAATCCGGGACCACGTTAATGGCTCACGCTCATAAAGCGGCGGAGGTGGAGGCGGCGGAGTTTCTGCTTGCCAGTGTGTCATAATGGTGTCCGCCACCGAGGCGACTGCAGTAAACTGTGGGTTCGTTTTGGCCAGAGCAATTAATTCATCGAAAGACTTTTTGGCTTCTTCGCGATTTCCAATCGAATCGAATGCGATTCCTTTGGAGTACAGGATATGGCCTTTTAATCGCTGATAGACTTCAGGGTGGTCAGACTGTACTCGATCGAGGACTTTAATAGCTTCCAGTTCTCGTCTGCATCGTCGGGCAACATTCGCCCACTGGACCTGGTATTCAGGCTTCAAGCCGATCGCGGGAACAGCCGTAAAGAGTGCATCGAGGTGCCGTAGCGATTCCTGCGGATGCCCTTTCTCGTATTCATACATTGATAGTGAATAAACCGGCTGTTCGAGGTCCGCGCCTGTGTATCCACCGCTGAGCACATCTTCAATCAGGGCAACGGCTTGCGGATATCCTTTGCCTGTCTTGAGGTGGATCTGGGCAAGGAGCAGTTTGAGGGGAGTTGCGTCCCCTTTCCAGTTCTGGATGTATTGTTCAGCGAGATCAATCCCCTGCTCGGGCGATCCGTCAGACAGAACGGTCAATAGTTTCTTGAGATTGGTCAGTGATTGCGGGTCCTCCGCGAGAAACCGCTCTTCCAGCATCTTGAGGCCTTCTCCCTGCTGGTTCTGTTTAATCTTCAGCCAAGCCAGCAGGACGGGATCTTCTGTCAACTTTGTGCTGGTGATATACGTTTCGGCGTCGGCGTATTTGCCTGCCATGATGAGTTTGACTGCTTGTTGATCCAGCTGCACGGCTGGGATTCGTGAGTCATCAACCTGTGATGTGGTACCGATTGCAACCGAAACCGCAAGGGTGAGTACCCGGAATATCATGTGAACGTCCTGTGCTGCAGTTGGCCGGCGTCTCACTTCCCGGCTGCCAGGAAGTGAGACTTCCGGTTCCAACGTCACGATCAAATGAACGAGTCAATGTCCTGGTTGATGACGGGCGTCAGTGTGGATTGATCAACCGGATGGGGGACAGATTGGGTTCGGTGCCGGGTTACATCCGGAATTCGGATTCGTGCACGCGCGGTTTTCGGTGTCCCAGCCTTTGTATTCCGTAAATTTAGCGTTCGGCTCGACGGTATTGCAGCAGAACCCATAAATGTTGCAACAGGTCCCACAAGATGCAGAACAGGTGGTAGAGCCAGTTTCATAACGCGAGTTGGTCTGCGATTTGCGTGCCGAGGGACTTTGAAAGGAGTCCTTCGCCATGAAGTTGACGTTGAACTATTGGCCGAAACGGGGTCGAAACTGCACGGGGTCGCGGACCGTTCCACG
>JBGATC010000032.1:0-75549 GCA_044229335.1 Planctomycetaceae bacterium | reverse complement strand
GTCGGCTAGCGCCGTGCCGCTCAGTTCTGTGGACAGACCGCACCTCCAGACGGACATCGTAGTGACTGATACCGCCTCCCCAGTCGCTGAGCATGCCCGGGCCGATCTGGGCCTGGTGTGTGCCTTGCCGCTGGAGGTGCAGGAACTGCTCAAACGCTGCGAGAAGGTCCGCAGCTACGGCGGCGGCGACTTCACGTTTCGCGGTGGTCGTTACGACGGCGTGCGGCTGGTCATCGTCGAAGCCGGAACCGGTCAGGCTCGTGCCCGCCGGGCCACCCAAGCCCTGATCGATGGGCACGATCCAAGCTGGATTCTCTCCGTCGGCTTTGCGGGGGCGATTCAACCGGGATTGAAGGTCGGGCAGATTCTCGTGCCGAATCGGCTCGTCTCGCCGGGACAGGAAGACATCCACGTCGATGTCTCGTTCCCGAGTCAGCCGGACCGGGGCTGGCATGTCGGCGGCCTGCTCACGGTCGACCGGATCGTGCGGACGATTGTTGAAAAACAGTCGCTCGCGGCCGAGACGAACTGTCAGGGCGTCGACATGGAATCGTACGCCGTCGCTGCGGTCTGTAAGGCGCAACGGAAACGATTTTTCGGCGTGCGGGTCTTCAGTGATGATCTCTCCGCCGATCTTCCAGCAGAAGTCCTCTCGCTGATGGGACCGACGGGGGCGGTTCGCTACGGAGCGGTCCTCGGTGCGTTATGGAAACGCCCTGGCAGTGCCCAGGACATGTGGAACATGCGCGAACAGGCGATTACCGCCAGCGGCCAACTCGCCAATTTTCTCGATGGTGTGATCCGACAGCTTCACGAGGCGACGGTCGCGACAAAGTAAGGCCCTGCGATGTCATTGCCCGATCGGACACCACTGTTACACGAGTGGGCCGGAGTGCGGCACCCGGTCATCGGCATGTTGCATCTGCCACCCTTGCCCGGTGCTCCGGGGTACCGCGGCGAAGATGGCCTCTCTGCCATGCTTCGTGATGCAGAAGCCTTGGTCGATGGGGGCTGCGACGGATTGATGCTCGAAAACTTTGGTGATGCTCCGTTCTATCCGGAGCGTGTCCCGGCGATCACCATCGCCGCGATGACCCGCATCGCGACGGCGGTTCTCACCCACTTCCCCCGTCCACTGGGAATTAATGTCCTGCGGAATGACGGACTGTCGGCCCTGGCGATTGCCGCTGCTGTGGGAGCGCGTTTTATTCGCGTGAATGTGTTGTGTGGTGCGCGGGTCACCGATCAGGGCGTGATCCAGGGAATCGCCCACGATCTGCTCCGGGAGCGCCGGGCGTTGAATGCTGAGTCGGTCAAGATCTTTGCCGATGTGGACGTGAAGCATTCCGCTCCGCTGGGACGTCGCCCGCTCGTCGAGGAAACACACGACCTGGCCCAGCGCGGCGGAGCCGATGCGATCGTCGTGTCTGGCCCCGCCACGGGAAAAGCGACCAGTCTGACCGATCTCCCGGAAGTCGCCGCTGCCAGCGGGAATCTGCCAGTCTTCGTGGGGAGCGGTGCCACGCTGGAAATTCTGCCGCGGCTTCTCTCAGTCTGTCACGGCTTGATCGTCGGCACCGGCTTCAAGCGCGATGGACAGGTGCACGCGCCAGTGGATGCAGAGCGGGTGCGGGCCTTCGTGGCAACTTGCCGCAACGACAGGTGAGCACGAATCGTCGCCGCTTGCTATACTCTGGAATCGATGTCGTTTCCGCCGGGAGGCGGTTGATCTTTTCAATCGGGAGAGCAGGTGGATGGCGGCTGCGAATCAGGGACTGCGGACGCTGTATGAGGTTCACCAGCGGTTGCACGAGGTGGAAGAGGATCTCGCGCGCGGGCCCCGCCAGGTTCAATTCCGGAAGACCCAACTCGAAAAGAAGCAGGCCGAACTGGAAGCTCGACGGCAGCGACTCAAGCAGTCGAAACTGACCGCCGACCAGAAAAACCTGCAACTCAAAACGAATGAGAACAAACTGGCCGACCTGCGGGCCAAACTCAACCTCGCCGGCACGAACCGCGAATATGAGATTCTAACCGGTCAGATCAACGCCGACACGATGGCGAACAGTGTCCTCGAAGACGAAATCCTCGAAGCGTTGACCGCAATCGACCAGTTACAGGTCGAAGTGAAACAGGCCGAGCAGGAAGTCGCTGCAGCCGATCTCGATCTCAAGAACGCCATCGCCGATGCAGCCGCGCGTGAACCTGGGTTCAAGGAACGGGAAGCGTCGATCCGCGCGGAACTGAAGGTCGCCGAGAAAGTTCTGCCGGAAGACATCATCCTGCAGTACCGCCGGGCGGTGCAGGCATTCGGATCGGAAGCCTTGGCCGCTGTTGAAAATGGTGTGTGCGGATCGTGCTACGTACAACTGACCCAGCAGCGGATGGTCGAACTGCGCTCGGGAAAGATCATGTTCTGCAACTGCGGACGCCTGATGTTCGTCCCGTAAGACGCTACTCCGAGCGGTTGCTCTTTCCGACACGCACAAGAGTTTCTGCAGTGCTTGCAGCTTTGGGCAAGCATCCTGATCGCATGTGGCCGATCGAGCAAAGCCCGGCGTCGCTCTGGACGCCGGGCTTTTGCTTTTCGAACAACCCCGAGCGTGAGTCCAATCGAATGCGTCATGTCATCCATCAGCACGCGGTATCCCCACTGAAAGGCAGAAGCCCGGCAAGAAAGACCATGCCGGGCTTCGGTGTTGGTTGGTCACTGAACGCTAGGCCGCAGCCTGCTGCGAGACAGCCGCCTCCGCAGCGATGACTTCCTTCACCAGTTCCGCGTAGTCAATCGCACCGGTGCTCTTCGGGGCATAGTCGAAAATCGACTGGCCAAAGCTCGGGGCTTCCGCCAGCTTGATGTTCCGCCGAATGCGGGTGTCGAACAGTTTCGCCAGCTTCCACGGCGAGTTCGGATCACTCTGCTCCAGGAACCGCATCAGGTCATCGGTGATGTCCGCTGCGAGCCGGGTCCCGGTTTCATAGAGGCACATCACGATCCCGCCAACACGCAGTTCACGATTCAACCTCCGTTTGACCAGCGCGGTCGTCTCGAACAGCTTCGATAAGCCTTGCAACGCGAAGAAGTGCGGTTGCAGCGGGATGAAGACTTCCTTCGCAGCCGTGAGAGCGTTGATCGTCAACACACCCAGCGACGGTGGGCAATCCATCACGAAGTAATCGAATGGCTGGGTGGCGGTCATTTCGGCCATCGCCTGCCGCAAGACGATCTCGCGATCGCGCGCGTCGACCAGTTCCAGTTCCGTCGCTGCAAGATCCAGGTCTGCCGGCGCGACCCACAGATTCTCACAGGCGAGTTGGGCGACATCAGCGAGTTTCTTCCGCCCCGCGAAAACATCGTACACGGTGGGCGTCTGGCCGAAGGCTTCAACGCCGAGATGCAACGATGCATGCCCTTGCGGATCGAGATCGATCACACAGACCCGACGCCCCTGCTTCGCCAGTCCGGCAGCCAGATTGACACTGGTGGTCGTCTTGCCGACGCCACCCTTTTGATTCATCACCACAATGCTGCGCATGGACCGGCTCCGTGTTCGATTTCCTGAACGGCGCGGACCATACCAGCCGACGCCCGATCGGGGAAGACGAACTCCTGCTGGACACCGGGGGATTCCTTGACGGGAAAATGATGGACCGGGCTCCATCCGGGAGTTATGCTCTTCGGCGCAACTCTTGGCTGACAAAGGGACTGATGATGTTACAACGAAGTGGATGGGGCCTGGGATTCGCACTTCTGTTGACCTGCTCGATGTCACCGGGTGAGGTCGCCGCCCAGAACAAAGGCGATCAGTCCCGGAAGCAGGATGAAAAACGCGAAAACGAAGCCGTCCGCAAAGCGCTGGACGAAGTGCAGGACGCTGAAAAGGCGATCCGCAAAGCGGAGTCAAGCCTGCAGGATGCCCGACGGGATCTGACCAAAGCCATCGCCGAACGGACTGCCGCCGGGAAGAATGTCCAGAAAACGATCGACCGGTTGGAATCCGAACATACCGAGGGCAAAGGAGTCATCGCGGCCCGCGAGCGATTCAAAGCGGCCCAGGCCGCGTATGAAGCGGCAGCCGCGCCGATCCGGGAACGCTTGAAGAGCGACCCGGCGTATATTGCCGCCCAGGCCAACGTCGATAAAACCAAGGCCGCTCTGAAAGTCGTAGAAGGAGACGCACGGCTGCAAGCCGCAAAAGAATCGGCAGCGGCTTTGCAGAAGATTCGCGATCTGGAGAACGCGGCCCTCGAGCGCGATCCGCAAGCGAAGAAACTAGACAAAGAGATGGACGACGCCCAGGCCGCCCTGCAGCGGACGATCGAGCGATTCAACAAGGCGGTTGAAAATGATCCCGAGCTGAAATCAGCGAAAAAAGCCTTCGAGTCAGCGAAAAAAGGGGAAGACCAGGCTGAGTCGGCGATCGCCCGCGAGACCCGCGATCTCGCCACTGCCCGCGGAAAACTCGCCAAGGCGCAACAGACCCTCGCCCAGAAGCGCGCAGCCGACGCCCGCGACAGCAATAAGCCGCAGAAGAAATGAGGGAATAGGGACAAGGGATTAGCCAGAACTACTTCGTGCTCTCTGGCTATTCGCGATTCACTACCCACGATACCCTGCTCGCCGCCCTACAACAGATGCCGCGCCTTGATGTCGAGATAGCGGCTGATCAAGTTGCTGGAGAGTTCATCGGGAAGACAGTCAACGGTCAGCAAACCCGTCTGCTGCACGGCCGACAACGCCTCCCGCTGGGCGGCGACCAGTTCACACGCGGCGGCCACCTGGAACGCTTCCACATCGGATCGCGGCAGCAGATTCGTTCGTGTTTCCAGCGGCACATTTCGTAAAAATGCAGCCAGCACCAGGTGCGGGGCGCGCAACCGACCCAAGGCATCCGTCACCGATCGCAGATGGACTTCATCCAGTGTGTGCGTCATGAAGACGACAAGCGACCGCTTTCGATAACGCTTGCGCAGCTCCTGAAAGAGCCGCTCGTAGTCGGTCGCAGCATACGACGCTTCCAGGTCATACACCTGGCCGATCAGCCGCTCGACACCGCCCCGCCCACGGACCGGCGGCACCCAGCGCTCCATCTGCTCACTCCCAGCGAGCAGACCGACCGTATCTCCCTGACGGAGCGCGACGTAACTCAGCAGGAGCGCCGCATTCAAGGCTCGATCGAAGTGGGTCACCCCCTCGAAGTCATTACACATTGAACGACCGCTGTCGAGTACCAGCAGCAGGTTCTGGTTGCGCTCCACCACATATTCGCGACTGATCAGCTGCTGCTGACGGGCAGTCGCTTTCCAGTCGATATTCCGGAATTCATCTTCGCGACGATATTCGCGCAAGCGGTCAAACTCTGAACCGCGGCCGCGGAGTCGCGACATGCGCACACCCGCTTCGGCCAGGCGGTTCTGTCGAGCCAGCAACTCCACCTGACGAACCGATTGAATATCGGGATAGATCTTCACGGGTTGCGGTTGCGGCCGATCATCCTGCAACAACCAGCAGCCGAGCCGACTCACCTTCCGCAGGAAGATCGTGCCGAAAGCATTTCGCCCTCGATGATGCGGAATGATTCCGTAGGTGAACTGCATCAGCTTTTGTGGAGGCAGTGTGATCGTCGCCGGGAGATCGAACCAGCGGCAGGGTTGAGGCGGTTCGTCATGGCAGAGGAGCGTCACCGGCTCTCCATGCCGATTGCGGAACGACAGCGTCACCGGGTTCCGCACGCCGACGCTTAACACCTCGCGCACTTCGCGATAGACCTCGATCAACCGCAGCGAGGGGGTGAGCAGGAGATCGATCAACGCGAGGAGCGCGACCGCAAACGTCAGCGCGATTCCCAGTGACATTGCTGCGGGAAAGTAAGCTCCCGCCGTCAGCGGCAGTCCGGCGAGGACCACGCCCCAGAGGAGTCGCCCGGTCGGCATCATGGCTGAGGAGCCGCCACAGCGTCGAGAATCGCAGTGATCACGGTCTCGACGGTCATCCCTTCGATTTCGGCTTCGGGGTTCAGCCGAAGGCGATGCCGCAGGACCCACGGAGCGAGTTGCTTCACATCATCGGGGATGACGTAGTTGCGGCCCTGGCACGCTGCGAGCGCCCGACTCGCGAGCAGCATATTCACGCTGGCCCGGGGAGAAGCCCCGACTTCCACCGCAGGCCACGTCCGTGTCTTCGCCACGATCTGAGTAATATACTCGATAATCGGCCGCTCGACGACCACCCGCGGCAAGGTCCGCTGAATCGTCACGATGTCCTGCCCTGAGAGGACCGGCTGCAGGTCGTAGCCATCCAGCCGTCGATGGTCGTGTCCGCGGGCGTAATTCCCGAGGATTTCCGCTTCCTGTTCCGGGGTCGGATAATTGACCAGCAGCTTGAACATGAACCGGTCGAGTTGTGCCTCAGGAAGCGGATACGTCCCTTCCTGTTCGAGCGGGTTCTGTGTCGCAATCGTGATGAACGGGGGATCGAGCGGGTAAACGACACCGTCGACAGTGACCTGTCGTTCCTGCATCGCTTCCAGCAGGGCCGACTGTGTTTTCGCCGGAGCACGGTTGATTTCGTCGGCGAGCAGCAGCGACGTGAAGATCGGCCCGCGGTTGAAGTTGAACTGCTTCTCCTGCATGTCATAGACCGAATGGCCAGTGATGTCCGACGGCATCAAATCAGGGGTGAACTGAATCCGGCGAAACGGACACGTCAACACGCGACTGAGTGCGTTCACAAGGAGCGTCTTTCCGAGGCCGGGGACTCCCTCAATCAGGACATGCCCTTCGCAGAGGAGCGCAACTACGGTCGCTTCGACCAGTTCTTCCTGGCCGACCAGCACCTTCGAGATTTCCCCCAGCACCCGCTCATACCGGCTCTGGATCGTATCCGTCGTCTCCATGCTTCTCCTTGACCACAACCCTTCCACCCGCGTTGACTGAAGCACCACAGTACCCGCCCGCTGAACGCGCAGCCAGTGTGCCTTCCCGGGAAGCAGCGGCACGAGGACGCTGCACACGATCGCACCTGAATGCCCGGACGGTCCTCGCGCCCTTACTGAGCCGCGACCGTCTTCAGGAGGGACTTGCCCTCTTCAGCGGGAATCTCACGCAGGTAGAGATTCCGCCAGCGGATTTCGCCGCCGTGGGTTTGCAGCATGAGGGGGCCTTTGGCCGGGAGTGGTTGCTTGCGGTCCCAGAAGTTTTCCATCACCGCGCCGTTCACCACCAGTTTTCCGTTCAGCCAGACCCACGTGTGATTGCCGACTTGCTGAATGCGAAAGGCGTTCCATTCCCCGAACGGCTTGTCAGCATGTTCCAGCGGGAGTTGTCCCGGAGCACCTTTGGTGTTGTTGAAGAGACCGCCCGACCCTTTGTCAGCGTTGCGGTCCCATTTGCCCCCTTCTTTTGTGGTATCCCAGATCTGGACTTGCGGGTTGCCGCGCAGGTAGATGCCGCTGTCGGCCTTGGCGACCGTCTTGTACTCGATGAGGAATTCGATATCGCCGAATTCTTCCTCGGTCGTGGCATACGGGCCGGTCCCGTCGTTCACGAGTTCCCCGTCTTCAATGCGCCAGTGCTTCGCAAATTCCTCGCGCTGCTTCTTCAAGTTGGCGTCCCGCGCTTCGCCCTGCAGCTTCTCGACGCCATGCGGGTTCAGGCCATACCAGCCGGTGAGATCTTTCCCATTGAAGATCGCCCGAAAACCAGCGGGAGGCTGCGGCTCCGCAGCGAAGAGAGACCACGGGGCACACAGCATCCCGATCGCCAGGCAGATCGTGCGTGACAGCATGCAAGAGGTTCCTTACTCAGGGAATTCGAACCGAACGCCAAGTGAAACATCGTACCGAAACGCATCGGAGAGTTCACAGCCAACAGCACCTGGAAGGTGAACACACCCCGCACTCTGTGACCATTACAAGGTGACGACTTCTCCCGCAGCCAACATGAGGGCGAAGAAACAGACCATCACGATCATGAGCGTGAGACCCCCATAGAGGAACGCCAGCAGAAACGACGCAGAACGCAATCCGGCTTCCATGCGTGCCTGAACCGGTTGCCGGTACCACCGTCGATATAATGCGCCGGCAAACAGAGTATTGATCCCGGCCAGCAGCAAAGTCAGCAAGAGCGGATCGGCCGACACGGCATCGCTGGCAAAGATCGTCATCAGCCAGAACGGTCCGCCAATCAGCCAACCGAGACACGCCCGTTGCACGTCGCGCAGCCGCAGACCGTTCGCCGTCAACAGGGTCAATCCAGCGGGTAACCCGAAGAGGAACGCGATCACCCCCACCTGGCGGCCATTGAAGAGTGGTCCAGTGGGAACATCGTCGTGAGCCGATTCCAGGATCGGGATCAGCGACTCTCCACAGGCAGCACACGACGTGGCTTCAACGTCCGTGGGAGCCCCGCACATCGGACATCGTTCGCCAACCGGCTCGTCACTCATGATGGTTCTGAGGGCTGAGGAGGACTGGAATCACAACGATCGGCGATCCTGAGAATCTGCTCAGCGAGGGCTGCGGCAGATTCTCTGCCGGAGTATTGAACTGGCCGGGTTCCCTCCAGATGCCGGAACCAGGTGCACTGCCGTTTGGCGAACTGTCGTGTCCGGGTCTGGATGAGTCGACGGACGTCATCACGATCGGGAGCGCCAGCTGCGAGAGCATCGAGGATCTCTTTGTACCCCAACGCCTGGCGGGCGGTCTGACTGATCCCCTGCGGCCACTCCGAAAGAGTGACGACTTCTTCCCACAAGCCCGCGGCGAACATCGCATCGACCCGCGAATTGATCCGCTCGTGCAGCCACACCCTGGGCGGATCGAGCCAGAAGACATGCTGCAGAGGAACATCAGCGGGTTGTTCTGCATGCCAGTCGCTGAGGGGCCGCCCCGTCGCCGTGAAAACTTCCAACGCCCGGGTCACACGGCGCAGATCACGGGGATGCAGTCTGGCAGCAGTCACCGGATCGACTTGAGTCAGTTCGCGGAACAGGGTCTCCCCCTCACCGGCCGCCGCCCGCAGTTCATAATGGGTGCGAATTTCCGCGGGCACCGGCGGACCGTCAAAGACGCCGCGCAGCAACGCCCGCAGATACAACCCCGTCCCTCCCACGAACAAAGGCGTTCGTCCGCGGGCCAGAATCTCGGCGACACGATCGATCGCAGCCTGCAGATACTGGGCGACGCTGAACGTCTCGTGCGGATCGAGCAGATCAAATAGGTGATGCGGGCAGCGCTGACGTTCGGCCGCCGTCGGCTTGGCGGTGCCGATGTTCATCCCCCGGTACAGAGTCATCGAATCGAGCGCAAGAATCTCTGCATTCAGCGTGTCGGCCAGGCATAACGCCACAGCGGATTTGCCACTCGCCGTCGGTCCTGCGAGGAACCAGCACTGATTCAGGTGTTCGACAGGGAGTTTCACACGGCCCCGGAATTCTGCGAAGCAGACGATCACACCCCGTAGTCGATTCCCGCGGGTCGTGCGAGTCCCTAAGATAGAGAGACAGGGCGGCCTCGCCAAGCGGCCGCTGGAATCTTCTGCAGCCGTATCACAAGGAAGCGTGCATGGCGTTGTACGAAAGTCGGGTCGAGCTCCGTTGTTCGCCCCAGCGGGCCTTTGAATTCCTGATTCGCCCGGTGAACATGCAGTCGGTCGCTCCCCCCGAACTGGGAATGGTCTTTGTCAATCCCCCGGAAGTCATTGCACTGGGATCGAAGCTGATCTTCAAGGTGCAGGCCCACGGGTTTGTCCAGCAGATCGAGCACGAGGTCACCCGCTTCGAACCGATCACCGGCTTCAGCGAGAAAATGGTGAAAGGTCCGCTCGGCAGCTGGCTTCACGATTATCTGCTGGAACCGGCCGAGCACGGTGTGACGCTGGTCAATAAGATTGCGTTCACACCACCCGGTGGGATGTTAGGAATGATCCTCACCGAACAGCGGCTGCGGGACCAGCTCGAAGAGGGTTATCACCACCGCAGTGCAGCGTTGAAGAAGGCACTCGACGAATGACCGCTGACTCCGGGTCGATTATCGCCCGTCTAGCCGCCGTCATCGCCGAGCGGGATCGCCAGCGTCCCGCGGGTTCGTACACGGTCGAGTTGCTCGAAGGGGGCCACCCGGTTCTCGCCAGTAAGCTGATCGAGGAAGCCTACGAACTGGTGAACGCGGGGGCGGAAGCGGAAGAGAATCCATCAGCGGCGCAAGACGTGGCTCATGAAGCGGCTGACGTCCTCTTCCATCTGCTGGTCTTCCTGCAGGCGCAGGGCATCGAATGGCGGATGGTGGAACGGGAATTGACGGATCGTTTCGGTGTGAGTGGGCTCACGGAAAAAGCCGCACGGCCGCAGGACCCCCATCGATGAGTGATGACCGCGAATCGATGCGCAACGCTGGGACCATGGTCGCTCTGTGCGGACTGGTCCTGCTGTCGCTGGGGATGATCGCCTTCATGGCCCTGGTGCTGCCGCAGGTGCTGGGCGTCGCGATCGTGGTCGGAATGTTCTTCGGCGCGGTCGCCTTTCACTATCTCGTCTGGGGTTGGTGGATGAGCGCGCAACGCCCGCCGGATGAACCGCCGACTGAGCCATAAAGTCGCGAAGCCCCTCTGCAAGTCGGTCAATGCCCGACTTAGAATTCCCGTCACCGATTTGTGGGGTGACCGCCGCCTCATCTTGACGGGATCGCTGGCGTTCGGGTCGAATGACCAGCATCTCAATGAGATTCCCGGAACTTTCCTCGACCGGGATGCGTCCCGTTCATCCATGTCCCGATCTCTCCGGTTCGCCCTCCAGGAGACTGATGATGATACGTTCCCAGCAGATGTCGGTTGTCCTGACAATGTCTCTGATCCTGATTGGGTCAACGCTCTGGGCCGATCTCCCCGGCAACCGGACTCGTCCCCGGCCACAACCGCAGCCATTAGTCCCTGCGGTGAAGGTGCAAAGCCGGGTCGAGATCAACGATCAAACCAAACTTGAAGGGGAAGAGGCTTCCACAGTGGCGAAGGTCGTGATTCCCCGACGGATTTTATTGCAACTGCTGCAGCAACCAGCGGCTGCCCCCGGAGCCGCTGCAGAACGAAGTGAGGCACCCATCGGCGGGACGATGATTGCCGCGTTCTGCCTGACGATTGCGGCGGTTGCAGCCGGGCTTGCCTGGCGACAGACTGCGTCTCGTCGTACCACGATCGCCGCGTCGATCCTGTTCGCGGGTTTGGGGGTCATCTCCAGTGGCTATGCCGACGTCCCCCCGTTCAAGAACGATGTGCAGCGACAGGCCCTGGTTGATAAGAACCCGCAGAATCGCCCGACTGTGATCCTGGTCTCGGAACCGGTAGAGGGCCCGGTGCGCATTTTCCTGAAACATGCACCGACACCCAAAGAATAGAAACACAGATGTGAAATCCGGGACGCATCGCTGACGTCATCCGGCTTGATGCTGATCGCATCAATACGAACAGCGACGAAACATGCATCCCTGTTTCTTGTATCCGGCGCATGAGAACGAGTGAGAAGCAGAACAGCGGCGGGTGATCTTCCTTCAACACGGAGATGAGTCGATGCAACGCTTACGATGGTTCTCTGGTCTGGCGGTACTATGGTTCGCAGCCCTGTGTTCAACCAGTTCGGCCGACCTTCCGGGAAATCGGAACGGCGGACGTCGACCGGAACCGCCGCCTCAACCTGTGGAAGCCGTCCGGGTCACCAACTCCGTCTCCTACATCGAACAGCCGAAACTGGACGGAGAACGAGAGGATGTTCTGGCGAAAATTGTGATTCCGCGGAAGGTGCTGCTGCAGTTACTGAATCAGCAGGATGTCGCCCCGGGTGCGGCCCCCACGTCCAAACCGAGCCGCTCGGAAGTACCGATCGGCGGGACGGTCATCGCGGGCTTGTGTCTCGCGGCCGCAATGGTGGCAGGGGGAATCGCCTGGAAACGCACGACGCATCGTCGCACGATTGCCGGGGCAGCGATTCTGCTGGCCTTTCTTGGTGTGGCCACGAGTGGATTCGCCGATCTGGGGCCACCTCTCCCCCGCCCCGCCCAACCGACGAAAGTGATCGATAACCATCCGAAGGCCAGCTACAAGGTTGTGCTGGAAACGGTTGTCGAAGACGGACCGGTTCAATTGCAGATCAAGCGTTAAGCCGGTTACCGTGGAACAATCCCGTGTCGATGTCTGAGACGATCACTGCACGTTCGGCTGTCCACTCCCGTGCGACCTTCGCCGGGAGACGCGCGGCGTGCGCGCTGGGAATCGTCTTGACCGTGGCCCTGCTGGCCGGATGGCTGCCGATTCCGCTCTCGATCGGTGCCGTCTTTCTTTTCGCGGGACCGCATAACTGGCTGGAAGCCCAATATTTTCTCACCCGGATGCCCGCCCGCTGGGGTCGGCTGACGGGCTACTTTACCGTCGGACTCGTCGGTGTCGTCGTGCTTGCCATCGCCTTCCTGGGGCTATCGTTGAGCTGGATGTGGCAAGACTGGTCATCCGCAGGGGCCATGACCAGTCTCGCGGTGTGGCACACTGCGCTGATCGTCTGGATTGCCTGCCTGCTGGAGATGCGTGCCCGCCAGAATCCGCGGCGGGACTGGCCGTGGATCTGGCCGATCGCGGCAAGTGTGACTGCCGGTGTCTGGATTGCACCGGCGACGTTCAGTACGGCACTCGTCTTCGTGCATCCCGCCCTGGGGTTGTGGTATCTCGACCGGGAACTCGTCCGTCTCCATTCACCGTGGCAGTCGGCCTATCGCACGGCCCTGCTGGTCATCCCTGTTTGCCTCGCAGGGTTATTGTCGAGCACACCGATCGAAGCAGGTGCGGCGGCCCCTCTCACCCAGCAGATTCGGGAGCACGCCGGGTTCGGTGTCATCAATGGAATTGCCCCAGATGCGCTCGTAGCGGCACACGTCTTTCTGGAACTGCTACACTATCTCGTGTGGGTCGTGGCGATCCCCGGATTGACGATCCAGCAGCACGGAGGCCACTGGCCGACCGCACCACTCGCCCGCCGCTCCCGTTTCTGGCGACAGGCGATCATGCTCACTGCGCTCGTCGGGGGATTGATCGTCGGCGGGTTATGGATCGGCTTTACGGTCGACTACGCCACGATGCGGCAATGGTATTTTCTGCTCGCGATCGGTCATGTCCTGGCAGAAGTCCCGTTCCTGCTGCGTCAATTGTGATCACGACCGGTCGGATCTTCCCGGTCGAGCCGGATGAGGAAAACCCACGAGATGGATGCGCCGACCGCAGAGGAGATGTGGGCCTTTCTTCTGCAGGGTTATCTGCTGACGGTGCTGATCGAACTGCCCGTGCTTTGGTTCGGTCTCAGTCCACGACATACCCGGAGCACACGGATCGTGGCGGGCTTCTGGTTGACGGCGTGCACGTACCCGGTTGTGATTCTTGTGCTGCCGCTGACGGTGTGGCGGTGGTTTGGTTATGGGGTCTACCTCCTGGTTGCCGAGACGTTCGCACCAGTCGCGGAAGTTGTGCTGTTTCTGTGGATGGTTCCACCGGCATCACCGGAGTCCGCTGCGGCGCAGGGGGGAGCACGACGCGATTTTGTCGCAATCGTTGGGGCAAATCTCGCGTCGTTTCTGCTGGGGCTGGGTCTTCAGTCGGTGGGAGTCCTGTAGCGAAGACTCTCTGCACAGCCCATCAACCCGGAAGGAGCGAGAGTCCAGGACGACGCTGTCTGGTCATCGTCGACGACAATCACCGGGGCACGCTACTGCTATGGTCAGGTGCTCGGGTAGGATCATCCGGCTGACCGATGATGCAACACTCGGGGAGAAGGTGGGCGGATGATCGCAGTCGATTTGACCGGACGGGTTGCGCTTGTCACCGGTGGCGGACAAGGATTGGGCCAGGCCACAGCGCGACAGTTGCACCAAGCTGGAGCTGCAGTCGCGATCAATTATTTCCCCGATGCTGACGGGTTGAATGAACAGCGGGCGAAAACCACGGCTGCGGAATTCGGTGACCGGGGACTCGCAGTCCCTGCAGATGTTCGCCATCCGGTGCAGGTGGAACACTGCCTGGCAGCAGTCATTGAGCGGTTTGGTGGACTCGACATCGTCGTCAACAATGCCGCGATCATTCGCGACCGGACGTTGCGGAACATGAACGAAGCCGACTGGTCAGCGGTGATCGACACCAACCTCACCGGGGTCTTCAACGTCTGCAAGGCGGCTCAACCACTCCTCGCCGACGGTGGTCGCATCGTCAACATGGCCTCCATCTCGGCAGTGATCGGCTTCTTCGGTCAGGCGAATTATGCCTCCGCCAAAGCAGGCGTGATCGCGTTGACCAAGGTGTTGAGCAAAGAACTCGGCAAACGCCAGATCACCGTCAATGCTGTCGCGCCGGGTGTGGTCCTGACCGAGATGGGGCAATCAATCCCCGAAGACGTGCGGCAGGAGATGCTCAAGCAGATTCCGCTGCGGCAGTTCGGCGAACCGGACGACATTGCCAACGCCATCCTCTTCCTCTGCAGCGATCTGGCGCGGTACATCACCGGGCAGACGCTGCACGTCAACGGAGGCTGGTGGGCGTGAGCAAACCACGCATCGTCTCGGCTGAGGAAGCCGTCGCACTGATTGCCGACTGTTCGACCGTCGCCTGTGGCGGGTTCGTCGGCGCGGGTCATGCAGAAGCGTTGACGGCTGCACTCGAGCAACGGTTTCTGACGTCCGGCACACCGCGTCAGCTCACGCTGGTCTATGCCGCTGGTCAGGGTGATGGAGCTTCGCGCGGCCTGAATCATCTCGGTCATCCCGGATTGGTGAAGCGGGTGATCGGCGGACATTGGGGCCTCGCGCCGAAACTCGGACGACTGGCGCTGCAGAATGAAATTGAAGCGTACAACCTGCCTCAGGGGGTGATCTGCCATCTGTTCCGCGAATCAGCCGCCGGTCGCCCCGGCGTGATCACGCGTGTTGGCATGGGGACGTTCATCGATCCCCTCCACGGCGGCGGACGGCTCAATGCCTGCACGACACAGCCCCTCGTTGAACGCATCGATCTCGGCGGCGAAATGTATCTCTGGTACCGCAGTTTTCCAATCCATGTCGGGCTGATCCGCGCGACTGCGGCGGATCCGTTCGGCAACCTGGTGATGGACGAAGAAGCCATCATTGGCGATGTCCTGCCGATTGCCCAGGCGGCCCGCAACGCAGGTGGGATGGTGATCGCACAGGTTCGACGCATCCTCGATCGTCCCGTAGCACCACAACGGGTCCGCGTGCCTGGCGTGCTGGTCGACTGGATCACGGTTGCTGAACCAGGAGAACATCAGCAGACGTTCGGCGAAGCACTCAATCCGGCGTATTTTGAGCCGCGCGTAGCTCACACGGGAGCGACGGAGACCAACCCATCGAAGATGCCGCTCGATGAACGGCGAATCATCGCCGCCCGGGCCTGTGACGAGTTGCGGCCCGGTGAGATCGTCAATCTGGGAATCGGCATGCCGGAGGGGATTGCCCGGATCGCCGAAGAACGGGGCCTGCTCCACGACGTCACGCTCACGGTGGAGAGCGGACCGATCGGTGGTCGACCAGCGGGAGGACTGAGTTTCGGCGCTGCAGCTCATCCACAAGCCATCATCGACCAACCGGCACAGTTCGATTTCTACGATGGTGGCGGGCTCGATTTCGCCGCCCTCGGAGCGGCCCAGATCGATGCCGCTGGCAACGTAAATGTCTCCCGGTTTGGAACACGACTCGCCGGAGTCGGTGGGTTCGTGAACATCTCGCAAAGCGCCCGACGACTGGTCTTCTGCGGGACATTCACTTCGGGCGGATTGGAAGTCGCCGTCGATCAGGGACAACTGCGGATCCTTCGCGAGGGGAATGTCCGCAAGTTTGTTGCTTCGGTCGAGCAGATCTCTTTCAGTGGCGAGTATGCCCGCGCCCAGCATCATGACGTTCTGCTGATCACGGAACGGGCAGTTTTCCGGTTGATTCCCTCCGGCTGGCGATTGCAGGAAATCGCACCGGGGATTGAACTGGAACGCGACATTCTTGCGCAGATGGACTTTCGACCGATCGTCGAACAGGTGAAGCCGATGTCAGCGTCTCTCTTTCAGTTGCCTCGCTGACCGCCACGACCTGAGGCTGTTGACGGACCATGATCCCCCGATCGTCAGGATGACAGCGATCCCCCCTTTCAGAAGACAAAGGATTTCTTGATGTCGAAGTCGGTCGTCGTGATCGCTGCGAAACGGACTCCGATCGGCCGCTTCCTTGGCGGACTCGCAGAGTTCTCCGCGGTCGATCTGGGTGTGGCGGCTGGAACAGCGATCCTCGCAGGTATGGATCGGCAGGAAATCGATCAGGTCATTCTGGGCAATGTCCTCGCTGCCGGGCAGGGAATGAATGTCGCCCGACAGGTCGCGTTGAGACTCAGTCTGCCGCAGGAAACGCCAGCGTATACCGTCAATCTGATGTGCGGATCGGGGCTGCAGTCGGTGTTGCTCGCGGCCCAGGCCATTCGCGCCGGTGAAGCACGCTGTGTGCTGTGCGGCGGCATGGAATCGATGTCGCAGGCCCCGTATCTGCTCCCGCGCGCCCGGACTGGCCTCAAGTTTGGCGATGGGGTCCTCATCGATACAATTCTGCGAGACGGACTGCTCGACCCTCTCAGTCAGCAGCATATGGGAGACACGGCGGAAGCCCTTGCCCGTCGGTACAACTTGACGCGCACTGCTCAGGATGACTACGCCCTGTCGAGTCAGCGGCGGTACGCAGACGCCGCGGTTGCGGGAATCTTCACAGAAGACATCGTCCCGGTCGGAGAACTGACCGGGGATGAGCATCCCCGCCCCGAGACAACTGCCGAGCGACTGGCCAAACTGAAACCGGTGTTCGATTCGACGGGGACCGTCACTGCGGGGAATGCTTCCGGGGTGAATGATGGAGCGGCATGCCTGCTGCTGGCCGACGCGGACTTCGCGCGGGCTCGAGGCTATCAACCGCTGGCCCGATTTGTGGACGGCGTGGTTTGCGGGTGTGATCCGGCACTGATGGGATTGGGTCCTGTCTACGCGACAAAGAAACTCTCGGCCCGCACCGGGACGCGGCTCAAGGATTATTCAGCGATCGAGATCAATGAAGCGTTCGCTGCTCAGGTTCTGGCCTGCACGCATGAACTGGAACTGGATCCCGCGCGGATCAATCGTCACGGCGGAGCGATCGCTGTCGGACATCCCATCGGAATGTCCGGCGCACGGCTGGCTGTGCATCTCGTTCAGCAACTGGCTGGCGACGCCGCATCGACAGGGACACGACGAGCATTAGCGACGCTGTGCATCGGTGGGGGGATGGGAATCGCCGCCGAGTTCGCGCGTGTCGATTAGCAAATGACTGACCATCAGACTTGCTCTGAGATGCTGTCCGGTTGCTCTCGTTTGAGGCGGCTACCGGATATGACCACACGGACTCTGCAGTTCAGCAGCGAGCGCAGGAACCGATCATCGCTGAAAGATGGGCAGTAGCTGGTAAGGCGGCGTGAGCGCGAGGATTGCCAGCGACGTGGAATACGACTCGCCATACGTCCGCTCGCTTTGAGGTCCGCCGGGCCAGGCCCCGGATTTCGTCTGGACTTCCAGCAGGTTGTGAGCAATCTGCGGGTACACCTTGTTCCACGGTGCGCCGCCGACCTGCGCAAGTGCCTGACTGGTGTAGTAGGTTCCCAGATAGAAGTAACTTTCACCGAAGAGCCGAGGGTATTCGCGTCCTTCGATCCACTGAATCGCGGCTTGCACGGAGCGGCGATCCTGCCGGCCACCGAGGATCAGCGTGAGCGCCGCCGAGGATGTGTTCGGCAACGTGATTTGCGGGGCGTCCGTTTCATTGACCTTGGGGCGATAACGAAAAACCCCCTTCAGATGGAGCGCGGGATCGGTTTCATAGCACCGTTCGACGAAATCGAGACCTTCGTCGAAATACGCTTTGGGAACATTGAATTCGGCGTTACGGGCCGAGCGATAGAACATCAGTCCCCAACCGGTCACCGACAGATCGGACGATGCATTGGGGGCTTCCGGGGCACCATAGCGAAAGCCACCGACATCGGTCGGGAGTTGCTTGCCCCACGTCTGCACCTCGCGGTGATAGAGCAGTGCCCGATGGAGTGCAATTTCGATCCGTTCTGACCGTTCGCCATTCGTCATGCCATAGACTTCGCCCAGCATCAGCCCCGCAATGGCGTGGTTGTAATGCACGGTCTGGGCAGCCGAGAGATGGATCGCGGGCGGCACCGGCGCGATCAGCGAAAACACCCCGCGTGAGCGCTGGGTGGCGAGCACGTAGTCAATCGCCCGATCCAGTTTTTGACCATAGTTCCCCCGACCGGGGAGATGGCCCCGCGACAGAAACGCCATGACGGCCAGGGAGGTGGTTGCCGGTTGTGCGACTTCTATACCTGGAAAGCTTCCATCCTCGGCCTGTTGTGCAGCGAGCCACGCGAGTCCACGATCCACCCCAATTTCAACTTTTTGCCAGTCCTCGGGCGCGAGCGCCGCACTGAGGTTGGATGACCGGGCGATCGTGGTGGGGTTGCTGGTTTGAGCCGATGCGGTCACTCCCCAGGTCCCAGCCAGCAGGACGCAAAGACACATCAAATGTCGGCTGAGGAGCATGTCCCGGCCGCTGGGTTCAGAGAACCGGCAGTGATGCAGTCGCAAGGGCCTCATCATGGAGCGGCTTCCGCGGGAGGGGCAATGAAGTGACGCAGGCGGGCCTGATAGCGTTCGATGGCCGAGCGATATTCTTCCGGGGGCTGACGTCCGCCAACTTGCCACAGACCATCGTCCAGCGTCGACAGGACTTTATTCCATTGGTCATCCGGGAGAAACACACCATCGGCCAGCGCCCGGGCGGCTTCAGCCGATTGAGCAACATCGGCCAGTCGGTTCCACGCAGCGATGACGTCTTCCGCGCGCATCGCCCCCTGCATCCGCTGCTTCAGTGCGCGGGCTCGTTCCTCCGCTGCAGACCGCTCACGCAGTGGGGTCTGGGTATCTTTGGCCTTGTCTTGTAACGCCGTCAAGGTTTTGGCCATGCGGGCTTCCATCTCCCGAGCCCGTTCGCGCTGCGCACGCTCGGCGGGTGTGGGCTCCGCTTCCGACAGACTGGCTCCTGCCGGCTTCAGTCGATCCGATGGCGGCATTGACTGGACGCGGGCGGCGGCCGACCGACTCGCGTCGGCCATCAGTCCGACACCCGCTTCCTGCCAGGTCATCGACTCGACCACCACGCGCAGATTCTGCGGGCGATCAGGAAGTCCCAACTGGGCCGCCAGATTCGGCTCCCGTTCCAGTTGAGCCAGTAAGTCATCCAGGGTCGGGTCGACGAGTTGAGAAGCATCCGGATCAGGGGGTTGGACCTCATCGAGCACTGCGGCGAATTCTCGACGGAGTTGATCGAACAGTTCCACACCACGGGTGAAGTCCGCGACGAGTTGTGTCAGCAAGCGGTCGGCCTCCTTCATTTGAGCCGTCGAGCAGGCATAGGTGGCTGCAATCTGCCGGTGCACTATCGTCTGAAGGAACTGCTGGAGTTCCCGGATTCGGTCTTTTACGGACTGCGGAAGGTCCCCACCACCGACTTGCTGCAAGTTGGTCGCCAGATCGCCTTCGAGGCTGAGCAATTCGCCACGCAAGGTCTCGGTGAGGAGCGCCAGTTGATCCTGATCGGTCTCCACGAGAGCGTGATAGTCTCGTCGTTGCCAGGCCGTCACAGTCTGCGACCAGGCATCCGCCTGATCGGCCACGCTGCGAGTTTCCGCCAGGCGGGCCGTGACGTAATCTTCGATTTCAGTCACCGTGGGATGTTCAAAGCGTAACTGTTCCAGCGCTGCATCCAGGTCCGACAACAGTGCCGCGAGTGAGGACGTCCTGGAGACCAGATCGAGAGTCTGCGCGGGCTGCTGAATTTGACGACGAGCTTCCAGCGCGGTGGCCCGAGCCCCGGAGGCAACCTGTCTGGAGAGTTCAAGAACTTTCATCGCGGCACCCTGCGTCGGTTCAATCGCCAGTGGAAACTGCTTTTCGACATGTTCGGCCAGTTCCGAGGCATCTTTGGCCAGCGGGGTCGCTGCTTGCAGACGGAGTTCCGCGATCAAGGTCCACAAATCGTCGCGGCGGTCGTCCGGAATACTGACCCAACTGTGGACTTCGGAGGCGAGCACGGTCTGCCGCTCAGTGAGTTCGGCAAAGCGTTCACGATAGCTGTTCCTCCGACGTTTCAGAAATTCCAGATAGCGTGACAGCAGCCGTGGATCGTCGGCCAACGTCCGTCCGAGTTCCGCCATCAGATCACGGCGGAGCTTCAACACTTCTGTCAGACGATCGAGATACTCCTGGTCGAATTCGAGCACTGCCATCTTGCGTTCAAGCGGATGTCGGTTGGAGCGGGCTTCGCGGAGCAAGTCCTGGCTCTTCTCGACATAGACCAGAAACATTTTCGCGGTCTCTTCCAGCGACTGGGCGAGTTGCTTCTCCCTGGCAGCTGCTTCATAGCGTTGGACCAGTGCTGCCAGTAATTCGCGCCCGCGCGTCACGTGCTGCAAGGCTTCTCCGGATGGTGCATCCACCCCGGCGCGCGGGTCCCGAATGGCAAGAAACGTTCGTTCGCGCGCCGGTGAGAACGACGAGCGGCCCAGGTCGACCAGTTGAAGTCCAACGAAGGCAAACGGTCCATCGGAAACATCATGCTGGAACGTCGCGATACTCGTTTCGACATCCCCCAGACGCGTGTCGATCAACTTGGCCAACTCGCTGCGATTCGATTCCGGAACTTCATTTTGCACGAGTTTCGTTAACTGCTGTTCGATCTCGGTCACCACCTTGAGCAGGTGTGACAGGCGTTCGCGCAGATCGGTCCGTGTCGGCCTGAGGTCGGGCGATTCGGCGACCGCTTCGATCCGTTCGGTGATGCGAATCCGCCGCCGGTCGGTGGGACTCTTCGATTGTGCATCACTCCAGGGAGACGCGCGCTCTACCAATCGGGATGCAGCGTCTTGATTGGTTTCCGGCGGGGAGGGACTGCCTGGCTGGCTGGGATTCTGCGGAAAGTTCGGTGAGTTCCGGGGATTGGCAGAGGCTGGATTTCCGAAGTCATCTGCCAACGCCTGTTCCGAACCGGGCATTGGGGAGTTGGAGCCGCGACCGTCATTCTGACCCAGCGTTCGCTCCGTAGACTCACTGGCGATCGAGTCTACGGTGTAAACATTCCACGGATCGAGCGCAGAGACCGGACCATCCGATTCGTCACGGTCCGCGAGCCCCTGCGACTGATGATCACGATTCAATGGCCGCAAGGCCGAGACCGGACCATCGTACACGTTCGCGGCGTGTCCTTCGCGGTCATCGTTTTCCGCAGGTAGCCCGGTCGATTCTGCGGTGAGGGAATTCTCCATTCGGTTCCCAGGTTTCCCGTCCGAATCACCTGAAGTGGTGGACTTCATGGACTCCGACTGAGCGGTATCCGAGGCAATCCGGGAGTCAGCATCTTCCGCGCGCGACAACTCTGCGGAAGTGGCTGTCTCCGGGGTGAGGGGTGTCTCGTCGCTGGTGGCCAGCCGAGTGTCGGCGACACGCACCGTGTACGAGATGGACTCTCCGGCTTTGAGTCCCAGCGACTGCAAATCCAGGCGGACCTTGCCTCGAACGTGACGCGCGCCTTGCTGGTCACCTAACGGAATCCGTTGGATCGACAGGATTTTACCGGGCGTTCCGTCTTCGTTCTCGGTTGTGACGACCAGTTCAGCCGCCACGATCCCAAGATCATCATGAGCCTCGAACGGAATCTCAATGATGTCATCCGCGGCAGCCACCGTTTCGTCTGACTTTGCGTGCAGATGCACCACAGGCGTTTGATCGATGAGCACTTCGACATGGGACACCAGTCGTTCGGGATAACTCAAGCCATCGGGACTGAGTAACTGAAACTCCAGCGTGAGCGGCTGCATCAGCACCATTTCAGTCGAGTACCATCCCGTTCGATCAGGAGTCAGTGTCGCACTCTGGGATGGGGCGGGGGGCTCCGTCTTCACGGTCGGTGTCATGATCAGATCCAGTCGTTGCAGCGGCGACAACGGACGCATCCGCACCAGCAACTGGCTTCCCTGCAAGGCCGACATTCGGGGGGGCAAGGTGGAACGCTGTACGCGCGGCCGCTGAGAATATTCCGGGGGGATGATCACGAACTCCAGTTCTGCCAGCGCGGGATACTCGAGGGCCCGCACCTCATACCATGCGGTCCGGGTATCGCCGACGAGCCAGCGGTAACGGAACGTTCCGTCGACCGGTAATCGTTGTTGAAAGGCAGTCGGGTCATCCGTGATCGTTCGCAAGCGTCGCGTTTCGATGCCCGCCCCCCGATCGATCTGCAATTCTGCAGTGGAGCGTAAGACACCCGTGATGTTGAGAGCGAGCGTCACTTTTTCGCCGCGCGGGACGGCGAGATCTCCCGTCACCTGGTGCCAGCGTGTTGCCGTGATGGTTGAGAAGGGGGACCAGAAGCGTCGGAGCAGGATCGATGTCTGGGCAGAATCGATCGCGAGAAAGCCACCGAAGATGCCCAGACTCAAAAGGAGAAACAGACCAGCAGGTTGAAGAGCGGCTGGTGAAGCCACCCGGGCAGGCCGCACCTGTCGGCCGATGGCGAGGGCTTCGCTGGCGACTTGGCGCTGCATCGCCTGGGTGACGGGGTCGATTGGCCGACGTGACGTCTCCGCCAGACAGACGATCGTTGTCCAGCGTTCTTCCAACTGGGGCCAGACCATTTCGGCACCGGAGGCTGCCTGCTGACGTTGCCACGCGCGCCGGACTGCAGGGGACGCGACCCACAGACTGAGCCACGCCGTTCCAACAAGTGCGGTGAGTGTCAGCCCCACCCGGATTGAAATCTGGTGAACTCCCCAGGACCAGTCCACGATCATTGCCAGGGTCATCGCGAGCAACAGGGTGCCAATCGAGATCGCGGCCCCCCGGCAGACCGCCAGTCCCAGGGCCCGTCGTCGAATCTGCCACAGCGTCGTTTCGATGGGTGTCGGTAAGACGTGTGATGTGCTTACGGTCGTCATCGCTTGTTCCTTCGGAAACAGGCTGCCATGCGCGAACGTATGGCTTCCGTCTTTCGCATCATCGGACGAATCCACGAGACCGTCTGCCTGTCGTTGGAAACCTTGTGCAGACAGGTCAGGAAAGTCCTTGCCGTTTCCGTAACATCCATTCCAGTTGCAAACAGCCGAACACGATCCACAAATACTTCCAACGGACCCACAATGGACGACGCTCCGTCGACTCACTGCGGACCGGTTCCAGATCGGTCAGTGCCAGAATCTCTTCGAATGCTGCGGGGGCGAGGACCTGCCCACCCGTCGCCTCGGCGATTTGTTGTGCCAGCACACGGTTGCAGCGTGTTTCGGTCAGTTCGGTCGAAATCGATGGTACGACAGTGATTTGCAGAAGCACCGGATCGAGCCCTTCCGCTTGGCGCATCTGCTCAAGCGCCGCCCCTTGCGATACGAGGCGATACGTTCCCGGCGTGAGCCCTGGAATCACAGCGGAATAGTCGCCTGGCG
Source organism: Planctomycetaceae bacterium (assembly GCA_044229335.1). Classification (GTDB taxonomy): domain Bacteria; phylum Planctomycetota; class Planctomycetia; order Planctomycetales; family Planctomycetaceae; genus DSVQ01. Next base: position 51,954 of record JBGATC010000032.1, on the reverse strand, counting down.
ACTCAGCATCTGAGACGAACGGGAGCGTTCGCTCCTGGGTCCCGTCGGTCAGGCGGACACTCAGATGATCGTCGATCAATGGCCGATCTTCGCGATCACGCAGGCGTAACGAAATCTGAATCGGTTCCCGTTCTTCATACTGCGATTGATCGGTACGGAAGCGGACGAACTTTGAACCGTCGGCCAGTTCCGACGCGATCGCCCACCGGAGCATCTGGCCCCAGAACCGGGCATGCAATCGGTCGCCACGCAGGAAGCGCAGCCGGAAGATCTCGGAACTCGCCAGATAGACCACCCGCCCCCGACCAACCGGCTGCCAGCACAACAGGGCACTGGATTCATCGACGCCGGCAGGAACTTGGTCACCATCAGGGACTGCAGAGAGCAGAGTCCGGGCAGTTGCCAGCGGCCTGCGCCAGGCGGAGACGTGTGACAAGGGCGATGACTGATTCACAAAATCCCAGGCGACCCGTGTTTCGTCATCGCTCTCACCGATCATCAAGGCGGGATGCTGTCGTCCCTGCTCGGTGAGCCGGAATTGATAACTTCGCGACAGCTCGATCGGTTGTGCAACGGTCAGGTCAATCGGGAGCAGGACCTGCAGTGGGAAGTCGACATAATGCTGCGGCATTGACTCGTCGCCTGCCAGCACAATCAGTGTGCCGCCACGTTTCTCGACGTACTCGACCAGGGAAGTCTGCACAGTGCGCGGGAGCCGCTCACTCGGAAGGTCACCCAGGAGAACGACATCATAGTGGTCCCATTCTTCGACCGTTTCCGGCAGTCGGGGAGACTGAGCCCGCTGTCCGGTCGCAACCATGCGCGGACGGAACAGGAGTTCGTCACAGGCGACCTTCGGATCGCGGCGGAAGAGTTGCATGAGATAACGTGTTTCCCAGCGCGGGCGTTCGTCGGCCAGCAGAATCTGAATCTCGCTCCGCGTGACCTGCACCTCGACCGTCCGTCGGTTGTTCTGTTCGCTCGCTTCCCCTTCCAGCGGGACCAGTTCGAGCTGAAAGGTTTGCAGTCCGACTTCCGGCAGGTGACGTTCGAACCGCAACGAGCGACTGACATACTCCCCATCGAGATTGAGTTCCCGTTGATCGAGGACCTGCCCATCCTGCAGCAAGCGCGCGAGGCAGGTTTCACCGGCACAAGCATCCGCTTCGACCCGAACATCAATCACCAGATCGTCGTTCCGGAGAGCCACCGACGGAGCAAAGACAGAACGCAACTTGAGGTCGCGAACCGGACGAGAATTCCCAATTGGTAAGACGTAGACCGGCAGGTCCTTCATCTGGGCAGCGGTCGTCGCAGGAGTTTCGTCAGACGCCCGATTGTGAGCTGCATCGGTCAGCAGAAATACGGCCGATAAGGGCTGGCGTTGATGTTCCTGTCGCAGCTGTTCCAGCACTGTGTGCAGATCGGTGCCAGTGGCAGTCGTGGGAAGGGTGGCGGGTGTCGCGGCGGTCCAGTCGATCGCTGTCGCGAATGATCCACGGCGGACGTCGACCTGTTTGGCGAGCGTCTGCAGGACGGATGCTTCCGTATGCTCCAGCCAGTGCTGCACTCGTATCTGTCGCGTGGCATCGACAGGAGATGCCGTCAATCCCGGAGTCTCGGGGTCGATTGTCGCCATTCGTCGAACCAGACCGAGCATCGTCAGACGAACGGCAGCCACACGTTCGGCCTGATCGGATAGACTCTCGCGCCAATGTCGGTCTTCCGGAACAGCATTGCGACGAAGCGCGCCGCACAGCCTTTGAAACGCTTCTAATTCTGATGCTTCCAGACGCAATCGAGCCGCGTTGATTTCCGTCGCCAGCCAGGGAGCACTCGGGACGCTCGGCAAGTCCTGCAACAGGGCACCAGTCCGTTCCAGTGCCGCTTGCGCCGACAAGACGTGATCGATGACCTGTTGATCTGAGCGGTGCTCCTGGAAGACCGCCGCAGCCGTGCGCAGTCGGCGCTCGGCGATGCCGAGTGTCGCGACAGACCGGTCGAGCACCGCCAGCGCGGTGTGCAGCGGTGATGCGTCCGTGGAAGTCATGTTCCAGCGGAGTGCATCACCGGAGTCCAAAGGATCAACCGTCTGCATGCTTCCGCTGACATCCTGCAGAATCGCAATCGAACGGCGGGTGGTCGTGACATCGGTCCGGACCGCAGCCGGCGCGAGCAACATCCAGAGGACCACGCCCGCTGCCAGCATTCTCAACAGCCAGAAAACCACCGCCTGTCGCGGTCCCAGCACAGAGACTTCACGCCACAGCCAGCCGGCAAAGACCAGGCCAATCGCCAATCCCAGGACGAGCGCCCACGGCAGCCCGATCGGTCCATCAAGGACCATCTCCTGCACGCTCTGAGTGGAAGCTGGAAGCATCGGGATCTTCATGCGGACACACGTCGGGGACGGGAACCACGCGAGGCGGACAAGGGGGCCAGACTGACAGATGACGAAGCCACTTCGAATGAATCTGCAGCACCGAACCGTTGCCGCGAAATTCGTCCCGCCAGCCACAACTCACCGGCAACAGTCAGCAGGAACAGCATCCAGATCCAGTGCCACAGCGGTTGTTCGCGCGCGGTACGGGACTGTGCCCCTGCGGCGCGGGGAGCTTGTGTCAACGCGGCCTGAATCCGCTGTCGGGCCGTTTCATCGAGTTCTTCCAGATCCGATTCTTCAATCGGCCGGCTGACATGAAACGGGACGGACTCCGGATTGCCCGACTCTTCCACCAGGTAATCGCCGGGGAATAGCGTTCGCCCCGACTGAAACCGACGTCCCTGATCGGTCGTTTCCGCCATCAGTTCAAGCACATCGCCCGCAGGGGTCTGCAAGACCGCCGTCGAGGCTGAATTGCGGCTGCGGTTCAGCACAATCGGCTCGCCGGGCATCAGGTTATAGCGAATCGCCTGCGGCTGCGTGAGGTACGCCAGCCAGTCGTGAACCATCACTACAAAGGCTTGTGAACGGACCAGCTCGGACCATTGCAGACGGAGAGGAACGCCCAGCACGATCACACGTCCGTGGCCGTGCGTGCGTTCCACTGCGAGCGGCTCGGCATTCGTCAGCCGCAGTAACATTGGGACGTCGGGAGCCGGTTGAAATCGAAAGCGGCGGGTGACGCCCACGGTCCCGGTATCGAGACGTTGTTCATCGGAGAGGGTTGCCAGGGCCGGATGCCACTGTCCGCTCGGATCGAGCAGGGTCCGTTGTGGACCCGAGGCGGGCTCGTCAACCAGTCGGTCAATCGGCAGCGGGGCCAGACCACCACCAGCGTCGTACAGGCGATGATTGAACCGCTCGACATCGGTGCGGGCTCCCAATGCGATCCACAAACCGCCACCGCGGTGGACATATTCGCGGAGACGATCGAGCGTCGCATCGGGGAGATCGGCATAGTTCGGAACGATGATGGCCCGAGCGCGCGACAGATCCTGCGTGCCCAGCGCGGCCGGTGAGATGAGAACAGGTTCATATAACCCGCCGGAAGCTTCAACGTCATCGGTATTTCCCTGCAGCGCACTCAGGACGCAGAAGGCATCCTGCTGAAGTTCCACTTGTTCGGGAGCGTTTTCCACCACGAAGACCGGCAGTCGTTCCGCCGCCTCAATGATCAGCGTGGCCCGATTGTCGGCCGCGAGGGGATCCTCGATCGTCAGCTCAGCCGTCACCGCATAGACCCCGGCTGCAGGAAAGCTGGTCTGCCAGATCGCTTCATGGACGGCACCGGGTTCCAGTGCCGGAATCGTCTGTGGAGGGACACCGGACTTCCAGTTCAGCGTCGCGGGGGCCGAGATCGTATCACCGTGGTTCTGAATTTCAGCGGTGATGGTGATCGGTTGACCGGTTCCCACCAGGGGATGCAGGACGCGCAGCTGATTGACCGCGAGATTGGGAAGTCGCTTGTCCAGACGATGACTCTCAGCCAGATCGATGCGAATCGGCAGGGGGGCGGCTGACAGAGCCGCACGCAAGCGTTCCCAACCGGTTTCGTCCTGAAGTTTCCAATCCGTAACCTGCTGATCAGTACAAAGCAGGATCCGACGGCTCGTCACACCAGGGTCAACTTCGGCCTGCACCGCCACCAGCAAAGCCGCCAGCAGGTCGCTGCCCGCCTGAGTCGGACGCAGCCGATTAAGTTCATTCAGCATGCGGGCTCGACCATCGGGATCGGAACGGACCGGCGTCGGCAGCATCCACAGTGGATAGGGGGCGGCGGTCAGTCCGCGGACTAAGTCATTGCCAGAAAGTTTTTCAACAGCCTGTCTAGCGGTGGTCCGGAGTCCTTCGAACAACGCGGTCTGTTCGACTCCTCGTTGTGTTGAAAGCGACGAATCGAGAATCACGATTGTTTCTGTGCGCTCTCCGGCCGACGATCCGATGAAGGCGGTCATCGGTTGGGACAACGCAATCGCCAGGCAGGCAATCGCGAGGACACGCAGCGCAAGCAACAGCCATTCCTGCAGACGACGAGCATGGGAACGGGTGGCGACGGCTTCCTGCAAAAACTGCATGGCCCCCCATTCAATCACCACCGAACGGCGACGATCGAAGAGGTGCAGCAGAATCGGCGCGGCGGCTAACGGGAGAGCCGCCAGGAAGATCGCACTCAGAAACGTCACGGGCTTCAGGCTCCTCGGGCAAGACGACCACGTAAGAACCACTGCAATGCATCGCCCAGCGGACGATCGGTCGTCAACCGGACATAGTCGCCTCCCAATTCCATCGTGAGAGCCTCGACTCGCTGCAGGTGAGCACGAATTTTCTGCAGATACTCTTCGCGCACCGCCGCGGGCTCCAGGCGTAACCGCTGACCGGAGACTTCCAAGGAGCGAAACTCGGACCAGCGACGAAAGCGAAAATCGAGTTCTTCCGGAGCCAGCACGTTGAAGACCAGAATGTCATGACCGCGCGCCCGGACAACGCGCAAGCCTTCGGCCAATTCATCCAGATCGCCGAAACAATCGGAGAGCAGAATGAACATCCCGCGTCGTCGCAGCCGAGCAGCGGCGATTCGGATCGGTCCGCCCAACCCTGCACTGCCGCCTGGCTCGATGGCCTGCAGCATGCCAAGGATCGCGCGCAGATGAGCCGCATGCTGTCGGGGTGGAACGAAGCGCGCCTGTTGCTCGTGCAGTACCACCGCCCCCACGGCATCACGTTGATGGAGCAACAATCGGGAGAGGCAGGCCGCTGTCCGACGGGCATACTCGTATTTCGACCCGGTCTCCATTCCGAAACGCATTGAACCGCTGGCGTCGAGCGCGATCAATGCCTGCAGATTGGTCTCTTCCTCGAAGCGCTTGATGAAGTAGCGGTCATTCCGGGCGTAGACCTGCCAGTCGATCTGCCGCACTTCATCGCCCGGCGCGTAGGGTCGATGCTGGGCGAACTCGCTGCAGCCCCCTTTGGTCGTGGAACGATGTTTGCCCGCCAGCAAGCCGTCGACGACTGTCCGCGACAGGAGGTCCAGATGGGCGATGCGTTCCATCACCGCCGGGTCGACCAGGTCGACCACGGAGGTGGCGGGGCGTGCCGGTATCGCAGGCGCAATCGGCTTCGATGATCGCAGGAAGTTCCACATACGGTCAGGGCGCTGCTGACGCGCCGGCTCCTTGCAGCGACGGGGTGCGGGCAATCATCTGCTTGAGGAGTGCATCGGCATCCACGCCGGCCGCTTCGGCGTTGAACGTCAGAATGACCCGATGCCGCAGGACCGGGAGGGCCATCGCCACCAGGTCACCGGTTGTGACATGACAGCGGCGATGCAGCAGCGCCCGGGCTTTCGCCGCCATCACCAGCGCGATCGCAGCGCGTGGTCCCGCGCCCCACTGCACCATCGGCAGTAATTCTGGCGCGAGGAGTCCCTCTTCTGGTCGCGACTGCCGCACCAGATCAAGCGCCGCATCGTAGACATGCTCGGAGACGACGACACTCCGTACGAGTCCCTGCAGGAACAGGAGTTGCTCGGCATCGATCACCGGTGACGTGGAGTAGTGATAGTCGGTCGTCTGTCGACGAATGATTTCGCGTTCTTCATCACGGCTCGGATAATCGACACGAATCTTCAGCAGGAAGCGGTCAAGCTGCGCTTCCGGGAGGGGGTACGTTCCTTCGGTCTCGACCGGGTTCTGTGTCGCGAGCACGAAGAACGGATTCGGCAGGCGATACGTCTTTCCACAGACAGTGAGTTGCCGTTCCTGCATTGCTTCGAGCAGCGCACTCTGCGTCTTCGGCGGCGTGCGATTGATTTCATCGGCGAGAATCACGTTGCCGAATAACGGACCTTCCACAAACCGGAAGATGCGTTTCCCCGTCGTATGATCTTCTTCGAGAATCTCGGTTCCGGTGATGTCGCCCGGCATCAGATCAGGAGTGAACTGAATGCGGCGGAACGTCATTTCGATGAGAGAGGCCAGTGTCGAAACCAGCATGGTTTTCGCGAGTCCCGGCATTCCCTGCAGAATGCAGTGTCCGCGACAGAGCAAGCCAATCATTAACTGTTCTGCGACCGCTTCCTGGCCGACGATCACGCCTGCCAACTGCCGACGAAGTTCCTGCGTTTGTTCGTAGAGTCGATCGACCGCAGCGGCCACGTCGACTTCTTCAGCTTGAAGCGTGGCGCGGCCGTTGTTGTCGTGCAGACTGGAGCGAGTCATGGCGTATCCTCAGCGGGCGGGCTGGTCAGCTTGTCCGCGGGTTTGTCTGTCGGTTTGTCGGTGGACGGCCCCGAGGGGGGACGTCGATCGAAATTCACCGCTTCAGTAGGGTCGATCAGTCCGTCTCCATCGCTGTCCACCTGCCGGAACTGCGTGTCATCCCCTGGGAATTCCCGGCGGGAAACATCCAGGTCCTTGTTGCGATCCATCCGCGTGAACCATTCCGGTGCCACGATGGCAGATGGCCGGGAACTGACCGGGAGCGCGCGGATCCCCGCCAGTTCCCGATGCACCAGCGGACCGAGCGAGAAGACCAATCGGAACGGAGCCCGGAGTTCCGCCCCCGATAATTGACCATCGCCATTGTGGTCGGCATGCAACAGATGCGCGGTGGCACCTGCGAGTTCCCGCAGAGTCAGACGTTTGTCGGCGTTGAGATCCAGTTCCGGGAGCAGTGGATACCCATCTTCCACGGCACCGATCGCGATCTGGTCAGCCGGAGGTCCCTGCACGGCGAGAAACGTGACGGGGGCACCGAGGAGTCGCAGTGTGAGTTGCGGCCCCTGCTCTGTTGCAGCAGCAACTGCCGGCGCGAACTGCTCCGTGCTCTCGCGCACGGTGAGTCTGGATTGCTCAGCGCCTGTCGTCTGAAAGTTCACGGCAATGCGGAGGTCAGGCGGCCCGTTCGCGAGGGCCTGCTGTTCTTCAGCATCCAGCTGTCCGTCACCTTGTCGATCCCAGCGGGGGTTAACTGCAGTCGTTCCCTGGTCTGTAGCGGAATAATGAGCTGCCAGCCTGCGGAGATCGACACCGTCCGGGCTGACTGGAATTAACGGGTTGACCGCTATCGGCCCAACAGTTGACAGCGTGGGCAGTTCAGAAAAGGCAACCAGCTCGTTGCGATCGCGATCGGCTGCGAGCAAGGACGCCGCCGCGGATTGCAACTCGTTCTTTGAGAGGACGCCGTCCTGGTCCCGGTCGAGGAGCGCCAGCACCGGTGATTGACGAGCGCGAAACCGTTGAAAGCCGTCGTTCAGCAACATCAGCGGCGGACCGTCGATCCAGTGATTCACCAGCCAACGGACTTCTTCCCGGGTCACGGGCGCACCTTTGGCGGTCTCATAGTCGCGAATCCGTTCCCGCGGGGGATTCACCGTGACAGCATCAACGGGCGGGACGAGCAACTGGTCGATCCGTTGTTCGCGGGCCTGCCGATAGGGACGCCCGTCAATCGACAGGTTCACTTCGATTAACAGCGGACCTTCGGGCAGCGCCAGCAGACAACGCCAGCGACCATCGTTCCGTTCGGCATCACTCGGCTCGCGCCGTGCCACCCGCCCCAGTTGATACTGCGGCCAACGCCCCTGGGGTGTCGCCGAGATTGCTTCCACGGAGGCGGTGGGCCGGGCATTCAGCGGACGGACTGTGGGTGCTGCGGGACCCTGAGCCTCGGTCAGGACTTTCACCCCGACTGCACGTTCCGCTGACCAGATCGGAGCACACACAAGCACCGCCAGCAGCAGAAACAGCGATGGCATCCGGAATGCGTCCCTCATGATAGGACCGCCTTCACAGGAGTCCCCTCGCTGAGCACAATTGGACGCCCTTCGTTTGAGGTCTGCATGGTGGCCGGATCAACGCCTGTTGCTCGAAACGTGGTGGCCAGCAGATCGCCGACACTCAGCTTGCCCTCGATCACGGTCAATCCGTCGGGACTCGTTTTTCCGTAAGCCTGCCCACCGGCAATTCCACCACCAGCCAGGACCGTCGACCAGGCTCCGGGGAAGTGATCGCGACCGTTGGTCGCGTTGATTTGCGGTGTCCGGCCGAATTCTCCCATCCAGAGGATCGTCGTCGAATCGAGCAATCCCCGTTCCTGCAATTCGATCATCAACGTGGCCCAACCGGCATCCAGGATCGCAGAGAGATCCCGCACAGCGCGGAAGTTGTCGCTATGGGTATCCCAGCCAACACCATCACTGCTGGTTCCCAGCGAGACTTCCACGCAGGGGACCCCCCGTTCAATGAGACGGCGGGCTAACAGACACCCTTGCCCAAAGACCGATCGACCGTAAGCTTCACGCACGCTGGCAGGCTCCTGCGTGAGGTCAAAGGCCGTTGCATCCTGGCTCGACATCAACTCGACCGCTCCTTCATAGACGGTCTGATGCGTCTTCGCTGCGAGACCACGATGGCCCGCCAGAAACTCTTCCTGTAACGATTTCCAGAGTTCCAGCCGGCGCGACTGCCGCTGCGGTGACAGACCGGCTGGCGGATCGATCGACTGCACTTTCAGTTCTGGATAATTCTGCGGGTTGCGTCCGACGCTTCCACCGGGAAGGTCTGTGGCGCCAACGATCAGCGGTCCGAAGCGCGGTCCGAGAAAGCCGGGGCCAAACGCTTCCTGATTAAATGCCCGATAAGGACCGATGCTGACATAGCCGGGGAGCTTGGACTGACTCTGAAAATGCTGGTTTGCCACGCTCGCACCGAGGCTGGGGTATTGAATCGGCCCCGCCGGCGGTTTGCCGGTCCGCATCAGAAACGTACCGCGGCCGTGATCCCCTTCCTTTGTGCTGATTCCACGGAGGACGGCCAGACGGTCGCCCAGCATCGCCAGCTTCGGCAGGTGTTCGCTGAAGCGTAGTCCCGGTGCCTTCGTGGCAATCTCCTTGAATTCGCCACCGTTTTTGTGTCCCGGTTTCAGATCGAACGTGTCGCTCTGCGACGGACCGCCGCTCATCCAGAGCAGGATGCAATGCCGACCGCGGGTGGTTTCCTGTTCGACGGCTCGCGCGAACTGCGGAAACCAGCCGCTGACGCTTGCTCCGCCGACGCCGGCCGCCAGGGTTCTGCAGAGTGCTCGACGGGTCAGTTGATCCAGCATGGTGAATATCGCCTTCCGCAGAAAGGGCCGATCGGTCGGTGATCCCGTCAATCATCGTACAGTCTGCCGACACTTCGTGTGGCGACAGGAGAACGAACGCTCGTCAGTGGTTCATCGCAAACTCGGCACTGTTGAGCAATGCCCACAACAGATCGGCGAGCGCTTCCTGCAATTCCGGGCCGCGTGTCTTTTCGGTGATGTACTTGCTGAGGACGTGTTGCTCGGTCGGCAACGGACGCCGTGCGAGTGTCGCGAAGTACAGAATCTCGATTCGCTGTTCGTTCGTGAAGAACGGAGCTTCGAGCGATTTCAGGACGCCGCTGCTGGCCAACCCGGTCGCCGAATCGATCAACGAACCATTCATCAACGTCAGCGCCTGCGGGATGCCGCCGAGATACGTTGTGCGGGAGTCTGTTGGTGTGCGGAAGAGCTGCACAAATTCCGCACGGGCCGGTTGGGCAAGTTGCGACTGCACGTCGAAAGTCGCGTTGCGCTCCAGCAGCGTCGCAGCAGCGATGCTGTCGTAGAGTTGTTCTGCCGTCAGCGTTTTCACCGACATCTGCGCGAACCATTCACGCTGTTGCGGCGCATCCGATTCAGACTGACTCGAAAGCCGATAGGGACGCGACAGCACGATGATGCGGAGCAGATCGCGCAAGTCGAATTCGGTTTGAGCAAACCGCTCAGCGAGAAGATCGAGCGCCTGTTGTGACTTCGCCGGATGTTGTGCTCCAAAATCGTCGAGCGGATCGACAATCCCCCGGCCGAAGAGCATCCCCCACACACGGTTGGCAGTCGCCCGGGCGAAATACGGGTTCCGGGCACTCGTCACCCATTGTGCCAGCTGGCGACGGCGGACCTGCTCATCGACATTGGTGGGCAGCGGCGTGCCATCGAGATACTTCGGTGCAACCAGCGTCTCGGTATTCGGGAGTTTCACTTCACCCCGGTCGACATCGCGGACCTGCAGGACGGTCGAGGCGGCCATCAGCTCACCCTGCGGGCGGGAGATGCGGGCGAAGAAGGCGGCAAACCCCCAGAAGTCCAGCTGTGACCAGTGCTCGAACGGATGTTGATGACACTGGGCACACTCCAGTCGGATGCCAAGAAAGACGCGTGACGTGCGTGCAGCCAGGATCTCCGGATCAAGTTTCGCCGCCGCATAGAAGAGCAGCGGCCCCGACTTAGCCAGCCGGCCTTCTGCCAGCAGCAACTCGCGGACGGTTTCGTCATAGGGACGATTCGGTCCAAAGCGATCAGCCAGCCAGCGGTCAAATGTGTCCACGCCGCCAAAGGCTGTGAGATCGATCCCCTCGGGAATGAGGTAGTTGCGCCAGACAGTCGCAAGATGCGTGGCATGCTCGGGGCTTTGCAGGATCTGATCGACCAATCGCTCGTAGCGGAGTGGATCGGTCTTTTGCAGGTACTGACGAACTTCGGTGACGGTCGGGGTCCGCCCAAGTAAATCGAGATACACCCGCCGCAGGAGTTCCGCGTCATCCGCAGCCGCGACTGGAGTCACGCCCTGGGCGTTCCAGACCGTTTCCCACTGCGTATTGAGTCTCCCGACCATGGCAGGCACGGGCTGCAGCGTCACAGCTTCAGGGACATGCCAGGCCGGGAACGCCTGGGCGATCACAATCTGATCGTTCGAACTCGCAACCCGCGCCGGGGACGTAAGCGGTCCATTGGGCAATGGCAGAACATCCACGATCGCCAGTTCGCTGGGGAATCGCTCTGCCTGCCAGGCGGCGCGCGTCGCGTCGGGGTAACTCACGGAGTAGACCGGCACGTTCCCGCCGGGTTGATCGAGGCTGCTCTGTCTGGGGAGCTTCGTTTCCGGATCCAGTAACACCGTCAACTGCAACGGCGGTTGCGGGGATCGATCGAACTCGACATGCAAACGGACGGTCGGATGACCCGCGGTGACGGTGCGCTCCCAGCGCTCTTTCAAAATCCGCGGCGGCTTGGTCACCGACGAGCGGATGCTGTCGGGAGTGTCACCTGCCAGAAAAGCCAGCACTAACGCGTCGTGGTTCGTCTGTGACGGCACCTCGCTCCGCGTCCGTTGCACTGTCGTGGCTGAAGCAGGACGCTGGTAGGCCCAACCCTGCGGCAGATTAACCAATGTGACCCCGGTGGCCGATTCTTCCCCGATGACCCCCTCTGCGAGCGACAGCCAACGGGTGACACCCGGGCCTTGCAGTTGAATAAAACCCCGTTGTTCAAGAGCCGAGAGCATCGAGGCCCAGGCATAGGCAGGAGCTTCGCGACCAAAAATTCCCCACAGCGCGAACAGGATCGCCAGCCCCAAGGCGATGGGGGTGGCCCGCAACCAGGTCTTGAACCGCGCAGGCCGCGGCGGCCGGTCCGGCATCGGTCGCGTCGCAACGAGTTCGCGTTCCAGACGTCGCAAAAACGCCTTCGACATTGGCGGCGCGTCGTACGCCTCATGCAGCAACCGACCGATCTCGACGTCTTCGTCGAACGCGGCTGCAGAACTCGGCAGTGGTGTCTGGTCCGTCATATCCGTCACTCAATCAGAGAGCCGGTGGAAGAAGTCTTGGGAACATCAAGCGGCAGATCAGCAGAAGATCCTGAAGTCCCGTTGGACTCAGGATGGAGCAGTTCGCGGAAGAGTCGACGCGCCCGGAACAGAAGCGACTCGGCAGCTTTCTCACTGAGCTGCAAACGTTCGGCAATGATCCGCACGCTGTGGTTGTCAAGATACTTCCATTCCAGGATTTGACGCAGATTCTCAGGGAGTCGATCGAAGGCAGCGCGGACTTCGGAGCGGCGTTCTTCAAGTTCCTGTCGTCGAGCAGGGTCGAGCGCTGTGGTTTCGACCGGTGCATCCCGGGCAACTTTCTCAATCAGATGCTGCACCCGTGCCACGGCGCGAAAATGGTCATTCAGCTTGTTTCGGGCAACCCCCCGCAACCATCCTCCCGGGTTCTCGATAAAGTCCTCATTCGCCCCGATCGTTGTCAGCAGCGCCAGCACCGTCTCACTCAGGATGTCTTCCGCAAGCATGCGATCACTGTGGCTCTGGACGTACACAGACCGCCAGATGGATGGGAGAATCACATCCATCAGGTAGCGGACGGCGGTCGGCTCGTGCCGTCGAAGACCCGCGATCAGCTCGGCGTCGTTCAAATCGCTCCTTTAGACGACAGTCGATCCGAGAATTCAGCGAACCACTTTGATCGATTGCAGCGGTTGGAAGCCGAACGCCGGGATCCGCAGAATCCTTCCCGTTGCTGCTGCCGCCGGACTGCTGGTCACAGGGAGGTCATAAATCTCTGTCGTCGCAGCTCTGAAAATCACGCGAAAAAAAATGTTGAATTGCTCCGGGACCGGTTCAACGGAGATTTTACAGGGTCGAGCGACTGAGCGGCATCTTGCAGCATCTACAGGAGTTCCGGCCACTGACCTGGTCGCGACAGGTCTTCGCGACCGTCAAATTCTTTTTTGTGCCGGGCAGATTTTCCTGCGTGATTTTCTGACGGTAAGCGACTGCCTAGTGACGGTCGAGCCTCAGCATGGGAGCCGGTACGATGCCCCGAGGTCGACCGGGTCACTCACGACTGGTATCACTCTGTCAGGCCCATCACATCCTGAAGCTCGGAGTCACAGTGATGGCAACTCGTGGTGATCACTGGTCGGACACATGGTCTCAGAATCAGGCTTTCCGGATGAACATGATTGGGCAACAACCGTGGCGGGAGCATAGTACGACCACGCTGCAGGCCCGGTTGCTTGTGCGGACTGGAGTCCTGCTCAGTCGGTGGACAAGACTACTCGTCAGTCTGTGGGTCCTGGGCTGGATGCTGGCATGCCAGACCGCAGCGCAGGATGCGGCTGAGTCGCGACTGCAGGGTGAGACAGTTCTGGCCCGACTCCGCGACGGCGATCTGGAGACAGCGCTTGCAATGCTGGGGGATGCGGCTGATCGCAGCCCGCAGATTCTCGAAGAAGACTCCTGGTCAGCCGCTGTCGGAGCCGTTCATCGAGGGTTGCAGCAACTCGAAAGCTCTGAACGCTACGAACGACTTCACGCCTGGTCCTTCCCGACAGCCCAGCGACCGCAACTGCGGACGCTGACCGCCCTCGTCTCGACCGCTGCACCGCCGCAGGAATTTGCACGCCTGCTCGGCGAGCGTCCCCGTCCCACGGCGTTCCCCATTGCCACGGTAGGGCCTGTCCGGGGAGTCTACAGTTCCGCATGGCAACTCATCGTTGCCGCTGAAGAGGCCGGAAAGCTTCCGCGACTGAAACAGGAGCTGGAAGCCCTCGCCAACGTCTCTCCGGATCAATCCGAGTCGATGTTGCGACTCGTCCGGGTCGCAAGCTCGCGCGGCGATTTCTCTGACCTTGCGACATTCCTGGCGAAGACCGCTCACACCACGGGACCACCCGACTCGCGCCCGCAACCGATCCCCGCCCACGACCTAGTCCTGCTGTGCTCCTCGTTGACACTGCCGACATTGCGGACAGTGTGTGCGGAGTCGTTCGACCAATGGTTATCTCCCGATCGCCAGAACCTCTCTCCTGCACTCCGCTCCCTGCTGGGGCGAGCCCGCGCCCTGGCACTGGTGGCGGATCGTGCAGGGGAACTCCGGGGATTCGAGTCGACACGACTGAAACACTGGGTCGCGAGTTCAACCGAGACAAGCTGGCTCGTGCATGAAGCCCATCTTTTAGCGCTCGGTGGATCGACCAGTGAAGCGCTCTTTTTTCGCTACCCGCTCCTGGGCACATGGGAATTTCGCTGTGAGGCCCAATTGGGCGGCCGGGCAGATCTCGACAGCGGGCTTGCTGTGAACGGGATCCAGTTCCAACTCCAGGGAGCAGGCAACGAAGGGCGCGGCGGGGATGAAGACGGCCAGCTCATCTACAAACGGTACTTTCCCTATGTCATGACCGGCGCCCGTCCCCGGTTTCATCCTTTTGATTTGACCGTGGCAGAGACCCAGCTTGAGTTGCGCGTGAATCGTCAACCCCTGTGGAAGGAATCCAGTGACCGCTCATCCAGCCCCTGGCTCGCAGTCCGGTGTGACTCCACGCATTCCCCTCTGTTCCGGAAGTTACGTCTGCAGGGAAAGCCGGTCATCCCACGAAGTGTGCCGTTGTTTGCGAATGATCGCCTGACTGGCTGGTCGCGAACCAGCAAAGTCAAGCACGTCACTTCAGCCGCGTCTTCCGGTGACAATCCGCCTGTCCCCACCCAGACGAACAAACAGAGTCCGCAGGACTCCCCCTCGGTGACGGGTGAATTGCTCTCGCAGGGGGTGCTGACTCTCCTGCGATCAAAGCAGGCCCCACGCGAGCACTGGCAGTACAGTCGTCCGTTGCTGGTTGGGGAATCGATCGACTATGAATTTCGGAACGACAGCCTTCCGTCCATCCACCCGACTTTCGGGCAATTGGCCTTCCTGTTGGGTGCAGACGGAATCCGTATCCGGTGGCTCGGCATCGCGAAAGATGACTGGGTCCCGCTTCCCCCGGACCACTCTCTGGTCGAACCTCTGAATCGTCGCGGGCCGCGCACGCTCGACCTCTCTGCGAATCAATGGCATCGCCTCCGTCTCGCGCGGACAGCAACGGGACTGGTGCTCTCGCTGGACGACACCATCGTGTACGAGCGGCCGATCGACTGGGTCGGTGATCAGCGGTTTGGGTTGCTGATGGAACAGGCATCCGGAGTAGCCGAACTGCGGCAAATGACGCTCCGTGGCGACTGGCCGGAAACTTTGCCGGAAGAGGTGGCAGAGCATCTCCTGGAGA
This sequence comes from Planctomycetaceae bacterium, assembly GCA_044229335.1. Lineage (GTDB taxonomy): Bacteria > Planctomycetota > Planctomycetia > Planctomycetales > Planctomycetaceae > DSVQ01. The sequence continues at coordinate 36,617 of JBGATC010000032.1, read as the reverse complement.
CCACCGGTCCGCCGCTGAACTCCGCGACCGAGCGGTTGCTCAATGATCTGTTTCAGGATGATTTTCTTGCCGAGAATGTGCGGGAGGTTCGCCAACACGCTGCTGCGCTCGAACCAGCGGCCCGACTGAAGTTTCTCGCAGACTGGATCTTCCCGGGTGACTCGCATGCCGGAGTCCGCTTATCGGGAGAGTTCGCACCAACACATCCTTCGCCGCTCGGTCTCCGAGAGCATCCGTTGCAAAGCTCGACGGGGGGCGAGTTGCTCTCACCGGTTTACGACCTGCTCGATCTCGCTGGAACTGAGCAGCAACTCCCGGAACTACGAGCCCGCCTTGAAGCCGTCCCACTGCCGACGGACCCTGCCCGGCTGAAAGCCTACACCGCGCTGCTGCTCCTCATCGCGTGGGAACAGCAGGACCTCCCCGCTGTCGACACCATCGGGCGGACTTTCTTCAAACAGATCAACAGCTTCCGCCCGCGGGAGCTTGTCGACCAATGGCCGGAAACCCTGGTAGTGGGACGGATTCCTCAGCACCCCAAGATTCCCCCGGTCATTGATGAACTCCTTGGCATCGTGCATACGCAGCGAGTTCAGCAATGGCGGCCTGATGGCATTCACGAGTGGCATTACTTCATTGCGTCGCTCGCTGCCGGAAGAAAGGCCACGGGCGCTTCCGAGACGCCGCACGACTGGATCCCCGTCAGTACCTATCGGGCGGCCTTCCGGGGGGCAGGGGCACCACCGATGCAATGGCGCTGGTTGCCCGCGGAAGCGCATAAAGTTTCCGGGCACGACCAGGACTTTCTGTTCTACCGTTGGCCGTTGACGGGAGATTTCGAGGTGACTTGTGAACTTTCGGAACCAAGTCACACGCCCACGCAGGTTCTGCTGGCCGGTCAGTACTTTGGACCACGGTGGAACCATAAGGAATTAGAGTTCGGGACGTTACGGTATGGCGTCAACCCTGTTCCTCTGGACCATCCGATGAAGGTCACCGGGGGATGGGTCCGGTATCGGGCCACAGTCAGCGGACGGATTCACCGGGTGTGGCTGAACGGTCGGCTGATCCACACGGCAATCGTCGAAGAACCGCGTGATCCCTGGCTGGCTGTCCGCTGCATCGGCCGCTTCGCCGGTCGCGTGAAAGACCTGCGGATCAGCGGTCAACCGACGATTCCCAGGCAGGTGGCGCTGGCCACTGCGGAGTCGCTGCCCGGCTGGTACGGGTACTTCCACAACAGTCTTGGTTATGCCGGCGCGAGCTGGAGGTGGCTCGACGAACCGGGTGCTCAGGGGGGAATTCTTGGCTCACGCGATAGCGCGCAGGCCGGGCTGCACACCGAGAATGTCATCTACTACCAGCGACCTCTTGAAGAGGGGGAAACGCTGGACTACGAGTTCTTCTATCAACCCGGACAGTGGGAAGTGCATCCCGCGGTCGATCGTCTGGCATTGATGATCGAGCCCGCGGGAATTCGTGAGCACTGGATCACTGACGGACGGCTCGAAACGATCGACATTGCTCCGGACAATCTGTCCGACGTTCCGGAGGCTCGTCGCGGCCCGGCGACACTGCCGTTGAACGTTGAGGACTGGAACCAGATGTCGCTGAGCCTGAAACATGGCGTCTTGCGGGTCACGCTGAATGGTGTCGACGTCTATGAACGCCAGCTCCCCGCCGATCGACCACGGATGTTCGGGCTGTTCCGTTACTCGGGCGAGACGTCAGCGCGGGTCCGCAATTTGTTTCTCCGCGGCGATTGGCCCCAGACGATCCCTGCCAGCAGCGCGCAGACACTCGCTGATCCGGCCGTGGACAAGCTGGATGCCGATCTCCCGCGGTTACCAGCGGTCTTCCATCACAACTTTGCGCGCGATGGCTTGCCGAATGACTACTTCCGGGGTGTGCGCAGTCTCGAAGGAGGGGAATCCGCCCTCACTCCGCAAGGGTTGCTGACGCGTCGTACGACAACGGGCAACTGGGGGGCCATCGAAGCGACGGCACACTTTCGACTCCATGGTGACTTTGATCTGGAAGCCAGCTTCGAGAACGCGGAATTCACCGGGAATAACAACACCGAGGTTAGTCTGAAGGTCTTTTTCGCAGGACAACCCCGGATCGACTGCCGGACAGTCCGCAAGCGCGGCGGCAGCGGGATCCATGAAGCCGTCGCCGGGGTCGCGTATCAGCAACCCGACGGGAAGTGGGTCTATCCTGCACAGGGTGCACATAGTGAAGAATCGGCGAGCGGTCGACTCCGGCTGGCCCGACGTGGCAAGAAGTGCTTCTTTCTGTATGCGCAGGGTGACTCTGCGGTGTTCAAGCTCTTTGCGAGCGACGACTTGACCGCTGCGGACACGCTCCTCGATGGTCTTCAACTCCAGGCAAGCAGTTCCGGCGTCGGGATGACTTCCGTTGTCTGGAAGTCGTTAACGATTCGAGCGGAGCGGTTGACCTGGTCTCCGGAGAATGTGGACGTCGGCCCACGCGTCCTGCAGGTCATGCGGCCTGATGGCACCGAGCGGCGTGAATTGACCACACCGGAAGCCTTGCAATTCAGCACCATCGGCTCGCCGAAATGGTCGCCCGATGGGAAGAAGATCGGGATGGATATGACGAATGCGGGGGTCGCCGAATCGCACGTCGTTGTGATCGATGCGGATGGCAGGAACCTCAAGGATCTGGGCCTCGGCTGCATGCCCAGTTTTTCGGCCGATGGCAAACAAATCGCCTTTTCCAGTTCCCGCGAGGGGGTGATGCTGATGAATGTCGACGGGAGCAACCGCCGGGTCCTGGAAGCGAACGGCTGGGCGGTGCAGTGGTCTCCCGATGGACGCTGGATCGCGTATGGGCAATCAGGCAACCTGGTCGTCGTCGATGCGGCCGGCCGCAATCCGCGCAGATTGCTGACGGGTGCCGCCGCCGAGCGCTATGACATGATCTACTGGAACTTTGGCTGGTCGCATGACAGTCGATCCATTGCCTTCAAAGGAAGGCGAGCGTCAGGGGCAGGGAGTGAGATCGCCGTGGTCGATCTGGCGGCTCCGCATGCCTTCACTGTGCTGGTGGCGAATGCCGCCTCCAGCGGGATGAAGATGACGTGGAATGCGGACAACTCAGCGGTGATGTTTGTCATGCCGCATCTCCCGCAGGGCGGAAGTCAGCTGTATTCCGTGGAACGCAAATCTCCCGCGGCTCCCAAGCCGCTGCCAACCCTCACGATGGAACGCCAGTTTTTCGACGCGGACTGGTCCGTTGATGGCAAATGGATCGCCTCGACCAGCCAACGTCTTCCTCAACCGATCGACTGGATGACCGTCGATCCCGACCGCCGTCGCGTGGCGGCTCCCTGATCGCGGTGCTCGGCTGAGCCCGCGCTATCGTCTGTTTCAACCCATTGAGACCGGGGACGTTCGCGGTGCGCGCCGCCCCTGGACTCCCTTGCTGCGAGGATTGCTCGATGCTTCGCATCTCACAGACTGCTGAGATCAGTTCACGCCGCGGTGTGATGCTGCTGGATGGCCTGCGCGAGCTGCTCATCCTGGTCATTCCGCTCACGCTGGGGTGCGTTGCAGCGTGGTTCTGGTGGTTTCCCGCCGAGTCAGCCACAGTGAAACAGCCGTATCGGGCCCCCGTACGTCTGCTTGAACTGGTGCCTGATCGATCTTCCCTGTGGGTATCTCGCCTGGGAGAAGATCCCCGGAAAATTGACCTGCAGACCGGCCACACCGATGTCTGCTGGCATTTGTCGCGTGACTACGATTTCAAGAATTGTCGCTGGTCAACTGAAGCTGGCGGAGTTTCTGTGCTCGCGTCATTCGATGGATACCTGGAAATCTATCACCAGGGAGAGCTCGTCTATCAAGAGAATATGAGAGAGAAAAAATCTCCCGGTGAGTTAGTTCGCTGTGAGCTCTCTGCGGACGGATCGTGGCTCGTCCTCACCACCGATCATCACGCGGCCGAGCTCTGGAGATTGCAGGATGGACGCCCCATCACTCGAACCTCGTTCGAATGCCACTCGCCTCCAGGTCTCGTGAAGTTCAGTCCGTGTGGACGCTGGATTGTCATGTCTGCTGCCGAGTCCTTCGAGATCCGACAGACCGAAGCGATTCAGACCGTCAGGAGTTGGTCGTTCACCGGACATGGAAGAATGATGCGACCGGGAGCACTTGCCTGGTCGCCCGATGGACGGAAGTTTTATTCCGCAGCGGAAAATGGGGCGGTCTATGCCTGGGATGTCGCGTCGTGCCAACTGATTTCGCAGTGGCCTGTCAGCCAATACATGTTGTATGCCCTGGCCGTGACTCCCGATGGGAAAACGCTGGCGGCCGGTGGGGCCGATAGCCAGGTGCATGTCTGGTCGCTGGAAGATGAGCAGCGGAAATGGAGTGGAAGGGCACATACTTCCGGAATTCGTTCACTGACGTTCGATCACACGGGAACCCGTTTATTCTCGGGAGGGTTGGACGGTCGATTCTTCGAATGGAATCCAGTGGTCCCGCACACACCGCGTGAACTTGAGTGGTAAGCTTCGGAGTCCGAAAGACATATCGTCTGTGGATCAGGAAAGACTTCTGAACTGTTGGATGTCGGGTGGCACGAGGCTTTCCAAGATTCACAGTCAGCTCGAGAACTGTTCGGGAGAATTCGCAGATTCATTCCACCCAAGCTCAACCACGGATTCACCCTGACAACAGGGAGATGCGGATTGTCAGGGCCGGAGCGATCCATTAACCTGTGTTGATGGGACACTGGCAAGCTCACTGCTCGCCAGGTCCCGACCAATCCACAGGAGAGATCGTGCGCCGGAGTTTCGCTCACTCCATCACACCGATGCTGCTACTGACCGTAGCGGGATGGTGCGCGCCTGCTGCGGGAGCGGAAGCGCGGGCACTGACGAGTCGGCGGTGGAATTTTGAAAACGACATCGTTCCGATTCTCTCGCGGTATGGCTGTAACACGTCCGGTTGCCATGGCAAAGCCGAAGGCCAGAATGGCTTTAAGCTCTCGGTCTTCGGGTTTGATCCGGAAGCCGACTACGCCGCGATTGTTCACGAGGGTCGTGGCCGCCGCGTCTTTCCTGCTGTCGCCGAACAAAGTTTGCTGCTGACGAAAGCCAGTGGACGCGTCCCGCATGGTGGCGGCATCCGCTTGCGTCCTGCTCAGGTGGAGTACCTGCGTCTGAGCGATTGGATCGCCGCGGGGATGCCCTTCGGTGCGGCTACCGATCCACAGATCGTGCGGATTGAAGTCACTCCCTCGACCCGCCAGTTGCAGCCGCTGGAAACAACCGCGTTGAAAGTCACCGCGACCTGGAACGATGGTCTGACGGAAGACGTGACGGCGCTCGCCACCTTTCAGTCCAATAGCGAGGCGCTGGCCACTGTCGACGAACAGGGGATCGTTACCGCCGGGACCGCTCCTGGAGGCTTTGCTGTACTGGCTACTTATCTCGGACAAGTGGACATTTTCGAGGCGTTGATCCCACGGACGGAATCGTTGAACGACGCTGAACGACAGCGCCTGATGCAAGCCCGGACGGCTGAGACACTCCTGGATCGACTGGTTGCCGAGCGATTAGCGCAACTGAATCTCGCCCCCTCGGAACCCTGTGATGATGCGACGTTTCTCCGGCGCGTCTCACTCGATCTGACCGGGACGCTGCCAACGGCCGCCGAGACGCGCGCCTTCCTCAGCGAATCAACTGTCGATCGACGTGCGCGATTGGTCGATCGACTGCTCGCACGTCCCGAGTTCGTTGATTTCCAGACGCTGAAGTGGGCCGACTTGCTCCGCGTCAACCGTCGCGTCCTCGGTCGAAAGGGGGCGCTGGCCTATTACCAATGGATCCATGCACGGATCGCGGCGAACCAGCCACTCGATCAATTTGTGACGGAACTCTTGACGGCAGAAGGCCCCCTCAGCGACGTCCCCGCCGGCTACTTCTTCAAGTCGGTGACCGACACTTCCGAGCAGACAAATACCGTCGCCCAAGTCTTTTTGGGCGTGCGGATCGAGTGTGCCCGATGTCATCATCATCCGTGGGATCGCTGGAGTCAGACCGACTACCTTGGACTGCAGGGCTACTTCACACAAGCCGGTTTCAAGAAGACCGAAACGGGCGAGGCACTCGGCAATCTCCGGGATGTCACGACCAAACATCCCCGCACAGGTGCGATTGTCTATGCTCATCCGTTGGGTGCTCCAGAACCAACCACGCAGCCGGACGGTCCAAGACGTGTCGAACTGGCCCGATGGCTCACCGCGGCCGACAACCCCTGGTTTGCCCGCAACCTCGCCAACCGGATGTGGGCGCAACTCCTCGGACGGGGACTGGTCGAACCGGTGGATGACTTCCGCGTGACGAATCCCCCATCGAATCCCGCATTGCTCGATGCACTCGCAACGCAACTGGTAGCCGACGGATTTGATGCCCGCAATTTTCTGCGGCGGATCGTCCTCTCACAGACCTATCAGCGAAGCGCCACGCCCAGCCCCTCGAACGCGACCGATGAGCAGAACTTCTCCCGCTTCCCGTTGAAACGGATCGATGCGGAAGCCCTCTACGATGCGGTCTGCGCGGTCACGGGGGTCGCCGAGACCTATCCCGGCATGCCTGAAGGAACGCGGGCGATTCAGTTGTGGGACAGCCATGTCACCCACGATTTTCTGCAGCTCTTCGGTCGCCCGGTCCGCGAAACCGCGTGCCAATGCGAGCGGGTCGCCGAACCAACGGTCAGCCAGGTCCTGCACGGACTGAACTCCCCGGCCCTGCATGACAAATTACGGCATGCAGACGGTCGCATCGCCCGCTTGACACGCGCCATGCCGGAAAATGATCGACTCGTCGACGATTTGTATCTGACCTGCTTCTCCCGGTTGCCGACGAAGGAAGAGTCGGCGGCGGCAACCGAACACCTGGCAAAGTTCGGCAACCGGCGCGAAGCCGCGGAAGACCTTGTCTGGGGCCTGATGAATTCTCTGGAGTTCCTGTTTAACCACTAAGGCAGGCGCTGGCCCGTCAACTGGGCTTTGGTCCGACCGCTCCCCCCCGGTTTCGCAATCTGATGACGACTCACTCGCCGAGGATGTAACTCAATGACTTCCCGACTCCGATATTGCGATGGTCACACACGGCGGGATTTTCTGCATGTCGGGATGGCAGGTGCCTTCGGCTTCGGCCTCACGCTGCCGCAGCTTTATGCGATGGAAGCGGCCAGACCGTCGACTGCTGGGGGGGACAAGTCGCTCATCATCCTGTTTCTGAAGGGTGGGCTCTCGACGATCGATACCTGGGATATGAAGCCCGACGCCCCCGCGGAATTCCGCGGCGACTTTCAACCGATCGCGACCAACGTCCCGGGCATTCAATTGTGCGAACATCTCCCGCGACTCGCCGGGCAGATGGACAAATTCGCCCTCCTGCGCTCGTTCGCCCACGGCAATTCCGATCATGGCGGTGCCGATCATTACATGCTGACCGGTTACAAACCGGCGGCGGGATTCAACGGGGGGTTGAAACCGAACAATCAGCGACCGGCGCACGGCGCGGTCATCGCCCGTCAACAGGGACCGCGCGGGTTAGTGCCTCCATACGTCTGTCTGCCGAAAATGCACAACAGTGCCGGGTCATCCTATCTCGGTTCTGCGGTCGCCCCGTTCGTCGTGGAGGCTGACCCGAATGCCCCCGGTTTCTCGGTCCCTGATCTCGCGCCGCCGTTGTCGTTACGCGGCGATCGGCTCGACGCGCGCCGCGAACTCCTGACGCGGGTCAATCGCTATCACGATTCGGCGGAAGCCGCTGCCAATCGGGGGGCGCAGGCAATGGACACCTTCCAACAGAAGGCGTTCGAGTTGATGACCTCCCCCGCGACGAAAGCGGCGTTCGACATCGCCCGGGAATCGACGACGCTCCGGGAAGAATACGGGCGGCACTCGCTGGGGCAATCGTGTCTGATGGCCCGCCGTCTGGTGGAAGCCGGCGTCCGCTGTGTGCTCATCGATCACACGAACTGGGATACCCATTACGACAACTTCAATGTCCTCAAGAACGATCTGCTCCCACATCTCGACAGTGGTGTGAGTACGCTCTTTCGAGATTTGCACGACCGCGGACTGTTGGACAAGACGATGGTTCTCGTCACCGGCGAGTTCGGTCGAACTCCACGCATCAACAAAGATGCCGGACGTGATCACTGGGGACCAAGCACCGCGATCGCCCTCGGCGGCGGTGGCATTCGTGGCGGCAACGTCGTTGGGGCGTCCAACGAACGAGCCGAAAAGCCCGCCACCGATCCCCACGGTCCGGAAGACCTCGCCGCGACGATCTACCACGTACTGGGTATCGATCCGAAGACCGTCTTCCACACGCCAGAACGCCGCCCGGTCCCGATCGTTCCCGGCGACGGCCACGTTATCTCCGCCCTTTTCACCTAGGATGCCCGCATGCCCGCCCGCATCGTCAGCATTCCTGGACGCCCAGCTCTCGCCCGGGATGGGTCCCGACGCTCGCGACTCTCGTTTATCCTCGTCGCTGTCGCGTGGACACAAGTTGCACGTGCCGACGAACCAGTGGCCTCCTACGTTTTCCCTGCCGGGGCACAACGGGGAACAACGGTGACAGTCCGTGTTGGCGGACTGAATCTGCACGAGACCCCACGGTTTGTGTGGCACGGCGAAGGTGTCACGGCCCCGACAGTATTGCAGCGGTCCGCGCAGCCCATCTGGTTTGAAGGACCAATCATCCCGCTCCCCGATTCGCAACGGCAGGAAGATTACCCAGTCGACTACGATGCCACGCTGAAGATTGCCGCGGACGCATCTCCCGGTCTGCAGCGATGGCGTGTGGGGACCGTACAGGGGATCACCCGTTCGTTACCTTTCGTGATAGGTGAGTTGCCGGAAATCGTCGAAGACGAGATCGATGGCCGTCCGATTCCGACGCTGGTCACATTGCCTGTGACCATCAACGGCCGCATTTTTCCGCGTGCCGACAATGACCTGTGGAGTTTTGAAGCCGTCGCCGGCGAAACGATCGTCGGCGAGCTCCACGCGGCCCGCATAGAATCTCCGCTCGATGCACGATTGAGCGTCCGTGGTCCGGCTGGCCAGACTCTCGCCGAGAACGATGATGCGGTCGGCAAAGACCCGCGAATCGTCTTGAGAGTTCCCGAGACGGGTCGCTACACCTTCGAGGTCAGCGATGCACAGGACGCAGGACTGCAGCGGGATGTCTATCGACTGACTCTCACTCGTGGCCCGTGGTTTGCCGGCCTCTACCCGCTCGGAGGGCAGCGCGGAACGACGATCCCCCTGGAATTCATCGACGACCAGCGGACCACCGTCACGAAGCCATTCCCCATTCCGGCACAATCAGCAGACCGGTTGCTCATTTCGGATTCCAGCAGACGGTGGATCGCCGCGGGCGATCTGCCCGAAGTGCTGGAAACGGAGCCAAACGAGACCATCGCGACCGCCCCGTCAACCGCTTTGAATACCGTTCTCAACGGCCGCATCCAGTCCCCCGGCGATCAGGATCACTGGTCCTTTCCCGTGATGAAGGGTGTCACTCTGGAATTCACGATCACCGCAGCCCAACTTGGGTCTCCGCTCGATCCTGTGCTGACGCTGTTTGATGCCAGTGGCAAACAACTCGCCGAAGCCGACGATGGCCCGAACGGCAGCGTCGATCCGCAACTGACATGGACACCACCCGCCGATGGAACCTGCGTGATTCGAGTGACCGATCGCTATACCAATCGAGGCGATGCTCGCTTCGGCTATCGACTGATGCTGCAAACGCGGTCCACGCTGACCCCCAGCGTGACAGTGCGTCTCCCGACCGATGGACTCAGCGTCCCCCGCGGCGGTGAAGCGAAGCTGAAAGTCGCTGTGGAACGCCTCCACGGCTTCGAGGGCCCGGTAAAACTCACAGCCGAAGGTCTGCCCACGGGCATTACCGCCGCAGAATTGACGCTGGCCCCCAATCAGAAAGAAGGGACACTGGTCTTCAAATGCGATCCGAAGGCCCCCATCCAATCGGCCCCCGTCACGCTCCGTGCTCGGGGCGAACTGGTGGTGGGCCGGGTGGTTGAAGCGATCGCCGAGATGGAACCACTCTCCCCAGACGATCACCCGCGGACGGAACTGTACGTTGCGGTCGCCTTACCGACGCCGTTCAAGGTCCTGGGCGAGTTCGAAACGAAGTATGCCCCCCGCGGTTCAACCTTCTTCCGCAAATACCGAATCGAGCGCAACGGGTTCACCGGCCCGCTTCAGATCCGCCTGGCCGATCGTCAGGCCCGACATCTTCAGGGAGTCACCGGTCCGGTGATCGACCTCCCCGCAGAGGCGAACGAATTCACGTATCCCGTGCAACTCCCCCCGTGGATGGAGATCGGCCGCACCAGCCGGACCTGCGTGATGGCCACAGGAACCATCACCCTGGAAAACGGCAGCCAGCATGTCGTCAGCTACTCTTCGCAGGAACAGAACAATCAGATCATCGTGCTGGTCGATCCGGGCCGGCTGAGCCTGCAGTTGACCGAACCCTCAGTGCGCGCGGAACCGGGAGCAACCTTGCGTGTTCCGTTCACCGTGCAGCGCGGAGTCGATCTCGCCGGACCGATCCGGGTGGAACTGGTCATCCCGCCTCACATCCGCGGCGTGAGATCCAGTCCGGTCGAGTTGTCAGCCGCTCAGGAGAACGGGATTCTCTCGATCGAGTGTGCAGCCGATGCGATCGGCCCGATCAACCAGCCGTTGCTGGTCCGGGCGGCTGTCAATCAGAACGCTGTCCTGACGACCGCGGAAGCGTCTCTCGAGATCGTCGCGGCGTCCGTCGAGCGCGAGTAGACTCAATGCGTGCTGTCGCGACGAAGGAAGTCGCAAGCATGACCATTGTTCATCTGTAGAGTCACTGTTTCCATGTGCGGCCGCTTCACCTTCCGTTCGACTGAGAACGAACTCCAGGAAGTCTTCGATGTCCTGCGGTCACCGCCCATCGTGCCGCGGTACAACATTGCGCCGACGCAATCGGTACTGACCTTCAGCCTGGATGCCCGGGGTCAGCGCGAAGGCCGCATGCGTCACTGGGGGTTGGTTCCCCGCTGGGCGAGCGATACCACCGGTGCCGGCCAGCTGATAAACGCCCGGTCGGAATCCGTTGCTGAAAAGCCAACCTTTCGCGAGTCGTTCCTGCACCGCCGTTGCCTGATCCCCGCGAGCGGGTTCTTCGAGTGGCAAGCCGCCGGTCGCAGCAAACAACCCTGGCTGATCACCCGCGTCTCGGGAGAACTCCTGGCTTTCGCTGGATTATGGGACGTCTGGCAGCGTACGGATGGGACTCCGCTGGAATCGTGCACCATTCTGACCACGACCGCCAACGAGATGATGGCCCAGGTCCATCAGCGGATGCCCGTCATTCTCGCCCGCGATCAGTTTGCCTCGTGGCTGTCGCCGGCTTCCACCGAACCCGCACAGCTCTCCGCGTTGCTCACGCCGTGTCCAGAGGATTGGCTGCAACGCGCGCCCGTCAGCCCGCGTGTCAACAACGTGCGCAACGACGACCCGGAATGTCTTGCCCCGGCCCCGAGACAACGGGGACTCTTCTGAAGCCGTACGACCACCGACGTCGTTACGGTGCATCGAGTGGATACAGCACGACATTCATCGGCAGTTGCACGCGACCATCGGCGGAGATGAAGTACGGCGGCGCGATCTGTTTCAAGCGATTCTCGGCCTGACGAAACGCGGCCTCCCGCAGACTTTTGGCGTTCCACGATCCCTGAACATTCAGACTCACGGATTTGTCGGCGACGCTGTGAGTCCACAACGGTTCTGCCCGATTCGCAGCTGTCAGCGACAATTCGATGCGGGTTTCGGTCGACTCGGCTTCGTCATCGTCGGTCGCGGTCTCAACTCCGGGAGGCAACACCAGGGCGATCGTCGCTTCAAGGTGCTTCAACAAGTCGGGGCCGGTGATCGCTGGCGTGTCCACGGTCGCCGCTGGCCATTCGACCTTCTCACGCTCACAGAGAGGCTTCAACTGATTGATGGGCGTACTCAGAGAGACCCGCTCGATTTTCTCGCCGACATACAACGCCGTACTCACAGCCAGGACCTGTCCTCGCTGATCGATCAGCGGTCCACCGCTGTTGCCCGGATTCGTCGCAGCATCGCTCATAAAGAGATTGCGATCGCTTTTGCGGATGAGTCCCGACAGCGTTCCTTTGGTCACTTTGAGGGTCTCGCCCAACACGTTGGTTAGCGGAAAGCCGACCGCGCGTAAATCTTCTCCCAGTTCATAGGCGTCGGAATTCCTCAACCGCAGATGGTCTTCCTCTTTCCCTTCGAACTTGAGCAGTGCCAGATCGTGTTTCTCGTCTGTCGCCAGCACCTTGGCCGACAGTTTGCGTGCCCCGAGTTTGACCGTCATTATCGGGGACTTACCAACCACGTGAGCGCAGGTCACGATGTGTCCGTCCGGCGAAATCACAAATCCCGTTCCCTGTCCGGGACGACCGTCATCACGACCAAACTGAGTGGGCGGTGTGAGGACCCGGATGGAGGTGCCACGCGGCCGCTTCAACACAGGTCCAGCGAGTTCTTCATACGCGACCTGCAGCGTCCGGGGTGCCTCATCTGCGACAATGAACCCCAATTCCTTCATCCGCAGCGTCAGCGCCCGTTCCAACCCAGGGCGGACCGAGTCGGCTTCAGCGTGCCGAACGGCTTTCAGTTCGATCGCCAGTTTGACGGTGTCCCCCTTTTTCCATTGCGGTGGATGGTCACCCGCCTGGTCGAGTGGCGGGATCTCCGGGAGCTTCTGGATCACGAGCTGACTCTGGCCAATTCCTGGAGTGCAAAAGGCCAGTTGATCGGCACCCAGTGGCAGAATTGTGGAGAGGATCGCCCCGGCCTTCGCACGGAGATCACGCGAGACCATCAGATTGGAGCGTGTGACCCAGAAGTAGCCGAAACAGAGCCAGCCGGAACCATCGGGCATGGCCTGAAAATCGCGACCGTTGTAAGACGGACGACCGTGGAGATTCCCATGCGGATCAGCGGCGAGTGGTTGTTCGATTGACAGTCGGCCTTTGGGGAGGTCCCACACCCGCAGTTTCGGTGGTCGATGGCCGAAGAGTCCTGCGAGTTCGGTCCCTTCCGCATTGAAGACCAGACCGTGACAATCGTCCCAGAAGCCGCTGCCGGGCTGGAAAGTCAATTGTTGGACGAGTTGACCGGTCGCGACTTCATAGATCAACACAAAATTCTTGTTCCGGGCAGCGACGGCGAGATACTTGCCACCGGGGCTGGCAGCAGCGACACCTTTCGTCAACGGATGCTGAGTCACGAGGGTGCGGACCGCATCACCGGTTTCCAGATCCCAGATCGTCGCCGAGTGATCGCCGTCCTTGCCGGGATAGGTGGCCAGCATCGCGTTGCCGATAAACTCGACGAACTCCACATTGCGGGCCTTGGCCCCCGGTTCGAGTCGTGCGAGAAGCTTGCCGTTGAGGGTGTCCCAGACATCAATCGAACCGGACGAAAACCGATCGACAGCCACCGCAGCACACGTCCCGACAGCATTCAGCGCAATGCTGTTGATGTCCGGAGAACGGGTTTTCGAGGGAATTCGACCGACAGCCCGTCCCTGCGAGAGACTGTAAACCTGTGCCTCATCATTCCCCAGAATCAGCAGCACATGATCGCCCGGTAATGCGGGAGCGACCATCAATTGGACCCGGCTGGACAACGCGACACGCCGCGGTGCAATGTCCGGTCTCTCAACGGCGACTTCCGGCGGATCCGCCGGGAGGGACCACCCCTCTTGTGCATGACCCCATGACGCTGCCAGACCGCCGAGGATGCAAACGAAGAGGGGGATCGGACGCAACGGACGAGCGCGCATATCGTAGACCCGATACGGGGAGAGAAGCCACCAACTCGGAGAAGTGCTCCCGTTCAGAATAGTCGGCGAGCGATGTGATGCACCAGCCAGACTCGCTTCAGTTTATCCGCTGAGGGTAACGAAAGAGATTCTGGAGGACCGCTGCGGTCAATCAGCGCATCTCTGCGACGCGGGCTTCGATGGCATCGGCTGCGAGGGAAAGCCCGTTCCGGGGTTGCAGCCGTTCAGAGACGGTCCGGCAGGCGGCAGTCACTGCAGGTTGATCGAGCAAGCTCTGGAGGACCTTGGTCAGACGCGGACCGGTGAAGCGGGTGGCGGGGAGCGATTTCCCAACCCCGAGGCGTTCCACCCGGCGGGCGTTATCGAACTGATCGTGCGCCATCGGCATCACCACTTGAGGGATCCCGGCCAGCATCGCCTGTGACATCGAACCGATGCCACCGTGATGAAGAAACGCCGCGGCCCGCGGTAAGAGCTTGTCGAGCGGCACATACCGGACCGGGAGGATCCCGTCCGGGAGAGGGGGAAGTTGCTCGGGATACTCCGTGAGGAAAATCGCCCGCCGCTTCAACTCACGGCAGGCATGCAGTGCCGCCGCAAAGAACGATTGACCGTGCAGGTTCGTCGACCCGGGCGTGCAGACCAGCGGCGGCGTACCGGCTTCGAGAAACTGCTGCACAGCTGCAGCTAACGGGACGTCGGCATTCCGGTTCCAGAGCGGGAAGTCGGCAAACGCCAGCGGTTGCGGCCAGTCGAGCTGACGCGCGGCATACCATTCCGGAAAGAGACAGATCACCCCGGACGGTGAGTTCCAGACCTTGACAATGTTGCGGAGCGGAGGGAGACCGAGTTCCTTCCGCAAGACGTTGAGCTGTGGACACATCGCCGGATCGAGAACCCAGCGGACCCCGATCCGGAATAACAGCCGTTTCAGCCATAATGGACCAAAGACACCAGACAGCTCGGGCGGTGCATAATCGCTCCACAGGACGGCCGGCTGGAGATGCACCGTCAGTACGGGCATCTTCAGTTTTTCCTGAGCGAACAGCGCGCCATAACCGAAACACGTGGTAATCCCGACCGCATCCCCTTCCGCCTGGGCCGCGGCGTAGAGGGCGTATTGCTCATGCAGTGCGGGGTAGAACAGTGACCTCACCAGCTTCGGACCACGCTGTGGGTTCCAGAGATCGGGATTGCGGATGACCTGCTGAAACCGTTCCTCGGTACCAAGCGGGACAAACGGGACGCCGTATTCGCGTGCCAGCCCCGCGTAATGCTCGTTGGTGGCGAACGTCACACGATGCCCGCGCCGCTGCAATTCCAGCGACAACCCCAGGATTGGGAAGACATCGCCCGCACTGCCGAAGGTCGACAAGACATAATGCACCTGCAACACTCCTCAAACTGCGGAACATTCTACCGAACCGTGTGCATCGTCGGGAGTCTGGCAAACTCCCTGCGGAACTTGAGAATAAACGCTGAATACGACCTCCCCCTGAAGAACGGACGCCCCCATGACCCGTGCCCTGCTCGTCATTGATGTGCAGAACGAATACTTCACCGGCGCCTTGCCGATTACGCATCCGGCTGGACACCTGGAGCAGATCCTGCGGGCCATGGACGAATCGGCCGGCAAAGTGCTGACGGTCGTCATCCAGCATCATTTTCCGCAACCGGAAATGCCGTTCTTTCAGCAGGGAACGCCCGGTTGGGAACTGCACCCGGAAGTCGCTAGGCGACCCCATGACCTGCTGATCGAGAAGACGCTCCCCGGCAGCTTCACGGGGACGCCGCTGGAGAACTGGCTGCGCGAACGGGGGGTGACGACCGTCACCATCGCCGGATACATGACGCATATGTGTTGTGACACCACCGCCCGCGAAGCGGTTCACCGCGGCTTCACCGTCGAGTTCCTGCGCGACGCCACCGGCACGCTGGCACTGGAGAACAAAGCCGGCTCGGTGACCGCCGAGCAACTCCACCGATCCATCCTCTGCGCCCAGCAGATGCTCCTCAGCGACGTCATCACCGTCGACGAATGGCTCAAACGCCTTGCGTAGGGTGGGCTGTGCCCACCGCGGATTTCAGAGTGTCACCCCGGTTGCGCATCGATGGTGGGCACAGCCCACCCGACGAAACTTCGAATCCGTGCGTCACTCTGCAGGTGGCCTGAACACATAGGGTGAGCGAGATTCGCCCCGCGTTGAATCCCACTCGACTCGCCAGATCTTCGAAACATCGATGAGCGGAATCTGCTGGAGGCGAGCAGTTCGCACGGCGGGAGGAACCAGGTCTGCGGCTCCGCGGAGGGCAGCCAACTGGGGTTCGTCGAGGGTCCCGCTGATGTCACGCACGGTGCCATCCACCAGCAGGCATTGCGTGAGTCCCCGTGGCTTGCAGCCAAAGCCTGCCGGGTCGACCAAAAATCCACGGGCCACGTCACGCCAGCCGTAGAGAGCGCCCACCGGGATGAATTCGCTGAGCGCATCGGCGACCATCAACTGTTGCTGACTGATCTCCGGATCACGTATCGAAACCGAACTGTTCCGATAGAAGAGCGACTGATTCCCAGCATAGTGATTGTTCACGAGCCCATCAGGCCGGTAGACGTCGCTGAGACTCGGATTGGAATAGAAATGCGATTGCTGCTTGTGCATGTCGCGGAACATGTCCACCTGCCGTGGATCATCCCAGGGGATGTTGAAGTTGATCGAGAAATACCACGGTGACGCATCCTGATACGGGGCGATGCTGGTCGTCCACTCATGATACCCCTGTCCCTCGGCATCAAAGACGCCACCCGGCGGTAAGCAGATGAAGGTGTCCTGGTAATTGTGCAGGGCCAACCCCAAAAACCGCAGGTTATTACGGGACTGCGTTCGCCTAGCTGCTTCCCGTAACTGCAAGACTGCAGGAATCCCGACACTGAGGATCACCAGGACAACAACAGCCGCCGTCCCCCAGCCGATCCAACGGTTCCAGGGGTACGAGGGTATCAGCAGCGAACGCGGCTCGGCCATGTACTGACCCTTGCACAGGCGTCTGGGCGACGGAGATTTCCCGTCGCGTGACTCGATCCCCACTGTATCAACGGAAGGTGTTGTTCCAAGGGATGATCCCCTGAGGTCGGGACGGATTCCCTCTGGCGTTGTACCCGACAACGGATTACGATTCTTCAAGATTTCCTGGGAAAACCGGAACTCGTGAGGGGTTATGGGGTTCCGATTCAGGTGGATGGACGGATTTCCGTTGGTGCGTCAGTGAGCAACTCATGCGAATCCGACGAACTCGACGCCGGTTCAAGATGCATCGCGCGGGGGAAGCGTTCGATTACGTCCTGATCCTGGCGGCGACGTTTCCGATTGTGCTGATTGCTGTGACGAAGGGAAAACGGATCATGCAGCTCGTCTGGGAGATGCTGTGTGTTCAGGTTTCCTGGCCGTTTCTGTAGACTGACAGTGTTGAAAGCTGTCGTCGGTTCCCGTTTGATGCCAATGAGTTTCGCAGTTCTGGGAGAATCTCGATGTTGAAACCCGCAACTCGACCGTCGTTGTGGCGGCGCATCCATCAGGATCAGCGGGGGGCCGTCAGCCTCGAAACGATCCTCATCGTGGCGGCGATCGCCATTCCAATTCTCATCTTCCTGCTGAAGTTCGGCTGGCCCAAGGTCCGCGACTATTTCAACCAGGGTCTGCAGAATCTGGAAACCGAAGGAAACAACGTCCAGAACGGCTCGGGGAACTGACAGCTCTGCCGGATACGATCCACGCCCATGTTGTCGCTCGTCGTGCTGTTCGTGCTGCTGTTGATCGCGACCTACACTGACATCCGCTGGCAATCGATTTACAACTGGACCACCTATCCCGGGTTATTCCTCGCGTTCCTGATCCGGTCGCTGGAAGATGGCCAGACCGGTGCAGAAGATGCGCTCGCGGGGGCACTCGGGTGCGGCGGGATCATGCTCGTCTGTTTTCTCTTGTTTCAACTCGGCGGGGGAGACCTGAAACTCCTGGCGATGATCGGAGCCTTCCTCGGCTGGCAACGCGGATTCGAGGCGTTGTTGTGGACATTCATCCTCGGCAGCATCGGTGGAATGGCAGCCGTGATCTGGCAGTTGGGAGCCTGGAACATCATGCAACGGACCGCGACTCACATGCGACGGATAATCCAGTACCGTGGCCCGGTCCCGCTGACTGACGCCGATCGAGCCCCGCTTCAGCGGATGCTCTTCCTCGCACCCGCCGCTCTGGTCGCTGCGGTGATTGTGACAGCTGATCGTTGGATGGGAAATTGAAGAGGATCGGCCGCAAAAAGGCGCAACAGACGCAAACAGGATCGAGGCGAAAGACAATGAGCAGAGAGTGGCCACAAGAGGCACATAAGGAGACAAAAAAGTCGAGTGAAGACTGAGTATCGTCTGGCCAGAATGAAGCATAGACCTTGATCTTCATGTTTCGTGCTTGTTCGTGTGTTTCGTGGTGATTCCGGATCATTGAACCACGAAACACACGAACGGACACAAAACAGATCCAGACCAAATCCTTCCGAATCCATTTTGTTTCCTTTTGTGCCTCTTGTGGCCAACCCTCTTCCGACGTCTTCTTTGCGCCTTTTTGCGGCTGGATCTCTTCCTCCTGACGGGAGACCCGTGTGCTACGAGCCTGGCTGGAAGCGTGTTGGCCCTGCTTCATCGCGTTAACGGTGGCGATCGGGGTCGCGCGCGGCTTGGTCGGGCTCAGCGGGGCACGCTGGCAGTGGACGCGTTTACGGGAGATGCACTCCTGTCAGCGAGGGGGCGTGCAGAGTCTGGCGTTTGTCCTGACACTCCCCATGTTCTTCATGGTGGTGATGTTCATCCTGCAGGTCAGCCAGTTGATGGTCGCCCAGATGGTGATCCACTACGCAGCGTTCGCCGGGGCACGGGCCGCGAGTGTGTGGATCCCCGCTGCGGTCGATCCGCCGCCGGACAATCCGACCTGCGATCGCTTCATCGATGAGGACGAATACTTCGCGACCGATGCGATGACCGGTCAATCCAAGTACATCGAAATTGAAAATCGACTCGGGGTCCTCCCGTCACCGGCCGGGGCGAGTGTCGATCCGAGTCTGGTCGAAGCCGATGCCCGCAACCCCAGCGAGAAACTGCGCAAGATTCGGACCGCGGTGATTCAGGCTTGCGCGCCGCTGGCACCGTCGCGCGATCTCGGAGCGCAAGCCACCACACCCGAAGTGCTGCGATCGATCCCTGCATCACAGAAGCTGTACGCGGCGATGGCCACGCAGTCGACGAACAACTCCCGGATTCCGCAGCGGATCGCCAACAAGCTGGCTTATGCCGATGCGGCGACGCAGGTCTTCGTGCAATGGCGCGACAGCCGTGATCCCGCCGGACATGATTCGACCGACTACCGCGCCTACAACGTCCGCAATCACCAGAACCCGCGGGTCGTCTTCCATCCCCAGGAAGTCGGCTGGCAGGATCCAATCACCGTCTACGTGGTTCATCGATACGCCTTGTTACCCGGACCGGGACGGTTACTCGCGGCTCAACTTGTCCGCGCCGACGGACTGCCTGATACGGTCAGCCCGCGGATCGTGAACGACAAGGGAAGCTTCCGCAAACAGGTCTACACGACCCGACTGCAGGCCACCGCAACCATCGCCCCCGAAGGGATCAAGTCCATCCGTCCTTACGTGCAACCTTAACCACGCTTGCGTCTTCGCGATCTTCTCCACGAATCAACACCATGCCCACGTTGCTCCGCCACCTGCTGATCACCCGCTGGAACCGCCTCCGCGGACTCCATCGCGACGAGCGCGGCGTGATCAGCGTGCTGTCGGTCTTTGCGATCTTCCTGTTTACGATCTTGCTGATGCTGCTGGTCAACACTGGCCGGCAGATCGACGACAAACTCCGCATGCAGAACGCGGCTGACGCGGCAGCGTATTCCGGCGGGGTCTGTGTCGCCCGCGGGATGAACGCCATCGCCTTCAGCAATCACCTGCTGTGCGAAGTCTTCGCTCTCACGGCCTACATGCGCGAAGCGCGTGACCGGCATGCTGACCAGTTCGTGCCGCCGATTCTGGCCGCGTGGAATCAGGTGGGCGAACGGTTCTCCAGCGGAACCAGTACTCCCAAGTTCCAGCAGATGGGACAGGAGATTGTCAAGAAGGTCCCGATCGAGCAGCAGATGGCGGACGCCTTCAGCGAGATGGCTTATCACCAGGCCCGCATCACACTGCCGCACTTCGAGTACATCCTCTGCGGCCCCGATTTTGACGATCCCCCCTCGGTGGCTGGACAGGTCTCGCCACTCGGAGGATTCATCCCGCGGTTTCAACGGGCAGTGATTCAGACCACCCCGCAACTGGCCCAGACGGCAACCGATGAAATCGCGCGGCGCTATGGCACCCGCACGCAATCCCTGCATGCGAATACCCAGTTGATGGGTGTCCTCTGGACCACCGCGGTCGAGCAGGTGGGAACGACTGATGAAGGGGACTATCGCACGCGGACGTTGCCCGCCGTCGATCCCTCACCAACGGGTAGTGACTCATCAATGCTCGGCGGTGGTGGTGGGGCAAACTGCTACTACTGCCTGGCCGCGGCGGAACGGCGGCGGCTGGCAAACCAGTACCTCAACGACTGGATTACCCTCTGGCAAAGTCCCTACTTCGAGTTTCCGCATAATGCGGTGGTCCAGAACGGGTCCGACACGGCGAAGATGTCGAACTACATCAACCTGTTCCGGATCTTCGCCTGCGGTCAGTTGAACTCGCTGCTCGACATCGAATACCGGGACGTGAACCTGCCGCATATGCTGCGGGAGATTCGTCGTGGCAACTGTGAAGGGGTTCTCGGCCCCAACTGCTGGTCCGACCAGGGTGGCCCCTGTAACCCCGATCCGCCGGACGACCAAGCGGTCCTCGAACAGGATTACACGTTTGTCTCGGGAGCATACTGGCCGCCGATGAAACCCCTGTTTCCAGGGCTCTTCTCGAATCCGCTCGAGCGTGACAATCAGGCCTATGCGATGACGTTCGCGCAGACGCACCTGTACATTCCACGGGCTCGCTATTCTTGCTGTCCGTGGGCCACGCCCTACACCTGCTATGACCAGTTCGGGACTCCGTATACCTGCTGGGTCGATCATTACGACAACTGGCCGCGTCGCTGGGACCTGTTCAACCAGAACTGGACGGTGAAACTCGTCCCAGCCACGGCGACGTACATCGGACCGATTCTCGCCACGCATCCCGGGGGAACCGTGCAGTCGTATCGTGCGCCGAATCTGGGTTCGATCAATGACTCTGATTTACGGGCGATCAATTTCCATTAGGATGGGAACACCGACATCAGTCAGTCGTCGGACACAGTCCGACCTCCTAAAGAACAAGAGTCTCATGCACTGCCGACGACGCATCACCGCACAGCAACATCATCGAGCCGGTCTTGCACCGCTTGAGTTCACGCTGACGATGCCGCTGATGATTTTCGTCCTGTGTCTCATGATCAACTTCGGCGTGATCGGATCGTGGAAAGTCCGAACGCAGGTCGCTGCCCGGTATGCCGGTTGGGGAACCGTGGCCGAGCGGACGGGGCAACTCAACCCGCCGCCGGAGAACTGGCCGTCGAATGCGATCTGGGAGGAAATCGGCGGCGACCCGCTGGCCACAGTCGATCAGCAGTGGAACGCCAACCCCGATCTGATGGCTCCCTGCATCCGCGGGCCGATGCTCACCTCGCCGAACCAGATCATCCCGGTGACGGTTGAGCGCCAGCTGGAAATGGAGACCGAAGTCCAGCGCGGACATGCTCGGCTCGATAAACCAGTACCGCTGTTGCGTGGGGCGACCACAAATGGCCGGTTCGTCTTCGACCTCAATCAGGACCTGTTCGACAACCGCTGGCAGTTCTTCACCATGGGATTCGGCAGCAACGAGCAGATTCGGGCGCTCGCATGGTATGCGATCGAACACGATGAACTCGCGCGGCTGGATCCCACAATCCAGCAGGAATGGGACCGGGTGCAGGAACTCTCGGCACAGTTACGCTCGAATCCGCGGAAGTGCCGGTTGTACCCGCTTGATCGCGATGAGGAATTCCAGCGTTACACCGGCAATTCGCCCGATTTCTACCCGCGCGTGAGCGGTTGCTCGATCGATGTGAATGATGTCGCCAGGAACCTTGTGCAACCGCTCATCGGTCGCATCGACCGGCTCCCCTGCACGATCGGCAGCCGGTTTACCGGGATGTACCGCAGCTGGATCTGCCAGTTGGAAGCGTGTCAGTATCCCGATGGTCAGATTCAACCGTTACGGACGAAGTACAACGATCTGGCGCAGTTCATGGGAGGGCTGCCGCGAAACCTCGGCTGCGGTAATCCCGGCCAATTGCAGCGTTGCCAGTGTCCGCCGATGCAGACCTGTCCCTGTCCCCCATCGCCGATCCCGGACAGTTGCTTCTGACGGGATCAGATGAAGAGACCCAGGGATCGGAATCCCTGGGCGTCAGGCGGTGGTTTGGTGCTTATGGGAGTACGCCGAGTTCTTCGAACGCGGCGAGCAGGTCTTCCAGCGGCAGCCCGACGACGTTCGACAGGCTCCCTTCGATCCGCGTGACGAAGACACTCGCGGCCCCCTGCAGCCCGTAGCCTCCCGCCTTGCCACGCGGTTCGTCCGTCGCGAGATACCAGTCGAGCCAGCGATCCAGATCGGCCCGGAACGTGACGCGGGTCGTGGCCACCCGCTCGATCACGGTGCCGCTCGGTCCTGTCACATACAGGGCCGTCGCAGCGACATGAGTCCGACCGGCGTAATACTCACGAAACCAGCGCTGGAGTGTTGCGGCACGATCCGCCGTCTCCGGAGGCTGACCCAACACTTGCAGCGGCGGGTGGAAGTCGCCTGGTTCCGCACTCACAATGATCGAGGTATCAGCGCAGATGAGGACGCTTTCTCTGCAGCGTTCCGCTCCGCACTGTCGGGCGACCTGGGACGACTTATGCCGCACGATCTCCCGCATTCGATCCTGGATCGCCTCCCACGTGGTCAAGCCCTCGAAGCCGGCTTCCTCGCTGTCCGCGGGAGTCACAATGTCGAGTCGCTCCGCAGGCACAATCTGTGCGAGCAGCTCCCGCCGACGCGGTGAACGCGATCCGAGGATATACCGTAAATCCATGCTCTACCGCTCCCGGTGCTGATCGCGTGCTCGATCGTGCCGATTGTTCAGGGATTCCGTCGAAAACGCCAGCGAGCTGACACCGCGGGCGTGTCGAGCCGTCCCAGAGAAGTGGCGGCATCGATACTCCTGAAGGCACTCCACTTGCAGCACACGATTCAGTCCGCAACACTGACGAAAACAGGTTCGGCTGCAGGGCATCTTGCCGGAGTCATTTCGATGCTGCCCCTTCGCGGATGGATCGCATTCAGTCTGTACGGACTATTGATTTCACCGCTGGTTGCGGCCGATGTGCCGGCGATCAATGACCAGATCGCCGACTTGCGGTTCAAAGATATTCGCTATCTGCCACGGTCCCTGCGTGAATTGGGCGAATCGCAGGCGACGGTCTTCATCTTCACTACCACGTCGTGCCCGATCGTCCGCCGTTCGTGGCCGAAGTTAAAGCGACTGGAAGCCCAGTTTCGAGCGCAGGGTGTGCGTTTCGTCGCGATCAATGTCGGGCCGGATGACGAACTCGCCGAGATTGCCCGTCAAGGGATCGAATTTGAGCTCGAATTTCCGCTGGTCAAAGACATCGAAGGGAACTGCCAGGCCGCACTCGGGGTCGAACGAACGCCCGAAGTGGCGGTGCTCGATCGGGAACGCCGGTTGCGCTATCGCGGTCGGATCGATGACGAACTGCGTCTCGGGGGCGAACGCCCGCAGGCGACTCGTGACGACCTGCGGATCGCGTTGGAGGAAATCCTCGCCGGGCGTGCCGTCACCGTCACCGAGACACCGGTCGATGGATGTCGCATCACGCGACCAGCCACAACCACCTTGACCAAAACACCGACCTTTTCCCGAGACATCCTCCCCTTACTGCAACGGCAATGCCAGGACTGTCACCACAGCGGGGGCGGGGCTCCGTTCGCGTTAATGACGTATGACGAAGTCTCGGCCCATGCGGAAATGATCGCGGAAGTCGTCGCGGATCGGCGGATGCCCCCCTGGTATGCCGGGCGGGAAAATCGCTTCGCCAACGAGCGGGGACTCTCCACAGAGGAACGGCGTCTGGTCGCAGCATGGGTGGCTGCCGGGAGACCGTTGGGCGATCCGGCAGAAGCGCCACCAGCGCGAGAATTCGTCTCGACGAAATGGGAGATTGGAACGCCGGACATCGTCCTGAAAGCTCTGGAAACTCACGAACTCCCGGCTGACGGTTTCGTCGATTACAAGTATGTCGTGCTCCCCTACCTGTTTCGCGAAGAGACCTGGATCTCGGCGGCGGAGATTCTTCCGTCGAACCCGGCGACCGTGCATCACTGCAATCTAGGTTACTTCGCGCTCGGCAAGCAGTTTGATGATGGCAATTTCATCACTGGCCGTGTCCCTGGCGGAACAGCGATGACACTCGACGACGGTCTCGCTTTTCGGATTCCTGCCAACTCTGTCGTCGGCCTGCAGATTCATTACACAACGACCGGCAAGCCGGAGAAAAACCGGATGTCGGTCGGCTTTCAATATCCCCGCAAACCGGTTCGGAAAGAACTGCATCATCTGCAAGTGACGACATCCCGTTTCGCGATCCCGGCGGGGGCCGCTGCTCATCCAGTCCAGGCGAGTCGTACACTGCCGTGCAACGCCACCGGAATCGGGATGTTCGCTCATATGCATCTCCGCGGCAAGGATATGACCTTTACCGCCCGCCCCCCGGAGGGCGATGCCGAGCAGTTGTTATGCGTCCCCAACTATCATTACGACTGGCAGCAGAATTATCGCTGGGAGCCAGGCACCAAACGCTTCCCCAAGGGGACACAGATTGATGTCGTAGCCCATTACGACAACTCGTCATTCAACCCGTTCAATCCGGATGCCTCAGTCGTCGTGCGACATGGTCCGCAGACGATTCACGAGATGATGTTCGGCTTCTTCTTCTACACCGACGACGATGAAACGCTGCAACTGTCGATCGATCCGAAGAACGGACACCCCATAAAGCCCATTCCTTGACGAAATCCG
Source organism: Planctomycetaceae bacterium (assembly GCA_044229335.1). Classification (GTDB taxonomy): domain Bacteria; phylum Planctomycetota; class Planctomycetia; order Planctomycetales; family Planctomycetaceae; genus DSVQ01. The sequence continues at coordinate 11,514 of JBGATC010000032.1, read as the reverse complement.
TCACTTCAACACCAGCCATCAACGGTAGAGAGGATCGGTCAATTGACCGGAATTCCCGAATTCATCGACCGCAATCGTCTGGCACTGGGGATCCAGCAGCCCTGGGTCGAGCTGATTCTCCGCGGCGAGAAGACCGTTGAAGTTCGCTCGCAACCGACGCAAGTGCGCGGGATGGTTTACCTCTACACATCCAAGAAGCCTTCGCCCCTGGCATGCGCCCGGGCCGCGGCCCGGCAACATGGTGTGAACGAAGCCGAACTGCCACGCGGGTTGCTGGTCGGCACGATCGACATTCTGGACTGCCGACCCTGTACGATGGCCGATGTCGCGGTGAGCGGAGTGACCGCTGATCTGCTTGTCGACCGCTATGCCTGGGTGCTGGGCAATCCTGTTCGCTGGGAAGTTCCGCTGTCTGTACGGTTCCTGCCGTATGGCGTCTGGTTCTATCCGTTCCAGCGTCGGCAATCCTCGGTCCGCAAGCGCTGAAAGCCCGCAGCTTCGACGAATCACCAGACTTCGTCTAGAATACTTCCAGGCTGCTCACAGTCGGGCGGTCGGATGAATGGCGAAGTGTCTGTGCGATGGGCAAACGGAATGAAGATTCTACTGGCGAATCCCCGCGGGTTTTGCGCGGGGGTGAACATGGCGATCGAATGCCTCGATGAGGTCATTCGCATGTGCGGTCCGCTGGTCTTCGTCTATCACGAAATCGTTCACAACAAGTATGTGGTTGAACGCTTCACGCGGCAGGGAGTCACGTTCGTCAATACGATCGACGAAGTCCCCCTCGGCGCAATCCTGTTGTACAGCGCCCATGGCGTGTCACCGGAAATTCGCGCCCAGGCCAGGGCACGGCAGTTAAGAACGATCGACGCCACGTGTCCGCTGGTCACCAAAGTGCATCTAGAGGCGATCCGCTATGCCGAGGCGGGCTATCACATCGTCCTGATTGGCCACGAAGGGCACGACGAAGTCATCGGCACGATGGGCGAAGCCCCGGAGAGCATCACGCTGGTCGAAACTCCGGAGGAAGTGGCCGGGCTGGAGTTTCCTGCGGAGGCGAAGATCGCGTTTCTGACGCAGACGACGCTGAGTGTCGAAGAAGCTGGTCGGGTGATCCGTGCCTTGAAGGATCGCTTTCCGCAGATCGAAAGCCCCCCGAAGGAAGATATCTGCTATGCCACCACGAATCGCCAGGATGCGGTTTCGTTGCTCGCCGAGCGGGCGGATGTGGTGATCGTGCTCGGCAGTCAGAACAGTTCGAACAGTCGTCGCTTGATGGAGATCGGAAAGTCGCTGGGAAAGCCGTCCTATCTGATAGATGGGGCGAGCGAATTGCAGGAAGTCTGGTTCAGCGGCAACGAAAGCGTCTTGATTACGGCGGGAGCCAGTGCTCCGGAAGTCGTCGTCCAGGATGTCATCGAAACACTTCGCACGCGATTTGGAGCCGAATTGGACGAGATTACGACGCGCGAAGAACACGTCTCGTTTCCGCTTCCGAAAGAACTGCGGCAAATGCGCGCAGCCCTCGTCACTGCGACACCGCCGGAATAGTGTCGAGCAACCGCCTGCTGAACTTGCGGGCACGACTTGCTTATTGGTACCGCATTTGCTTAGGTTGACGTCGGCCGAACGTCCCTCAGTTTTTTCGGAGCGCCGTCTCTGTGGCTGGTTTGACCCCCCGTGAAGTCTTAGCCCTCTGTCGGGAACGTGATCTCCGCGCGGTTGATTTGCGCTTCATGGATTTTCCCGGCACCCAAAAACACTTCACAATTCCTGCAACTGCTTTAACAGCAGCAAGTTTTGACGACGGGTTCGGTTTCGACGGATCCTCGATCCGGGGTTGGCAGGCGATCAACGAAAGCGACATGCTGGTCGTCCCCGAGTCGGGAACGGCCTTCGTCGATCCCTTCATGTCCCAGACGCTGGTCATGACCTGCAACATCCAGGACCCGATTACGCGCGAGGACTATGCCAAAGATCCGCGCAATGTTGCCCGAAAAGCGGAGAACTATCTCCGTTCGACCGGGATCGCCGATGTGGCCAACTTTGGCCCCGAGACGGAATTCTTTGTCTTCGATCACGTCCGCTTCGACTCGAACGAACACGAAGCCTACTACCACATCGAGAGTCAGGAAGGGCAGTGGACCCGCGGCTCCACGGCCGCGGCGCCGAATGCCGGGCATAAAATCCGCTTCAAAGAGGGCTATTTCCCGATTCCTCCGACCGACACACTGCAGGCCCTCCGCACCGAAATCATGCTGACCCTGCAGGATTGCGGGATCGAGATGGAGGCCCAGCATCACGAAGTCGCCACCGCTGGCCATTGCGAAGTCGACATGCGGTTTGCCCCGCTTCTGCAGACGGGCGACAACCTCCTTCTATACAAGTACATCGTAAAAAACGTCGCGGCGAAACACGGCAAAACCGCGACCTTTATGCCGAAGCCCCTCTGGAATGACAACGGCTCGGGACTGCACCTGCATCTCTCATTCTGGAAAAACAGTACGAACCTGTTTGCCGGGGAAGGCTATGCCGGATTGTCGGAAACGGCCTTGTTCGCGATTGGCGGTATTCTGCAGCATGCCCCGGCAATCCTCGCGTTCTGTTGTCCGACCACCAACAGCTACAAACGCCTGATTGCCGGCTTTGAAGCACCGATCAACCTGACCTACAGCAGCCGGAATCGCTCGGCCGCCATCCGGATTCCCGTCCACGCCCCGTCGCAGGCGCGTAAGGGGTTCGAATTCCGTTGCCCCGACTCCTCAGCGAATGGCTACCTGGCGATGTCCGCGGTTCTGATGGCAGCGATCGACGGCATTCAACAGCGGCGTGATCCCGGGCGTCCGCTAGACAAAGATCTCTATGATTTGGGGTCCGATGAATTGGCGGGTGTCCCGCAAACGCCACGTTCTCTGGAAGAATCGCTGGCTGCTCTCCGCCGCGACCACGAATTCCTCCTGCGGGGTGATGTCTTTACCGAAGACGTGATCGATACCTGGATCTGGTACAAGACCGAGAAAGAAGTCGAAGCCCTGCGTCAGCGGCCCCACCCGTTCGAGTTTGCGATGTACTACGACGCCTGAGTTGCCCGGAATCGGATTGTTCCGAAAGGCGTTTCCCGCTACTGTCCTCCCGTAGCCCCCGCTGACAGCGTGGGTGCAGGAGTCGACGATGTGCAAGCAGGCTTGGCTGTGGGTTGTGATCGCATGGTTTGGGGCAGACTCAAGCGGGCGGGCGGACCCGCCGGTTCCGGCCATCGAAGTTGAAGTCGCTCCGCAGCGACTGGATCAAGAGCCAGCCCGACCGGCAATACATCCCGTGCGGAAGATCATTGAGCAGATGATCCCGCAGGCGACTCAGGAAGAGCGCGATATCTGGTTCGAACAGATGCGTGACCTCCCCCCGGGTGTCGTCGCCGACATGCTCAATTTCCGGAAGCAGGCGAATGCGACTGCTCCGCTCAAGAATTCACTGCCAGCCAGACTGCCCAAACCCGTCATAACGGTAGAACATCCCGGCAGCACGCGGGAGACCCTGGAACGGTCAGTCCGTGTGCATCGGGCCAATCTCCTCATGCAGACTGTGCCCGGCTACCGGCGACAGATCCCCTCAGTGTCCGCGACGGCTGTCGGCGAGGAATGTCAGTTGGAATGGGTCGGGACGCGGCTCGACATCACCCAGGGAACGTTCCAGATTACTCAGCGTCCGTTCGACCTCTCGATCAGCGGACCGGGGTGGTTTGTCGTGTCGTTGGACGACGAGCAGCTCTACACACGAAACGGGAACTTCTCGCTCGATCCGGAAGGTCGGCTGGGATTGTTGACTCCCCGCGGATTCGCACCCCTGGTTCCTACGGTCGTGATCCCTGAAACGACTCAACGGATCACGTTCCAGTCAAACGGATCGATGCATGCCTCGGAGGATGGGGATGGAGAATCGAAAGTCGTGGGACAAATCGAGGTCGTCTCTTTCCTGGACGATGCCGCCTTGCGACTGCATGCCAGCGGATGCTACCGCACGACGCCGGAAACCGGGGCCCACTGCAAATTGCTGTCACAAGGTACCAAAAGCTCGACCGTGCAAATTCGCTCGGGCATGCTGGAACGCAGCAACATCAACGTCGAGGCCGAAACCCTCGCCCTCGAACGCCTGCAGGCCAGCTTGAAGGTGGATGAATCCGGCCGGTTTCCCGATTGATTATTCAAGACCTCTTCTCTTGTCAGGAGCAGCGATGGGTCTGATTTCCGAGTTCAAACAGTTCGTCCAACGGGGCAATGTCGTCGATCTCGCTGTCGGCGTGATTATGGGGGCGGCATTCGGAAAAATCGTGAACTCGCTCGTGGCGGATGTCCTCATGCCGCCGATCGGGTATCTCATCGGGGGGGTAAAGTTCACCGACCTGAAACTCAAGTTGCCGGAAGTCAAGATTCCCATTCCTGACCCAACCAAACCGGGGGAAATGACGGAAAAAGTGCTGGAAGCTGCAACGATCAACTATGGGAACTTCCTGCAGACGACGTTCGATTTTCTGATCATCGCATTCTGCATCTTTCTGTTGGTGAAGGGGATGAACTCTCTTCAGAAGAAGCAGGCCGCCACCCCAGCAGTTCCGCCTCCGCCCCCACCACAGGAAGTGCTGCTGACGGAAATTCGCGATTTGTTGAAGGCGCAGAAGTAGGTCCGTCCGCTTTCGCCAGATGAAAGAGTCCCGGACTCCAGGTGATGCGCATCAAACATTCGCCGGTTCGAGAATAGACAAGGCCCGCTGACTCATCAGCGGGCCTTGCTGCATCTCCTGAACATCGTCACGGAGTCGGTTACTCCGGCGGGGTCATTCCGAGAATGATGTCGAACTTGGCGGTCAGTTCCCCGATGCGTGAGTTGGGTAGCGGGGAGAACGTCGCCGAGACGGCTTGTCGGGCGGCTTCGTTGCCGACATTCCGGAAGATTCCGTCACGTTCGTTCTGAGCATGACCGGCGATGTAACATTGGGTGACGAACCGCTCCTGCCGCGGAGCCTTCACAGCGAAATGAATGTGTGGCGTTCGTCCCGGATAAGGGACCGGCTTGATGGTCCGGAACAGGTACTCGCCGGTCGAGCCGGTGGTAAACCGACCGAAGCCCTGAAAGTTGGCGTCACGCTTGTCGCGATTGCCACTGCGCGAGTGCAGGTACGCCCCGTGCTGATCACACTGCCAGATCTCGACGACGGCGTTGCGAAGCGGTTCGCCGCGCAGATCCAGAATCTTTCCGCTCAGATAAGTCACTTCACCGACTGCCGGGGTGAGGCTGTCGTTGAGCACGAGCAGATCGTTGTCCGTATCGAGTGGCAGCTTGTCGGGATAGAACGGCCCTTCGGTCTGCTTCGGCGTCCGCAGCAGTTCCTCAGCATACAGCCCGCGTACCGAGTAGGACGCCGCCAGGGCGGCACTCGTCCGCAACCAGTTTCTTCGGGACAAGACCCGCGACACATCGAACATGGGAGACCTTTTGGTGTGGGGATCGCCGCAGGCCATGGGGACTACGGTTGGCGGAGGACTATTTTGTCGGTTTTGCTGATTCAGCAATGGCGTAGAGTGAACTATCCGACCGAATGAACAGCCGCCCGCCTGCCACCGCGGGTGTGCCGTTGTGTCGACTTTGGTCACTCTGCAGGCTGTTTTGTGCCAGGAGTTTGAATTCGGGTCCGGTCTGCAGCACGTGTGTCACACCACTGCGGTCCGTGTAGTACAACTTGCCATCCGCCACGATTGGCGAACCATAATCCTGACCACCGGTACCTCCGCGACCACCCGGTCCGCCACCGGCACCGCCACGCGGTTCCGGCGCAGCATCGCTCCGCGGCAGCCGCGATTGATAAATCTGCTTCCCGGATTCCGCATCGAGACATTGCACAGTCCCGCGACTGAAGGCATACAACCGCCCTTCGTACAGGACCGGGGAGACGATCCGTCCCTGAGCACGGGACTTCCAGAGCATATTCGTTGCCGTGACGTCGTCTTTCCCACCCGCCTTGAGTGCGAACCCCTGACCGCCACGCCCTTCGACACCATAAATCACACGGCCATCGGTCACGACACTGGAACAATACGACTGCTCATCGAGCGCGGCAGCAAACCAGCGAAGCTTGCCAGATTTAGCGTTCAACCCCCAGACTTCATAAGGAACGCCGAGGACGACTTCTGCGGTATCACCGTCTCCCAACACGATTGGCGTTCCCCAGGTGCTCCCCAAGCCTTCGGCTTTCGCCCGCCAGGTTTCTTTCCCCGTCGACTGGTCGAGTGCAACGAGTGACTGGCTTTCTTCGCTCGCGTTGACGACGACGTTACTGCCGACCAGGATCGGACTCGCTCCCGAGCCCCAGCGCTGCGGCCCTGACTGAGTGCCGACACTGGCCTTCCAGAGCTCTTTCCCATTGAGGTCGTACGCAAAGACTCCGGCCTTCCCGTAAAAGACGAAGACCCGCTGGCCATCGCTGACGGGCGAACTGCTGGCATAACCATGCTCGGCAATAAATCCGCGATAGGGATCTTCGTTCGCCGTTCCGGGGACACTGACCGACCAGAGTTCTTTGCCGGTGGCAACATCAAAGCAGAAGAGATGCCGCTTCAAATCGGCGAGAGCCCCGCTCCCGCCACCATCCACACCATACCCGGTGTAGCACGTCACAAAGATGCGGTCCTGGACGATGATCGGGCTGGACGATCCGGGACCAGGGAGTGCCACTTTCCACGCCAGGTTTTTCGTGTCACTCCATTCGGTGGGGACCTTGTTACCCGCTGGAGCAATCCCGCTACCGTTCGGACCGCGGAAACGTGACCACTCCTCAGCGTCGATGCGCGACGAGAGGACACAGAGCAGCACAACGATCGTCGGCCAGAGTCTGCTCGTTGTCCAAAGTCTGGTCATGCGAATGGTCCTCAGGAACGTCAAACTCGAAACGTCAACGGACGGTGTGATTCAACACCTGTGGATTCAACACCGGCCCAGGCGGTCGCGCACCGGTCAATTTTTCCGGGTTCACAATACGGGACCAGACCTCAACTTCGGATGAAGTCTCAGAATCTACAGATTGAATCACCAGAAACTTCATGGCGGATTCAGGGACCCCTGCAATACTGCAATGCACTCACCGTTTATTGTCTGGTATCTCCCGATGCCCCGTAGACTGTCCCCCTCCCCCGCCAGCTATGGTACAATTCCATGCACCGATCTCAATCCGCGCCTCCGCGAGCTATCATGCGACTCCTCATCATCGAAGACGAGCTGGACCTTCAGCGCGCGCTGCAGACCTTCCTGCAAGAGGACGGATACGCCGTCGACGTGGCGCAGGACGGTGATGACGGCCTGATCAAAGCCCAGATGTGGAGCTACGATGCGGTCATCCTGGATGTGATGCTTCCCAAGCGGAATGGCTGGGATGTCCTGCAGGAATTGCGACGGTCGAAGAAAACTCCAGTCCTGATGCTGACGGCCCGCGACCAGATTACCGACCGGATCCGCGGGCTCGACAGTGGCGCGGACGATTATCTTGTGAAGCCGTTCGATCTCGATGAACTGGCAGCCCGGGTGCGGGCCCTGATCCGACGCTCGGTCGGAGTCGTCCATCCGGTGATTGAAATCGGCGAGCTGTCGGTCGATACCGCTGCCAAGGAAGTCCGTCGCGCGGATGGCCCGGTGCACCTCACCGCGACCGAATTTTCGCTCGTCGAATACCTGGCGCTGCATCGGGGAGAAGTTGTCACACGAACGCGGCTGTACGAACATCTGTTCGATGAGGCTGAAGACAGTCTGTCCAATCTGCTCGATGTGCATGTTTCCAACATTCGCCGCAAGCTGGGTCACGACGTGATTGTGACCCGGCGGGGGCAGGGATACCTGATCAATGATTAGGTCACTGCGCTGGCGCTTACAGGCCTGGCACGCACTGGTGCTGCTGGCGATGCTTGTCCTGTTCGGCGGCGCAGTCGATATTCTGTCCTGGCGGACCCGGATTCAGACCGTCGATGCCGAGCTCGATCGCACGGCCGAAGTGATCGCGATCCGCATGCGTCGCCTGTTTCCGATGCCGAACTTTCGCTGGCCTCCCCCGGGATTTCGTCCGCAGAATCCGGGCGAAGTCCCCATCCGCTCGCCCCGTCCGGAGCCGAGAGAGCCATTCACTGACAATGAAACTCAGTTGCCTGCCGAGATCGCGTTGCCGATGGTGACTGCGGATCTGCGTCCTCCTGTGCCGGCAGTCCCTGTCGATTCCATCACGGAATCGATGACCGAACCGCGCAGACCCGATGGACCACGCAACGAGCCGCGGGATCGTCGGCCGGGTGATCGTCGTAACGATGAGGGTCGTCCGAATGATTCGCGTCGCGACAGCCCTCCCCCATCGCTCGAAATGCCCAACGAGCTGTTGCATCACGCGAAACGCCCGGAGGACGCCCAGCTGTACTACATCGTCTGGGCGGGGAACGGCCAGGTGATGGAACAATCGCCGAACGCCCCGCCGACGGAATATCCCGATTTGAAGATGGGAGAAGACGGACTCCCCGTGCGCATCGTGCGCGAGCGCGACGGTCGTCGTGAGATCGTGTTTGTCTCCCGGTTTTTCACGAATGTCCTCGTGGGTCGTTCACTCGGACCGGAGCTTGATGACCAGCACCAGGGGCGGTTGCGTCGTCTCCTGCTGGGACTGGGTGTGCTCGCAGCCGGCGTGCTGGGTGGTGGCTGGTTGACACAACGCTCCTTGAACCCGCTGACGCGGATGTCGAACGCGGCGGCGAGCATCTCGGCGGACAATTTCAGCGCCCGTGTCGAAGCCGACAGCTACGATCGCGAGCTCGCCGACCTCGCCCATGTGTTGAACGCCACCTTTGACCGCTTGCAGCAATCCTTCGAACAGCAGACCCGCTTCACAGCCGATGCCTCCCACGAGTTGCGCACACCGCTCGCGGTGGTTCTCGCACAGACGCAATTAGCGTTATCGCGCCCCCGGCAACCGGAAGATTACCGCAACGCACTGACATCCTGCCGCATGGCCGCACTGCGGATGCGGAATCTCGTCGATCAATTGCTGGCACTGGCCCGGCATGATGTCAGCACAATTGTGGAAGACCGGGAACCGGTCGCACTGGCTGAGGTCGTGCAGGAAACCGTCGATCTGCTGCGGCCGCTCGCCGAGGAACGGACCATCGAGTTGGAAGCCGAACTCGCGGCGGTGACTGTCTGCGGGAATCGCCATCAACTCGTGCAACTGGTGACGAATCTGCTCGGCAACGCCATTCGCTACAACAAGCCGAATGGGTCCGTGCTCGTCACCCTGCTGCTCGAAGGGAACGAAGCGGTCCTGTGCGTGCGGGACACCGGGATCGGCATTCCGGCCGAGAGTTTGCCGCACGTCTTTGATCGCTTCTACCGCGTCGACGCCGCCCGTTCCCGAGCCGACGGCGGCAGCGGACTCGGCCTCTCAATCTGCCAGGCCGTCGTTCGCGGCCATCAAGGGACCATCACCATCGAGAGCCAACTCGATGAAGGCACCGCCATCACGGTTCGTTTGCCCGCCTTGGTCGAAACTGCCGGACAATAACGCCTCACGCCAGCCACGCGACCATCCAAAAACAGACAGACGCAACGTCCTGTCGAGCCCCCGTCCCACTCGGCCACAGGTCCTCCGGTGGCTTCCGCTACGCGGAACGCCCCAGCCATCCGTCGGTTAGGGTGACGCTAGGGCTTGAGAAAGGTACTCAAGCACATCAGGGAGTTCGGCAGATTCGATGGCACAGCAGCTTTCCCCATCCGACCAGTCTTTCGGCCGCATAACTCGATCTTCGAACCCATCAAAGCCTCCCGAGTGATCCGGTACAAACTCTGCTAGTGGGCTGGTCCTCGCGGCCATAAGTTCGAATTGCGAGCGTGAGATCGGAACGATGGGGATCTGTTGAAAGCGACCGATTGACATCGCGTACCAGCGGGCGACAGCCTTTGTGTCGAGTCGACACGGCCAGTGGCTCCACGTCCACGGAGGCTCGAATAGGGCGTACTGACGCAGTTCGGATTCCCCATTGTCGAATTCGGCTGCCACGGCTGAGAAGGCGATGGCATAACGTCCGAGGGGTCCGTTGCCGCCGCCGTAGTCCTCAGCCAGAATGACCATCCGCAAATCGCGATTGGTCCATCCTTCGGATGTCAGCCGGTCGAAAAGTTGCCTGGGTTGCTTGGAGCCCCACAGGTAGCGTGTGGCGGTTTCGCTCGAGCCATACACCCAACCCGGTTCGACGTAGAAAGTTTCTGCAAACCAAGCCAGCTGTTTCACTCCCAATGCGGCGGCAAGCTCCTTGGCATCGGCGAGTGTCGCAAGATTCCAGTCCCATTCCGGGGGAATGAACCGCAATAGCTGGGCCGGACTCAGGCTGTGGGCCTTAAGCAGTGTCTGCAGGCGGTCGATGACGATCCGCACCGACGACGGAAGTTTCTGTCTACCATCCGCGAAGTGGATGTGAACTTCGTCGGCGACTTTGATGCTGATCGGCCATAAGTTCATTGCTGCTTCCTCTTCCTTGAGATCGCACCCAGTCAGTTAAATGGCAGGTCACTACCGTATGAACGACAACGTGGAAAATTGTCGAGCGGATCATTCCTTCGATTTCGCGCGTCAGGTCGAGTCGGTTTAAGAGGTCACTATTAAGCCAATCGACGGCGTCCGTCAAAAGCATTTTTCTACGCATTCGATGCCGACGGCTTGTTGTCGCGCCGGCAGTCAATCAAGATGATCGTATCATCGCCTTCGAGCTGCAAGTCCTTCAATATTGCCTCGACCTTGGCCAATTCTACGGCACTAAAATAGAAGATCACCTTGAACGAGCGGTTTGTGCGATTGGCTGCTTGGTAAATTCCGACCTGCTTTTCTAAACCGTGTCGTAGCTTGGAATTCTTCGCCAGCTTGAACTCAACGATTGTCTTATCCCCGTCTCCGCGAGAGACTTTGAAGTCGACTGGACCACGGCCATTGTTGACCTCGCGGTTGAAATCCGATACTGAGGCATACCACGTCAACTGGAAAAGGATCTGGACGTCGCTTTCTCGCTGAATCGGCTCCTGGTTCTGATAGAAGATCCGATAACCATCCCGATTTTCAATCTCGTCCTTGAGGAACATGATCCTCGCACGACACTCTTCAAAAGTGTCCGGGCCGTGATTGTAAAATCCCGTGTCGGACTCGAGCTTACGGATCAGGTCCCCGAATTGGCGTATGTAGAAGTCTTCGGATGCGGCTACTTTTTCATTGCTGACGCTGACGGCCTGCCCTCCCGAATCCTCTTTTTGCTTGATGTACCATTCGATCAACTCAGGATGTTCACGGAGGGCAGCAGCAAAGGTGGCTAGAGCCAGTTTCATAACGGGGAAAGCCTGTGTAACAGTCGGTGAACGCAGGCGAGGATGACGAAGGCGAGGAAGTGGTTGGGGTTGCGGTCGTAGCGGGTGACGAGGCGTCGATAATTCCCCAGCCAGGCGAACGTC
>JBGATC010000031.1:0-76885 GCA_044229335.1 Planctomycetaceae bacterium | reverse complement strand
TGCGGCATCTGGATCAACGGCGGCAAGGTCGAGGTCGCCCACGACGAACTGGCCGGTGATGGTCTCGTCATCGGGGACAACTGCGAGATCGATGTCGACTGCAATTGGATCAAGACCGAGTGCGTGAAGCCCGGCTGTGGTCTGTGGTGGAACGGCGACGAGCTGGAAGTCGCCCACGACGAACTCGCCGGCAACGGCTTGGTCATCGGGGACTTCTGCGCCATTGATGTCGACTGCAACTGGATCAAGACGGAGTGCGTGAAGCCGGGGTGCGGTCTGTGGTGGAATGGGGATCAACTCGAAGTCGCGCATGACGAACTGGCTGGGGACGGGCTCGTCATCGGGGACAATTGCGCCCTCGACGTGGATTGCAACTGGATCAAAACCAATTGCATCGACTGCCAGACGATTCGGGATTGCATCACTCCCGGTTGCGGCATCTGGTGGAACGGGGATCAGCTTGAGGTGGCCCATGATGAGTTGGCCGGCAACGGGCTGGTGATTGGCAGCAACTGCGCTCTGGACGTCGACTGCGAATGGATCAAGACGAACTGCATCACCACGGGCTGCGGTCTGTGGTGGAATGGCGATCAGTTGGAAGTCGCGCATGATGAACTGGCGGGGAACGGCCTCGTCATCGGAAACAACTGCGCGCTCGACGTGGACTGCAGTTGGATCAAGACGAACTGCGTCGTCGCCGGATGCGGCCTGTGGTGGAACGGCGATCAACTGGAAGTCGCCCATGACGAGTTGGCCGGTCGCGGTCTCGTGATTGGCAGTGGTTGCGCCATCGACGTGTCGGTCGGGTGCGGGCTGCGATTCGGTTCCGGCGATGCCATCGAGGTCAACCCCGCCGATATCGCGGGCAACGGTCTCGTGGCCGGTGGCGGCTGCGCGTTGAACGTCGATTGGAGCCAGTTGCCTGTTGGCTGCGGCGTCTGGTGGAACGGCTCGGCACTCGAAGTCGCCCATGATGAGATTGCGGGGCGGGGACTCGTCATCGGTAACGGCTGCGCCATCGATGTGGCGGTCGGCTGCGGCTTACGGCTCGGCAGCGGCGACGCCGTCGAAGTGAACCCGTCCGACCTCGCGGGCGATGGCCTGACGGCCGGCGGCGGCTGCGCTCTCAACGTCGATTGGAGCCAGGCTCCGGTGGGCTGCGGCCTGTGGTGGAACGGCTCGGCCCTGGAAGTCGCGCACGACGAGTTGGCGGGCAACGGACTCGTCATCGGCAGCAACTGTCAGCTCGACATCGACTGCCAATGGGTCAAAGACAACTGCGGTGCGCAGGGCGAACAAGGTCCGCAAGGCGATCAGGGAGCCCAAGGATATCAGGGATACCAGGGCGTCGATGGATACCAGGGATCGACGGGATACCAAGGACCGCAAGGGTATCAAGGCTATCAGGGATACCAAGGCTACCAGGGGCCAGCCGGTCCGCAGGGATATCAAGGTTACCAAGGCTATCAGGGTCCGCAGGGATACCAGGGGTATCAAGGCGCGCAAGGAGCGCAGGGATCGCAAGGCTACCAAGGAGTTCAAGGCGCACAGGGATATCAAGGACAGCAAGGCGCTCAAGGCTCGCAAGGAACTCAGGGCAGTCAAGGTTCCCAAGGCGTTCAGGGCGCACAGGGTTCGCAAGGTGCTCAAGGGAGCCAAGGGTCACAAGGCAGTCAGGGATCGGGTTCGCAGGGGCCGCAAGGGATGCAAGGCCCTCAGGGTTCTCAGGGAGCAACCGGCTCTCAAGGTTCCGGCAGCCAAGGCCCCCAAGGAGCTCAGGGGCCACAAGGTGCGCCAGGTTCTCAAGGAACCGGAAGCCAGGGACCACAAGGTGCTCAAGGTCCGCAAGGGATGCAGGGACCGCAGGGCGCCCAAGGCAGCCAGGGGAACGGTTCACAAGGACCACAGGGGACTCCAGGCCCGCAGGGCGCACCCGGTTCGCAAGGGACTGGTTCTCAAGGCCCCCAAGGCCCCCAAGGATCGCAGGGACCACAGGGAGTTCCCGGTTCCCAAGGCACGGGCACGCAGGGGCCTCAAGGCGCACCCGGCTCCCCCGGAACTCAAGGTCCGCAAGGGAGCCAAGGTTCACAAGGCATTCCCGGCAGCCAAGGCAGCGGATCACAAGGCCCCCAGGGCGCTCCGGGGATGCCCGGTATGCAGGGACCGCAAGGTCAACAGGGCGCACAAGGACCAATGGGGTTCGGCAGTCAGGGAACCCAAGGCCCGCAAGGCACACCCGGAATGCCGGGGATGCAGGGCGCTCAAGGTCCGCAAGGAACCCAAGGCCCGATGGGGTTCGGGACACAAGGCCCGCAGGGGCCGCAAGGCGCGCCCGGCATGAAGATGGCCATCGTTCCCCACCAGGACGATTTCGTCGCGTTGTTCTGCGTCGAGTCGCCCGACGTGCGGTTCGAGGACGTGGTCCGCGTGCCGGTCACCGGCCCCGTGACCACGGCCCGGCTCGACCCCGTGTTCATCGGCATCTGCGAGCCGGAGAGCCTCGACGTGATCTCCGTGACCGCGCCGATGCCGGCAACGATCGGTGCTGACATCACCGGCGATACGGTCACGGTTCGGATCACGGGCGACTTGCCGCCATTCGTCATCGTCACGGTCAGTGGAGTTCGGGCGGGGAGCCGTGGCGTTCGGTTCCCCCGCAAGACCCGCGACCAGATGCTTCGCAACAACGCCTTCTGGGACCAATCGAAGTGCTGATCTCGCTGTTCACCCCCACGCACAACACGCAGTTCCTCGACCGGCTGGCCCGCTCCGTCGCGCGGCAGACCTGCGTCGAGTTCGAGTGGGTCATCGTCCCCAACGGCGACGCCGGCGCGGTCCGCGTCGATCTCCCGCAGGCACGGATCGTCCCCTATGAAGGCCAGACGCAGAACATTGGCGAACTGAAACGGTTCGCTTGCCTGGCCTGCCGGGGCGACGTGCTGGTTGAGGTCGACCACGACGACGAATTGACGCCGGATTGCGTGGCGGAACTTGTGGCAGCGTTCGCTGACCCGAGGATCGACTTCGCCTATTCGAACTGCTGCGAGATCAACGACGGCAAGCCGTGGCGCTATGACGAGAAGTACGGATGGCGGTATCGGCTCTTCACTTGGGATGGTCAACCCCAGTGGGAGTGCGTGGCGTTCGATCCGTCCCCCGCGTCGTTCTCCAAGATTTGGTTCGCGCCGAACCACGTTCGGGCCTGGCGCGCCGATTTCTACCGGCGGATCGGCGGCCACGATCCGTCACGGGCGGTCCTCGACGATCAGGACATCCTCTGCCGGACCTTCATCCACGGTCGCGTGAAGCACATCGACCGTTGCCTGTACGTCTACCACGTCCATGCCGGCAACACCTGTCGGGGCGAGCAGAACGGATTCATCCAGACCGAGACGCTGGCCCTCCACGACCGGTACATCTATCCGCTCGTCGAACGCTGGTGTGACGAGACCGGCCTGCGGAAGATCGACCTCTGTGGTGGGATCAATCCCGCCCCCGGCTACGAGTCCGTCGATCTGCACGGTGGCCGGATCGCTGCCGACCTCAACAATCGCTGGCCATTCGGCGATGGTGAGGTCGGCGTCTTCCGGGCGCACGACGCCCTCGAGCACCTCCGCGACCCGATTCACACGATGAAGGAACTCCATCGCTGCCTGGCCCCGCAGGGCTGGCTGCTGTCGCAGACCCCCAGCACCGACGGCCGCGGCGCGTTCCAAGACCCGACACACGTCAGCTTCTGGAACAGCAACTCGTTCTGGTACTACACCCGCGCCGACCAGAATCGCTTCATCGACTGTCCCGTCCGGTTCCAGGCGAATCGCCTGAAGAATTTCTTCCCCAGCGACTGGCACCGCGAGCACCAGATCGTCTACGTGAAAGCGGACCTGCTGAAGGTCGCTGGACGGATTCCAGGCGGCACAGCCTGTTAACGCTATGCGTCTAACGCGTGCGACCTCGGCGACTTGAATCAAACCGTCGAATTTGTCATGGACGGCATGAGCATTGGTCGATAAAATCGATAGATTGTGGAGATTGTGACCGGACGGAAGTTCTGATGGCCAAATCGTTGCTCATCCTGATGCTGATGGCGACGCAACTCCTTGCGGGGACTTGCGGATCGTTGCATTTATGCATCAGCAACGATGGCTCATACTGCTGCATTGATGCGGGGCCGGAATCCTGCACCTGCTGTCAAAATCACAGCGAAGGGGTGCCCGAAGCCCGCTGTGATGAGCATGCCCGCGACGCGGTTTCTGAGAAGTGCTGCGAGCATTGCGAAGAAGAATCAACGGAGCCAGATGCCAAAAGCTCTGTCGCTGGTGATCCTTGTGGATGTACGCACATCCCGCTTATGGTTTCTTCCAGCCAGCCCACCACCATCGCTCGTTGCACGATCAATGATTCCATCGAGCGGTATTCTCTCCTCGTCGCTTGGCTGCCTTCCTTGGTCGGCAGCGACGCAGTAGCCGCGCGTTCGCCACACCTGCGCTGGTTCGAACCACCTGTGGCCCCGGATTTCGCGCTGACCGTCATTTCCACGGTCGTTATTCGCTGCTAGAGCAGCCTCTCTCTCCGGCGTTGTCGTCGTGAGTTGATGGTCTCTTTCGACTGTCCTCACACGACTTGGTTTCGCCACGCCTTAGATCTTGCTTCACGAGCAGCGCCCGCTCGCGTGAGAGCAGATCGAGGGATCACGCTTCGGTCATGGGAGAGTCGAATGACAGCAACTGCAACGGCCCCGGTGCGTCCGGTAGCCGCGTCTGAGCCTATTGAATCGCCGCTGGTCGCGAAGCCCAGGCGTCCCTGGTGGGTCGCGGCCCTCAATGTTGTTCCGAATCTGGTCGTGTTCTCGGTTCTCGGCGGCGTGATGTACGTTGGGCATCGCACGGAATGGAAGCTGCCGAAGATGTCCGTCCTAATGGGGACAGCCACCGCCACTGTGGACGATTGGTGCGCGGAACACCTGGTCCCGGAATCCTCGTGCATTGAATGTCGCACCGAGCTGCTGCCCAAACTGAAGCCGAAGGGCTTTTGCAGGGAGCACGGAGTCGCCGAATGCGTGATTCATCACCCGGAACTCGCACAGGTGAAAGGAGAACCGCAGCTGCCGAAGTACAACACGGCACAGGCGATCGCGCTGCTTGCTCGACCGGAGAACAACAGCCGCAATTCGATGCACACCAGTCGCGTGCAATTCTCGTCCGCCGAGAGCGTCACCAAGGCCGGCATCGACGTGGACGTGGTCCAAGAGCGACCTATGTTGGATGTGATCACCGCTAACGGCGAGTTGATGTTCGACCCGACCCGCGTGGGGCACCTCTCGACGCGGGTTCCCGGCAGCGTGGCGGCCGTCTTCAAAACGGTGGGGGACGAGATTGTCGCGGGCGACATCCTGGCTTTGGTTGATGCTTCCCAGGTGGGACAAGCCAAATCACAGTTTCTGCAGGCCGTGGTCCAGCATCAACTGCGAAAGACTACCGTCGAGCGCCTGCGGCCGATCGCGACCAACGGGGCACTGCCTCAAAAGGCTTTGATCGAGGCCGAGTCCGCACTGCAAGAGGCTGAGGTTGCGCTTATTGCCACTCGCCAATCGCTCGCAAACTTGGGCTTTGACCTGCCGGAAGGACTGGAAGATCACGCTCCTCGGGCCCTCGCTGACGAACTACGGTTTCTCGGAGTGCCGAAGAATGCTTTCGCGTCGCTTCCCGCGGGCACGAAAACGGCAAACCTGATCCCCGTGCGCGCCACTTATGACGGCGTGCTGGTGGCATCACAGGTCGTGGCAGGGGAGGTCGTTGATACGTCGCAGACGCTGTTCACCGTCAGTGATCCCCGACGAATGTGGTTGATTCTCAATGTGCGTCAGGAGGATGCCCGGCATGTTCGTCGCGGCCAAACGGTCAAGTTTCACTCCGACAATGGCGGCCATGACGTCGCAGGCCAGGTTTCGTGGATCAGTCCTGCCGTCGATGAGCAGACCCGCACGATGCAGGTGCGAGTTATTATCGCGAACGAGGATGGGTCGCTCCAAGACAAGACGTTTGGCGCAGGTCGGATCGTTCTCCGCGAAGAGCCCAACGCCATCGTGGTGCCGCGTGACGCCGTGCAATCGACGCCCGACGCGTCCTTCGTTTTTGTGCGAGATAAGAACTACTTCGACGAGGGCTCGCCCAAGTTCTTCCACGTGCGGCAGGTCCGTCTGGGAGCACGGGACGGGCAGTACGTCGAGCTTCTGGCCGGCGTGTTGCCGGGCGAAGTGATCGCTTCTAGGGGCAGCAATGTCTTGCTGGCCCAACTCCTTCGCAGCAACCTCGGTGCGGGTTGCGGCTGTCACGAACACTAAGCGAAGGGGCTGCGACCCGAAATGGACTTCCTCAATCGCGTCATCGACTTCTCGCTGCACAACCGTGTGCTGGTCATCCTGAGCGTTTTGGCTGCGGGTGTTGTAGGCGTGTTCGCGCTGCAACATCTCGACATCGACGCCTTCCCGGACACCACGCCGGTACAGGTGCAGATCAATACGGTTGCGCCGGCACTCAGCCCCGAAGAGGTCGAACGGCAGATCACCTTCCCCATCGAGCAGGCAATCAGCGGCCTGCCCGACCTGGAGCAGCTTCGTTCCATCTCGAAATTCGGACTGTCGCAGGTGGTGGTCGTCTTCAAAGACGGCGTGGACATCTACTTTGCCCGCCAACTGATCAACGAACGGTTGGGCTCGGTCGAAATGCCGCACGGGATCGAGCGACCGAAGATGGGGCCGGTCGCGACCGGTCTCGGCGAAGTGTTTCACTACGTCGTGACGGGGCAGGGAACAGACGTCACGGAACTTCGCACGATCCACGATTGGGTTGTCAAACCGCCCATGAAAACCGTGCCTGGCACGGCGGAAATCAATAGTTGGGGTGGTTTTGTAAAGCAGTACCAGATCCGCCTCAACCCCGACCACATCATCAAGCATGGGCTGACGTTCGATCAGGTGGTCCAGGCCGTCCAGAAGAACAACTTTAATGTCGGCGGCGGCAACATCAGCCAGCCGAGCGGCATGCTGCTCGTACAAGGGCTCGGGCGCACGACGAACATCGAACAGATCCGGCAGATCGTCATTGATGCCAAGGATGGCGTGCCCATCCGGATTTCGGATGTCGGCGACGTGGTCATTGGCCACGAAATTCGTCGTGGAGCCGTCACGGCCAATGGCCAAGGGGAAGTCGTTCTCGGCCTGGGCTTCATGTTGATGGGTGAAAACAGCCACGAAGTCACCTGGGCGATGAAGGACAAACTAAAAACTTTGGAGGCCAACTTGCCTCCGAATGTCCAGGTCAAGCCGGTCTACGACCGCACGCAACTCGTGGACCACGTGATCGACACGGTGCGCAAGAATCTCTTCGAAGGGGGGTTGCTCGTCATCGCGGTGTTGTTCGCATTTCTTGGCAATCTGCGGGCTGCCGCCATCGTCGCCTTGGCCATTCCGCTGTCCATGCTGTTCGCCTTCATGGGGATGTACCGCTTTGGCATTGCGGCCAGCCTGTTGAGCCTGGGGGCCATTGACTTCGGTCTCGTGGTCGACAGTTCGGTGGTGATGATCGAGAACTGCGTGCGCCACCTGGCTCACGATTCCAACAGCGGTAAGCGCCGTTTGGACATCATCCGGGACGCCGCCGTGGAAGTGCGTAAGCCGACGATGTTCGGCGAACTGATCATCATGATCGTCTACCTACCGATCCTGACGCTGGAAGGGATCGAAGGCAAAATGTTCCGTCCGATGGCGCTGACGGTCATCTTCGCCCTGATGGGATCGATGGTTTTGTCGCTGACACTGATGCCGGTGCTCGCGAGCCTGCTGCTCCCGAAGAAAGTTGAGGAACACGAGCCGTTCCTGATGCGGGTGGCCCATGCGATTCACTACCCGATCCTGCAGTTCGCGATGCACCACAAGCTGGCCGTGATGGGCTTCGCCGCCAGCGTGCTGATCTTGGCGTTCGGGATGATCGCTCCCAACCTGGGTTCCGAGTTCGTGCCACGCCTTTCGGAAGGAGCCATCGCCATCGGAGTCGTCCGATTGGCCGGAACCGATCTCAGCGAATCCGTGCGTTACAACACCGAGATGGAAAAGGTCATCTTGTCGACGTTCCCCGACGAAGTTGAAAACATCTGGAGCCGTGTTGGCACGGCGGAGGTCGCCACCGACCCGATGGGTGTCGAACTGACGGATACGTTCATCACGCTCAAACCGCGTTCGCAGTGGAAGAAAGCGACGACTCAAGCGGAGCTGACAGATCTCATCGACAAAGCACTGCGAGACATGCCGGGGCAACGGCTCGCCTATTCACAGCCGATCGAGATGCGAATCAACGAAATGGTCTCCGGCGTCCGGGCTGATCTTGGAGTGAAGCTGTTCGGCGACGATTTCACGGTCCTCGTCAGCAAAGCACAGGAGATCGAGCGCGTCCTCAACTCCATTGATGGAGCCGCCGACGTGGCCGTGGAGCAAGTCACAGGCCAGCCGATGTTGCAGATCAAGGTGAACCAGGATCAGATCGCTCGGTATGGTGTTTCGGCCCAGGAAGTGCTTGACCTCGTGGAATCGATTGGCAGCAAACCCATCGGCGAGATCGTGGAGGGGCAGTTGCGGTTCCCGCTGATCGTTCGACTTCCAGAGCAGTTTCGAGAAAGTCCTCAGTCGGTCGGTGACCTGCTGATTTCCACGCCCAAAGGCGAGCGGATTCCGCTCTCGCGACTTGCCTCGGTGGAGATTGCCGAGGGGCCGTCCACGATCACGCGAGAATGGGGTCAGCGACGAATCACGATTACGGCCAACGTGCGCGGACGCGACCTGGGGAGCTTCGTTGCGGAAGCTCAGGCAAAGATTGCAGAAAAAGTTGCCTTGCCGTCCGCACGGTATCGGGTGGAGTACGGGGGACAATTCGAGAATCTGCAACGGGCACAAACGCGGCTGATGATCGTCGTTCCTTTGGCCCTGGTGTTGATCTTCATCCTGCTCTACATGACATACCACAACATCGTGGATGCTTTGCGGGTGTTTACCGGAATTCCATTCGCCTGGGTCGGCGGCATCTTCGCTCTGTGGTTGCGCGACATGCCGTTTTCGATCTCGGCGGGCATCGGCTTCATCGCCATGTCCGGCGTGGCCGTGCTCGACGACATGATCCTCGTCTCTTACATCCGGCAGCTTCGACAAAAGGGGCTGCCCCTCGACGAGGCGGTCACACAGGCGGCGATCACCCGTCTCCGCCCGGTACTGATGACGACCCTCGTCGCCAGCCTGGGATTCCTGCCGATGGCCTTCAGTGAAGGCATGGGCGCGGAAGTCCAGCGTCCCTTGGCCACGGTCGTCATTGGCGGCGTTATCGGCGCGATGATCATGTCGCTGCTCGTATTGCGAGTCCTCTATTTGCTCTTCAACGCTCCGGTTGCTCGTCACGAGCGATTGGAGCATCACAAGCAAACTCCCGCCGAACCGGAATTGGTGGGATCGACTGGACAGCCCTTTTCCGTCTGGAGGAACGACGAATGAGAAATGGAATTCTGTGGGCGACCATGCTGGCAATGGCTGGCACGAATCTCAGCGGGTCTGCAATGGCCCAACAACCCAAGCAGCCTCCCGCTACCGGGACGCAGGCGGTGATTCATCAAGCGGTACAGGACGGCAAATACGCGTTCTTGATGTTCTACAAACAGAAGGATGCTGCGTCGAACGCGATGGCCGCCATCCTGAAAGAATCGCTTGCGGACAAGTCGGAGCAGGCAGTCACGGCCTACGTTCAGGTCGGCAATCCTGTTGAGCAAGCGCTCGTGGCCAAGTACGACGTGAGCCGCGCTCCGATGCCCATGATCATCGCTCTGGCACCGAACGGAGCCATGACCGGCGTGTTTGCGCAGAAGGTGACTGCCGAGAAACTGAGCGAAGCATTCGTCACGCCGACGATGATGTTCGCGATGAAAAACCTACAGGAGAACAAACTTGTCCTTGTCACCGTGCAAGGTTCGGCGAAGGCTCCTGCCCCGGTCGCGATCAAGGATTTCCAGAGCGATCCCCACTTCAAGGACCGCATTGTTACCGCCAGCATGTCGGCGGCCGATCCGCAAGAAGCCAAGTTCATTGGCCAAATGCAGATCGACTCAAAGGCCATGCCCACCCATACCGTCTTGCTGGCTCCGCCGGGCGTGATGGTTGGGAAGTTCGACGCCGTCGCATCGAAGGACGAGATTGCCGCAGCCCTCGCCAAGGCCGGGAAATGCTGCGACGACCCGAACTGTAAACATCATCAGCACGCCCCCGCACCACGGACGGCGACTCCACCCACGGGCACTCGCAGAAACTGATCGTCGAGCGCACGGATAGGGTGCTCGCATTCCCCTCAAGGAAGAACCCATGAATCTCAGAACCCTCGTTTGGCGCGAACTGTCGGAGCGGCCTTCGGCCATGCTCACCAGTACGCTGACCATCTTGCTGGGCGTCACCGCGCTGGTCGCGATTCGTCACGTCACCGTGTTCTCGGAACGCGAAGTCGGGCAGCAACTGCAATCCCTCGGCGCGAACGTGCTCGTGCTGCCGAAGGACGCCACGTTGCAGGACTACTACTCGGCCGACCTCACCGAACGGACGCTGCCGGAATCGCATGTTTCCAGCATCCTGTTAGAGAACCTGCCGGGCGTTGAGCGTCTGTCCCCCAAACTGTGCGTGAGTGCGAAGGTTGCGAATCGCGACGTGACGCTGACCGGCATTCTGCCGCAAAGCGAGTTCCAAGCGAAGGCGGCTTGGCAATCGGTGTCGCTGTTCATCAACAAGCATGAAGGCTGCAAGAAAGCCGCGTGCGGCCCGAAGACGTATGACGCCGCCCCGGAAACGCTCGCCAGCGAACGGACCATCGACCAGCTGAAGGGCAACGAGGCGGTCATCGGAGCAGACGTGGCAGAGTTCTCCGCATTGAAGCCAGGCCAATCGGTCGAACTGCTTGGCGAAAAGCTGCAAGTGTTAGCCGTGCTGCCACGCACCGGCACGGTCGACGACTCGCGCGTCTTCGCACACTTGCACACGGTTCAACGGCTGACCAACGCAGGCGAGGTCGTCAACGCGATTGAAGTCATGGGTTGTTGTGAGGACGCGGCCGGTGGACTCGTCCCCAAGCTGGCCGAACTGCTGCCCGATGCGAAGGTCGTGACCATTTCGCAAGTGGTCTCGACGCAAGTGGGCATCAATCGCCTGATGGGCCAAATGTCCCTCTTCGTCTTGAGCATTCTGGTGATCGTCGGAGGAGCCAGCGTCGCGAGCACGATTTCGTCGAACGTGCGCGAACGTCGCCGTGAAATCGGCACGCTGATGGCACTCGGTGCGACGCCAGGTCTCGTCACCCGGATGTTTCTGCTGAAAGCGTGGGTGCTCGGCATCGTCGGAGCGGTTGGCGGCAGCGTGCTCGGCCTGGCCGTGGCGATGGTGCTCGGCACGCAATGGGCCGGCGTCGCCGTCAAACCGCTGCCCGATCTGATCGTGCTTGCCACTGGGGCGGCACTCGTCATCACCACGCTGGCCGCACTGTGGCCGGCCCGTTCAGCGGCGAAGCTCGATCCGTGCTGCTGCTTCCAGGAGGTTTAGCGTCATGTTCCATCTTCAGGACATCACCAAGGTTTACCGTCGGCGGCACCAAGAGGTTGTTGCCTTCAAAGCCGGGTCGCTCGACATCGGGCTCGGCGAGTACGTGGCCGTCGTCGGTCCCAGTGGCAGTGGCAAGACAACATTGCTGTCGATGCTCGGCGGCATGCTGTCGCCCGACAGCGGCAAAGTCCTCTTCGAGGGCGAGTCGCTGTACGACCTGCCGATCGCAGAACGGACACGGCGTCGGAGAGAGCGCATCGGCTTCGTGTTTCAGACGTTCAACCTTGTGCCGTACCTCACGGCATTGGAGAACGTCCAAGTCCCGCTGTTCCTGAACGGCGTCAGCGAGACCGAGCAGCGCGGCCGAGCCGTCGCGCTCTTGGAACAAGTCGGACTCGGCAACCGCATCGATCATAAGCCGAGCGAACTGAGCACGGGCCAGCAACAACGGGTCGCCCTGGCTCGCACGCTGGCCAACAACCCGCGCTTGATTCTCGCCGACGAGCCGACCGGAAACCTCGACCCCGACAGTCGCGAAGCCGTGCTCGCGATGTTTGACAACTTCGTGCGTGAAGGTCGCACGATTGTCATGGTCACGCACGACCCGGCTGCCGCCGGACGAGCGGTTCGTCGCCTCTGTCTGAGCAACGGTGAAGTCCTTGAAGCCAGCGATCTCGATGTCAAGAACGCGGCATAGTCTCCGAACACTGGTATCTGTCCCCCCCTCTCTCTCGAAGGAACCTGTCCATGAGTCTGTTGAAGAAGAATCTGCTGCTGACCTGTCTGATCGCCGCGTGCTACGGCCTTGTCGGCTGCGGCCAGAACGCTGCCCCGCCGCAAGTCGCCAAGACAGATCACGCGGACCATCCCGGCCACAAAGACGGCGATGAGCATAAAGGTGATGGCCACGACCATGACAAGCAGAAGGCCGGTCATAGCCACGATGGTTGGTGGTGCGACGAGCACGGCGTCCCCGAAGAGGTCTGCGCCCAATGCAACAGCAAGGTGGCTGCCGAATTCCAGAAGAAGGGGGACTGGTGCAAGGAGCACGACCGGCCCGATTCGCAATGCTTCAAATGTCATCCAGAGCTGCAGGCCAAGTTTGCGGCTCAGTACGAGGCGAAGTTTGGCAAGAAGCCTCCGACGCCTGAGGGTTGAGAATGGTCGTGTTCTGCAGGCGGCGCGTGGTTGTGCGCGCGTCGCCTGTAATGATCGGGAAGAATGCTCATCGTCGGCTTGGATCGTCCGGATTGGAACCGTGGCGATTCAGGCCTAACGCCAGGGAGGGCGATATCGTGGTGCATCAGAAACTTGCCGGAGTGTTGGTGCTGGGCATCATGACCCTGACCACCGGTTGCGCACAAACATCTGCCCGGCGCGTCACCAAGACGAACGACCTGCCGGCAAATCATCAATTCGGTGATTCCGAGCCCGCAGTGGCTACTGTTTACGCTCAGAAGCCGTCGCAAAGATCGACTTCAGGCGACATTCAACTTGCCGGGAACGATGAATCAACGATTCTGCCAGCCCCGACTCAGGAGACTTCAGATGAAGTCGGAACGTCGAGCGATGCCGCATCCGTTTCTCTGACGCTCGCTGATCTGGAAGCGCTTGCGATGGGCAACAACCCAACCTTATCTCAGGCAGCGGCTGCGGTTGATCAGCAGCGGGGGGAGTACCGTCAGTCCGGTCTCTATCCCAATCCTCAGGTTGGATACCTGAATTCCACGGCGAATCAGTCGGCCCCCAAACAATCCAACGGCGTCTTTCTTAGTCAGGAGTTTGTGACCGCCAAGAAAATCCCGTTGGCTCAAGAGGCTGATTCGCAGGAAATTAAGCGGTTGCAGTGGGACCAGGAAGCCCAACGAATGCGAGTCCTGAATGATGTCCGCATCCGATACCACGAAGTGTTAGGGGCACAACGGGCCGTCGCCGTCAATCAGGAACTGGAACAACTCTCTCGCAAACATCTGGCGACTGCGGAAGAACTTTTCCAGGCAAAAACTGCACCGAAGACGGACGTGCTCCAGGCCCGAGTCCTGGTGGAATCGACCCAAATCAGTCTTGCGGAAGCAAATCACCGATTGGAGGCTGCCTGGGCACAACTGGCGTCAATGGTGGGGGTGCCATCGCTTCCGTTGACATCCTTGTCTGACGGGGGCAGTGACGTCATCCCGAATCTGGACATGGAAACCCAGTGGCAGCAAATGCTGGCAGAGAGCCCGCAGTTGAAATCCGCAGAGTCGGAACTGGATCACGGGTGGGCCACGCTGCGCCAAGCGGAAGCACAGGCCATTCCAAACGTCACCCTGCAGGTTGTAGCCGACTACGACCGTGTGTCGCAGTCCACGACGGCCAGTACGTTGGTCGCGTTGCCATTCCCGATTTACAACCGCAATCAGGGGAACATCGACAAGGCAGCGGCTGATGTCCGCGCGGATCAGGCCGATATCGTGCGAGCCCAACTCGTCCTGCGCGACCAGTTGGCGGATTCGTTCCGGCGCTTCAAGACAAGCCGGATGCAGGCTGAGAAACTTAAGGATGCCATTCTGCCTGCGGTGGAAGAGAACCTGAAACTGACCAGCACGGCTTACAAAGGGGGAGAAGTCAGCTTCCGGGATGTGCTGTCGGCCCAAGAGGCGTTCGCACAAAGTCGAATTGCCCACATTGAGGCCGTGACCGAAGCACAGAAGGTCGCGGTGGAAATTACGGGGCTGCAACTGACCGGGGGATTGAATCCAGCGGCCATCGGCTCTGCGATTCAGACTCAACCGGGCGGCGGTCAACGTCAACGTGCGCTCTTGCAGGAGGTCCAGGATCGGGCGACGAAGCAACTCCTTCCGGCGGCACAGATTGGCCGGTGACCGGGGGCGGATGCACTTGAGGGAATCGCCGTGATTACGATTCCGGCGAAAGCAATTTGGAGTATGCATGATGGTCCAGGAGCCACTCACGTTCACCTTCAAGATTCGTGGGATGGACTGCGCTGAGGAAGTGGCGTTATTGAAGCGTGAGGTCGCGCCGATCGTCGGCGGTGAGGAGTTCCTCGGCTTTGACATACTCAACGGGCGGATGACGGTTACGCCGGCGTCCGGCGTTTCGCCTGAATCCATTCGGCAGGCGGTAGCGCGGACCGGAATGCACGCAGAGGACTGGCAGGACGAAACGGCGGGCTCGAGGGATGAGAGTTTCTGGCGACGCCGTGGACGTACCGTCCTTACGGCGGCCAGCGGCCTTTTCACCGCGTTGGGGTTCCTCTCGCATGTCTGGATGTCCGGCGGATTCCCTGCAGCACTCGGTGCCGAGGGAATGGGCGCGGCGCGTGGCGTGCCGCTGATGGTACTGGCGCTTTACGGAGTAGGCATCCTTGCCGGGGCTTGGTACATCTTGCCGAAGGCGTGGCTTGCTGCTAGGCGGCTGCGCCCCGACATGAATCTCTTGATGACCGTGGCCGTATGCGGTGCGGCGGTCATTGGCGAATGGTTCGAAGCGTCTACCGTTTCATTTCTGTTCGCCCTATCGCTGGCCTTAGAGTCCTGGAGCATCGGCCGCGCCCGTCGGGCCGTGGCCACCCTAATGGACCTGACGCCACCGACCGCTCGCCTGTTACGGGCCGACGGTGGTGAGGAAGAGGTCGCACCGGATGATGTACCGGTGGGGGCTCGTTTCCTCGTCAGGCCCGGCGAGCGAATCCCCTTGGACGGCCGCGTGGTTCGCGGAGCGAGTGAGGTCAACCAGGCACCTATCACCGGCGAGAGCGTCCCAGTCCCAAAGACCGAAGGGCAAGAAGTCTTCGCTGGCACAATCAATGGCGATGGGGTCGTGACCATCGAATGCACCAAGCCCTCCGGGGACACGACACTGGCGCATATCATCCGCTTGGTAGGAGAAGCACAGTCCCGGCGTGCCCCATCGGAGCAATGGGTGGAAAAGTTCGCCCGCGGGTACACGCCCGCCGTCATGGCTCTCGCCTTGGCTGTTCTGGTCATCCCTCCGCTCCTTTTTGGTGGGAACTGGCAGGACTGGTTCTACCGCTCACTCGTTTTGCTCGTCATCGCCTGCCCCTGCGCTCTGGTCATCTCGACGCCCGTCAGCATCGTGGCGGCTCTAACCGCCTCGGCCCGCAACGGCGTGCTCATCAAGGGCGGGCTGTACGTCGAAGCTCCCGCCCGATTGGAAGCCATCGCGTTGGACAAGACCGGAACACTGACGGAGGGCAAGCCCAAGGTCGTGGAGGTCGTACCTCTCAGCGGTCACGACGAGGATGAGTTGCTAGAGCGGGCTGCGGCGCTGGAGTGGCACAGTACGCACCCCCTGGCTCGCGCGATCATGGCCTATGCTCAGCAGCGCGGCGTTGTGGTGCGGCCTGCGGAGGAATACCAAATTGTCCAAGGCAAAGGGGCGACGGGCCGCTTCAGCGGACAGAACTACTGGCTGGGGTCACACCGTTACTTGGAGGAACGCACCCAGGAAACCGAGGAAGTCCACCAAAGACTGGAGGCCCTGTCGGCGGCGGGACGCACCGTCGTCGTCATCGGGAATGCGACTCATGTCTGCGGCTTCATAGCCCTCGCTGACACGGTGCGAGCCGGTGCCAAACAGACGCTCATGGCGTTGCGCCACGCTGGCGTGAAGCACATAGTCATGTTGACCGGGGATAACAAAGGGACAGCAGAAGCCATCGCCCGTGAGACAGGCATAGACGAGGTTCATGCTGACCTGCTACCTGCGGACAAAGTGTCAGCGATAGAGGCGCTCGTCGCCAAATACGGTCGGGTTGCGATGGTTGGCGATGGAGTGAACGACGCACCGGCACTGGGCCGCGCCACGCTCGGCATCGCAATGGGCGCAGCAGGCAGCGATGCAGCGATTGAAACGGCTGACATTGCTCTCATGTCCGACGATCTCTCAAAGCTCCCTTGGCTGGTTCAGCATTCAGGTCGCACGCTGGCGGTCATCCGACAGAACATCGTCTTTTCGCTGGCCGTCAAGGCCCTTTTTGTGGTCCTGACGTTTGCTGGAATCTCGTCGCTTTGGGGAGCCATCGCGGCGGACACTGGGGCATCCCTGTTGGTGATTTTCAACGGATTGAGATTGCTGAGTAGTCCTCCACACAAGGTGGCGATTTGACACCTGTAGTGCAGACACCGCTCGCAACCATGTCATCCGCGACCGGTCGAGCGCTCGCAACGGTCGTTAACCCAAACGGGGCGAGACGCAGAGACAACCGAGAGTTTCGGGCGAGATCGGCCCGTAAAGCCGACGCGGGCGGGCGACGAGAACGTCGCGCAGCGGGGCGAGACCGAGACTTCGAGACGCGACGCGGTGCTCGAAGTGGTTGCCAGAACTGGCGATAGAACGCGAAAAGGCCGCCATCCGGAGATGGCGGCCTTTCGTATAACCCGACAGTACGCGAGTTTCGCTACCGTCAAAACAAGTGGCGGGGGCAGGATTTGAACCTACGACCTCGAGGTTATGAGCCTCGCGAGCTACCGGGCTGCTCCACCCCGCGACACGTTCGCACGCGGTTGGCCGCGGCGATGAGCAAGTATATCGACGAGGCCGCGAAAGGAAAGTGAGTCGATCGTTCGATTTCCGGATTGGCCGTCCAAACCGGACAGACTAATCGCGTAAACTCCTCTGCAGATGCAGGTTGGGTGAGTTTCCCGTCTCTGATCGAATTCAGGAAATCTCGCTCAGCCGCTGTTCCCACTGGTGGAGGCAGTTCACCAGGTCCGTAAAGACGGAGGTCTGGCAGACGCTGGCGTTTGCTTCGAGGTCGAGCGTGAGCTTTCCGAGCACATGTGTGTGCAGCTGCTCGGCGAGCCAGGCAGCCCGGCGGGCGGTGAACGCTTCCTGTAAGCGGTGGAACTTCGACTGCAGGTAACCGGCCGTGCTCGACGCGGTGCTGCTGATCGCGGTCTCGCCGACAGTGGCGACCGCAGTGCCGGCAGCGACATCACCCACGACATGCATCGCAGCATGAATCAGCCCCTGCGATGCGAACTGAGCGGCGGCTTCTCCGAGCGGAAGGCCGACACCGGTCACCCCCAAGACAATACTCAGTGCTGGACGGGCAGCCGCGGTCGCCTCATCGAGTCGTTTCAACAACCCGAAGAGTTGCGGGTTCTCGGACTGAAACGACTGCAACTCGTGCACGACGGTCGCTTCCAGCAATTCGGGGAAGGGGACCGCGCGATGTGCTGTCTCTAACTCACGGAGCAGGGCAGTTCGCGATGTCCCCGCGAGAAGTTGTTCCAGCCGGGATTTCAACAGCGGATTGCCAAGTTCGGTCAGCCATTCGAGTCGGCCGTAGACCTTCCCGACGGCGCGGACGATGGCCGCCCATTCCTGTTCACGGTAGGCGTCCCACGGATCGGGAGGCGGGCCACCCGCCCACCAGTCGCGGGCCGTGGAGACGGGCCACCATAATGATGAGCCGACGGTGTCATAAACGCCGTGTACCGTTTTTGACCAGCCTTGACGGCGGGCGCTCCACCAGGCCCGCACGGCAGCGATCGTCACGTTGGTGGGGGGAACGGGCCAGTCTTCGACCTCCGCAAGTTCATGGGCCGTCAGCAGGTCCGCAGCGGCGCGGAATTCACCGCTGCGGCTGCGGACTTCGCGGAGAAACGCCGGAGCACCGCGAACCGGATCGACCACGTAGGCCAACGCACCACGAACGGTCCGCAACTTGATCGAGGCGAACTTGAGCCGTGCGAAGACTTCCTGCAACTTCACGCCGGGACCGAGGCGCGTCTCCTGCACCGTTTCGCTGCCGAACAGCTCGAAAAACTCGAGCGCGATCGCTTCGGCGGTTTTGCGGTTGTTCTCAGCCAGGAAGACCGCTTCCGGTCGCACACCGGTCTCGGTGGTGAAAGTCTTCAACCAGAGCGGGACGTAGGTCCGGTCGTCGGGGAGTTCGCACTGGTTGAAGACGGCGACGACCGCCTTATCTTCTGCAGCGGCATTCCGGAAGAACTGCTTGACTGCAGCGTCATTGTATTTCTGCTGGGTCAAGACGGCGATCAGCACGTCGGCGGACTGCCGGACCGCATCGGCCCGTTCCCAATTCACGAGGGCATCGCTGTCGATGTCGGGGGTGTCGAGCAGGAGCAGATTCGGCGGCACATCGGGATGCGTCCGCCAGAAGAGGAGATGCTCGGGAGTCTCGCCGAGCGCCTGGGCTGCTTCGCTCCATTCGACCAGGCGAAAACTGGGGAAGAGGGCTGGCAGATCATGGCGTTCAGGGAAGCCATCGGGAACCAGGCAGACCGGATGCTTCGTGCCGGAAGCAAGCGGACTCGAAGCACTCGCACGGAACCCGGCAAGATGGTTGAAGACGACACTCTTCCCGATGTTCGTGCCACCGGTCACCGCGACGATGAGAAACGCTTCCGCTCCGAGTTGCGGCAGGAGTTTGCGTTCCAGCACAGCGGCCCATTCACGCGTCGCAGCCGCGGGGAGTCCCAGCCGTTCAACAACCGGCGCAAGCTCCCACAACCCGGTGTCGAACCGCCGTGCTAACTCGGCAAATTCCGCTAACCCCGCCATCGCCTCTCCGGACTCCACTCACAGCGTCGTTCTGCACGCGTGGCTGTCACTCAGTCCCCGCAGTATCGTACCGACCCGCTCTCGCGAGGCGTACTGACCGGCGTAGACTGTGCCGGGAAGAGACCCAACCATCGGAATGGTTGGGCGTCTTTCATGCGGTCTCGACCGGGTACATCGGACGATGGCGTTTCTGATACGGAAGCGTCGCGAAGTCGTGCGTGTGGATCGCACGGGCGTCGACGTTGAAGATGCTGCCCGCGAAGGCTTCGAAGCTCGCCCGGAAGTGGACGGCTGACTTCACCGCGATCAGGGTCATTGACCGGCAGTCGATTCCCAGTGAAGTGGCGAAGGCCGGACCCAGCGGCTGTTCGTGAGCCGTGACCAGCACGACATGAACGCCGTCCTGTTCAATCCAGGCGGATGGTCCCATGTTGCCCGTGAGGCCCGCATACATCGGGCCATCATAGACAAAAGCCCCCTCAGAAACGCCGCGGACGGTTGCCTGCATGCGGACGGGTGGTCCCTGGATGGGGTGCGATTTTCCGCCGACGTCGAGTTCCAGCGTGGCTCCGACTCCCGCCGCTCGGGCGAGCGCGACCGCTTCCGGATCGACGATGTACAGGACCAGGCTGTTTTTGACCGGCCGGGCAAGCAGCGTTTGCAGAATCTCAGTCGAGTCGCCCGGTGCACCGCCGCCCGTGTTGTCGGCATGATCGGCGAGCATGATTGGAAAGCGGCCCCGTGCAAACCCGGCGTCGATCGCTTCCGTGACCGACACCGGCGGACAATGCCATCTTGCTCGCTGGTCCCACAGCCACGAGACCAGTTCTTCCGCAACCGACTCGGCCTGAGCTGTGTCAGCGTCCGCATTGACGATGACGCTCGGCCCCATGTTCGGCACGTCAGACCACGGGAAACCGGTCGCAATTGTGATCGACAGAATCCCCGGTCGCTGTTCCAGATCATACACCCGCTGAATGACCTCGTTCATTGGCGACTGGCCGGTGATTTGCGTCGCACAACTCCAGAACAGCGGAAGTGTGCGGAAGGCCCGAACCGGGTGAACCTCGCCGCGAATCGTGCCAACGATCAGGCCCGCGGCTTCCAGTCCTCGTTCGGCCATATCGATGTGGGGGTAGGTATCGAAGCCGATGATCGCCGTCGCTGCGGCGACACGGAGTTGACTGTGATTGCCATGGAGATCGAACGTGACCACGATCGGGACAGTCGGACCAACGACCGTGCGAACCGCGGCGATGAAGTCGCCATCGGCATCGTCAACGCCCTCAGCAACCATCGCCCCGTGCTGATCGAGCAGCACTCCATCGACCGGTCCGGCGGCACGCAGTCGCTCGACAAATTCCTGCTTGAGGTCGGCATAGGCGGCGGCAGTAATCAGTCCGCTCGGATAGGCGAACCCCCAGAGCAACGGGGCAATTTCGTAACCGTGACGATCTGCTCCGGCGATGAAGCCCCCTGCGCAGATGTTCGAACCGCGGAAGCGGGCCAGAATCTCCGCCCCACGATACAACCCAAACCCGGCTTTGAAATCCGCGACGGTTGTCCGTGTCGTGGCAAACGTACTGGTTTCATGACAAAGTCCGCCGATCGCAATCCGCATACTCAGTCTCCCGAGGTCATGAACGATTCGTAGAAATGCTTCCTGAGCGGCACGGCGCCAGCCGCCGGTGTCTTCACAACCAATCTTGACGAGCGAATGTCGCCTGGCAGCTTGTCGGTCACTCGTGATTTCGGTGCTGACGTTTTGGCCGCGGAACGCCAGGCCGAAGACACCGGCGGCTAGCGCCGTGCCGCTGAAAGAAGCTGCGGTCATCGGGGTTTGGTCGTAACGGGACGAGCGTTGTCGAGCATGAATTCGAGGATGCGGCGGGCGTCGGCGTAGTTAGTTTCGTGACCGGTTTCAGGGCGATGGATCAACAGGACTTTTCGCTGCAGTTGAGTCAGCACGCCTGCCAGGCGTTGGACGCTTTCGGGGGGGACCAGCGTGTCTTTGCCGCTGGAGGTGATCCCGATCGGCATCGTCAGTTTCTCCGGCCAGTACTCGGCGCTGCGGCGTTTGTACTCCAGCGGAATCTCGGTCTTCTTTCCACCAAACGACTGGCTGATCGCGTCCTGAAACTGCGTGTATTCCAGATGGTTCGCGGTCCCGTTCATCGAGGCAACTCCATCGATCAAATCGGGATGCAGCGCTGCAAACGTAAGACTGGCGGAACCACCCATCGACGCCCCGCAGAGAAAGACTCGACGAACCGTCGGCCGTTGCCGGAATGAGTCGATGATCTGCACGAGATCAGCTTCGGCCTGCGGTCCCATCCAGGAGGTTTTGGCCCGGTAATCGGGTGAAACGTAGACGAGCCCCCGCTCGGCCGCGACATCCCGACACGCACGGCACTCATCCCGCGGCGACTGGATAAACTGCCAGCGATCGGACCCGTGGCCATGCAGAGCGATCAACACATCGTAGGGCGTCTCCGGGTGAAGCCCCATCGGCCGCATCACGACGTAGCGCTGCTCACTCCCATCGCATCGGGCGACGAACGTGACATCTTCAGGCGGGGATGTGCTTTCTGCGGCTGAAATCAGTTGACCTGTTCCAAGCAGGCTCAACAGGAACAGCCAGGGGATCCCGTTCACTGTGGTTCTCCATACGGAAAGGACACCAGCAACCCGTATCCCAAATTGACGCCACGAGGCAGGAGATCACCCTCTCTGGAGAGGTCAGTTCAACGGTTCAGGGCCTCGATATTGGCCGACTTGTGCAGGGTCTGCATTTCGGCATCGGTCAATGCCCGCTTAAACACCGCGAGACCACCAAAGCGGCCTTTCGAGGCTTCTCCCGTGAAGGACCCTACCGCATAGCGGGCTGCAACAGTGAAGTCAGCTCCACCGCCGGGCTTCTTCTCCGCGTCCCGGACGGGGTCGTAGCGGAAGATGCCGCGGCCGTGATAGTAGGGATTCATCCCGCGGTCACCGCCGTTCGGTCCCTCTTTCGTGAAGTAGGGATCGGTCCGTTTGTGCTTCACCGGATCGAGCGGTTGGGCATCAAGCACTCCGTTGATGTAAGCGCGGATGTATTTCGAGTCGTAAGTGAAGCCGAGCGTGCACCACTTGTCGGTCGGCACATCGCCTGCTGACGAGGCATAGTCACAGCACCAGGGAAACGCGGAGCCATCGGCCCGGCGGGTGATCCCCCCTTCGCTGGAGATGTGCGGCGTGAGCTTCTTCGGTCCACCATAGGTCGGCATGTTCATCAAGAGCGAATATTGCCGGGTCCCGGTGTCATCATTCGCGCCTTTGCCCTCGCTCCACATCCCGGCGATGGTCCGGCTTTTGTTGATGTCGACAATCCGGACGACAGCGAACATCGAGACTTGTGCGTCGGGACCACTGATGTTGAGCGGACCTGTCTCAGCGTACTTCAATCGCAGGTACTGTTTGCCGTTAAACTCGGCAGCCGCGCCGGAGTATGGGCCACCCTCGACCCGTGTGATCGGTCCGTCAACTTCGGAGAGCGGGAGCCGATCCGGTGTTCCCGCGGAAAGACGCGGTTCGCCTGCGGCTTCGCCAAAAGTCCAGAACCCGACGAGGCCGGGCATCTGTTCCACCACGGTCCGATCGCCGGTTGGTTCCGCCGCACTCACGACCGACGAGACGCACAACAGGCCGATTACCAGCAATCGATCACGCATTCGAAGTCCTGTCGTCGTCTCGTCTGGAGATTGCCTAACCGTTCGACTTGAACCGGTCGCTGGTCAATTCTTTGCTGCGGTCGTGGTCAGCGTCGGTGTGAACTGCATCAGCCGCGGAAGTTCCTGCAACAGGAAATCGACGTCCATGAACGGCTCGGCCCCCGTGTCCCACCAGCGGAGGCGGCCCAGCCCATCGACGAAGTACGTCCCGTGCAGCGGTTTCTGCTCGAAATCATCGAAACACCGCCACGCCTTGAACGCAGCCAGCGAACCATCTGAGACGAGCGGGAAGGGGTAGGTCTGCGGCTCGTAATTCTTCAAGGCGGTCTGCAGCTTGGAAACATCGTCGGTGCTGATTCCCACCACGTTGACCCCGAGTTTTTCCAACTCGGCCGACTTGGCAGCGAACTTCTGCA
Source organism: Planctomycetaceae bacterium (assembly GCA_044229335.1). Taxonomy (GTDB): domain Bacteria; phylum Planctomycetota; class Planctomycetia; order Planctomycetales; family Planctomycetaceae; genus DSVQ01. Next base: position 53,591 of record JBGATC010000031.1, on the reverse strand, counting down.
ACTGCTCGGTGCAGTGCAGACATCCGTGGCCGAGGAAGAAGAGGTAGACCGTCGGTTTTCCGGAATACTCCTGTGACCCACGCTCCGCGTTCAGGACATCCCGTGCGGCCCAGGTGGGCGCGTTGGGAGGGGCCCACAACTGCGGACCAAGCGTGTCGAGGGCGGGCCGGTCGCCGACATCGGTCGAGGGTTCCGGCGCGATCCGCCAGTCGGTCTGCCAACCAAACTCCGTAGCCAGCGGAGCGAGCCGAGCGAGCAGGGGGGAAGCGAGGTCCGCGGTCCCGGCGATCTTGCGAAGCGATTCGAAGTGCGTCTTCGCATCGTCTTTCTTGCCGTCCTGCGCGAGCAGATCGACCAACACCGCACGAGGGCGGACCTGCTGCTTCCTTCCGTTGACCGAGTCGCGAACCTTCTTCAATGCCCCTTCGCGGTCACCGGCGAGAAACTGCACGCGGGCCGAAAAGAGCGGATCGACCTTGGCCTGGTCGGCGTCTTTCAGCTCCCGCCGCGCTGTTACATAGTCCTGCTTCAGGAATGCTGCGACTCCGCGCAGTTCCGCCAGCGTTTTTTCCACCCGTTGCAGTTCACCGTTTGTCTTGCCCAGCAATTCCTTCCGTTTGGCAGGGGTGAAGTCTCCCACGTTGATGGGAGCGACCGCCGAGACCGGGGGCAGGGGAGCATTCTCCAGCCGCAGGGCACTCAGCGGGGCGTTTTCCGGTTCAACTTCGAGACGCAACTCAACGACTTCGCGCGCGAGGACCCGCCGTTCGGCTTCGAGTTTCTCGATCCGGGCTTGAGCGGCTTCGCTCCGCCCCAGATGCGTCTCGGCGAGTCCCAGACAGCGATCGAGTTCCCACCGCCCGGCACGATCAGCCGGTGCGTCGAGATACGGAGGCTGGGCATACCGCTCGAGGTCGGCCCAGAGTTCGTAGCGTTCCAGAATCTCGAAGAGCCGCTGGCGTCCATAGCCACCGGTCCCGGTTCGCTTTTCGCGGCTGTTGTACTTGGGATGGCGGGGCATCTCGATCAGGTTGGCAGCGAAACGGATCGCGTCTTGCGCGCGACCCAGGTGATCGAGGTTGCGGATCATCCACTCGGTGTTATGCGCGAAGTTGTGAATCTGATCGGGGAGAATCGCGTCCCGCATCATGTAGGCGTGATCGACACGGACCGCGGCTTCCTGTTGCCAGACGGCATCCGGGAAGCGTTCGAGGTCGGAATAGATGTGCCCGCTCATGTGCCACATATGCGCGATCGCCGGGGCCGATTGACCACACCGTGCGGCTGAGGCGAGCGCGAGCTGCGAACGTTCTTTGTCCCACAAATGGATCCGGTAATGGTGCGCCGGATGCATCGGCTCGACCGCGAAGATCTCACCCATCAGTGCGCTGAGGGCGAAGTAGCTGTTAATCGGCACCCCGGCATCCCGTGACCCCCACAGGCCATGAGCCAGCAGTGCGCGGGCTTCTAACTCATCAGGATGGTCATACAGCAGCCGTTCGAGGTCGCGCAGGTACTTCTCAGCACGCTCTTTCTTCGGCTTCTTCGGATCGGCGGTGTAATAGGCATGCAGGGCTTCGATGTACTTCTTTTCGTGAGGTGCCACATTGGCTTTGCGTTTCGCCGCTTCTTCGATAAAGGACTTCGCCCGCTTTTCGTTGTTGATGTTGGCGAGGGCCATTCCCCAGTAGGCCATCGCGCAATCATGATCGAGGGCCGCGGCCTGACGGAAGGAGCGTTCCGCTTCGAAGTACCAGAAGCCGTGGACCTGCCCCAGTCCCTGATCGAAGAACGCCTGTACCTGATCGACCTTGCTGGTGACCGCGATGTGGACCCGGCCGGTGCCGCCCATCAGCCGGGCCGCTTGCCGCGGTCCGTCATCGAACGTCTCACCGTGGGCCGAGTGTCCCGGTGCGGGACCCGACTTTGCCGCGTCAATCGATTGTTCGGTCGGCTTGGCGGGCTCGTTCGGCTTCGCCTCGTCAGCGGGTTTGTTGGCGGTCTGAGCGAAGAGCGGGGCTCCCGCGCACAGGAAGATCACCAGGAGACGAAGCGGCATCTGCTCACCCTTTCAACGCATCAAAGAACATCGACAGGATAACCGACGAGCGATGGGCGCGTCACTGGGGCACAGGACAGATTCTGTGATGCCGCGAAGACGCAAGCGAAGGACGCTTGCGTCTTCGCGGGGTTTCGGCCTCTCCCAAGCGCAGTCTGGGGGCTGCCGGATGGCGGCGCGGGGGCGGGATGCGGTAGGCTGATGAATCGGGCCGATCTCTTCGTCATTTTCATTATCCTCGGCGCTTCAGTCCAAGGGTCGATTCATGATCTGTATCTCCGTCACGCCTGAATCGCGTCAGTTGGCCAAGGTCGACATTTTCAATGCCGCGAATCAATGCGATCTCGTCGAGGTCTGTCTCGATCGGCTGATTAAAGAGCCGGATGTGAAGGATCTGCTCGAAGGGGCGAAGAAGCCGCTGCTGATTTCGTGTCGGCGAATGGCCGATGGCGGGCAGTTTGACGGCACCGAAGAAGAACGCCTGATGCTGTTACGGCAAGCGATTCTCGCGGGACCAGCGTACATCGAACTCGACCTCGACACGGCCCACAAGATTCCCCGCTTCGGCAAAGTCCAGCGGGTCGTCAGCTACACCAGTCTTGATCGGCCGCTGGGGAGCGTTGACGAGATCTTCGATCAGGCCGTCGCTGCCAAAGCCGACGTGATCAAGTTCACCTGGCCGACGCAAACGCTGGAGGCGGCGTGGCCACTGCTGGCGGCCGTCAGTCAGAAACGGTCGCTGCCCATCGTCGGGCTCGGTCTCGGTCGATGCGGTTTGACCTTCTCACTGCTCGGACGGAAATACGGTTCGCCCTGGATCTATGCGGCTCTCGAAAAGGGGATGGAAGCCTTCCCAGGGCAGCCGACCGTGGGTGACCTCGACAACCTTTACCGCTGGCGGGAAGTCGGACCGAAGACGCGGTTCATTGGTCTCGCCGGGTTTAATGAAATGGGACTGGCGACCGCAAAGGTGATGAACGCGGCTTTCGACGAACTCGACATGAATACGCGGTGCCTCCCGTTCGATTTCAAGTCGATGGATCAGCTCCCCAAGATGCTCGACATCCTGAAGGTCCCGGCGGTGATCTCGACCGGAGGCAATGGTCGCCGGTTGTTGACGATGGCGAAGGCTGCCGATGAATCGACGCAACTCGCCGGATCGGCCGACCTGATCCTCAAGCAGCCCGAAGGCTGGCAGGGGTACAACCTGCTGTGGAAACTCGCCTTGAAAGCGCTGGAGGCCAAGCTGGGCAAAACCAGTCCTGAAGATCGTCCACTGGATCGCCGCAACGTGATGGTCGTCGGTTCGGGAGGCATGGGGCAGGCGATGGTCGCCGGCGTGAAAAAACGGAACGGCCTCGTGAGCATCTGCTCGGCTGATGATGCCGAGGCACAGAAAGTCGCGGCGGCGACCGAAGTCCGCTACGTCCCCTGCGCCAAGTTGTACGACACGCTGACCGACGTCGTGGTGCTGACGACGCCCAATCTCGATCACGGGTTGAAGAAAACCCCCATCAACCCGTCGCTGTTGCGGCCGGGGATGGCCTTCCTCGACCTGACCGATCCGCCGGGCGAATCGCCACTCTGTCAGGAAGCCCGCGAGCGCGGCTGCAAGGTGGTCGAACCTGCGGAAATCTTCGCGGAGTATCTCGGCGTCTTGTTCAAATCGCTGACTGGGCAACCACTCCCCCCGACGGCCATTGCCGCAGGACTGGCCCCGGAGTAAATCTGATCACACCCTGCGGAAATTGATTGCCACGATGCTTGGCAACGTAGCCATCATGCTCCGCATGATGAGCGGATCAAAGATCACGCGTCACAACACAATCGGATACGAATCAATCGACTTACGGAGAGCATTGACGCGGTTCCTGGAAACCCGCTCATCACGCGGAGTGTGATGGCTACTTTGCGAGACGGCGATTCGATGCAATCACCAGACACAAAGGACGACCTACGCGTGACGGCACCACGGATTCTCGCGATTCATTCCCATCCCGACGATATCGAACTGCAGTGCGCCGGAACCTTGTTACGGCTGAAAGAGCAGGGGTGTGCCATCACCATGGTCACCATGACCCCCGGTGACCTGGGAAGTGCCGAACTCCCGCCGGATGAGATCGCTGCTGTCCGCCGTGGTGAAGCTCGGGCCTCGGCAGCGTTGATCGGGGCCGAATACTTCTGTCTGGAGTTTCGGGACCTGTCGATCGAATGGAACAACGACGGTCGCCGACGGGTGACCGAAGCGGTCCGCCGGGCCAGACCGGACATCGTTTTCACCGCACCGCCGGTCGACTACATGAGCGATCATGAAGTCACGAGCCGACTGGTCCGCGACGCGTGCTTCAATGCGTCGGTCCCGCACTACGTGACGCATCAGTGGGACCCGGCTGACCCACTCCCGCGAATTCCACATCTCTATTATGTTGACCCGATTGAAGGGGTCGATCTGTTCGGTCATTCGATCGTTCCCGGTCAAATCGTCGACATCAGCGGGACAATCGAACAGAAACTGGCGATGCTCGCCTGTCACGCGAGTCAGCGGGAATGGCTCCGTCGACAGCATGGCCTCGACGAGTACCTCGATGGGTGCCGGCGCTGGTCAGCGGCCCGAGGGAAAGAACTCGGCGTGGCGTATGGCGAAGGGTTCACACAACACCTGGGGCACCCGTATCCGCATGCGGATCGGTTGAGCGAGTTGCTCGGGGGCTCCGGGCGCTGACGCTTACGGCTCGGGCAGAAGCCACGTCGTAGATTCTCAAATTTGAGAGTCCTGTGGGATTAGGCTCGACAGAGTCGAGCGCGGAGTTCAGAATGCGGCGTCGAAATCACGATTTTCCGAGAGGATGTGCGCGGCTATGACGGATGTTGGACATCACGACGCCCACGGAACTGCAGTGGCCGAAGGCGACCCGCTGGCGGCCCTCCGCTTTGAAAAGCAGGAACTCTCCGATTTCGTGACCGATGATCGCGGAGCAGGTGCAGCGATCGGCCAGTTGCTGGCGTTTATCTTCTGCATTCTGCTGGTGTTGATGACGTCTGTCACTTGCTGGACCGTCTATCATCAAAACCAGAGCGATGACCCGCATCATGCCCTGTCGGGTGGCGAAACGCACGCCGGTCATTGAGCGGGGGAAGCGGTCCCTTTCTTTGGACTGCGGATCGCGGCTAAACTTCCTGAGGCGATTCCAGGCGCTGTCGGGCGAGTTCGGCCCAGGGGCCGCGGGCCTCAAAGGCCAGATAGCGTTCCCAGTGCGCTTTCGCGGCTGACTCGTCGCCGAGCTTCTCGCTGACTTGAGCGAGATGGTAGTGCGCATCCGGCAATTCCGGATGCAGGTCGAGCGCCACACCGAACGCATCTTTCGCAGAAGCGAACTCTCCCGCCTCGGCCAACACGCAGCCGAGCTGCATCCACGCTTCCAGATAGAGTTGGTCGTGTTCGACCGCAACGTAGTAGCGTTCAATCGCACCGCTGAGATTCCCCAGCCGATACAGCGTATCGGCCAGATGGAAGTGGTACTCACCCACGCACGGTCGTTCGATGAGTGCCAGCCGGAAGGCTTCGACGGCTGCGGTGAGTTCATGTTGTTCGGACAACCGACAGCCTTCGCGGAACCAGTCTTCCGGGGATCGCGACACCGGAGCAGGGGGGGGGAAGGCCACGACGTCCGCATCGGACTCGGTCGACTCCTCGTCTTCCTGTGTCTCAAAACTGAAAACCCGCTGCCCGGACGCGGAATCGAGCCAGCCAATCGGGTCCTTCACCAGCAGCGAACGCCCCTGCGACAGGATTTGCAATTGCGCCAGAGGCCGGTCGACATGCGGCAAAACGGTCCGTAACCTCTGCAGCGATGTCGTGAGCGTGGCGATCGACGCTCCACCCAGCACCAATTCGGCGAGCCGACGCGCTGCAGAAACTTCCGCAAAATCGAAGTACGGCAGCCGCAGCACCCGCCGCACGGGATGAATCAGGCCGACGCGTTCCCAGCGGCGAATCTCGGTCACCGGGACATCGAGCAACTGGCTGAGCATCGCCGGGGTGTACACCGAACCCGAGCGCGTCCCTTCCAGTTCCAATGCCCGCAGCCATTCCGATTCGCTCAGGATCCGCAGCGGCAGCCCTTTCTGCTGCAGTTGCTGAGCCTGAAGGAGTTTGACCGAAGGTTGGCCATCCGGTTCCAGGGGCCAGCCTTCTTCGCCGATGACGAGGAGTGTCGTCTGCTGGGTGACGTGCGGGTGAAATTCGCCCCCCCGTTCTTCCACCAGTGTCGCCGCCTGCCGATGCGTCATCGAGGCGAGAATGCCGGTAAACGCGACCCGTTCGCCAGCGAGCACGGCCGTTTGTTCACTCACCCCAGACACACCCTGTTCCTTCGAATCGACGAACGCATCGTGGAGGCCCCGGTCGATGCCGTGGGGGCCGGTTCGACCCTCCCTGAGTGGCAATTCGGCACCCCGGCCATTATAAGCGAGAACTCCACCAAAGCCGATCCGCCAGGGATCGAAATCGGTTGATCGATGTGCATCGATGGTCTCGGTGGAGCGAGCACAGATTTCTATCGGCAGCGTACGAAGCAGGGCGGTGAAGATGTCTCTCTCAGCGTTGAAGACGGGCGATGCAGCGGTGTGGCAGGCAATCGAAGAAGAGCGCCGCCGTCAGCGGGACGGTCTCGAACTGATCGCCTCTGAAAACTACACCAGTGCCGCGGTGATGGAAGCGGTCGGCTCGGTCTTCACGAACAAATATGCGGAAGGCTATCCCGGCCGTCGCTATTACGGCGGCTGCGAGTTTGCGGACGTCGTGGAATCCCTCGCGCGAGATCGGGCGAAGCAACTCTTCGGCGCGGAACACGCCAACGTCCAGCCGCATGCCGGGTCCCAGGCGAACATGTCGGTCTACATGTCGATCCTGCAGCCGGGGGACACGTTCCTGGCGATGGATCTCGCGCATGGCGGGCACCTGACGCACGGCATGTCGCTCAATTTCAGCGGCCAACTCTATCGCCCGATCCATTACGGCGTGCGGGAGTCGGATCATCGCATCGACTTCGATCAGGTCGCCCGGCTCGCGAAAGAACATCGTCCGAAGCTGATCGTAGCCGGGGGAAGTGCGTATCCGCGCGAGATCGATCACGCGAAGTTCGCCGAGATCGCGCGGGATGTTGGCGCGTTACTCATGGTCGACATGGCGCACTATGTGGGGCTGGTCGCTGCCGGGGTCCACAATAGCCCGGTCCCGGTTGCCGACTTTGTCACCTCGACGTCCCACAAGACTTTGCGCGGGCCGCGGTCGGGCTTCGTCCTCTGCCGCGAAGCCCACGCCAAGGGCGTCGACAAGACGGTCTTCCCTGGTTTGCAGGGAGGGCCGCTGGTCCACGTGATCGCCGGGAAAGCCGTGTGCTTCCAGGAAGCGTTGCAGCCTTCGTTCAAGGTCTACGCCCAGCAGATCGTGAAGAACGCCCAAGCGCTGGCCGAGACCCTGGTGCAGGGGGGAGTGAAGCTCGCCAGCGGCGGGACCGATAACCACCTGATGCTGGCCGACGTCACCTCGATTGGCCTGACCGGGAAGATCGGCGAGCAGACGCTCGATCGGGCGGGGATCACGGCAAACAAGAACATGATTCCCTACGATCCCCGCAAACCGCTCGATCCCAGCGGCGTCCGCCTCGGCACAGCTGCCCTGACCACCCGCGGCATGAAAGAAGCCGAGATGCGGCAGGTCGGCCAATGGATTCTGACCGTGCTGAAGCACGCCGACGACGAAGCCGTTATCACCCGCACCCGCGAAGATATCCGCGTCTTCTGCCAGGCGTTTCCGGTCCCGGGAATCGAGTAAGCCATCGAAAGTCGCAATCACGCTCGGCTGGGTGGCGGGGGCGCTCCGCGTCAGCGGAAGCCCCCGGATGCAGCACTGGTTCTAACGTTGAATGCATGACGGGACCAGCACTCCCTCATTCAGAATCCGCGGGGTGTACGATTCGATAGGGAGACATCTCCGACGAGAAACGGGGGCTTCCGCTCCGCGGAGCGCCCCCGCCACCCGTCGTCTGCGGACACATGATTGATGCAATCCCAAGAGCAACTCCTCTTGAGCAACGCCCTCGATGCACTTGATCGCCTTTACGATGGCGATTCCAAGGTGACGGACTTACAAATGCTGTTAGTTGCAACTGGTGAAGCACTTCGAAGCACTCCACATTTTCCACACTTCGTAAATCCAGCAGCGGAGTTGCTTGCGGTCATGCGGTCATACGAGTCTCTCGTCACGAAACGCGACCGTGCACTCAGTATCACCGATCCCCTCCGCCAGTATCTAGCCGAACTGTTACCGAAACCTTGAATTTCGCCTACGACTGGGTGGCGGGGGCGCTCCGCGTCAGCGGAAGCCCCCCGATGCTGTACTGGCCCGGCGGATTGAACTCTGGGCGGAACCAGCACATCCATTTAGAATTTGCCTGGAGCAAGATTCGATTGGGAACAATGTCCCGCGTCGAACAGGGGCTTCCGCTCCGCGGAGCGCCCCGCCTCCCGTCGAATACCTGATTCTGGATGGAGACGTATCCGAATGCTTGAAGGATTGTGGCTGGTTCATCCCGATGATGCGATGTGCTCGGCGTTCCGGGAACGGTTTACTGGGCTGCCAAACGTTCGCATCTTGAAGGGCCGGTTCGAAGATCTGGAGCCGCACGACTGCTTTGTCACCGCCGGAAACGCTTTCGGATTGATGACCGCCGGTATCGATGCCGTCGTGGTCCAACGGTTCGGCGTGTCTCTGATGCAGCGGGTACAACACCACATCATGGATGTGTACTTCGGCGAACAGCCGGTCGGCACGGCATTCGTTCTGCCCACCGAAGACTCGACGCTGCCGTACCTCTGCCACGCCCCCACGATGCGTGTGCCTGGAAACATCGAGGGAACTGACAAAGTCTATGCAGCAACATGGGCGGCGTTTTTGGCCATTCAGGCCCACAATCGAGTGTCTGCTCAGCGGATCGAGGTGGTGGCCATGCCTGCGATGGGAACCGGATTTGGCGGAGTCACTTTCGGGGAGGCAGCGCGACAGATGGCAGTTGCTTATCGCCACCTGCTGGAACCGCCGCACCGAATCGACTGGGACTTCGTTGCAGCGCGGCATCTCGCGGTTTGTTACGATGGCAAGAGTCAAGTTGTCCGGTAACAAAATGACATCCGTCTGTCGGGATGGCACGGTTTGAGTTGCGAACAAGACTGAGTTGAACTACTACTTCGGAGTCTGCAGAGGAGCAGTGGCTTCGAGCGATTTGTGATGCGGTTAAAGCCACTGCTTCGCGGAAGAACCAGTGGCACATCCAGACCGACTTCAGTCCGATGAACGGAGCCACCCGCCCCGCCTGGATGTCATCAAGAATCCTTCGAAATGACACGGGCGACGTAATCTGCGGGAACTCCCTGGAGGGTCGCGTCGTCTGACATGACACTGCCCAGGAGGAGCGTGATGTCCTGGGTATCGCGTTCCTCTCCCGACTTCGGAGATCAGATCCATGAACTTCATGATCACCGTGCTCGCACTCCTGATGACTGGTCTGCTCGCCGTCGCGGACGAATCCGAAGCCATCCCAGAGAACGCCGCCGCCGACCGGCGCTTCACGGCCGCTGCCAAAGACTTGACGGATCTGTATCGCGTGACGAGTCAACCGGTCCGGATGGATCGCGATGTCGCGCTGCTTTGCAGAATTCCAACCGCGAAGGAGAAGGAGGACGCACCGCACGCACCGCATCGAGATGCCTACTATCATGTCTATGTCAGCCGTGCCGGTCAAAAGGCGATGGAATCCCGCATCGACAAATTTCCGCGTGGGACAATGGTCGTCAAGCAGAAATTCAGCGACCCCGAGGGCAAGTCTCCGGAACTCTTCACCCTGATGCAAAAACGCGAACCAGGATACGATCCGGAGCACGGGGACTGGGAATACGCCATTGTCAACCGGACTGCGACCCAGGTCCTGGCCCGCGGACGGTTAGAATCCTGCATCGACTGTCACAAAGCCTATGCCCGGACCGACTACGTGACGCGGGCCTATCCCATCAAAGCGAAGCCCACGGCGGAGTGATTCCGAAGATCCGGTCCTCGTGGAGGCCGCGGGCTCGACTTGCCTCATGGATGCAGTCGTGACAGAACATGCCGATCGACACGACTCCTGAGCATGTGGGCAGTTGTGGTCACTCAATCCGTGAGACTTCTCCTCAGACGCTGACTTTTCCCGCGCCCGGTGGGGTGGGGCGTGCTAGATCATCTTGGGGGAGACTGCTGCCCCCGGGCATCAGCACGGGCTCAAGGCCGGTTGTGCTGGCAATGCCGGTGAGAACGGGGAAGACTCCGCGATCGCCCCGGGCAGGCGGATGCGGGCTGTGCGTCACTCAACGATTGATTACTCCTGCCTCGAACCGACCGTCGTCCCGGTGAATCTCGCCGCGGCCGATGACGCGGCAGGGCAGGGTCCGTCGACGGGATCGCTTTTCGCCGATGGCGTCCAGGTCATCGATGATCGCCAGCCGAACCAACCGCAGGGCTCAATCCTCCGGACACGACTCGCAGCCGCAGCGCTGGTCCTGATGATCAGTCTCCTCGCAATCTTTGCCCAGGGACTGTGGCGCACGATTCCCGTGGAACCGTCGTTGACGGCTGCAGTGCTGACCACACTGGCTGGAATCTTATTGCTGCTGCATGGTCCCCGGCCACTCTCGCTGTCACAACTCAGAATCATCGAGGTGGGGCTGTTCGGCTCGGTCGGGATTGTGTTCTACGTCTGGCAGTGCCGCTGGCTGGAATTCGCGATCAGCCGACAGGACGCCTTGCAAATGATGGCGATCGTCGGTCACAGCACGCTCGGGTTTGCAATCATGATGCTGGCCTACGGGATGTTTATTCCAAATGGCTGGAAACGGACCACGCTCATGCTGATCCCGCCCCTGCTGTTGCCGATGATCGGCCTGCAGCTGGCCCGTTGGCAAAGTACACTCGCGCGGGACGTCCTGACACCCGGCACCATGATCGAAGCAGGACTGCTGCTGGCAGTCTCGGCCGCGATCGCGATCTTTGGGACCGCGACGATTGCCCGCCTGCGGCACGAAGTCCGCAAAGCGCAAAAGTTTGGTCAGTACCATCTGCAATCGGTGATCGGCCAAGGCGGGATGGGAGACGTCTATCTTGCCGAACACCAGTTGTTGAAACGCCCCTGTGCGATGAAGCTGGTTCGAACGCAGGAGCTGACCGATCCACTGGCAATGGAACGGTTCGAACGCGAGGTCTGCAGTATGGCACGCCTCAGCCATCCCCATACCGTGGATGTCTATGACTACGGCCGAACTGCAGACGGGACATTCTACTATGTGATGGAATACCTGCCGGGTTTGAACCTGCAGGAACTCGTGAAACAACACGGACCGCTTCCCCCCGAACGGGTCATCCATTTCCTGCAACAGGTCTGTTCGGCGCTCGAAGAAGCCCACCGGTTGGGGATGGTCCATCGCGATCTGAAGCCGGCGAATATCTTTGCTGCAGAGCGGGGCGGGGAATTTGATTTCACCAAGCTGCTCGACTTCGGCCTGGTGATGGATGATGCCCGGGCGGACTGGCTGACGCACCACTCAGTTCAACAGGTCTCGCCGTTTGCGGGCTCGCCCTTGTACTCCTCTCCCGAACAGGTACAGGGGAGCCGTGATGTCGATGCACGGAGTGACATTTATTCTCTGGGGGCGACGGGCTATTTTCTGCTGACGGGTCGGCCTCCGTTTATCGACTCCTCGCCGTTACGGGTGCTGATGGCGCATGTGTCTCAACCCGTCACACCACCCTCGCAGTTGTGTGAGGGAGTCCCGTTCGATCTGGAGCAGATCCTGTTGCGTTGCCTGGCGAAATCGCCGGACGACCGCTTTGACAGCGTCACCGATCTGAAGCATGCCCTGCAGTACTGTCAGGATGCCGGACTGTGGACCAGTGATCGGGCCGCTGACTGGTGGCAGGTTCAGTCGCCGGAACCGATTGTCGAACCGCTGTGCCATGGCCACTACTGCGGGATGTCGGTCGTCAGCGAAACTGCAGACGACTCGAACTGCACTAACGCGACGATCTGATTCAGGCTGCCCGAACGGAAGCCTTCCAGGTCGAGCGTGACGGCGCGAAACCCCCACTCACGGAAGCGGCGGACGAGTTCCTGTCGCATTTCGGAATCAACCAAGCGGGGCAGGGCCTCCAGCGGGACCTCGATCCGCGCCAGCTCGTTCGCTTCCAGGCGAACGCGGAGCTCACGCAGTCCACACGTCTCACGGAGCCAGCGCTCGGCCCGGTCGATGCGGGCGACGCGCTCCGGGGTCACGGTTGTTCCATAGGCGATGCGGCTGGCCAGGCAGGGACTCGCCGGTTTGTCCCAGACGGGGAGTCTCCAGGCTCGGGCTAACTCCCGCACATCGGCTTTCGTAAAGCCGGCTTCAACCAGCGGACTGCGGATCGAGTGCTCAGTCGCAGCTTTGAGCCCTGGGCGATAATCGCCCAGGTCATCGACATTCGCGCCATTCACGATCACATCCACGCCCCACTCCGCAGCCGATGCTCCCAGTTGGGAATAAAGCTCGGTCTTGCAGAAATAGCAGCGATTCACCGGATTGGCGGTGTAGTTGGGATCCGAGAACTCGGTCGTGTGCAGGAACTGATGGCGGATGCCGATCTGTGCCGCCAAAGCCGCTGCCGCTTCGGCTTCGCCAGCGGGCAGGCTGGGACTGATTGCGGTTACCGCGAGTGCTTCGGTTCCGCAGGCCCGCGCGGCTGCGGCTGCCACTACGGTACTATCGACCCCGGCCGAGAACGCCACACCAACGCGACCGAAACCGCGGAGCAGCTCGAGCAACCGCTCTGTTTTCTCCTGCAGGGGAGGGGTGAGGGCTGCATCCGTTGGGTGGTCTGGGGGCTGCATACTCATTTTCCCGGATTTTTCCACGAATAGCCCTGCGGCTGTCCGGGGTTGAAGATTAAGGTCGAGTCAATCCCGACCGACGATGCCTGTCCACGTGAACAGGAACTTCAGTTTGACCTGTCGATGCTGTCCAACCCCCTTTATACTCTGACAGTCACAACGATTCAGTCGGATTTGCGTAAGAAACCGATGCGCAATCCGATGAGCGTGTGCTGTCGCTGATCGCCGATCACCGCAGTCTGTGCAGGAAGGCCGTCCATGACCCCGTCATTATCCCGTTGGATGCTCGCTGGTTGTTTTGTCCTGTCGCTCGCCCTTGGCTGGGCAGTCCAGGCCGCACCGACACCCGCACAGAAGCGGGAACTGACGGACATCCTCGGCGATGTTCGGAAAGTTTCTTCGCTGGTCAGCCGCAAAAAATTCGAAGAAGCGGAAACGGCGATCACTGAGGCGGAAGGCCGTCTCAAGAAAGTGATGGAAGAGGCCCAGCTCAAAGACGACGACCAGCAGGTCAAGCTCGTCCAGAAGCAGATTGAAATTCAGCGGGCGTTGCTGGCGAAAGCCTCGGGGGGAAAAGTTGGCGTGGTCGAAGTGAGCTTCGCCAAAGATGTCGCTCCGATCCTGGCCGAAAAATGTGGCACCTGCCACAGCGATCAGCGCGGGTCAGGGGGGCTGAAACTCGAAAGCTTCGCTTCGATGAAGCTCGGCGGTCGGAACGGCCCGCTCCTGATTCCGGGGAACCCGGCCCAAAGCCTGTTGATCCAGCGGATCGCCACCCCCAATGCCCAGGCCCGGATGCCCAAAGATGGCGACGCCCTGACCGAGGCCCAGATCAAATCGATCGCGGGCTGGATCGCCGGTGGTGCGAAGTTCGATGGGTCTGATGAAGGGATCGGACTCGCGCTCCTCGCGAAGAATCCCAAAGTGGCCAAGCAACCCAAGGTCGAGATCGCTTTGGCAACTGGAAACGAAAAGGTCTCGTTCACCCGCGATATCGCTCCCACGTTCGTCTACACCTGTGGTGGCTGCCACGGTGGCAATAATCCCCGCGGCGGATTCTCGCTCGCGTCCTTCGAGAAGCTGATGCAGGGAGGCGACACCGGTCGCGTGATCACGCCCGGCAAACCCGATGAAAGCCGACTGTGGCGACTCGTGAATGCCGACGAAGAACCGATCATGCCGCAGGGGAACATGGCGCGGATTACGCGCAAGTGGCACGCCGATCTGCGGACGTGGATCACCGAAGGGGCCAAGTATGATGGGAACGATCCCAAACGCCTCCTGCGGGATCTCATCCCGACCCCCGACCAGCTGAAGGCCGAAGAACTCGCCAAGCTGTCGCCCGATCAATGGATCGACAAGCGGAAGAAAGACGCAAAGGATTTATGGACCCAGACCTTCCCGCAGGGGGGGGAACCGGGGACCGCGGAGACCGCCGACTTCATCGTGATGGGGGACGCTGCACCGCGGCGGCTGCAGGAAGTTGGCAACTGGGCGCAGGAACAAGCCTCCTCGTTGCGAACGCTCTTCAATGTCAAAGAAGATCCGCTGTTCAAGGGGAAGCTCTCGATTTTTGTGTTCAAGGACCGCTTCGGCTATGAAGAATTCAACAGCACGATTCATCGTCGTGAAGTGCCGCGTGAAGTGATGGGGCACAGCGATGTGACCAACGCACAGGACCGGGCGTTTGCCGCCGTTCAGGACATCGGCGATGACGCTTCTCCCAATTCGCCTGGCATGCAATTGACTGTTGTCGAACAGGTGACCGGAGCGTTCCTCAAGCGGGGTGGTGGGAATCTTCCCGACTGGCTGATCCGCGGGGCAGGGCTGGCGATCGCCGCGAGCAAATCCGGGATGGGCAATCCCTACATTGCTTCGCTGCGCGGTTCGGCGGCTGATGCCTTGCGGAAATCGAGTCTGAAGGACCCCGGGGAAGTCTTCGCCAACGGACAGTTCTCACCCGCCGATGTGGGCCCGATCGGATTCCTGCTTGTCGACTTCCTGCTGAAGAACGGCGGCGCACCTCAGTTCGGCAATCTCGTGAAGCGGTTCCAGGCAGGTGATCAACCTGCAGCAGCCATCCAGACCGTGTATCGTTCCGATGCAAAGCAACTGGGCGGAGCCTTCCTTTCCAGCTTCGGTTCCGCTCCTGGGACATCGAAGAAGGGCAAGAACAACTGACGATCCGCTGCAACAGCATGTCATCGAGAGAGGCCGGGGCGATTGCTCCGGCCTCTCTCCTTTTGATTGTGGTCGCTCTTCACTGCGGAAACATTGCGCACGTTCGCACATGACATGGCAGCGCGGCACAATGGACCGATGGGAGCCCCGGTTGATTTAATCGGAAGCTTCCTGTCGATCGAAAGGTCGCGATGTCTGGATTCCAGTGCGGGTACTCATGACACCGTGGGCGGTGTCTGCAGGGATGAGTAACTCATGAACTGCCTAAGGAGATGGCTGCGTGTGTGATGTGCTGGTGGTCGGAGGAGGTGTCATCGGCCTGTCGACAGCCTTCGAGCTGGCGGGCAAAGGACTCTCCGTGCGGGTGCTTGATCAGGGGCAACCGGGTCACGAGTCCTCGTGGGCCGGGGCCGGAATGCTGATTCCCGGAAATCCAGAGTGGGCCACGACACCGGAGGCTCGGTTACGTGCGGCGAGTCACACACTGTGGCCCGCCTGGGCTCAGCAATTGCATGTGTTGACCGGGATCGACACCGGGTACTTTACCTGCGGCGCGCTGGAAGTCTCTCCTGATCTCCGCGCGAACGACGAATCCTTCACTCAGGAAATCAAGACCTGGCAGAGCGAAGGGGTCCGAGTTGAAGAGTTGGGCGATCAGGCTTTGCGTAAGCAGTTCCCAGCCCTCGCGACGAACCTGCTCCGAGGCTACTTTCTGCCCGACTTCGCCCAGGTCCGCAATCCCTGGTTGATCAAAGCACTGCAGGCGGGCTGTGTCCAACGTGGCGTGGAACTCTTCCCCGGACATCCAGTCCTTGGAATCGAACACAACGGACAGCGGGTCCATACGGTCCGCACGCCGGGTAGTGAGTTTGCTGCGGGTCAGTTCGTGATCGCCGCGGGAGCGTGGTCGCGGACTCTCGCGCAGGATGTGGGCTGCTTAACCGATGTCGAACCGGTCCGTGGACAAATCGTGCTCCTGGAAACCCGTCCGCTGCCGTTTACGAGTGTCATTCAATCGGGTTTGCGGTATCTCGTCCCCCGCAAAGACGGCCGCATTCTGATTGGTGCAACGGAAGAACATGTCGGCTTCGACAAACGGACGACGGGAGCGGCGATCCGCGGACTGCTGGAGTTTGCTGAGAGCCTGGTGCCCGCGCTCGCCGATGCCAAGTTTGATCGGGCGTGGTGCGGCTTGCGTCCGTATCGTCCCGGTGGCTTGCCGCTGATCGGCATGAGTCCGCGTTACGAGAACGTCGCAGTGGCGGTCGGTCATTTTCGATCTGGTCTGCAACTCTCACCGATCACTGCGGTGCTGGTGCGGCAACTCCTGTTGAGCGAGCCCACCACGCTCCCGCTGGAAAGCATTCCGCCTGCTCCCTGATTTCGCTGGTAGCGGATCCTGATGCAAGGTGAGTCATGCCAGCCGGCCTACCAACGGCGTTCAGCGGAAGCCGTTCACGATTCAGTTTGAGAGGAAGCGGATGCGCGGGGTGATTCAACGAGTGTCGGAAGCGCGAGTCCGGGTCGAGGGAGCCGTGATCGGCGAGATCGGTCCGGGGTTGTTGCTGCTCCTCGGGATTGCGGAAGGGGATGGGCAGGCCGATGTCGACGCGCTCGCTGAGAAGGTTGTCGGCTTGCGGATCTTCGAGGACGAGGCCGGGAAGATGAACCGGTCGGTCGGCGAGATCAGCGGCGGAATTCTCGTCGTCAGTCAGTTCACGCTCTTGGGAGATTGTCGCCAGGGACGACGCCCCAGCTTCATCGCCGCCGCCCGTCCGGAAGTCGCGCTGCCGCTGTATGAATCGTTCGTGGCCGCGATCCAATCCCGCGGCATACCCGTCGCAACCGGACGCTTCCAGGCCGACATGGCTGTCGAACTGATCAACGATGGTCCGGTGACGCTGCTCGTCGACAGTCGCAAGGCATTCTGAGCGTCCGGTGGGCGCTCTCCGATGCCAGCGAAACGGCTCAGCGCGAGCGCCAGATTCAGTCGTCTTGATTGCACGATGTTCCCGCAATCGATCTCGCTGGGTGCGATTTCACGAGTTGACAAGCGGCGATCGGCACCTGGTGCTCGCACTGCGGGCTGAGTGGGAATGATGCCGTTTCGCAATATCACGCTCCACGACCGGCAGGGGATGGTCCGATATCGACACGTTCTGTTTCCCGGCTGGAAAGCCCCAAACGAAGGAAACATAACGGACATTATCGGACGTTGCGTATCGGCCAGGAATCAGCCGGGTGCGTGGTACTGGTGTGCTCTCGACACGAGCGGATGAATCCCAGCGAGGACCGCGATCCGTGGGTCGCCTCAATGAGACCCCGAGCGACCGCAACGCGCACGATCATGCTCCGCGAAGATCGGAGCACGGTCCCGGCCCACATGCGGGACTGTTCGGCAGAATGATCGCCGATGGATGCCGCGCCGCGAGGATGACAATCCGCGCGCGACCGCGTGCATCGGCTATCAACCGAAGAACCCGGCGCTCGCGCTTCGGGCTGGGAAGGATCAACGCGACTCAGACCGTTGTGCCGACCAGTTCCCCGCCTTCCAGGAAGGCACCGAGTTGGCGGAACTTCGCGTAGCGACGATCCAGCAGCGCCTCGGTCGAGAGGCTCTGGGCTTCACGCAGCTGGCGAGTCAATGTCGCCTTCAGCGTCGCGGCCATCTGACGGTGATCACGATGCGCCCCACCGAGCGGCTCGGGAATGATTTCGTCGATCACGCCGAGCTTCAACAGATCGCGACTCGTGAACTTCAGCGCGCGGGCGGCCTGGTCGGCGTACTTCACATGCTTCCACAGAATCCCCGCACAGCCCTCGGGACTGATCACCGAGTAGTAGCCAAACTGGAGCATCGAGACATAGTCGCCGATACCGATTCCGAGCGCCCCGCCGGACCCCCCTTCTCCGATCACCGTGCAGAGAATCGGTGTGGGCAGGACGGACATCTCACGGAGATTGACCGCGATCGTGTAAGCCTGGCCCCGTTCTTCCGCCCCGATTCCGGGATAAGCCCCCGGAGTATCAATCAGACAGACGATCGGCACGCCGTGCCGAGCCGCGAGTTCCATCTTCAGGAGGGCCTTGCGATAGCCTTCGGGATGAGCGCAGCCGTAGTAGCACTCGTTCCGTTCTTTGAGCGTGCGACCTTTCTGCTGGCCGACGAACATCACTTTCTGACCGTCCAGCATCGCGAAGCCGGTGAGGATCGCCCGGTCATCGCCGAAGGCCCGGTCGCCGTGGAGTTCCAGGAAGTCGTCGAACAGGAGCTCGAGATAATCGCGAGTCTGCGGCCGCTCGGGATGCCGGGCGACTTTGACAGTCTCCCAGGCATCGAGATGGTCGAAGACATCGCGTTTCATGCGTTGAATTTCCACCCGCATATTGCGGATGGCATCCAACGTCGTGGGTTGCGGACTCGGTTGCCGTTCGAGGGCTTCGAGCTGATCTTCGAGTTCGTAGATCGGTTTCTCAAACGCAAGCTGAAACTGAGGAGCCATCGGTCGGGGAAACTTTCAGTCGACGGAATGAAACGAGCATCGCCAGCCAGGCGTCTGCCGGCGGCTACTGAATATCGGGAAGTTCGGTCATGAAATCGAGGTCTTCTGCCGGAGGCGGAGTCGGAGGTTTCGCAGGCGGTGCTTTGGGAGCAACCGGAGTCTTCGGTGCAGCAGTTACTTGCGGAACGGCTGGTGCTGGCGGACGGACCGCGACAGGTGGCACAGGCGCCGCAGGACGCGCCGCTGGTGCAACAGGCAAGGGGGGGGCAACAGGTTGAGGCGGCATCGGCGGAGCGGCCCCCGCGACCGGCATTCCGGGCATCATCGGCATCCCCGGATATTGCGGCATCCCGTACCCCGGTGGATAACCGGGCATCATCGGCATGCCGGGCATGGGCATGGGCATCCCCGGCATCGGCATGCCGGGCATCATCATTGGCATTCCCGGCATGGGTTGCGTCGGTTGAGGGGCAGGCCCCCCCTTCCCTTTGGCTTGCTTTTCCAGACCGGCGGCCCGTTTGGCCTTTTCGACGGCTTGCCGCCGTTCGCGTTCCTTCCGTTGATCATCGAACTGCTGAGCGAGTTCCGGACTGGAGCGAATCAATTCACTCCGCTGAGCATCCATGCGACTGTCGAGCTTCGCACTCTCCAGCTTCTGCAGAAGATTCCCGCTTTCACGGGCTTCTTCCTCGGTTTCTTCCCGCTTCGGCTCTTCCTTGAAGGGATTGATCCGGCGGAGTTCTCCACCAATTTCCGCGGCATTCGCGCCCCGTTTGTCCGGCTTCTTCGACAGCAGTTTCAGGATAATCGTGTCGAGTTCCGGGGTGACGTTCTTGTTGAATTCCGATGGTTTGGGCGGCTCAGCGGTCAGGTGCTTCTGCAGCAATTCGTCCGGTGTAGGAGCCGTGAAGGGAATGCGACCGGTGAGGACTTCGAAAAAGAGAACTCCCAGACTGTAAAGGTCGGTCTGGAAGGTCGGGGCCTGCTTGCGGATCGTTTCGGGCGCGATGTAAGTCCGCGTCCCCTGAATCGTGGCTTGCTTCCCCCCCAGCATCTTCGCCAGACCGGTTTTCACCTTGGTTGCCAGCGAGAAATCGATCAGGCGGACTTCCCCTGCCTTGTTCATCAGCACGTTTTCCGGCTTGATATCGCGATGGACCCAGCCGCGTTCGTGAACGTGCTGCAGGGCAGCACACAGGCCCTCCATCAGCTTGCGCATCCGCATCTGCACACCGATCAGATCGGTCTTGAGCTGCAGCTTGACGTTCGGAGCGCGGAAGTACTCCATCAACAGGTAGGTGTTTTCGCGACCAGCCGTAAAGCCTTCGTATTTCACGATGTTCGGATGATCGAGCGTCTTCATGACCCCCGCTTCAAACTTCATCGTCGCCTTATTCGCAGCATAGTCAGGATGCTTCGGATTGAGGAGTTTCATCGCCAGCCGTCGGTTCGATCCGGGCTCGATGACTTCGTGAACGGAGCCTGACCCGCTGCTGGCAATACAGCTGATGAGTTGATAGCCATCGATTGTGCCGTCATCTTCGTCGGCCATCGCCCCTCCGATCCGCTACATCCCGACAGCAGAGTCGTGCTCTCACCCCGAGCGGTTGCCGCTGACCTCTGCAAGTTTGCAAGTTATGCCAAGTATACCGGCCCTGCCCCCCTGTTGTCGCGGGGTCTTTCCCCAGGGTTTCCGGCTGTCGACGGGCTACGAGGGTCGGCGAACGGAGACCGTCCAGTCTCGGCATCAGTCGCGATCGCTTAGAAACCGCCCGCGGTCGGCTTTGTGACGGGGGTCGTTCCAGGATTTCCCGCGGGATTCGTACCGGTGGCGGTGGGGGTTCCGGCCGTCGTCGCGGGAGTTCCGCCTGCCTTCAGGACGAATCCATCGGGCAGGGTGTGAGAGGCTTCGTAGATGACCTCATCCCCCTCGGCGAATGCCCCACTGACAAACAGTCGCTGATTCCCGATCGGTCCCATGAGCGTGACCGGGAGGTCCCGGACGGTCCATTGTCGCAGCACCTGAACCCGGCGATTGCCATCCCCCCCGTTGCCGATGGCACCTGCCGGGACTTCCACCACCGGGAACCGGGGAATCAACGGGACATAGACCGTCTGGCCCGGTTTGTATTTCCCGTTCGCGTTCTCAATGACAACCTGGGCACAAGCAATCGATTCGAACAAATCCCGCAACGGATCAAACCGCGGTGAAAGGGGGAGCACCGCTTCTATCTTGCCTTCGACGTCGGCTTGTTCCACCTTGAGGGTGTATGCCTGATCTTTCACCAGCGCGTTGCGTTCGCCGGGAATCTCCACGCGCATCTTCGTGAGGTCGCCAACCACGAGCAGCGGATCACCCGCCCGCACGTACTGCCCTTCCGTCACCAGCACCCTGAGGACTTCGCCATTCATGGGTGACCGGATGGTCGATTGGTCAACGAAGTGCTGAGCGAGATCGAGTTCCGCCTTGGCCGCTTCCAATTTCGCGGAAGCCAGGCTGACCTGGTTGTCATCCTTCTTGTCGGCGAGCTTCTGCTCGATGGATGCCGCTTTGTACGCGGCTTGTGCTCGGGCCAACTGGAGCTTCTGGACGGTGTTCTCCAACCGCACGAGTTCCGATTGCGATTTGGTTGTCGAATTTGATTTCACCGAGACCTGGCGGACGATGCCATCGAACGGGGCCGACAACGTGACCGAAACGATCGGCTCCAGGTAGAGATGCGACCGGTATTTTTCCGGATCAATCAACCGGGCTGCTTCGCGCTTCACGAGGACCTGATCGCCCGGATTGGCTACGGGGAGCGGCCCCTTGGTGTCCGCCGGCTTCGCGCCTTGAGCTGCGAGAGAACCGGTCAGAGTTAAAACCGCCACCGCGCCCCAAACCGCATTCAGCGCATTCGCCGCAAGGGATCGCATCGTGCACTCCTGGATGATGAACCACACGAACCGTGCCGACAGCAAGACAATCCAACGTCGCGCAGGGCTTGAGATGTCTGACCTGACAATACGCACCGGTTTTCGGGGTGTCAACGACATTGCCGTTGGCCGTGAGTTTCCCCGATTGATCGGCTATTCTCTTCGCATCAACGGAAACCACCACCTGACCCGGAGTCGCAGAATGGGTGCCCAGCTGTTGTTGTTAGCCCTGGTGGCCCTGCCGACGCCAGTGGAATGCGAGTACGCCGGATTGCTGCAACCGGGAAATCGCAAAAGCGAGACCGAAGGCCGCAACTTCCGGTTCACGGCCGTGATTGCTCGTGAAGCGGGTGAAGCCGCCCTGACCTACTTGCTGGAAGACCGGAATGCCGGAGGCTCCGCCTGGCCCGAGCGGTACGGCGCTCTGACCCTGCCCGTCTCGACCGAATCCGGTCTGAGGCTGCGGCATACGTTTGATGGCAACCTGTACTCGGTCGCCATCCGTCGGCCGGTCTTCGAGTTTCCCGAACATATGACGGGTGAGGCCGAATGGACCGTAGACCGCGCCCAGTATGTGCGCGTGGGAAGTAAGAAAGTCCGGGAGCGCGAATGTACGCAGTTCGAGGTCACGCTCGATCGTGGTCGCCGACAATCGCTCTCGATCGAAACGAAAACGGGGTTGCTCGTGCGGCTGGAAGAGCGGTTGTTCCTCGGTCGTGGCGACCCGTTCGAACTGACCGTCGAGCTGGAAGACGTCCGCCCGATGAACCCCAACCGGTTGCAGCGATCCGAAGCCACGGCCACGGCCTTACTGCAACTGCAGCGCGAGCTCGACCGGGGAACCGATCCGCGCGCCAGCGAGCTCACGGCGGCCCAATTGACGACCGCGACGACGGCCCTGCCCCGCTTGAAGTCCCTCAGTCCCGAGACTGCCTGGGAACGGCTGGTGGAATCGATCGAGCGCGATCTGGCGCAGCAATCGCGACGGGCTGAAGGCTTAGCCGGGCTCTCTCAGAAGCTGATCGGTCAACCCGTGCAGTTTCCGGAATTGAAGCTGCTCTCTGGTGAGACGCTGACCGCCGAGTCGCTCCGCGGGAAGACCGTGCTCTTGCACTTCTGGGAGTACGACGGGGAGAAACTCGTCGAACCCTATGGGCAAGTCGGCTATCTCGACTTTCTGGCGCAACGCCGGGTGAAGCTGGGAGCCAAAGTGATCGGTGTGGCGGTCGATAAACGCTTTGGCCAATCGGCTGAGGCGAATGCGGCCCGGCGTTCAATCAAGAAGCTGCAGGAGTTCATGAACCTGAGCTATCCGATTGCGCTCGATGACGGCTCCTTCCTTGGCACGATCGGTGATCCGCGGACGCTCGACAGCAAGCTCCCGTTCTGGGTGGTCGTCGGCCATGACGGCAAGATCCGGCACGTCCACGCGGGCCATTACGACATCCGCCCTGACGAAGGTCTCAAGAGCCTCGACACTATCGTGATCGAAGGCCTGAAGCTGCAGAAACAGGCCGAACGCGCGGAGTAATCTTCTACACGGACTCATCAGAGAAAGATCATACGCATGGCGGCGTCTCCCTGGATCATGGACATCACGCTGGCGCGGTTTCAACCGGATGTGGTTGAGAAATCGATGACGTGCCCGGTCGTGCTCGATTTCTGGGCACCCTGGTGCGGCCCGTGTCGACAGCTGGCACCGACACTCGAAAAGCTCGCGGAGGAATTCGCCGGGAAGTTCATTCTTGGGAAGATCAACACCGACGAGGAACAGCAACTCGCTGCAGCGTTCGGGATTCAATCCATCCCGATGGTCGTCGCCTTTGTGAATGGCCAGCCGGTCAATCAGTTCTCGGGGGTGATGCCGGAGAAGCAAATTCGGGAGTGGATCCAGGGCCTCCTCCCTTCCCCGACCGAGCAGTTACTCCAGGAGGGGAGTGCCCTCGAAGAGACCGATCCTAAAGCCGCGGAAGCGAAGTATCGCGAAGCCCTCGGCCTCGAGCCCGAATCAACCGTGATCCTGACTCGGATTGCCCGGGTCCTGCTCGTGCAAGGACGGCTCGATGAATGCCGGTCGATCCTCGATCAGCTCGCGGCGGCCGATCATGGAGAACTCGCTCCCGACGCGGCGAGGATCCGTTCCGAACTGGATGTGCGTCAGGCGGCCCTCGAGACCGGCGGCGTGGATGTGGCGCGGCAGGCAGCGGAAGCCGACCCGAAGAACATCGACCTGCAGATCGCATATGCCGACGCACTTGCTGCGGCCCAACAGCATCGCAAGGCGCTGGAGTTGCTATTGAGCCTCGTGCTGCATGACAAGGCGGGAGCAGGCGTCCCCGCCAAAGACACTATGCTGAAGGTCTTCGACATGCTCGGCCCCGCGTCGGAACTGACGAGCGAATTCCGACGAAAACTGGCGACCGCCCTGTACTGAGGCAAGTCCGGGCCGAGGATTGCACAGGGATCACCACGCAAGCGAGACGCATCCCTAATGTAGCCATCACGCTCCGCGTGATGAGCGGATGAAAAGCAACCCGACCATCTCCGCACCGTTGAATGCTCTGTCAGATGCCGCTGGTTAGAACTGGGGGCTTCTCCCGGGATCCGCTCATCACGCGGAGCGTGATGGCTACTCTGCAGCTGCGATGACCCTACGCTGATCCCTTCACTTCCCCGGCGGCTGGCTACTCAGTTGGACGAGGGCTTCGGTCACGCGGACTTTCTGGTCATTCGTCAGCGTAAGATAGCGGTGTCGGCCGTTCTGGTCTGCGGTGAAGGTCGTGAAACCGTCGTCCTCGACCTTCACGTTCCCCGCTGACGAAACGCCGAAGTACCCTCGGTCTGGGAACGCTGCATAGAGGACCGAGGTCAGGTCCCAGGTCGGCCGGTTGTGAGGAGGGGGAGAGTACAGTCGGTAGGCTTCCGCGAGCGGGTGATGTTTCACGTAGCCGTAGTCATTCTCGATACTGACCGCAGGGTACGGGACGGCGATCCCGATCTCGAACCCGCTCCAGACCAGCGGTGTTGGCCAGTCTTGTGCAAGCTGCTTCGCGGCGGGGATGTCCATCACCACGTTGTATTCTTTGTACCGCGGCTCCTTCCCAATGGGAGTGAATGCGCCCGCCATCAGTGACAACAACCGGACTTTCCTGGAAACCAGTTCCTTCCCGGTCATCGGTGAGTGATCGTCTGCGGGTGAGGCGAGCAGCCGGGCGAGATTCGTCGAGAATCCGACCTGGACGACCACGACCGATCCATCGGGTTGAGCGGCCAGAGTCTTTCGTAACAACGTCGTGGCGTCGGGAGCCTCTCGGCCATCCACTAACCGATGCGAAAAGCGGAACTGGTCGCCGATGATCTGCTCGGCGAGTGGCAGGAACTTGCTCGGTTCCGGCGTCTTGCCGTTCTTCACCACTCCGAGCGGGATCTCCGGTCGGCCGTAGAACGTGTTGATGACATCGCAATACGGAGCCGCCAGCGGATGATCTTTGGTCAGCGTGACGGCCAGCAATTTAACCTGCCCGCGGGATTCGAGGGCATGCAGCACCCCCAGTGCGAGGGCATCGTCGACGTCGTTCCCCATGTCGGTATCGAAGAGGATCCGCACGGGCTCGGCTGCCGAGGCTGAGGAAACGAGACTCGCCATTCCAATCACCGCCGCTTGCCACCAACGCATGTTGTCCCCTCGCAGGTTGCCTGATCAATCCGCTGAGCATGGGCACTATCGAGCCTCGGTCCCCGGAGTGCAAGCGAGCGTTCGTGACCAACGACACGCTCCCCTTCCCCTGTCGAGTGGGCGCGGTTGCAATTTGAGCGGGACGCGAAGAAGATGCCTCGATGAAAATCGACTGGTCCCCACTGAAACCGTTGCTGGCTGCCCATCAGACCTTCCTGATCACAAGCCACGTTCGTCCCGATGCAGACGCGATTGGTTCAGAACTCGGGCTGGCTGAGGTCTTGAAAGCGCTTGGGAAGTCCACCCGGATCATCAACACCTCGCCGACCCCTCCGAACCTGCGGTTCCTCGATCCCGCGGGCGAGGTGCTGCAGCTGGGTGTCTCGGCGACCGTCGAGGACATCCGCTCGGCCGAAGTGCAGATCATCGTCGATACCAGCGCCTGGCAGCAGCTCTCCGACGTCGGCAAGGCGATGCGGGATAGCACGGCACCGCGGTTGGTGATCGATCATCATGTCAGTTCGGATGACCTCAAAGCGATCACCCTCAAAGACACGACACGTGAAGCGACCGGCTCGCTGATCTACGAACTCGCCGGAGAGCTTGGTGTTCGACCCAACGCACTGGCCGCGCAGGCCCTGTTTGCCGCGATCGCGACCGATACTGGGTGGTTCCGCTTTCCGGCAACCACGGGCGAGACGTACCGCGTGATCGGCGAACTGATCGGTTGTGGTGCGGTTCCGCACGCCATCTATCGCGAACTCTACGAGCAGGGAACGCTCGCGCGGGTCCGTCTCGCCGGCCGGGTGCTCAGTCGCGTGGCCCTCGATCTTGAGGGGCGTCTGGCTTACACCAGCGTCAACTGGTCCGATTTCGAGGAACTCGGGGCGGTCTCGTCGGATACGGAAGACCTGGTCAACGAGTGCCTGAAAATCGCGGGAACGCAGGTCGCGTTCATCGCGATTGAACAGGCCAATAAGCAGGTCAAAGTGAGTTTACGCAGCCGGACGACCGTGAATGTGGCCGCTGTCGCCGAGCAATTTGGCGGGGGTGGTCACAAGCAGGCCGCGGGGGTCACACTCCCCGGCCCCTTGACGCAGGCCATCGAGCAGGCGTTAACTAGTTTGAAAGCCGCGATCGCCGCGATCCCGGAAGAACCCGCCCCCGTTTGACCCTCCGCCCTGGTTCCCACCGATAAGAAATCTTCCCCGCCTGGTGAATAATCGACCGTGAAGTCGGTTCAATGTGGAGCAAAGACTCCTCAAACTCCATCGTCGATTCGTTTTCGATTGGAACACCGCTCGATCTGATACCTCGCACGCGGTTTCCGCGTCTTCCTCTGGCAGGATAGTCACCCATGACCCAAACGCCGACGCCCCCCCCTGCTCCACCGGCGGCTGAGACAGCCGCACCGCCGCGACGCGGATTCTTCGCGGCGGCGGTTTCGATTGTTGTCGGGGGCTTTCTCGGACTCGCCCCCGTCGCGGCCGGGATCGCGTTCTTCCTGAACCCCCTGCTCCGCAAACGAGCAGCCTACAAAGGGGGCTCGGGCGACGGCTACCTCCCCGTCGCCCGGCTCGCAGAGATTCCGAGCGATGGCACCCCGCTGCGGTTTGCGATCGTCGCCGACAAGATCGACGCCTGGAACGTGCTGAAGAACCAGACGATCGGTGCGGTCTACCTGCGGAATATCGCCGGGAATGTCATCGCGTTTAACGATGTCTGCCCGCATCTCGGTTGTAAGGTCGACTACAAGGCCTCGCAGAAGTCATTCTACTGTCCGTGTCATGCCAGCGCGTTCAACCTCGAAGGTGAGAAGCAGAACCAGATTCCCCCGCGGAACATGGACGCCCTCGACGTGCGTGTCGAAGCCGACGGTCAGGTCTGGGTGAAGTACGCGAACTACAAACGCGGCGTGGCCGAAAAGGTGGTGCTCCCATGATCGCAGCCCTGATGCGCTGGCTCGATGACCGGACTGGTTATCAGCACCTCTTGAAAGAGGCCCTCTACGAACCGATTCCCGGCGGCGCGAAATGGCGCTACGTCTGGGGGAGTACGCTGTCGTTCGTCTTCATGCTGCAGGTCGTCACCGGGTTCTTCCTGTGGTCGGCTTACAGTCCCAGCACGCAAACCGCCTGGGAAAGCGTCAATTATATTCAGAACGAGATGGCCTACGGCTGGCTCGTGCGCGGGATCCATCACTTTGCCGCCCAGGCGATGATGATCCTGCTCGGCCTGCATTTTCTGCAGGTGGTGATCGATGGTGCCTACCGCGCACCGCGGGAAGTCAACTTCTGGCTCGGGCTGATCCTGCTGAAAGTCGTCCTCGGGTTGTCGCTCACGGGCTATCTGCTGCCGTGGGACCAGAAGGGTTACTACGCCACGCAGGTGGCGACGAACATCGCCGGGGTCACGCCTCTGGTCGGCTCCGAAGTCCAGCAACTGGCACAAGGGGGCTCATCGTATGGTCACCAGACGTTGACCCGTTTCTTTGCGTTGCATGCCGGGGTGCTGCCCACGCTGCTTGTGGCGTTTCTGGCGCTGCACATTTACGTCTTCCGTCGCCACGGGATTTGCGTCCCCAAGCATGCGGAAGGCCAGCCACCGGCGATGTTCTGGCCCGATCAGGTGCTGAAGGATGCCGTCGCGTGCCTCGCTGTGTTCGCGACAATCCTCTTCTTCGTTGTGTACAAGGGGGCCGAGCTCAGCAGCCCGGCTGACCCTGCAGAAGCCTTCTCCGCGGCCCGTCCCGAATGGTACTTCCTGTTCCTCTTCCGCTTTCTGAAGTTCGAGGCGGTCGATTCGATGGGGCTGGCGTTCGGGGCCATTTACGTCCCCGGTGCGATCATGGGGATCATCGCCCTGATGCCGATCATCGGCCGCTGGAATCTGGGGCATCGATTCAACATCGCCTTCACGTTCGGCCTGCTTCTCGGGGCGGCTTATCTGACCGGTCTGGCGATGTACGAAGACAGTCACGATGAAGACTATCTGGCTGCTGTGCAGGAAGCCCACCGCGATAGTGCCCGGGCGGTGATTCTGGCCCACGAGAAGGGTGTTCCCCCTGAAGGAGCACTCTCCCTGTTGAAAGCCGATCCCCTCACCCAGGGGCCACGCCTCTTTGCCCGGAACTGTTCGAGCTGCCATCGCTATAACGATCACGACGGCACCCATCGCCGCGTGCTCAGCACGACGATGGACGAGCATCACAACAAGACGACGACCGTCATCCCCGGTCAGGCCCCCGATCTCGGCGGCTTCGGGTCACGCGAATGGACCCGGCGGGTGCTGGTCGACTATCACGAACTCTTCGCCCCGCTCAAGAACCTCACGATGGAAGAGAAGAACATCGGCGAGCGGTTCCTCGCTGGGGATATGGCGAACTGGGTGACCGAGAACAAAGCGGTGCTCAGCGATCCCGCGAACGCCGACAGCTTGAAAGGTCTGGTCGAGTTCCTCGTCAGTCAAGGAGAACGCCCAGCCGATGGCCCGATCGATGCGACATTGGTCGCAGCGGGTCGTGCGATCTTCGAGAAGGGGACGCTCGCACAAGGGGCGTTGAGTTCCGCCTGCGTCGACTGCCATGGGATGCACACCCGCGGCGAGGGTGAAGCCCTCAGTGAGAACTCCGGGACTGCCCCCACACTCACCGGGTATGCCGGGAAGGCGTGGCTTAAGCGGATGATCCTGACCCCTGAGCACGCCGACCTGTATGGCGACAACAACGCCATGGCTCCGTTCGCGGGGAAACTGAGTGACCGCGAACTCGATCTGCTCGTTGACTGGATGGTCGGCGATTTCTTTCAACCGGCAACACCCGCCGCTCACTGATCGACTCGTTGTTTGATCGCCACACGCCATTTAGCCCCCGGTCAATGACCGGGGGCTCTTTCTTTCGTCACCCATCATCGCCGCATTCCGTGTGATCCAATGGTGTGTGGGTGTGATGACGCGGTCATTCCCCCGGTCATTGACCGGGGGCGAAATGGGTGGAAATTCGGTAATCGGCGTGATATCTCCACGGTGTCGTTTCACACTTTCGGGAGCATCACGTGGCGACTTATCGTGCAGACCGATTTCTTGATCCGAGCGGACTCCTCACGGTCGTAATGGTCCTGGTCGGAATCGGTATGGCGTTTGATCTGGGATCGATCGTTTCATCGCTGATGCAACTTGAACTCCTGGGGCGGATTGCAGCCCAGGAGGCGTGGACCGAGGAAGAAGTCGCCGCCAACGACATGCGCGAACTCGCGGTGATGGGCCTCACCCTCTTCTGGCAGTTGGTGATGGCGATCCCCTTCCTCAAACTCCTGGGGCGGTTCAATCACAACGCCTGGAGTTTTGGGGCCAAGGGGATGAGGTTCACGCCAGGATGGACCATCGGCTGGTTCTTCGTGCCGCTCGCGAACTTAATCAACCCGGTGCAGGCTGTGCAGGAAATCTGGCGGGTCAGCAAACGTGGTGATGGCTTGTGGACCGCTCGAAGCGCCAGTCCCCTTGTCGGCCTGTGGTGGGGTTTGTGGCTCGCCCGGAACGTTCTCGGGCAGGTCTCACGAGCACTGGCGAAAGGCGATGGGATTGGATCGATTCAGACGGCGACGATGATCGACATTGTCAACCTGCTGGTCAGCCTCGTGCTGTCCGTCGTCGCGATCCTGATGCTGAAACAGATCGCTGCGATCCAGATCGAGCGCGAGCAATCCGGCGAACGCTACGATCGGGCGACCGAGACCTGCAGTGGCTGTGGTGAACCGATCACCGTGCGTTTGGGGAACTGTCCGGTCTGCGGGAAAAGCCTGGAGATTGAAACGCTCGAACTGGCGTAAGACTCGATGAGCGGCGTGCCCCCGGTCATTGATCGGGGGCGAAATGGGGGTTGCGGCTTGCATCGGTGGGCGGGGTGGCCGACAATTTCCGGGGATCTCGTTTCACCAGGTTCAGCAGGATGCCCCGGCCGATGTCGCAGCCCACGGTGCTCCTCTCCGCGTTTGCGGACGAGGCAGCGAACAGCAAATCGATCGTCGAACAGTTCTCGTCCCTCGCAGCCCTCGGACTGCAGTACTACAGCCCCCGCTTCCTCGATCTGGAAGGGACCGGCAAAGTCGAGCACGTCACCGAACTCAGTGACGCCGGCTTCGAAAAGCTTGCACAACGGCAGCGGGAATACGGCCTCTCGGTGTGCAGCATCGGCTCCCGCATCGGCAAGGTCAAACTGCTCGATCAGCCTGACAGTTCGCATAACAAGTACGTCGATCCGCAGACCTACCTGCAGACGACCGTCGCCGACACGATCCGCGCGGGACAGGCCCTGGGTGCGAAACTGATCCGCGGGTTCTCGTTCTATCACCCCGCCGGAACCGACCCTGCCCCGCATGTCGCCGCGGCTGCTGATCGACTGGGGCCAATCGTTGAGGCTTGTGCGAAAGCGGGATTGATCTTCGGTCTGGAAGTCGAAGCCAACCTGATCGGTCAGAATGGGCGACTGCTGGCGGCCCTCGCGCAGGCCGTGAATCACCCCAATCTCGTTTGTATCTTCGACGGGGCGAACATCAGCTGCCAGAACATTCACGCCCTCGACTGCTACGCCGAGTACGTCGCGATGCGCGATTCGTTCGGCTGGATGCACATCAAGGATTATCGCATCGATCCCTCGATGAAGTGGACCGGCCACGTCGACGAAGAACGCTTGAAGAACTTCGTTCCGGCCGATGTCGGCGATTCCGGTCACGAGTACATTCTCCGCGATCTCAAGCAGCATCTCCCCGCGATCACGGCGAAGATGCAGGCGCTCGGTGTGCCGGGGGTCTTCCTGGAACTGGAACCGCACCTCAAGGGGGGCGGCCAGTTCGGGGGCTTCAGTGGTCCCGACGGCATGGGGGTCGCCGTCCGCTCGTTGTGCCGTGTGCTCGATTACGTCGGGATCGGCTATCACCTGCGCGACTTCGACGATCTCCGCGCCGCCCGCGGTTTCTAGTGATTTGTAGGGCAGGCTCCCGCCTGCCGAATGCGATGAATACGGACGGAACCAGATGGCAGGCGGGAGCCTGTCCTACGAATGCGATTGGGCCGCGTGGACTCGTCCCACTCGCTGCAAGAGGAACATAGAATGCACGGACGACGTTCTCTTTCCATCTGGTGCTTCTGGTGTGCCCTGCTCAGCGGCCTGTTGTGGGCGTTGCTGTCCGTTCCACGCGTGCAGGCGCAAGACGAGATACCGAAGGAACCGAAGGTCGATCCCACCGGCCGCTACGAGTACCGCAAGGAGCATGATCCCAATGGTCAGGGAAAGTTCTACATGGGTCGTGAACTCGCTCAGGTGATGAGCTTTCACGGGGCTCCCTGGCTGGAACGGCCCGAGCGTGAAGAAGAAGAACGCCTGACGACGCTCGTCGATGCGCTGAAGATTAAGCCCGGTGACACGGTAGCCGATCTCGGAGCCGGTTCCGGCGTGATCACCCTGATGATGGCCACGCGAGTCGGCGAAGCCGGGAAGGTCTACGCGATCGACATTCAACAGGAGATGCTGGATCTGCTCGCGGATAAGACCAATCGCTTAAACTTGAAGCAGGTCGAGCTCGTCCTGGGGACCGAGAAGAACCCGAAGCTCCCCGCGGCTTCGCTCGATCTGCTGCTGATGGTCGATGTCTACCACGAGTTCGCGTTCCCTTACGAGATGATGGTCGAGATCGCCAAGTCGATGAAGCCGGGTGGGCGGGTCGTGCTGGTGGAATACCGCCGCGAAGACCCGCAGGTCCCCATCAAGCTGGTCCACAAGATGTCGCAGGTGCAGGTCAAGAAGGAGCTCGGGCTGCCGGAATTCGGCTTGAAGTGGAAAGAGACGATTGCAACGCTGCCGCGGCAGCACATTCTCGTCTTCGAACGTCAGGCAGAAAAACAGTAGTCGGATTCTGCGGAGGACGTCGCACCGTGCCCGATTTCTGGCCCGCGCTGTTGTTCGGCTCACTGCTGGTGATGATCGCCGCAGGTCTGGCATGGTTCCAGTGGCAGCATCGGCGACCGGAGCACGAAGCCGAGACCGATGACTGGAGCCGTCACTTCGCAGCGCGCCGCTTACGCCGTCGTCTGCAGGTGAGCGGGCTCCTGGGGATGATCGGCGTGCTGATCATCCTGGTTGATGCCTGGCCCGCGGTCCGAAGACAACCGCTGACGTTCTTCGTCCTGGTCAGCCTGATCCTGCTGCTGACAACGTGGATCGCCCTACTCGCTGCAGCCGATTGGCTCGGGACACAACAGGCCAATCGGCGCTCGCTCCGCCAACTCGACATGCAACGACAGCATCTCGAACAGCAACTGGAAGCCGTCCGCCAGGCCGCCACCGAGGGACGCCCCTATCCCCCGCCCGAATGGAATTGATCCCGTGACGCTCTGCCTTCGCCAAGGCAGGGACACTGCCTGTCACTTCAGCAATCCATACCGCTTCATCTTGTTGTAGAGCGTGACGCGGCTGATGCCGAGATCGAGCGCGGTCTTCGTCCGGCTGAAGCTGTTCTTGAAGAGCGTCTGCTCGATGATCTCCTTCTCGGTCAACGCGATCTGTCCGCCGAGACTGCGATCGTTGATCTGCATGACCGGCATCGGTGGGGTCATCTCCGGCAGGACCACCGTCGGGTCATTCGTCGGCCCCGCAGCCCCCGAGAGGATGTGATGCGGCAGTTGCTGGGCCGTCAGCACACCTTCGCGGCAGTAGATCACCGCCCGTTGCACCACGTGTTCCAGCTCGCGCACGTTCCCCGGCCACGGGTAGTTCATCAGACCGTGCAGGAAGCCCTGATCGACCTGTTCAATCACAATGTTGTGCTTGAGCGCAAACTGATTCATGAACTTCCGCGCCAGCGGCACGATGTCCATCTTTCGCTGCCGTAGCGGCGGAATGACAAACTTCAGCATATTCAAGCGATAGTACAAGTCCGGTCGGAAGCGGCCCTGCTCGACCAGCGGCTGCAGTTCCAGATTGCTCGCCACAATCAGGCGGGCCTGGCTGTGCTGCGTGTTGTTGGAGCCGACCGGCTCAAACTCACCCGTCTCGATCACGCGGAGCAGTTTCACCTGCTGCTCGGGACCGAGGACATCAATTTCGTCGAGCAGAATCGACCCCCGGCGGGCAGCGAGGAACTTCCCTTCCTTATCCTGATGCGCACTGGTGAACGAGCCCTTCATATGTCCGAAAAGTTCGCTCTCGATGAGTTCGGAAGGCAACGCTCCACACGCGACGGGGAGAAAGGGTTCGTGGCGTCGGGGCGAGACTTCGTGAATCAGCCGGGCGAGGTAGGTCTTCCCGGCCCCGGTTTCGCCGATCAGCAGGATGGTCACATCGTGACGGGCTGCAATTTCCAGGTCATGAAGCACCTGCTTGAGTTGCGGTGAATTTGTTTCATACCGCCGGCTGATCCCACTGAGGACACCGGTCGCTGGTTCTTCAACGGGCGCCGGCTCGACTGGAACCACCACCGGTTCTTCGCCGACGACCTCCCGCAATGCAGAGAGGACAGCCGCCCGATCAATGCGACCGCGCAGGAGATGAAACGGCAGTCGCCCCTCGCGCGGAGGCAACGATTCCCCGGTTCCTTCCGGGAGCAAGACAGCCAGCGCCGCCTGTGGCCAGCGTCCCTGCAGCGCATCGAGTGTGCGGGCATCGCCGGTCGAGGAACTCGAGCGCCGAAAGTCAGCCAGGATCCCCTGTGGTTCGATCCACCGGGCCAGGTCGACCAGTTCCTCCAGCGTATCGCAAGCGCGGACCTCGGCCCGCCCCTGCAGCCAGCCCGGTACTTCGCCCGTCAATTGAGGGTCGCGGCTGAGAACAATCACAACGGGTTGCGGCATCTCGAACTCCTCGGTTGTACCCGCCTGTTAATGCAGACTGGCGCAAGACCGATTCCTGTTCAGAAAACCGCATGCCAAAACGTTTCACCCCTGAGACACTCACAGCGTAAAGACTGAGTGACGAACCGCTTGCGACGAGAAGATAATTGAACAGTGTCGATAGTTGTTCGAATCGACGTGGCGAAATGTCGACACGAAGCTGGTGCTGTCGCCTTTCGGCAACAGCACCAGCAGTGAGCTGTTTGATCAACCAGTGATGAGTGAGTGAGCCAAGTCTCTTCCCGGTGCCGGTGTCCCATATTCGCTGGCGGTCACTCGGGCCAGGCCGATCACATGTCGCCAGCGGAAGGCTGGGCGGGTATCAGCGAATTCGTGGGTCACCGTGCGATAGAATTTCTCTGCGTGCAGCGCGCCATCTTCGCTGATCGCGTATTGCCGCAGGACTGCAAAGATCGCCGCTGGAGAACCCGAGTCCTGGGCGTAGACTGCGGTCAACGCACTGGCGGTGGCCTGATCATTCTTCTGGATCGCCTCATGCAGGGCTTGCAGTTTGGCTTCTGGGTCAGCCGTCTTCAATTGGCGAGCGGCATCCGTCACATGATCGGCCAACGGCCAGGGTTGCCACGTCAGGAAGTCACCGCCGCGGGAGGTCCGATCGAAGGCGACCTGCCACGCTCCGAGAATCAGGCAGGCGATCGTGTTGCGCGTCTGGCTGACACGGGCCATATTCCGCCACGCATTTGCCGAGTCGAGTGCATGCACACCGATCGAGTCACCGTGGACACTCCCCTCGGGCTTGTTCGCCTGTGCCTGATTTTTCGGTCGCCCGCGATCGCGCAGGAGCAGTTGGTTGGCGGCCAGCGTGAGAGCTTCGCCGATCGCAGCCGGTGCGAAACCTTCGGCTAATGCAGCCGCGACGGCCCCTGCCGCCTGATCGGGCGTCGATTCGAAGATCGTTCGGGCGAGTTGTTCGACCCACGCATCTTCCGGCATACGGCTGCCCAGCGGCTTCGAGAGCAGTTTGTGCTCGTCGAGGAGTTTCGGCAGCAACATGCTGCCGCCACGGGCATAGGTGTTGTAGTTCGTCGCTTCATTTTTCAAGCAGTAACGGACCGACTGTCGCAACATCACTTCGGCCTGGTCGCGACCGACGAGATCCAGCAGTTCCCACGCCCGATAAGGCATCACCACACGATGGACTTCCGTGTTATCCTGCACGATCTCCAACACAGCATTGAAGGCGTCCTCCGGGGAATGCCTTGCGAGACGCACAAAGAGTTGCTCGGCCTGCGTTCGGTCCTTCTGCAACACGGCCTCATGCAAGGCCGTAGACGAAGGGACCGGGGCATTGGCATCGACTGCCACCGGCTGCAGCTTTTCCGTGGCATGACCGCCATGCGCGGCGATGCGGTCAGCGTTGCGATATAAGACCTTCAGCACGGGCAGCAGACTTTGGGTCGACGGGAGTTCCTTCGCCATCTTCAAGGCGGGCGTCAGCGCCATCAACGTATGGAACCCGATGTAGTCTTCCCCCGCGAATGTGCGGGCATTCGCCAAGGCCGCTGCAGCGACGATATCCTCAAGCGCCGTCCCCTGCTGCCAGCGCTGCACGATCAGCGGCAGCAATTTGTCTGGAACCGTCTCCTGCATCAAGCAGACCAGTGGCTCCCGGTCGCCGAACGTGATCGCTGTCTCGGTATCGTCCTTCGCCCACGCCGGTGTCAATGAAAGTTCGTGAGCGATCGTCGACCCCAGACTGGCGACCAGCATCCCGCGTCCCACATCCGTCAGAAACTCGCGTCGTGAATGTGCTGCCATTGGGATGCTCCTCGTGGGGGGCCAAGCCTACCGAAGTCACAGGGGCATCATCGGGCCTTCTTTTCAGAAATGCAAAGAAAATCGCGGAGACCCACGACTATGTCCCCACTACCGAAACGCTCAGAAGGTCCCTTTGCTTGATCGCTTTGAAAGCAAGACGGCTGCAGACCCTGTGATAAGTCCGCAGCCGTTTGTCTGCATGAAGGGGCCAGCGACCTCCTAATTGGTGGAGGGCTTCGTTGGATCGGCCTTGGAATCTGTCGGCTTCGCGGCAGCTTTCTTCGCGGCGGCTTTCTTCGCCGAATCTGCCAGCAGTGCCTTCAGCTTATCCTTCTGCTCAGCCGTCAGGACCGCCGCGATTTCCGCGTCACGCTTTTGACGGAGTGATTCAACCTGCTTAATGAGCGCATCGATCTCACTGCCGTACTTGTCTTGCACCTGATAGATGGAATCTTTTTGCGCACCGCTCAATTCCAGCTTGCCATAGTTATTCGGCAGCCGATTGGAAGGCTTGGCTTCAACACTCGCCGCGGTGGCGGATTCCGGTTTGGCTGCGGTCGGCTTCGTACCAGTTGGCTTCGTTTCCTGACTCCATCCCGTGGTCAACGCCACCGCCAACAGCCCCGTCACCATTCCGCCGTACATCATCTGTCGCATCGGATCGATTCCTGCAGAGAGGGTTATGTCAGACACTTGCCGTTGAGAATTCAGTAACAAACGCGGGATGGTTCGCTCATTGCCACAACGGCACATGTGATCATGATGTCGTGTCAAATAGGCGAATGCAAATGAGAATTCACTTCATTCTTTCTCCAAGCCCGCCAGTAAATGCAGAACGCCCCGGTCGGAATGCGACCGGGGCGTCGATTGTGGGGAATTTCGTGGACGAAATTACGTCAGCTTCCGTTCGCGAATCCAGTCCGTGTGGAACATTTCGCCGCGGGGCTTGTCGAGGCGCTCGTAGGTGTGGGCGCCGAAGTAGTCGCGTTGGGCTTGCAGCAGGTTGGCCGGGAGTCGGCCGTGGCGGTAGCCGTCGAAGTAGCTGAGGGCCGCGCTGAAGACCGGCGTCGGCAGGCCGAGTTGTACCGAAGTCGAGAGGACCCGTCGCCAGCTCGGCTGAGCCTTGTCGATTGCCTGCTTGAAGAAGTCGTCGAGCAGCAGGTTTTCGAGCGAGGGATTCTTGTCGAAAGCGGCCTTGATGTCGCCCAGGAAACGGCTGCGGATGATGCAGCCACCACGCCATAAGAGGGCGATGTTCCCGTTATTTAACTTCCAGCCGAACTCCTGAGCGGCCGCGTCGAGTTGTACATACCCCTGGGCATAACTGCAGAGTTTCGAGGCGTACAGCGCCTGCCGCACATCTTCGATGAACTGGGCCTTATCACCGGTGAATTTTGCGTCTTTCGGGCCGGAAAGAACTTTTCCCGCACGAACACGGGCGTCCTTCTGGGCAGAGAGGCAGCGGGCATAGACCGCTTCAGTGATGAGGGTCGTCGGCACGCCAAGGTCAAGGGCGTGTTGACTCATCCACTTACCGGTCCCCTTCTGCTGGGCGGTATCGAGAATCTGATCGACGAGATGCCCGCCGGTCGCGGCGTCTTTGACGGTGAAGATGTCGCGAGTGATCTCGATGAGATAGCTTTCGAGTTCACCTTCATTCCAAGACTTGAAGACCTGATAGAGTTCTTCGTTCGTGAGACCGAGGGCGTGCTTGAGGATGAAGTAGGCTTCGCAGATGAGCTGCATGTCGCCGTATTCGATGCCATTGTGCACCATCTTGACATAGTGCCCGGCTCCGGCGTCACCGACCCAGTCGCAGCAGGGAATATCGTTGTTCGGTCCGACCTTAGCCGAGATCGCCTGAAAGATGTCTTTGACGAATGGCCAGGCATCGTGATGACCGCCGGGCATAATGCTGGGGCCTTTCAGCGCCCCCTCTTCCCCACCCGAAACGCCAGTGCCGATAAAGCGGAAGCCTTCCTTGCGCAAGTCGGCATCGCGACGGTTGGTGTCGCGGAAGTCGCTGTTGCCGCCATCAATGAAGATGTCTCCGGGTTCCAGCAGCGGCTTGAGTTGATCGATCACAGCGTCAACGGGCTTACCCGCTTTCACCATGATCATGATCCGCCGCGGTGACTTCAGGCTGGTAACAAAGTCTTTGAGTTCATGGTAACCCTGAATCCGCTCGGCAGTGCCGGGATGAACCTTATCGGCCGGTTCGTTCTTCAGACCGTTCACGAATTCGTCGGTGGTCGCCGTCGTCCGGTTGTAGACCCCGACGGAGTAGCCGTGATTGGCCATGTTCAGGACGAGATTCTGACCCATGACGGCCAGACCAACGAGACCGATATCATGCTGAGGCATCTGCGAACCCATTCTGGGCGTGAACGAGGCGACCGGGACACAAGCGGGATATTGTAACAGCACACCGCCCCGACGATCAAACCGGCGGAAATCGATACGATATTGCGATTGAAATGCGAATCGCGAAGACGCAAGCGAGGTCAGAGGTCTTCGTAATCGATCGAGAAGGTGTCGCCGTCTTTCATGCGACCGGATTTCAAGCCGCGCTGGAACCAGCGGACGCGCTGGGTGGAGGTCCCGTGCGTGAAGGAATCGGGGACGACATACCCGCGGGCCTGTTGCTGCAGCCGGTCGTCGCCGATGGCGGTCGCAGCCCGTAACGCTTCTTCGACATCGCCCGGCTCCAGGATGTGACGCATCTTCTGTGCGTGATGCGCCCACACGCCCGCCAGAAAATCAGCCTGGAGTTCGAGCCGCACCGAGTTCTCGTTGTACTCGGCTTCGCTCACGCGGCCCTTCATGCGATGAACTTTTTCGAGAACCCCCATGTGGTTCTGCACATGGTGACCGATCTCGTGGGCGATCACATAGGCTTGGGCAAAATCGCCGGGTGCGCTGAACTTGGTCTTCAGCTCATCGTAGAAGGCGAGATCGATGTAGACCTTCTGGTCGCCAGGACAATAAAACGGTCCCATCGCGGCGCTGGCAAACCCACAGGCAGACTGGGCCTGGCCGGTGAAGAGCACCAGTTTGGGTTCGGTATATTGCTGCCCTTGAGCCTGGAAGAGCTCGCCCCAGACATCTTCAGTATCGGCCAGCACGACGGAGACGAATTTCTTGAGTTCGTCGTTGGGTCCATCCGGCGGATCCTGGAGCCGACCTGCAGGGGCCCCCGGTTGCTGCTGACCCTGCTGCATGTTCTGGAGTAACGGGCGAGGATCACCTCCCAGGGCGATCACAATCACCACCAGGATCAGCATTCCCAATCCGCCGCCGAGCGCGACGGGTGCCCCGCGCTGGCCGCGGCGGTCTTCGACGTTGCCGCTCTCGCGGCCCCCTTCCAGACGCATGGTCAACGCTCCTGCACGCCCTGCGTGACTGCCCGGGCGTGACTTGCAGCTTTACTTCTCGTCATCCGCCAACGTGAGCGGATCGAGTGGCTGATCAGCGGCGATCAGTTCTTCCGGACGGAAATAGATCGCCAGTTCGCGTTCAGCCGCCGGAGCACCGTCACTGCCGTGGACCAGATTCATCTGGCGGCTGAGGCCGAAGTCGCCGCGGATCGTTCCCGGCGCAGCGGCCCGACCGTTCGTCGGCCCCATCATCGCCCGCACCACTGTGATCGCTTCCGGGCCTTCGAGCGCGATGGCCACAATCGGCCCGGCCGTAATGAAGGCTTCCAGTTGCGGATAAAACGGTTTGCTGACGTGCTCTGCATAGTGCTGCTTGGACATCGCCGGTGTGACCTTCAACAGTTT
The DNA here is from genome assembly GCA_044229335.1 of Planctomycetaceae bacterium. GTDB lineage: Bacteria > Planctomycetota > Planctomycetia > Planctomycetales > Planctomycetaceae > DSVQ01. The sequence goes on along the minus strand of JBGATC010000031.1, from coordinate 13,863 downwards.
CAGGCCGACGATCTTCAAGCCGCGGGCTTCAAAGCGAGTGAGGATCGGTCCACACAACCGTCGAGAGACTGCATCGGGTTTCAGCAACACTAACGTACGTTCCAGCGCCATCGGATCACTCGATTGAATCGGGGTCAATGAAACAAAGTCTGGTCGCGGAGCCAACAACGGCTCACACTGCGACCGGCTTCATGAGTTTACGGAATTCTGCAAACAGGTACTGACTGTCGTGCGGACCGGCTGCTGCCTCCGGATGGTATTGCACACAGAAGGCCGGGACGTCTCGATGCCGCAGTCCCTCGACGGTCTGATCGTTGAGATTGATATGCGTGACTTCGAGATGCTTCGGCAAGGTGTCGGCTGAAATCGCGAATCCGTGATTCTGCGATGTGATTTCAACCCGACCCGTCTGCTTGTTGAGTACGGGCTGATTCGCCCCCCGGTGTCCGAACTTCAGCTTGAAGATTTCCGCATCACACGCCAGCCCCATCAGTTGATGTCCCAGACAAATCCCGAACAGCGGGACTTTCCCGAGCAGGTTGCGAATGGTCGTGATGGCATAATCAAGCGGGCGGGGATCTCCCGGTCCGTTCGAGAGAAAGACACCATCCGGCTGGTATGCCAGAATTTCTTCCGCAGTGGACGTCGCCGGGACGACCGTGACCCGCGCGCCCATCTGCCGGAGGTGCCGCAGGATGTTCCATTTCATGCCATAGTCGATCGCGACGACATGCAGGTCGGGCGTTCCAACCGCAACCGGGGGGGTAACCGTCGAGAATGGGCCGAGTCCCTGCGTCCACTCGAAGGGGGCGGCCGGCATCACTTCACGCACCAGATCGCGACCGACAATTGACGGTGCCTGCTGGGCTTTTCGGACCAGGGAGGCGTCGTCCAGATCGACCGTCGAAAGCACGCCGGTCATCGCACCGCGAATGCGTATCCGCCGGACCAGTGCCCGCGTATCGATCCCTTCCAGCCCGATGACGTTGGCCGCCTTGAGATAATTGTCGAGCGATTGTTGTGAGCGGAAGTTGCTGGGCGTGCGGCAGAGTTCACGGATCAGGAAGCCACGAATCGAGAGTTTCTGGCTTTCGACATCTTCCCAGTTGACGCCGTAGTTCCCGATTTGTGGATAGGTCATCGTCACAATCTGTCCGCAATAGGACGGATCGGTCAGAATTTCCTGGTAGCCAGTCATGCTCGTGTTGAACACAACTTCGCCGAAGACCTCGCCAGCGGCTCCAAAGGCTCGGCCGGCGTAAACGGACCCGTCTTCAAGGGCTAACTTGGCTGGTGATGCGAGCATAGCGGAGGAAAAGCCCTGCGGGAGTACGGGGACAAGCGAGAAATTGTCCTAGTTGTATCCCGCACGGGGTGAAAAATGAAGAGACCGCGACGGGGTCCCGTCGCGGTCTCCTGAGATTTAACGATTTCCCTGCCCCGCCTGCGGGTGGGAATGCGTCGGGATTACTTCTTCTGGGTCAGGATGAAATCCTGGAAGCGGATCTGATCCTGTTCCATCGCGGTGATGCTGTGGAACAGCTCCCCCATGATGCGATGGAAGTGCTTGGCGCGCACGGAGTAGAAGTTGTGCTTGCCATCGCGGCGAGCTTCAATGAGCCCTGCCACCCGGAGCAGCGCCAGGTGATGGCTGACTGCGGGTTGGCTCTGCTCAAGCCGTTCGCAGAGAGCGGTGACATGAAGCTCGCCTTCGCGCATCAGATACATGAGGATGCGCAAGCGGGTTTCGTCGGAGAGCAGCTTGAAGACCTGAACCAGATCCTTCTCCAACTGATCCGAAAGCTCGGGAAATGCACCGGCAGCCTGGGCTGGCGGTTCGATCAAATTTGCAACCATATCCTTCTCACTCTCTGATGGAGATTCGGGGGGGGATTCGCCCGCCCGGCGATCATCACCGAATCCTGAATCTTCGGACAATTCTGACAGTCCTTTCACCGGAGGACCGGACAACACCGGTCACCCTGAACGCACTTTTACAGCGAGCCCGCATTCCCTGGGCGGAATTGTCTGCGTCGAGTTACAAGAATCATTCGGATAGCGGCGTCGCGACGAGACAAACCCAAGTGGTGGCCCACTGGAATCAATCTCATGCAGGCTGACGAACCAGCCCCGCCACATGGCAAGAGGGGAAGTACAAGGCCGAAGAGAACATCCAGACGTGTGCAAGCATACCAATTTGCCCCGGCGATAATTGATGCCGAAGCCCTTTCTCTCAAATCACGCGACCATTATGGACACGCTTCCCGGCAACGTCAACGACCTTCTTATGAATTTGTCCCATAGTCGAGAAGCCTGCAAACTCTTAAGATTTTCAGCACAATTCCGTCGGTCGAGGACGAGAAACGCCGATGCGAACAGTGTTTCAACCCCGAACAGGGAATCTCACGTCGATGAATCTCGATCCGTTGGCGCGAAAGTCGGAAATCACAGAATTTGCCTCCCTTTCCGGGCTGCGAATTGCCATTACGGGGGCTTCCACTGGCATAGGCCGTGCCATTGCTCTCGAAAGCGCGCGAGCGGGCGCAAATGTGCTTGTTCACTATGCCCATTCTGTGGAGGCAGCCACCTTGACCACCCAATCTGCACGCGACATGGGCGTGGATGCTGAGATTTTGTGCTGCGACTTCACTCAACCTGGGCGTCTACCACAATTTCTGGACGCTGCATGGACGCTATGGGGCGGACTCGACGCCTGGGTGCACAATGCAGGTGCAGACTTACTCACTGGGGAAGCAGCCAAGGCCGATTTCACGACGAAGCTGGAACGACTCTGGCAAGTCGATGTTGCCGCCTGTCTGCATTGCACGCGGGAGGTCGGACGTCGCATGCTGAATCAGGGACACGGAACGATCCTCACGATCGGCTGGGACCAGGCCGAACGCGGAATGGAAGGGGACAGCGGTGAGCTCTTCTCGACAGCGAAGAACGCGATCATGGGCTTCACTCGATCGCTCGCCGTCAGTCTTGCCCCAGCCGTACGCGTGAATTGCATCGCCCCCGGCTGGATTCAAACCGCCTGGGGTGACACGGCCCCCCCCGTCTGGCAGGAACGCGTGCTTCGAGAAACGCCGCTGCAACGCTGGGGACAACCACAGGACATCGCGGCCCTGGCCCGTTTCCTGATGAGCCGTGAAGCGTCCTATATCACCGGACAGGTCATCAATGCCAACGGCGGAGCAGTCCGTTGACGCAACCCCGCTGGCTCTTCGTGACGGGAAAGCTCGCCGAGCCGAGCCTGCGCCGCATGTTGCCCGCCATCGCTGAGGCGACCGGTTGCCACCCCGAAGTCGCGGTGTTGCCGATCACCGTCGCGGCGCTGATGCACGTCGGCTGGGTCGAGCGTCAATTGGCGGTCCCGGAAGGGATCGCTCAAGTCATTCTTCCCGGCTGGTGCGGCGGCCCGCTCGATGCACTCGTCGCCAGATGGAACGTCCCCTTCCGCCGTGGTCCTAAAGACCTGCACGATCTCCCGGCCTTCTTCGGGCGTGGAGCCAAAACTCCACCAGATCTGAAAACCCATGCGATCGAGATCGTTGCTGAGATCAATCACGCTCCGCGTCTGAATCTCGAAGAACTTCTCCGGCAGGCGATGGATCACCGACGGCAGGGGGCCGACGTCATCGATTTGGGAATGATTCCCGGCGAGTCTTGGGATGGTGTGGCCGAGGCGACGCGTCTACTCGTGGCCGAGGGCTTCCGAGTCTCCATCGATAGTTTTGACCGGCGTGAAGTCGAAGCCGCAGTCGATGCCGGAGCGGCCCTCGTGCTCAGTGCCCAATCGACCCATCTCGACTGGCAGACCGCCGTCCCCGCGGAATTCGTCGTGATTCCGGATCATCTCACGGCGTTGGAGACGCTGGCCACCACGGCGGAGAGTCTGGTGGCCGCGGGTCGAACCGTCCGCTGGGATCCGATCCTGGAACCGATCGGCTTTGGCTTCGCCGCGTCACTCGCACGATATTACCGAGTGCGTGCTGAGCGTCCCGATGTTCCGATGCTGATGGGGATCGGGAATGTGACTGAACTTTCGGAGGTCGACAGTGCGGGGGTGAACTTTCTCCTCGCTGCCATCTGCGCCGAACTGCGAATCGAAAGCATTCTTACCACATCGGTCATCAACTGGTGCCGGACTGCGGTGCAGGAGTTCGACATCGCCCGCAGGCTGATGCATCACGCCCTCACCCAGCGGGTCCTTCCCAAGCACATTCACGGGCAACTGGTGCTACTGCGTGATCCGCGGTTGATCGAACTGGGGGAACAGGGTCTGGCCGAACTCCGGCAACGCATCACCGATCCGAACTTCCGGATTTTTGCGGAGCGGGGCGAAGTCCATCTCCTGAACCGGGATGGCTACTGGCACGGTAACGACCCCTATGAAGTCTTTGACCGCATGTCTTCCGAAGTCGGGCCGCTCACGGCGGCCCATGCCTTCTACCTGGGGATGGAATTGATGAAAGCCCGCACGGCATTGACCGTGGGGAAACAATACACGCAAGATGAAGCCCTGCGGTGGGGTTTCCTGACGGTCGAAGAAACCAGCGCTCTGGAACGCCGCCGCGATCACCGTCAGGCGGCAGCCCGCGAGAAAGCTGAGTAGAGCGTATTCTGCCCCCTTGATGATCGACTGCGGACGCAGGCTTTGAGTGCACCATCCCGCTGTTGACGACACTTCCTCCGATTGAGCTCGATCTTGTCCGTGTCCGCTTCGCCACCCCTGGTTCTGGAGATCACACCGCCTGCGGTGATGACGGCCGTCCGGGCATTTCAGGGTTGGCCGGATCTGCTGCTGCTGGACAGTGCAGCGACCGGAACGCCGCGCGGGCGGTATTCGTTTCTCACGGCCGATCCACGACAGCGGGTGGTGATCGCCCAGCCAACCTATGGGACTGATCCCTTCGCCCTGCCCCGGGCGTGGCTGCAGAGCACGCCACCGGTGCTGGTGGATGGACTGCCGCCCTTCCAGGGAGGTGTGGCGGGACTGATGGGGTATGAGCTGGGTCGCTGCTGGGAGCAACTTCCCGCAGCTCCGATCGATGACTTTGGTCTCCCGGTCTTCGCAGCCGGGCTCTATGACTGGGTCCTCGCGTGGGATCATCATGAAGGTCGGGCCTGGTGGATCGTGCAGGATTGGCCCACAGCTGCGGGGACAGCGACACAGCGGTTGACAACCCTGCAGCAACTACTGCAATCACAGCCGACGAGCGTCCTCCCCCCCTCCCCTGCTCCATGCGATCAGAGCCTGCTGGCCCCTGGCTTTCCCAGTGAGGTTGCGGGGGTCCTCAGTAATTTTGATCGACTGGCTTACCTGCATGCCGTCGAGCGCGTGATGGAGTACATCCGCGCGGGCGACATTTTCCAGGCCAACCTCACACAGCGTCTGCTGGCTCCAGCTCCGTGTGGCCCCATCGAACTTTATGAACGGTTGCGACGGCACAACCCAGCCCCGTTCGCCGGGTTGTACTGCCGTGATGACTGGGCGATTGTCAGTGCTTCGCCCGAGCGGTATCTGCACGTGGATGGCGGTCGGGTCGTCACGCGGCCGATCAAGGGGACCCGTCGACGCAGTGCAGCCCCGGAAGCCGATCTCTTTACACGAGACGAACTCCGCGAAAGTGAAAAGGATCAGGCCGAGAACGTGATGATCGTCGATCTGTTACGCAACGATCTCTCCCGGGTCTGCCGGGCCGGATCGGTGCATGTGCCGCAGCTCTGTACGGTGGAGACTTACGCCACGGTGCAACACCTCGTCAGTGAAGTCGGCGGACAGTTACGACCGGGAGTCACGGTGTGGGACCTCTTTGCTGTCGCGAGCCCCGGCGGCTCGATCACCGGTGCTCCGAAGATTCGCGCGATGCAGATCATCGCGGAACTGGAACCGACAGTCCGTGGTCCCTACACCGGCAGCTTGTTCTACGTCAGCGGTTCTGGCCGAGCCGATAGCAACCTGCTGATTCGCACCTTCGTGCAACGGCATGGCTGGTTGACCTGCGGTGTCGGTGGTGGAATCACGGCCCAATCCGATCCCGAGGACGAATACGCCGAAACCTGGCATAAAGCTTCCGGAATGCTCCGAGCCCTCACGGACGGAGGCGCTGCATGATTCTACTCCTCGACAACTACGACAGCTTTGTCTTCAACCTGGAACGCTATCTGATCGAACTCGGCTGCTCGACCAAGGTCGTCCGGAACGATGCGATGACCGTGGACGAGATCGCCCGGGCGGCCCCCCAGGCGATCATTCTCTCCCCCGGTCCGTGTGGTCCCGCGGAAGCAGGCATCTCGGTCGAATTGATCCAACGGCTGGGACCTGCGGTCCCCATGCTCGGCGTCTGCCTGGGCCATCAATGCCTGGCGGCTGCCTTTGGGGGACAGGTTGTACGGGCACCTGAACCGGTCCATGGACGGGTTTCGTGGATCCGACATACAGGGACACCGCTGTTTCAGCAGATCGCGAATCCCTTCACCGCGACGCGGTACCACTCGCTGATCGCCGAGGCGGAGACACTGCCAGATGAGCTGCAGGCCATCGCATGGACGGACGACAAACTGGTGATGGCGTTACAACACCGCGACCATAGGCTGTGGGGCGTTCAGTTTCATCCAGAATCGATCCTCACGGAATTCGGCCATCAACTCCTGGCCAATTTCCTCAGTTGTGCAGGTGTCGGTCCGGTCACGATTCCATCCAGCGAACGCGATCGTACGCTTTCCGAAGAGTTGCCAGAGACCCAGGGACCGCCTCCCTCGACACCCATGCGGTATTAGGATGCTGAGCAGAGAGTTCAGGCCGTAGGTATCCGGTGAACGGTTCCCGCGAGCGCTTTCACCCAACGTTCAACCCTCCCCCGGCAGACTCTGCCGCTCGTAGTGCTTACGCCAGCCGTGCCCGAGTGCGCGAAGTTGCGGCGTACCTCCTGCCGATGACAAGTCCGATGCCCCGGACTGCGCGCGGCAATGTCTTCTCGACGTTGAGCCGTCACTCCCCTCCGGTGAAAGGGCGCGGCGATGGTCAACGGGAAGACACTGCTGATGGCCTGCGGTGTGTGGGCCAGCTTCCTCGGTCTGCTCTCCGCGGCCGAGTCTGCCTGGATGACGGATTACGCTTCGGCCAGCGCCCGCGCCGAAAAACTCAATCGCCCGCTCCTGGTCCACTTCTACGGCTCGAACTGTCCCCCCTGCCGCGTCATGGAGCGGACGATTCTGCATCAGCCGGAAGTCGAACGCCTGCTGCAGAACGAGATTGTTGGCGTCCTGGTCAACGCCGGAAATCCGCAGGACTTCAACGGCCTTCAGACCGCCCAGCGGTTCAGTGTTTCGGTCTTGCCGACCGATGTGATCATTCACGCTACGTCCGGAAAAACGCTCGCCCGGACCGATGGCTCACAGGGCTACGACGACTACCTGCGCAAGACGAAAGCGGCTATCCGCCAGTACCAGCTCGATCGCGAGACCGAACTGGCGGCTGCAGATGCAGAGAAGCAACGCAAATTCCGCCAGAACCCACAACCGCTGCCAGGCGAGTCCGGCGGGGTGGTGCTCGGTGGTGACGCTCCGATCGTCGGTCTGCAGGGCTACAGCCCCGTGAGCCTGATGATGAGCACCGAGTGGGTCCGCGGCAAACCTGAATACGCCTACGAGTACAAGGGAATCGTCTACCACATGGCGACGCGCCTGGAGTACGACTCGTTCCGCGCCCGTCCGGAAGACTTTGCCCCGAAATACCTCGGTTGCGACCCCGTCGTGCTGTCTCTGACCGATCAGCAGGTCGCTGGCCGCATCGAGTTCGGCGCATTCTACGAAGGCGAGTTATTCCTGTTCACAACCGCCGAGAACCGGTCTCGCTTCAAGTCGTCGCCGTTGCGCTACCTGCGGCTGCAGCACGTGATGAAAGCAAACGACATCGACCGTTCCACACTCATCCGGTAACCACGTCACCGATCGCTCACGGACGATCTCCAACCCCGCTTGCGTCTTCGCGGTCCCTCACCGCCGCACCGGCCGCTCCCCAAACCGCGGCTCGTCTTCCGTCACGGGGATCGGTACGACCTTGTTGACGTCGTCCGCGGTCGCGATCTTCAGAACGTCGCGGCAATACTGATGGCAGCTGATGCATGTCGTGAGTGAGTGCATATACGTGAACGCTGCCCCGTCCAGGTTCTGATCTTCGGCGAGTTTCGACAGCTTCTGTGCCTGTCGCCGGAGTTCTGTCCGGTGATGTCCGTAGATCTGGTCGCCGTGGGCCGCCCATTCGGTGGTCCCGCAGATCCGATCGAGTTCCGCAGCCCCTCGCCGGATTTCCTCGAAGTCTTCCGAGACCAGCCCGGAGACAATCTTCTGGGACGCAGCCAGCTTCGCGAGCATCAAGCCCGCAAGTTGCTCGTCATGTTTTGGACGCGGTGTCGGCGGACGTTCACCCGCTGCATACAGTCCCCCGGCGATCAAGGTCACAACGCCCGCCAACCACAACACCCGACGTGAAACAGGCATGGAATACGCTCCGTCCGCTTGAGAGACCGTTCCGTGATTCCATCGGCAGGGGTCATAACGATTCCGCAGCGATTATCGATTCTGCGGGATATCCCGACACGCCCCTCGCAGAACTGTTCGCTGTTCTTTTTGGGCCCCGTTGTGCTTTTTCGCGGCTCAACTCGTTGCATTCCGCGCGTGCAAAAACAGAAGCCCGGCATGGATGACCATGCCGGACTTCGATGTCCATGTGTTGAGCGAGGAACTGCCGGAGCTGGCGCTCCGGGCTATCTGGCGGCGATTTGCTTCAGAAACGCCGCGTATTCGGGTTTGGTTTCCAGCAGGATCGATCGGATCGCGGTGCGGTCGGCGGCGGTGAGATGCTCGAACTCCATCTCCGGCTTCTCAGCGGTCAGAATGCCGTCGAGCCGCTTCCAGATCGTGCGGCGGAGTTCTGCGGGGAGCGTGTCGAAGCTCTCGGAATCGATCAGGTAACTGCAGGGATACTTGAACAGGCGTGTCTGCAGATCGAAATCACGCAGCGAGCGGCCGTCTTTCGTCTGCGGTCCGCGGGCAGCAAATTCTTCAGTGAACTTCGTGGACCCTTTGATCGGATCGGTCAGTCGGGTTTCGTCGACAAACAGGAAGTACTTCACCAGTCCATCAGCCGCACTGTTCATGATCGTGTTCGTGCTCTCCCAGCGATGATCCGGGGCTTCCTTCAGCTCACGGTTCAGCGCCTCTTCGCGATAGAGCGCGGCCCGCACATCGAAGTTGATTTTCGTGAGCAGGTTGTGCCCCCCTGCTTGATGGCTCAGGACCATCAACGCCACCAGGTCGCTGTGCGAAGAGACGTAGGCCGATGAGTCGAATTTCCCCTTGAGATCGGTGACATTCCACCCCGTGGGATCACGCGGAGCGTCCTGGTCCGGACGGCCAGTGTAGGTCAGGTTCCCGAGATGGGTCTGCTTGCCATGTTCGCCCGAGACGTACCAGCCACCAAACCGATGTTCGAGCGGGCTGGTATGGTCGATGCGATAGGAGCCAGAAGCGAGCAGCGGATGCCCGACCTTGTCGACGTACATCGAACGAATCAGGTGCCCTGGCACGCCGCGGGCCTGACCGCCAGCGTGGCACAGGAGGCAATTATCATTCTGACGACGGAACTGCGGGCGGTCTTGTGGTTCCTGGGGAAGCGTGTAGAAGACCGTGCCGAGTTTGTTGTCGGCGACCGAAATTTCCAGAACGTCGCCATTGCGGCAGTATCCGAGGTAGACATCATCGTTGAAGTAGAGCGCCCGCGGCGTGCGCGGGCTGATTTTGTGCCGCTGCAGGCTGGTTTTGGAAAAGACGAGTGTCTGGCTCGACTCCGGAATCTCGAGTGCCGTGAGCACACTGCGGAGATAACCCCAGGGCTCTTCAAACTTCAGAGTGAGATCACCCGTGGCGACGCGCTCAGCCAGTGACGCGACAACATTGTCGGGCTTGGACTGGCTGTAGAGAATCGGGGCGCGGTCAAAGTCGTCTTGTGCGCGACCCACCACTGCTATGAGGGAGAAGCTGGCCACCAGCGAAAGCAGAACTCGGTTCAGCATGATGTGTCCTATATTGTGGATATCGACATCCTCAATAGAAATCTTAATCGCGTTGTGGATGGTTGGCAAGCGGATCGGGGGGTGGGGGAGGCAGGATCCAGGGGGCCAGGAGCTGCAGACGTGCATGGGCGTGCTTCATCAGCCACCGGGCCCACGCGAATTCGGTGGCGAGGATGGTTATCCCCGCAAAGATCGTGAGCCAGCCTGGTCCGGGAAGCACGAGCATCGCAATCCCGAGCAACAGGACCGTCGTCCCTGCCGTTGCGATCCAGATTTTCCGCCAACGCTGCCAGAACCAGACCCGCCACCGGACGCGGATCGGTGGTGGCGCGATGAGTTCCGTCGGCTCGGGCGTTGGTGACGCATCCAAGGTCATGACTCTATGGTGTCAGATTTTAGCACTCGAGGCAATCGCGCGGGAATGCTGAACGGGACTCAACACCCGCGTCGTCTCATTCCACGGCCTTGCAGCTTGAACTCACTGCTCACAGGTTGGCCTACTGTTTGGCGACCCAGTCCAGAAACTCGGGAGATTGGACGAACGCCGCATTTTCAGGAACCGCACGGACATCATCTGGTGACAACGGTGTCAGGGCATGCACCTCGTCCAGCCATTTCACCGCAGCGGTGTACTTCCGATACCGCACCGCATTCGCAAAGAGCACGTTGTACGCTTCGTGAGCCAGCAAAGGATCGTCGATCGCCTGGAGGGCATTCGCCTCGGCTCCCGCCTCATCGCCAGCGAGGCTCTGAATGCTGGCGCGCATGGTCGCGAGTGACATGTCGCCTCCCACAGATTCATCCACCAGATCAATCGCTTGCAGCGCTTTGTCATATTCCTCACGAATGGTGTAATAGTCGATGCTCAGAAACGCCACACAGGGATCGCGTCGATGGGTCTGCCGGAGCACCTCGATGGCCTCAATCACCTGCTGTTCGTCGGCCAGTTCGCTGGCTGCCCGATAACGCATCAGCAGCATGTTTTTGTCTTTCTGCAGGTCGTCGGGCAAGGCTTGATACGCCGTGAGTAATTCCTGCCAGCGTTGCTGTTTTCCAGCTTCGACCACCTGGCTGATCGTCTTCAGATGCTTGACAAATAATTGTTCGTTTCCCAGCAAGCGATCGACCAGTGTCCGGTCGGCTTGAGCCGCCACGGGGAGACAGAATCGGCGGAGCGTCGTGGAGAACCATTCGGCGCTCGTAAAAATGTAGACGTCGGTGGCCCGAACGATTCCGTCGGGTTGGCGTTCGAGTGCAAACTCCATGTAATTGACGCCGGGGTTCATCAGGATCCGTACCAGTGCCGTCCGCCGACCGTCACGCTCGCGAATCCGCAGCAGGGCGATTTGGCCTCCCTGGGTCACGCGATCGGCGAGCGAGTGCATCAAACTCCCCGGCTGAGCAATCTGCTGCATGAAACCCCGTTCAAAGTTGGTTTTGATCGTCTCGGAAGCGGTGATCCCTGACCAGCTGGTTTCGAGGATTGCCCGCCAGTCGACCATCTGCGACGCAGCGGCGTGATTGTTCTGCTGAATGTGTTGGATCAATTGTGCGGCAAACTGCTCGGCGTCGGCTTCATCCAGCAGTGGACCGGCGCTGTCGCGGACCGGCGGCCGGGGTACCGCTTTGCGAACTGGTCCGACCGGCGATTTTCCGCAGCCCAGCAGCAGGAACGAACACAGCAACCCCCAACGGATGGGGTGCCATCGGGGAAGCATCAACGACGATCTACCGGGAGCGGTTTTCATGGGCTGCCGATGCTGCGGGAGATTTGCAGTGGGGAGAGTCGCTCGCCTATGATAAGCCCCCTGACATATCGTTCACAGCCTGGAGAAGCGACAGCATGGCCAAGCCTCTGCGAATCGGCATGATTGGATACGGGTTCATGGGACGGACGCACTCGAATGCGTACCGCCGCGTGCCGAATTTCTTCCAGACCGAAGTCACCCCCGTTCTGCAAGCGGTCTGTGCCCGCGACGCTGCCAAGGTGCAGGCGTTCGCGGATCAGTGGGGTTACGCCTCGGTCGAAACCGACTGGCGGAAGCTCGTCGAGCGGAAGGATATCGACGCGGTCGACATCTGCACGCCGAACAATCTCCACAAGGAGATCGCCCTCGCCGCCGCTGCCAACGGCAAGATGATCCTCTGCGAAAAGCCCCTCTCGATGAACGTCGCCGAGGGGGAAGAAATGTGCGCTGCGGTCGAGAAGGCGAAGGTCCTCAACACCGTCTGGTACAACTACCGTCGCGTTCCGGCCGTCACCTACGCGAAGCAACTGATCGACGAAGGCCGCCTCGGCCGAATCTTCCACTACCGGGCCAACTTCCTGCAGGACTGGACGATCAATGCTGATCTGCCCCAAGGGGGAGCTGCTCTGTGGCGCTTGGACGCTGCGGCCGCTGGTTCGGGCGTGACCGGCGACCTGCTCGCCCACTGCATCGATACGGCGATCTGGCTCAACGGCGGGATCACCACCGTCAACGCGATGACCGAAACCTTCGTGAAGGAACGGACGCATACCCTCACCGGGAAGGTCGAGAAGGTCAGCATCGACGATGCCTGTGCCTTCCTCTGTCGCTTCGGCAATGGCTCGCTCGGCCTGTTCGAGTCGACCCGGTATGCCCGCGGCCACAAGGCCCTCTACACCTTCGAGATCAACGGCGAACACGCCAGCATCAAGTGGGATCTCCATGATCTCCACCGCCTGCAGTGGTTCGACCACAAAGACGAAGGTCCGCTGCGGGCCTGGCGGTCGATTCACGTCACCGACAGCGACCATCCCTACATGAAGCACTGGTGGGTCCCCGGCCTGCAGATCGGCTACGAACACACGTTCGTGCATCAGGTCGCCGACTTCCTCGAAGGAGTCGCCAAGGGCGAATCGACCGGCCCGACCTTCCGCGACGCCCTCGAAACCCAAAAGGTCTGCGACGCGGTCCTCAACTCGGCGAAGAGCCAGAGCTGGCAGTCGATCTGATCCGCAACTGCATGGTCGATATCACAAAGTCGCCATCACGCTCCGCGTGATGAGCGGTTCAAAAGTCCGCGTGCATCACGCTGTTGGCTCTCAGGCATTCTCTGACCACCAGCTCGAAGATGTTCCCGCCCCGCGTTTTCTTCACAAGACGCGGGGCGGTTTCGTTTGATCCGGTTCATCGGGTGGACCAGTCGTCCTTTGCACCAGCTGGGCGACACCGTTTCTCAACGCCTAATACGGTCGGTCACTCTGTTCGAACTTCGGTGGATCATTTCTCGTCTGAAGTGATGAATTTCATCCAACGAACCGCTGCAGCCAAATGAGCGCGGCGACGCAGGTCAGACAGAAGACCCCGAAGAGGACTTCGCGATCCCGGAAACGGAAGCGGACGGGTGGCGGGGGCGCTCCGCGCAGCGGAAGCCCCCGGATGTCCAAAGTGTGATGACTCGCCGGAACTTGGATCTTCGCTGGGTTGAAACGAGACAACTTTCAGAAAGTCCCCCAACCGGGGGCTTCCGCTATCGCGGAGCGCCCCCGCCACCCAGCCGCAACAAGCGACGACCCAGAAAGAGGGGTGAAGCGACTTCCAGAGCCTGCACAAAATGAATGATGGATGGAGAGGAAAGAACGTTGCTCGACGATTGCAACAAGCGAAGACTGGGTCGTCGAAGACTCCGACGCCAGCCACCCATGCCATCTGGCATAACGCTTCCTGGGGCGTCACTAAGACATCGACGACCTAGCCACCAGACGGCAATGATGATGGCTTACCCGATGCCACTCCGCTTCATCGGGTGGCTGGTG
>JBGATC010000030.1:0-77320 GCA_044229335.1 Planctomycetaceae bacterium | reverse complement strand
GGAACTTGCGCCAATCGGCTCAGCAAATTCCCGCCGCAGGCCATCGACATTTCTTCCCCTCCGTGAATCCCAGACTCCAGACCGTAAACTCCCTCCCACCTCCACCGCATTTCCCAGACCAATTAAAACGATGGCCCTGATGAATTTCCCGGCCTCGGTTGCCCTTCTCCGGCGGTCTGTCGACAATGGGGCAAAGGCCTATCGACATGACCGCTGGTGCAGCTTCTCCCCCGTTACTTTCCGCGGATCCGCCGTATCCCGATGAGATCATCGCGGGATTCGGGTTGGATCGCGCGCGTCTGCCGCGACATGTGGCCATCATCATGGACGGGAACGGTCGCTGGGCGGCGCAACGCCAGTGGGAACGGATTGTCGGACATCGTCATGGCGTGCAAAGCGTCCGCTCGGTCATCGAAGAGTGCTCACGACTCGGCCTGGAACAGCTCACGCTCTATTGCTTCAGTAGCGAAAACTGGAAGCGTCCCGAAGCCGAGCAGCATCTCTTGATGCAGTTGCTCAAGCAGTACCTGGTGGAAGAACGGGCGGAGATCGTCCGCCAGAATCTGCAGTTCGCGATGATCGGCCGCCGCTCGGGACTCAGTGCAGAAGTCCTGGAAGAAGTTGATCGCTCGTACGCAGCGGCCGCAGCAAACACTGGCATGCGGTTGTGTCTCGCTGTGAACTACGGGAGTCGCGGCGAGATTGTCGACGCGGTTCAACAACTCGCGGCGGATGCCAAAGCCGGTCGACTCGATCCGATCACCATTGATGAGCAAACGGTCTCGGGAGCACTCTGCACCGCGGGAATGCCCGATCCCGACCTGGTGATTCGCACAGCGGGCGAGATGCGCGTCAGCAATTTTCTGCTGTGGCAGATCAGCTACGCGGAGTTGTGGGTCACCGAGACCCTATGGCCCGATTTCACCTTCGAGACGTTGCGACAGGCGTTTCGTGATTACGCAGCGCGCGACCGGCGTTTCGGTGGATTGAAGGGTTAGGCCGCGATGTTGTTGTGGCGGTTGGCGATCTCGGCCTTGCTGATTCCGACGTTATTTCTGGTCTTCTGGCTGGATGCGCACGCCGGTCCTTCGGCTCCGATTCTCTTCACGCTGGTCGTCGTCCTCGCCCTCCGCGGTGCGAACGAGCTGGTCGACCTGCTGCAGACTCGCTCGTTCACCCCGAACCGGATTCTGGTCTGCAGCTGCTCGGTGATTGTGGCCTCTGCGAGCTGGTTTGGTCGCTTTGGCCTGATGCCGATTCAGATTCCCGGCGAAGCGAACTCGCTCGCGCAGGTCATGCTGGCCTACTCAATGTCGATCCTGGCGCTCTTTGCGCTTGCCGCATACCGGTACCGGGAACCGGGTCAGAGCATGGAGACGCTGGGAGCCGAATTGATGATTGTCAGTTACATCGGCGTGTTACTCGGTGTGGCAACGCAGTTGCGGTGGGTGGCCGGAGATGCGGCCGGTTATCTCGTCATTGGCTCGCTGGTGATTGTGACCAAAGGGGGCGATGTCGGGGCCTACACACTCGGTCGACTGATCGGCAAACGGAAGATGACCCCCCTGCTCTCCCCCGGAAAGACGTGGGCCGGGGGAGCGGGCGCGCTGATTGGGTCGGCACTGTTCAGCATCGCCTGGTTTCAGATTGCCACGCCGTTGTTCGATGCGAAATGGGTCGCTCCGGCCTGGATCTGGTGTGCTCTCTACGGCTTCATCCTCGGGGCCGTCGGGTTGATCGGTGATCTCTGTGAATCGCTCATCAAACGCGACCTCGGTAAGAAAGATTCCGCTCCGTTACTCCCCGGTTTCGGTGGCCTGCTTGATCTCCTCGACAGCATCCTCTATTCCAGCCCCGTGGCATACGTCCTGTGGAAAGCAATGCCGCTGGCAACATGGCTCGGATAAGGGAGTGCACAGGAGACAGGCGACAGCGAACAGCCAGAACCCCCAGTCAGTTACTGACCAGCGTGGAATTCTCGAAAGTCTCCGTCAGCAGCGATGGTCCTTGTCTCCCGATTCAGAAGCACGAAATCCGAAACTCGAAATCCGAAGAAATCTGAAAATCCCAAGAGGAAAACGGACCGCGATCAGCATCTTTTCCTTTTTTTCGTGCTTCGTATTTGAGATTTTCTTTCATCACGACTTCAGCAACTTCCACGCGGGTCAATAACACGATGCTGATCACTGTAGACTCGCCCCCTCTTGAATCTGCTGTCCACTGACTCCTATCCCCTGTCCACTTCTTCGAGACCAACCATGCAACTGACGTTTCTCGGCGCCGCGGGAGAAGTCACGGGCAGCCAGCATTTGATCGAAACGTCCGAGCGGCGATTGCTGCTGGATTGCGGGCTGTTTCAGGGGCATCGGGCACAATCTCGGCAGAAGAACGAACACTTCTTCTGTGATCCGAAAAACCTCGATGCGGTGATTCTGTCGCATGCCCACACCGATCACGTCGGGAACCTTCCTGGCCTCTATCGGGCGGGCTTTCGCGGACCGATCTTCTGTACGCCAGCGACAGCCGATGTCGCTGCGGTCATGTTGCATGACTCGGCCGGGATTCAGGCGGAAGATGCCCGCTATCTCCGCAAAAAGCTGCACGGTCCACATCCCCCGGTCGAACCGCTCTATGACGATCACGATGTCGACCAGACGCTCAAACTGATGGAGACGATCCCTTACGGCGAACTGCATGAACTCGGTGTCGACGTCAAACTGAAGTTCTCCGATGCCGGGCATATCCTCGGCTCAGCGATCACCGAACTTGACGTGCTGGATGCGGACGACTGGAAGCGCATCGTCTTCACCGGCGATCTCGGCCGACGTGGACTGCCGTTGCTCCGCGACCCGCAGCGGGTCGAAGGTTGCGATGTGCTGATCATCGAATCGACCTACGGCAACCGGATTCATCCACCGTCGTCCTCGATCGAGGATGAACTCGAAAAGATCATTCGCGACACGACTGCCCGGCACGGTCGCGTGATCATTCCCGCCTTCAGTCTCGGCCGCACGCAGACGCTGATGTACTTTCTGAATCGACTCCACAACCGCGGACGCTTGCCGCGGATTCCCGTTTATGTCGACAGTCCGCTCTCCAATGAGATCACCGCGGTCTACAAGCATCACCAGCATGAACTCGATGTCGAATTTCAACGTGAATGGCAGAACGATCAGGACCCCTTCCTGTTTCCCGGCCTGCGGATGGTGAAATCGGCCAGTGAAAGTGCTGGTTTGAACCATCTCCGTGATCCGTTCGTGGTGATTGCGTCGAGCGGCATGTGCGAGACCGGCCGCATCGTGCATCACCTGCGGCATGCGGTGACCGATGACCGCAATGCGATTGTGATGATCGGTTTTCAAGCCGAACACACGCTGGGACGCCGGTTGCAGGAGAAGCAACCGATGGTCCGCATCTTTGATCGCCAGTTGCCGCTCAATGCTGAGGTGATCACGCTCAGCGGTTTGTCGGCTCACGCCGATGCGGAAGACTTCAAGTGGTGGCTGGAAGGGATGGGCACGGGCCGCGGGATCGGGCAGGCGTTCATTGTTCACGGCGAAGGTGACGGTCCCAAAGGACTCGCCGCCCTGCTCGATCCCCACTGCGACGAACCCCCCATCATCCCCGAATACCGCTCAACCTACACCGTGTAACCATTCCCCGCTTGCGCCTTCGCGGCATTCTCATCGAACACCGTCGCCGCATAAGTCGCAAACGACCCGACCCAGTGCGTCACCGAATACTGCGAGAACTTCATCACCGGGAGCGCGGCCTCCCAATGCGCTTCCGCCAGTGCGGACATCGCGGTCCGGCGGGAATCGTTGTACGGCAGTCCCGCTGCGATTCCCCACAGCATCCACGCCCGGCTGAAATTCAGCCCTGCAAAATGGGCCCGTTTCCCATCAGGATCATCGACGGCAGAGACGGGGACGAGTTCGATCCCCCGTGGAAACGCCTGATCCATCCATGCCGCGAATTGACCGGGAGAGCAAACCCGCCGCATGAGGTCGGCCGCCCCCAGCGCAGGGGACAGAAAGTCGTACGCCGACGGTTCGATCCACCAGGGGAGATCGTGATCGTCGCTGTGATGCCGGAGTGCCGCAGTTGCGACTTCGTTCGCGAGCAATGCATCCCCCGTCAGCAGACTCCAGTCCGAGACCAACCCGAGGGCGAACGCCGTCTGAGCGTGTTCGCCAGTGCGGACAGGGCGCTCCAACCGCGGCAGCCAGTCCCGGAACCGTTGGACCACAAGGGCTTCCAGCGGTTCGAGCGCCGCTAACCAGCGTTGGCAGGCCGCATCGTCGCCGAGTCGCAATTCGGCTGTCAGTTGCAGGAGCCACGCGAGACCGTAGGGCCGTTCGAATCCGGATCGTTCCGGTAGTGCGAAGAATTCGAATTCCTGACGGACAAGTTTGGGCTGAAAATGAGCCTCCAGCTGCGTTTCGATCCGTGCATGCAATGCAGGGTCATTCAACAAGCGTCGAACCCGAACGAGTGCCCAGTGACTATGGACCGCCGAGTGCCAGTCGTAGCAGCCATAGAAGACTGGCGTCAGATCCCGTGGCCGGGTGACCGTCTGCGGTGCGGGCCAGCACAGCGGGATCTGAGCCGGAAACTCGCGGACGATCCCCGCCAGCGCCCATTCGGCTGCCTGTCTGAAGACCGCAGTCGTCCGTGCTCCCGCGGTGGTGGAACTCATCCCGTCCCTTCGTACTGGCGTGGTCAGACAGTGGATCGAAGTATCATCTCATCCGCGTTGATCAAGGATGCGAATGATCGGTGAACCGTGTTATGCTCGTCGACAATAGTTGAACCTGAACGTCTCTATCATTGAGAAATCATTTGCCTGAGACCTGGAGCCGTGAACATGAACCCGACCGACATTGTCCTGGCGCGGAATGAAGCGATCAACCAGTGGCTCGAGAACAACCCGCTGGCTCTCGGTGGGATTGCCATCGTTCTGGGGATTGTCCTCGGAGGGTGGGGGCTGTACGAACTCTCCACTGGAGTCGCCACCGCGAAATGGGGCGTCAAGCTCGAGGGTTCAACAGCCAGCCTACTATCGGGCGTTCGGATTTTAGCCGGTGTCGGTGCGATCCTGTTCGGCCTTTACAAGATGGTCGACGGATAACTGGAGACGCCAACCGATGATCATCGGGGAGCTTCTCGCAATGGTTGCACGGCAACGGCTGATGACCGCGGGGACAACCAGTCCCCCCAGGGATGCGCCCCGCGCGTGATCGCCTGCTCGACGCGGGTGAGTGCCGCGGTAATTTCCACGGTTCGCTGACCGATTTCGTCGGGGGTTACGCGATGATGGCCCTCTCGAATGTCGTTCAACACCGTGCGATTGATCTTCAGCGAGTAATGGCTGAGATCGGAATATTCCCCCAGTTCATAAGTGAACTCCGCCAATTCGAAGTCGTACAGGCGGACATTCGGTAATTCACAAAGATCGTGGGAGAGTTGTTCCTTGAACGCCAGCCGCGCGGCGAAGGCTTCCGGTTGGTGCCGCAGCTCGAAGAGACCGTTCGCAGCGGAATCGGGCTGATAGAAGATCGTGAACTCCACCTCGGGATGCTGGCGGATCACGGCGAGCAGGTGCTGCTCGGCCGCCGCAGTGCACGCAGCCGCATCAAACGGAGCCGCTGAAGATGCCTGCCGGACCCGTCGCTCCCAGTCGGCCTGCACGCGGGCAACTCCGAACTCTTTGCGATGATGCCAGACGCAGCGCTCGTCGAGAGTCCGCGGCGTCTTTCCGGAGAGGGCGCTCAAGGTCTGCCCGAGCGTCTTCGCCGAGAACAAATACTGCAGATGCGTGCGGGGCGTGCGCTCATACAGATGCCACGGAAAGCCGCCAGGGTCAGCCACGGCCTCCGGTCCGGCAGTCAAGGCGAACTGATCGAGTCCCCACAGGACATGCTGGACTTTACCAGTCGCCAGCGCCTGGTCCAGGATCAAATGCTGCTCCCGCAGCAGCGCCCCTTTCATCGAAAGTCGCAGAGCACGCCAGCCCAGCGTTTGCTCAATGTCCGCTTCCAGGTAGTTCTCGGTCATTGAGGTGCCAATGACGACCCCTTCGTAATCGCAGGTTCGCGCCAGCCCCGGATTAGCTCCCCGTTGATCTTCCAGATAGCCCAGATCGAGCCAAGGAGCGCGATACACGCGGAGTGGATCAATCGCAAAGTTCCAGCTGGCGAGCGACGCCAGCATCAGTCCCAGCGTGATCGAGAAGCAGCGCAGGTAACGAGCCGACTGCTGCGTATCGTGGGCTGGTATCGGTGGAACGGAGTCGGTCGCCACGCAACGGTGTCCATCAAAACTGGAAATAGAGAAACTCACTCGGCTGCGACAGATGCAACAAGGCGATCAAGGTGATCACCGCACCGGCAAACGCCCACCGCGGCGATGGTTCCCAGTGCAGCCAGCTTGGAGTTGTCGCCGTATCGAGCGTCTTTCCCTGTGGTTTTTCGAGTGCCAGGATGGTCTGGGTGTTCGGGCAGGCCCAGACCACGGCCAGCAGCGCGGCGACATGCAACACGGTTTTCCATCCGCGGAACAGCGGCGTCGTTTCAAACTGCACGCCAGCTTCCATTAACCAGCCGGTTAACCCGACATGATTCAGATCTCGCATCCAGGCCGACGGACAGACGATGCCATTCCAGCCGGTCATCCCGACGAGCACCGCTTGAGCTTCGCCGAGCGTCGGCGCGCGGAAGATGACCCAGCCGATGACGACGGCCAGAAAGGTCACCCCGCGCGCGGTGTGGCGACCCCACCAGCGGTCGCGGGTGAATGTCCAGCCCAGCCGCTGGCTCAGATCGACCCACGCATGATTGATGACGAGATACAACCCGTGCAATCCACCCCACAACAGAAACGTCCAGCCGGCCCCATGCCACAGGCCACCCAGCAACATCGTCAGCAGCAGGTTGATTGATTTGCGGAACCGGCCATGCCGGCTACCACCGAGCGCAAAGTAGACGTAATCCCGCAGAAAGCGGGACAACGTCAGATGCCAGCGACGCCAGAAGTCAACAATGCTCGTCGCCTGATAGGGCGAGTCGAAATTAACCGGGAGTCGCACACCGAACAGGCATCCCAGTCCCACGGCCATATCCGAGTAGCCGGAAAAGTCGAAGTACAACTGCAGCGTGTAGGCCAGCGCGCCAAACCAGCTTTCCAACAACGTCGGGACTGCCCCCTGATGCACACCACCGAAGAGCAGCGACGCATGCACAGCGACACCGTCGGCCAGGACACACTTCTTGAAAAGACCAAAGAAAAACAACGTCGCACCGATGGCCGTATCCCCAGTTCGTGGTCCGTTGGTCTCGGCTCGGAACTGCGGCAACAGTTCCAGCGGATGCACAATCGGCCCGGCAATCAGTTGCGGGAAGAACGTGACAAACAGCGCGTACCGCAGGAACGATTCATCGGGGATCAGATCGCGGTCGCGATCAATCAGGTAGGCAATCTGTTGAAAGGTGTAGAACGAGATCCCGATCGGCAACACCAGATGCGGGATCGACCAGGACGTTCCAGCGACATCATTGACCGTCTGCAGAAAGAAACCGGAATACTTATAGACCCCGATCACCGCGAGGTTCACCATCACCCCGCACGTCAACAATCCGCGACGTGACCAGGAACCCGGAGGCCGTTGCCCCAGCAGTCGGGCACAACCATAATTGATGACGAGTGAGCCGACGAGCAGCAACAGACTCGGGGGGCTCCACCAGCCATAAAAGAAGAGCGAAGCCGCCGTCAGCCAGCCGAGTGCGTACTGAAACCGCCAGCGGACCAGGGCCAGGTACACGACCAGCGTGATCGGCAGAAAGCCGAAAAGAAACTCGAACGAGTTGAACAGCATGTGCTCGTCCGACTCTCGATCTACCCACACTGTACCGCCCGCGCGGCACCCTCGCTGGCGATATAGGTAATCCTCGCAATTCGGTCAATGGCGGGTTCCTGATCTGACGGGGATCAGCACGGGGCCTTCCGTGCGCTTGCTCTCGGCGTCATGATCGACCATCATTCCACGCATGAACACCACCTGGCGCATCACCACCGTGCTTGTTGTCTCCCTGGTCTGCGGATGGACGTCGGTTGCGTCCGCTCAGAAGACGGAGACGCCCCACCTCACCATCCCGGCCAATGACGAGGGGCTGCCGGGAGCTGGCCCGATTCGTCGGTACGACTGGTTCCGCAATCTCTGGACACAGAAGCGGACAGCTTGGTCGATGCGGGTGGAAGCCGATCAGGGGGCGCTCGTCTTCCTCGGCGACTCGATCACCCAGGGCTGGGGCGACGACTTCTCGAAGGTCTTCCCGGGCGTCAAGATCGCCAATCGTGGCATCAGCGGCGACACGACCCGCGGCATGCTGTTGCGCCTCAAGGACGATGTCCTCGCGCTCAATCCGCGGGGCGTCGTGCTCCTCATGGGGACCAACGACCTCGAAGAAGGGGCGGCTCCTGAAATCATCGCGGGCAACTTCCGGTTGATCCTCTCCGCGTTGAAAGAGCATTCCCCGAAATTGCCGATCGTGGTCTGCCAGGTCTTCCCGAGTTCCGACAGCAAGAAACGACCAGCGAACAAGATCAAGCAGATCAACGACCTCTACTTCGCGGCAGTCAAAGGTGACGCACAGGTCACGTTCCTGGAGACCTGGACTCTCTTCGCCAACGAGAACGGCGACGCGAAAGCCGCAGAGTTCCCCGATCTGCTGCACCCGAACCAGGTCGGCTATGCGAAGTGGGCGGCAGCTCTCAAGCCGATCTTCGCCACACTCGACTTCCTCGAAACCGAAGATGACGACTTCAAGCCTGAACCTGGTTTCACGCTGCTCTTCAACGGCAAGAATCTCGATGGCTGGGGCTTCCGGGAACAGAAGACTCAAAAGAAGCTTGCGTCGTTCGATGGCAAGACCGAAAGTGACGATGGCCGCTACGTCGCCAAGCACGGACGGATCATCGTCACCACGCCGCCGGAAGGCCGCCGTGTCCAGCAGATGTGGACCACCGACGAATACGGCAGCAACTTCACGCTAAAACTCGAATTCCGCGCGACCCCCAACGCCGACAGCGGGGTCTTCATCCGGCAACCCCAACTCCAGTGCCGCGACTATCCGCTGGCTGGTCCCTACAAGACGCTGGAGAAATACAAGCCGCAGGACTGGAACGAACTGGTGATCGTGGTGAAGGACGACGTGGCCCACTGCACCTGCAACGGCGAAGTCCTCGAAGCGGCTCTCAAGCTCCCCGCCAAAGGGCCCATCGGCCTCGAAGGCGACCGCGGCCAAATGGAATACCGCCGCATCCGCATTCGGGAAGAGTAGCAAAGGATCGTCGATGGAAAGCGAAGGTCGACCTTTTATCAACTGCAATGTCTACCAATTGAGGTCATTATTCAAGGCGGGTCTCGGGTCATACGAACTCTGCCAGCAACTCCAATAAGAACTTGAACATCGCTCCGTTCCACTGGCGAAGGAGTTGAAAAGCGAAGTCACAACCGCATGCGAGGTCCATGTTGCGATCGCAAAGTTAGCGAAGGCGCATGTTCAGGCGATTGCAACCCAGATCAAACAACTGCAATCCGCCATTTGCGGAGCCAATGAGAGTCTCGGTTGAGGGGACTATCTAGACCGACTACACGGCAAAGCATTTAGGACGAAGCGATGCCGAAATTCGCGGAGTGCGGACCAGAGAAGGTGGCTTGGGTAGGGATAGAGACGGGAACAATGTCGAGGAGCACGGATTCTGAACCGTTGCAATCATACCGCAACGGATGAGTGCCAAAACGATCGTCAACCGGTCTCAAGGAATCTTCCTTCCAGCCGCTTTGATGCCGTATTCTGCCGAGGATCCTCCATTCTTCCAAGATTAGACGATCATTCCTCAAAGCCTGGAATCGTTGCGACTTGATCAGTTAGTGTACGCGTGCGGTTGGAACTGATCGAGTAGTTGTGGGACAGATTGCCAGAGCAGGTCCAACCCGAGGACATTCCGTTCTGGCAACTGGCCGAATTAACCCGGCGACGGTGATCGGCATTCCGCGATACCGTCACGCGTCCATCTCATCCGATTCGGCAAGGACTTCATCGAGCAGCGGGAGTAGTTCAAGCTGCAGGGCAAGTTCGCGGACCTGTTCATGCTCGTCCACAGTCGCCCGCAACAGAATCTGCCGCAAATCGCGACGGCTTTTGTGACTCCCTTTATTGATCCAGATCAATTTGGAGAGCGCGAGGTCTGGTCGCGATGCGACAGGCATTAAGACCTGCGGAAAAAGCTCCAGTTCAACGGCCCGGTCGAGTGCACCTGGGACCAGATCGTTAGGATAGAGGTCGATTTTCAGGGCGAGGTCCATATCGATCAATTGAAATTGTCGATGCGTCTTCAGTGCTTCGCGGACGACGGCCTCGTTGAATAAGAATCGATTGCGATTGGCCAGCGCGAGAAACGCGGGCAAACATTCTGCTAAGCTGACGCCGTCCAACACCAGGTCGATATCCTGGGTCATTCGCGGGTCGCCATAGGCGACGGCCGCCGCCCCGCCCGTGAGATAGAAGCGGACGCGGCAGGCACGTAATAACGTGACCAATCGCTCCAGTGACTCACGGAATGCCTCAACCGGAAACATGGGCCAACTGCTCCTCAATCAGCTGCCGCACCTCCGGTTGTCGGCCGTAGAGCCACAAGGCCACACGCCATTTGAGGACCTCGGGAGGTATCGGGCCTTCGGCCTCGATCATCCTCCGTTCGATGTTCCAGCGTCCCCAGGCATTCATCTCGATCATGCGTGCCAGCTTCTCTGCAGGCGTCATCGCGGCGATGGCTTGCTGATAGGCGTCTTCGACCAGGGACATGACGTTCCTTTCGATTCGTCGATCCTACCGCAGTCCGCGGTCTACCGGAATCTCAACGTAGCAACTGTCGACCGGTCGTGACGACCGACGCTCAGCATGTCTCCCCGACGGAACTGCAAGTGTTACCAGCCTTCGCCGAGTTCTTCGGAGAGTTCGCACCAGCGTTCTTCGGCGGTCGCGAGTTCTTTGGTGACGGCTTCGACTTCGTTGTGCAGGCGGAGGGCTTCTTTCGGGTCGCTTGTCTGCATCAACTGGGCCTGGGTTGTCTTTTTCTGATCGTCGAGACGGGCGATCGTCTTCTCGACGGACGACAATTCCTTCCGCAACGCTCGTTCGTCCCGACCTTTCGGCTTGGAGCCTTTTGCACCGAGGACTTCGGCCGGCGGCTTCGACATCTTCTGCGCTGCCAGTTCGCGTTCGCCGTCGTCGATTTCCTTGTTGACCGCGTAGAGATAAGCGTCGTAGTCGCCATTGTAGTTAGTGACGCGGCCGTCCTTCACTTCGATCACACAGGTCGCGACCCGCTTCATGAAGTGCCGGTCGTGCGTGGTGAAGATGACCGTCCCCTTGTAGTCGATCAGAGCTTCGGCGAGGGCTTCAACGGTATCGACATCGAGGTGGTTGCCCGGTTCGTCGAGGACCAGGACGTTGTACTGGCTGAGGAGCATCCCGGCGAGACACAGGCGAGCCCGTTCTCCCCCGGAGAGGACGCTGATTTTCTTCTGGACGTGGTCACCCCGGAAGAGGAACGCCCCGGCGAGATCGAGGATCTGCTGTTCCTTGGTCCCCGTCGCAGCAAGCCGTTCAAGATATTGGTAAACCGTGTACTGTTCGGGGAGACTCGTGTAGACGTGCTGGGCATAGACACCAATCTGGCAGCCGTAGCCCCAGCGAAGTGATCCCGCGAGTGGCTTCAGTGAATCGACAAGCGTCCGCAGGAAGGTCGTCTTTCCCTGGCCGTTATCCCCCACGATGGCTGCCCGCTGCCCGTGGTCAATCTCCAGCGTGATGTCGTCTGCAATTTTCCGCTCAGCGTAGCCAATCGCCATCGCCTGACACATCACGGCAAAGCCCTGCCGCGGCTCGATCTGCGGGGGACGAATGATGGCAGTCGCTTCGTCGGCTTCGACTTCTTCCAGTTCGAGCCGTTCGAGCTGCTTGACCTTCGAACGGGCCTGTGTGGCGGTACTCGCGCGGGCCTTGTTCTTGGCGATGAAGTCTTCAAGCTGTTTGCGCTTCGAGAGAATCGTCGCGTTCGAGCGTTCGACGACCATTCGCTGTTCACGCTCGTAGTCGAGGTACGCGCCGATCTTGCCGGGGTACATCGTCAGTTTGCCGCGCGACAGCGCCAGCGTGTGCGTACAGGTCGCCGTCAGAAAGGCCCGGTCGTGCGAGACGATCAGGCAGGCTTCCTTGTAATGCCGCAGGAAGTGTTCGAGCAGAATCTGCGTGCGCAGGTCGAGGAAGTTCGTCGGTTCATCGAGCAGCAGCAGATTCGGTTCGTGAAGCAGCAGAGCTGCCAGTTTGACGCGGGTCTGCCAGCCGCCGGAGAGTTTGTCGATCGGGCCGTCGAGATACATCCCTTTGAGTTCGAATTCGCCAGCGACTTCGCCGCACTTCCACTCGGGCTGACCGCTGTCGCGCATCAGGAATTCATGCGCGGTCTCTCCAGGCAGAAAGGTGTCGTGCTGCTGGAGGTAGCCCAGCCGCAGGTTCGGGTTGCGAATGACCGTGCCGTGGTCGAGTTCTTCTTCCCCGAGAATAATCCGCAGCAGCGTACTTTTTCCGGCTCCGTTACGGCCGACGAAACCGACCTTGGTATCATCGGAAATCAGTGCGTCGGCGTGATCCAGCAACACCTGACTGCCGTAGGCCTTGCTCGCCTCCTTGATCTGAATCAGCACCCCCATCGCGAACCGTACCCTTTACGAGACGAACCGAACCTGCTCCAGCGCCTGGAGATGCCGACAGTCTACCAGAAACCGGGCGGCATCGCGCGGCTCGTGTTTTCCCGGTGATTCCCAGATAATCCCTCAGTGTGTCACGAACGTCAGGGCTGATGGGGAATAATTGATGAATCCCTGGATCGACTGGGCGAACTGGCGTTCGGTGCATCGCTGGTGGTTGGCCCGCGAGTGTCCCCCGGTCTTGCGTGACGAACGCCATGGGGTCCGCGTCTTTCGGATCACGTTGCTGTGCGGTTCGCTGGGGATCATCGCCCCGACCCTGGCAGGCGTGTGCTGGGCGGTGCGCGAGGCCATGTCGCTGCCGGAAATGCTCTCGACGAATTCTCCACCCATCTGCTTTTGGTTGCTGGTCCTCTTTCCGCTCTCACGCTGGCTCGGACGGGGCTGGATCCTCACAGGCTTCAGCGGGTTGGTCTCGATCGCGGCTTACTGGAGCGGTGTCTGGGCTTTTCTGTCGGGTGCCGATCTCTTCGAACATGGCCCTGGTGACTTCTCGAGTTTCGCGGGGTACGCGGGAGGGATGCTCGGCGGGGCGACCGGTGGGCTGATGCTGGGGTTGTGGATGACGCACCTGGGGCGTCGATCTGCATTGATGGATGTCGCGCGGGCGGTGCTGGCCGGCGCGCTGGGTGGTCTCGGGTTCAGTCTGCTGCTGGCGAATCAGGCGGAGCCGTGGGGAGCAGACTGGTTTCCGCCGTTACGAGTTGTCATTTCCGGTCAACCGCACATCCCCTTCCAGTCGCTGATGGCAATCGCGCTGGGAATGCGGCTACTGCCGTTGGCGGTGCCGGGCGAAATTGAGGTTTCGGAGAGTCAATAAAAAGACCCAGCCATCGGAATGGCTGGGTTTCCAGGACGATGGGATTGATGCCAGCGATTACGGCTTGAGTTCGCCCAGGCGGATGTTCTTGAACTCGGCCCACATCGGTTTGCCGGCGTGGAGTTGAACCGCGAGGATCCCTTCGGTCAGGGCCCAATCGGGATGGTTATCGGTGAAGTCGAGAATCAGCTTTCCATTGAGGTAATGCTGAATCCGCTTGCCGCGGGCGATGATCGCCACGTCATTCCAATCGTCGAGCTTGAAGGTCTTGCCGAACTCTTCTTCGGTCATCAGTCCCGACTTGATGACCTTCTTGCCGTCGGCTTCCCAGTTCACCACTTCGCCGACGAGACAGATGCGGCCGCGCTTGCCCCCTTCGTCGTAGATGAAGCTCGACGTATTCGGGAACTTCAGTTCGTTGCGGAGTTCATGTTGATAGCCACGGACAACCCACTTGTTGCGGACCTTGTCATCGACGATGTGCTTCGACCGGTACTGAATGCCCGAGTTATTCGTCGCATTGCAGCGGAAGGTGATTCGCAGGTCGAAGTCCTTGAGAACGCCGTCCTTCCAGATCAAGAAGGTATTCCCCTGAGCGACGTTTTCCGCGGTCGTTTCGCCATGGATCACGCCGTCCTTCACGCTCCACAAGCGGGGATCGCCATCCCAGCCAGTGAGGTCGGTCCCGTTGAACAGCGATTTCATCTGAGCCGGTTCGGCCGGCACGGTTGGCGAAGCCTCTTCGGCGCGCGAGGCACTGGAGAGGGTGAGCATCAGCATGGCCAGAGTCAGACGCAACATCGACAAACTCCCTTGGTGCAGGACAGCAGACAGTATTTGAGTCAGAAGGATCCAAGATACGGGATGCACGCGCCGCTGTCACGCGGACGGATTGTCTTTACCGGCAGGAACCGCGAGACTGTCTCTGCCATTTCGCAGGACTCACGCCCCGGAAGCTGATTGATGCTGACATCTGCCTGGAAGCTCGGTGAACGGCTGCTGACAACGCCGTATCATCCACAGCCTGCACAGCGGGGATTCCTTGATCGAGCGGAAACGCGGTCGCAGGCCGATGTGGAAGTGACCGTCGCGATTCCCTCGGGCAAGGAATGCGAGCAATTGTTCGGGATTCCGGTGGCCAGTCGTGGTCTGCAGCCCCTCTATCTCCGGGTGCAGAATCGTGGCACCCGGACCCTGCGACTGCAGGTTCGCAGCATCGATCCCCGATATTTCACGCCACTCGAAGCGGCTGCCCGGTGCCACTTCTCGATCCTCAAACGACTGTCGGCGTTTGGGCTGCTCGGATGGCTCATCTCACCGCTGTTGTTGCTGATCCCGCTGAAGCTGCTGACGGCACATCTGGCGAACCTCCGAATGGATGCCTGCTTTCAGCAACTCGGCTTCCATCGTCGGCCGATCGGACCCGGCGAGATCGCGGAAGGATTTGTCTTCACGACACTCGATGCGGGCACGAAAGTCGTTCGCGTCTGGCTGGCGGCGCTATCACTGTCCCGACCGACGATCCCAGCCCCCGCATCTCCGCCAACCGCCCCGCTCGAAGAGACTCCCGAGTTCTCGAATTTCGCCAGCCGCGCGGACGACATCGATCTCACCTTCACGCTGGCAGTGCCCAATCTGGCGGTCGATTACGAACATCAGCAGTTGGCGGAACGTTCACGGACCGGAGCCTTCGAAGATTGCCACATTCCGCAGCTTGTCGAACGACTGCGTGCGGTTCCCACCGTGACGACGAACCACAGCGGTCGTGGGAAGGGCGATCCGGTGAACCTGGTGGTGATTGGATCGTTCGAAACCTTGCTGGTCGCCTTCGTTGGTCGCTGGGATGAAACCGAGACGATCACCTTGAAGAGCTGCTGGAAGACCGTGCGGGCGTTTTTGTTCGGGACCGAGTATCGCTATTCGCCGGTGAGTCCACTGTATCTCTTCGGACGGAGTCACGACCTGGCGCTACAGCAGATTCGGCATTCGATCAACGTCCGCATCCATCTGCGGCTGTGGTTATCGCCCTACCGGTTGCATGGTCAACCGGTGTGGATCGGTCAGGTCAGTCGCGACATCGGCGTGCGCTTCACGCTGAAAACATGGAATCTCACGACGCATCGGATCGACCCGGACATCGATGAATCACGCGATTATGTGCTGGAGGATCTGCTCGACGCGGAACGCGTGGAAGCTGCCGCCCACGTGATCGCAACGACGCCGACCTCGGCGCACGAACCCCGGCGCAATCTGACTGGTGACCCGTTTGACACTGATGGCCGACGGGTGGTCATCAAACTCTCCGATCACCGGACACGTCCACGCTTTGTCGAATGGACGTAGAGCCTCGTTGGAAGGGTTGAGCCTCTTTCCGGAAGACATCGACAACGTGGGGATCACTCCGGATCGCCGCTTACAACTGCTGCAGGAAGTTTTGCAGGTCGTCGTCACCCGCGGGCTCGTCAGCGATTCCCGATTCCGTGAAATCGAATGCAGGTACCTCGAAGGCAGGCTCATCCGAGTCGGATGCGATCACTTCCGCTTCAGGATCAGCTTCCACACCAGTTTCGTGCAGCACGGTTTGCTCAGCGGCAAGATCCACGGACTCTTCCTCGGGTGAGGTCTCCGGGACATTGACCGATGGTTCGCTGAGTGGGACGGGCTCGGAGGCCGGCAGAAAGGGAGCGGCTGCCGGTGACTCGTCGTTTTTCTTCGATCGACTAAAGAGTCCGAACAGGGAACGCATCCGTTTCGGAGGCGGTTCCTCGACCGGCGCGGGAACCGGACTGGCTTCAGCAACGGCGAAGTCGAATTCCGGCATCGCCTCCTCGGCCCCCTGCAGGGAGAACGCTCCGGTTTCCTCTGGATCGTCGGCGGTTGCTTCCGCTGGTACAGGACTGACGAGAGTGTCGGGGGGCATGGTTACGGGAACGGCTGCCACCGGTGCGGCGATCTGCGGGATCGCCCCGAGTTCCAGCGGCGTCCCCTCATACTCGACGACGAACGTCGCCGGCCCAATCGCCAGTTGAGAGCCGGGACGGGCCAGCGTTGGAACATTAGGAGTGAGGCGGGAACCGTCCAGAAAAGTGCCGTTAGCACTCCCCAGGTCTTCGACAAAGACACCATCTTCCCGGTTGACGATCCGGCAATGACGCCGGCTGACCTGGGTGGAAGCAATTTTCAGAGTGCAGTCCAGACTGCGACCCACCACAGTCTCCGGGTGCAGCCGGACCGTGCGAACGTTCGCCTGCTTTTGTAAAACGCGCAGGGTAGCGTGGGTCATCGTAGGGTCTGCAGAACTCACGAGGGACAATCAAGTTCGGTTGATGCATGCTAACCCCGTCTAATCGGGGCTGACAATAGTCGGCCCTGGCAAAAATCGCTTTCTGTCAATGGCGTCCCACCCTGCCTGCGAAGTGTTCCCCTGATTTTCCATCCGCGGGAGTGATTCAAAAAACACCGGGGTCGAGACTGAAACAGTCTCGACCCCGGTGGATCAATCGTGAGAGGACACCTTGCAGTTATGCAGCGGCCGAGTCCGTCGACGGCATGAGCCGTTGTTCACCACGGACGACTTCCGGCGTGAGGACGTACTTCTTGCCGGGTTCAAGGTCGGGCAGTTCGTACATCACCTCGAACATCGCGTCTTCCACCACCGACCGCAGACCACGGGCGCCGGTATCTTTCTCGATGGCGATCTTGGCGATCTCGTAAAGCGCCCCTTCGGTAAATTCGAGGGTCGCGTTTTCCATCTGGAAGAACTTCTGGTACTGCTTGACCAGCGAGTTCTTCGGTTCTGCCAGAATCCGGACAAGATCGGCTTCCATCAGCGGAGCCAGAGAGCTGACTACCGGCAACCGGCCGACGAGTTCCGGAATCAGACCATACTCGATCACATCATCGGTACAGGCGTACTTGAGCAGCGCCCCGGTCCGATCGCGATTCAGTTCGACCTTCGACGATTCTCCCGCCCCGAAACCGATCGTCCGCTTCCCGAGCCGTCGCGAGATGATGTCTTCCAGACCGACAAACGTTCCCCCGCAGATAAAGAGGATGTTGGTCGTATCGATCTGAATGTACTGCTGTTCGGGATGCTTGCGGCCCCCTTGCGGCGGGACGTTCGCGACGGTTCCTTCGAGCATCTTCAGCAGGGCCTGCTGGACTCCTTCGCCTGACACGTCGCGAGTGATCGAGACGTTTTGGCTGGTCTTGCCGATCTTGTCGATTTCATCGATGAAGATGATGCCGCGTTGCGCCGCTTCGATATCGAAATCGGCCGCGTGCAGGAGCTTAAGCAGCAGGTTTTCGACGTCTTCGCCGACGTAACCGGCCTCGGTCAGGGTCGTCGCGTCACCGATCGCGAACGGCACCTGCAGCAATTTTGCGAGCGTCCGAGCCATCAACGTTTTGCCCGAGCCGGTCGGCCCGATCAACATGATGTTCGACTTTTCGATTTCGATGTCGTTGTCCGCGTCGGCGGTGGCCATCAACCGCTTGTAGTGGTTGTGGACCGCCACCGCGAGGATCTTTTTCGTCCGCTCCTGCCCGATCACGTACTGATCGAGATAGCTGACGACTTCCCGTGGCGAGGGAACGCGATTGAACAGTTTTGCGGGGGTCCCGCGACGGCGGCGTTCCTGATCCAGGATCGAGCTGCACAGATCGATACATTCGCCGCAGATGTAGACCTCTTCAGGTCCCTCGACGAGCGGACCGACTTCGCGGTAGCTCTTCCGACAGAACGAACAGTTCGCATTTTTTTTGCCGGTAGGACCACGCTTGCCGGCAGACATGAATTCGCGACCGGAGGGCATCAGTATTCCTTCAACGCAGCCTGTGTGGATGCGGGAACGTTCCGGGTGTCTAGTCCTGGTGCTGTCCGAATCCGGGGTCAATCCTCCGACCCCTTCGGTCCCTGCCCGTCCGTCGAACCGCGCCCTCCGTGAGGCGATTCGCCGTCGGTCGGCTCCTCTCGATCTGTTCCCGTTTCCGGGGACCGACCGGGAGGTTTGGCCACGGTGGGAGTCCGTTGACTGGCAACGGTTCCCATCATGGCTTGTGCCAACCGCGATTTAATCAATCGGAACTCTTCCTCGCTGAGGCCACCTTCACGATGCAATTCGTGCATCTCCGACAGCAATACCGCCGGACTCTCGTCACGAGCCGCACTGTCGCGAAACCACGCCCTCAACCGCAAAGTTCCCCACAGCAAAAGCACCAGTCCAACGGCAATTCCTGCCGTTTCCACCAGTCCGGGCAACCCCGGACTCAGTCGATCGTACAGACGTCCCCAACTCGACCCCATTCCCCGGCTCCCGCTGTCGGCCCGTCCGCAGATGATTATCAGAGCAGGCGATGCATCAGGCAAGCCGTGAGTCGGGTCACAACCGCAACTTAAGCAGCTTGCGTACCAAACCTGACGGCAACGTGGAAACTGTCCGGAAGCGGCAGTTCAGGCCGAACGGATCGCCCAACAGGACTGCGCGTCCAAGCGATCTGCCTCATCCGTTGTCAGAATTGCAATCGGAAAGAACAATCGCCAGTCACTCAGGATGGTGTGTACTCAGCGGTCGCCTCGCTTGGGCTGTCCACGCTGCCCCCGCAGATGGCAGCCTCCTTCGTCCAGCGATACAATCAGTCTGGTTTCTTCCTTCGCGTGAGCAGCTATGGACTTCGAAGAACGATTGCAGCGAGCCGTCCAGCGGGGTCAACACCGCCGAGATGCGGAATTGCGCGAACGAGCCCAGGCACAGCTCACCGAAGAACAACTCCGCGCGTTGCACGCCCAGAGCCGGCTGACTCTCTCCGACCATATCGAGCAGTGCCTCCACAAGCTGGCGGACTCGTTCCCTGGCTTCAATGTGCAGACCGTCGTGACGACCGAAGGTTTCGGTGCGAAGGTCACACGCGATGATCTTCGCGGCCGAACCGGACAGCCGCTCCAGCATGAATACAGCCACCTGGAACTGGTTGTC
This sequence comes from Planctomycetaceae bacterium, assembly GCA_044229335.1. Classification (GTDB taxonomy): domain Bacteria; phylum Planctomycetota; class Planctomycetia; order Planctomycetales; family Planctomycetaceae; genus DSVQ01. The sequence continues at coordinate 57,693 of JBGATC010000030.1, read as the reverse complement.
CGCAGTTATACCCCGCGGCAGATTCTGGAAGTGACGGCCCGCGGCACCATCGCGAATAAGGAAGTCCTGCAGCGGACGCATTACCAGCGACTCAGCCAGCTCGACCTCGAATCGTTCGCCGATCAAATTGACCATTGGATTCTGGAATACGCCGAACGGTTTGCAGCGGCGTAGACGCATCGAAACAGTAAGGGATGGGGATGAGTCGACACGCACAACTGGATCGGGTGTTGAAGTGTGGCATGGTCGCGATTATTCGCGCCACGTCCGGCGAACAACTCGCTGCCGTCGCACGGGCCCTGTACGAAGGGGGCATCGATGTCATCGAAGTGACCTTTACCGTTCCAAATGCAGTCGATGTGCTCACGGCGGTGAAAAAGGACCTGGGGAAACAAATCCTGCTGGGAGCCGGCACGATTCTCGATCCGGAAACCGCGCGGACCGCGATTCTGGCGGGGGCCGAGTTCCTCGTCTCGCCGACGGTGAACCTCGATGTGATCCGCCTCGCGCATCGCTATGACAAACTGATGATGACCGGGGCTTACACCCCGACGGAGATTCTCACCGCGTGGGAAGCGGGTGCGGACATCATCAAGGTCTTTCCGGCAGACATCGGCGGTCCGCCTTACCTGAAAGCGATCAAGGGACCGCTGCCACAGGTCCGCCTGATGCCGACAGGGGGCGTCAATCTCGAGACTCTGCCCGCATTCCTGAACGCAGGAGCCTGTGCGGTCGGCCTCGGAAGTTCCCTCGTCGAGAAAGACGCCGTAGAACGTGGCGATTTGAACCGCATCCGAGAACTCGCCTCGCAGTATGTCGCGTTGATGAAGAAGCTTCGTGCCGGCGCGTCCTCAATGACCTAATCGTCTCAACATCACGAGTCTCCGATCGACTCTGAGTTGCGAGCGTCGTGTGGCTTGCCAGCCGCTCGGGCCAGCGCTGCTGAGTACGATCATGATACGAGAGCAGGTCCGTTGGTGACCTGTTCATTGAGATTCCAGACCGTAACTCGACATTTCCCGGAAAGAGGAAGCCCCCCGACGATGAGCGATCCGCTGAATCTCAAGCCGTTTATTCGAGACGTGCCCGATTTTCCCAAGCCTGGAATCTTGTTTCGGGACATCACCCCCCTCCTCTCGCAGCCGAGAGCCTTTCAGACCGCGATTGACGGGTTCGCGAACGCTTTCGCCGAGACAAAGCCGACCGTGATTCTGGCCGCGGAATCCCGGGGCTTTATCTTCGCCGCCCCGTTGGCGCTCAAACTGGGGGCGGCTTTTGTGCCGGTGCGCAAGCCGGGGAAACTGCCGGGACAGACGCGTCAGTTCAAGTACGATCTGGAGTACGGGAGCGACACACTCGAGATCCATCTCGACGCCGTACCACCGGGGTCTCGCGTGCTGTTAATTGATGACTTGCTGGCGACAGGCGGCACCATCGAAGCCTGCCTGCGACTGGCTGAACAAAGTCAAGCAGAAATCGTCGGCTGCGGATTCCTGATTGAGTTGGCGTTCCTCGGTGGGCGCTCGCGCTTACACCCCCATCGGATCGTCAGTCTGATCGAGTATGGCAGCGAAGGCGGAGCCTGAAAAACAGGCCAATCCACAGTGTGCAAGTGGAAGGCGCAACGGGTATTCGGTCTCAATCCCACGAGCGCAAACCCAATCTTAAGAAAGTCGAGTGAAGAGACCGCATTCTCACTGGACATCAATTGCAGCCGACCTATACCATCCTTTGTAATCATCCCACGGTTCCCAACCGTATTTCTTTTCTCAAATCGCAAAGTCATCGCGAACTACACGCCTATCAGGGGGTTCTGAGGGGCTTGAGAAGAGTGGGTTGCTTGAGGGGGTTTTGATGGCAAAGTTGGTTTGGACATTCATGGCTGTGGTAGCCTGCTTCGCGGCGTCGACCGCGGAAGCGAAGAGCCACCGGTCACGCGGCTGCTGCGCCCCGTGTCCGACGAGTTGTGCCCCGCAGCCGTCATGCTCGCCATGTGGCGCGCCGGCCGCTTGTGCACCAGTGGCCGCGGCTTGCGCCCCGGCTCCTGCACCAGCGATGATCGAGCAGACGGTCATGGTTCCTGAAACCGTGACGGAAACCCGCAAGGTGACCGTGACGGAATATCAGCAGCAGGAACAAGAGCGGAAATACACCGTTCAGCGGATGGTGCCGAAGACCGAGACCAAAACTCGGGAAGTCACCTACAATGAAATGGAAACCCGCTCGCGTGAAGAGACCTTCACGGTTCACAAGCCGGTCATGAAGACGGTCGACGTCACCTACACAGTGATGGTCCCGGTGACCGAAACCAAGAAGGGGACCCGGACGGTCCAGCAGGCCAATTGGAAGGACGTTGAACAGTCCTACACCGTCATGGTGCCGGTCACGGAAACCAAGACGGCGACTCGGACCGTTCATCGCCCGGTCTGGAAGGACGTTGAACAGTCCTACACCGTCATGACTCCGGTCACGGAAACCAAGACTGGCACGCGCAACGTTCACCGTTGCGTGCCGGTTGTCAAGAAGACCACGGTCTGCGAAGACAAGGGCCAGTGGGTCCAGGTCGCTGCGGCTCCGGCTTGTGCCCCCGCTGCCCCGGCCTGCGGTGGTTGTGCTCCGGCTGCTCCCGCCTGCGGTGGGTGTGGTCAGGCCGCTCCGGCGTGTGGCGGTTGCGCTCCGGCTGCTTGCGGCGGTTACGCCTGCGGCGGCTGCGCTCCGGCCATGCGTTGGGTGTGGCAGTCGAACGTCGTTCAACGTGAAGTCGAATACACGGTGAACGAACTCGTCGCCTCGACGGAAGAATACTCCTACAACGTGACGACCTGCGTCCCGGAAACCAAGACCCGCACGGTCAAGGTCTGCGAGATGGTCGCCGCTCAGGAAGAGTATTCCTACAACGTCACGAACTGTGTTGCCGAAACCAAGACCCGGACCGTCAAGGTCTGTGAAATGGTCCCGGTTACCCAGGAATACGAGTACCAGGTCACCACCTGCGTTGCTGAGACCAAGACAGCTCAGAAGCAGGTCTGTGAAATGGTCGCCGAACAGCAGACCCGCACGGTGAACTTCCAGGTCTGTGTGCCGAAGACGAAGACCGAAGAGTACACGGTGACGACGCATGAATGCGTGACCGAAGAAAAGACCGCCAAGGTCATGGTCTGCGTCCCGGTCCAGGTTGAGAAGGAAGTCCAGGTCCAGGTCTGCCGTATGGTGGAGAAGAAGGTTCTCGTTCCCGCTCCGGCTCCGGCCTGCGGTGGATGCGCTCCGGCTGCTCCGGCCTGCTGCCACTAAGCTGTCTGCCTGACCGGTCAACCCGGTTGGGACGGCTGACATGCACGAAGACCCCGTCCGACATCCGTCGGGCGGGGTCTTTTCGTTTCTTCACCGCGACTTTAGTCGCAGCGCGTAGACTGGCTGAAAATTGCTCCCGAGTGACGCTCGATGCGGAACTCGCCGGCGATTGCCGGGTTCATCATCCCGATGAGCCCGGCAATCGCCGGGCAGCCCCTCAACGGTTGAATGGTTCAGCTGTTCGGCGCGGGCGAACACAGCGAAGGAACTCTGACGATGCGACGAACGACAGCGGCACTTCTGACTTTCGCGGCGCTCGCCTGTGCCGCTCCGGCATGGGCCCAACCCGGCCGTGGACCTGGTGGCTTTGGTGGTGGCCCTGGCGGAGGCGGTTCCGCTGGCCTGCTGATGATGGCCGAAGTTCAGAAAGAACTCAGCATCACGGATGAGCAGAAGGAAAAAGTCACCAAGGCTCTGGAAGGTCTCCGGCCGCAGCAGGGCCAAGGGGGCTTCGGCAACTTCCGTGAGATGACCGAAGAACAACGCACCAAGGCAATGGAAGAGTTCCGCAAGCAAGCCGAAGAACGGAGCAAGAAGGTCGAAGCGGCTCTGAAAGAAGTGCTCACTGCCGATCAACAGAAGCGGCTCGCCGAACTCCGCGTGCAACGTGAAGGGGTCGCTGGTCTCAGCCGTGGTGAAATCGCCGAGAAGCTCGAACTGACCGACGAGCAGAAGGGCAAACTTCGTGAACTCGCCGATGCCGCTCGTCCGAACTTCGGCCAGGGTGGGCGTCCCGCCGGTGGCGAAGCGGTCGATCGTGAAAAACTCATGGCTGAGATGACAGCCCGCCGTGAAAAGCTCACCGCCGACTCGCTCGCCGTGCTCACGGCTGAACAGAAGACGAAATACGAAGCCATGCAGGGCAAGAAATTTGAGTTCCCGGCGTTCAGCTTCGGTGGACGTGGCGGTGCGGGTGGTACTCCTGGCGGACGTCCGCAGGGGAATCGCCCGCCACGTGAAAACAACAACTAACGCCTGAGACTGCACTGACAAACCGACGGGCGATGGCGCTCCTCCGGGAGAGGCCATCGCCCGCGGTCGTTTTGAAGCTGCGAACTTGGCAACCCCGCTCCCGTCTCAATGGATGCCTGGCAGTCGACATCGTATCATCCGTTGCGGATGCCACTCGTTCGACACCTGCGGAAAGGCTGATGATGCAACGTGCCTGGGGAATGACCGGCTGGATGCTGTCCTGTTGTCTGCTGATCAACATCGCTCCCGTGCGGGCCCAGACGCCGCAGGGAGAAGTGCTCAAACAGTCCTTCAACCAGAGCAAAATCTTTCCGGGGACTGTTCGCGATTACTGGGTGTATGTTCCGAAGCAGTACGATCCGACAAAACCGGCGTGCGTCTACGTCAATCAGGACGGCATCCAGTACAAGGCCCCGCAGGTCTTTGATGAGTTGATCGCCAAGGGCGAGATGCCTGTCACCATTGGCGTCTTCGTGATGCACGGTCGCGTTCCTGCTAAGAACGATACGGCCCTGGACCGCTACAACCGCAGCTATGAGTACGACGGCCTCGGCGACAACTACGCCCGATTTCTGCTCGACGAACTGCTTCCGGCGGTCGAGCAGTTAAAGACGGCAGACGGCCGTCCGCTGCGTCTTTCGAAGAGCGGTAATGACCGGGCGATCGGTGGCAGCAGCAGTGGTGCCATCTGTGCCTGGACCGCAGCCTGGGAACGGCCGGACGCCTTCACTCGCGTCTTCAGCGCCATCGGCACCTATGTCGGTCTCCGTGGCGGGAACGAATACTCCACGCTGGTCCGCAAACTCGAACCCAAACCAATTCGCATCTTTCTGCAGGATGGCAGCAACGACCTCAACATCTACGGCGGCGACTGGTGGATGGCCAACCAGTCGATGCAGCGTTCGCTCCAGTTCGCTGGCTACGAAGTGAAACATGAGTGGGGCGAAGGGGGGCACAACGGCGAACATGGAACAAAGCTGTTCCCCGAAGCCATGAAGTGGCTCTGGAAAGACTGGCCCGCCCCGGTGAAGACCGGTCTGGGATCGCCCCAGCTGCAGAGTCTTCTCATCCCCGGTGAAGACTGGCAACTCGTTTCCGAGGGATACAAGTTTACCGAAGGCCCAGCGGTGAACGCCCAGGGTGAAGTCTACTTCAATAACGTCCCGGACAGCAAAACGTATCGCATCCGTCCGGATGGAAAAGTCGATGTCTTCATCGCCGACAGTCAGAAAGGGGACGGCCAAGCCTTCGGTCCGGACGGGGCACTCGTTGCAGTCGCTGGTGCGACCGAGCAGATCATCGCCTATGCGAAAGATGGAACGAAGCACGTCATCGCCGATGGTTTCCGCGGCAACGATCTGGTCGTTCGCCACGATGGCCACATCTATGTCACGCAGCCGGGCTGGAACGGTACCGACCCAAGCCAGATCTGGCACATCAACCCGGAAGGCAAGAAGCAGGTCGTTGATCAGGGGCTGCGGTTCTCGAATGGGATCACTCTGTCGACCGATCAGTCCCTCCTCTACGTGGCCGACACCCGCTCGCATTGGGTCTACAGCTACCAGATTCAGGCCGATGGCAGCCTGGCGAACAAGCAAAAGTATTATCACCTGCATGTCCCCGATACCGCAGACGACAGCGGTGCCGACGGACTGGAAGTCGATCGCGAAGGACGGCTGTATGTCGCGACCCGCATGGGAATTCAGGTCTGCGACCAGGCCGGGCGCGTGAACGTCATCCTTCCGACACCGAACGGCAAGGTTTCCAACATGATTTTCGGTGGTGAGAAGTTCGACACCCTTTACGCCACATGCGGCGACAAAGTCTATCGGCGGAAACTCAAAGTGGCGGGCGCGCCCTCGTTCCTGCCGCCCGTCAAACCCGAAAAGCCCCGCCTCTAATCTGCTATCGCCCTCCACACCCCCTGCCCCGCTTGCGTCTCTTCACGTCCACGGACCTACGCCCGCTGACTCCGACGGTATACCGCCGGTGTCAGCCCGGTGGTCCGTCGAAACTGGCGGGTGAAGGCACTTTGGTCGGCATAGCCGCAGTCGTGGGCAATCGCCCCGAGGGAATCGTCCGTCTCCCGTAACCGTAACGCCGCGGCATCCATCCGCAGCTTCGTCATCAATTGCCCCACCGTGAGATGAAAGACTTTGCGGCAGCGTTGATCGAGCTGATACGCCGAGAGTCTGGCGATCTGAGCGAGATCCGTGACGGTCAGCGGTTCAGCCAGATGTGTTTGCAGGTGCCGAATGGCGGTAGCGATTTGATCCATTCCTGAGGCTTCTGCGGCCGGGGTCTGGAGATCCTTCGAGATCCCGACCAGTCCAATGACTCCGCCACGCCGATCCCGCAGCGGTTGCTTCGTTGTCAGGCACCAGCCTGTGGCACCGCTCGCATAGAGATGCAATTCCAGTTGGTTGACGAACGGTTTACCGGTGGCGAGGAGCGCACAATCTTGCTCGTGATAGAGTCGCCCGAGCGGCGGGGGAAAGACCTGGGCCGCCGTGAGACCGATCAGGTCGGCTTTTGATTTGGCCGCGCTGCGCGAGACGAGCGTTTCGTTGACGACAACGTACTCGCCCCGGAGATTTTTCACGAAATACACCAGGTCGGGAAGTCCATCGAAGACCGCTTCACCAGTAAATGGCTCGGCCAACTGAGCGAAGAGCACGGCGGCAGCGGGATGGAGCGACATCGGATTCTATGCGCAAATCACAGTCGACTCCGTCCTCAAAAGCAAGTCTATTGAGGCTGCTTTGGATACAATCCTGAAGTCGCGTCCCAAGGCGACGTTCGGTGGATCAACGGTCCGATTCCGTCCGGACGGCAGGTTTCATTCAGGGTGGCAGGTTTCTCGACGATTGGAGATTGGCCATGCGGTTTGAGTGGCGCGGCGTGTTCCCGGCGATGACGACTCAGTTTCACGCCGATCAATCCCTCGATTTGAAGGCGACCGCGAAGCATTTCGCGACGATGATCGAGGCCAACGTGCAGGGCTTGATCGTCTGCGGGTCGCTGGGTGAAAACCAGACCCTGACGCACGACGAAAAACTCAGCGTTGTGAAGACCGCCCTGGAGGTCAGTGCGGGTCGCGTCCCCGTGGTGAGTGGTGTCGCCGAACTCAGCACCGCCGCAGCGTGCCGCTACGTGCAGGGGGTCGAAGCGATTGGCGCGCAGGGGGTGATGGTCATGCCGGCGATGGTCTACAAGGCCGATGCGCAGGAAGCGATGACCTACTTCCGGACAGTCGGCGGTGCGACGAAGCTGCCCTGGATGCTCTACAACAATCCGGTCGCGTATCCAGTCGACATCACCCCGGCGCATTTTCGCGAACTGGCCGACATTCCGAATCTGGAGGCGATCAAGGAAAGCTCGGCGAATACGCGACGGATCACGGAACTGCGGAATACCGTGGGGGACCGGTACGCCCTGTTTGCCGGGGTCGATGACCTGATTCTGGAATCCGCGTTTCTGGGCATTGATGGCTGGGTGGCCGGTTCCGGTATCGCCTTTCCGAAAGAAAATCAGCGGTTGTGGGACCTGATGCAGGCGGGACAATGGAACGAGGCCCGGACACTTTATCGCTGGTTCCAGCCGCTCATGAAGCTCGATACGCACGTCAAGTTCGTGCAGTACATTAAGCTGATGGTGCAGGAAACGGGTCTTGGGTCGGAAGTTGTCCGCGCTCCACGGTTGACCCTCACCGGGACTGAACGCGAAGACGTCCTCGCCATCATCCGGCAGGGGATTGCCACCCGGCCATCGATCACGTAGCACGTCGAGAAGAAGAAGTGTTCCGTCATACCGTTGGAGTCCAGCCTCCAGGCTGCAGAGCCCAGGCTAAAGCCTGAACTCCAACTCACGCTCTCATCAGGGCCCCGTCAGCACCGACTCCGTCCCTTAGCCCTTAGCCATCAACCATGCTGACCCTCCGTATCATCGACTCTCATACCGGCGGCGAACCAACCCGCGTCGTGGTCGACGGCGGCCCGGACTTGGGAAGCGGCACAGTTGCCGAGCAGTGCGCCGTCTTCCGCGATCAGTACGATCGGTTCCGGGCGGCAGTGGTGAATGAACCACGTGGCTCGGATGTCGTGGTCGGAGCCCTGCTTTGCCCTCCCAGCGATCCGACCTGTGCATTCGGCGTCATCTTCTTCAATAATGTCGGTGTCCTCGGGATGTGCGGGCACGGAACGATTGGGGTGATGGTCACACTCGCTCGGCTCGGCCGGATTCAACCGGGGACGTATCGACTGGAAACACCGGTTGGGATTGTGACTGCAACGCTGCACGACCGCTCCCGAGTCACGGTAGAAAATGTCCCCAGCCGTCGCTCGCAATGCGATGTGACTGTCGACGTGCCGGGAATTGGATGGATCAAAGGCGACGTCGCGTGGGCGGGAAACTGGTTCTATCTCGTCAAAACACCGCCGCCGTTCCCGCTGACCCTGGGCTCTGTCGATCAGTTGGTGGAATACACCTGGCGAATTCGGCAGACCATCAATGCGAAGGCGTGCCCGGAAGTCGATCATGTCGAACTCTTCGGTCCCGCACACAATCCGGGGGCTCAATCGCGAAACTTTGTGCTGTGTCCGGGGAAGGCTTACGATCGATCACCGTGCGGCACCGGGACGAGCGCGAAGCTCGCCTGCCTGGCAGCCGACGGTCTGCTCCAGCCGGGGCAACCCTGGGTGCAGGAAAGTGTGATTGGCAGTACGTTCACGGGCTCGTATGCCTGGCTCGATGAAGCGACAGGACGGATCGTGCCCTCGATCACGGGCACTGCTTTTGTGAATGCTGAAGCGACGCTGCTGATCGATCCGGACGACCCGTTTGCCTGGGGACTGCACGTTGCAGCGGATTGATGTCACCTGGTGACGGGATGGCCGGCAGATGCCGGATCACTCACTGTCCTGCAAGACCCGATCATTCGACATCGTGTACCATGAAGATCTGCATTATCGGCTCAGGAGTCATCGGGCTCTGCTCGGCGTATGAGGCGACCCGGCGGGGTTACGAGGTGACCGTCATCGAACGCCACCCCGCTCAGCGGGATGGGTGCTCGTTCGGAAATGCCGGAATGATTGTCCCCAGCCACTTTGTACCGCTGGCGGCACCGGGGATGGTGGCGCTGGGCCTGAAGTGGATGTGGAACCCGGAGTCGCCGTTTTACATCAAGCCCCGGTGCTCGTGGGATCTGTTCTCGTGGGGCTGGAAATTCTGGCGGGCCTGCAATGCTGAGCATGTGGCGAAATCGGGACCGTTGCTGCGTGATCTCCATCTCGGCAGCCGGGCGGTGTATGAAGAGTTTGCGACCGCGTGGGGCGAGACCTTCGGCCTGACGCTCCGCGGGTTGCTGATGCTCTGCAAGACCGCACACGCCCTCGAAGAAGAAGCTCACACCGCGGCAGCAGCGAACCGGCTCGGTGTCCCTGCGGAAGTTCTGTCTCCTGCCGAAGCAGCTCGGCGGGATCCCGGCATCACCATGGACATCGCCGGGGGGGTCCACTTCCCTCTCGATTGCCATCTCGCACCCCAGGAATTTCTGGCAGAACTGCAACAGCGCATCGCCGTTGCCGGCGGCAGCTTTCACTGGGAGACAGCGGTCACCGGCTGGCGTGCGAATGCCGCGCGAATCACGGCGATCGAGACCACCCAGGGAACGATCGAGGCCGACCAGTTTGTCCTCTGTGGTGGAGCATGGTCGTCAGAGACCGTGACATCGTTGGGGCTGCGGTTACCGATGCAGGCGGGAAAAGGCTATAGCCTGACCATGCAGTCCCCCCGTGAGTTGCCTGAGCTCTGCTCCATTCTGACAGAAGCCCGGATTGCCGTGACGCCCATGCATCAGCAACTACGCTTTGGTGGCACGATGGAGATGGCCGGCCTCAATGAGCACATCAGCGCCAACCGTGTGCAGGGGATCATCCGCGCGATCCCGAACTATTTCCCGAAGTTCCGTGTCGAGGATTTTGCGGGAATCACTCCTTGGCGGGGACTGCGTCCCTGTTCACCCGACGGGATGCCCTATCTGGGACGGACGGGGCGTGTCGAAAACCTGATCGTAGCAACCGGACATGCGATGATGGGCTTAAGTCTGGGACCGGTCACCGGAAGAATCGTCGGCCAGTTGCTGGCTGGCGAGACTCCAGCGTACGATCTGACGCAATTGTCGCCCGATCGCTATCGATGAGAGCGCCTTTTACGTAGGGTGGATCGAGGCTTTTCGAGGCCCACCATCTTTCTGAAAATCATCGTGGGCCTCGCGGACTCGACCCACATTACAGAGATTTGCGCGATGACGTTTTCACGTGTTGGTTCCAAGCTCACAACACGCAGCGGCATTCTCGCACTGATGGACGATCTGGGACGGGCGGTCACACTGCAGCCCGACATGCGGATGCTCGGCGGCGGGAACCCGGCTGCGGTTCCGGCCATGCAGCAACTCTGGCGGGAACGGATGCAGTCGCTCCTGACGGCCGGCACGCCGTTCGATCGCATGCTCGGGAACTACGACCCGCCGCAGGGTAATCCGCCGTTCTTGCGCGCTCTTGCAAATTTGCTCCAAAGGTCGTTCGGCTGGCCGATTGGTCCCGAGCACATTGCCATCACGAATGGCGGTCAGAGTGCTTTCTTCTTCCTGTTCAACCTTCTCGGCGGGGCCGATGCCACTGGAACACGACGCAAAATTCTGCTGCCGCTGTGTCCCGAGTACATCGGCTATGCCGACCAGGGGTTGGAGGACAACCTCTTTGTGACCTGTCGCCCCGTGATCGAATGGCCGAATGGACCGGACGCTCACCGCTTCAAGTATCGCATCGATTTTGCAGCGGTCGAGAACGCCTTGCGAACCGAATCGATCGCAGCCATCGCGGTGTCGCGGCCGACGAACCCGACAGGCAATGTCCTCACGAATGGGGAAGTCCGGCGGTTGAGCGCGCTGGCGGATGCGGCTGGCATCCCGCTGATTCTGGACAACGCTTACGGGGCCCCGTTTCCCGGAGTGATCTTCACGGAAGCCGAGCCGTTCTGGTCGCCGCCGACCATCCTCACGCTGAGTCTGTCCAAACTCGGCTTGCCTGGAACACGGACCGGCATCGTGATTGCACCGCCACAGGTCATCGAAGCCCTCGCCGCGATGACAGCCATCGCGGGACTGGCGAACGGGACGATCGGTCAACAGTTGGTTCTGCCGTTCGTCGAGAGTGGTGAGATTCTCAACTTCGGACCGCAGATTCTGCGGCCGTTTTACGAAGCGAAGAGCCACCAGGCACAGAACTGGACAGAGGCGGCGTTCAACTCCCGCGGCGTCAACTGGGCGCTGCATGTCAGCGAGGGAGCCTTCTTTCACTGGCTGTGGTTGCCCGGCCTGCCGATTCCCACGCTGGAACTGTACGAACGGCTCAAGGCGCGGAAGGTCCTGGTTGTGCCAGGCGAGTATTTCTTCTTCGGCATCGAGGATGACTGGCCCCATCGGCATGAATGCCTGAGGCTCAACTACGCTCAACCCGAGCAAACGATGCGAGAAGCGCTCGACATCATCGCTGACGAATGCGCCCGCTGTTGACGTAGCAGCCAGGAATTCATGCCCAGCTTCCTGCGCATGTCTGCGGCACAGAGCAAGCCGTCCGGTGTCTTGGAACGTTCCGTCCACGTTGCTCGAAAACAAAATCTTGCAAGGTCATCGACACCGGATGACTTGCGCCCCGACCGCAAAAGCATGTCCGTAGCAGCCTGGTTTGGATGCCGTTATGCCTGTCCGAGGACGTGCCGCAAGGCCCCGTCGAGGGTTGGGCAGCGGAACTGATAGCCGGATGCTAGCAATTTCTCGGGCATGACGCGGGTACTGGCGAGCAGCAGGGCCTGTGCCATTTCGCCCAGGGCCAATTTCGCCGCGAAGGCGGGCATCGGTAGAAACGTCGGGCGATGCAACACCGCGCCGAGCGTTTTGGTGAACTCGAAGTTCGTCGCCGGATTAGGAGCCGTGCAGTTGACGGGACCGCTGACATTCTCATGGGTCAACAGGTGAGCAATCGAGCCGATGACATCATCGAGTGCCACCCAGCTCCAGTACTGACGGCCGCTGCCGACAACGCCGCCACCACCCATCTTGAAGGGGAGCAGCATCTTGGCCAGTGCGCCGCCCTGAGGTGACAGAATCACGCCAATCCGGAGATTCACGACGCGGATCCCTGCTTGTCGCGCAGGCTCACAGGCCGCTTCCCACTCGTCACAGACATCGCAGAGAAAGCCGGTTCCCCCGTTCGATTGCTCGTTCAGAATCGTCGAACCACGATCTCCATAAAAGCCAATCGCCGACGCGCAGATCAAGGTCCTCGGCTTTCGCTCAAGCTTGGCGAGTGTCTCGCAGAGCAGTTGCGTTCCCTGAACCCGGCTGCTGCGAATCCGTTCCTTCACCGTAGCGTTCCAGCGTGCACCGGCGATGTTTTCACCCGCGAGGTGGACCACGGCGTCCAGCCCTTCGAACCGGGCAGGATGGACTGTTCCCTGTTGCGGGTCCCAGGGAATGTCATTCGCCTCCACAGGGTTCGACCGGACGAGGCGAAAGACCTCATGCCCGTTGGTGGTCAGCAGCGGGACGAGTGCTCGACCGACTAATCCGGTTGCACCGCTCACGAGTACTTTCATCATGCACCTCGATTCTGCAGAGTTTGCAGCCGCCAAATCAGCGGCCATTAAATGGTGTCGATAGCGAAAGACGCGATCCAGTTTCGCACGGATGAAACCGCCGCCGAGCCAGCGCCCGATGATTCCACCCGGGGGCTGATACTCGATGTGGTCGGTCAGCCAGCAACTCGTCGCGTCGACCGGTGTGATGCGATGCGTATGCTCGAAGCGGGCAAACGGACCATCTAGTTGCACGTCCTGAAATTCTCTTCCAGGATCGTAGTTTCGATGCTCGGCGATCCAGCGTTTTCTCAGCGGCCCGATGACGGGGACACTCAGCACGGTTCGTGCCCCATCACGAATTCCGCCCCGTTGCTCCAGCAGCCGAACATCTTCCCAGGGAGGCTGCAAGCGTTGAAATGCCCCCGGACGTTCATGCCAGGCAAAGGCCTCCGCCGCCGAGACCGGCAGCAGCACACGGCGTTCGAAGATCTGCATCGGCATCGTGCTGACATCCTGACGGTTCAGTGACGCACATTCTGGCGAAAGTCATTGAGGCTCTCAATCGGGCTGTCCCATTTCAAGATCGACTGCTGAAGTCGATTCCCGTAGCTTCTCCAACGCTCCAAGGACAATCTGCCGCACCCGCTCTTTACTCAGGCCCATGCGAACAGCAATCTCCGCCAGGCTTTGTCCCGACGGTTCGCCCTGCAGGCCGAAGCGGGCGGCGACAATGTGCTGTTCCCGGTCAGAGAGCTGACACAGCAACCGTTCGAGCAGCAACTGACGCTCCACTTGTTGACGTTCGTCTGCACCAGCCGCAGTTCTTTGATCGGCGATCTCGCTCCAGCGCATCTCTTCATCGCTGATCGCAAGCTCCTGGAGCGGCTGCTTTCGTCGCAACGAACGCAGCATCTGGTTCCGCACCGCCCAGGTCGCGTACGTGCTGAACCGGTTTCCCCGTCCCACATCGAACAATTCAACAGCGCGTAAAATCGGGACCAGACCTTCACTGATCAATTCACTGAGCTGATCCAGCGAATGGCTCAGTTTTTTCGCGGTCGCCACAATCAGTCGTAGATTGGCTTCGGCGATGCGATTACGGATTTCCACCGCCTCTTGCATCGCGGCTTCAATCCGGTTCAAGAGCGCGGGATCAGGGCTGTTGGGCCGAATCTTTCGCCGCCAGCGTTCCGCCTGTGACTTGCGGAAGTTCATCAGGTGGAACAGATAAGTTTCCTCGGCCGGAGTGAGCAGCGGTGCCCGAACCAACCCGGCCACGAACGCCAGCCCGGAAGCCGTTTCTCTCCTAACGGAATCATGCACACGGGCAGGTGGACGAAGCGCATCCAGCCAGGATTCCGCGTGGCGTTTCCGAAATTCTGGATGATCGATGTAGGCGATTTCCGTTGAAGCCAGTCGCAGTGCACGTTCTTTGAGTGCCGCCGGACGAAGGGGACGACTCTGCTTCGGCGGGACGCGCACTGGAGAAGGGATCTGAGTGGCAACCATTGGACAAGCACTCCTTTCGGTGGATTGACTGGAGTAAAACCGTCCAAATCGTTCGCGATTAACGGGGCGCGGTAGGATTTTCCCGACAGGACCGCCCGGCCACACGAAACAAGCCGCAACTCTATATGGTAAAGCATCTTGCGACACTTGCGCAAGTGTTTCATATCTGCTGTTCAGCGAGCTTCAGCAGATCTTTGGATGCGATCGGCGGATTTTGTTCGGTAGGACGCACCTCAGGGGATAAGATCGAACGCTCAGGGCCTGTCGAATTCTGATGTTCAAGGAGGTTCACGATGCCCATCACCCCTCTTCCGATCCCTGAATCCGCTGCCGATTCTGATCGACATGCGCTGGAACGGCTGATTCACCAGCGTTTGATCGATGTACCCGGCATCCGCAACTGGTCGCTGTCGGTGCATCAATGTCCGCAGGGACTTTGTCTTGAAGGGCACATCGAAGTCTGCCGTCCCGATCTCGACTGGCGGACTGTGATCGACGCCCTCGAACACGAAGCCCCCATCGTGAATCGGCTCCTGATCACCGGACACACCACTCCGTAGGACCGGCGAAACGCCAAGAGCCGGTGCCATGCTTGCCGCTTTGGGCAAGCATGACGTAGGACAAGGATCCTGATTCCGCCTCCCCCGTCCGACGGATTCGAGAGTTGTTGCGTCCCCGCCCAGTCACTCGAGCGCTCGTGGAGTCTTCGGGTCGGCGGGCCTACGGGGTGTTCGAGAGCGCCTGCACAACGGGGGGCATGGCTTCGGCGAAGTCGATGGTCGGGTTGTATCCCAGCCGGCGTCGGGCCTTGTCGATCGAGTAGTCGAGGTTCAGGCCGAGAAACTTGATCCGCGCACTCGAAAGCAACGGGGCTTCCTTTTTCCCCAGCAGGCGATACAGCCCTTCAAGCATTCTCGCCAGGAACTTCGCCACACCCAGCGGAACGACTTTCGTCGGCAGCGGTAAGCCCGCGGCTTTCGCGATCGTATCGACGAATTCTCGTTTGGTGACCAACCGGCCATCGGTGATGTTGAAGACTTCGCCGAGGACGGTGTCATTGGCGATGGCGAGAAAGATCGCATCAACGAGGTTGCCGACGAACGTATTGTTCATCACCTTGTCGGGTGAACCGAGAAACGCGAACTGCCCGGCACGCAACCGTTCCAGTAACCGCGGCAGAATCGTGCGATCACGTGGGCCATAGATGAAGCCGGGACGGATCACGACAGCCGGCAATCGCCGCTCTTTCACATGCTGCAGGACAAGTTGCTCCGCTTCGTACTTCGTGCGGGTGTATCCATCGATGCCGGCCGCGTTCGGCGGCTCGTTTTCGTCGGTACCGTAATGGTCGCGGGCTTCGTAGACGCCGAGCGAACTGCAGTGAATGAACCGCTTGAGGCGTCCACTTTTCTCCGCTGCGACGAGGATCTCCTCGACGGCCGTCACATTCACCTTGCGGAAGTCTTCGATCGGACCCCAGTCGCCAACTTTCGCAGCGCAGTGCACGATGACCGTCGCTTGGGCCGCTTCCTGGGCGACAATCGCGGACTGTTCCAGATCGCCAGCGACCAGTTCCACACCTTGCTCGGCGAGCCAGCTAGCCCGTTGTGGATCGCGCACCAGGGCCCGCACGCGCCAGCCTTCGCGACGTGCGCGAGCACAGACATGGCTGCCTACCAACCCGGTGGCCCCGGTCACAAACATCACATCATCAGCGGTTCGTTGCACGGATCGACCTCGAAATCTGGAACAAGGGGTCTTCAATCATCGGCTGTGGTAGAGCACGGCGTCAACCGGCTTATTGACTCGCGCGGAAATCTGCAAAGTCTTCGTCAGCAGCGATGGTCCTCGTTTCCCGTTTCAGAAGCACGAAATCCGAAACTCGAAAGCCGAAGGAATCTCAAAATTCTAAGGGGAAAACAGATACCGATCAGCACGGTTTCCCCTTTTCATATTTGGGATTTCCTTTGGATTTCGTGCTTCGAATTTGAGATTTCGTTCATCACGACTTCAGCAACTTTCACTCGGGTCAATAGGTCGTAGCGGAGACGAGGTCCCGGATGATGGCCGCAACCGTGACAGCAGCATCGGGACGGCTTAATCCGCGGGCGGCGGTGGAGAGTTGCGTGAGTTGTGCGGGCTCGTCCTGCAGGACAGACCAGGCAGCGGTGAGTCCTGTTGTGGCCTCATCCTGTTCGATGACTCGAGCAGCGCCTGCCGCAACGAAGACCGCAGCGTTCGCGCGCTGATGATCGTCGGCTGCCTGTGGAAACGGGATCAACCAACTCGGTAAACCATACAGCGCGAGTTCTGCGAGCGTTGCCGCCCCCGCACGAGCGATGACCAGCGATGCACGAGCGTATTCCGGACGCAAATCCTCGAAGAAATCGCGCACTTCGACCGGGAACGGGAGTGACGCCGTTTCTCTTTCAACCCAGTCACGACCGTGCCCGCCAGTCTGATGCACGATCCGCCAGCGCTCGATGCCCGCCGGTTCGGTCTTCAACCACGCGACAACCGCTCGATTGAGCCCTTCCGCTCCCTGGCTCCCTCCGAGAATCAGCAGCCCCGGTCGTTCAGAAGCGGACCGGGCGACGGCCGTCACGGGAAAAGTGGGACTCCCGGTAACTGTAATACGAGCGTGTGTCTGGAGATGGTGTCGGGCAGCGTCCATTCCCAGGCAGATGTGAGTCGCAGACCGTGCATAAACCCGCGTGGCCCGACCGGGGATCGCATTCGGTTCCAACAGGACCATTGGCTGCCGTTGACGGACCGCTGCTGAGAGTGTCGGGACTGCAGAGAAGCCACCGAGACCAACGACCACCCGCGGTCGCCACGTTTGCAACAAGCGTCGTGCAGTCCACCATGCCCGCACATTTCCTGAGAGAAACCGCCACGGCTGACGCCACGCTTGGGCGGGTGAGACCGCGGACAGTGTCGCGTGTGACCACGGATGCTGTCGCATGATCTGGGCTTCGATAGGACGATCACTCCCCAGAAACCGCAGGCGAATTCCGGGAGACAGCGACTGCAGGGCCTCCGCAACCGCCAGACCCGGAATGAGGTGTCCGCCGGTTCCCCCACCCGCGAACAGAACATCGCACTGCTGATCGGCATCACGTCCAGACATGCTTCAGCCCGCCGTCTCGGAACGTCGCGACAGACTCGCGATGACACCGAGCATTGTCACGCTGACGACGAGATTACTCCCACCGACACTGATGAGCGGATGCGCGATCCCTTTCGGAGGGACCATGGCCGTCACCACCGCCACGTTGAGCAGTGCCTGAAAGACGAGCATCGTCAGCATCGTCGCCCCGGCCTGAAAGGCGAACGAACGCTGATCGAGCTCCGTGAGCAGGCGCATGCCACAGAGATAGAGTCCACACCAGACCGAGACGAGCGCCAGCGTGCCGACGAGTCCCAGTTCCTCGCCGATCACTGCAAAGACAAAATCGGTGTTCGCTTCGGGGAGAAAACTTAGTTTCTGAAACCCACGTCCAAGACCTTCGCCCCACCAGCCACCCGCGCCCAAGGTGACCAGCGATTGCCGAATCTGATACGGAGCGGCATCCAGATCGGCCCACGTTTCGAGAAATCCCGTGAGTCGCTGCCGTTGATACGGTTTCAGCAGGAAGATGCCCAACCCCATGGGGGCCAGCAGCAAGCCCCCCACGGCGAAGTTCCGCCAGGACCAGCCCGCCAGCCAGAGGGTGAGGATCGTTCCCAACCCGAGAAACACGGCGGTCCCCAGGTCGGGTTCCACCAGGACCAGCGGCATCACGATCAGCGTGGGCAACACGACCGGGATGATCGTCAACCACCCGCCCCGCAAGCGCTCGGGCCGCGCGGCAATCAGCGTGCACGTCCACAACGGGAGCGTGATTTTCGCGATCTCCGACGGTTGGACCGAGACTCCCAAGATGCGAATCCAGCGCTGGGCACCTTTCACACGCGTCCCCACGCCGGGCAAGAGCACCGCGATCAACAGGATCACGGTCAGCAGGAACCACAACGGAGCCGTCTTCTGCCAGAAATCGGGGGGCCGTGTGGCTGCAAAGGCCGCCCCGAGTAACCCGACGCCGAGCGCTGCGACCTGACGTTGAAAGTAAATCCATTCGAACGCCGTCGGGCGCGAGGTGATGCTCGAGCTGTAGACCATCATCAGGCCCAGACCCAGAAGAATGCCGCAGCAGGCAAGGAAGAACCGCCGCCAGAAATCGAGCGTGTTTTCCGTTACCGAGAGCTGGCGCACGCTCGACATGGATCGCAGGGTTTCCGGGAGTTTTCAGAAGAACGAGAAGACCCAGCCAAGGCATTGGCTGGGCGTCGTGGGGCCTCCATCGATCGTCGTCTGTCACGATCGATGGCTGCAGGACTTCCGCGGTGACGAAATGATTTCCGCGGAAACAGACTCCACCTTGCCGACTTAACGGATTTTGAGGCTTGCCACCGCAACAAGTGCCAGCAGCGCCGCACTGATCCAGAAGCGGACGACGATCTTCATCTCGTGGTCGCCGCGGAACAGAAAGTGATTGTGGAGCGGACTGCACAAGAGAACGCGGCGTTTGGTCAGCTTGAACCAACCAACCTGTAAGAGGACGCTGAGCGTCTCCACGACAAAAATCCCACCGACCACCACCAGCAGGGCTTCCTGTCGAATCGCCAGTGCCCCGAACCCAAGCAGTGCCCCGGTCGGCAGCGAACCGGTGTCGCCCATGAAAACTTCCGCGGGATAGCAGTTGTACCAGAGGAAACCAAGCAGCGCCCCGACGCAGGCCCCAAACAAGACCGCCAGTTCCCCCACACCGACGAGATGCGGAATGCTGAGATACTCGGCCATCACGCGGTGTCCCGAGAGATAAGTCAGAACCGCGAAGGCCGAACAGGCGAAAACCAGGCAACCCCCGGCAAGACCGTCCAGTCCATCAGTGAGGTTGACCCCGTTCGAACTCCCGACAAGAACTAACGCTCCCCACGCGACGAATAACAAGCCGAGTGACCAGACCCCTCCGCCGATCGGTGCAATCAGGTCCAATCCCTGCGGTCGATCACGATGGACGTAGTAGAGCCAGGTGGCGATAAAGAGCGCCAGCCCCCATTGAACAGCGAATTTCTGTCGAACAGTCAGTCCACGTTTCGATGTGCGGATTTTGACCCAGTCATCAACAGCCCCGAGGGCACCGAACGTGATAACAACGAAGAGCGCCTGATGCACATAGGTGTTCGTCAGATCGCCACAGGCGAGCGCTGCGACCACGATGGCCGCGACGACAAACAAGCCCCCCATCGTGGGAGTCGCCTGTTTACCGGCATGGAGTTCATTCAGTTTTGCAGAGGCACTGTCGATCCGCTCCCGGAAATGCCGCTTCAACCAGCGAATCGCCAGCGGTCCGCACCACCAGGCCACGAGGAACGAAGTCGCCGCTGCGAGGGCGGTCCGCGCCGTCAGAAAGACGCGCGAATCCCCGGTCGAGACTTCTCCCACCTGTTCAATCAGCGAGCCATAACGCTGCAGCAGCCAATGCAACATAGAACGGGCAACACGGTCCGCAAGAGGTAGGGAGTGTCAGGCGCAGACCCGACGGGGTGAACGTTCAAGTTGCAGGGCCTGCTCTTCCAGCCAGTTGATGACCCGCTCCATCCGGGCACCGCGTGAGCCTTTCACGAGGATGACCGCTGCGGGATCGAGCCAGCAATCGAGGACGGCTTCCAGCACGTCGAGCTGCGTTGCCGACACAATCCGCCCGGCCGGCATCCCGGCAGCTTGTGCTCCGCGCGCCAGCGACGACGCGAATTCCCCGCAAGCCAGCAGGCCATCCAGCTTCAACTCGGCAATCCGTCGTCCAATCGCTTCGTGCTCCGCGACCGCGGCGGTTCCCAGTTCCAGCATGTCGCCCAGAACCGCATAACGCGGCGCACGTTGCGGTGCAATCATCGCCAGGGCTTCAATCGCAGCGGCGACCGAGGTCGGACTGGCGTTGTAGGTGTCGTCAATCACCGTCCAGGCACCCAGCTTCCGCCAGGCACCGCGCCCCGCTTCCGGCTCGAATTGAGACAGCCCCGCGGCCATCGTCGCATGACTGATGCCGATTTCCCGTCCAATCGCAATCGCCAGCAACGCATTGGTGAACTGATGGCGTCCATGCAGATGCAGGGCGTACTCCTGCCCTTCGACGAGAAACGACAGCCGTCCGGGACTCAGGAGCACACGCTCCGCACGGAGTTCGTTATTAAGCCCTTCGCCGACGGTAATCACCCGGCACGCGGCCCGCGTCGCCATCCCACGGGTCGTCGGATCATCGCCGGGCAGGACTGCGAACCCCGTCGACGGCAGGGCTTCCAGCAGTTCGCCTTTTCCCTGAATGATGCCCGCCACACTGCCGAACCCTTCCAGGTGCGCTTTCCCAATCGACGTGATGACGCCGACCTCGGGTTGAGCGATCTCTGCCAGATGGCGGATTTCACCAACCTGCGAGGCCCCCAGTTCCAGGACCGCGAATTCATGGTGCGGCTCAATCGCCAGCAGGCTCATCGGCAGCCCGAGATGATTATTGAAGTTCCCCGGACTTTGCGTCCCGCTGAACTGCGAAGAGAGCGCCGCATGAATCAGGCGACGCGTTGTCGTCTTACCAACGCTTCCGGTCACACCAATGATGAGCGCGGCCTGTCGCTGGCGATACGCCGCCGCCACCCGCTGCAGGGCCAGCAGGGAATCGTCGACCACCAGCCGCGGCCCGGTCATCTCCAGCGGATGGCCCCGCTCCACAACCACGAGCGAGGCTCCGCGCTCCCGTGCGTCATCGACAAACGCATGCCCATCCACGCGTGTCCCGACGAACGCCCAGAAGACATCGCCCGGTTCGATCTGACGGGAATCGGTCTTGATCGGCCCAAGTAACAGTGTCGGGGCAGCATACGCAAGTGTCCCTTGCGCGTCAGTCGCGAGGCTCGCTGCAGTCCAGCGGACAACGGGGCCGTGCATCAGTTGTCTCCCGGTAGTAACAGGAGCGTGTGCACACCAGGGGATTCACAGCACCGCGTCATGCCGATCTCAATTGCGGGAGCAGGCTGTTGAGTTCGGTCCGGGCCTGGGCACGGTCATCGAACGGGAGCCGTTCCCGTCCGATGATCTGTTCGCGTTCATGACCTTTCCCGGCGATGACAACACAATCGCCCGGACGCGCGGAGAGAATCGCCAGACGAATCGCGCGGGCGCGATCGGGTTCCACAATCGTCTCCGTCTGCGGCGGAATTCCCGCGACAATTTCGTCGATGATCTGCAGGGGATCTTCTGACCGTGGGTTGTCACTGGTCACAATCACGCGATCGGCCAAGCCACTCGCCCGACCGAGCAACGGCCGTTTGGTACGGTCCCGATCACCTCCGGCACCGAAGACACAAATCAATCGTCCAGCAGTCACACTCTTCAAGCCCGCCAGACAACGCTGCAAAGCATCATCGGTGTGGGCATAGTCGACAAAGACATCAAAAGGCTGCGGACTTTCGATCCGTTCAAGGCGTCCCGGCACACAACGGAACTGCTCCAGCCCGGCGACGATCTCCTCGGGTGACAGTCCCAGTTGCGTGGCAGCCACGGCAGCGGCCAAGGCATTCGAGACGTTATGTCGCCCGACGAGCCCCAGTCGACAATCCAGGGTACGCCCGTGAATTGATAATCGAAAGCGTGAGCCGCTCCGAGACTCTTCCAGCAATTGCGCGGCCACATCAGCCTCGGGGGAACACCCGAAGCTGACGACAGAACGCGAACGATCCTGGAGCGACCAGCTTCCCTGATCGTCGAGATTCAAGCCGAGGATGCCGTCGGTCGCCAGGTGTTCCAGAATGCGTGCCTTGCTCTCGCGGTAGGCATCGAACGTCTGATGGTAATCAAAGTGGTCCTGCGTGATGTTCGTCACCAGCGCTGCCTGCAGGCTGGTCCCTGCCGCCCGCTGCTGATGGAGCGCATGGCTGGAAAGTTCGATCGCAGCCGCCCGTGACCCGGTCTGCACCATCCGGGCCAGCCACGCTTGCAGCGTCCGGGCATCGGGCGTGGTCAGCTGTGAGGACTCGGTCTTCACACCGTCCGCGTATTCCATGGTTCCCAGCACGCCCGTCCGCTGGCCCGCCTGCTGCAGAATCGCCCGAATCATCCAGGTGGTGGTGGTTTTCCCGTTGGTCCCCGTCACCCCGACTACACCGAGCTTTTGCGACGGATGCCCAGTCAAGGCGGCACAGAGTTCCGCATAGGCCAAGCGGGCGTTCGGCACGACACACTGCACCGCGGAGACATCACCCAGTGGTCGGTCAACCAGCAACCCCGCCACTCCGCGCGCGAGGGCATCGCCGACATATTGCCGACCGTCGGTCCGTGAGCCTTTCAGCACCGCAAAGACGGCATGCGGATGGGCAGCGGTACTCTGTTCGACCGCATCGGACACGAAGAGATCGGCACCACCCACAAATTGAGCGGCGGGAAAGAGACCGCGCAGGCTGATCGCACGCTGGGCGAGTGGCTCGTGCCGGTCCATGGCCGCGGGGTCCTTGAGATGAACCGCAAGCCTCCTGCCTGCGGGAATTGCTGGAAGATGTCTTGAATCTTCAAGCAGCGACAAATTCTCCCGATTCCGCGGAATCGGTCAAGCGGAATCCCCCGAATTCACCGATTCCACGCAAGTTCTCGCCGCTGCCAAATCGTGCATCAACTGGGCTTTGAGCGTTTCCACATCGGGAAACTTACGAATCTCCCGCAAGCGCTGCAGGAATTCAATGGAAATTGTGCAGCCATAGAGATCGCCCGTGAAGTCGAGCAGATGGACTTCGAGTTTCGGGCGACCATCCTGAAATGTAGGGTTGGGCCCGAGATGTATCGCTGCACGGTAGCGGTCTCCCCCGACAATTGCCGTGCCGGCGTACACTCCGTGACCAGGAATGACTGTTGCAATCTCTTCCAGATTGGCCGTCGGCACACCCAGCAAACGCCCGCGTTGGGCCCCCGTCACGACGCGACCACTCAACCGATACGGCCGTCCCAGCAGCAGCCAGGCCGATGTGACATCGCCCCCCTGCAGCATCGAACGGATCACGCTGGACGACACCCATTGACCATCGATGGTGACCGGATCGACAACATCGAGCTTGCACTCGACGCCGGCGCAGAGCTGTCGCAGTCGCGTGATGGTCCCGGTCCGGTCGCGACCGAAGCAGAAATTCGGCCCTTCAACCAGCCCACGGGCCGCGAGGCGGCCGACGACCACCTCCTGAAAGAACGCCTCCGCAGATTTTTGAAGTAGTTCTGTCGAAGTCGGTAAGACCCACAACGCCTGCAGGCCGACCGCCCGCAGCAGTTCGCCGCGTGTTTCGATCGTCGTCAATCGGGGAGGTAAGGCTTCGGGACGCAACAACGCCAGCGGCGGGGGATCGAAGGTGATTGCGACGGCTGGAACCTGTGCAGCGCGCGCTCGTTCGACAAGCCGCTGCAACATCGCCTGATGACCGCGATGCACACCATCGAAATTCCCGATGGCTGCGTAGCCTCCCCGCAACGATGCAGGAACATCCCAGCCGTGAAGAACCGCCCAACTCATATCTGCATCATCATCGTCGGTCAGGCTCCCGCCTGAAGATCTTCGCTGCGATTGATGTGTCAGGCAGGAGCCTGACTTACCAGACTCGCCGACATTCAGCCGACGATCTCACGGATCGGACGGGCGTCTTCAGGGAGCGGCAACACGGGACGATCGGTTTCGTCACGCACATACTCGTGCGGGTCAATCCCCAGATGGTGATAAACCGAGGCGAGGACGTCGCGATAGTGAATCGGACGCTCCGAGGCATATCCGCCGGTCTTCTCTGTCGCGCCGAGGACTAGTCCGCCCGGAGCACTTCCACCGGCAATGAGCGCCGCTTGCACCGGAGCCCAGTGATCGCGACCGGCGTCCTTATTGATCTTCGGCGTGCGGCCGAATTCACCCCAGACCACGACCTGCACATCGTTGTGCAAACCGCGTGTGCTGAGATCCTCGATCAACGCGGACAGCCCGGCATCAAAGGTCGGCAGATGCTGTTTCATGTGCTTGAAGTTGTTGCCGTGCGTATCCCAGAAGCCATAGCCCACCGTGACCACGCGGACGCCGGCTTCCACCAGTCGGCGGGCGATCAGCAACTGATCGTTCCACAGCGGTGCCCCATCACCCAGATGCTTGGATGAGCCCTGACCATATTGCTCACGGAGCTTGGGATCTTCCTTCTCGACGTCCATCGCTTCGACGACGCGCGAAGACGTCAGCACGTCGAATGCCCGACGATAATTCTCTTCCATCGCCCCCAGTTGATGCTCGTCGGACATTTTCCGCAGGCCGTTCAACTGCTCCAGCAGCGTCTGCCTCTGCTTAAACTGTGGCGGTTCGACAAACCGGAGTTTCATACTCGCGATGTCTTCGCCATCGGCCCGCACCTGCTGGTAGGCCGGTCCGAGGAACCCGGCCCCGGTGCTGTTGTACGGCTTGTGCTGCATGCGGGGGAACAGGTCGACAAACGGCGGGACCACCGGATGCGTCGGCCCCTGAATCCGCGATACGAACGAGCCAAAATGCGGCAGCCGCAATCGCTCGGTTTCCCCCATCGTGTAGCCAGTGAGGTTCTGAAAGCTCGAATGCTCGTCACGCTGGCCGACAACCGAACGGATAATCGTGCAGCGGTCCATCACCTTCGCGAGCTTGGGGAGATGCTCGCAGATTTGGACACCGGGAGCGGACGTGTCGATCGCGCTGAATTCCCCGCGGATTTCCGCCGGGGCCTCGGTCTTGATGTCAAAGGTATCCTGATGAGCGATCCCGCCCGACAGGTAGACCATGATGACCGCTTTGTGGCTGCGTCCCTTGCTGGATGCGGCCTCAGCCTGCATCAACTGCGGTAACGTCAACCCGCCAACCGCCAGCGCTCCCGCCTGTACGAAGGAGCGGCGCGTGAGACCGTCACAAAACCGTTGCGGAGAACCCGTTTCATAGCGCATAGCGATCACATCCGGAAGCTGGGCAAGACAATCCGATCAACGTGAGTTTATCAGAGCGGAGACGCCCGCGGAAGGCTTTCTGCGGGCGTCATTTCGGCTCCAGATTGGTATTCTATCGTCGTGACTCTGCCTCAGACCGCACAGGGATGGCCATGGCTGATCTTGCCGCTGCGACGACGCGCCCGTTTACCCACCTGCACTGTCATACCCATTACAGTCTGCTCGATGGGGCGACCCGGATCGGGCCCTACATTAAGAAGGTCAAAGAGCACGGGATGAACGCGGCCGCGGTCACCGACCACGGCAACCTGTACGGCGCGCTCGAGTTCTACCTCGCCTGCAAAGATGCGGGGGTCAACCCGATTCTCGGGATTGAAGCGTATATCGCCCCCGGTTCGCGGTTCGTGAAAAGCGGGGCCTCGCGGTCGAAGGAAGCGGCGTTTCATCTCACGTTGCTGGCGATGAACCGCCAGGGCTTTCAGAACATCGTGAAGATGTCGTCACGAGCGTTCCTCGAAGGCTTCTATCACAAGCCGCGTATCGACAAGGAACTCCTCGCAGCCCACAGCGAAGGGATCATCTGTCTTTCCGGTTGCGCAGCGGGCGAACTCTCGCAACACCTGCTGGGGGAACGCTGGGACGAAGCGGAGAAGCTGGCCGCGTGGTACGCCCAGACCTTCGGTGATCGCTTCTACCTGGAGATCCAGAACGCGGGCTACAAGATTCAGCAGGACTGCGCGGAGCGGACGATCGATCTCGCCACGCGGATGGGCCTGCCCCTCGTTGCGACGAACGACGCCCACTATTTGAACCGCGAAGATCACGCCGTGCAGGACGTGCTTCTCTGCGTCAACACGAAGAGCGAACGGAGCGACACCAACCGCATGCGGATGGAAGGGGATCAACTCTTCATCCGCACGCCGGAAGAGATGTACGCCGCCTTCCCGCAACATGCCGATGCCGTGGCCCGCTCGCAGGAGATTGCCAACCGCGTCGACATCAACCTCGATCTGAAAACCCGGCATTTTCCAGTCTTCAACACGCCGGAGAGCAAGACCGACATCGACTACCTGCGAGAGCTCTGCGAGAAGGGCCTCGTCTGGCGGTACGGAGCCGACGGCATCACCACCGAGCATCGGGAACGGCTGGCGCTCGAACTCGGCGTCATCCAGAAAATGGGTTTCGCCAGTTACTTCCTGATCGTGTGGGACTTCGTCCGCTTCGCGATGGAACAGGGGATTCCCTGCAGTGCCCGTGGTTCGGCGTGCGGGGCGATCGTCGCCTATCTGCTCGGTCTCAGCCACGTCTGCCCCCTGCAGTACGACCTGCTCTTCGAGCGGTTCCTCGATCCGAGCCGGACCGAACCGCCCGATATCGATATCGACTTCTGCCGCGACCGGCGGCAGGCGGTCATCGACTACACCAAGCAGAAATACGGCGAGCAGAACGTCTCACAGATCGGCACCTTTGGCACTCTGAAGGCGAAAGCGGCGATTCGTGATGTCGGCCGCGCGCTCTCGGTCCCGCTGAAGCGCGTCGACGAAGTCGCCAAGATGGTCCCCGACGAACTCAACATCGAGCTCGAAGAGGCCATCGAGAAGAGTGCGGAACTCAAGGAAGCCTATCAGACCGATCCGCAGATCCAAGAACTCCTCGACATGGCGATCCAGCTCGAAGGGCTGGCCCGCTCGGCCGGAACGCACGCAGCCGGTGTCGTCGTCTCGGATCGACCGATCGAAGAATATGTGCCGCTGCAGACGATTTCGGGCAAGACCGACGTCGTCACGCAGTGGGAAGGTCCGACGGTCGAGAAGGCCGGCATGCTGAAGATGGACTTCCTCGGCCTGCGGAATCTCACGATTCTCGACAAGGCGGTGAAGAACGTCAAAGAGCATCGCGGCGTCGAGATCGATCCGGTCAAACTCCCCCTCGACGATGCGAAGACGTTCGCTTTGCTCCAGCGCGGCGAGACAAAAGGAATCTTCCAGCTCGAATCCGGTGGGATGCGCGACCTGTTGACCAAGATGCGGCCCGACAAATTCGCGGACATCATCGCGACGTCGGCCCTCTATCGCCCCGGTCCCCTCGAAGGGGGGATGGTCATGACGTACGTCAAAGTGAAGCACGGGGATGAACCGCTCCCGCGGGTCCACCCGATCATCGACGGCGTGCTCGACGAGACCTACGGCGTGATGGTCTACCAGGAACAGGTGATGCGGATCCTGAACCGGCTGGGGGGGATCGAACTCGCCCAGTCGTATCAGTGCATCAAGGCGATCAGCAAGAAGAAGCTGGAAACGATCGCCAAATATCGCACACAGTTCATCGAGGGGGCCAAGAAGAACGAACTCCCGGAAGACAAAGCAGTCGAACTCTTCGGGATGATCGAGAAGTTCGCTGGCTACGGCTTCAACAAGTCACACTCGACGGCATACGGAGCGGTCGCCTATCAGACGGCCTACCTCAAAGCCCATTATCCCGTCGAGTTCATGGCGGCCCTCCTCTCGTGTGAACTGGGGGAAACCGACAAGCTGATCGAGCACCTCGACGACTGCCGCCGGATGGGGATTGCGATACTGCCCCCCGATGTGAACCACAGCGATGTCGAGTTCGCTGTCCGCGGCGACAAGATCGCCTTCGGTCTCGGGGCCATCAAAGGGGTTGGCGAAGGGGCCGTGGCGGCACTCGTGGCCGAGCGGACTGCCAACGGTCCCTTCAAGAGCCTGTTCGATCTCGCGGAACGGGTTGATCCGAAAGCGATGACCAAGGGGGTGATGGAACTCCTCGTGAAAGCCGGCGCGTTCGACAGCTTTGGCGGACGCCGTGCGGCTCAGTTCTCGGTGATTGAGCGGGCTGTTCAGGGTGCGGCATCAGTGCTGCGAGACAAGCAGCGCGGGCAGAAGAATCTCTTCGGCGGCGACGATGACGCGGAAGCCGCCGGGGATGCCGCAGCCAGCGTGCAGACGCTGCCGGATGTTCCCGAATGGTCACACCGCGAGAAGCTCAACTTCGAAAAGGAAGCCTTCGGCTTCTACTTGACCTCGCATCCGTTGACGGAGGTCGGCTCGCAGCTGAAAGCCTACGCGACGCACGAGATTTCCAAGCTGATCGAACTGGAAGATGGTACCGAAGTGATTCTTGGCGGGATGATCACCGCCATCAAGAAGGCGCAGACGAAGAAGCCAAGCCGCAACGGCCATTCCCGGTACGTCAATTTCGACTTTGAAGATCCGACGGGAATCGTCCGCTGCATCATGTGGCCGGAAGAATTCAATCGCCTGGGGGAAAAGGTCGAAGCGGAAGGGATGCGGTTCCTCAAGGGGAAAGTCGATAAACGGAGTCGCGAGCCGAACGTCATCGTCGACAGCATGTGGACAATCGACGAAGCCGAGCAGACCTTCACGCGGCAGCTCGCGATCAAGTTCAAACGCGGTTTGCATGACGCGCGCGTCGTCAATCGCGTGCGGGATATCCTGCAGCGTTATCCAGGGAAGTCGGAAGTCGTGGTCGTCGTCGAGACCGCGGCCCCGGAAGAACCAACCTGCCGGTTGCGCTTCGTCGCTCAGAAGCCGATCGCAATGCGTGTCACCTGCAATCGCGAGTTGCGAACCGAACTGAACGACGTCCTCGGCGATGGCAACCTGGTCTTCATCGCCGAGGCCAAACGCGCCGGGAAACCACAAAGCGTGGGCCGTTGAGCCACAATGTCTTCCCCAGGGTGGAAGCCTTTACCGTAGGGCAGGCTCCCGCCTGCCATCGGTGCTTCCCCCTTCCCGGAAAATCTGGCAGGTGGGAGCCTGCCCTACGACAACTGGTTGACGACTCCGCTCATCACGCGGAGCGTGAGGGCTACTCTGCGTCCTGCCAACCGGCGGCGGCGAAGCGGTGGTAGAGTTTCGCGTACGCTCCCTGACGCGCGACCAGTTCCGGGTGCGTCCCCTGCTCCACGATCGCGCCGGCTTCCAGCATCAGGATGCGATCGGCTTTGCGGATCGTGCTGAGGCGATGGGCCACGACGAAGCTGGTCCGGCCCGCAATCAGGACCTGCAAAGCTTGCTGCAGGCGCTGTTCCGTCTGCACATCAATGCTGCTGGTCGCCTCATCGAGAATGAGAATGCGCGGATCGATCAGCAGTGATCGGGCGAAACAGACCAGTTGCCGCTGACCGAGGGAAAGCCGCGTACCACGTTCTCCGACTTCTGTCTGCAGTCCTTCTGGGAGTGCTTCGAGCAGATCGAGACATTGCAGCGAACGGCAGACAGCGCGAACTTCTTCATCCGTTGCGTCGGGTTTGCCGAAACGGATGTTCTCGGCCACGGTTCCCTGAAACAGGAAATTCTGCTGCAGGACGATCCCCATGCGACGCCGCACGGAGTGTGTCGTCCAGTCATTCAGCGGTGTCCCATCGAGCCGGATCGTCCCGGATTGCGGGAGATAGTATTTCGCCAGCAGGTTGACGAGCGTCGTTTTACCACTCCCCGTCGGCCCGACGAGCGCGATCATTTCTCCTGCTTTTGCGAGGAACGAGATCTCGCGGACAACGGGTCGCGCCGGGTCGTAACCGAACGTGACATGATCAAATTCGACATCACCCCGCAATGATGGCAGTGCACGGGCCGTCGGGGCATCGGTCCAGTCGGGTGGCGTGTCGAGTAACGCGAAGATTCGTTCCGCCCCGGCCATCGCCGTCAACGCCTGATTGTACTGATTCCCCAGCACGCTGATCGGTGCGAAGAACAGATTGGCCATGAAGAGAAAGCTGACGAGCGCTCCGACGGCTTCCGGTGAATTCGTCGAGAGGGCCTGCGCACTCCCCGCCAGCAGCAGCAAAGCCACAAACAGTTGGCTGTTCCATTCGAGCAGCGGGATGAACAGGCCATGCAGTCGAAGCACGCGGGTGTTGTACTGCGAGTGGTCAGCCACAAGCGCAGCAAACAGTCGGGCGTTTTCATCCTGCCGGACATAGCCCTGCGTGACACGAATCCCGATGACCGATTCTGCCAGCGTCGCCGTCACCCGACTGAACGATTCCCGCATCAGACGCAAAGAATCCGATAACGCCTTGCGGAAGTAGCGATTCAAGCTCCAGAGAATCGGGGCCAGTGCCAGCACGATCAGGAACAGAAAGGGATCGGCCCACAGCATGCACGCGGCCGCGACCAGCATCTGCCCGACCTGGACCAGGCTCACAAAGAAGACTTCCTGCACCCCCGCACGCACGTCTTCCACATCCGAAATCATGCGGCTGATAATCCGCCCGACTTTCGTCCGATGAAAGTAACCGAGCGGCAACGACTGCAGATGCGCGAAGATCGCGTTCCGCAAATCGCGCACGACCGCTTCTCCCAGTTCCAGCGCGAACCGCTGGCGGAAGTGCATCACGAACTGCGTCGAGAGCGCGAGCAGAAAGAACGCGAATGCCCCCCATACCACGCCGGTCGTATCACCTCGCGCGACCGGACCGGTGATGACCGCGATCACAATCCACGTCAATCCCGGCAACTGCAGCGACCGGATCAGCACGAGCACCACGAGCCAGTTCCGTAACCAGCCATACGGCCGCGTCTGTTCCAGCAGGCGACGAATCAGCTTCAGGTCGAGCGGCCGCTGATCGGCTTCCCGGACCTCTTCTTTCGACAATCGCGTCAGGGTGGGGATCGCACTCATGCCGGCGGCTCCTCCACCGGATCTTCCACCATCGCATCGGCCTGCAACCGGGCCATCGTCTGGAAGAGACCCGGTTGACGCAGCAGTTCGCGCGGTCTTCCCGTCTGGACGATCCGGCCCGCATCGAGGACCAGCACCCGGTCGACATGCTGCAGGGTTGAAACGCGGCCCGAGACCTGAATCACTGTCCGCTGGACAGCATCGGCGGCAAGAGCCTCGCGAATCGCTGCTTCCGTCTGGGCATCGACTGCTGCGGTCGCATCATCCAGGAGCAGGATCGGAGGATCGACCAGCAACGCCCGCGCGAGAGCCAGCCGCTGTCGCTGTCCCCCGGACAAGGTCACTCCGTGTTCACCCACGACGTTGTGGTATCGCTCGGGCAGCGCTTCAATGAACTCTTCTGCTGCGGACATCTGCGCGGCCGCCTGAATCCGGTCGTGGGTCGCGTCGGGCCGTCCGAAGGCAATGTTCGCGGCCACGGTGTTGCTGAAGAGAAAACTCTCCTGAAACACGAGACCAACATTCCGCCGGACATCATCCACCCGCCACTGTCGCAGGTCCTCACCATCGAGCAGCACCCGCCCGGTATCGACATCGTAGAATCGTGCAAGGAGCGCGAGCAGTGTCGACTTCCCGGCTCCTGTCGGACCGGTAATCCCGATCCGCTCGCCCGGAGCAATCGCGAAGGAAACGTGCTGCAGCACCGGGCGCCCCGGAACATAGCTGAAGGTGGCATCCTCGAACGCGATCGACCCGTGTGCCCGTGGCAATGGTCGGGCCTCCGTCGCATCGGCGATATCGACTGGGGCATCGAGCACCTCAAAGACCCGTTCGGCAGCCGTCAGGCTGGACTGGATCGTATTCGCGATGTTGATGATCTGCCCGACCTGTCCCGCGAACTCCTGGATGAGGTTCGCAAAGACAAACATCCCGGCTCCCAGTGGGAGCTGCCCCTGAATGACCAGCCAGCCTCCATACCCGATCAGTACCAATTGGTTCAGTTGCGTCAGGAAGCCCATCAGCGGTTGATACGTACTCAAGCGACGAAAGATTTCGTATTTCTGTTCCCGCAAGGCTTCGTTCGCGGCAGCAAACTTTTCCCGTTGAGCTTCTTCTTGTGCGAACGCCTTCACCACGGACATCCCCTGGGCATTCTCAGCGAGGACACCGATCACACGATCGCCGAGTTCACTGCTGCGGGCATACAACCCACGAACCGAGCGCGAAAACCAGAGGGCGCCGACATACAGCAAGGGCGATGATGCCAGACAGGCCGCGGTCAACGGCCCGTGCAGCGAGACCATGTAGAGGAGATAGACGCCCAGACTCAGCAACACCGTCAGGACCTTCAGGACGACCCCATCGATGAAGGCCCGCACGGCCTGCACGTCCCCCGCCACACGGCCGATGATCGCGCTGCTGTCGTGATCGTCGAAGAAGCGGAAGCTGAGACGCTGGAGCTTGTCGTAAACTTCCGCCCGCAATGCGATCACCATCGCCTGACTGAGCCAGGCTGACGCCGCAGCCGTGAAAACCTTGAGCGCAGCATGCAGCGTGGCCGTCACCAGAACCAGGCCGGCGACCAGCATCATCGTCTGATACGTTGACCACTCGCCCGGTGGTCTCCAGCCGCCCGGCCATTGGGCCGCGGGAGCGGAAGGAACGAGGGCTGCACGGAGGACATCGATCCCGAGTCCGACGAATCCCAAGCCACCGAGGTTGAACGCGACCAGCAGACCGTTGCACAGCAGTACCAGCAGCGCGAGACGGCGAAACCGCCAGGCCAAGCCGAGCAGCCGCCACAACCAGCGACCGGCCGATGACTTCGGCTGCGTGTCGGACGCGCTCATCGACGGTACCGCCAGGCTGCGGACAAACATCCGCAGGTGATGCCCGCCAGCAATCCCCCGGCATGCCCAAAGTTGGCGATCGGTCCCAGTGCACCGGTCCAGCAGATCACATAGAAAAAGAGCGCCATCGCCGCCGATTGACGATCCAGGTCGATCCCATCGGACGGATCAAGCTTACCTTTGACAAAGGCATATCCAATCAACCCATAGACCACACCCGACATCCCGCCGAAACGCCAGCCTGCGAACTGGAACTGCAGGAGATCGGTAGCGAGCGCCGTCACGATGACGAGACCTAAGAATGCGGGAGTCCCTTTCCGCAGTTCGATCATGCCGCCCAGCCGCCACCACCACATCATGTTGAACACGATGTGCATGATCCCGAAGTGCAGGATTGACGGCGTGAGCAGCCGCCACCATTCGCGGTCTTCGAGAATCGCCCGCCAGGTACCATCGGTCGAGATCATCAACCGCCCAGCGAGGCCGTCTTCCACGTCGCCGAATTCGACCCGCTGACGGGCCATCGACGGTTCGACATACTCCGTCTGGGCAAAGACGAGGACGCAGATGAGCAGCAGACCGACGGTCAACGGGGCGGCCGCACTCGCCGGCCGGCTCCAGTGCTGCGACATGGCGACCATGTTCCGCCGGGCCGCCTTCCGCTGAGCAGCCTGTTCGCGGAGGAGCGCATCGGCCTGCTTTCGCGCGTCTCGATAGCGCTCGTCCTGCGGATTCGCCAGGAACTCCGCCAGAGCAGTCTTTGCTGCAGCAAGCTGATCGTCGTTATGGACCCAGACCGCGTACCCGGTCTCTTCGACATCGAGCGAGCACTTGATCCCCTGGGCGATCAGGTAATCCTGAAATCGCTCGGCCTCTTCGACCGCAGGGATCAGCCCGATCTGCCGCATGCTTGGTCGCTCTTTTCATCCGGGGAGAAGAGGTTCGCCGCAAAAAGGCGCAGAAGTCGCAAAGGGGAAGAAGAGTTAGGCCACAAGAAGCACAAAAGGAGACAAAACGAGGATGCAGGAGAATGCTCAATGATGAAGGCGGAATGTTGAAAAGGGAGGGAGCAGATGACGATGAAGTAGACCAATTCGTCGGAGCTTCTCTTGAACTTCTACCACTCGACCGGCCTCCTCAGTCCACCATCTCAACTCCATTTATGTGCCTGTTTGTGCCTCTTGTGGCCAACTCTCTTGCCTTTACTTTTGCGTCTCTTGCGACTTTTTATGGCTAACACATCTTCTATGACGTCTGCAGTTCGACCAGGTCGCGATCGTGCAGGACGTGGTCTTTACCCACGGTGCGGACATCACTTTGGCCGTGAGCCCAGACTTTCGCCGAACGGACCTTCTCGGCCAGGTCGCGATGAATTTTCCCGGCGAGGTCTTCGACCGTGCCGCCATGGGGAAGCGTGTAAGGAGCGGTGTAGTCGGCTGGCTTGCCGGGTGTTTTCGTGTAGAGCCGCATCAATTCGAGACCCGCGACAATCGCGGTCCGCAGAGCTTCGCGCGAGGCGGGGTCATCGAGTTCGACTTCGAGGACGGGAAAATCGAACGGCTGCATCTCGCGCAGGAACGCGACCCGGTCGGCCTGTTCGGGTTCCGCTGCATGCGTGACGACGAGCCGCGTGCGCACATGCAGCACCGAGAAGTCGTCTTCATCGAACCCAGTGCGATCCGAGAGATGCGTGTGTCGCTGAGCCAACTGCTGAAAGACCGGAACGGTCTGTTCCGGCGCATCGTCGGAACTGCCATCGAACGCGAGCAGCACCAGATCGGCCGTGCGGATGAGATTCAGCAGGGCGGGTTCGAACTGATGCTCGGTGATCGGCGGCGTATCAATCAACTGCACCGTCAGGTCTTCCCACGTCATCATCCCCGGCAGCGGTTCGCGCGTGGTGAACGGGTACGGCGCGACTTCCGGATCGGCCTTGGTGAACTCCTTCAGCAACCGGCTTTTGCCAGCGTTGGGACCACCGATGATGACCACAGTCCCGGCTCCCTGTCGCGGAAACCGATAGACCTTGCTGGTCGCGGTTTTGGGAGCGGATTTCTCGGCCTGCAGTTCTTCGCGGGTCTCTTTCAGTTTCGACTTAAGATCGGCCTGCAGCTTCTCCGTCCCCTTGTGCTTGGGGATCAGCACCAGCATCCGTTCAAGGATTTCCAGCCGCTCGGCCGCGGACTGTGCCCGCCGATATTCTTCCTCGGCTTTCTGGTACTGCGGAGTCAGATTGGCTGGCATAGGTCTGGTCGATATCTCAATTCAGAAGAAACGAGTCTGCACTCCACTGCCATGTCCAGGATGCCTGCACACCCGTCTTGGTTGTCCAAGGTGGTCCAGGCAGATCACCATGCTCCCAAATAGGGGCCATGAGCCTGTTAAAAACAGACAGACAGGAATGTCTGTCCCACTGAAAGGCAAGTTCTCCTGGACTCTGGGTGGCACAGACATTCTTGTCTGTGGGCGAGAGTGTGATTTCAACAGGCTGCTATGGTCCGCCCATGCCTCCGAACAGTCGGCTGACATCCAGAATGATGACCAGCGCCATCAGTCCGAGCAGAAACGCGACCCCGACATAGATCGATCCGTGGAGAATCTTGTCACTCGGCCGGCGGCGGGTCACCGCTTCCCACAACAGAAAGACCATGTGCCCGCCATCGAGCACCGGAATCGGCAGGAAGTTGAGAACCGCCAGGTTCAAGCTGAGAAAGCCGAGGAACACCAGGAAGTAACTGTTGCCCGCCTGTGCGGTCTGGTAAGCCGCCTGGGCAATCCCGAGCGGTCCGTGCAGTTCTTTATAAGAGAGACGGCCCGTCAACAGGTTGTTGAGCGTCAGATAGATGTTGAGAACCGTGTTCGTCGACCGATGCCAGGCCATAGGGAAAGCGGCTGCGATGTTCTCGGCTTTTTCCATCTGCCGTTCCCGCTGCATGATCACTCCGATGGTTGGGAGTGTCCAGGTGGGGTCGGCTTCCGGAATGATCGTGACCGTTTTCGGCTCGGTCTCGTCCTTCAGCTTGTAGGTCAGCTTGACGTGGCGATTCGGTGAGCGCTGGAGTGTCCAGAAGGCGCAGGACCAGTTCACCGCGTTCTTTGTTGTTGCCACCTGATCGGGGGAGTAACCGAAGAGTGACCAGAACCAGCGACCGATTCCGAACCCGCTCTTCTTACTGGCGACCGGCTTGCCATCGTCGAGTTCGAAGGTAATCACCTTGTCACCGTCGGGGGTGGCCCCTTCGGGGGTGATGAGTTCGACCTTCTGAATGGCCGCATTCGCGGTCAGCCCCGCCTTGGCAGCCGGACCTTCCGGGTCGACATGGAGCACGAAGGGGACGATATGGAACGCGACACCGATCGAAGCGATCGCGACCGGTTCCCCTTCGATATCGGGCGGTTCGAGCCATGCGGGACGCGCCAGCGGGACCAGCTTGACAGTGACCGTATCGGACTGACCTTCCTTGTTCTGACGGGAGACGACGACTTCGACCGACTCACCAGCGAGTGCGGCAAATTCATCCGGAAGATGGATCGGGTCGATGTCGGTCCCGACATTGCGACCATTCACCCGGGCGATCTTGTCATTCACTCGCAACCCCGCTTCCGCAGCGGGCGATCCCTGCTGAATGGAGTCAATCAGGCCAGTATCCATCCGCAGTCCCAGCGTCCGGAATGCATTCGAACCAATCGTGATCATCACCGGTTCGGACGAGCCTGCACGCCGCACACCGACCTGCGCGGGTGCCCCGCGGCGCGCCGCGAGGAGATTCTGGAATTCGGCAAATGATTGGACTTCCGTCCCGTTGATGCTGGTCACGACATCTTCAAATTCAATCGCGGGCTCAGCCGCACTGGCCGCTGTTCCCGGAGCGACGGGCTTCGCATCCGGCTTCTCTTTGGGTTTGGCCGAGACGACGAGACTCTGGCTGGGACCAATGCCGATCTGCGGCCGGGTGCCGGTGGCATCCGGAGTGACTTCCGTCTTGAAGGCCGTGCCGTCTGCATGTTTGCCTTCCAGCGTGATCGTGTTGCCACTGAGGGCCACATGCAGCGCGAGATCCTCGAAACTCGAGATCTCGCGCCCATCGAGATGCGTGATGAGGTCACCACGCTGAATTCCGGCTTCCCACGCGGGAAGACCGGGACGCACCTGGCCGATGATCGCCGGTGTCGATTCGATGCCGATCGTAAACGCGAAGGCATAGAAGATGACCGCCGTGATCACGTTCATTGTTACCCCGGCCGAGATGATCGCCATCCGTTGAAAGACGTTCTTCGCCACGTACGATCGCGGATCAGAGGCAATCTCTTCGCTCGTCATCTGAGAGGGGTCGGCATCGTCCTGACCGAGCATCTTCACGTAGCCGCCGAACGGGATCGCCGACAGGGCGTATTCGGTCTCCCCCCATTTCCAGCCGAGAAGTACCGGCCCGAAGCCGATGCTGAACCGCTCGACATAGACGTTACACCATTTCGCGACCGCGAAGTGGCCGAGTTCATGGAGGAAAATCACCAGCCCCAGTCCACAGACCGCGGTCAGAATGCTGGTGAGTCCGCTGAAGGTCGGGAGCGAGAGTCCTAAGACTGTCAGCTCGATTACGTTGTCCATTTCAATAACTCCTGACGCGCCCACGCATCCTGCTGCAGCAGCGTCGCGAGCGTTGGTTGTGCATCGTAGCAATGTTGGTGCAGAACGGCCGCGCAGGCCGTCGCAATCTGGTCAAAGCGAAGTGTTCCCTGCAGAAATCGTTCAACGGCAACTTCGTTCGCCGCGTTCAGCACTGCTCCGCAGGTGCCGCCACGCTTGGCGACTTCCATGCCCAGCCCCAGCGCAGGAAAC
Organism: Planctomycetaceae bacterium; assembly: GCA_044229335.1. Classification (GTDB taxonomy): domain Bacteria; phylum Planctomycetota; class Planctomycetia; order Planctomycetales; family Planctomycetaceae; genus DSVQ01. The sequence goes on along the minus strand of JBGATC010000030.1, from coordinate 19,853 downwards.
GCCTCGAAATCGGGGGGCTGAAACGTGAGCTGTTGCGCCTGAGTGAAATCCATCCGTGGACTGATGCCCGGCCAGCGTTCTGGAGCACTCAAGGCATATTGGATCGGGAGTTTCATATCCGGGGGCGAGAGCTGGGCCACCGTCGACCCATCTTGAAACTCGACCATGGAATGGACGATCGACTGCGGATGAACCACCACATCGATCTGCTCGGGTTCCAGGTTGAACAGCCAGCGGGCCTCGATGATCTCGAGCGCCTTGTTCATCATCGTGGCCGAATCGATCGTGATTTTCCGGCCCATGCTCCAGTTGGGATGCTTGAGGGCCTGTTCGACGGTCACATTCCGCAGTTGGTCACGCGACCAGCCGCGGAAGGGACCACCGCTGGCCGTCAGGATGATCCGCCGCAGATCGGCCCGCCGTCCAGACTGCAGGCACTGATAAATTGCCGCATGCTCACTGTCGACGGGAATCAGCTCCGCCCCGGTGCGAGCTGCGAGTTCAGGGACCAGTGGCCCCGCCACCACCATGGTTTCTTTATTCGCCAGGGCGACCCGCTTCCCAGCTTCCAGGGCAGCCCAGGCACCGCGAAGCCCGGCCGCTCCGACGATGCCGCAGACCACGATGTGAACGGCCGGATCACCCGCCAGTCTGGCCACAGCATCTTCGCCGAACGACCACTGCGTCCGGCTCGATCTGATCCCACAGCCGAGTTCATCACGACAGGTCGCGTCAGCGATCACCGCGTGTTCGGGCTGAAAACGCTCGACCTGTTCCTGCAGCGTTTTGATCGAGCGATGGACGCTCAGACCGTAAGGATGCAGACGGTCACGATGCGCAGCGATCACATCGAGACAACTTGTCCCGATCGAGCCGGACGACCCAAGCACCACCACGCGCTGCATCAGCGTGAGCATTCCTGAGCGGCGCAATCCATTCCGACGCAACCGCAGCGATTGACACAATCCCTTATGGCAGCAGATTCTAGGGTCGACCGACGAATCTCACAAGACTAACGGGGATCGCGAAGACCGTGGAGGTTCGAACACGGAGTCGCGAAGACGCAAGCGGCGCTCACCCCTCGCTTGCATCTTCGCGATTCCCACTCATTCAACCAGACCGCATCACTTGGCGAGCAAGTCGACCCCCATGTCGGCAAACAGAAAGATCATGTCGTTCCACACGTCTTTCTTCGCCGGAGGATTCCGCAGCAGATAAGAAGGATGATAGGTACACAGGACCTTTGCCCGGCCGTATTCAAAGAACCGACCACGGAGTTTGCCGATCGGGCTTTCGGTCGACAACAGGTTCTGGGCAGCACAAGACCCCCAGCAGACGATGTATTCCGGGTTGATGATCGCGAGCTGGCCATCGAGATACTCGCGGCAATTCGCCGCTTCCTCGGGTGAGGGAAGCCGATTTCCCGGCGGTCGACAACGTAGCACGTTGCAGATGTAAATCTCCTCGCGAGTCAGCCGGCAGGCTTTGATGATGTCGTTCAACAGCTTCCCAGCTCGACCCACAAACGGTTCACCCTGGGCATCTTCGTCGGCCCCCGGAGCTTCGCCGACAAACACGATCCGGGCCTGCGGATTCCCGACGCCAAAGACGGTTTGTGTCCGTGTGCTGGCCAGTTCGGGACACCGCATGCATCCCGCCACACATTGCTTCAAACTTGCTAACCGCTCGATTCGTTCGGGGGCTGACAAGTCGAGCGGAACAAAGGCTTTGGGATTCGGCATAGCTGCGGAGGCACGACGCGGCACTGGGGCGGCTCCCGAATCAGAAAACAGCGGAGTTGACGAGGCGATTGCGGACGGACGGACAGTTGCAGCGGAAGTCACCGCCACAGCCGCGACCGGAGGCTGACCGGCCGATTTCGTGCTGCTGGTCGGTGGACCGAGCCCCTGCGGCTCGATCCGCGACCACTCTGCGAGGCCGCCGCGGCGCAACCCCTGCAGAAGTTGCACCGCCGTCCATTTTCCGGCAGCAGAGGGATTCTCATCCATCGGATAATTCACGAAGCAGGAACCGCGGTGAAACAAATCAATTGGGAACCAATCACCTCCGCGAAGGTGGCGTCAACCTGCTGAGCACACGCTGACCGGCTTCGATCACAGTCTGCCACGATCCTGCTGCATTTGCCAAGACAGTTGCCGCTTCCAAAATTTTCACCAAAACCAGAGGGGCGAAGGCTGTACGGATCAGCGAATGCCGGGATATTATCAAGGAGAATCGCCCATCGACGGCAACGCGTCTTCGTTGGGGTCATTGAGGTCATCATCCAGAATCTGTGAGGGAGCCGCTAATGAGTCGCAACTCGACCCGTCGTCAATTCTTGAAACAGACCACGGCGCTCGGCGCAGCGATGTGGGTTGGGTCTTCGACCCAGGGCTGGACACAGGAACGTTCCGCCAACGCTGCCATTCGGTTTGCCTGCATTGGCGTCGATGGGAAAGGCTCGAGCGATCGTGATGACGCCGGCCGTCACGGCGAGATCGTCGCCCTGTGCGATGTCGATGAAGAACGCCTCAACAAAGCGGCCGCCCGTTACCCGAAGGCGAAGAAATACACCGATTACCGCAAGATGTACGACGAAGCCGGCAACGACTTTGATGCCATCACGGTCAGCACGCCGGATCATTCGCACGCCCCGGCCGCCATCCGCGGTATGAAGATGGGCAAGCACTGCTTCTGCCAGAAGCCGATGACCTACACCGTCGCCGAAGCCCGGATGATGCGGGAAATCGCCGCGGAAAAGAAGCTCTGCACGCAGATGGGGAACCAGGGGACCGCGTCGAGCGGCCTGCGTGAAGCGGTCCAGATCATCCGCAGCGGTGCCATCGGCGCCGTCAAGGAAATCCACATCTGGACGAATCGCCCGATCTGGCCGCAGGGTCAGGGTCGACCGGAAGGTGAAAAGCCGATTCCCGCGCACCTCAACTGGGATGCCTTCATCGGCCCCGCTCCCATGCGTCCCTACAACGACGTCTACCACCCGTTCAAGTGGCGTGGCTGGATCGACTTCGGCACGGGTGCCCTGGGCGACATGGCCTGCCATACGATGAACATGTCGGTCATGGCCCTGAAGCTGTTCGATCCGATTTCGGTCGAATCGACCCCGGATCCTGACTGGACCGGCGACGCGAAGAAGGAAAGCTATCCCAAGTTCTGCCGCGTGAAGTACGAGTTCGGGCCGCGGGGCGACTTCGGTCCCTGCACGTTGTACTGGTACGAAGGGGGTCAGCGCCCGCCGGAAGCCCTGCACGCTCCGATCAAGCAGGGTGCGAGCGGTTCGCTGGTGATCGGCGAGAAGGGGAAAATCTTCTCCGACAACGATTACCACGGGACCTACACGCTCCTGCCGAGCGATTCGTTCAAGGATTTCAAGAAACCCGAAATCGTTCAGTCGCCGGGGCACTTCACCGAGTTCGCGAACGCGATCAAGGAAAACAAGCCGGAACTGGCGATGTCGAACTTCGACTACGCTGGCCGTCTCACCGAAACCGTCCTGCTGGGCAACATCGCTCTGCGGGCTGGCGGCAAGGTGGAATGGGATGGCGTGAACATGAAGGTCACGAACAATCCAAGCGCCCAACAGTACGTGACCCGCGAATACCGCAAGGGTTGGGAACTGTTCTAAGCTCGACCGATTGGTGAATTGTCTAGGTGGGGGCGAGGAAAGCGATTTCCGCGCCCCCACTTGCATTTGAACCACAACAAACCGCTGCGATCGGTAGAAGTCGTCGGAGCCGCACAGTCCGGCTGAAACGCAACCCGGTTCTCAGAGGTACACCCAGCAAAGAAATTCGTCAGGAAATTCCCGACCCTCAGCGGAATTTCAGGCAGCGTCGGTCAGAATTGGGTTCAATCAGGTCGTGGTGCGACGCGGGAGTTCGTCGACCGCAACCCGCTTTCGGAGAGTTCTCGATGCGTTTCAGCTTCTGTTTTCTCGCAACGATTCTGTGCACGCTCGCAACCGGCATCGGTTTCGCCCAGGACAGCGAGGAAAAACTTGAGTATCCCCTGCAGGTGATCCATGCCTCGAGCGTGAATCGGCTGCAGGAAAAATCGGATGCCATGTTTGCGGCAGCCGGTCGGCCGGAAGTGAACGATGTCGTCAACAACTGGCTACAGACCGCGATGAAAGAACTCCCCGGGTGGGACCGGGCAAAGCCGTTCGGCATGATGATTTACCTCAAGCCCGGCCTGCAACCTGGTATCGCGGGGATCAGCTACATTCCCACGACAGACGCCAAGGCGACGCTGAATTGGCTAGCCGGTGCCAAAGGGATTGTGACCGAGGTCTCCGGAAAACCCGGCCAGTACGACATCGTCGATGTCGAGTGGGGACCGGATCTCACGGTGAAACATTCGGGTGATTACCTGTTTCTGACCGCGCAATCCGATGCGGCGGAACTCGGACGTCGATTCCCCGCCCCCGAACGGATGGTTGCGAAACTCAATGCCCGCTACGACGTCGCATACTCGCTGCTGTTGAAGAATCTGCCTCCGGCCACAAAGACGTTGTTCATCAGCTTCTTCAAGACATCCGCCCTGGCGGGCCTGCAGCAACGGGATGACGAACCCGAAGCGGCCTACCGCATCCGCCGGGCGAACGGGGAAGCGTTGATCGACATGCTCGATCGCTTTGTGAACCAGGCGGAAGAATTCACCGTCGGCGGGACGATCGATCCCGAAACGAAGACGGGCGTCGTCGAGGTGGAACTCAACGGGACCAAAGACAGTAAGCTCGCGAAGTATTTCCAGGACATGGAAGGCCGCCGCAGTCTGTTCGCACCGCTCCTCAGCAATCCTGCGACGTTCACCATGAATGCGTCGTGGCAGCTCGATCCGAAGCAGCGGAAGGTGTTTACCGAAATGTTTACGCTGGGTCCGGAGCTGATTGAAACCCAGGCGCAGAAAGACGGACAGGCGACCTCGACCGCAGTCATGCAGCCGATCTTCAAGACGTTTCTCTCCACCGCCGAGAATGGGCACTTCGATTTCTTTGTCCAACTTGCGGGGGAAGAGGCCTTTGACTATGCGTTAAGTGGCGGCATCCGTTTGCAGACGAATCGTGATTTTCCAGATCAGTTCCGTGCGCTCATGGAGTACATCAAGGGACTGAAAGTCCCGGAAGTCGCCCAGGCAGAACCGGCCCCTGCTCCCGCACCGGGGGAGAAAGCTCAGCCAGCCAATCAGCCGGGGGGGCGAGCTGCTCCGCCGAATACAAAAGAGTTTCAGCCGCGTCGAGCAAATCGTCCACCGCGACCGACTGCCCAGGAGTTCTCCCAAACGGCCTCCAAAGTTCTGGAGGGAATGAAGATCGGCGATTCGCAACTCGGGGAGTATGCCGTCCATGCGATCCCGCTGCCGACGCCGCGCGATTCCATGGGGAAAGTCATGTTCGGTGATGCGCCGACGCTTTATCTGTATGCGACACCGAACGCTCTGTGGTTCTCTCTGGGTGGCGATTCCGCACGCGACAAGTTGAGCGCGCAAGTCGATGCGGTCGCGGAAGCGGCGACTTCGGGAGCACCTCGACCGGCGAGTACGACATTCCTGCTGATTTCTCACGCCCAGCAATGGTTGACCGCCGCCCTCTCGACCGGGGAGACCGACCCTGATGATGAAGAGTTTCAACCCTTCACGAATTCCTTCACGGCAGACAATGACGAAGTCCGGATTACCTCGAAGGCGACCGACACGGGCGTCCGTGGTCGCGCCGAGTTTCAGTCCGGATATGTGGGCCTGCTCGGTCGGCTGATCATCCAGTCGAACAACCTCGACGGAAACTGAAAGAACGCGATCTCGCCCGCATTCTGACGGGGGGCGTTGAACCACGAGCGACAAGGTGCGCTCTGGTTGAACGCCCCCCGTTCTGTTTCGTCTCCCAGTTCTGAAAGATTCGATCCGCACGCGGATTCAGCAGATCGTGCTGGATGGGCGGGCAAAATCTTAGATCAATCTCCGATTGATACCGGGAGATTCCTTCGGGTTGAGGCAATCGCGTAGGTAGTTCCACCCATCTCGACGGTCGGAATCGGGACCAAGCTGAAGGTTTTACATGGTTTAACGGCAGGTGGCACGCGGGTTGCGATCTCAAGCATTATCCTGACCTGATCCTGCGCTTGACTGGATTAGGGGAACGAATAACAACCGCCCCAGCGGCCGAGTGAATTGGGATCGGTCATGATGCCCGTCCTTTCCCCTCCCCCCCCAAATACCCCGCCCGCTTCCACCGGTTTAGAGCACCTGCTGCTGGGAGATCTCCGGCAGGTGCTGGAGGAAGCCGCTTCTCCCGAAACGAGTCGGTGGCTGGTTACGCTGCTGGATCGGATTCTGGTCGGCCGTCCACGCTCTGTACCGCCATTCTTTCCCAGCAATGGCCGTCCGATGGCCTGGGAGCCAGGACACGACTTTGGCACATCCCGCCGAGGGCTGCTGTTCTCAAAATTGCAGCGACTCCGCGATCGCGTGGCCCATCGGGCTCCCTATTCGCTGTTGGCGAACGAAATCCGCTGTGATCTGCGGGACTGGATGCTGCATCCGGAAGTCGAGGCTGTCCCGGCTGTGGCCTAAAGCCAGACTGTCGCCTCTTGCAGAATGGCGACTGTTCGCAGCCTCCCCCACCTGACTGCTCAGTCCTGGCTGCGCGATTTTGGTTTCCGCCGCTCGCGGGCGCGCTCGACGTAAATCTCCAGTTCCTGGTTGTCTTTGTACAGCTCGATGACGCTGTCCCAGATGTTGCGGGCTTCTATCAACTTCCCATTCTCAGCGAGTTCGTCGGCCCGTTTCAGATTGTCTTCAAGAATCTCGGTCGACTCGCGTTTATCCAGGCCAGCTGCCCGGATCTTTTCCGCCTGACGGTGTGCCATGCCGGACCAGAGCCGGTCATCGCCTTCCCGGCCGGTGAGCAGTTCAATCAGGCTCTCGTATTTCTCCAGCGCCTGGACACGGTCACCGAATCGTTCGTACTTATCAGCCTCCAGATAGAACCGCTCCGCATCGGACTTCGTCGGACGATTCCCGAGCTGACGTGTCCGGGCCTGATTTTCCAGAAAGTGCATGTCGACCTGATCGACGTACTCCTGCGCCTTGGCGGCGTGTTCCCCCTTGGGAAAGCGCTGCAGCAACGGACGCAGGTATTTGTCACGGGCGGTTTGCCACTGGATGGAATCCCCCGAGGCCATCAGCGGTTCGGCTTTGGACAGCAGGGCGGATTCGCTGTCCTTCCAGACGAACGGGGTGATGATGATCGCCAGCAGGGCGACGAGGCAGATCCCCAGAAACCACGGCTGTTCGTAGAACGGCGAGAGATCGCGCTTCTTCTTTTTTTTCTTCTTGCCGGTCGCGTCTTTGACCTGCGTCATCCCTGCAGCACCGACCGAATGCGTCGCCTGCCCGCCGAGTGTCGCCCCGACGAGCTTTTCCTGCTCGTCAACCTGCTTCAGGACTTCGTCAATCGCGACCTGCAGCGCCAGGGCATCGTAATAACGCTCTTCCGGGTCCTTTTCGAGCAGCTTGAAGACCATCTCTTCGAGCCAGATCGGACACTCCGGTGCGAACGAAGTCACCCGTGGCGGGTCATCCTGCAGATGCTTGACGAGGAGTTCACCCGGATTGTCGCTATCGAATGGCGGTTCTCCCGCGAGCATCTCGAACAACACGCAGCCGAGGGCATAGAGATCGGTCCGCCGATCAACGGGAGGCTTTCCGCGAATCTGCTCGGGGGCCATGTAAGCGTATGTGCCGACCGTTTTCCCGGCCGCGGTGAGGGCGGTCGCGGTGGTGTCCCGCGCGATGCCAAAATCGGTGAGCTTGAGTTTGCCATCGGGGGCCAGCAACAGATTTGCGGGCTTCAGATCGCGATGAATCACGCCGGCCGTGTGGGCATGTTCCAACGCTTCCGCCACCTGCCGGACCAGCCCCAGCGCTTCCTTCCAGGGGAGTTTTCCACGTTTTTTCAGATGCTGTTCGAGCGAGCCCCCTTGTACGAGTTCCATCGCATAGAAGCGTTGGGAACCGACGCGACCGCCGCCGTAGTACCGCACGATATGCGGGTGCTGCAGCTTCTTCAGAATGGCGATTTCACGCTCGAACCGTTGCTGGACACCGGGCGAATCGTTCACGTCGGGAGCCAGCACCTTGATCGCGCAGGCAATCCCCGTCTTGGTATAGGTCGCGCGGTAGACGACCCCCATCCCCCCGACGCCGAGCTTATCGCCCAGTTCAAACGGTCCGATGGTACGGTTGGACATGCACAATTCTCGATCATCAGGGCGCAACGGCACTGGCAAAGTGTATTGTGGTCGATGCAGGCACGGTTCGCAACGTGCTCAACGCATCGATGCCCGCCGTCCTAACCCGGAGCGCCAGCTCCGGAAATTTCGTCACCGAGTGCGTCCGTCAGCCCGTTGCGATAATCGACGAAACGCAGGGACCAGCCGGTGGACCGTAAACGGGTATTACGACAGCGCTTATTCAGCCCCCCCGCGCCATGCCGGGCCGCCTGGTGAGTATCGAAGACCGGCGGTGGCGCTCCGATCAGCCGCGCGAGTTCCGCGTAGTAATCTCCACGCTGGGCTGGTTCGTCATCAGAGACGAGGTACGTGTCAGTGGGTGACTCCAGTGCTTCGACCGTGACCACCGCGCGCGCGGCGTCCTCAACGTGAATCAGGTTGAGCCAGGCCTCGGCCGATCCAGCGAGTGGAGCTCCCGCCAGCAGACTCTCACGTTTCGAGAGGAATCGTTCGGGGCCATAGATTCCGGAGAGCCGCAAGACGGTCGCGCGTCCGGGGGCATACTGCCTGACGAGCCCCTCGGCTTCCAGGCACAGTTTTCCTCCCGGCTGTGTCGGCTCGCAGAGGGACGTTTCGTCGACCCATTCTCCCTCGGTTTGACCATAGACACTCGAACTCGAAATGTAAATCACGCGGCCGACGCGACCCCGCAATGCCTTCAGAACGGCATTTAGACCATCGACATAAATGGCGCGCTGGTCATATCCACCGCTGCGATCAAACCCGACCGCGAAGAGAAGCGTGTCGACCTCGGGAAACGACGGCAATTCATTCGGCCGCCCGAGATCACCCAGTAAACTCGTCCACCCGCGCGCCTGCCATTCAGCCGCCCGGTCGGATGAGCGGGTGAGCGCCAGGATCTGATGGCCGGCCGCTTCCCATAAGGCTGCCACTCGCGCACCGAGATAACCGCAACCGACGATGAGTTTCCGCTGGGTCATCGGTGGTGCATTCTGGTCGCGGGTTGAGGGTGATCAAGCGGGTGAATGACAGAAGCCCCCGGTCGAGTGATGCCGGGGGCTTCTGTGGAACGAAAGAGAAGAGACCCACCCATCGGAATGGGTGGGCGTCTGAAGAGCGTTATGCATTGACCTTCATGGCTTCGCCGAGGATCTTCGACGTGCTGGGACGCATGATGCGGGGGTCGACTTGTTCCCCCTTTTGCAGCGTCGCGCGGATGTCTTTCCCCGAAATCGAAACCGGCTTTTCGCCCGGATGACGTTCGGTGAGATCGACCCGGCCGCACGATTCGTAGTAGGCCGCAAAGCCAACTTTGACCGGCTGGATCAGCAGCTCGCCGTTCAGCTTGTCGAAGATCTGATGGGCATCGAAGTCGCCCCAGATGTTCTCGCCGTTGGCGTACGGGACGTCAGCGTGCTTGCGGCCGATGATGATGTGTGTGTAGCCCATGTTCTGGCGGTAGATGCCGTGCATCACCGCTTCCTTCGGACCACCATAGAACATCTTGATGTCGAGACCGAGGAGCGCGACGCGATCCGGCACTTGCTCGTTCCGCGGCCCCCACAGCGTCTGATCGCTGTCGCCATCGCCGAGCTGGCGTTGCTCGATCAGGGCTTCGTAGGTCTTCATGCGGATGACGGCGTTGACGTCGTCTCCCTTGGTTTCACCGATCAGCGGATTGAGCACCGCACCGGCGTTCTTGCCGGCTCGGATGAGCGTTTCGAGTCCGTAGACCAGGGCGTATTCATGTGCCCGATGCAGCGGATTGCGCGTCTGGAAGGCGACGACTGCATCCCAGCCCTTCTTGGCGAGCAGGTCCCGCACTTCGCAGGGACGAAGCACATACTTGCCGAATGCCGGGTTCTTCGGCTGCGGCAGAACGGACAGTTCCCCACCGATGAGGTGCGACTTGTCAGCATCGTCCTTCAGGACCATGTTGGCCCCGGCGTGATCGACGCGGTCGGTCAGGTAAACCTTCTGAATGTACTTGAGCTTCGGCCAGGCATAGACATCGTTGATCGCGAGGGTGGCCGCGACCTGTCCATCGGGACCAACGAGCGCGACCTTGTCGCCCGCCTTCAGGGTCTTTGCCAGGTCAGCGGTCACCGGGAAAGCGATCGGAATCGTCCAGGCGTACTTCTTGCCGTTGTTGATGATCACCGCTTCGTCGAGGACACGGTGATAGGTTTCGCTGTTCATCGGGCCGGTCAGCGGGCTGAGGGTGCCATCGCCGAAGCGAAAGACCGACGAGAGATCGGCAGCGGAGACCGGGACTTGCGGCAGTCCGGCGGCTTCGGCCTTGAAGGCGGCGATGTCAGCATCGGCCACGGTACGGTTGACGGGCTCGGTGAGTCCGCCGTGCGGAAGAATCAGGTCGGCCATGTGTTCCAGCGTGTTTCAAGCAAGAGGCGGACGTACACCCCCGGACCTTGCCGGGGAGACAGACTTGGAACGTAGGGTAAGCGGGCGGAAAGATCAAGCCGGGGTGACAGATTTACCGGTGAGAGCGACCCGACGGACTGGACTGAGCCGCGGACGGGGTTCGGATTGGACTGACTGTTGGTCCAGCCGTTACAGGACGCTCAACCTGCAAAGTACGTCTAAACCGTCAACTTTGGGGGAGCGTTCAGTTCACCGTAGACGGTGCCGATTCACTGAAAAGAAGACCCTCCGCGGCCGCAGATCTCGATTGTACGTGTTGTTGCCGCGTTCTCCCTCTTTGCTTCCTCGGGAGTCACCCGATGCCCGCCGCTTCGACAGAGAAAATTGCCATCCTCACGCTTTCGTGGATCAATGCCAATCTGCGGGAAGAAGTCGAACGGCTCTACCCCCCGCCGCCAGAACCGCCCCGCAGCCGGGCTTCGTGGCCCTATCAATTCTTTGCTGCGCTCTCCGGACTGGTGACCAGCATCTGCCTGATCCTGCCGCATGGTGTGGCGTAACCGGGAGAAGAGTCCCAGCCAGCGGAATGGCTGGGCGTCCTGAAGAACGGTGTCACGGTCAATCGGTTATTTCGCGCCCACGCGATACAGATGGGTCGGCGAACGGAGCAGCAGCAAACCATCGAGCGCGACCGGGGAGGCCATGATCGCTCCTTCGAGCGTGTTCGTGGCGACCTCCGCGTAACTCTTTCCCGGGGCGAAGATCGTCGTCTTCCCTTCGCGATTGCTCACGTAGAGTTTGCCATCGGCGTAAAGGGGTGACGACGAGTAGTTCCCTTCGATCCGCTCCTGCCAGACGATGTCGCCCGTCTTCACATCGACACAGCTGGCGACCCCCTGGTCGGTGATCATGTAGAGCTCGTTGCCGACGAGAATCGGCGAGGGCATCGTCGGGACCTGCTTCTTCACCCGCCACAGGCCGTGTGTCTCGGTCACATCACCCTGACCGTCGAGTTTCAGCGCGACGAGATTCGCCTGCATGTAACCGGTCGAGAGGTACAGCACGCCATCACCCGCTACCGGCCGCGGCACGTTCGAGAAGCCTTCGCCATGGCGGAAGCGCCAGATTTCCTTGCCGGTTGTCGGTTCGTATGACACGACCCATTGCGCTCCGACGACCACCGCCTGATCACGTCCGCCGACGGTCACCAGCAACGGTGTGCAGAACGCTTTGTGCAGATCGCCGGTGGTTCCCTGCATCGGCGGGCGGGGTGTCCGCCAGGCTTCTTTCCCGTCGGCCGTATTCAGGGCCACCACGCTTTGCGATTCGGTTCCGTCACAGGGAATGATGAGCCGATCGCGGTACAACAGGGGCGAGCTGCCCGGTCCAACGGAGTGCTCGGTCGGCAGGTTCACTTTCCAGAGCGGTTTGCCTGTCGTCGTGTCGACACAGGCGGTCCCATAGGTCCCGAAGTGACAGTACAGCCGGTCTCCATCGAGAATCGGGCTGGGGGAAGCGTAGCTGTTGAGCGTGTGCACCGGGGATGGATCGGGGACGCGGAAGAGCTCGGCATTCTGACGAATCGTGCCGGTCGAAAGTTCGAGACCGATCACCCGCAGCGAGATTGCCGCGACAATCTTCATCTGCTTCGCCATGGGGTTACCGGCGAGTTTGGTCTTGCGGATGAATTCCGCCTGTTCGGGTGTCGGTTCTTCCTCGATGGCGGTGGTCAACCAGACCATTCCGTCACCCACGACCGGCGAAGACCAGCCACGACCGGGAATCGCTGTCTTCCACGCCAGGTGAGACGTTTCGCTCCACGCCGTGGGAAGATCTTTCGCAGCGGCGTGACCATCGCCTGCAAGACCACGAAACTGCGGCCACTCGGCAGCGGAGACCGCCGACGAAACGCACATGCCGACGACAAACCAGAACCGCATCATCCTGTTCCCTTTGTGATCTGATGCCCATGACCGGGCGGTCACGCCGCCCCGTCATGGTACAGCCTACCGGCCGGAACTTGCCACGGGTAGTTGTCGCCGATGTCGACTCGGCTCCGACAGCGCCTCTGGCAGCCCTAAGCGCGAGCGCCGGGTTTCAATCCTGGATGGATACGCTGCGAAATGCCAGACCAGAACCCGGCGCTCGCGCTTCGGGCTGGGACGTGTCATCGTGCGGGTGGTGTGTCGAAATCCTGCCTGATAAGCTGCTGCGAACTCCCGTTGTCATATTTCGCGAGGTCACACCATGCGTTGCCTGTCCTTCTTGTTGATGTTCGGCCTGCTGACTGGCTCCGCCTGGGCGCAACAGCCACCGTATGATGTCTTCCCGGTCGCGAGTGCGCCGTATTACCGCGTGCGGTATGCCGCTTCGACGGAACCGGGGGCCCTGATCTATCCCGTGAACTACACGATCTGGATTCCCGCAGGAGTGAAAGAGCTCCGTGGCGTGGTGGTCCATCAGCATGGCTGCGGTGAAGGCTCATGCAAATCGGGACTGACCGGTGCGTTCGATCTGCACTGGCAGGCCCTCGCCCGTCAACATGACTGTGCCCTGCTCTCTCCGTCCTACGAGCAGCCAGACAAAGCCGACTGCCAGATGTGGTGTGATCCCCGGAACGGTTCGAGTGCTGCCTTCCAGCGCGCACTGGTCGATCTGGGTCAGCAATCGGGGCATCCGGAGTTGGCGACCGTTCCGTGGGCGCTGTGGGGTCACAGCGGTGGTGGTCACTGGGCGGGTGGGATGGTGCTGCTGCATCCGGACCGCGTTGCCGCTGCGTGGCTCCGCTCGGGTGTCCCCCTGCTTCAAGCCGACCCCAATCGCACCTCGATCAAAGCTCATACGCTGCCCGCAGCGTCACTCCAGGTCCCGGTGATGTGCAATCCCGGCACGCAGGAAGGGGTCACGGTCAAGGATGGGCGGTTCGCCGGAGTCTGGCCGGCCAATGAAGCCTTCTTCAACGAAGTCCGCGGCAAGGGTGGTTTGATCGGTGTTGCGGTCGATCCGTTGACTGCTCACGAATGCGGAAATCAGCGTTACTTCGCGATCCCGTGGCTGAGCGCCTGCCTGAGTGCCCGCCTGCCGAAACAGCCCGGTGATCCACTGCGATCCATGCCCACTTCGGATGCGTGGCTCGCTCCGATCACCGGGACCGAAGCCGTCCCCGCTGCAAAGTTCGTCGGTGAACCGTTGAAAGCAGGCTGGCTGCCGAACGAAACCGTCGCGCGTGGCTGGATGCAGTATGTGACCGACACAGCCGTTGCCGATCTCACGCCGCCCCCGGCACCGACCAACCTGCGGGTGAACGGCAACCAGCTCACGTGGGACGCAACTGCTGATCTGGAGAGCGGCCTCGCCCGCTTCATCATCGAGCGTGACGGCGAGTTTCTGGCCAACGTCCCCGAACAGGGCAAGAACCCCTTTGGTCGCCCGATCTTCCAGAACCTGCAATACAGCGATACCCCGACGCAACCACTGGTCCCCATGACCTACACCGACACCAAAGCCGAAGCCGGCAAGACTTACACTTACCGGGTGATCGCCGTGAACACGGTGGGGTTGAAGTCCAGATAACTGTGCGTCTCCGTCATTGCAGGGATTGGTGAGAGAATTGATGGTGATTCGTCCCTCTCGGACCGAATCACCATCGAGTGCCATGCGTCCGTTGCAATCGGCATCCAGTCGCGCCAAACTGTCCCCCGGTGCCGGATGCTGTTCCTGTGGTGATAAACACCTGCAGTCTTCGGCAGAGCGGAGTGCTCTCGGAACGGAGACTCGACGGTGAGCAGTGGATTTTCCCCACGATCGCCACACCGCGCGCTTCGCTTGGCTGCATGGCCGATTTCGTTCTTCTTGTACCTGCTCAGCGGGGGACTGACGATGGGGGCTGAATACGATCGGCCTTCCGGGTTCGGGCCGCAGAGCCGATCGATGGTGCTCGCGAAGCACGGGATTGTGGCGACGAGCCATCTCCGGGCGGCACAAGTTGGCCTCGACGTGCTGCAGGCGGGTGGGAATGCGGTCGATGCCGCGATCGCCGTGAATGCGATGCTCGGCGTCGTTGAACCGATGAGCTGTGGCATCGGCGGCGACTTGTTCGCCATCGTCTGGGATGCCAAGACCGGACAACTTTATGGTCTGAATGCGTCTGGTCGCAGCCCGCAGTCTCTCACGCGGCAGGTTTTTCTCGATCGCGGGTTGAAAGAGATTCCGCTGACCGGGCCTCTGTCCTGGTCGGTGCCGGGTTGTGTGGATGGCTGGTCGCTGCTGCGGGACCACTTCGGCTCAAGACCACTGGCTGAGATTTTGGCCCCGGCGATTAGTGCGGCTGAGCAGGGCGAACCGGTCTCGGAATTGATTGCTGCGAGCTGGTACGGTGCGCGGGAGTCGCTGGCAAAATGGCCTGACTCGACCCGCGTCTATTTACCCGGCGGTCGTCCGCCGCGGATGGGTGAGATTGCCAAACTGCCGGAACTGGCAGCGACCTATCGCCTCATCGCTGAGCAGGGACGCGATGGCTTCTACAAAGGTGCCGTGGCTGCGGAAATCGATCGTTTCAGTCGAGCCAACGGCGGCTATCTGACAGCGGCCGATCTCGCCGCTCACACCAGTGAGTGGATCGCGCCGGTCTCGACGAACTACCGCGGGTACGATGTCTGGGAACTGCCGCCGAACGGTCAGGGGATCGCCGCCCTGCAGATGCTCAACATCCTGTCGGGCTTCGATCTGAAGAAGATGGGGCCGAAGAGTCCGGAGTACGTCCATCATTTTGTCGAAGCGAAAAAGCTCGCCTTCGCCGACCGGGCGAAATACTACGCTGACCCGGCCTTCGGTCGACTGCCGACCGCCGAGTTGATCTCGATGGAGTATGCCACCAAACGCAGGGGCCTGATTCAACCCGGGCACGCACTGACGTCGATCCCCGCGGGTGATCCGAAGCTCGAACATGTCGATACCGTGTATCTCACTGTCGTCGACAAAAACCGCAACTGCTGCTCGCTGATCCAGAGCCTCTATCATGGTTTTGGATCCCAGGTCGTTCCGGGAAACGTCGGATTCGCACTGCAGAATCGCGGGAATTTGTTCGCCCTGGATGATCACCACCTGAATCGGCTCGAACCGGGTAAGCGGCCGTTCCACACCATCATTCCCGCCATGGTGACCAAGCAGGGCAAACCGGTCTTCAGCTTTGGTGTGATGGGGGGCGACATGCAGGCCCAGGGGCATGTCGAGATTCTCGTCAACGTGCTCGATTTTGGCATGAACGTTCAGGCTGCAGGCGATGCAGCCCGGATTCGTCATGGCGGAAGTGCGACGCCTACCGGTCAGCCGACAGAACCTGGCGGTGGCACAGTCTATCTGGAAAGCGGCTTCCCCGAAGAGACGCGACAACACCTCCAGCAATGGGGACACAAACTCGACAAATCGCCAGGCTCTTATGGTGGCTATCAGGGGATCTGGATTGATTGGGAACGCGGTGTGCTGCACGGTGCTTCCGATCCACGCAAAGACGGCGCTGCCGTCGGCTATTAACGACTGCGATCAAGGAACTTTTCGCGAATGAATGTGTGCTTCTGGGACGGTGGCGGCCTGTTGGCGGCTGAAGCCATCAAAGTGGCCAAGCTCGATCTTCCCCGATCAGCAACCATTGCACTGGCGGTTGCGCTGGGCGTCTATCTCGTCGTGCTGACCGGCTTGAGCATCTTCGCCAGTCGGAAAGTCGAAACGGAAGAAGACTATCTCGTCGCCGGACGGAATCTCCCGCTGTTCCTCTGCTGGGGAACACTGATTGCGACATGGTTCGGAGCGGCCTCAATGACCGCCGCCTCGGAAGCTGCCCGCGAGGAGGGCCTGATCGGTGTCATTCTCGATCCGTTCGCGTGTGCCGCGACGCTGGTCTTCGCGGGACTCTTCTACGCCGCTCCGATGTGGCGGATGAAACTGTTGACGACTGGGGACTTCTTCCGCAGAACCTATGGGCCGAAAGCGGAGTTAATCGGGGCATGTATTCAGATTCCCAGCTACTTCGGCTGGATTGCCCTGCAGTACAAAGCCCTGGGCGATATGCAGGAACTCTACTTCGGAATCCCCGCGGGGTGGGGCATCGTCATCGCCTGCGGTATCACGCTGGCGTATACGATGATCGGCGGGATGTGGTCGGTCACACTGACCGACACAGCCCAGATTGTCTTCGCCTTCTTCGGCCTGCTGATGCTCGCCTTCTCGGCGTACTCTTCGTTCGGTGGCGGGTCGGCGTTCATCGGCATTGACCGGATGATCGCCCAGACCGAGCCGAGCCATCTGACCCTTTTACCCGAAGCGACCGCCCTCGCGATCCTGGGGTATTGCGGCACGTGGGCCACCGGGTTATTCGGGAACATTCCCGGTCAGGACCTGCAGCAGCGGATCTTTTCTGCCCGCGATGAGAAAACGGCCTCCCGCGCGTGTATTCTCGCGGGAGTGCTCTACCTGTCCTTCGGCTTGATCCCAGTCAGTCTGGGCCTGATCTCGCGGCTCATCGAACCCGATGCCGAAGGTGGCATTCTGCAGTTGATGGCCGCGAAATACCTCACGCCGACCATGGCGGTGATCTTCGTCGTCTCCTTCACGTCAATCGTCGTATCCACTGCAACCAGTGCCGTCCTCGCACCGGCGACAATTCTTGGTCACAACGTCCTTTCGCGGATCGCGGTCTTCAAGAACCGCGGACTGGTCCTCGATCGCTTCTGTGTCTTCCTCATTTCGATGGGAGGGCTGGCCCTGGCGTTCAGCGGCCAATCGAAGATGGCCTTGCTTGATCTCGCCCTGTCGATGCAGCTGGTGGCGCTGTTTATTCCGTTGACGATGGGTCTCTACGGACGACCGCGCACGGCGTGGGCAGCGGTCCTGGCGATGTTTTTTGGAATTGTCTGCTTCATGGCTCGCTGGCTTCCCGAGCAGATTTTCCTTGTCCAACCCGAGAGCTTCGAGGGCGATTATCCCGATTATGTCGCTCAGCTATACCCGGCCTCTGCAGGGCTGGTCCGCGACATCCTGACAATTCCTGCCGACCTTTATGGGTTCGGGGCCAGCCTCGTCGGCTATTTCGTCGGCCAGTCCATCGGCTATCATTCCCAGCCCATCAACGACCAGACGTTGAAAGACGCCTGGGGTGATGAATGGCATCGCTACTCCTGATCACACTAATTGGCCATCACTCGTCCCCATATCCATGTCCTTGAGAGATTCGATGTACGACCGCGCACGCCTGATTCAACTGTTCCACGAACGGGCCTTGAAGTTCGGTGATTTCACCCTCGCCTCGGGGAAGAAGTCGACGTATTACCTCGATGGCAAGCAGATTTCGCTCCACTCCGAAGGGCTGCGGCTTGTCAGTTATGGCCTGATCGAATTGCTGAACGATGTCGATTACGACGCCATCGGCGGGATGTCGATCGGAGCCGATCCGATCGTGGGTGGCGTGCTCGTCGCCGCGGCTGCCAGTCAGCCCCCGCTGTCGATGTCCGGGTTTCTCGTTCGCAAAGAAGCCAAGGGACACGGGACGAATCGCTTCATCGAAGGGCCGGTCAAACCGGGCGACAAAGTGATCGTGATCGACGACGTTGTCACGACGGGCGGCAGCGCCTTGCAGGCCGTTGACCGCATCATCGAGTTCGGCTGCACCGTGGTCGGAGTGGTCGGCATTGTCGATCGCAAAGAAGGAGGAGCGGCGAACTTTGCGGCTCGCAATCTCCCTTTCCGCGCCCTGTTGACGATCGAAGACTTCGGGATTCGTCCGCCGGGAGCGTAAGCGTGTCGGCTGCGGACCCGCCTCCGGAAACGAAATCGGATGAGACGGAGGCGACCGATCCGGTCGCCGTGCCTGCGGAGGCGGCTGCGCCACCGGAGCCACCGCCCCCACCGATCGAAATCGTCCTCATCGGAGCGGGTCACACCCATTTGCAACTCGTCCGCTGGTGGCGCTGGCGCGCGTTGCCTCGAACGCGGTTAACGCTCGTCTCAGCGTTCGATCGAGCCACTTACAGCGGTATGCTGCCGGGGATCGTCAGCGGCCAGTTTCGCCCCACAGCCGCTTCGATCGATCTGAATCGTCTCTGCCGCAAGTGTGGCGTGCGGTTGATCGTCGATCGCGCTGTGGCGATGAATCCCGATGAGCGGACCATCACGCTCGCCCATCAACCGACGCTGACGTTCGCGGTCGCGTCCATCAATCTTGGTTCGGTCCCGGCGAGCGAACGCTTGTGGCAGACGCACCGCACGCTCGTCAGCGTCAAGCCGATGGCAACCTTCATGGACCGGCTTAAGATCCGTGAAGCTGAATTGATCGCCCAGTGGCGCGACGCTGGCAGCGAAGGCCGTCTGCAGTTCGTGGTGATTGGCGGCGGTGCAGCCGGTGTGGAACTGGCGCTGTGTCTCGAAGAGCGGGTCCATCGGGAAGAGCTGCCGTGGGATGTGCATCTCGTCGACGCGGGGGCCGAAATCCTTTCAGGAGCCTCACCCGCGTGCATCGATCGGACTCGCAAACTCCTCAAATTCCGCGGGGTTGATGTGCACCTGAAGCAACGGGTGGTCGACTGTGATGAAGACGGCCCGCCGACACTCCTCTTCGACTCCGGTGAACGACTCCGTTGCGACATCGGCATCTGGGCCGCAGGTGCGTCCCCGCCTATGGTCTTGCGGAACTTCCAGCTGCCGCTCGCGAAGACTGGCTTTCTGAAAGTGCAGGCGACGCTGCAGACGACCGCTGACGCCCCCATCTTCGCGGTGGGCGACGTGGCAGAATGGTCGCCCCCCCTGCCCAAAGCCGGAGTGTATGCTGTCCGGCAGGCCCGGGTTCTCTGGCATAACGTGCGGGCACTCGTCACGGGAGGGCCACTGGTGCCGTATGAGCCGCAATCCGATTTCCTGCGGCTGCTGAACTGCGGTGATGGGACGGCCATCGTCGACTACCGCGGACGTTCCTCTCGTAGCCGTTGGGCCTGGTGGTGGAAACGCTGGATCGACAAGCGCTTCGTCCGCCGCTTCCGCTAAGCGCCCTACGCCAGCGTCCGCGTGCCAGCGGTCAGGGCGCAAGCCCAATGGCACTTACTTTAGAATTCTCGTAGAGCGAGCTTTTCTGGCACGCTATTTGCGCCGGGACTCTGACACCTGAATGAGGAGTCAGATTGGCATGGACGCTGAGCCGTTGGACCCGGTGGTGACTGA
>JBGATC010000029.1:0-80707 GCA_044229335.1 Planctomycetaceae bacterium | reverse complement strand
CGAACGTTCGCCTGGCTGGGGAATTATCGACGCCTCGCCACCCGCTACGACCGCAACCCCAACCACTTCCTCGCCTTCGTCATCCTCGCCTGCGTTCACCGATTGTTACACAGGCTTTCCCCGTTATGAAACTGGCTCTACAGCGTCCCGAAAGTCTGGGCTGCACTCGGATACGATCAATAGCGAATCCTGGGTGAATATCGTAGGTTCAGGGATGAGGCATCCAAAGGACTCGCAGTAGTTCTTCCTCTCCAAGTCAATCGGAAGATCGATGTCGTCGACCCATACACTCGTCATGTCAGCAGATCAGGCGCACGTTTGCCTGGATGTCTTTGAGGGTCCGCATCAGGGCGAACGTTACGTCATCGATCGTCCCGACGCGGTGCTAGTCGGACGTGCGACCGAAGCTGAACTGTGCCTGGAGCGGGATCCCCATTTCTCCCGGAATCACTTCCGCTTGACGGCGAATCCCCCCGACTGTGTGCTGCTGGATTTGGGGAGTCTCAACGGGACCTTCGTTAATGACGAGCGGGTTCAGGAAGTCTTGCTCAAGAACGGCGACATCATATCTGGTGGCGATACGCAGATTCGGGTGACGACGTTCGTCCCGTCCACAGGTGAATCGATCGCTGTTGCGCGCCCCGCACGAACTGCCGACTTGCCGGAATTGAAGATGGGGGAGCGTCTCGGCAGTTATGAAATCCTGCGAGAACTCGGGCGCGGAACGATGGGAATCGTCTATCTGTCCCGGCATGCCCGGACTGGTCGGGAAACGGCCGTGAAGGTGCTCCCCGCGGGTCCTCAACAGACGCCACAATCTTTGCAGCTGTTCTTACGCGAGGCGAGTGTGCTGAGTCAACTCGACCATCCGCGGATTGTGCGCTTTTACGAATTCGGCCTGGTCGAGCACCGCCTGTTTCTGGCGATGGAGTACGTCCCCGTTGTTTCCCTGGACGAGTTGACGGAGTCGGAACGGGCACGAGGCGCTGTGCATGTCATCTGCGGGTTGTTCGGCCAGTTGCTGGATGCGCTAGCCCACGCTCACTTGCATGGCCTGGTGCATCGCGACATCAAGCCGGGCAATCTTCTGGTCGCGCGACACGGCAAACGGGTCGCGCTGAAGCTGGCCGATTTCGGTCTGGCGAAAAACTACTGGAACGCGGGGTGCAGCGGTGTCACCGGGATGGGGGCCTTGCGGGGGACGCTCCCGTATATGGCCCCGGAACAAATCCTCCGCTGCCGCGATGCGCGTCCGGCCTGCGACATCTATTCCGCCGGTGCCACGCTTTACTGGATGTTGTCCGGAGTAGCGCCCTTCACGGAAACGACGGCCGGGCAGACAGTCAAGGCGGTCCTGGAAACGATGCCGCCCGGTCTCGCGACCTTGCGCCCCGCCCTGCCGACGGAACTGGTGCGTCTCGTCGAACGCGCGATGGCGAAAGACCCCGCCGACCGTTTCGCATCGGCCCAAGAGTTTCGCGTGGCCCTCGAACCGTTTCTGGTTTCCCGCAGAGGATAGATCACGGTGGCACCTTCAGGGCAGCGGTTCCACATCTTTGCTCAACAAGACGCGTTCCGCGTTGGCGCGCCCTATCCGGTCGTCCCAGAGTTTAATCACGGCGCTCCCGTAACTCCCGAAGGCCAGCAACTGGTGATCGTCGGGACTCCAGATCAGCCGCGTCATCCCTTGTTGGTTCCCTTCCATCGAGAGGACCTCCGCGCCGCTCTCCACATCCCAGAGCCGCACCAGCCCATCCTTCCCCGTCGTGGCCAAGCGCGTGCCGGTCGAGTTCCAAACGACCGCGGTCGTCCCTCCGGCGTGTCCACGGAATTCGTGCAACAGTTGCCGCGAGTCAAGGTCCCACAGCCTCACCGTATTGATAGCGATATTGAACAGCGCCACCCGATCGCCGTTGGGACTGATCGCGACATCACTTGCCCCCTGCTTGGGTCCGAGAGCAGGCGCTGGAAGCGAGCGGTTCTCTACAAAATCGTAGAGCATGATTCCATCGCTGCCTCCCAGAAACACGCCCCGCCGACGATCTCGGCTGAAATCATATTTCCATGCGGAACTCTCCGGGAAACTTGCTTGCGGGATCAATTCGGTAATCTCGGGAGACCAACGGAAGAGTTCGCGTCCGCGCGGAGGAGGAACGATACTGCCATCGGATTGGATTCCCTCATCCGCGGAAAAAGGGGGGCGTGTCATCACATGCAATAACTCCCCTTGCTGAACTACCGCCTTAACGTTCACCCTCCAATCAAGAGCACGGATGTCTTGACCGTCCAGATCAGCCTGCCAATAGAGCGGCGCCGTGCCACGATACTCGGCAGACGGAGGATCCTGGGTTGATCGCATCAAGAGCTGGCGACCTGTCGGCAACCACCAGATTCGGTCAAACCAGACTCCTTCCTTCGGCTTCAATTCCGTCAGCAGTTTGCCAGAACGGATATCCCAGACTCCGAAGTTCGGTCTACGATAACCCACCACGGCGACTTGGCTTCCGTCCGGGCTGAGCGCGACATCCATCGCGCCCCCCAAATACAGGGCCGCGCCGGTGTTCGACGGCTCCGTTTCCCAAACCTGCACGCGATTTGACCCCAATGACGATAAACGCCCGGTCTCTCCCCAGCGCAGTCCGTTCGGTTCCCCCTGATGCAGGCCCACCGTTGTCGACAGCCAGTGATTGCCGAATAATGTCCCCGTCTCTGAGACGACGACTCGACGATCTTTGCCGCAGGATGCAAGCCAGTGACCGTCCGGTTTCCATGCGAGCGCCG
This sequence comes from Planctomycetaceae bacterium, assembly GCA_044229335.1. GTDB lineage: Bacteria > Planctomycetota > Planctomycetia > Planctomycetales > Planctomycetaceae > DSVQ01. Next base: position 77,926 of record JBGATC010000029.1, on the reverse strand, counting down.
TCACTTCGAGTCGATGCACCGACGCCAATCCAATTTCCGTCCCCTTCTCCAGATTCACTGTGCGCACGACACCGCGTTGATCGCCGATCGCAGCAATCTTACCCTCGGGGTGCACGGCTAAGGCCGTGATGGCGCGGCTCGACTGATACGAGAGTTTGGTCGATTGTCGATCGACGATCCCAATCCGGGTCAGTGAAATCCCATCCCATGCTAACAACGCCTCACCCTTGGGGTACCAGGCAAACAGTCTGTACTTCTCTTTCGAGCAGTCGACGGTCCGAACTCGATCCAGGCTATTCCCGGACCAAGTTCTGAGGAACCAGACTTGCTCTGAACCGGAATCACGATGAGGATTTAGGGCCGCGGCTAACGACGTCCCGTCCGGACTCCAACCGAGCCAGGAAATCACGGGTCGCCACTGCGACGGATGGAGTCTGCCTCCTTGCGGGACGTTTTTGAAGTTTTCCAGTTGGGCGCCATAGTCCGCCGCCGTAGTGTAGTCTGGCATCTGCAGACGCGACACCTCGCCTCCGGTTTGTTGGTGACGAATCAACACCAGCGGCAACTTGTTCGTCACCGCCGCGAGCCAATTCCCGCCTGGTTGCCAAGTCAACCAGGGCTCCCCGCCGCCGTTACCGGGGAGAGCAACCATCGGCAGGGAACGCTCCAGCTGCCCATCGCTGAGTCGAATCAGGTCGATGGAATGATCCGCTTGTAGTCCCGCGGCGAACGTTCCCTTGTCATTGACGTCCAAACCTGATCCGTAACCCGCTCCCGCTTGATGCTGGACGGACTGGACTTCGCCCGTCGCCAGTCCGTGCAGGTAGTACCACTCCCATTCGCGGAGATCGGGATGACCGATGAGCGGGCGAACACGGTTCAACAACTCGATGAGCTGATCTCGATGGCCGAGGTTCCAGGCTTCCTGGGCCAGCCGCATCGTGGTGACGTACAACTGGCGGCGGGCCTCAGCTTCCGCGGTTTTCGCCGCCGTTTCCTGTTGCCGCGCCAGCCGCGCAGCGGAGCGCGCGTCGCGGGCGGACGCTTCGGCTTTGAGAGTCGCTTCGCGCGCCTGCTGGTTGGCCCGCAGGATCTCTTCGTTCTGCTTCAGCAGTTCCTCGGCGCGGGCGCTCGCCAACTGCAAGGCTTCGCGCTCCTTCTTTCCCGAGTTCAGTGCTTGTGACAGGGCACCGTCCGATGTCTGGCGCGCTGCTTCCGCCATGCCCCAGAACGTCAAGCTGGCGGTGAATCCCGTCAAAAAAACGACGGCCAGCCCCATGAGCAAAGCGGCGGTGCGCGGTTCGCGCCGGCACCAGCGCCACAGCCGTTTCGGCAGACTCATCGGCCGCGCCCGCACCGGTTCTTGCCGCTGCCAGCGATCCAGATCCGCGGCAAATTCCGCGCACGAGAAGTATCGATCGACTGCGACTGGGGCCATCGCCTTGCGGCAGATCGCTTCCAGATCGCGGGGAAGCTCCGGTCGAATCTTCCTGGGAGCCGGTGGCGCGGTCGACGCGACCAGTCCGATCACCTGATGCGGCGGCCCATCGAACGGGCGCTGGCCCGTCAACAGATGGTACAACGTCGCCCCGAGGCAATACTGGTCGCTGGCGGGACCGACCTGCTTGGTTTCCCCGCGCGCCTGCTCGGGCGACATATACGCCGGCGTCCCCATCACGCTCCCGTCAACGGTCAGCGACGATGCTTCGTCCGTCAGCTTGGCGAGGCCGAAATCGAGGATCTGAGGACGTCCATTTTTCCCGACGATCAGATTCTCGGGCTTGATGTCACGATGGACGATCCCTTCCGCATGCGCGTACTCCAGACCTTGCGCAATCTCGCGGACCCATTCGACGGCCAACTCGACGGCCGGTGCGTCCCGCACCAGCCGTGCAGCGACCGTTTCCCCTTTGACGTATTCAGAAACGATATACAGCCGCCCGCCGCTCTCGCCACACTCATAGACACTGACAATATTGGGGTGCCGCAGGTTAGCCGCCGTGCGGGCTTCATTCAGAAACCGCTCACGATGATCGGCGTCGAGGTCGAGGAACTGCGGCACCTTGATGGCGACCTCGCGCCGTAATACAGGATCGAACGCACGGTAGACTCGTCCAAAACCTCCTTGCCCCAGTTCGGTGCGCAACTCGAATCGCCCTAGCCGACTCAACCCCTGCAGACCAGCGAATGCATTCGCGGCGTCATCGGCAATCTGCGGTTCAGCCACATGGCTCGGGACCAACGACGCACCGCCCGCGAAGCTGACGGACGAGACAACAAAATCGGTCGAACAGTCCGGACACCGCACGCGATGGCCAACGCTGGTGGCTTCGACACGCAACGGCTTACCACAGGTAGGACACTCGGCTCGCAATCCCGACGCCATTTTCAGCACCCTGCCGTAGACATTTCCACGAAATAACGCTGACACGTCAAAGACCCGGATTCGCATTAATCCTATGCGAAGTTGCTAAGACTACGACTGAGATGATTTCAAGCGATTTCGTGCACCATCACAGAGTAGAATTGGCATGATACACGGTCAAAAGAGGGCAAGTAAGAACCAAGGATGCGCGCGAAGAACCATTTGACATCCTTACCCCTGGCCATTTGCGAAGGTCCCGCTCGAACATGACCGTCTCCATCTAATTGACTTTCACACCTGAGGACGACTGGCCGTGTCCGGTCTCGCCAGTCGACTGGGGCGAAGCTCACGGGGTCAATCACATCGAGAAGAGCCAGCACAATGAACCGTCGCGTCCGCACACTCTGCGTGAGTTGCAGCAACCGCTCCAACCGGGGTGGTGGCTTCGGCATGTCGGCTCCGCGATTCCTGTCGCTCGATCCGCTGGCGAATCCGATCGCAGAGTTCCAGTTCTTGGAGTGACATTCCAGTCCGCTGTGACTCTGAAAACAGGCGGAAATCACGACTGATCGTGGAGCGATTCACGCCCATGCGGCGAGCGATCTCGGCCTGATATCCTCGCCCGAAGCCGATTTCCCCGAGCAATTTAACCACTTCCCAGCGACGCAAAGTCGCGGCCTCAATACGCCGACAGTTGTAGCTTCGTCGCCCCCCGGCCCGCCGGGCGACCTCGGCTGCACTGACCCGAGCAGACCAGTTTGTTGCGGACATATGGGTCATCCTCGGATTTCTCAGCAATCGCAGCGAACTGTTCCAACGCGGTCTGCAAGTCGTCCGCGATTTCCTGAGCCAGTACATCGGGCGGCGGCAGGTCCTCGGAATCTTCCAGTGACTCGTCTTTGAGCCAGAAGAGATCGAGGCTGAACTTGTCGCGTTTCGCTAGTTCATCATACCCAATTGTCCACAGTCGAGGACGAATCCAACGGCCGACGAAGCATGGCGTGACAGCAACATCTTTGATTAGAGCGCGTTGCGCCTATTTGTAGTGGTAGCCGGAGTTGTTGAGGTCGTTCTTGAACTCGGTGGGGGTGAACTTTTCGAGTTCTTCGCCGCAGGCTTTCCAGAGCGCGTTCATGGTTCTGGGGGCGGCGCTTCGCAGCAGGCGCTTCAGCTTGCTGAAGGCTTGTTCGATCGGATTGAAGTCGGGACTGTACGGCGGCAAGTACAACACGTCGGCACCGGCTTGCTGCACGGCGGCGCGGACCCCGGCCACCTTGTGACACGCCAGATTGTCCAGGATCAGCACGTCCCCCGCCTGCAATTGCGGGGCGAGATGCTGCTCGACGTACGCGCGAAACAAGTCGCCGGTGAGTGCGCCGTCGATCACCAGCGGTGCGACCCAGCCGCGCAACCCCAACGCGCCGACGAACGTGGTCGACTTCCAGTGACCATGCGGAACCTTGGCCACCAACCGCGTCCCCTCGAGTGATCGTCCATGCGTCCGCACGAGGTTCGTTTTCGCCCCGAATTCATCGAGAAACAACAGCTTTTCCGGCGGCAGCCCGGCCTGCGTCACCACCCACGCAGCCCGCCTCTCGGCGACGTCCGGCCGATCCTGCTCGGCCGCTCTCAGGACTTTTTTTTCAAGGTCAGCTTCAACTTCTTCAGCGCGCGACAGAGCGTGCCGGGATGCAACGTCGTCCCCAACTCGAACTTCAATTCATCGAGCGTCAGGTCGGGCTGGGCCGCGATCGCCGCTTGAATCTGCGGGACCAGCGGTTTCCACTCCGGCTCGCGGTTGCGGGTGGTGGCATTCGCGGTCTTGCCATGTTCGCGCCGCTCCTGCTTGACCCGCCGCGCCCAAGCCGGGCTGATCTCCAACCGTTGGCAGACCTCGGTCGTTCCAAGACCTTGATCGTACAACCCGAGGATCTCTTCACGACTCGGCTTCGGCTTCGTCCGCACCACCAACGACTTCGTCTTCGACATGCCCAACTCCCTTCAAGAAGTTCAGCAGTCTACTTAAGCCTCCCAGATCGCGCCAGGGGTAAGCGCAGGGCGCTCTAAACTCACTCGTACGATCTCGATTCGATTCCCACAGACACCTCAAGACCTCGCTGATCTCCGGCACAAGATCGGATTGACCAGCAACCGCCGACGCCACCGGGCTATACCCGGCCGGCGCGACTTCCACCCGCGTGATCGCGGCTTCGTGACGAACGGCCGCTGCGGACCGAACAGTCCCAACATGCCCTTCGAGGGCGACATCTCATAGCGCGAACGATCCGGAGATTCCTGTTCGATTCCACGCCCAACTGTTCGGCCTTCCGAAGAGTTCACCCTCGATCTCGATTGAAAGGGCTGCGCTGATGCTGCGCGCGTTTCTTTGATTCTCAGTCTTTCGGCTGGACGTCCTCGGAATGGGAACCATGCCACGCGAATTGAGCCATCACGCGGCTGTTATCGAAAAGACCCAACGACTTGACATTCCGCAGAGGGTGTTGCACCGTGTGTCACAACGTCACCTGCCGAGCAGGCGACCGTTGGGGCAGTTGTCGACGTGTCTCACCACGCCGACAACCCCAAAGAGCCCCGCACCTAAGAACGGAAGCCCGATGGTTGCCCCACGGTCATGCCGCAGCGCGCAAACGCGCCGCGTGGTCATTTTGTTGTACGTCGCGTTGACGGCCGAGCTGGCCCGTCCGCCGCCACTCAAGCAGCCGGTCTGCGTCTACGCTTTGACCGGCGCGAGTCAAAAAAATAAACCGGTCTGAGAGTTGGTACCTCTCAGACCGGCCAGTGGCTCGCCGCCAAATCGTGAATCCCCGGCGAAGGTTCTTCACATGACGGAAGCAACTGTAGGAGACGGTGCGCCCTGCGTCAAGCAGGTGATCGAGATCAACCCGCAACTGCGTGGACTGCCCCGCGGTCTGTATTGCCGGTCGAGCTGGGTCATCGAATACATGCAGTGGTCGCGCGAAACCTGGAACTGCTGGCGCGAAACTGGTCTTCGCGTTCAGAACCCAGGCACCAAAGCTGAACACGTTTTGACGGACTGGGTGATCGACTTCCTGGCTAACCGCAAGGACTTTGATACACCGCTTGAAAAGAAGGGAGCCTGATCGATGATCCGCGTAAAGCTCGTCGCTCCAAAGCAACGGCGGTTTGTTCTGGCACAGTGGGTCGACCCAGTGACGGGCCTGATCTGCACCAGAAGCACAAAGACAACCGTCCGCCGTGAGGCAGAGCGGTTCGCTGCCAGATTGGAAGACGAGCTGAACGCGGGCGAATTCAAGCCGGTCCAGCGACTGCTCTGGAGTGAATTTCGAGCAAGGTACTAAACTGAAGTGGGGGCGGGGAAGGCTGCCTCGACCCTTGCCAAGACCCGATCGACGTTCAACGCAATCGAGGAGTTGGTTGCACCGAAGCATCTGTCCGCGATGACATCGAGCGTGATTTCCCGATTTCAGGCGGCGCTCCGTGATCGAGCAGCCAGAAACGGTGAGCCAATCAGTGAATACACCATCCATGGACATTTGGCCGAGTTGCGGAAGACTCTCCGCTGGGCATGGAAACTTGGTCTGATCCCGAAGATGCCGCACATCGAGTTCCCCCGACGCGTCGGCGGAATGAAAGGCCGTCCGATTACTGGCGAAGAACTGGACCGCTACCTGTTGGCTGTCCCGAAGGTGATTACGATCCCCGAGTTCGTCGATTCGTGGAAGCACCTGATCCGCGGATTGTGGTTGAGTGGCTTGCGTCTTGATGAGACGATGCGCCTGCACTGGACCAGTGACGAGAATCTCTGTCCCGACTTCTCTCGCCGCCGTCCAATGTTCCGGATCCAAGCCCAAGCCGAAAAGGGCCGCCAGTTTCGTATGCTGCCGATTACGCCTGACTTTGCCGGTTTCCTGATGGAGACGCCGGTCCAAGATCGCCGCGGCTTCGTCTTCCATCCGCTGAGCCGACCGCGCAGTATGCCCAACGAGGGGTCGCATCGCCCCTCGGCCGGTCACGTGGGGAAAATGCTCACCAAGATCGGGCGTAAGGCCGGGATCAAGGTCAGTGCGACGAAAGACGCGAGCGCCCACGATTTCCGTCGGGCATTCGGTTACCGCTGGTCGAAGCTCGTCATGCCCAAGGTTCTGCAGGAACTGATGAGGCACAAATCGATTCAGACCACCATGCAGTTCTACGTTGGGCAAATGGCTGAGGACGCAGCCGACGCGGTCTGGAACGCAGCGGCGCGTGAGGCAGGTAACACTTTTACTAACACTTCCCCGGAACACGGCCCAACCAATGCAGCCAAGACGGAGGAAAACAGTTGATTCGAGGCGTTTTTAAGTGCACCCGGAGGGATTCGAACCCCCAACCCTCGGTTCCGAAGACCGATGCTCTATCCAGTTGAGCTACGGATGCAGTGTGTCGCAACGGACACCATTCCTCGCAGCAGAGTTCGTGCTCCACTCGCGAGCTGAGTGATGGTCGTGGACCGCCGAAGAAGTTTACGCTGCCGTGACTGGTTGTGCCAGTTCGGCTGGGTCGTTGTCTGTTGAAGAGAGCAAGAGACCCAGCCATTGGAATGGCTGGGCTTCCTGGGGTGCTGTCCGCGAAGTGCGGACAGAATTACTTCATGGCGGCGGCGAGCTGGTCGAGGAAGCCCTTGAGTTGCTTGCTGCGGACCGGGTGCTGCAGTTTCCGGACCGCCTTGGCTTCGATCTGCCGGACGCGTTCGCGGGTGACCTTGAAGATGCGGCCGACTTCTTCGAGCGTGTAGGTGTACCCGTCGCCCAGACCGTACCGCAGCTTGATGATTTCACGTTCGCGGTAGGTGAGGGTCTTGAGGACCGACTCGATCTTGTCCTTGAGCATCTCCTGAGTCGCGGCGTTGACCGGGCTTTCGGTGGCATCATCTTCGATGAAGTCGCCGAAGTAGCTGTCTTCGCTTTCACCGACCGGCCGATCGAGGCTGATCGGGTGTCGCGAGATCTTCATCACGCGACGGGTTTCTTCCAGCGAAACGCCGGCGGCTTCCGCGGTTTCTTCGAGCGTCGGTTCGCGGCCCTTCTCTTGCAGGAGCCGCTTGCTGACCTTCCGCAGCTTCGACATCGTTTCGATCATGTGGACCGGGATGCGGATGGTCCGTGCCTGGTCGGCGATCGCACGGGTGATCGCCTGACGAATCCACCACGTCGCGTACGTGCTGAACTTGTAGCCGCGGCGATACTCGTACTTGTCGACTGCCCGCATCAGGCCAGTGTTCCCTTCCTGGATCAGGTCGAGGAAGCTGAGGCCGCGATTGCGGTACTTCTTGGCGATCGAGACGACGAGACGCAGGTTACCGCCGGAGAGATCACGCATCGCCTGTTCGTAGGCAGCGAAGCGTTCCTCGACCGAGGCCATCCGCTTGCGGAGCGACTCGGGGGTCTCGAGGGTGATCAGCTCCATGTCCCGCAGTTCTTTCTGCAGGTTGGCGCGTTCTTCCTTCGCCGACTTGAGGTTCTTGAGGCTGTCGATCTGCCGTTGCAGGTCGTTCATGCGGCGACAGATCTGCTCCATCTTCCGCATGGTCGGCTGCAGCCGCTGGGTGCGGATGCTGAGTTCTTCGAGCAGCGTGACCATCTTGCGACGACGAACGGCGAGCGAGTGGTGAGCCGCTTTGACTTCCGCCGGCGTGCTCTCGGGATTGATCGTCCGTTCGAAGTCGGCCTGCGACTTGGCGCGGAGCTGTTCCAGCGTCCGCAGGTTGTGCGGCATGCGGCCGAGAATCTGGTTCTTTTCGAGTCCTTCGGTCACCGAGACTTTGATGGTCCGGTCGAACGGCAGTTCGCCGTTGTTAACCTTGGTGAGGACATCGACCGCCGTCTTGAGCGCGTAATCGCTTTCGAGGAGCTGGCGACGGAACCGCTTGCGGGTGATTTCGATTTTCTTAGCGAGGGAAATTTCCTGCTCGCGGGTGAGGAGCGGAATCTCTCCCATCTGCGTCAGGTACATCCGCACGGGGTCGTCGATCTTCTTCGACTTGTCATCGTGCGTCGGATCTTTGGGCTTCGAGGCGCGAGCGCGGGTCTTGGGCGGCGGCAGCGGGATCGCCAGCTTGACCTTCTCGTCGGCGACAATGTCGAGACCGAGTTCGTCGAGCGCCATCAACAAATTGTCGAGCTTTTCCGGGCTGACCGCTTCGTCCGGCAGGTACGCATTGACCTGGGAAAAGGTGAGAAACTTCTGGCGTTTTCCCAGATCGATCAGTTGGTACAGGGCGTCATCAAGGCGATGCATGGGCGGACTCCTCGGTCTTGTTCAGGACGGCAACTTTTTGGCAGCACGCTGTTGGTGGAAGCTCGCTGCCCGTTGCAGCAAATCGCGCAGTTCAGGATCCAGACCCGTTGCCGGGTCGATACGTTCGGCCAGTCGTCCACGGTTCGCTTCCTGTGACGCTTCTGATCGGCGCCACCGCAAAGCCGCAACGACTTCACTTAAGAGAGCATTCGGACCGGTCCCATCGAGCGTCAACTTCTCAGCGACGCGATGCTGGACCGCCTGGTCGTCGATCCAGACGACCAGCCCCTTCAGGAGCGGACACTCCAGATGACTCAGGACCCCGGCCAGATTGGGTAACTCCCCATGATCGGCCAGATCGTAACACGCTGCCAGCAAGTCGCGGAGCGCTGCGTTACGCAAGTCATCAACGCCAATCTCCCGGCGCACCCCCTCAACGACCTGGGGTGCAGTCAACAGAATCTGCAGCAATTCGCACTCCAGCAAATCGTCCTTTCGCGGACGTTGCTGCAGTGAAACGATCGCGGCTTTTCGCTCTGCCAACTCCGGCGCGAGCGTTGCTTCGGCTGCGGTGACTTTGCGACGCGCACCGTCGGCAGCGGTTCGACCGCGGACATCGCGCAAGCGGCGATGCACGTCGGCTTCTCCAATCCCCAGACGTTGAGCTAATTGAGTCACCAACACATTTTCTTTCACGGAACCCTGCAGCCGCGGCATGCTCGCCAGCAATTCGAGCATTTCGCCTAACACCTTCAACCGGGCTTCAACGGTTCCGGTCCCCAAGTGTGACACACAATATCGATAGCGGACGTCCCAAGCTGCCGGAGCCGACTGAATCAGCGACTCAAATGCTGTCGTGCCGTGCGCATCGAGGAATTCGTCAGGGTCGAGGCTTTCCGGCAACGTTAACACGCGTAAATCGACGTCCTGTTCCAGAAACCGTTCCACGGCACGGGCCGCAGCATTCACCCCGGCGGCGTCACCGTCATAGACGAGCACAACCCGTTCCGCTAACCGTTTCAGAAAAGCAACATGCTGTTCTGTCAGCGCTGTTCCTAATGTTGCGACCGCATTCAAGACCCCGGCTTGATGCGCCTTGATGCAATCGGCATAGCCTTCCATGACGATGGCCGTCCCGGTCTTCCGGATCGCATCGCGGGCCTTGTCGAGCGCGAAGATCAGCTTGCTCTTGTGGAAGACGAGACTTTCCGGGCTGTTGAAATACTTGCCACCGGAATTGTATTTCGAGTCCGGCAAAACGCGGCCACCAAAGGCGACTGTGCGGCCCCGTTCATCGTGAATCGGAAACAGGACGCGATCAACAAAGAGATCGTAATACCCCGAGCCGTTCTCCCGGGCCTGGATCAACCGGGCGGCTTGAAGCGTTTCGGTTGAATAGCGGCCTCGCGCGCGGTCTGCGAGCCAATCCCAATTGTCCGGGTGATAACCGAGGCGGTGCTTAGCGATCGTCTCGGCGGAGAAGTTTCGGCCACGCAGATAATCGCGTGCACGCTCGGCTTGAGCGGCCTGGAGCAGGTAGCGATGGAATTCGTCTTCGGCCCAGGCGAGGGCAGCATAGAGCGTATTTTTGTCGGGACCGGTGGGTTCGTCCGCGTCTCGTGGACCGGAATATTGTGGCAATTCAACGCCAGCCCGACGAGCGAGCGATTCCAGCGCCTCGCGAAAGCCAACGCCTTCGTACTTCATGACCCAGCTGAAACAGTCCCCCCCTTCGTTACAACTCCAGCAGCGATACGTTTGCCGCTCGGGATTCACTTCCATCGAAGGGTTGTGATCGTCGTGAAAGGGGCAGAGAGCCTTGAAGACACGCCCGCCGCGCTGTGAGTGCAGCGTGAGGCTCTCGCCGATGAGGGACACAATGTCCGTCCGGACGCGCACCAATTCTTTGATGTCGGACGAAGGTCCGTTCACCAGAAGCTTCCCTCAGCCACACCCGGCCCGGTTCTTCCGGAAGGTGATGCCGCTTGTGAAACGACCGCGCAGCACCGCGCGGACCACATGCTCGGGCGAGGGACGGACGACCGGAAAGAGGGTCTTGACAATTAACGACCCAACAACGCCTCAGCGTAACCGGTCCGTTCCTGCGAGTCGCTACGATTCTAACGCCCGCAGGGTCGACGTCAACAGACGGGTGACGGAGAATAGCTTCAGAAACTGCCGCAATCTACAGCACGGGAAGAGATTACGGGGATATCGTGAGCCGTTTCCCTGCGATGGCGTGTCGGCAGGCCGCGGGATTCCGTCCAGAAAAAATTGCGAGAAATTGCGAAATACTCGGATTGACCTTCCACCGAAAGCATCGGCAGGACACTTGGATTTCGAGAATAATCGAACTGGACTTACTCCTGTTTTGCGGGAGATTTTGCTCCGCGGGGTGGGCTGAGCAGCATCCCGACCAGAAAAATTGTGGAAGTCCCCAACACAATCGCCCAATAGGCATGGAATGGGCTTCGCCACCAATCGGTCGCGGTTTCTGTTCGGGGCAGCAACGTGATCCAGAGAATCATGCCCAGGCCCGCCACAGTGCCGCACAAGGCGGCTTGCGGTGTCGCCCGCGGAACGAAGCGTCCCAGTAAATACAGGCCGAGCATTCCGCCGCTGAAAATGCTCGCGCTTTTCCACCAGTGATCGAGCAGCGTTTTCACGCTCATCATGGAGAGGGCGGCTGCCATCGCCAGGATCCCGATCGTCAGGATCGTCCCCCGCAAGACGAGCAGTTTCTCCCGTTCTTCAGCCCGCGGGCGGAAGTACCGCAAATGGATATCGCAGAGATAGAGCGTCGCGCAGCAATTGAGGTTCGAATCCATCGCGGAGGAGCAGACCGCGGCAAGCAACAACCCGCGAATTCCGAGTGGCAAACCGGTCTGCAGGAAGTAGGGAAAAACCTGATCCGCCTTCAGGTCGGGAGGGAGTGCGTGCGCCCCTTTGGCGTAGTACGCGAACAAGGCGGTCCCGATCAGCAGGAACCCGGCACTGAGGGGGACATAGCAAAGGGCGCTCATCCAGACGCTGCGTTGAGCGGCACTTTCGGTTGCGGCGGTCTGGTAGCGTTGCACGTAACTCTGGTCGATGCCGAAGTTCTGCAGGTTGGTAAAGAAGCCGAAAATCAACGTGGCCCAAAAGGTCTGTGTCGCGAGGCTGCCCTCATACGGACCAAGGCTGAGTTTCCCCTGCGACCAGCCCGTCGCTACCACACCGACCGGTCCACCGGGAGCGTCCCATAAGAGAATGCCCAGGGCCAGCGCGGCCCCGCCGACGAGCACCGCCGTCTGCACGACACCGGTCCAGATCACCCCTTCCGTCCCACCAAAAAACGGATAGATCGTGATCACAATCCCGCAGAGGATGATCAGGGTCGCCAGATTCAGACCGGTCAAACCATCGAGAGCGACTGCGAGCAGATACGTCCCCGAGCCTAATCTCCAGATCTGCGTAAGCAGATAACACACCACGCAATAGGTCCGCGCCCAGGCCCCGAAGCGAGCTTCCAGATGTTCGTAGGCGGACAGACTGCCGAGTGCCCGGTAATGCGGTACGAAATACGTCGTCGCGACCCACGCTGCGAACGGCAGCGACAGCGCGAAGACCCACGTATTCCAGTTCCCCGCAAACGCCACGCCCGGGTTTCCGAGAAACGTGATGGAACTGACGAACGAGCCGAACATCGACATCCCGACGACCCAGCCGGGAAAGCCGCGTCCAGCCGACATGAAATCGTCCGCAGTCTGTGACCGGCGTGCAAAGCCACATCCCCAGGCGACGAGGATCACGACGTAGGTGACGAGGATCGTGCCATCGATCCAGGAAAGTGAGTGCGGAATCGGTTCGCTCACTCGCACCACTTTCGTAGGGTGGGCTGTGCCCACCTTGATCGTCATTGCCGGTTCGGATGCCGAAGTGGCGGTGGGCACAGCCCACCCTACAAAACGTGTGAACCGCTACGGCGTTTCTTCTTTCCGCGTCCGTTGCCGCATCACCTCCGAGGCCTGCTTCAATCGGCGTTGCTCGGCTTTGGTTAAACCTTGTAAGCCGTGTTCATGGACTTTGGCGAGGAGTGCATCGAGCTGTTGCTCCAGCAGTTCGGCTTCCACGCGGGCTTGGCGCTCTTTTTCAGCCTGTCGCCGCTGTTGCCATTGCACCCACCAGGGATCATTTTCGTCCAACCCCGCAGGAGGCAGGATCTCTGAGCCATCATACGGGCTCTCCTCATCCTGCTCCGAGCGGCGCGACGCTTCGGTCGACATCCAGAGATTCAAGAAGAGCAGGACTCCGGCAGCGGCCACGATCCAAGCCTGATTGAGAATCAGACCTGCCAGCATTCCAATCCAGCCGAGACCCATGCCGACCACGGCCACACCATGCTCGGCAGCGAGTTCTCCCTGCTGGCGGCTCCACCACACCCGCAATGCCTGCCCGCCATCAAGCGGCATCGTCGGCAGCAGATTGACGATCGTCAGCATCCAGTTGACGGCGAAAACGATCCGAATCAGATCGCCACGCCAGGAAGCCCGTGTCCACTCCATCGGCGGGAGCACCATCGGGTTCAGCCATTCCGTCCAGTTCGCCTGCGACCAGGCGACCGGCAGCAGCATCGCGCAGAGGAGCAGGTTCGTGACCGGTCCCGCGAGGATTGTGATCAGTTTGCCAGAGAGTGAACGCGGCCATTGCAGCTTCGCCAAGCCACCCAGCGGCCACAACAAGATTTCCTGAGCCGACCCGCCGAGACATTCCGCCGTCCACGCATGGGCGAGTTCGTGCAGAAGCGTGGCGACCAGCAGAACGGAGACGTAGACCAACCCGGTCTCCCAGCCGAGGCGCACCATCAGGATGGGCGTCAACAGGAGAAAAAAGAGACTCAGGCGAATCGGGATGCCGCCCCACCGCCCGCACCCGATCGACCATCCAGCGAGACCGTCGATCATTCCAGGAATCCGCGTCCAATGCGGCCGGTCGCGACCAGTTGCGAACCGTACCACGTGTCGAGTCTATCGCCCCCGCACAGCGACCGCAATTCGCGTTTTGCCGGAAGGTGACCAGAGAGAATCCCACTGCCAGCATTTCGACTTTCCATTGGGAATTTCTCGCAGCGGACGTGGCAACCGGCGTGCAGACGGAAATAATCTGGGGAACCTCGACTTCTCTTGAAAGACCGCTTCCCCGATGGATGCCCTCCCTCCGTACGATGCCCTGCTCCTCGTCTCCTTTGGCGGACCCGAGGGGCGAGACGATGTCATTCCGTTTCTGGAAAACGTGCTCCGGGGCAAGCCCGTTCCACGTGAACGGATGCTGGAAGTTGCCGAGCACTACGACCACTTCGACGGAATCAGCCCGATCAACGGGCAATGCCGGGAACTGCTCGCTGCCTTGCGGGTGGAGCTCGATGCAGCCGGGATCACGTTGCCCCTCTTCTGGGGAAACCGCAACTGGCATCCGCTGCTTCCGGACACGCTGAAAACGATGGCCGAGCAGGGACATCGACGCGTGCTTGCCATCTTCACCTCGGCGTACAGCAGTTATTCCGGGTGTCGCCAGTACCGCGAGAACATTCAGGCCGCGCAAGCTGCGGTGGGTCCAGCCGCACCGCAGGTCGACAAGCTCCGGGTCTTCTACAATCATCCGGAGTTCATCGCGGCCAACGTCGACCGGATTCGCGCAGCCCTGCAACGACTCCCCTCCACGGCACAATCCTCACCCACCCTGCTCTTCACGGCGCACAGCATTCCCAACACGATGGCTGACCACTGTGACTACGTGAAGCAGCTCACCGAGACGGCCCGGCTGATCACTGCTGAACTCGACTGGCCCGCGGAACGCTCTCAGCTGGTCTATCAGAGTCGCAGTGGACGCCCGCAGGACCCCTGGCTCGAACCCGATATCGGCGATGCAATCCGCACGCATCACGCGGCCGGGATGACTAACTGCATCATCGCCCCGATCGGCTTCCTCTCCGATCACATGGAGGTCCTGTACGACCTCGATTACGAAGCGCAGCAGCTCTGCGACACACTCGGCGTGAGCATGGTACGTGCGGGAACGGTCGGTCACCATCCAAGGTTTATCGCCATGCTGCGGGAACTGATCGCAGAACGGCTCGGCCTGCAGAGTGAAAAGCGGGCGATCGGCTTGTACGGTCCGAATCACGACGTTTGCCCCGAAGCGACGTGTTGCCTGTACCCCGTACAACGTCCCGGTTCCGCCGCGGGTCCGTCCTCGTCGCCCAAATCGTGAATGCGGTCCGGAGAGTCAAAGCGCTTTTTTCTCCAGCAGTTCTTCGACCCACGGGATCATTTGTCGTCCCATGTTGCCGACGACGCGGCGGTGGATCGTTCCCGTCGTATCAATGAAGAAATACGTTGGCCACGCATGAATCCGCCACTGCTTAGCCAGGGGACCGTCTGATCCGTCGGTCACGACCATCCAGTGGAGTCCGTCTGCGGCGAGTTTCTCCCGAACCTTGTCGAGCGATTCGCTCTTGTCACTGTTGATTTCCACAACAACCACATCCTGGGGGTGTTTCTCCAGCAGTTCTTTCTGGACGGGATGCATCGCCACGCACGGCCGGCACCAGTGTCCGGAGAACGAAATCACCGCCACCTTCCCCCGGATCACGGTCGCAACGTCGACCTTGTCACCCGAGATCGTCTTGCCAGGCGTGCCAGGAACCAGCCGGGTGAGAGCCACCGGACTCCGTAGATCAGCGAGATGCTCGGGGACGACCTCCCGATTCGTGCCGCCATATGTTGCAGCGTCCGGATAGTCCGCCAGCGCTCTTTCGAGCATTTTCTCCGCAGCTGCACACCCCGGTACATCACCATCCTGTTCTGCCTGCTGCTTAGTCCGCACAGCCAGGGCATAGAGCGCGGCACCGCGTAATCCATGATCCCGATGCTGTTCTGCAATGACCGTCAACGCGGGATTGATGCGTTCCGAATTTATCCGGATCAAATTGTACATTTGCAGCCGGAGTTGCAGCGGATTGCTCAATTGATCCGCCTGGTCCCGCATGAGATCGAAGAGTGCATCAAGGTCCGGTCCCGGCGTCGCGTGATTGCTTGCCCAGATCAGGCAGTCGACCCATAAATCGTCCTCAGCGTGCTCTTTGGCCAGTGCCACAAATCGCGGTAGATAACGTGCATTGATCGCATATTTTTTCGCAGCTTTATCCAGGGCGGAAAGTTCAAGCTTCGCATCGTCTAATGCTTTGACCTTCGTCTTCCACTCCGGGTACAGCAAACCATACGGCGTTGGAGTACGACCGGTCGGCTTTTCCTGAGCACCGGTCGTACTGATGCTAGCCAACATTATCAGTACGGGAATGATGGCGTCTCGGTGCAACATGAGCGGCCTTCCAGGAGAATGACAGGAGACTGCCAGAACTGCATGTGGTAGAACACCCGCGGAATCACGCTGGTCGTTGCGCGTCGTTCAGGGATACCGGAACGATGTGTTCGCGCGAACTGGGTCAATAGCTTGGCAGACTCGTCAGGATTTCACTACCCCAAACCTGATCGCATTGTCTGTGGGCCATGGAAAGGACATGGAGTCCCAACCCCTCTCTCTTTGAATCCATGCAGAGAGCCTGCCAGCACAGACGAACTCGCGTGATTGAAGCTCCGTGATCAACTTGATGAAATACTCCAGCAATCTGTTCGCGATCGATTCCTGGTGGCCCTGACGGACGCCCGAATGCCCGACGAAACCTATCAACCCGGCTGTGAGGAACGGACGGTGTGCAACGCGCGCGGTGAGGTGTTAACCGTTCCGGATGGTTGGATACTGCTGCCGCCGGGAGATGCTGCGTTAACACGGCGGGTCAAGGCAGCCGGTCCGCATTGGGTTGTCGCAGAGCGCCGTGGTCGCAAGGTTTTCTCGCGCGGTGTGTGGGCCGCGACGGAGACGATTCAGCGATTTCAGGCCGAACTCGCCGCCGAGCGCGCGACCGAGCAGTTCGCGAAACGGCAGGCGTCGGCGGTGAAACGCCGCGAGAAAGTCCAGACCGCGTACGTCGAAGACTTCACACAAGCGATTGTCGACTGGCTCGATTTTCATCCACAGTACGCAGTCATCGCTCAGCAACTGGCAATCGCGGTCGCGGCGCATGCGACGCCCGTTGGCAGCGGGACCGTCGCCCGCACGCAACGCATCCCGATCGAAGAGCGGGCGGCGTCGGCGGTGATTGCCTGGATGCGGCACCAGACGACCGCATACGATTCGCTGTCGATCCCACGCCAGAAGGGAGCCCGTCGCGAAGTCCGGCGTCAACTCGCTCAACGTTCGAAAGACTTGCTCGCCTGTTACCGTCGCGGCGAACCACTTCCCCCGGCATGCCCCCTGCAGCAGGCCCTCACCCCGACGCAGAAAGACGCACCATGAAGATCCTGCAGTGGATGATGCTCGTAGTTTGGGGGATCGCGTCGGTCGATGCGGCCGAACCAGTGATCCGCGTGGTCGTCTGGGACGAACAGCAGCCAACCCAACGGCAGGCTTATGACCAATTCCTCGGTAACGCGATCGCCGAACATTTGGCGAAACGCCCCGGCTTACGAGTCATCTCCGCGAACCTGCAACAGCCTGAACAGGGATTGGCGGATGAACTACTCGACAATACCGACGTGCTGATCTGGTGGGGGCATGCGCGGCATCAGGAAATTACGGCAGAGAAAGCGAAATCGATCGTCGCCCGCATCACGCGGGGCGAACTCTCACTGATCGCCTTGCACTCGGCTCACTGGGCAACACCCTTCGTGGAAGCGATGAACGAACGGACGCGGCAGGATGCCCGGACCCGCTATCCCGATCCGCCGAACGGACCGCCGGTGAAGTTCGAGTACGTTGCCCCCGCGGGCCGCTTCATCCCGACAGCCGATTCCCTGCAGACCCCGGCGTACTACGCGATGAAACGCGGTCCCCAATTGACGGTGCGGGTCGATCTGCCGAATTGCGTCTTTCCTGCGTACCGGGCCGACGGGAAGCCGAGCACGGTGAAAGTCCTGCAGACCGACCATCCGATCGCGAAAGGTTTACCCGCCACATTTGAGATCGCACAAACCGAGATGTACGCCGATCCGTTTCACGTCCCTGCCCCCGACACGACGTTGTTCGAGGAGACATGGGCCGCAGGCGAAACCTTCCGCAGCGGTCTGATCTGGAAAGTTGGCGCGGGCCACGTCTTCTACTTCCGGCCGGGGCACGAGACATACCCGGTCTTCAAGCAGGAACTGCCGCTGAAGATTCTCGCCAACGCCTGCGACTGGCTGGGATCACAGCGACTGAAGCCGCAGTAGTCTCTTCCGAACGAAGCCGAACTATTCCGCTTTGTTCTTGCGGTCACCGGGTAGATTGGGGGCGTCGGTCGACGGGAGCCAGCGGGCGAGTTCCTGTTTACGAGCCGATTGTGCGGGGTGAGTGGCCAGGTTTGTGTACTCCAGTGGATCGGCGTGTTCGTCGTAGAGTTCCTCATCTCCGTTCGCATACCGGATGTAGCGCCAGCCCTCGGTACGGACCGTATGGTTGCCGCGGCCGTGGGTGGTGATGGCTGGGAAGTCCCACGCCGCATCGGGTTGCTTGAGTACCGGGACGAGACTGCGTCCATCGACCTTGTCGGGCCGGGCGAGGCTTGCCAATTCGCAGAGTGTGGGGTAGATGCTGGTGTAATCGACAGTCCGCTGGCAGACACCCCCTTGCGGCGTTATCCCCGGGACCTTCCACACGAAGACGGTCCGTGTCGGCTCTTCCCACAGGGCGAATTTGCGCCAATGCGATTTCTCGCCGAGACTCCAGCCGTGATCGCTCCACAAGCAAACGATCGTGTTGTCGCGGTGGGGTGACTGTTCTAATCCATCGAGCAGACGGCCGACCTGGGCATCGCAGAAGGCGATCGTTGCCAGATACGCCTGCACCGCTTCTTTCCAGCGGCCGGATGCGACGATCTTTGCATGATCACCCTCAGGACCGGCCATTTTCACGCCCGCCGGTGGGACATCGTTCAGATCATCCACGCGATGCGGCGGAAGCTGGATCGTTTCCAGCGGGAACAGGTCGTACCACTTTTTCGGCACGCTGAACGGCATGTGCGGCTTGACGAGACCGATCGCGAGGAAGAACGGTTTGTCACTCGTTTTCTTCAGTTTCTCCAGTCCGTAACTGACCACGCTGTAATCGGGCATGTCCTCGTCATTGCCCGTCACAGGGTAGAATTGAATCCCGCCGACACCATCGTTCGGGGCATCGGGGTGACGTTTCGGTGACCCTTTGCCAGCGAAGTAATCGGTCCACTCCCCACCCCGATCACCCGCGCCGTGATAGATCTTCCCGGCCCCATAGACGTTGTAACCAGCCTTCTCGAAGAGTGTGTTGAGCAGGCGGTCTTCCTGGATCCCCGGACGCCAGTTCTGGCTGTTGAGATAGCAACCGGTGGTGCTGGGACGCAGCCCCGACATCAACGAGGCTCGTGACGGATTGCAGGCCGGAGCCGTGCAGTAGGCCCGCGTGAAGGTGACCCCCTGCTTCGCCAGCCGGTCGATGTTGGGGGTCTTCGTCTGCGGGTGGCGACCGAGGTGTGTCACCCAGTGATTGAGGTCATCAATCGCGATGAACAGCACGTTCGGGCGTTCAGCCGCGTGCAGGCCGGTAGAAGAACCGAGCAGGCAGAGTCCGAACAGGAGCAGTTTCTGGAGATGCGGCATGGTGTCGGTCTTCTGTTGCTGGAGACGCAGGTTGGAGATGGACGAAGTTTATTGTGGACCGGCAACCGTCGGAGGTTGCCACGGGGTTTCTCCGCCGCGCTGAATGTGTTTGCGGAGGGCGGTGCTGAGTTCGTTGACTTTCGCCTTATTGGATTTCGCAAGGTTCGTACGTTCCTGCGGATCGTCGCGGAGATTGTAAAGCTCCAACGGGCTGTACGGGTCGTTCTGCATCAGCTTCCAGTCGCCGCGGATCAGGGCTTCGTAGCAACGACCACCATAGAACGGACCACCTTCGCGACGGACGAAGTACAGATCGCGCGGTGTCTCGAGTGATTTCCCCGCGAAGAGCGGCACAAGACTGACCGCATCGAGTTCTGCAGACGGTTTCCCTCCCGCGAGTTCTACAAACGTTGGAAAGAGATCGAACGAGAGTCCCGCGTAGTCGGATTTCGATTCCGCTGCGATGTGGCCCGGCCAGCGGACCATGAACGGGACACGCAAGCCGCCGTCGTAGTGGCTCTGTTTGCCATCGCGCCACGGATCGTTGTTCTGGGCATGCGGCAGTGAGCCGCCGTTATCAGCCGTGAAGGCGACGAGCGTCTTCTCTGCGAGTCCCGCCTCCTTCAAGGCGGCCAGCACACGACCGATGCGGTCGTCGAGATGCTCCACGAAGGCGACATTCAACGCCCGCTTCTCATCGAGTTGCGGCGCCCGCTGTTTGACCCGGGCGAGCCACTCGGCCGGCGGTTCGATCGGAAAGTGTGGGGCATTGTACGCGAGATAGAGGAAGAACGGCTGATCAGGTCGGGCGGCTCGTTCACGGAGATAAGCCACGGCCCAGTCGGTGAAAAGATCGGTCGCATGACCGGGGGGATCGATCACTTCCTGATTCTTGCGGAGGTAGTTGATGCCGTGGCGGCGATGGTCGGTGTAGCTCTCCATCATGTCGCCGAGGAAGCCGTGAAACAGGTCGAAACCCCGTTCGTTGGGAGTGTTGGGCGATTCCAGGCCCAGATGCCATTTCCCGATAATGCCGGTGTGATAGCCGAGTGTTTTCAGTTCATCGGCGATGGTGGGAACACCCGGCTTGAAGTAGCCCCAGGAATCTTCTGGTTTCGTGCGAATCACACCGGGGACGCCGACGCGATCGGCGTAGCGACCGGTGAGCAGGGCCGCTCGTGATGGCGAACAGACGGTGCAGTTCGCCCGCATCCGCGTGAAGAGCATCCCCTCCGATGCCAGCCGATCGAGATGCGGCGTCTGCACATCGGACGGATGATACGTCGAGACATCGCCATATCCCTGATCGTCTGTGAAAATCAGCAGGTAGTTCGGACGCTCTGCGGCTTGGGAAACGGATGTGAGAGCGATCCCTGCGGCTAGCATGGCCAGCCAGACAGTGGTGGTGATCTGGAGTCGTCTGTTCGTCATGTGGTCAGTCCCCGAGAGAATCGGCTGCCAGTCCTCAGTGAGTGTGTCGGTGCATCCGGCATGTTCGTGTTGGGAGAATGGCAACGCTTAGCGTGGTGCCACCCGGACACCCGGAGTCACGCGATCGCTCGGGTGCACAATGACCTGATCGCCTGGCTGAAGTCCACTGCGGATCTCGGTTTCAATTCCATTGGTGTGGCCAATCTCGACCGGAACCAGTTCCACGCGTGACTGGCGAATGATAAACGCAACCCATTCCTCGTGACGACGAAAAAGGGCTCCCGCGGGCAGCTTCAACACTTGCGCGGCTTCCCAGGTCACAATGCTCGCTTCGACCCGGAAACCATCACCCAGTGACTGACGTTGTTCCGGCGGGGATAAAATGTCGGCGATGACCCAGACCCGTTGCTCTTCAATTCCCAATGCAGAGATCTTGGTGAAGGCCGAAGGTTCGATCAGCCGTACGCGGGCTTCGAGAGGTTCGTCCCCACCCCAATGCTTCAGCCAGACACGGGCCCCCGGTTTGATCCGGACCGCATCCGTTGAGAGCACATCGATTTCAACTTCCAGATCGCGGGGGTCGCCCAGTTCCAGCAGGCGCGTGCCGGGCACAACCGGAATCGCGTTCTCTTCGAAGATGCGAAAGACACGCCCCGAGATCGGTGCCGGAATCGCATGGCGAAACAGCGCGGTCTGTTGTTCGGTTCGATCGGTGAACCGCACAAAGGCAGCTTGCGCCTGGTCACGCTCAAACGCGGCGATCGTCAGGTTGAACTCCGCTGAGCGAAGGTCATGCGCCGCCAGACGATATTTCAGCCGGGCCGCATCGAAGACTTCCTCGGTCAGTGTTCCCTTGCCGAGCAGGGCTTCGGCCCGATTCATTTCATTCTGGGCCACGGCAGCGGCATCGCGTGCCCGTTCGATGAGGGTCTGTGCCTGCTCGCGATGGGCTTCGGCTCCTTTCAGCCGAGCTTCGGCCTCGGCCCGCGCCCGGTCATCGAGCAGACTCGCGTCACTCGCTTCGACCGTCGCGAGAATCGTTTCGCCCGCATTCACGCGATCGCCACTCTTCAATGTGGTGCGGACGAGTCGCCCGACCAGTGGGGAAGCAACGATGTAGCGTTCTCGAACGCGCGTCCGGCCGTCCTCATCGACCGTGACCGCCAGCGGTCCCTGCACGACGGTCGCCAGGTCGACATCGACCGGGGTCGGTGTGAAGCCGTAGATCAACAGCCCTGCCAACCCCACGACCAAGAGGAGACCGTACACAATCCGGGAGCGCCCCCGTTTGAACATCGACCTTATTCCCGAGTCTTGAGGACGGCGACGAGATCGAGCTGGGACAACCGAATGCTCACGATGGCGCTGGTCCCCAGTGCGGCCATCAGTGTCACGCTCGACGCGAAGGCATCCGTCCACCGTGAGATCACCAACGGAATCCGGAAGAGCTCGGTATCATACGCCATCCAGATCACAAATGCGGCTAACTGATGTCCGATCATCAGACCGAGTGGTATCGCGAGCAACGTCAAGATTCCCAGTTCACCCAGCAGAATGCCGGTGATTTCTCGCCGGGTGAAGCCGATCACGCGGAGCGTCGCCAGTTCGCGACTGCGCTCGGCGAGTGTGATGCGTGCGCTGTTGTAGACCACGCCACACGCGATCACGCACGCAAACCCGACATTGAAGGCCCTCATCCGCAGGATATTCGCCACAATGGTCTCCCGCATCGATTGCAGCGCGGCCCCTTTGCGTGTGGCGGATGCGAGGTGGGGCGTCGCCATCAGCCGCTTCGATAAGTCGGGGGAACGCAAAGCATCGGTCTGCAGAAAGACACCACTCAGAGTGTCCCCTTCCTGCATCATGGCCCGGACCGTGTCGAGCTGCGCATAGGCAGCTTGCCCCTTGAAGTCTTCGACGACCCCAATCAACCGCATTCGTGAGACAGGTCGTCGCCCTTCCTGCACTTCCACCGTGACGTACTCACCGGGTTTGACCTCAAGGACTTCCGCCAGACTCGCCGAGAGCAGGATGCCCTCGGCGGGGAGGGAATGGACCGTGCGGTTGATGTCGGTGACGCGAAACAACCGGGGATGTTCCGTCAGCCCCATCAATCCGAGTCGTCGAGTCCGATGGCCGACCCGCAACCGCACGGGGACCGAGCGGAATGGTTCTGTCAGCAGGACGCCGGGCAGATGAGCCGCTTCGGCCAGCACACGGCCGTCGGTCGGCTCGACGAACGTGAGCATCATGTCCTGTCGTTGGGCAACATAGAATTCGGTCTCGAGGACGACGTCGAGGCCGTCGAGCATGAACGCTCCGAGAATCAGCATCGCCACGGCGAGACCGATCCCCAGACAGGTCGCCACGGCTCGTCCGGGTCGCCGCAGCATCTGGCGCGCGATCATGCGGAAATCGGTCGCTGCGTGACGAAAAATCGCCAGTTGCTCGATCCAGGACGATCCGTAAGCCGGCGGGAGTTCCGGCCGCATCGCTTCAGCCGGAGGCAACCGCATCGCTTTCCACACGGGATGCGCCACCGCTGCGAGGGCTGCCAGCGTGCTGATCGCCACCGCAGCCAGCACCACGCGGCCATCGAGTTGAAAGTGCAAATCCGGAAAGTGAAAGAAGCGGGAATACATCGTGGCGACCCCGCGCCCCATCCAGGCTCCCATGCCGATCCCGACCAGCCCTCCGAGCCACGCCATCACCAGGACCATCTGCAGATAGTGACTACCGATTTCGGCATTCGTCAGGCCGAATGCTTTCAACGTGGCAATCTGTTCGCGTTGGGTACCAATCAACCGCGAGACCACCACCTGCAACAGCCACGCCGCGACCAGCAGAAAAATCGTGGGAACGACAAAGGCCATACCCTGTAACTCGCTTAACTCGTTGGTAATAAATTTGTGCGATGGCTGCTCGTTTCGTCCGTAAGCGCCGGTACTGCCATAGGCTGCGGAGAGGAGATCGATCCGGCTGATGAGTGTCTCGATGGAAGTCCCCGGCTCGATCTGAAAAGCCGCATCGTTAAATGCCCCATCCATCTGGAAGGCGGCTTCCAGTGCGCGCCGTCGCATCCAGAGAATCGCGAACCGCCGGTGATCCGGGATGATGTCTCCCTCGCGGATCTGGTAGATGAATTCCGGAGAGAGGGCAATGCCCACGATTTCGAGGGTCTGCAGTCGTCCATTTAGAATGGCGTCGATCCGGGCACCGGGCTGCAGTTGATTGGCGGTCGCGAAGCCATCGCTGACCAGGACTTCCTGCGGGCGCGTCAGTTCCGGCCAGCGACCCCGCTTCAGGACGAGCGCGTTGACCCGCGGCTCTCCATAGTCCGGAAGCGAGAGCAAACGGGCATTCGCTGGTTCGTCCAGCTCATCCAGACTGAGATTCACCGATTGGATGATGCGGGTTTCGACACGCTTCACGCCGGGGAGCGCTGCGAGCCGCGCAGCCAGAGCCACGGGTGCCCGTTTCACCCGGACATTGACGTCGGCGAAACGGTAGCGTTCATAGTAGGCATCGAGGGTACGGTTCAATGTCGACAGGGTGCACAGCGACATCACGAACGTCGCCACTCCGCTCGCGAGGACCAGGGCAATCGCCAGGACCGGGCCGCGGAGCAGCCAGAGATCGCGGATCAGTTTTCGATGAAGCATCCCCACGTGCGTCACCAGACCAATTCTTGCGGGAGCAATCGGGAAGGATTGCGTTCATCGCGGGTGATCCGGCCGTCTGACAGGGTAATCACGCGGTCGGCCATGCCGGCTATCACGGCATTATGCGTGATCACGGCGGTCGTCGTTCCCAGTTCCCGGTTCACACGATCCAGTGCCGACAACACCGCGATACCCGTCTTCACATCGAGGGCCCCGGTTGGCTCATCACACAGCAGGACATCCGGTCGTTTCACGATCGCCCGGGCGATGGCGACCCGCTGCTGTTCTCCGCCGGAGAGTTGCGCGGGAAAGTGGTCCAATCGTTCGGAGAGCCCGACCAGCGCCAGCGCCTCTTCCGGCGACATCGGCTGCTCGACGAGCTCCGTCATCAATGCGACATTTTCCCGGGCGGTTAAGCTCGGAATCAGGTTGTAGAACTGAAAGACGAAACCGACATGTTCCCGGCGATAACGGGTGAGTGCTGCATCTTTGGTATGGACAAGGTCGTGGTCCCGGAAATGGACATTGCCGGATGTCGGCGAGTCCAACCCGCCGAGGATGTTCAGCAACGTCGATTTGCCACTTCCCGAGGCTCCCAGCAGGACCACGAATTCCCCGGCATACAACTCGAGGTCGACACCCCGCAGCGCGAAAATCTCGACCTCGCCGACACGATAGATCTTGGTGAGACCCTGTGCCTGGAAAACAGCCACCCGTGCGGTTCCCGCGGTAGATGCTATGGGAGCGGTGGTGTCCGGCAACGACATCCAGCTTCCTCCTGTTCGATCGGTGAGCGAGGTCATCGCTGTCGTGTGGCCTGCCCCGGGGCGGCCAGCGGACTGGCAGCCTGCGCAGTCGATTGGGTCAAGGCTCGGCGGAGTGGCATCAGTCGCCGGATGGTCCGGGCAGCGGTCCGGCGATCAAGATGCTTCACCGAGGCGAGCGCTTCGGCCCGGGTCCATTCTTCCTGCAACTCGCGGACGGGTTGCCCCAGCCGTTGCGCAGCGAGCGACCAGGCGGCGAGATTCTTCGGATCCAGGCGTGTACGGGCTGGGGCCGTGCGCAGCGCCTGCAGAAACCGCGTCAATACGGCACCCCCGTCACGACACCGCCAGTAGGCACTGCCGAGTGCATCGGCGTGTTCAACGATATCGTGCCGGGCTCCTACGCTGGGGGGCAGGAACGGACCGAAGCGGCAACAGTTCCACCACGCATACAGGATCAACAGCAACATCAACTGCAACGTGAGCGGACGCAGTTCGTTATCGAAGAAGATCGCCATCGACTTCGGCGTACCCGATGTATTCAGCGATTCATCAAACGTAATCGACCAGAGTTCTCCAGCGGATTCGACCAGTCGAAACGCAAGCAGCGGGTTATCGCCATAGGTCAACAGTTGATTCGAGAACGGCAGCGCCGAGGCCGAGACGACCACACGGCCTTCCCCCCACTGCTGCTTCACCACCTGGGGTGTGCCATCGTAACTCAACAGGACTTCCGCACCGGGGGCCAGCAAGCGGCCATCAGTCCACCAGGCCAAAGCCCCTTCACTCAGCAGAGACGTCTGCGGCGGGAGGGAATCATCGGGAGTCCCCCCGCCGCGCGGAAGATATTTGATGTTGAGCTGCGGAATGGCGCGCTCGGTTGCACCACGACAGGCGAGCACGAGTTGTCCGCCGGCCTTGACCCAGTCCAGAATGGCCGTCCATTCGGCATCAGTCGGCCAGCGTTCCGGGCCCAGAATGCACAACGTCTCGCCGATGCTGTCTGGAAGGGCTTTCTGCAGGGGCTGCGTATTGCGACTGGACCATTCCGCGTGGTCCGACATCAAACGATAGAACGCCCGCTGGCCATCGGCGGTTGTGCTGTAGGTATCGTGCAGAACCGCATCTTCCAGTGGTGGAAACCACAGATGGGCGGCCAGGACCAGTCCCGCTGCCAGCGGCCAGAGCCACCAGATCGCCGGTTGGAAGCGGTTCCTGGAATGTGCAGACCGACTGGTCATTCAGGCGACTCCGCATCGGCATCTGCAGGAGTGAAGCCGCGACGGTAACCAGCAAGTGCCTGCTGGTAATGTGCCTCCGTCGCCGGTCGCCGACCATATTCCAGCGGTTCAAATGTCTGCACGACGGTCCGAAAGCCTGCCGCCTGTTCCGGGCGGGAGCGAAGGACACGGAGGTAATCGCGATTTGTCAGGCCGCGGCGGTAGCGAATCCACTGCTGCCGTTCGATGAAACTCATTCCCCCCAGCAGCAGTTGGCCGACAGCAGCGTGAAAGTTCCCTTGTTGAGCCAATGCAAGCGCGGCCCGCAGATATTCATCGGCAGCGGTTTCACCGGGCGAGCGGTCATCGGCCAGCGGGCCGGCGACAAGCGTTGCCGTGGTCGAGGCAGTGGGAGCTCGTTCTCCCCAGGCTGAAATCAGGGCGATCGCGATCAGATACAGAATCACAACGACGATCGCGGCGAGCAGGAGATAAGCGAGGCCATGAAAGACGACTCCCAGCGCACTGCCGATCCCGAGAGAGGGGATCCTCATCGAGCTGTCTGACTGAGAGCTCGAATCGGGTTTGGGGGCCGCCGACTTTCGCAACGATTGCCGCACCGGACGTTCGATGCCGTCCTGTCCGCGCGCTGAGGGACCTGTCGGAGTGATTCGCGTCGGACGGACGGTCCCGTCGTTCGCTGGATTGGGCTTGGTCGCCGGGTTGGTTGATCTTCCTGGTTGCCCCTGTCCTGTTTGTCCCTGTCCAGCCTGATCCTGCCCCGGTTGACCTTGTGCGGGCTTCCCCTGCCCCGACGCGCCCTGGGCTGGTTGTCCCGCTCCCGGTTCCCCTTTCCCTGACGAATTCGAGCCACCGGCTCCGTTCTGGCCAGCGTGACCACGTTCGGTCTTCCCGCCTTGGCCCTGCTGATTGTCTCGGGCCTGTTTCCACCAGGGAGCGCGTTGGTCCCCCGCCTCCGTCGCCGGGTTGGGATCCGCGTCGCCTGCCACGGTGGGTGGTTGTACCGGGATCGCTTTGACATCGGTGGGGAAATGATCAAAGTGCCGGAATTCCGGGTCTTTCAGAATCCGGCGGGCGGCTGACTTCACATCCTCAGCCGGCCAACTCTCCTCCAGCGGTTCTACGGCTGCCGCGACGGAAGCCCAGCCGACGATCAGCAGGAGAACAGTCGTCGCTTTCCTGTGACGTTGATTCATCCCCGCCCCTCGGCTTTCTCAGCTTCTTCCGCGAGCGCCAGTTCCAGATCCCAGCAATCGCGACGGATGCGCAGGTCAATATAGGCAAAGAACCAGGCGAGTCGGCAGACAGCATACGCAGCCAGCCCCGTTGCAGTCAGTGTCGTCAGCGTGAGCGAGTCGGAAGTCATGAACGTCCCAGCCGCCGACCACCACCCGCTCCAATCGTCGAGTTCCCAGATATTGCGCGTCGCGTCGCCGAACCGGGTGATAATCGGCGACAGCCCGAAGAGGACCGTACTTGCACAATCGACCGTGAGGGTCAGCAGCCACCAGCAGCCAGCACCGAAGAAGATCAGCGCACCGCCACGGACCATCAGATCGCTGTATTCGGAATGAATCAGCTCGCCGACTTTGTGCTCGTGCTCGCCCGCGCGCCAGCGGGCGAACACGCGGGCTTCCGCGTGAAAGCCGGTCTGAATCGCAAGCGCAAGACCGGGCAGGACCGCCAGCATCAATGGGAGCTGAATCACGCGCAGGGCGGACACCGCCAGCATCGGTTTCCACGAGACACGCAGACCGTCAACCGCCGCTTGCCCGGCGGTACAGCTCTGCCCCATCGCCGTTTGCGCAGCCGCAAACACCAGGGCGATTCCGAGTGGAACCGATCCAAATCCGAGTCCGGCGAGAAAGCCAAGGAAACCGTAATCGGTCGTTTCAGCGATGAGATAGACAAGGCCGCATGTTGGAATGGTGAAGATCGCCCAGGTCGCCAACCAGAGGCCGAGTCGTCGACTGACGAACATCGTGGCGAGATCGAGACAGGCACCGATCGAACGAGGTTGCAGGTCGATGGCGGCTTCCGTGAATTTCATTCCACGCGCCTCCCCCGCCCCGAGAAGCCCAGGTAAATCGCGACCAGCAGCCAGAGTCCACTGCCGACACTGTATTTCACGGTCGCGGGGATTGGCGAGGGTGACCAGAAGGCTTCAATGAGGGCGGCGATGACCAGCATCGCTGCGGCTCCCCCCGCGAGTTGCACCGCTTCCAGACCGCGAACCCGCAGGGCTTCCAGTCGTCGACGCTGCCCCGGATGCACGAGCGCATCCCCCAGGACCAGTCCACCGGCACCGGCAATCGCGATGGCCGTCAATTCAAAGGAGCCATGTGAGACGACGAAGCTGAGAAACCTGGTCGTATGTCCCATCGCCAGGACATACCCCGCCACCGCCCCGATTGCCAACCCGTTGTAGAGCAGCGTGTAGATCGTTCCGTACCCCAGCACCAGTCCGCGGGCAAAACATTGCAGCGCGATCCCGACGTTGTGCTGCACATAGAAACCTGCCATCGCCGCCCGGGATTCATCAAAGCCCTCGCTGTGCGACTCATCGTCCGCATCGACTGGTTGTTCGGGCTTGTTGTCGCCCTCTTTGTCGCTCGGTTCGCTACGGTCGCGCGGACCGTACATCATGTCATACTGTTCTAATTGCTCCGATGGGATGATCCGCAGGGCCACCGTGGGATCGTTCTGCACGACGGCCCACGTGACCCCCAGCGGCACAAAGAACAGTGCCGCCGCCACCCAGAAGTAGCCGCAGTTGCGGCGGAACATCTGCGGGAATTCGATCGCCAGAAAGCTCCCCAATCGGCCCCAGCGCACTGGTGCCGAGCGATAGAACGAAGAGTGTCCCTGCCCGACCAGATCATTCAGATAGCCGACGAGCCCCTGTCCCCAATCTCGTGAGCGAATGGTGGCCAGATCGTGCGAGAGTTCACGCAGCAGCCGGGAGAATTCCGTGACTTCCTTAGCCGGCATGCGATAGGCCGGACGGCTGCGCAACTGCAAGAGGACCTCGAAGCGTTTCCACGCCTTCTGGCGGGTCGACAGGAAGCGGGACTTGTTCATCGTGCCACCTCCTGCCGACGTTTTTTGCCGCGACGAACCGGTTCCTCACGGGATTCCTGCGGTGCCGCAAAAGTGACGTAGACCCGCGCGAGAAACGCCATGGGGTAGTCCCGCACGGCGGTCCGGTCGCCTCGATAATCGAGCCGATCGGCCAGCGATTCCGCCAGCGTGCGGGCTAAAGCATGACCGCGGGCATGGGTGAGCACTTTCCGCCGTCCAAGGTACTCGTCGATCACCGCGAGAGTCGAGGACCGCGGGCGCACCGAATTGATCTGATCACTGGGCAGCGCTTCGATATGTTTATAGATCACCGGGGCACGTGGCAGGACGGACCGCCGCTCATGAATCACCACAGTCCGGGCGACAAAATCGCCCAGGCGCTGCAGTTTGCCTCCCAGAAAGAGAGCACACATCCCGGTTCCATATGCCGGAATCAGCGCCAAGACACCGAGCTCTTCTCCGAAGACCAGCAGCAAGGGCAACGTATCGGCGGCCCGCAGCAGATTGCGGAGTGTCGCCCCCCACCACGAGAGCGGTTGGCCGTTCTCATGAATCACGCGCAGGCCGCAGGCGAATTTTCCAGGGGTCCGACCGTTCCAGAAATACTCGAACCCGATGAAGTAGCCCCATTCCAGGAGAAAGACGAGCAGCAGCAGCGTTCCCATCGCTACGCCGGGCAGGAACGAGGCTGCCACAATGCAGGTGAAGATCGACGCGGCCATCAGGATCGCGAACCGCAGCGCCAGATCGAGCAGATACGCCGTCCCACGCCAGGCTGGTCCCGCCAGCATCTGGGTCAGCACGACGTTTTCCGGCGTTTCTATTCGCAGATCGAGACTGAGCTGCGCGGCCGTCAACACACTGCTCCTTTCGTAAGATTGAGCGATCCCTGAGCGTACCGCACACCGGAAGATGCGTCCACCAGACAACACACATCCTCAACTCTAACCCAGCCCGAAGCGCGAGCGCCGGGTCTCTTCTGGCATGGAAGAAGATGAGCAGAACCCGGCGCTCGCGCTTCGGGCTGGAAAGGAGGCTGCGTTGTTGGCGGGTGCGTCGTTTGCATGCCGCTCCAAAACACTCGTCTGGTATGCGGCCACCGTTGAACTTCTTCTGCTGATTGGTATCGTCTTGGCATTGCGAATCAGAAAGGCAGCGCTAGCCACGATTCGCCTTCGGAACGATTCCGCAGACTGGGTGCACGATGCCAACGTTGACCAGATGGGTGCGAGTGGGGACGGTCTCTTTCGGCAAAGGGGTCTTCGCACGGGATGCGATTCCAGCGAAGACGACAGTGGGGACGGTCCGCGGCCGCGTGATCGATGATCCCGAGTACGCGTCATCGTATGCGATCGATCTGGGGAACAACTTCACCCTGGAGCCCCATGCTCCGTTCCGCTACCTGAATCACTGCTGTACTCCGAACAGCCGACTGGTCCTCGTCGATCAGCAGTACGAAGACGGATCGCCCGCTCCGTCAGGGGTGGAAGTGGAAACACTGCGACCGCTGGCTCCGGGCGAAGAACTGACAATCGATTACGCCTGGAGTGTCGAGGGGGCGATTCCCTGTCTCTGTGGCAGTCCGGAGTGTCGCGGCTGGGTGGTCGATGCAGCGGAACTGAAGAAGTTGCCGCAGCGTCGTCGCAAACCGAAGAAAGAAACCGCCAAACCGAACAAACCACGGTAGACTGTCCGATGGTCAATTCCCGGCGGACTCGTGTTTCTCGTCGGGTTGAGGAACTCCCGATGAATCGCATCCGCTGGTCTGCGTGGGCATGCTGTTGTTTGATGGCCTGCACTCTCACTGGCTGTGGCAGCAGCCGGTCCGAGGCGCCTGCACCGCCCGTTCCGACGGCGCCGGCTGCTCCCCAGGCGGAGGCTACCAAAGACGGCGATGCTGCCGGGACTGTGCTGACGGAAGCCAAAGAGCGCTCCTTCGAAGGAATCACCGTCACCATTCCCGCCGGTTGGGAAGAGCGTGCCCCGGCGAGCGAGTTCATTCAGGCGGAGTACCGGTTGAATGGACCAGGGGGGACCGCCCGACTCACGATGTCATCGGCAGGCGGGGGGATGGATGCCAACATCGACCGCTGGCGCGGTCAGTTCACCCGTGGGGCCGACGATCCCGCTCCGCAGGAAGAAACGATCACCATTGGCGGGGAACCTGCTCGAATCATTGAACTCCATGGCTCGTTCCGTGATGGGTTTGGCGGCGGTGCTCCACAACCGAAATCGACGATGCTGGGGGCGGTGATTCCAACCGGTCCCGCCAACTTCTTTGTGAAGCTGACCGGCCCGCGTGAAACGGTTGCCGAGTATCGCGAAGCCTTTCGGACGCTGGTGACGACGGCCCGAAAAGACTGAGTCAGGTGAGTCGCAGGGGTCAGTCAGTCCGCGGTGAAGATCAGGCGTGAACGATGGCACACGATGCTGACCTGGCCTTGGTTCGCGAGTTCGTGAAGAACGAGAATCTGGTCCGCCACATGCTCGCCGTCGAAGCGACCGTGCGGGCCTATGCCCGGAAGTTCGGCGAAGATGAAGACCTGTGGGGCTCGGTCGGTTTGCTGCACGACTTCGATTACGAACGCTGGCCAACGACGCCCGACCATCCGCTGCAAGGATCAGTGATCTTGCGGGACCGGGGCTATCCGGAAGAAGTCATCTACGCCATTCTCTCCCATGCGGATGATCTGCAGGATCGCTTCCCGCGTGTCTCGCGCCTCGACAAGACGCTCTATGCCTGTGATGAACTGAGCGGATTTCTCACAGCGTGTGCCCTGGTGCGTCCCGAACGGCTCGTCGGCATGAAGGCGTCGAGCGTCCGCAAAAAGATGAAGACCGCGAGCTTTGCGGCGGCGGTCCCCCGCAGCGATCTCCTGCAGGGAGCCGCTGATCTCGGCGTCGATTTCGACGAGCATGTCGAGTTCTGTATTGCTGCACTCCAGCCGCATGCTGCAGAATTGGGTCTGTGAGATCGCCTAAAAATGGTCTTCACACCGATTTGCTGTGGATTGATTCGCCAGTGCGGCGTTTTCTGGTGAATGCGATGGAGATGCTTGATGTTCCTGTCCCTCTCGGACTGCGCACGTGCATCGCCCAGAGTGGTCGGCGTCTCCGATTTCACGAGAAAGATTCCCGATGCTGCTTCGATCCATCTCGGTTGAACCTCGGTTGCTGTGGATGCTGGCGGTCCTCTTCTCTGCCGGAGCGACATCGGCAGCCGAGCCGACAGCGATCGGCGGGTTCTGGTCCAGGCAGACAGGTGAGCAGCCGCTCTATCTGTACCGTGACGGCGGCAGAAATCTCGACCTGTTCTCGTATCATCTGAAAGACTCGAACAAGGACGGGATCGACAACCTGCGGCTGAGTCACGACGCGCGGTATCTGTTGATTGACAGCCAGGGATATCCCAACCATCCCACGGCGATCTTCCCGAACAGCGGCAATCCGAACCGGATTCTCGTGCAGGACTTTCATTTCAAGCTGCCGCTGAAACCACAGAAAGCGGCACAGATCACACGGCTGCCGATGGGTCCGATCGGCGTGGCACTCAACGGCGTGGTCTTCTTCAATCCCTTCGAGCAGGGAGGCATGAACGCGGTCGAAGGTTACTCCGAAGTCTGGCTCGATTCCTGCTGTGGACATCCCCAGCAGACCGGCGTCTATCACTATCACAAGTATCCCAGCTGCGTGAAATCGCCCTTCTCGGATGATGGAAAGCAGCATTCGCCGATCCTCGGCTTCGCGTTCGATGGCTTTCCAATCTACGGTCCGTATGAATCGGCCGGCGTGATGGCCCGCGATCTGAAAGGCTCGAACGCGCTCGATGTCTGCAACGGCCACGAAGATCCGGAACGGGGGTACCACTATCACGTCACGCCCGGGCGGTTCCCTTACATCATCGGCGGGTATGCCGGTGTACCGGAAATCTCGAACAATCGCGGATTGGGCCGGGCCGGAACCGGAGCGATCACGAACAATGCGGAAGGGACCAGCCGCATGGACCAGGTCATCACCGCGGTGAAACCGGGAAATGCCGTCCGCGGCCAGACGCATACGGTCACTCTGACGCTGGCACCCGATCAGGCCCGCCGCGGTCGAGTGCCGACCGACGCCCCCAGTTGGGTACAGATTGGTCCGTACGAAGCCCAGTCGATCAAACGCCAGGGGAACGTCGTCACTGCCGAGATTGACATCCCGGCTGACGCTGCTGTCGGCGTGCTGCTCGACTGTCACATCGAGTTCACCACCGCGGGGGGACCCACCCTCGCCTACAAAAAGAACGACACCTTCCGCGTGGTCGATACAAAGTAGCCATCACGCTCCGCGTGATGAGCGGGATGGCCCCAAGCTCCCGAACACCAATTCGATCCGGCCCTGCGGAGCATCATGGAGACATTGCCTGACGGGCGGTACGGGTCATCAGAATTCATAACCGACGCGAATCGCGAAAATGTCGGTTGCGATGTGATCACCGATCGCAACGTTGGACCACGCGCGGATGTAATTTGACGTCACCCGCAGGTACGGATTGAGGTACCAGTTCAGGCCGATCGTGAGATCGGTCAGCCGTCCGCCGTTGACCGTCGCATCGTTCAAATCGAGTTGCGAAGCACGAACCGCAATCTCCCACGCGCCGGGTCCTCTCTCAAAGCACCGATCCTGCGGCTGACCAGCGTATTGCAGGAAGTCCCGACTTGGCAGCACGCGATCGAACGTTCCCTGGTCTTTGCGGTACGGGCGGTGTTCCCCCGTCAGAAAATAACTGGCCGTGAGATAGAACGCATTGAAATACAGCGTTCCATCCGCCTTCGACTGCACCGATGTCAGCATGAACTCCGACTGCACAGACAACGGTCCGTGAATCCAGGCCGCTTCCCACCCAAGCAGTTCATAACTCCGGGCAGCAATGTTGCCCGTATCCACGAAGAAGGGGACGTTTCCGATCGCCACTGCACCAATTCGGGCTTCCGGTTCTGCGCGGAAGCGAACGGTCTCGTTGTTGGCTCCCCGGGCACTGAACGCAAAGCCGAGATGTATGTATTCGCGGCCCTGATCTTCGTAACGCGGGAGCCACGTCACTCGACCAGTCAATGAAGATTCGAAGTTGTCGCCCACGTCATCGCCAAAGACATCACTATCGCTACGGAAAACGCCAATGGCCGAGGTGGCCCGCTCATCTTCCAGCCAGACATTGTTCGAGATCACTCCCAGATTACGGACGGGAGAAAAGGCCTGGTCACCGGTCGATCGTTCCATGAACGTCGTGAACCGGTTCGAGGTCATGCGTTCCAGTCCGTATGGCTCGAAGAAATGTCCGACGCGGATTTTCCCAAACCAGGGGGTGTCCAAACCGGTCCAGACATCGAGAAACGTCGGTCGTCCCGCTTGCGCGAAATCCAGCTCGATGCGGTAAGACGTTGGTCCGTAATCGCCAAACATACCGAACCGTGCGCGGCGAAACGCCTCACCGTTTTCAATGTCGCCGTAAGCCGCACGACTTTCGGGACCCTGGTTGAACCAGTAACTGTCGGCCTGCAGTTGACCGGTCCATTTCACGGTCGGCTTTTTCGCATCGGCCGATTTCTTTTCCTGTTCGGCGGTCGTCCGTTTTTTGTCAGCCTGTTCAAGGATCGCCAGCCGCTGCCTTAAGGACGAGAGTTCGTCTTCCCATGCTTCAGCGGCCGGTGGCGGCAAGGCATAGCCCGCTGTCACCGCTTCATCGCCGGGCTGAGAATCGGCAAGGGCTGCCGATGGGAGTGCGATATCCTCGGCGCGAACTTGCCCTGTCGTCGACAACAGGCAAATGATGGCGACGGTCGTAAACGACGTTCGGATGAGCAGTTGCACGTTGAGACTCAGGACACGACCGGGGTCCGGTGACGTACCGGGCATGCTATTATCGTCAGAACCCGCAAGGTCGCTGTAGACCGTCTAGTTTACGAAGACAGAGATGATCGTAGAACTCGTCGAGGGCGATCTGCTCGAACAGAACGTCGAGGTGATCGTCAATGCCTGGAATCGCAACGTGATCCCCTGGTGGCTGCTGCTGCCGCAGGGAGTTTCGGGGGCGATCAAGCGTCGAGGTGGTCTGGCCCCGTTTCGCGAGTTAGGCCGGATGGGTCCGATCCCGCTCGGCGGGGCGGTGTTGACCGGAGCCGGGACCCTGCCGTTCCGCGGAATCATTCACGTCGCGGGGATCAACCTCTTCTGGCGGTCATCGGAACGTTCGATCCGAGACTCGGTCCGCAATGCGCTGTCACTGGCCACTCAACACGGCTTTCAGTCGATCGCGTTCCCGCTGATCGGTGCGGGTTCAGGTGGGGGAAGCGAAGCCCGTTCGCTGGCTTGGATGCAGGCTGAATTCGCAAGAGGCGACTACAGCGGCAGCATTCGTATCGTCCGCTACCGCCGTCCGCAGTGATCAGCATCGGGAGATCTGGAAGCTCAGTGTTCATGACGGGGTGGGGGTGGCGGAGGAGGCGGGGGTTGACGACATGGCCGTGAAGCCAGGGCTGCCCCGGTCAGGGCGATAGCTCCACTCAACGCGAGGATTCCGAACCCAATGACGCTCGGCCAACCCGCTCGATCTGCCATCACGGAGTGGCCAGTCGAGAGCAATCGACACGTCGCGGCAAATAGCACTGCTGCTCCACTCCACGAGGCGAGTGTGATCGCGAACGGAGTATTTTGTGGCGGATGCATCACTAATTCCGATCGCTTCTACCACTGACCACTGACATCCCTACGCCATCACCCCACGCACCAGTTCGCCATGGATATCCGTCAAACGGAAATCGCGGCCCTGGTATCGATAGGTGAGTTGCGTGTGCTCGACACCGAGGAGATGCAGCAGCGTCGCGTTCAGGTCGTGCACATGGACCGGGTCACGGACGATGTTATAGCAGTAATCATCCGTCTCGCCATACGTTGTCCCGGTCTTCACTCCCGCTCCGGCCAGTAGTGTTGTGAAGCACCGTGGGTGATGGTCGCGA
Organism: Planctomycetaceae bacterium; assembly: GCA_044229335.1. GTDB lineage: Bacteria > Planctomycetota > Planctomycetia > Planctomycetales > Planctomycetaceae > DSVQ01. The sequence goes on along the minus strand of JBGATC010000029.1, from coordinate 41,402 downwards.
CCGTAGTTCTCGGCAGTGAGGCCCCCTTGCGAGTAAATCGTGCGGCCGAATTCCCCGCCCCACACGACGAGCGTGTCTTCGAGCAATCCGCGCTGCTTGAGATCGATGAGCAGGGCCGCCGTCGCCTGGTCGGTATCGCGACATTGTCCGCGGATGGCATTGGGTAAGCCGCCGTGATGATCCCAGCCCATGTGAAAGAGCTGCACGAAGCGGACATCGCGTTCGGCGAGCCTGCGGGCCAGCAGACAGTTCGCTGCATAACTGCCCGGGCGTTTCACGTCGGGGCCGTAAAGATCCAGAATGTGCTCCGGTTCCTGCGAGAAGTCGAGCAGTTCGGGGACGCTCGCCTGCATGCGGAAGGCCATCTCGTACTGGGCGATGCGGGTCTGGATTTCGGGATCGCCGACGTCTGCATGGTGGGCCTGGTTCAGGGCTGACAGCCGATCGAGCATCGCCCGCCGCTGCGGACGATCAATCCCTGGGGGATTGGAGAGATAGAGGACCGCATCTCCCTTGTTGCGGAACTTCACCCCCTGATGCTTTGACGGCAGAAAGCCCGCGCCCCAGAGGCGATCGTACAAGGGCTGATCATCGGGACGACCGCTGCCGAACGAGGTCAGCACGACATACGCCGGCAGGTCCTGGTTCTCGCTCCCCAGCCCATAACTGAGCCATGAGCCGATGCTGGGGCGACCAGCGAGTTGTGAACCGGTCTGGAAGAACGTGATCGCCGGATCGTGGTTGATCGCCTCGGTGTGCATCGTGCGGATCATGCAGAATTCATCCGCGATGCTCGACATCCTCGGTAGCAGTTCGCTGAACCAGAGTCCCCCCTGACCATGCTGGGCAAACTTGAAGATCGACGGAGCGACGGGGAACTTCGCCTGGCCGGAGGTCATTGTTGTCAGGCGTTGTCCCTGACGGATGGAGTCGGGCAGGTCTTCGCCACGATGCGCTTCCAACCCTGGCTTGGGGTCGAAGAGATCCATCTGCGACGGCGCACCGGATTGAAATAGCGAGATGATCCGCTTCGCCTTGGCGTGCGGCGGCGTTGCGGCTGATGCGGGGGACGCCAACAGAGTGGCAAGAGCCGCCGTGCCAACGGCTCCGGCAGCCGTCTGCTGGAGGAACCAGCGCCGGGAGTGCTGCGATTCGTGTAGATCGTCCATGGGATCTCTCATCATTCGCGGGTCACCGCTTCATCGAGGTTCAGGAGCACATTCGCAGTGAGGGCGTACGCGGCGAGTTCCGCCTGGTTGAGGTTCAGCGGGACAGGCGATGCGCCGACTGTGAGGAACTGTTTGGCATCATCCGGCCGTTGTTCGAAGAGCTTCCGATCGGCGGTGAGCCCGGCCACCAGCACAGCGACTTCCGCTGGTTTCGCCGGTCGCGCGAGGACCCACTGCAGTCCGTTGGCGATCCGTTCGGCGTCGGTCTGGCCCCCTTGCGTGAGCATCCGTTCGCCGAGTTTGCGAGACGCTTCGACGTAGGTGATCTCGTTCATCAGCGACAATGCCTGCAACGGCGTGTTCGTGCGGGACCGTTTCACCGTGCAGATTTCGCGGCTGGGGGCATCGAACAGCAGCATCGAAGGGGGGGCTGCGGTGCGCTTCCAGATGGTGTAGAGCGAACGGCGATAGAGTCCGGGACTGTCATCAGCGCGATAGTTCCGCAGGTCTCCATAGCGGCTCGTCTCATCCCAGACGCCCTCCGGCATATAAGGACGTACGCTCGGTCCGCCAAGCTTCTCGACCAGCAACCCACTGGAGAAGAGCGCCGAATCGCGAATGACTTCCCCCGCAAGGCGGAAGCGGGGACCACGGGCGAGCAGCCGGTTTTCGGGATCACGCTCAGCGATCGCACGGTCGACGCGTGACGACTGCCGGTAGACGGCACTCATCACGATCAGCTTATGGAACGCTTTCATATCCCACGGCTGCGCGGGGGAACCATCGACCTGAGGAGATACGAAAGGCTGCATGAACTCAAAAGCGAGCCAGTCGAGCAACGCGGGATGACTGGGGAACTCGGCCTGCGAGCCGAAGTTTTCACTCGTCTTGACGATCCCGGTACCGAACAGTCGCTCCCACGTCCGATTCACCCAGACCCGCGCGGTGAGCGGCTGCTGTGGACTGACAATCCACTGGGCGAGTCCGAGTCGATTGAGCGGGGCCCCGTCCGGCATGGCCGGGAGGAAGGCGGGCAGACCGGCAGTCACCGGATCGCCAGGACGATCATATTGGCCACGCAACAGAATTTTCGCCTGCCGGGGCTGACCTTCGCGCATCACCATCACGCTGGGGAGTTGTTTCCGATAAGCCTCCGCAGCCTGTTTCGCCTGCGTGATGGCAGATTCTGCAGTCCGAACCGGGTTATCAACCTGTGTGCGGAAGTAATCGTCGATGATTTTCTGTTGCGGAGACTTCCGTTGATCGCGGGGGATGGCGAACGCGGCGCGGAGATTGGCCGGATAGTCCACGCCCTTCAGGCTGACTGCAGCGGGTGGTTGACTGGTGATAGAAAGCCGAAAGCGTCCGATGTTGTGCTGGTTGAGAGCCGCATGCTTCAAGCGAATCGTGAGCTGGGCCTCGGCTGGAACGGTCAGCGGTCGTTCGACGAGGAACAACGCCGTTCGCGGTTCCTTTTTCGTCGGGCCATCCACTGCCCAACCTTTGCCCGCGGCTGGCTTGGTGATGAAACCAATCTCCCAGCCTTTCTGCGAGTAATCAGCTTCCGCTTTGATGAACCGCGCGGTGAGCGGCGATGTCAGCGAAGGAGCCGTGATCTCCGCTTCCACACCCGAGAGGACGAAATTCCCGTTTGGATAGCGCCCGAGACTTTGCTCCGGGAGGGATGGATCGGGATAACATTCCAGCAGCACACCCGAGAAGTCACCCGACGCGAGAGGAGCGAGGATCTCATAGGTATCCTGCGGCGGGTTCTTTCCCGAGGCGAGATACGTGCCATCGTCCTGAAGCGTCAAGGTCGCTCCACCGAGGGAACGCACGGTCTGGGGGACCAGCCGCTGCCAGACTTCCATTTGTGTATTCAACTGCTCTGCGAACTTGGGTTCCCAGGCCGCGACGAGGTCCGGGAGTTGTTTGCGGGCTTCGGCCGCGCGTTGCTCGGCGGTCTGCTGGGCGGCGATCAACTCATCGAGCTTCGCCTGCTGTTCCGGAGACGGCACGGCGAGGATCGGATCCGTATTCTTCGATTCGCCTTGCAGCGTGCCACTCTCGGCGATGTTATTGAAGAACGCGAAGAGCTGGTAAAACTCCCGCTGGGTGATCGGGTCGTACTTGTGATCGTGACAGCGGCAGCAGTTCAACGTCAGGCCGAGCCATGTGAGGCCGGTCGTTTCGACGCGATCGATCACCGTCTCGACACGCCATTCCTCCGCGATGATCCCCCCTTCGCCGTTGAGGCGATGGTTCCGCTGAAAGCCTGTCGCCACAAGTTGATCGGTCGTCGGCTCGGGGAGCAGGTCGCCCGCCAGCTGCTCGATAGTGAAGCGGTCGAACGGGAGATTGCGATTGTAGGCGTTGATGACCCAGTCGCGCCACGGCCATTGATAGCGGCTGCTGTCGACCTGAAAGCCGTTGCTATCGGCATAGCGGGCCATATCGAGCCACGCCAGGGCCATATGTTCGCCATAACGGGGTGAAGCGAGGAGTCGATCGACGACCCGTTCATACGCTTCCGGAGACGCATCTGCGAGAAAAGCCGCATGTTCGGCGGGTGTCGGTGGCAGGCCGGTCAAATCGAGTGTGACGCGGCGCAGCAATGTCGATTTGTCCGCTTCCGCGGCGAGCGTCAACCCCGCCTGTTCCAGTCGCGACTGAATGAATCGATCGATCGGTGTGCGGACCCGATCAGGGTGCTGCACTTCCGGCAGTCCCGGACGGACGATCGGTTGAAACGCCCAGTGTCCTTCGTAGGCCGCCCCCTGATTGATCCAGGCCTGAAGGGTTTCTCGCTGTTGTGCAGTGAGCTGTTTTCCTGTGCTCGGCGGCGGCATGACGAGAGATGCATCCGTCGAAGTGATCCGCTTCCAGAGTTCGCTCGCGGAGGCATCGTTCGGCACGACCGCCTTCGCACCAGACTCGGCGGCAGCGAGTGCCCCTTCGAGATGATCGAGCCGTAACCCCGCCTTCCGCTGCTGGTCATCGGGGCCGTGGCATTGGAAGCAGGCATCGGACAGGATCGGCCGAATGTCGCGATTGAACGACAACCGCGGCTCATCTGCCGTCGCAGTCATCGAGATGATGGCCACGACGCTGATCACTGACAAACACGAACGCCACATCACTGAGGCTCCGACGGTTCTTGTAGGGTGGGCTGTGCCCACCATTTTCTGGCGAATCAACGGTTCATATTGGTCGATCAGAAATCGGTGGGCACAGCCAACCCTACGCGAAGATTTCTTTGACCACGCGGGCGTGCTCAACCCCTGTCAGGCGTTGGTCGAGGCCCTGGAATTTGTAGGACAGTTGTTCGTGATCGAGGCCGAGGGCATGCAGAATCGTGGCGTGGAAATCGCGGACGCTCACCTTATCGACTGCCGCCTTGAGACCGATTTCGTCGGTCTCGCCGTAGTGGAAGCCACCCTTCGTTCCGCCACCCGCCAGCCACGCGGTGAAGGCGTGCGGGTTGTGATCGCGGCCGGGCTTGTCCCCTTTCTGGGCGACCGGCAGTCGGCCAAATTCCCCCGCAGCGATCACCAGTGTCGATTCCAGCAGGCCCCGCTCGGAGAGATCGTTCAACAGGGCGGCGATTGGCTGATCAGCCTCTTTCGCAAAGCCGCGATGATTGCCGACCAGATCGGCGTGACAGTCCCAGCTCTGCTGATTCTCCATCCCCCCGGAGTAGATCTGCACAAACCGGACGCCCCGTTCGACGAACCGCCGGGCCATCAGGCATTGCGACGCGAAGTGGGCACAGTGCTTTTGATCGAGACCGTATGCCTTCTGGATGTGTTCCGGTTCACGGGTCACGTCGAGGGCTTCCGGTGCGGCGGTCTGCATGCGGAATGCGAGTTCGAAGCTCTCGATGCGAGCCGCCAGTTCGGTCTCGGCAGCTGAGTGTTCCAGGTGCTGCTGGTTCAACTTCGCCAGGAGATCGAGTTGCGCCCGCTGCCTCGATCCGTTGAGACCGGCGGGCGGCTTCAAGTTGTCGATCGGTTCTCCCTGCGGCTTGAGCCACGTCCCCTGATAGATGCTCGGGAGAAAGCCCGCGCCCCAATTCAGAGCATTCCCCTTGGGCAGGCCGCGGTTCAACGGGTCGGACATCACCAGGAACGAGGGAAGGCTGTCACTCTCGGAACCGAGGCCGTAGGTGACCCACGAACCGACGCACGGGTTGCCCATCCGCGTGACGCCGGTGTTCATCATGAACAGGGCCGGGCTGTGGTTATTCGAGTTGGTGTGACACGAATGAATGAACGCCATCTTGTCGACATGCTGCGACAGATTCGGGAAGAGATCATTCGCCCAGGTGCCGCTTTCGCCACACTGTTTCCAGTCGAAGGGTGACTTCATCAACGGGCCGACGGAACCGGGGAAGAAGCCGGTCTTGGTGTCGAAGCCGTCGAGGGTCTGCCCATCGCGTTTGACGAGTTCGGGGCGATAGTCCCACGTATCGACGTGGCTCGGGCCGCCGTTCATGAAGATCCAGATGACCGACTTCGCCTTGGCGGGGAAGTGGGACGGTTTGGGGGCGAGCGGATTCAGCGAACTGTTCGTCGCCGCTCCCCAACCTTCCTGCTGCGCCAGCATGCTGGTGAGAGCCAGCCATCCGGACCCGCCACCGGCCCGCTGTAACCATGCGCGTCGGTCGTAAAGGCTCTCGTTCATGATGTCGTCTCCCGTGATGCGTAGGGGCCGCTGTGCGGACCGTTGTGTCATCGCAAAGTTGGATCAGTCAGGCAGAGGTCCGGGCAGCGGACACTCCGGGTTAATCGACGTAGGCGAACTCATTCAACGCGAACAGAATCTGGCAGAAGTCGGCCAATGCCAGAGCCAGCGTTGTGGCTTTCGCATCGCTGGCATAACTGGCCGCTTGCGTGTTGATGAAGTCGATCGCTTCCTGGCGTTCTACAGCGGTCGGAAGGCGATTGAGTGCGACCTGATAGGCTCGGTTGATCCAGTCGGCTGGCTGTGCTGCAGTCCCCGCCTGCTGCTGGACGTGTTTTGCGAATGTTTCTGCCCAGTCCCGGACCTGCGGTCCATTCATCAGCAGCAAGGCTTGCGGTGCCACGGTCGTTGTTGGACGGCTTCCCTGACTGACCAGCGGTTCGGGTTGATCGTAGACGACCATCGAACCGATGAGCTGGCTCCGTTTCATCGTGAAGTAGATGCTGCGGCGCAGACTCCGTTCATCTTTGGTGCCGGGACCGTACATCGTCGGATCGAGTTTTCCAGAGACTGCGAGCAGACTGTCACGCAACGCTTCCCCTTCCAGCCGCTGTGGGAGTCGCTTCACAAAGAGTGCGGCGCCGGGATCGGAACTGGCGGTGTGGGCGGGTGCCGGACGTTGCTGATAGGTCGCCGAGGTCATCAACAGGCGATGGATCGGCTTCAATTTCCAGTTCTCGCGGATCAGTTCACTCGCGAGCCAGTCGAGGAGTTCCGGATGCGTGGGGGCTGTCCCTGTCCGGCCGAAATCGTTCGGCGTGGCGACGATGCCGGTTCCGAAGTGGTGCTGCCAGAGTCGATTCACGATCACGCGGGCCGTGAGCGCTCCCGCACCGTGTTCCACGTCGGTCAGCCACTCGGCCATGCCACGGCGGCGGCCCGAGAACTGCGATTTCTCCGGCGGCGTCCACGTCCAGCGGGCTTCCTGATCCGGGGTCTTCATCAGCACCTGCAGGAAGCTGGGTGTGACCACGCCGCGTTTACGGTCGGCACTCCCGCGATCGAGCAGGTACGTCTCCTCGAAGAAGTCGGCCCCTTGTGAGTGATGCCGCATCGGCTTATAGCCCTCGGCACAGACCAGAATCGTCGTGGTCCCCTTTGGTTGTTGTTCCGTGTGCGTATCGACCTTGGCCTGCAATGTACGCCACATCGCATCACGGCGTTTCCACCAGTCGAAGAGCGTCTGCCGCTCGGCATCGGCCAGGGGTTGCGGCTTGGCTCCGTTGACCTTGGTCAGCAGTTCAGCGACGGCCGCGGGAATCGTGTCGAGTTCGAGTTTCGGTTCCACATCGGCAATGACCGACAACCGCGGCCGGCCGATGTTGTGCTGACCGTTCACCCGGAAGTCGAGCGTCACTTTCAGCGCGGCTCCTTCCGGCAGCGTGACTGGCTCGGCGAAGGTAAAGACCGCCGCGTGATCTTTCCCGAACTGCGGATCAACCGCCCAACCGGTCGAAGGATTGTCATCGAGCGATCCGGCAATCGAGAGGCTGCTCTTGTTCTGCTCGAAGGTCGCCTGGGGCTTCGTCAACGTGATCGGTTGTTCGGATCCATCTTTGAGCGCGATGGCAGCAGTGATCTTGCTCAGGCCGATGTTGCCGTTGGGGGCACGTCCCGGACCGTTGGCTTTCATGGACGGATGGGCGAGGGCTTCCAGTCGCAGTCCCGTCAACGATTTCAAGCCGGTGTTCGCTGTCAGTGTGTAGGTATCTTGGGCCCCGTTCGGTCCTTCGGCGAGGTATGAACCATCGTCGAGCTTCTTGAACTTCGCGCCCGCCTGCGACTTGATCTCGGCCAGATCGAGCACGCTCCATGAAGCGGACGCACTGAGCTTCGCCCCGGTCTTCAACCACTCCGCAAACTCGATTTGGAGGGCCGCTTCCCGCGTGGCGACAGCTGCGACAAGCGGCGCATGAGCCGCCTGCCAGGCGTCGCGATCGCGCTGGGCTTTTTCGGGATCGAGTTCGACGTCGATGTTGCTGCGCACGGTCGTTGTAAACGTTGAGAGCATCCGGTAATAGTCGCGTACCGGGATCGGGTCGTATTTGTGATCGTGACAGCGGGCACAACCGATCGTCAGCCCAAGGAACGCGGAACCGGTTGTGGAGAGCATGTCGTCGAGTGCGTCGTAACGCGTGCGTTCCACTTCGTTCGCGGTGATCTGCGTGGGGAAGACGCCGGCTCCCAGAAAGCCTGTCGCGGAGAGTGCGAGTGGATCTTGCGGGGCGTATTCATCTCCCGCGAGTTGCCAATGCACGAACTGGTTGAACGGCATGTCCTGATTGAGCGCCTTGATGACGAAATCGCGGAATGCCCAGGCCCCCGGACGATCATAGTCATGTTCGAACCCCGCGGACTCAGCAAAGCGGGCGACATCGAGCCAGTGCCGGGCCCAGCGCTCGCCATAATGCGGACTATCGAGCAACCGGTCGACCAGCTTCTTCCAGGCATCCGGCGATGCATCACGCTCAAACGCTTCGAGGTCTTCCGGCGTGGGAGGGAGTCCGGTCAGTTCCAGCGTGGCCCGTCGGATGAGCGTCCGGCGATCGGCTGCCGCGGGAATCGACAGGTTCGCGGTCGCGGCTTTCGCAGCGATGAACCGATCGACCGGATGCGGCTGTGGACCGGTGGGCAGGGGTTGGGCTTTGAGTGGTTGAAACGCCCACCACGCCCGGTCTTCCTCGGTGATGATGCTCCCGTCGCGCGGCGGCTTCTTCCCCGCGATCAGGGGTTGGTCGTATGGGGCACCGTTTTCGATCCAGCTCTTCAGTAACGCGAGTTTGGCGTCAGAGAGCTTCGGCCCTTCTTCCGGCATCTTCGGTTCGTCAGCATGCGTGACGAGTTTATAGAGCAGACTCTCTTCCGGGTGAAACGGCACAACGGCCGGGCCGCTGCCGCCTCCCTTGAGAAGCCCTTCGCGGGTCGCCAGATCGAAATCGCCGAACGACTTTTCGCCCCCGTGGCACTTCACGCAGTGCGTCTTCAGGATCCCCGCAACCTCTTTCTGGAATTGGACCAGGCCACGTTCCATCCGCTGCGCGTGGTCGGCAGGCAGGGGCTTGGCCGCAGGCTGTGCGTACAGGACAGATGTCGAAAAAACAGCGAGTGTGCAGGCACCACACGCTAAGAGTCGAATCAGCGGGAGAGACTTCACAGGTGCACCTCACGTTGGATCAGAGCGCCGCGCTTCCCAGCGGTCGCAGACGTATCAATGATAGTCGATTCACCTTGGAGTTGTCCCGCCCAGGAACGGAACTCGAAGGCCCGGCGGTCCCCTTTGGGGTGGGGAGTGTGGCCGGATGAACGGGCTCAACCGAGATGTTGAGCCACGAGAATCCGCGCGTTCATGGTGGTTGTTCGGTCAGGGCTTTGACTTTTTGGGTGGCTTCTGCAGGCGGATTTTCGTCTGGGTGTTCTTCTGCATCTGCTTCTGCAAATGCGGGAACTTGGTCGCAGGTCTGCGGGCTCCCCCGGTACTTCGTCCCATGCTTCACTCTCCTGATCTCAGGGGCCTTCAGGTGCTCTCGCAGTTGGTGAAATCGCGACACTGCTGCTGCGAAATGATGCATCACGCTCAACCGTACACGATGTTTCCGCCGTAAGCCAGTGGGTGAACAAGTCTCGCAAGAGTCTTAAACGGTAGCTCAGCCAGTCTTTACAACGAATCTGCCGAAATCTTCCCGTTTTTGGCGCAACGGTTGCGTACAGAATGGACGAAGTCCATCGCAACGAGCATCCATTTTCAATCCGGATGTCTCGGTGTCCTTTTCGGGGCAGAGCGACCGCTGCCCCATTCCCTTCCCGGTCGCGATGTGTTCTGTCGATCTTTCTCTTCTCGTCTGGGGACTCTTCGATGCAATTGTCAGCCAATCTGGAAGTTTATGAAGCGGGGCCGCTCACGGTCGTCGGCTTCGGTGGTCGGGAGGTTCTCGACCATGTGAACGTCGCGGAATGTCGCGACGAACTCGTCGCGCTCGTCCGTGAACATGACTGCACGAACCTCGCGGTCGACCTGACCGGCGTGCGGATCATCCCGAGCGGCCTGCTCGGCCTGCTCGCCTCGCTGCACAAACTCGGCGTCGAGCTGCACCTCTACAATGCCTGCCGTGATATTCGGGAAGTCCTCGAAATCACCAAGCTTGACCAGGTCATGCAACTGCATGAGGTTGATGTTCTCGCAGCGTAGTTCGCATCCTGAATCGAACTGAACCAACTCACGCCCGTCGTGTCGTCACCGGACTTCACGGCGGGCGATGTTGTTTTCCGGGCGAGAAAAGACCCAGCCATCGGAATGGACTGGGCTTCCAGAGATGGACTTGAGACGCACTGCCGTGCTGTGCGCTTGGCAATGCGGTAAAGTAATCCAAAATACGTGTTTTGTTCCTGTGGGATCTGCCGTCTGATGGCTGCTTTGAGTTTGCGTGATGTGGCGTTCGGCTATGGCGGACGCCCGCTGGTGGAGCATGCGGAACTGCAGGTCGAACGGGGCGAGCGGATCGCGCTGGTCGGGCGCAACGGGGCGGGCAAGTCGACGCTGATGCGGCTGTTGGCCGGGGAGCTGGCCCCGGAAGCAGGAGTCTTCGAGAAGTCGGCTGGCCTGAAGATCGCCCGGCAGATTCAGGAAGTCCCCACCGGTCTCACGGGAACCATCTGGGACGAAGTCGCAGCCGGGATCGGTGCGGACGGACCGGCGATCGTCGCTCATCATCGACTCCACAGCGGCGAAACGCTGACCGAAGCCGAGCGGACGGTCTTGGAGCCTTTGAGTTTGTCGGTCGATCCCGAACAAGCCTGGGTCTGGGAGCATCGAGTCGATCAGACGCTGGAGCGGATGGACCTCGATCCTGCAAGCCGGTTTGAACGACTCTCGGCCGGTATGAAACGCCGGGTCTTACTCGCACGGGCGCTGGTCATCGATCCCGACTTGCTGCTCCTCGACGAACCGACCAACCATCTCGACCTGGAAGCGATTCGCTGGCTCGAAGAGTTTCTGCCGCGGTTCACGGGGACGTTGATCTTCGTCACGCACGATCGGATGTTTCTGTCGCGACTGGCCACTCGCATCGTCGAGATCGATCGGGGTCGACTATTCGACTGGACTTGCGACTATCCGACGTTCCTCCAGCGAAAAGATGAGGCGCTCGCCGCGGAGGACCGGCAACAGGCCCTCTTTGATAAGAAGCTGGCGCAGGAAGAAGCCTGGCTGCGGCAAGGGGTGAAAGCCCGCCGCACGCGCAATGAAGGCCGTGTGCGGGCGCTGGAGCAACTCCGCCGGGAACGTCAGCAGCGACGGGAAAAAGTTGGTAACCTGCAGGTCGAACTCCATCAGGAAGCTGAACGCTCGGGACAACTCGTCTTGCAGACGCAAGGGCTGCAGTATCAGATCGGCGATCGAGACATTGTCCGCTCGCTGTCGACGGTCATCATGCGGGGCGACAAGGTCGGAGTGATCGGTCCCAACGGTTGCGGAAAGACCACTTTACTACGGCTGTTGCTGGGGGAACTCGCACCGACTGCGGGGACGGTTCGACAAGGAACGAGTCTGGAGATCGGCTATTTCGACCAGCTGCGCGCTCAGTTGGATGACGAGCAGACCGTCATTGAAAACGTGGCTCATGGCCAGACCCAGTTGGTCATCAACGGCCGCAGTCGGCACATCATCGGCTATCTCGAAGACTTCCTGTTTTCGCCGGAGCGCTCACGCACTCTGGTCCGGTTTCTCTCCGGGGGCGAACGGAACCGGCTGTTGCTCGCCCGACTGTTTTCCAAGCCGTCGAACTTGCTGGTGCTCGACGAACCGACGAACGATCTCGACGTGGAAACACTCGAACTGCTGGAAAATCTGCTCGGGGAATATCCAGGAACGGTGCTCCTGGTCAGCCACGACCGGGCCTTCCTGAATAACGTCGTCACCCAGACGCTGGTCTTCGAAGGGGAGGGCAACGTTAAGGACTATGCTGGAGGCTATGACGATTGGGTGCGGCAACGTCCGACAATCGCGTCCGCCCCTGTGGAGTCTCCCAGAAAAGAAGCCCCCCGCGTCACCTCCCCAACTTCCAAACCACGCTCGCTGACTTTCAAAGAGCAGCGTGAACTGGAGCAGCTTCCGCGGCAGATCGAAGACTGGGAAGCCGAGCAGACTGCAATGCAGGAAGCGATGGCGGCTCCTGGTTTCTATCAACAGGAGAGCGGCCTCATCGCCCGTGCCATGCAGCAACTGGAAGAGTTGCATCAACGCCTGTCAGTGGCATATCAACGCTGGGAAGAATTGGAAGCCATTGCGACGGCTTCGGGGAAGTGAGCAAGTGCCGGAGATCCTCCCCTCGGCACGGATGAGTCTGTGACGCTGCGGCCTTTGCAGGGTGCGGTCGAGGCTTTGCGGGGCCCACCCTTCACTCAGGGGTGACTGGTGACAACCCCGTTGCGCGGAGAATCTCCTGGTACTCGTTGACGACGTCAGGATCGTTCGCGTAAAGCGCGAGCAACGCCTGCAGTCGGCGTCGTGCTTCCTCGGGATCGCTCGGAAGCAATTTTTCAGCCACGACTCGTTGATCCCGCAGAAACATCTTTTTGGCGGAGAGTTGAGCCTTCCGCTGGTCATCCAGTTGCACCTGCCATCGCTCTAACAACCGCCGTGCGGCACTCTCCGCTTCTTCGTCCCCGAGCAAGACCAGGAGTTGCGCCATGCGAGTTTGAGCAACCGTCGTCTCGCCCGCATCTTTGAAGCGGCGGACTTCCTGAAGTTGACGCAGGAGTTCTCCATTCAGCGAAGTTTTGCCGAGCTTGCGCCGGGACGGAAAGACGGCCGATTCCAGTTCGTAATCGTCTACCTGCTGGATCATGGGAGCCAGCGTCTCCCGCCAGCGGGCCGAATCTTGTTTCACTAAGGGCTGGAGTGTCTCATCTCGAACTCGAATCCAGTCACTGCTTGGCTCTTCATTCAACACGCGCTGCGCTGCTGCGACTCGCTGCTCCGGCGTCGGCGACCGCAAGCCGAAATACCAGGTCCCACCGAGTAACACCAGCAGGAGGGCCACCAGGACGAACGTGTTATCGGTGAGAGCCTGCCACCAGGGTTCGTCCACCGATGGTGGCGGGGCCACCTGAGCGGGATTTCGCACCGCGGTCCGTTCGTGAGAACCCGCTGCGGCGATCGTCTGATCGATCACGGGTAGTTCGGAAGCGGTCGTCAGGTCGTTCACTTCTCGTTTGCTGCGGACCAGTGCGTCTTCCAGACGACGCGCGACGACATACGCATCGGGAGGACGATCCTCGGGATTCTTTGCCAGCAGTTCGCTCATCGCCGTATCGATCCAGTCGGGCAAGTCGACGACGTAGCGGCTGGGGGGATCGAACTGGGCATATCGTTGCTTGTGAATCACATCAACCTGGCTGTTCCCTGTGAAGGGCGGTCGCCCGGTTAACATCGTGTAGAGCACCGTTCCCAGGGAGTAGAGATCGCTGCGGCGTGTGGCGCGCTGCCCCTGAGCCTGTTCGGGCGACATGTATTCCGCGGTCCCGATAACACCACCAGTAATCGTCAGTTTTTCGCCGCCATACGTCTGGGCCACGCCAAAGTCGGTCAGCTTGGCCTTCCCCTCGCGCGTCAGCAGGACGTTCGACGGTTTCAGATCGCGATGGACGATCCCCGCGTCGTGGGCGGTTTTCAGTGCGGAACAGAGCTGAATCGTCAATTCGATGGCCTGCACCCAGCCAATCCGCCGTTCCCGTTTCAGAAACTGCGCCAACGTTTCGCCCGAGACATACTCCATCGCGATGTAATAGACGTCATCGACAACACCGCTCTCGAGCATCCGCACGACATGCGGATTGTTCAATTTCTGCAGGGCCTCTGCCTCGCGTTGAAACCGCAGCACAAAACCTTCTTCACGTGCCAGCGCCGGCGGCAGAATTTTCAAGGCGACCAGGTCGCCCGAATCGCGATGACGGGCCAGAAAGACGTTCCCCATTCCGCCGCTGCCCAGTTGTTCGAGCAAACGGTAGGGGCCCAGTTCTTCGCGATTCATGCAAGGAATTCCCGGATCGGCGAAAGGATCAGTTGCCGCGGCGGACGATCCCGCAAGAATAGAGGAGTGATCGGGCGGCGTCGAGCAGTCGTCGATCTTTGTTGCGTCCCGGCTTTATGAACGAGTGTCCGATGCCTGCTGATTCGTCATCGTCTCCCGCTGTTCGCGCCGCGTTGCTGATTGCGCATGGAAGTCGCCGGGCGGAAGCGAACGCCGATTTGTATCGACTTGCGGAGCGGATTGCCGCGACGGGAGAGTATGGCATCGTGGACGTCGGATTCCTGGAATTAACGGAACCGAGCATCCTCGCCGGAGGTCGGGCCTGCGTGGCACGCGGGGCCAACTCCGTGCGGATGCTGCCATATTTTCTCTCGGCGGGCGTCCATGTGACGGATGACCTCGTCGATGCCCGCACTGAGCTGGCCTCTGAGTTCCCCGGAGTAGAATTCACGCTCTGCCCGCCACTGGGTCTGCACCCGTTGATGACGCAGATTGTGCTGGAACGGTTGCGTGAATCGACGAGTCCTGAGCCGACTCGAAAAAATGCGGCGGATTGAATCCGGTCTTTTACGACCGGTTCACTCAGTTTCCACCACCAGGGAATGTCGGTGGTCTCAGCAGTCTATTGGATATGCCTCCCGGCCCACAGACAGGAATGTCTGTGCCACCCAGAACTCCGGTAAGACTTACCTCTCGGTGGGACAGACATTCCTGTCAGATTTGAAAGCAGGCTGTTAGTGGGTCGGGCGATCGCCATTCGAGCGGATGCAGTCCACGAAATAACGCTTGCGACCATGTTCGCTCACCTCGACCAGACCGTGGATGTCCGTGTCGAATCCAGGGAACCGTTCGTTAAAGTCGCGGGCAAACGTCAGGTACTGGACTATCGTCGGGTTGAAGCGTTCCCCCGGAATCAGCAGCGGGATCCCGGGCGGATACGGTGTGAGCAGCACCGCGGTAATGCGGCCATCGAGGTGGTCGATCTCGACGCGATCGATATCGCGATGGGCCACCCGGTCGAAGGCGTCCGAGGGCTTCATGGCCGGCTGCGTGACCGATAGGTACATGTCGGTTGTGACACGGGCCACATCGTTGGCTTTGTAGGTGTCGTGAATCTGCTGGCAGAGATCCCTTAAGCCGTACTGCTCGTAACGCGGGAATTGCGCGACGAACTCGGGCAGAATCCGCCACATCTTCTGGTTTTTGTCGTAGTCGTCCTTGAACTGCTGCAACGCACTCACCAGCGTATTCCATCGGCCCTTGGTAATTCCGATGGTGAACATGATGAAGAACGAGTAGAGACCGGTCTTCTCGACGATGACCCCGTGTTCGGCGAGATAGCGGGTGACGATCGAGGCCGGAATCCCGGTATCAGAGAACTGTCCGGAGAGGTCCAGGCCGGGGGTGATGAGCGTCGCCTTGATCGGGTCCAGCATGTTGAAGTCGGGGGCAATGTTGCCGAACCCGTGCCAGGCATCGTTGGCCCGCAGCATCCAGTCGTCACGATGGCCGATCCCGTCGATAGCGAGCCGCTCGGGACCCCAGACTTTGAACCACCAGTCCTGGCCCCACTCGTCGTCGACTTTGCGCATCGCGCGGCGGAAATTCATCGCTTCGAGAATCGACTCTTCCACCAGCGACGTCCCGCCGGGAGGCTCCATCATCGCTGCGGCGACATCGCAGGACGCGATGATCGCATATTGCGGCGATGTCGAGGTGTGCATCAGGTACGCCTCGTTAAAGATATGCCGATCGAGCGATTCCGCTTCCGATTCCTGGACGAGAATCTGCGAAGCCTGCGAGATCCCCGCCAGCAGTTTGTGTGTCGAGTGCGTCGCGAAGATCATCGACTTTTTGGGTGCCGGGCGGTCTCGGCCGATGGCATGCATATCCCTGTAGAAGTCGTGGAAGGTCGCGTGGGGCAGCCAGGCTTCGTCGAAGTGCAGCGTGCCGATCTCTCCGTCGAGCTGCTGCTTGAGTGTCTCGACGTTGTAAATGATTCCGTCGTAAGTACTCTGCGTGATCGTGAGGATCCGCGGCCGTCGACCGGGGTTCTTCGCCTGTGCTTCGCGGGCAAACGGATTGGCCTCGATCTTCGCCTGAATGTTTTCCGGCCGGAATTCATCGAGTGGAATCGGGCCAATGATCCCGAGGTGATTACGGGTCGGCATCAGGAAGACTGGCACCGCCCCGGTCATAATGATCGAGTGCAGAATCGAGACGTGGCAGTTCCGATCGACGACGACGATATCGCCCGACGCCACCGTCGAGTGCCAGACCATCTTGTTCGAGGTCGAAGTCCCATTCGTCACAAAAAAACAATGATCAGCATTGAAGATGCGCGCCGCATTCCGTTCGGACGCTGCCACTGGTCCGGAGTGATCGAGGAGTTGTCCCAACTCTTCGACGGCGTTGCAGACATCGGCGCGGAGCATGTTCTCACCGAAGAACTGGTGGAACATCTGTCCCACCGGACTCTTGAGAAACGCCACGCCGCCGGAATGTCCCGGACAGTGCCAGGAGTACGAACCATCCTGAGCGTAGTGCATCAGGGCGCGGAAGAACGGCGGGGCCAGGCTGTCGAGATACGCGCGGGCTTCGCGAATGATGTGCCGGGCGACGAACTCCGGCGTATCTTCGAACATGTGAATGAAGCCGTGCAGCTGCCGCAGAATATCGTTCGGGATGTGGTGCGAGGTCCGCGTTTCCCCGTACAGGTAGATCGGGATTTCCGAGTTCCGGAAGCGGATCTCTTCGATGAAGCGGCGTAGCTTCACGATCACCGGATCGGTATCGGCTCCCCCCGTCAGGTCTTCATCGTCGATGGACAGGATGAAGGCCGACGCGCGGCTCTGCTGCTGGGCAAATTGCGAGAGGTCGCCGTAGCTGGTCGCCCCGAGAATCTCCATCCCTTCCTGCTCGATCGCACCTGCGAGCGCCCGAATACCCAGGCCGGAAGCGTTCTCGGAACGGAAGTCTTCGTCGATGATGACGATCGGAAAGCGAAACTTCATCCACCTGCTCCACACGACGGGCACACAGCCTGCGCTCCGTCGACACTCTCATATCTCAGCAACACGATTCCCTGCGACACTGCAGCCGGCATCGATCCTACAGCATGCCCCCCGCGTGAACTATCAACAGAAATCGAAACGATCGCCCGGGAATGCAATTGTCATCAAAATGCGGTTTCCAGACCGGATCGATCCGTCCCGATTCGGACCGGGATTGTACTCACCGGCTCCCCGAAAATCCCGGCTTGCCGGTCGGATGGTCAGGATCGGTAGATTTCGAGGAAGTTGAATTTGCAGGGTGTGGTCGAGGCTTTGCGAGGCCCACCATGTTCGCTGCGATCGGAAGTGGGCACGGTTGGTATGATGTGTCGACTTGCGGTAGGGTAGACGACTGGCTGTTCGATGAGCTGGTCGGCATTCCCAGGACGGCACGCTCTCAGCGCACAAGCAATTCAACCCTTACTCAACAAGGCTGCAACATGCTGTGGAATGAACGTCGGCTGCCGCGTCGGGACGTTGTGCGACTGGCGACCGCTGTGCTGGCGGGTGGGACTGTGGCCCAGCGAGTCTGGGCGCAGGCTCCTGCGAGCGAATTGCCGCCGTTGAATCGATTCACGCGGATGGTCCACGAGTTCTACGAGCAGCAGATCGCGCGGGCTGCGGCCGTCGCCGAGAAACGCAAAGCTGCGCTGCAGTCGAAGGCCGATGCCGAAGCGTACGTGGACTTCGTCCGGCAGCAGATTCAACTGTCATTCGGACAGTTTCCCGAGCGGACACCGCTCAAGCCGCGGATCAGCGGGATCGTGGACCGTGATGCGTACACGATCGAAAAGGTCGTCTTCGAGAGCCGTCCCGAGTTCTTCGTGACGGGCAATCTGTACATCCCCAAGGGTAAGCCAATTCCGCGACCAGCGGTCGTTGGTTCATGCGGACATTCGTCCAACGGCAAGGCGGCGGAAGCGTATCAATCGTTCTCGCAGGGTCTCGCCCGGCAAGGCTACGTGGTGCTGATCTTCGATCCGATCGGCCAAGGTGAACGTCTGCAGTATCCCGATGAGCATCTGGAAAAATCGCACGTCGGTGTCGGTGTGGGAGAGCATCTCCTTGCTGGCAACCAGCAGTTCCTCATCAACGAATTCTTCGGGACCTGGCGGGCGTGGGATGGCATTCGCGCACTCGATTATCTCTTGAGCCGACCGGAAGTCGATCCGAACCACGTCGGGATTACCGGGAACTCCGGCGGCGGCACGATGACGATGTGGCTCGCCGGTCTCGAACGCCGCTGGACCATGGCCGCTCCGAGTTGTGCCGTGACGCAGTTCCGGCGGAACTTTCAGAATGAACTCCCAGCCGATACCGAGCAGTGTCCTCCACGGATTCTGTCCCTGGGCATCGAACATGACGACTTCCTGGCAGCAATGGCCCCACGGCCGGTCATCATCATGGCCCAGGAACGCGACTACTTTGATGCGCGCGGTTCGGAACTGTCGTATCAACGCCTGAAAAAGCTCTACACACTGCTCGGGGCGGAAGACAAAGTCCGGCTGCACATCGGCCCCGACGAGCACGGCTATTCGCGACCGAACCGGGAAGCGATGTACGGCTTCTTCAATCACTGGACCAAGGCGGCGCAAGGCCACACCGAACCAGCCCTCACAATCGAAAGAGACGCCACATTGCAGGTGCTACCGCGAGGACAGGTCGCAGAGATTCCGTCACGGACGATCATCGATTTCACCCGCGAGAAAGCGGAATCGCTGGCGAAACAACGGCCGCAGTTGGCGGGTGCGGAATTGGAGTCAGCTGTGCGGAGGGTGCTGCGATTGCCCGAGGAACCGAAGACCGCTCCGGACTATCGGATTCTGCGCGGGGCCGGGAATCGACGCTATCCGTTGCCGTTTGCCACGACGTATGCGGTCGCTTCTGAACCGGGAATCGAAGCTCTCGTCACACGCCTCAGCCCGCGTTCGCACATCTCGCGACCCCCTCAGGCGAGCGGACCGTGCGTCCTGTACGTGTCGCATCACTCGGTTGATGTGGAATTACGGAATGACGCCTGGCTGAAAGAGCGGATCACCACAGCGGGCGACACTCCGGTCTACGCGATGGATGTCCGCGGCATCGGTGAATCACGGTCGGACACGTGCGGAGGGACAAACACGTTCCTCACGCCGTATGGCAGCGACTACTTCTACGCCGCCCATGGGATCATGCTCGACCGACCGATGCCTGGCCAGCGGACGTGGGACGTGCTGCGCGTCCTCGCCTGGCTGCAGTCCCTGGGCCACACCGAAGTCCACCTGCTGGCGTCGCAGTGGGGAACGGTCCCGGCGACCTTCGCAGCAGTTCTGTCCCCCGCAGTGAAGCAGATCACGTTGCGACATGCGCTGACCTCCTACCACGCGATCGCCACAGCCGAGCGTTACGACTGGCCGCTCTCGTCCTTCGTGCCCGGCATTCTGGACCACCTCGATCTCCCCGATTGCTACCGCGCGCTCGCCACCAAGAACCTGCAACAAGTCGACCCCCGCGGCCCCACCGCGTGACGCGATGAACGCATTCCGTTACGCTGCTGACTGACTCGTTACTCCTGTCATCTGTCTGTGGCTCACCGGCCTGTTTTCGAAAGCGTCCCCGTGGCGGCTGAAAAACGTGATTTTGATGAGTTCCTGGAGAAGTTCCGGAAGCACCGGGAACTGATGGTCGAGGAACTGCACAAGGTAATCATCGGCCAGGAAGCGGTGATCGAGCAGATTCTCGGCGCCATCTTTACCGGCGGGCATTGCCTGCTCGTCGGGGTCCCCGGTCTTGCAAAAACGCTCGTTGTGGCGACGATTGCCCAGATTCTCGATGTGAACTTCAAGCGGATTCAGTTCACGCCTGACCTGATGCCGTCGGACATCACCGGGACGAACGTGCTCGATGAAAACGACGCCGGACGACGGGAGTTCCGCTTCGTCGAAGGTCCCGTCTTCACGAACATTCTGCTCGCGGACGAAATCAACCGCACCCCGCCGAAGACGCAGGCCGCACTGCTGCAGGCCATGCAGGAACGCGAAGTCACCGTCGGCCAGACGACCTACAAACTTCCCGAACCGTTCTTTGTCATCGCGACGCAGAACCCGATCGAACAGGAAGGGACCTACCCGCTTCCCGAAGCCCAACTCGACCGGTTCATGTTCAACGTGAAGGTCGATTACCCGAACCTCGCGGAAGAAGAACAGATCCTCGCGGCGACGACGATCGCGGAGAAGAAAGAAGTCCGCAAGGTCCTCTCGGCGAAGTCGATTCTCTATCTGCAGAAACAGATCAACGCGATCGAAGTCGGACCACTCACCATCAACTACATCGCGCGGCTGGTCCGCGCCACGCGGCCCAGTGACGATTCGGCCCCGAAGTTCGTGAAGGAACTCGTCGACTGGGGGGCCGGTCCTCGCGCCGGGCAATACCTGATCGCCGGGGGAAAAGCCCTGGCTGCCATGGATGGCCGCCCGAGTGTCTCCCTGGCCGATATCCGCAAAGTCGCGGTCCCGGTGCTGCGGCACCGCATCTCCACGAACTTCCAGGCCCAGGCCGAAGGCATGACCTCGGAAGCGGTCATCGAACGCCTGCTGCAGGACGTCCCCGAACCGACGATCAAGAAATACGTGTAAGTGGGTCAGCCGCAACATGCAGGGCAAGACGGAAGGCGGAAGAGGTCACCACGAAAAGCACAAAAGGACACGAAAAAGGATGGGGATGTCAGGACTGTTCCGCATCGGATTTGCAGCATCGCTTCCTCGAACTCCCTCATTCCTTTAGTGTCGATTCGTGCCTTTCGTGGTGATGCTTTCTTCCTATTTGCGTCTTCTGCGCCTTTTTGCGGCAAAACCTCTTTCTCCTCAACCTTGAGCACACGAGCCAGGCGTTCGTAGGCAGCGTGGCGGGCCGCATCGGGGAAGTCGTGATCGGCTTCGGGGTGCAGGACCGTCAGGCGTTCGGCAGAGCCGGTGAGTTCGAAGACTGGTCGGGCAGCGGTGGCGATGCGGTCAACGCTCTCGGCCCGGAAGTTACTGTCGCGCGTTGGGGCGATGATCAGCACGTCGCGTGGTGCGAGAGCACCGATCAGTTCGTGGAAGTCGAACGGGATCGCTTCGAGTCGCCCGGCATAGGTTGCCAGTCGCGGCAAATAGCGGGTCTGGCACCAGCCCTGCTCTGGTTGCCAGCGCTTCGGATCGCCTCCCATGTAGTCGAGGTACGAATCGAGGCCGCAACTGGAGACGGCGCAGGTGATCCGGTCGTCGCACACGGCGGTGTAGACCGCGTTGTGTCCGCCGAGCGAATGCCCGATCGCTCCGTAGGATCCGTGTCGCACGGCGGGATGGGCGTCGAGCAGGTCAAGTCCACGCAGGTTATCCCAGACCGCTTTCAGCGTCCCGCTCTCCCAGCCAAGGACCTTGAGATCGGGCTGATAGTCGGCGAGCAGCGGATACGCGGGTGACAGTGTGACGAAGCCGCGTTCAGCGAGTTCCTGGGCATATTGACGATTCGCTTTCCCGCCCAACCCGACGACGACCTTGTTCCCGTTCACGTTATCTGTCGGATGCAGACAGAGGACGGCCGGGACCGGCTTGCCCCCTGTCCGAAGTGCAGCGTGCGGCACACAGAGATACGCCGGAACCCGCCCGCCCGGTTCACTGGCGTAGGTGATCCGCTGGCGGACGTAGCTGCCGCAGTCGATCGACTCCTCGATCGTGATCGCCAGAGGACAGCGTTTCTCATTCCCCGGCAATTTCCCGGCGACCGACTGGAATCCGCGGAGGATCTCGTCACGCCGCGACTGCCATCCCGCGATGGAAGACACGGGTTGCAGTTGACCGGTGGCATCCCGAGCGAGGAGCAGCTGGTCCCGCGGCAGACGGGCTGGTTCCGCTGCCGTCGCGATGGCTTGGCCAAGGAAGAGGGCAAGCATGTAGCGTGTGTGTTTGTTGCCGGTCATGATCGTGTTACCTGGCCCCGAGCGCAAGCTCGGGCGTGAGTGATATTCGAAGCAGCCCGAGCTTGCGCTCGGGGCTAGGATCGAGCGGATTACGATCGGCGCTTGTAGATTTCGCTCGCGCGGGCGAGGATTTTTTCTTCGCGCGGCGTCAGACTCCTGGTGCCGTGTTCGTGGATTTTGGCGAGAACGCGATCGAGTTCTGCTTCCATGTCGTCCGGCTCGGGTTCCGGGCGGTAGACACGCATCCTCCGGCTGGCGCGCAGCCGTCGCCACCAACTCCCCCAACCGTCGAAGAGTCGCTCATACCGCCACCCGGACCGGTACGCTAGATAATAGAGCCAGCCATAAAGCAGGCCCCCCAGATGTACGACGTGGGCGACTCCCGACATCACCTGTTCGCCGGAGATCGTCAGCAGGACGGGCTGCATATCGGCCAGCACGTAGAAGGCGACGAGCCAGCGGATCTCAACCGGGATCAGCCCCATGAGATAGATTTGCTGCCGCGGGAAATGGATGGCGTACAACATCATGATCGCCATCGCACAACCAGAGGCCCCGACGACGGGGCTGGGAAATCCCCAGGTGATGCCCCACGCGACGTGACCAATCGCCCCGAACAGCGCGCTGCCCAGATAGAACCAGAGGAATTCGCGGCTGCCGTACATCCGTTCGAGCGTGCTTCCCAGCCACCAGACCATGAGCATGTTCATGATCAGGTGCCAGAGATCGGCCCGGGAATGTAGAAAGGCGTAAGTCACCAGCCGCCAGAGTTGCCCAGAGCGCAGTCCATCAAAGGTCAGTCCGAACCATTCACCCAGGAGATCGATGCGTACGCCGCGGCCACCGGAACGCACCACCAGTAGCTGCAAGAGATAGGCGACGACCGTCACGACGAGGATGGCGCGAACGGTGGGCGTGTCTGCGAGAAAGCTCTCCCCGCGGGGAGCAAAGCCACCCCGATCGTCGTCGTCGCGGTAGTATTCGCGATTCGCCAGCCCCATCGCGCGGAGACTCCTTCTCCCGGCGGAGGGTTACCGGTTCTGTGAGACGTTGGCCGCAGCCCCGGTTGCTTGGGGCAACTGGGCCGTCAACTTGATGTTTTCCTCATGAATCCGCTGCATGGCATCGCGGGCTTCCCGGACCTGACGACGCAAGTCATCGATCTCGAGCAGGACGGTGTTGCGTTCCTCTTCACCCGCTTCCAACGTCGCCACCAGTCCGATCCGGAATTCCTGCGGCAGGGATTCTTCCTGCGGCAGTTCGGGTCCGCCGACCAGTTCGGCCGTCCGGCGTTGGAGAGCCACTTTGGTTTCATCGAGCAGGCGCCCCTGGATTGCCAGGCTGGCCGACCGATCGGCCAGCGTTTCGTCACTGCGGGTGAAGTTCAGCCCCTGGTCGTCGAATCGCTTCGAGTATCCCGCGGGGACCGCACTCCGCCACCGCCAGCGGCCCGCCTGCCAGGTGGCCGGTTCACCGGGACGAATCCGCCACTTCGGAGCTGCCGCACACCGTTCGGCCTGAACTCCTGCGAGGACCTCGAACGGACCGCGGTAGATCGTGCTGTTGTCGGCCTGGACTTCGAATCCGTGAATGATTTGTTTTTCTTTGACCCCGACGTTCGAGCCGAGGCCGACTTCCAGCCGCCCATCAGCCGCGCCAAGGATTTGCGTCGGCACGCCACCCGTAGAGCGGAAATCGGTTCCCCAGTCGCGATTCAGCCGTTCCAGTTCGGCGAGGACCAGGAGACGTTGTTGACGGGCGCTCTGGGCATCGACCGTGGCGGTCTTAAAGTTATTCTCAAACGATTGCGTCTTCGCGGTCCAGCTGTTGCGGACAGTCACGAGTTTAGCGGTCATGATGGTTGCACCGAGTCCGGCGAGAACCACGAGAGCCGCAAAAATCTTGCCTGTGATATGCATGCTTCCGCTCCTGACAGCCACCGCTCTCGTCCAGTATCGACCGCCGCCCGACCGGAATTTGCGGGACTTCCCGGAACCGACCAGACCGCAGCCAAACGCCGACGACCGCGCAAACCACGCGGAATGTACCGAGTCTGAGTGCGCATCTTCAGTATCTTAGGCCCGGCAGGAAGGGAGGGTCAAGGAGTGATTGACGGACCGGGGACACCGGACAGAACTCCGCCAGCCGAATCGTCGTCCCCGGCAGATTCGTTGCGGGTGGCGCTCCCCGTCACCTGCAGAGCACGGTAAACTGCCGGTTTCCGCTGAGTTCAAACTCTTTCCGGTAACCGGACCTGCAGACCATGGCCAAGAAACCCTTCAAGCGGGCAGACCTCAAACCGGGGGAAATTCTCTGCAGTTACTGCACGGCGAAGTGTTGCCGCTACTTCGCCCTCCCGATCGAGACTCCGACCACCTGGGCCGACTTCGAACATCTCCGCTGGTTCATCATGCACGGGAAGACGGCCCTCTTCGTCGATGACGGGACGTGGTACCTGCTCGTCTACGGCGACTGCGAGAATCTGCAGGCGGATCATCTCTGTGGAATTTATGAGGACCGCCCGCAAATCTGCCGCGACTATTCGTTCGACAGTTGCGAATACGACAACGACGGCTGCTACGACAAATACTTCGAATCGGCCGACCAGGTCTGGGAGTACGCGGAAGCGATCCTCCCCCCGAACAAGAAACCCGCCTGGGCCAAAACCAAACCGGGGACTTCGTTGCCGATCATTACTGCATGAAGAGAGATTGGCCGCAAACCGGCGCACAAGGCGCAATCGGGAAGACGAAGAGTTTTGGCCACAAGAGGCACAAAAGGAAACAAAACAGGAGCAGAGAATTCGAATAGGTCGGGGATGATCAACTGCAGGCTGTCGACGTGATTGACTGCACCTTCCATCGACCGAACTCACTCTGAATCTCCGTGTCTCTCAAGGAATTGTCCTTCGCATATTTTGTGCTCTTTTGTGCCTCTTGTGGCCAAACCTCTTCCCTCCTGTTTGCGACTTTTGCGCCGTGTTGCGGCCCAATGACTTCGCCTTTCCAAGGACAAACCGACCCGTGGCTGCTCCGTTGATTGAACCGCGTGTGCTGAAGGGGTTTCGCGATTACCTGCCGGCGACGATGCTGGTGCGGGAGCGGTTGATGGAGACCGCGCGGCGGGTCTTTCGCAGCTATGGCTTCAGCCCGATTGATACCCCGGCCCTGGAATATGCTGAGATTCTGCTCGGCAAGGGGGGGGATGAGTCGGACAAGCAGCTCTTCCGGTTCAACGACAACGGCGGGCGCGATGTCGCCCTGCGGTTCGACCTGACGGTTCCGCTGGCCCGCTTCGCGGCCCAGCATGTCGGACAGTTGGGCCTGCCGTTCAAGCGGTATCATCTCGGCACGGTCTGGCGGGGTGAGAATACCCAGAAGGGCCGCTATCGCGAGTTCCTGCAGTGTGACTTCGATACGATTGGGACACTCTCACCGGGGGCCGATCTCGAAACGCTGCTGGTGATTCATGACCTGATGCTGGCCCTCGGATTCGAACGGTTCACGATCCGGGTGAACAATCGGCTGATTCTCAACGGGCTCCTTGAGCAACTCGGCGTGGGTGACCGGTCGACGGGAGTCTTGCGGGCGATCGACAAGCTGGCCAAGATCGGCGTGGACGGGGTCGGTGCGGAACTCCGGGAGCGAGTCGGCCTCGAGCCCGCGGCCGTCGACAAAGTCCTGGCGATCTGCCGTCCGGATGCGACACTGGCAGATTTGGAGGCGGCCCTCGGCGAGAACGAGACGGGACAGACCGGGGTCACCCGGCTGCGGGAACTGTTTGCGACGGCGACGGCCGCGGGGATCCCGGCCGATCGCTTACAGCTCGACGTCTCGATCGCCCGGGGACTCGACTATTACACCGGGACAATCTACGAAACGTTCCTGACCGATCTGCCGGGCATCGGCAGCGTCTGTTCGGGGGGCCGTTACGATCAACTGGCGACGCTCTTCACCAAGGAGCCGCTGCCAGGGGTCGGGGCGAGCCTCGGCCTTGACCGGCTCCTCGCCGCAATGGAAGAGTTGCAACTGGTCTCGGCGACGACGACCCCGGCCACCGTGTTTGTGGCCTACTTCGACAAGGGGCATCTCGGCGACTACCAGGGAACGGCCCGGCAGTTGCGGGCCGCGGGTCTCGGAGTCGAGGTCTATCCCGAAGCGGTCAACCTGGGCAAGCAGTTGAAGTACGCGGCGAAGAAAGGATTTCGTTTCGCACTGATCGCCGGGACCAACGAGTTCGCCAGCGGACAATGGCAGGTCAAGGAACTCGCCACCGGGACGGCAACCCAAGTCCCAGCCAGCGAACTGACGCTGTGGCTGCTCGCACGCTGAATGCGTAGAGCCCGAGGAACCACGAAACACACAAAATGCACAAAACTCAGAAAGTCGAAAGCGAGCGAGTCATAGGACCCGCCGCTCATCACCTCTCCTTTCGAGTGCTTCGTGCTTTTCGTGGTTCCTCTTCCTCGGACTTGTCTCCAGGAGAGAGCGGAGTGCACCTTTTCTCGTGAATGGCCCTCTGGTACGTTACGGGTGGAATGCAGACCCCTCATCGATGGAGTCAGCTGATGGCGATCCGGGCGAATCATTATGATGCCGCGTTTGAGGAGTATCTTCGCACGGCGCGGATTCCGTATGTCGCGGTCGATGAAGCCCGCCGGGCGTTGTGTGGCGATGGGTCGCTGAAATCCCTCGACTTCATCGTCTATTCGCCGGAGTTGGGAAATCTGCTCGTCGATGTAAAAGGTCGGAAGTCAGGGGGGACGACACTCCCCGGCCGACAGGGGGAGAACTGGGCGACCGCGGACGATCTGACCAGTCTGGCCCGCTGGGAGTCGCTCTTCGGGACCGATTTTCGGGCGCTGCTGGTCTTTGCTTATCTGTTACCGCAGGCTGCCGCGGCAGCAGAACATCGTGCTGAAGCTTTCCGGTTTCGCGCACGGGAGTATGCGTTTTACGGGGTGTGGGTGAACGACTATCAAGCCGCCATGCGGCAGCGGTCGCCGAAATGGGAGACCGTGTGGGTTCCCGCCGCCCCCTATCGTCAGTTACGCTTCCCGTTAACGCAGCCCCCGACACCGGCGGTCGCTGGTTGAGGATGTCCCTGCAGGATCGAGATGATGCGTTCTGTCCTGATTCGGTTGTGTGGAGTGGTCCTGATCGTTGGCCTGAGCCTGCACACGGCCCAGGGGCAAGGGGCACCGGCCCCGGTGGCCCCGGCGACCGTGATCTCCTCGCGCAGCCCGTGGGTCGATTTCGGGATCTTCGTCGCACTCGCCGGTGGTGCGGTCTACGCGGTCTGTCGCGGCAGTCGCCGGGTGTGAACCTTCGCGACCGTCACTCACCGAGTCTGTGCGCATGGCTCTGATCGATCCCGCGGACCCGGTTGTCATCACGGGACTCGGACTGGTGACCCCGCTGGGAGGCGATGTTCCATCGACATGGGACGCGATCCGTCGCGGCATCAGTGCCCGGCGCAGGCTGCATGAGCTCCCCCCCCGGCCCGATGGTCAGCAGTGGAGCGGCTGTCCGGCGGTGCCTCCCCGAGGACCAACGACCCAGTCCCCGGATCCGGTCCTCCGCTGGGGACTGGCGGCTGCTGCCGAAGCCTGGACCGCCGCCCGACTCGATCAGATGCTCGAATCCCGCGACCGGATTGGTTGCTTCATCGGCAGCAGCAAAGGGGGACTGCATGCGGCAGCCGCGTTGTCACGCGGTGCGAACGATCCCGGTCTTTGGCCAGCGGTCTGGCCATCGGCGCTCGGAACCGCAGTTGCGGCCCGATGGAATCTACGCGGCCCGTGTGTCTCACCCGTTACGGCTTGTGCGACGGGTGTGGTCGCCATCCTGCGGGGTGTGCTCGCTTTACGAACGGGTGAATGCGACATCGCGTTGACCGGGAGTGCTGATGACTCCCTGCATCCCGGAGTCCTGGCATCGTATCAACGGCTGGGGGTGCTCGCCGCTCCGGGGGAGGCCGCTCTCCCGTGCGACCGGCGACGGACAGGTTTCGTCGTCGGTGCCGGGGCCGGAATGCTGGTCCTCGAGCGCCGATCGCACGCTGTGTCGCGCGGCGTGCCATGGATCGCGGAGATCCGTGGCGCCGCCCTGGCCGCTGATCCGACGGGAATCACGCAGGTCGCGACCGATGGGAACGCCCTGGCCCATCTCTTGCGGATCGTTGTTCCATCGAGGGATGTTCCCTCGGCCATTCAACTCCATGGCACAGGGACCATGCAGAATGATGTTGCCGAATGCCGGGCGTTGCGCGCGGTCTTTGGTGACCGTCTCGACGCTATCGCCACCACGGGTGCGAAAGGGGCACTGGGGCATCTGCTCGGTGCCGCAGGAAGTGTGGAAACCGCACTCGCGGGGTTGATGCTTCGCGATCAGCTCGTCCCGCCGATCGCCTCGAGTCTCGAGCCCGATCCGGACTGCAATCTGCGTCTGGTCACCGGGCATGAACTTGCCGTCCCGCTCGATTCTGTCCTCAAACTCTCGCTAGGCTTTGGCGGTCATCTTGCGGCCCTCTGGCTCACCCCTCCCACCCGCTGATCAGCCTTTCATCACGAGAAGCCTCTCAGAAATGCGGAAGTGGAACCACGAACAGCACGAAACACGCGAACCCTGCGGACAGCATCCGCCTGGCTGCCCCCCTCTGCTCTTCTGTCGTCAGGTCTTATTCGTGCCTATTCGTGTGTTTCGTGGTTCCCTCGATCCTCTCCGGCGTTTCCGCCTCCCGTTCGCTGCGGTCGAGAGAGTAGAATCGAGACGCCGCCCGATGACCGGATGTCCGGTCTGCTCCCCTGCCCGCCTTCCGCCGATGGGTCCCGCCATGCTGCGATGCCTCCGCTTGCTTTCGGTCGTTGTCTTTGGGGTCTGCACACCGATCAGCGCTGCTCCGCGGAGCGGGGACGTAATTTATCAGCAGGACTGTGCATCGTGTCACGGGGCCGATGGAACCGGGTCGCCCGAACACAAAAAGCCCCTGCTGGGAGATCTGTCGATCGGCGAACTCGCGAAGTTCATCGATAAGACAATGCCGCATGGTGAACCGGAAAAGATCGGCCCCGAGGAATCCCGGATTGTTGCCGAGTACATTCACGGGGCCTTCTATTCCGCGACCGCTCAGGAACGGATTCGGCCCGCGCGTGTCGAACTCGCGCGGCTCACGGTCCGGCAGTATCAGCAGACGATCGCCGATCTCCTTGCGAGCTTCCGGGGTGGTCCCCAATTCGCCAAAGACGCCGACCATGGCCTGCGGGCGGAATACTACAAGCTGCGGCGGATTGACCGTCGCAATCGCGTGATCGAACGGATTGATCCGCAGGTGGCGTTCGATTTCGGCGAAGCGAGTCCGGACGAGGAGAAGCTCGAAGCTCACGAATTCTCGATCCGCTGGGAGGGTTCCCTCCGTCCCCCGCAGACGGGGGAATACGAATTCATCGTCCGGACCGAACATGCCGCCCGGCTGTGGATCAACGATCTGGAACGGCCGCTGATCGATGCCTGGGTGAAATCGGGGAATGACACCGAATACAAAGCGAGTCTCAAGCTGCTGGGAGGGCGAGACTATGCCGTTCGGCTCGATTACTCGAAGGCCAAGCAGGGCGTCGATGACTCCAAGGATGGAAAACCGAAGCCGAAAGCGAAGTCGTCGATTGCGTTCTGGTGGCAGCCGCCGCATCAGGCACCGGAAGTCGTCCCGAATCATGTGCTGCATCAGGCAACGGTGACGTCTTCCTATGTCGTTCAGACCCCCTTCCCGCCCGATGATCGCAGTGTCGGTTACGAACGGGGAACGTCGATCTCGGCCGCGTGGGATGAAGCGACCACGGAAGCCGCAATTGAAATCGCGGACGAGATCCAGCGTCAACGGGAACGCTACACCGGGGCGAAAGATGATGCCGGTGATCGGCGCGAGAAATACCAGTCGTTTGCCCGCCGGTTTGTCGAACGGGCATTGCGTCGGCCGCTTAGTGAGGAACTCCAGCAACTCTACATCGATCGTCACTTTGCGGAAGGGATCGCACCCGATGTCGCCTTGCGACGGGTGATCCTGCTGACACTGAAGTCCCCGCGGTTTCTCTTCCGGGAAGTCGATGAACCGGCAAACGATCCCTACGCCATTGCGGCAAGGCTCTCGTACGGTGCGTGGGATTCCCTCCCCGATGACCGGTTGTTGAAGGCGGCCGCGGCGAACCAGTTGCAGACGCCCGCACAACGTCTGGCTGAAGCCGAACGGCTGCTCGGAGATCGACGGGCGATCGCCAAACTCCAGGAGTTCTTCCGCCAGTGGTTGCGGACTGACCACGCGGGGGATCTGGCGAAAGATCCGCAGGCGTATCCCGAATTCACGCCTGCGATCGTCAACGATCTGAAAGCCTCACTCGATTTGTTTATCGCCGCGATCCTGACCAGTGAGACGGCCGACTTCCGCCAGCTACTCACCGCCGATTCGATCCCCCTGAATGGTCGGCTGGCTCACTTTTATGGCGCGGAATTGCCGCTGGAGGCCCCATTCCAGTCGATCGCCTTCGAACCGGAACAACGGGCGGGGGTCCTCAGTCATCCGCTGCTGATGGCGAGCTTCGCGTATCGCGATGCGAGTTCGCCGATTCATCGGGGCGTGTGGCTTTCACGTAGTCTGCTGGGACGCTTCCTGAAACCGCCCCCGGAAGCGGTGGCACCGCTGGCGATCGATCTACAGCCCGATCTGACGACGCGAGAACGGGTCTCGCTGCAGACGCAATCGGAGTCGTGCCGGGCCTGCCACAACCTGATCAATCCGCTCGGCTTCACGCTCGAGCAGTTCGATGCCGTCGGCCGTTTCCGCGCGACCGAACGGAACAAGCCGATCGACCCCCGGGGCGAGTACATCGCCCGCAACGGTGAAACGGCCGAACTGCAGGGAGCCCGCGCACTGGCAAATTATCTTGTGAACAGCGAGGAAACGCGCAACGCGTTCGTCGAGCAACTCTTTCAGTACGAGATCAAGCAACCGATCCGGGCGTACGGGGCTGACCGATTATCGCAACTGAAATCGGCCTTCGTCGACCAGCAGTTCCACATTCGGAAACTGGCCGCCCGCATCATTGCCGACGCGGCGTTCGTGCCAACCGAGACCACAACCGCCTCGAAGTAAGCTCCATCCCCAGAAGCCCAGTCCATTCCGATGGCTGGGCCTCTTCGAATGTCCGAAACGCAGAGCTGTCGCCGCAGAAAAGTGCAGTAATCGCAATACGGAAGAAGAAATCGGGCCACAGAAGGCACAACGGGAAACAAAAGAAGCTCGGAAGTTAGATCAGCAGGAGAATTGATCGGATGTGCCTGTTGCTCGACACATCGGGAACAGCCAGTTTTCGGAGTAGGGATCCCCCGCAACTTCCGCAACCTGACCTGAAGATTTCCTTGTCCAACAGGGTCTCAACTTCTTTTTCGTTTCCCAAAGTGTCGAAAGAGGTTACAAATCACCTGGAATTGATGTGACGAAAGAACGGCCTCATGACGTCCGTGCCTTCCAAGTAGTCTACTGTCACTGCGCTGCCCTCCAAACTTTTGTCGCTGCTGTGGCCAAAACTTTTCCTCCTTCCTTCCCTAGCCCACCCTCCCGCGGAGTCTGAACCGATGCCCGCCTTCGCCAATCGTCGTGAGTTTCTCCAGACCCTCGGTGTCAGCGCCGCAGCGTTCCCGTTCCTCACCAATCTGTCGAGTCTCGGCTGGGCCGCATCGACCGCCCCGAAGCAGCGGCTGATTGTGATGTTCAGCCCCAACGGAATCGTCCCCAAGAACTTCTGGCCGGACGAAGAGGGGGCCGAGTTCACTCTCAAAGAGATTCTCCAGCCGCTGACTCCGTACAAAGACAAAATGCTCGTGATGCACGGCGTCTGCGACAAGGTCCGCGGCGACGGCGACAACCACATGCGGGGCATCGGTTGCCTCCTCACCGGCGTCGAACTCTTCCCTGGCAACATCCAGGGGGGCTCGCACACTCCCGCCGGATGGGCCAGCGGTCTGTCGATCGATCAGGAAATCCGCAATCACCTGCAGGCTAACCCGGAAACGCGGACTCGCTTCGGTTCACTCGAATTTGGCGTGATGGTCCCGGAGCGGGCCGATACCTGGACACGCATGGTCTACTCCGGCGCGAATAAACCCGTTGCGCCGATCGATGATCCGTACCAGATGTTCGGCAAGCTCTATGGCCGGATGAAAGATCAGGAAAGTCTCCGCAGCGTGCTGGATGAACTGCAGGCCGACTTGCAGAAGGTGCGGAGCAAAGTCTCGAAGGACGACCAGCGGCTGCTTGATGAGCACACGACCCTGGTCCGTGAATTCGAGAAAACGTTGCAGACGGCTCCCGAAACCACGACGCATGCCGTTCCGGAACTCGAAGCCGGGGTGAAGGAAGACAATGACAACATGCCCCGCCTCAGCAAGATGCAGATCGAGCTGCTGGTGAACAGTTTCGCGGCCGACTTCGCCCGCATCGGGACATTGCAGTTCACGAACTCCGTCGGACAGGCCAAGATGCGCTGGCTCGGCGTGCAGGAAGGGCATCACGATCTGTCCCATCACGAAGACAGCCAGGAAGCCTCACAGGAAAAGCTGACGAAGATCAACCGCTGGTACTGCGAACAACTCGCGTACCTCGCCGAGCGGCTCGCGGCGACACCCGAACCGGGGGGCGAAGGTTCGCTGCTCGATCACACGTTGATCGTCTGGACGAACGAACTTGGCAAGGGGAACTCACATACGCTCGACAACATTCCGTTCGTGTGCGTCGGCGGCGGACTCGGCTGGAACATGGGCCGCTCGCTGAAGTTCAAGAAGGTGCCCCACAACCGCCTGTTGCTTTCGCTGGCACACGGCTTCGGGCATCACCTCGAACGCTTCGGCAACCCCGACTACTGCGGCGACGGCCCGCTGACGGGACTGGTGTAGCACACGAAGATCGCGTTTCTTGAGCGGCACGGCGCTAGCCGCCGGTGTCTTCCGATAGGAATGATGTCACAAAGACACCGGCGGCTAGCGCCGTGCCGCTCAAAAGAGATGGAGGCCTGGCACTGCAGCCTCGACTTACGCTGGGCGTTTCGGGTCTTTGGCGAGCGGCAGGGAAGATCGTTTGCCCGTCCAGGATGACTGGTAGATCGCGAGGATGATCTCGACCGACTTGCGGCCTTCTTCGCCGGTGACCTGCGGTTTGCCGCCAGTCTGGATCGCTTTCGCGAAGTCCTTCAGTTGCTCCATGTGACCGACATACGAGATCGCCTTCGGATCGCTCGCCCCGCCGGTGCCGCCGACTTTCCGGGCGAACTTCTCCAGCGTGGTCTTGTCCTTCGCCTTCGGCTTGGCGAACTGCCACATCAGGATGTCGTCCTGCTCGACGATCACCGAGCCTTCGGTGCCGTGAATCTCAGTCTTCTTGAGCAGCCCCGGCCAGGCGGACGTTGTCGCTTCGATCACGCCGAGTGCGCCGCTCTTGAATTTCACCGCAGCGACGCCGACGTCTTCCACTTCGATCCGCTCGTGGGCCAGGGTTGCAGTGACACCGCAGATTTCGGCCACGTCCCCCATGAACCAGTAGAGCAGGTCAACGTTATGAATCGCCTGATTCATGTAGCTGCCGCCCCCATCAAGCGCCCAGGTGCCGCGCCAGCCCCCCTGATCGTAATACTGCTGGGTCCGCCACCACTTGACGTAGGTGTCGCCGAGAGTCAGTTTGCCGAATCGACCGTCTTCGATCGCGTCTTTGAGTGCCCGGTTTGCTGGGCTGAACCGCGACGGAAAGATCGGACAGAGTTGCACGCCATTCTTTTTGCAGGCAGCGAGGATCGCATCGCACCGCTTGAGGGTGATCTCCATCGGCTTTTCAACCACGACATGCTTACCCGCATTGGCGGCCCGCACGGCGGGATCCATGTGAACGCCGCTCGGCGTGCAGATGCAGACGACATCGACCGCAGGGTCTTTCAAGAACGCATCGAGATCGGTGTAAGGCTTCACACCCGGATTGGCTCCCGCGAACCGATCGGCGGCTCCAGGGAACGTGTCGAACGCCGCGACGAGCTTGGATCCCTTAATCCGCTTGAGCGCTTCCGCGTGGAAGTTCGCAATCATCCCGCAGCCGACGATACCGAAACCGAGCGTCTTGTTCATGAAAGTTCCTGAGGGCAGATGGCTAAATGAAGTCTGGGGACTGGTCAGGCATCTCCGGGCAGGTGCTGTCCACTGTCTCCTGCCCACTCTTCACTAAACCGCGATGTCCGGGGCGACTGCGTCCGACCGGGGAGCCAGTTCGCCGAGGATCGCCGTGATCTCCGGTTGTTCCAGGGCTTCGACTTTCAACAGGGCTTCCGCGAGTGCGACGAGTTTGTCCCGGTGCTGTTGCAGCATCTGCATCGCGCGGTGGTCGGCCTGACCGAGGAATCGCTGGATTTCGCTGTCAATCGTCCGGGCCGTTTCTTCGCTGTACTCGCGCTGATCGTGGTATTCCTTGCCGAGGAACGGATTCTCGTCGGATTCGCGGAACGCGACCGGACCGATCACGTCGCTCATCCCCCAGCGGGCAATCATCCGCCGCGACATCTGCGTCGCCCGCTTCAGATCGTCTTCCGCACCCGCCGAATATTCGTTGAAGATCAGTTTTTCGGCTGCCCGACCGCCAAGCATGAAGGCGAGTTGCGCGTGTAACCGCTTTTCACCGACGTTGTACCGTTCTTCATTCGGCAGCAACTGGGTCACACCTAATGCCCGCCCCCGAGGAATGATCGTCACCTTATGGACCGGATCGACATCGGGCAGCATCCACGCGAGAATCGCATGCCCGGCTTCATGGTAAGCGGTCATCGACCGTTCATACGGACTCAGGACTTCATCACGCCGCGGTCCCATCAGGACCTTGTCGCGCGCTGATTCAAAGTCTTCGCTGGAGACTGAATTCCGTCCCACGCGGGCCGCATGCAGCGCCGCTTCATTCACGAGGTTTTTCAGTTCGGCCCCGGAGAAGCCGATCGAACTGACCGCCACTTTTTCAAGATCGACATCGTCCGCCAGCGGCACTTTGCGGACGTGGACCTTGAGAATACCGACCCGCCCGGCCCGATTCGGACGGTCGATCGTCACATGCCGATCGAACCGCCCCGGTCGCAACAACGCCGGATCGAGGACATCGGGCCGGTTGGTCGCAGCGACGACGATGATCGCTTCCGTCTGCTGGAAGCCGTCCATCTCACTGAGAATCTGGTTGAGCGTCTGCTCGCGCTCGTCATGACCGCCGCCGAAGCCTGCTCCGCGGATACGTCCGACGGCGTCGATCTCGTCGATAAAGATCAGGCAGGGAGCATTTTCTTTCGCGGTGCGGAACAGGTCACGCACGCGGCTGGCTCCGACGCCGACGAACATCTGGATGAACTCGGATCCGTTAATATTGAAGAACGGGACCCCTGCTTCCCCGGCGACCGCCCGCACGAGCAGCGTCTTGCCGGTTCCCGGTGGCCCCATCAACAAGACCCCCTTGGGAATCTGAGCCCCCAGTCGCTGGAATTTTCCCGGCGTCTTCAGAAACTCGACGATCTCCTGCAGTTCACGCTTGGCCTGATCCATCGCAGCTACGTCGTCGAACGTCGTCTGATGATCGGATGGCTGGAACCGTCGGGCAGGACTGCGGATGAAACTCCCGGCCATTCCCGAAGAGAACGGGTCGGACTGCCGACGCAGCAGGAACCAGAGAATCCCCAGCGACAACGCGGAAACGATCACCATTCCCGTGAGGTAGCTGCTGAATCCACCATCGGTTTCGCGCGCCGAGACCTTGGCGTCATGTTCTTCGAGGAACCCTCGCAAGGCACCCTGATCTTCCGGCGGGAGTCCCGCATTGAAGAGCTTGCTGAGTTTATTGCCGTCCGGGTCGTTCGGTGGATTCTTAAACGAACCGACGATCGTCTGCCCCCGGTACTCGGCCCAGTCGACATTCTTCGCGCGGGCCTGGTCCTTGAGGAACGAGTAGCTGATCCGCGAGCCATGCATCGTGGGCGAGTTCTGCCACGAGAGGAGTAGCATGAAGACGACCGCGACAACAAGGAGGCCACCCCAGCCGTTCCAGGGACCGCGCGGCGCGTCTTCACCCCGCACACCGCGACGCGGGCGCTTACCGGAGGCTGATGGGTCGTCGCCGGGCTGACTCATTCCATGACTCGTCACGAGGCGCAGCCCAATCCTCCGTGGCCGGTGATGACCCCGTCCCGCGGGAAAGGCTGCAATTCACGCGGAAGCAGGAGAGTATCCGACCGCCCCTGTGGTGACAACGCGACAGACGACAGAGTTCCCCACAACACCGGACCGCATCCTCATTGAGCGGACGGGGCGCAAGCCGAATGGTACTTACTTTAGTTTTCGCGGATGTGTTGAGGTCCCGTTTTGAGGGCGAAGATCGACGTCGATGGTGGAATTGCGACATCAGAACGGACCCCTGGACACCCCAATTCTCGCTGGCATCCCAATCTCGCATGGGTGTAAGGTAATGTAAGTACCATTGGGCGCAAGCCCCCCGGTGCCTGCTTCTGTTCATTTCTCGCCCCTGAAGAGTCCGAACCGCTTGCGCCGTGCCGCTGGCACAGTATGACCGTCACGCGATCAATTCAGGGCGGACCGCGCCGTCGCCAGCGATCGGGTAGGGTCGATGCTGGCGATCGTGAACGACCGCGTGGGGATCGATCCCGAGCAGATGAAACGTCGTCGCCTGAATGTCTTTGGGTGAGATTGGCGTCTCGGCGACTTCGCCTCCGATGGCGTCACTGCGGCCGACAACCGCTCCACGGCGTGTGCCGCCCCCGGCCAGCGTCATCGAGTAGACCTGCGACCAGTGATGCCGGGCCGCACCGACCGGCTTGGAATCGATCTGCGGTGTGCGGCCATGTTCGCTGAAACACAGCACGAGTGTGTCATCCAGGAGACCCCGCTGTTCGAGGTCGTGAATCAACGCGGAATAGCCCGCATCGAACCCCGGCAGAAGGTACTCTTTCAGGCGTGGATAATGATTCTGATGCGTATCCCACGCCCCGCTGAAGTAGGTGCCGTAGGCATCCCAGAAGACACTGACAAACCGGCTTCCGGCTTCGACCAGCCGTCGCGCTGCCAGGCAGGATTGACCGAAAAGGGTCTCGCCATACCGTGAACGCAGGGTCGGCGCTTCCTGGGTGATGTCGAGGGCGGTCCGAATCGCGGGAGATGTCAGCAGCGACAAGGCCCGTGCCTGTTGACCGTCGTAGGTCTTCAAGGCTGCTGCATCAGCGGCGCGACGCGCGCCATCGAGTTGTTCCAGCAAGTTCCGGCGAACATTGAAGCGATTCAGCGACACCTGCTCCGGGAACTGCGACGCGCCATCGAAGACGAACCGATCCTTGAGGCTCACCGCGGCATAGGGATCGACGTACTCCTTGGGTTGTTCATGGCGGCACTTCGGGGCAACACGCTGACCCGGGCCATCAAACTTCGCCCACAGCGGATCGTACTGCTGGCCGAGAAACGCCGCGTACGGCCCAGCGAGCAGTCCGAGATCTTCAGCCTGTGAATTGAAGGCCCACGGCAGCCCGACGTGCCGCGGAAATCGTGTTGCACCGTTCGTGCCCTCCTGCTGCGACCAGAAATACTCGGCGATCGATCCACAGTACGGCCACAACGAGGGATCACGCGGGCGGGCTTCGATGTCGGTCGTGTAGGTTGGCATTCCCGTCAGCGCGTACGCTGAACAATGCAACGGGAAGGGATGCGTCATCGAGCGGACGATCGTCAGTCGATCAGCGATCCGGGCCGTCAGCGGCAGCCCCTCACAGAGGGGGACCCCCGGAACTGAGGTCGGGATCGCCCCGAGTTCGCCCTGAATTTCCCGAGGAGCGTGGGGTTTGGGATCAAAGGTTTCGTGCTGCGGTGCGGCCCCGAACAGGAAGATCATGATGCAGCGTTTGGCCCGACCAAAGCCGGGAGCCAGCGCTGCCGGATCGACCGTTTCGGCCTGTAAACGCTGCGCCTGTCCGAGGGTGAGGCCGTACAGTCCCAGCCCGCCGATGTGCAGCAGATCCCGGCGCGACAGCCCATCGCACATCCGTCGCGATGATCCGAGAATGCGTAACATCAGTGCCTCGAATTTCAGGCTCGCTGGAACAAATCAACGACTGTTGATCTTCCGGGAATGGGTTCACGGTGTCAATCAGTTCTGTGAAGGAGCTGGAAGATTTCACAGCCCGTCGCCAGCCGCATTCAGGCCGGATGCCGGACTTTGGTGCATTGTTTGCTTGATCCACGGCGACCAGCGCTGCGTATACTTCGTTGGCACGCTATCTGTCGGACGGGAGAGGCAGCATGGACCTGGTGATGGGGGTTGTAATCGGTATCGGGCTCTCCGCCGCGTGCGGCTGCCGGTTGTTTGTGCCGTTTCTGGGGATGGGAATCGCCCACGCGGCAGGGCATTTGACGCTGGCTCCCGGGTTTGAGTGGCTCGGATCGACTCCGGCCCTGGTCGCCCTGTCGACGGCGACGGCGCTGGAGATCGCCGGGTACTACATTCCCTGGGTCGATAACCTGCTGGATACCGCGGCGACACCCGCGGCTGCGATCGCTGGAACGATGGCGATGGCGGGGCAACTCGGGGATGCATCGCCCCTGCTGCAGTGGTCGCTGGCAGCGATCGCCGGGGGCGGAACTGCACTCACCGTCCAGGGCGGAACGGCGCTCACGCGAGCGGCCTCGACTGGCACGACCGGGGGACTCGGGAACTTCGTTGTTTCGACGCTGGAATGGATGGCAGCACTGGCCCTGACCGTGCTGGCCGTCGTGCTCCCGTTTGTCGCGTTGCTGATTGTGCTGGCGATCGGCTATCAGTCGTTCCGTCTGCTCGGGCGGTTTCTGTGGAACCGGCCCCGCCCGGCATTGGTCGAAACCCCTTAGTGGTCTGTCAACACGCAGCTTGGGGGTTGGAGTTCAGGCTACAGCCTGTCCGGTGCAGCCTGAAGGCTGATCTCCAACCTGCG
The DNA here is from genome assembly GCA_044229335.1 of Planctomycetaceae bacterium. Classification (GTDB taxonomy): domain Bacteria; phylum Planctomycetota; class Planctomycetia; order Planctomycetales; family Planctomycetaceae; genus DSVQ01. The sequence goes on along the minus strand of JBGATC010000029.1, from coordinate 2,445 downwards.
CCGCTTTCAGTGTCAGATCCGGGGCCATCGTCAGAGAATCAGCATCGCGTCGCCATAGCTGAAGAAGCGATAGTGCTCATCCACAGCGGTTCGGTACGCGACGCGGGTCAGGTCGACCCCGGCGAAGGCGCTGACCAGCATCAACAACGTCGACTTCGGCAGATGGAAGTTGGTCAGTAATCCATCAATCAGACGAAAATCGTACGGCGGGTAGATAAAGAGTCTCGACTCACCCGACCAGCCCGATCTCATGTCGTTTCGCGCAGCGGTCTCCAGGGTCCGCAGCGACGTTGTACCGACCGCAACAATGCGTCCCCCGCGGGCGCGAACGGCTGCGAGACATTGAGCCGTTTCTGCTGAGACCTCACACGCTTCCGCATGCATCACATGCTCGGTGATCGACTCGACACTGACCGGTCGAAACGTCCCGAGACCGACATGCAGCGTGACTTCCACGCGGTCGATTCCCCGATCAGCACATCGTTGTAACAGCGCGGGTGTGAAGTGCAGGCCCGCCGTGGGGGCCGCAGCTGAACCGGCATGTTTCGCGAAGACCGTCTGATAGCGCTCGCGATCGGTCTCCTGCGGATTGGGCCGGGCGATGTACGGTGGTAGCGGAATCTGACCGTAGCGATCCAGGAGCATCCAGGGATCGTCGGTCGCTTCCGGCTCCCACAGCCAGACGCCTCCTTCACCGCGCGACACCAGCCGGAGCATCAGCGAAGGTTCCTGCGGCTGTGGAGCCGCGATGGTGACTGTCTCGCCGAGTTCGAGTCGGCCGCGGGTCTGGCCGATGAGTTGCCAGCCGTCCGCACTCAGACCAAGGAACAAGCCTTCCCAGCGTCCGCCGGTCCGGGTCCGAACACCCACCAGTCGCGCAGGGACCACACGGGTGTTGTTCACCACCAGACAATCGCCTGGCTGCAGCAGGTCGGGCAGATCGCAGATTTGTCGATGCGACAGCGATTGCGTGCGGCGATCAAGGACCAGCAGCCGGGCCTGATCGCGCTCGGCCAGCGGCTGCTGCGCGATCAACTCCGGGGGGAGCTCGTAATCGTAGGCATCCAGCCGGGTGAGGTCGTCAGTCACGGGGGCTCGGCGATAGGTTAGCGTATGAGCAGGCGTCCGCTTCTCCGGGCGCGGCACGTCATCATCTTAGCAAAAGTCGGATTGCGACGTCGGTTCGTCGGCCGATCCTGGGCGAACCGGCCGACGGCGACCGATCAAAAGTCGTCGAAGAATGATCGACAGTTGGACAGAACCTGGTGGCACTCCGACCCGGATGCACATCAGGTTAGAGTCTCTTCGTGGATTCCGTGATATTTCGGGAACTGGCACTGGTTTGCGAGCGTCGGAAGTGAGGACCAACCTGACTGGTGAGGGGTGATTGGCTGATTCGATCGATCCCCGCAATCACTTTTCAGTGTTCCTTCGGTCCAGGGGAAGCACAGGATCGGGCTGTACGTCCCGTGTCATCTCGGCATTCGCACGATCCTCCCTGGAATGGGCAGCGGTTTGGTACTTCAATTGAGGATCTGTCGTCAGGTTCCTGGCGACAGAATTGAACGGATTCCACACGAGGAAGAGCATGTTTCGACGCGGACTCACATTGCTGGTCGGAATATCACTAGTTCCCTTCGCGACTGCGGACGAACCGTCCGCCATCAAGCCGAAGCCGGAGGTGCTGAAGGCGTTGCTGGTCGAAGCGCAACGTTCCGGGACCTTTCCGGCCGATCTGGTCGTTCGCGTGCGGGCCTGTTTGGGGTCACCAGATAACAGAATCCCAGGCAAAGAGCTTCCCGACTTTCTGCTCGAAAACTGGGAATTCTCCGCAAACCAGGTCCATCGGATCGAGCATGAAACCGAGAACGGGAAGTCGGTTTATCGGCGGTTAGAGAGTCAGCCGCTCGCAACGAAAGCCCTCTGCGGGCAATTGCTCGAGGGAAAGGCGCTCGAGATTCATGCTGAGAAAGGGACTGGTCCGCAATTGATCATGGTCGGCTCACGGTACGAGCGTGGTTCCCGTTCGATCGAGATCCTGTGGAAGGGTGAGGAACTGCTCTCGCTCGGCGAAACCAACGGACCGGCCCTGATTGCCTATCGTCAGACCGACGCCATCGCGTTCGGTGCGCTCTACGAACGTCTGGCACAACAAGCCCGCGATCGATTTTCGTCCAAAGCGGACTAATTCAGGGTGAGATTCAGGCATCTGTCTGTGACCGGATCTCGACAACGAACGGAATCGAGTACTGGCGCGGTTTCGCGGATGTCGTCGACGTCATCACAGATCGTTGTTGATGAATTTCCCAGGGCGAGCGCCTTTTACAAGAGGCCGAGTTTGGTGAAGAGGCGTTGGGGTTTCCGGTAGTGGCTGCGTAAGGTGGCGGCGAGATTGCCGGTGGCATCAGCGCGGAGACATCCGAGGGCGGCGTTCCGCAGAGCGGC
>JBGATC010000028.1:0-83316 GCA_044229335.1 Planctomycetaceae bacterium | reverse complement strand
TGCGAAGCGCCGCCCCCAGAACCATGAACGCGCTCTGGAAAGCCTGCGGCGAAGAACTCGAAAAGTTCACCCCCACCGAGTTCAAGAACTACCTCAACAACTCCGGCTACCACTACAAATAGGCGCAACGCGCTCTAGCCACCCGTCGGTGTTGGACGCGCCGCGTCCTCTTCTTCACAGCTTGCGCCCTGTTCGGATAACGTCTGTGTTGCAACGAAGATCGTAGTAGCTAGGCATTTCCCCGCGTAGCTTGGAAACGAGTAAACGCCTGACGGACCCGTAAAATGAAACAGCCGAGGGCATCGTGGAGAAACCCTCGGCTGTTGTCGTAGTTGCAGCGATGGTCTAGTGGTTAAACAAGAACTCCTTCGTGTTCACCAGCGCCCAGACGATGTCTTCGTAGGCGAGTTTGGTGTTGTCTTTGTGCTTTTCTAGGTGGGCGAGGGCGATTTTGAGTTCTTCGGCGTCGGGTTCGCGGCTGTAGACCCAGCGGTAGAGTTCGCGAATCTTCTGTTCTTCCGGGCGGGTCTTGTCGTTCGCCAGGAGGGCCGGGCGGGCGTTGCCGGCGGCGACCTTACTTTGCACTTCGTTGCTGTTCAAGAGGTGCAGGCTCTGGGCGAGGTTCGCTTCCTGTGAGCGTTCGCATTCGCAGGCGGTGTCCCCCTGCGGCTGGCCGAAGACCTTCAGGAAGTAGACGTTCTGGGCCATTGACGGATCAGGAATCTGCATCGACTTCGTCCCGGCCGGGAGGCCGCCGAACGACTGCGTTGTCGCGGTCACCTGGTGGAACGCATCATAGAGAACTTCCGCGGGGAGCCGCTTCGGGTAGTACCGCGAGAAGTTCTGCTTATCTTTGAGGTTGTACTCGTTCGGCAGGGCACTGAGTTGATAGGTCGACGAACGGCAGATGGTGCGGCAGAGCTGCTTCAGGTCGAAGTGGCTCTCGACAAAGCTCGCTGCGAGGGCGTTGAGGAGTTCCGGGTTGGCAGGCGGGTTCGTTTCCCGCATGTCGTCTTCCGGCTCAACAATCCCGCGGCTGAAGAAGTGCTTCCAGTAGCGGTTGACGAGGGCCTTCGCGAAGAACGGGTTCTGCGGATCGGCCATCCAGTCGGCCAAATGCGTCCGCGGGTCTTCTTCAGCGGTGAGGGTCAGCGGTTGTGAGCCGAGACCCGCCGGGGCGAGCATCTTGCCTGAGCGGTCGTTGCGGGCCTGGGCCGGTCCCTGGTTGTCCTGATGGAAGATGCGTTTGTCGCGCATCTGGTTGTTCCCGCCGATGATGTTCTTGCGGCCGACCCGGCTGAAGAACGCAGCGAGACCGTAGTAGTCGTCCTGGCTCCACTTCTCGAAGGGGTGGTGGTGGCAGCGGGCACATTGAATCCGCAACCCGAGGAACAACTGGGCGACGTCTTCGACCTGCTCGTTGGTCTGGTCGACTTCGCGATACCACGTGACCGCGGGGACGTCGTCAGCATTGCCCGAGGCGGTGAGGATGTCGCGGACGAACTGATCGTACGGCTTGTTTTCGTAGAGGTTGGTCCAGATCCAGCGATAGAAGGCGTAGGTTGTCGCGGCCTGATCGTTGTTCCGCTTCTTGTTGCGGAGGACCATGTTCCACTTATTCGCGAAGTAGTCAGCGTAGGCGGGCGAATCGAGCAGGCGATCGATCAGCTTGTCGCGCTTCTGCGAATCCTGATCGGCGAGGAACGCAGCGACTTCGGCTTCGGTCGGGACGGTCCCGGTGAGGTCGATCTGCACACGACGCAGGAAGGTCGCGTCATCGGCCGGGGTCGATGCGGGGATCCCGAGGACGTCGAGCTTGCCGAAGACCGCCTTATCGATGAAGTTCTTTTCGGTCGGACGGGCGGCGATTTCAGCTCCGAGCGGAATCGTCGCACGGAACGTGGAGACCTGACCCTGATAGCGGGCCATGATCGCGACTTCACCGGCGAGGTCGTGCGTCTTCACGAGACCATGCACGCTGACTTCAGCCATTTCGGGATCGTTTGGTTCGAAGAGAGCCATGCGGGTGACGTCTTCGGTCGTGCCGTCGCTGTACATGGCCATGACGGTGATCTGCTGATCGGTGCCGCGGTCCATGATGCGACCTTCGGGGAGGCACTTAATCCCGGTGACCACCGGATCGTTCGCCGAGCCGTAGGGCATGCCCTGTTCGATCCACCGGGCCACGAGGCGGTATTCGTCGCTGCCGACTTCCATCCGCTTGCCACCGCCATGGGGCGATTGCCCAACGGGTTTAGTGAGGAGCAGGCTCTGGCTCGGGGACGGGAGGAAGACGCGGCGGCCGCGGCCTTCCTTCACCAGGAACTCGTAGTCTTCATCGGGATAGAAGCCGAGGAGCGAGAGTTTAAAGCCGTTCTGCCCGCTCGCCTTGCCGTGACAGCCACCGCTGTTGCAGCTGAGCTTGGTGAAGATCGGCACGACCTGGTTGGGGAAGTTGACGGGGACATCGTTCGCGATGCCAGAGACGTGGACCGGCAACTCTGCGACGAGGTTGCCGCTGCTCGTTGCCTTGATGGTGACCTGCCCATCGGCAACGGGTGTCATCGAGCCGGTGGCATCAATATTGACGATCCCGGCCGGTTCGGATGTGAATTTCACCGTGCGGGTGTGGTCCCGAAGCTGCCCGGTCGAATAGGTTCCGGTGACAAAGAGTTGCTGGCGGGCATCGCGACCGCGGAGCGTGACCCCTTTGCTTTCGATGTTCGGCTCGATGCGGATGCCGGTGAGTTGGCCAGGATCGCCCAACCCCTTAGGAGCAGCGGCATCACTGAGCGCAGGAAGCGACAGGATCAGGGCCAATGCCAGACCACGCGAGCAAATCGTCGACATGAGCAGTTCCTCTGCACTTTGCGGCGGGAGAGTCGGCCAATGGTTGGTCGGTCTTCGGTTGGACAGTCGGCAGGTTGGTCGCAAGTGGTCAGGCTTCCCCAGCGAAACCGACCCCAATACGCCATTCAGTCAACATATCAACATCCGTTTTTTTGTCAAGCATTCGCCAGCCGGACTGGTCGTTACGACGCGGAATCTTCCGCACGACGTGCGCAGCATCGACTCTGCGGGCTGGCAGGAGTCTGCGATCTGTGACGATCGTGACAGGCAGATGTGCTGAGGTGCTGGCAACCCGTTGGAGTGGGCCGGAAGCTTGTACTTACCGGGCGCGCTGGGCGGCGATGCGAGCCTTCAGCGACTCGATGTACTCACGCTGGGCCCGGGCGCCGATGCCGACAGGCTGTACGGCACCGGAATTCAGCTTGATTTCCTCTTCTTCTCCTTCGAGCCGGGCCAGTTCTTCCACGAGTGTGCGGGACCGGAGAGTCCGTTCGCGTAGAATGAAAGCGTACGAACTTCCATCCGGTCGGGTCATTCGAATCCGGACCGACCAGACATCGAAGACGTAATCGCCTCCGAGATCGTAGCTGTTCAGGCTTTCGAACGCCGCATTTGCAGGCAGCGACCGTAAAACAGCGATCTGTTGAAACGCAGCAAAGAGTTCCGGCGAGACCTCGGGGACGACCATCGGGCGGGTCGTGCGACGAATGGCGGCGATCACTTCCTCTTCCGTCAGCGGAGCTTCGTGACGGCCGATCGGGTCCCGCGCAGCGGTCTCCTGAAACTGACGCAAGGCGGTCGACAGGGAGTGCTGAGCCACGGCCTGCTGAACGTCACAGGCCGAGATCACAACCGCAACACCGGCCGTGAGGAACAAGAGGGGTTGAGACATGAGAGTCCTGTTTCTATTGATGGGCCCGAACAGATGAGTGACCGGCGGGGTTGGGACGTCCGTGGATGGGATGAAGTTCCGGAAACTCCCTCCGGCGTCAAGAATGCAGAAGAATCGTGATTCCCGACACGGTTTTCAGATCGGTGCGTATCGTCGGAGAGCAGATTCCAGTGAGGATACCCGCATCGGGCGGGACGCGCTACAATGGAACCGGAGAGACCGCCGCGTCTCCACGATGAGTCTTCAGGATCTGCTTGGTATGCCGCATCAGACACCCCCGGGTTTCAGTTCGATTGACGAGGCACTGGAAGCACTCCGTGCCGGGCGGATGGTGATTGTTGTCGATGCAGAAGAGCGTGAGGATGAAGGCGACTTCATCTGCGCGGCCGAGAACATCACGCCCGAGATGGTGCACTTCATGCTGCGTCATGGGGCAGGGGTGCTGTGTGTCCCGCTGCTCGCGGAGGCCGCCGAGCGTCTGTCGTTGGCCCCGATCGTTGATGCCGAGCGGAACACGGCTCCCAACCGGACGGCGTTTCTTACGCCGGTCGATCACCGGGATGCCGGGAGCGGCGTGAGTGTCGAGAATCGGGCGTTGACGATTCAGCAACTGGCGAATCCGCAGGCAACAGCGCGCGATTTCGTGCGGCCGGGGCATCTTTCCCCACTGCTGGCCAAAGAAGGCGGCGTACTGCGTCGGGCAGGGCACACGGAAGCAACAATCGATCTGCTGCGGCTTGCGGGGATGCAACCCGTAGGCGTTCTCATCGAAATCCTGAGCGCTTCAGGCCGCGGAATGGCCAAGGGGGACGAACTCCGAAAACTCGCGGCAGAGTATCAATTGCCGCTGATATCGATCGAAGAGCTGATTCGCTATCGGCGACGACGCGAGCAACTGGTGAAACGCGAAGCCGATGTCCCCTTCGAGACGCGCAACTACGGCAAATTCCGGGTGCTGGCCTACGACGTTCAATACGAAGATCAGCAGCCGCTGGCGATCGTGTGGGGCGACTTGCAGTCTGTCCCGGCTCCGCTGGTCCGCATGCACTCGTCCTGTTTTACGGGCGATGTGCTCGACTCACTCCGCTGCGATTGCGGTGACCAGTTGCACCTGGCGATGGAAACGATCGCAAAGGAAGGGGTCGGCGCGGTTGTCTATCTGCCGCAGGAAGGACGCGGGATTGGCCTGATGGCCAAACTGAAAGCGTATCAACTGCAGGATCAGGGATTTGACACCGTCGAAGCGAATCATAAACTCGGCTTCAAAGCCGACTCACGCGACTACGGAATCGGCCTGCAGATCCTGAAAGACCTGGGGCTGTCAGCCGTCCGTCTGCTGACCAACAACCCCCGCAAGTTGAACGCATTTCCGGGATTTGACCTGGAAGTTGTCGAGCAGGTGCCCATCGTGGCCCCGCCCGAGAAACAGCGGACACACTACCTCGCGACGAAGCGGGACAAACTCGGCCACCTGCTGCCCCCCACGGGCGAATGACTGCCCGGCTCGCGTCATCGCGGCCGCAACTCAATGAGCGGCCCCGGCCAGCAGTGCGACATCCACCGGGTTGTATCCCTCTTCCGGAAAAAGGTCGTGGAATTCGACCAGGAACTGCTCCATGACCGCTTCTTCGGCTTCATCCGCAGGAGTCTGAATCGTCGCGTCAAAGGCGAGCTCACCCCGGAGCACGCGAACATGAGCACGCGAACATCGCCAGGGGCCTCGATTCCGAGCTTGACAGTCCCTTTGCCTGTCTGAATCACCTTGACGACAATATCGTTGCCAATCTTGATCGTTTCGAGCCGTTTGCGGGTCAGGACGAGCATGTTCAATTCCTCCTTGAAGCGATTGAGTCGGGTGGTTTCAGCCGGATTCACTCCCCAGAAGAGTGACCGACCAGATCGAACTGATGGCGAACGAACCTCAGTAGCACAGAGCATGCCAATTGCTTCGACCCATTGACTCCAGCTCGTCGAATGCTCTCATCGATTTATCAGACAAGGAGATACGACACAGACACAAAATCTTCAATTCGACTGTTCCTTCGCTAGTCAAGAGGGAATTCCCCGTTCTACAATTCTCCCCAACTCCGTCGCAGTGGAAATTACAATCAGAACAGCGACAGCATCCCCTAGTTTCTGTCGACAGTCTGATGTCGCGCGATTGACAATCCATGGAACTCGAACAAACAGGGCGGGGGCTTTCGGAGAGAGGGACCGAGTACGACAGCTACCGAGTCGGGCCAATCACGGGATCCCACGGAGCCGAAGAGAACTTGCGGAGTACGGCGGAGACCAGCACGCGCAAAAAAGCTCGCCGCTCAGGTCTCTTAAAATGTGAGAGGATGAACACTTCCGGTTTCCTTGCAGCCCTTGGCCAGGTTGCTATACTGCACCTCTTCCCACCATCGGGGGAATACGCCTCAACCATTCAAGGTTGCGGCAACCGTCGGCACAACTGCCGACGTTCAGACGGACGATCACGACAGGACGGATGTCATGGGCAGCCAGTGCGTACTCTGTGAAAAGAAGCCAGCGTTCGGCAACCAGAAGGTCGAACGCGGTAAACCAAAATACCTCGGCGGTAACGGCCGCAAAACGACCGGGATTTCGCGGCGGATGTTCAAGCCGAACCTCCAGGCGATCAACGTGCAGGTCGGCGAGGTCTCGGTGAAGGTCAAGGTCTGCGTCAAGTGCCTCCGTTCGGGGCTGATCCAGAAGAAGGTCGTTCGCCAGCCATTCACGCTGCCCGAATCGAACTGAGCCAGCGAAGTTGAGCGCACCCAGAGGGAAGCCTGTGGGTGCGTGTTCATTTCGGGACGGAATGCGATGCCTCTGCCGCGGGAAACGGTGTTGAAGGTGGCGACGCTCGCCCGGCTGCGGCTGGACGAGTCGGAAGTCGCTGCAATGTCCGACCAGTTGGGCGCGATCCTGGACTACGTGGCTCGTCTGGAGACGATTGACACCTCGAACGTCGAGCCGATGGTCCACGCGATCGAACTGACGAACGTGCTCCGCGACGACGTGCCACAGCCGTCACTCCCCCGCGCTGCAGCACTGCAGAACGCTCCTCGCCAGGACGGAAAATACTTCCTCGTCCCGGCGATCATCGAAGGATAAGCGAGTTGTCGGGCGGATCGTTGCGGTACGACGCCCCGCGCGCCGGAGACGCACGATGAGCCTGATGGACCTCCCCGCATCCGAGTTGCTGAGCCAGCTGCGCAGCGGGAATTGCTCCAGCCGCGACGCCTGCACGGAAGCCCTGCAACGGATTGAACGCGACGATCCGGCGTTGCACGCCTTCCTGGCAGTCGATCCTGAGCGCGCCCTCGCCCAGGCCGATGCGGTTGACGCCAAACGCGGTCCTGGCGAAGCCATCGGCCCACTGGCCGGGATCCCGATCGCGATCAAGGATGTGCTGTGTGAGACGGGTCAGCGAACGACGTGCGGCAGCCGGATGCTTGAACGGTTTGTCTCACCGTATGACGCCCACGTGATTTCTCGCCTGAAGCAGGCCGACGCGGTCCTGCTCGGCCGGACGAACATGGACGAGTTCGCGATGGGCTCGTCGAGCGAGAACTCCGCGTACGGAGTGACACGAAACCCGTGGGACCTTGCCCGCACGCCTGGCGGTTCCAGCAGCGGGTCTGCGGCAGCGGTCGCGGCCCGGATGGCGCCACTCGCCCTCGGCAGCGATACCGGCGGCTCGATCCGCCAGCCAGCCGGGCTCTGCGGCATCGTCGGGATGAAGCCGACCTACGGTCGGGTCTCGCGCTATGGTCTGGTCGCCTACGCGAGTTCACTCGATCAGATCGGCCCGTTCGCCACTGATGTCGGTGGGGCAGCGGCCCTGCTGGAAGCGATCAGCGGACACGATCCACGCGATTCCACATCTCTGAACGAGCCCACGGAAGCCTACAGCGAACTCGTGAACCAGCCGTTGTCACGGCTGACACTCGGCGTGGTTCCTGCGCATTTCGCTGCCGGCCTCGACCCCGAAATCGCCGCAGCGGTGCAGGAAGTGATCGAGGTCTACCGCAGTCTCGGGGCCACGATCCGCGAAATTGAACTGCCGCATGCGGAGCATTCGATCGCGGTCTATTATCTGATCGCCCCAGCGGAAGCGTCGAGCAATCTTTCGCGGTATGACGGCGTGCATTACGGGCACCGGTCGAGTGACTTTCGCAGCCTTCCCGAGATGTACGCCGCCAGCCGCGGCGAAGCGTTCGGCCCGGAAGTCAAACGCCGCATCATGCTGGGGACCTACGCGCTTTCATCGGGCTATTACGACCAGTATTACGTGAAGGCGCTCCGCGTCCGGCGGCTGATTCGCCAGGACTACGATGCCGCGTTCGCCGGGGTCGATGCGATCCTCGGCCCGGTCACGCCGACCCCGGCGTTCAAACTTGGGGAAAAAGTGAACGATCCATTGGCGATGTACCTCAGCGACATCTACACCATCGGGGCGAACCTCGCGGGGATCCCGGCGATTGCGTTGCCCTGCGGATTCACCAGCAGTGGTTTGCCCATCGGGTTCCAGTTACAAGGTCCGCCGCTCGCCGAAGCCCGCCTGCTGCAAGCCGCCCGGATGTATGAACGCAGCACCAACTGGCACCAGCGGCGACCGGCGTCTAGCCATCAGTAATTCTCAGGAGTTCTAGCCACAAAAGGCACAAAGGACACAAAGGACACAAAAAGTCGATGGCCTGCGAAAGACAAACGGTCCTCACTCATCTTTGCTTTGTGACATTTGTACCTCTTGTGGCTCAACCTCTTCCCTCGATCTGTGAATGGCGAATCTTCAGGACAGCGTGATGTACGACGTGATTATCGGTCTTGAAGTGCACGTGCAGTTGCAGACGCAGACGAAGATTTTCTGCGGCTGTGCGACGACATTTCAACCGGATCATCCCAATGTGCAGACATGTCCCGTCTGCCTCGGCTTGCCGGGAGCCTTGCCGGTCCTGAACCGTGATGCCCTTCGACTCGCCATCAAGACCGCGTTGGGACTGAACTGCTCGATCGCGAACTTCACCAAATGGGACCGCAAGCAATACTTCTACCCCGATTTGCCGAAGGGGTATCAGATCAGTCAATTCGATCTCCCGTTCAGTCACCACGGTTACGTCGACGTGGAACTGGACGCCGAAGCCGGGACCACCCGGCGATGCCGCATCCTGCGGGCGCACCTGGAAGAAGACGCCGGCAAGAATCTGCACGATGAAACGGGCCGCGGGCGCGATAGCCAGGTCGATCTGAACCGTGCGGGTACGCCGCTGGTCGAGATCGTCTCCGAACCCGATTTGCGTTCTGCGGAAGAAGCCCGTCTCATGCTGCAGGAGCTCCATGCCCTGCTGGTTGATCTGGGAGTCTCGGACTGCAACATGCAGGAAGGGAACCTGCGGTGTGATGCCAACGTCAACCTGCATGTTCATCAGCCAGATGGAACCAAGGTCGCCACACCGATCGTCGAGGTCAAGAACCTCAACAGCTTCCGCTTCACCGAGCAGGCGATCCTGCATGAAGTCGATCGGCAGTGGGCGTTGTTCCAGCAGACCGGACAGACGATCAAGGATGCCCCGAAGACGACCCGTGGCTTCGATCCCGACCGCGGCGTGACCTACAGCCTGCGCGAGAAGGAAGACGCAGCCGACTACCGCTATTTCCCCGATCCCGATCTGGTGCCGGTCACAGTGACCGATGCGGAGGTCGACGCCATTCGGACCACGATGAGCGAGTCTCCGGCGAACCGCCGGCGGCGTTATCGTCAAGACCTGCAACTCTCCGCGTACGATGCGGGCGTGATCGTCGGGCAGGGCCGCGTCTTCGCGGAGTACTTCGAAACGCTGGTTCAACTCAGCGGCGATGCGAAACAGGCGGCGAACTGGCTCACGCAGGACGTGCTACGCGAACTCAACGAGCGCAAGCAGTCCCTCACCGAGTTCGCCATCACTGCAGAGGTGCTCGGGCATTTGCTGAAGCGTGTGACTGACAGGCAGCTGACGACCAAATCGGCCCGCGAAGTCTTCGTGGCCTTGCTCGCATCGAGCGATGAGCAACGACCGACCGTAGAGCGGATCGCGGCGATCATCACCGAACAGGGACTGGCGATTGTCGAGGACACCGGCGCAATCGACACCGCAATCGCCGAGGTGATCGCCCGGAATCCCAAACCAGTGGCTGACTTCAAAGCGGGCAAACAGCAAGCCGCGGGAGCGCTGATCGGCCAGGTGATGAAGGCCGTCAAAGGGGCCGACCCGCAGGCGGTCCGCGCACGCTTGATTGAGAAACTCGCGGAATAATCGCACCGACGCCCACCCTCTGCTGAGGGTGGGACGAGGCAACATCAGCGCTGAAGATTCCCCAGCCTCGGCAGTGGCTGGGCGTCACCGGAGGATGTCATCGGACGATCCGCCTACTCGGTGGCTTTCCGCAATTTCTTCAGCAGGTCGCTGATCTTTTCGTGCATCTGCTGGGAATGCCGGACCGTGATGAGACCGTTGAACTCCGTGATGGTGCCGCCATCGCCGTCGGTGTTCACCCACGGACCGGGTGCGGTCCCTTCCTGAATCACGTGGATCAGGGCGTAGCCGGCGTTCGTCGTGGCTCCATAGCCTGAGAACAGCCCAAAGGTCAATTCCTCGCCGCCGACAGCCGGGCCTACTGCCCCCTCTCCCTCTTGACCAACGACCGGGGCGATCTGGAACATTCCGCCACCGGAGCCACCCATCGGATTCTGTCCACCTCCCCGACTGGGAGCCGAAATCTGCACCCCTTTGAGAAGATCACGGCAGTTGTAGACCTGGACCTCATACGAATCCGACACGGTTGTCAGCATGATCAGACCATCGCGAATCGTCGGCGCAAATTCATTGCCGCCTCCTGCCAGCCGCAGCACCAGCTGCAGTGCGGTTTTCAGGCTAACCACCCCCTCAGCAACTTTCAGCGTAATAGGAGTGTCCGTCTCGATCCCCATGTCAGCCAAGGCTTGCCGATCAATCAGGATGGGAACGTCATGAGCTTCCGTCAGAAAATCCACCACATCACTCAACGGCATCGCATCAAAAGCAAGGGGTACCGTCCGGCGTTTCAGTTTCGCAGTGAGCTCTTCCCGAGAAACGAGTTCTTCGTCAATGGCTTCAGGCTTTGATTCCACCGCGGGAGCCAGCCCGATGCCAGCCTGGGCCTGGACGGTGTGGGCATCATCCTGTCGATGGGCCGGCCAGTAGAAGGAGGCCATCACGAAGGTCGTCACGATCGCCAGGGTCGAACCGAACGAATACCGCATGAGTCGTCTCCGTTGTTGTTGTGCATGGGGCGCGGTGATGTGTAGGGCAAACAGAGATTCATCGCCGAATTCGGCGAGCGCCAGCTGCTTGGCTTTCTCGGGCGGGACGCCGCGGGTGGCAAGCGTCGCGAGTCGTTCTTCCAGATGATCGCGCAGTTCATCGGCGATCGCCCCGCGCTGGACCCGCGAGAGACGCAACCGTCGACAGACGCGTTCCAGAAACGCTTCGAATTCCGGTTCGGACATGGCACAGACTCCCGATGAGCAGGCTTCCAGCCGGTGGCGATGTGAAAGCCGGCGAACTCAGCCGCCAGCGTGATGGGCTTCGGAAATGAGAGGCAGTCAGGTCGAAATCGCTCCCTGCGGGCGCAGGGGCGCGAGAATGGTCTGGATGCAGGCGACGTAACGGTCCCACTCATCGGTCTGGACGACCAGGCGCTGCCGCCCGGCACTGGTGATCTCGTACCACTTCCGTTTGCGACCCGTCGAGTCATCCCACCGACTGCGGATCAAACGCTCGCCTTCGAGCCGATGCAACAGCGGATACAGCGTTCCCGGCTGCAACTGCACAAGTTGACCGCTCGCCGCGAGGAGTTTCTGTTGGAGGTCGTAGCCGTAGGTCGACTCGTTCGCCAGAAGCGAGAGGACCATCAGGTCGAGACTGCCGCGAAGCAGATCCGGGCCAAACCGCTGAGACATGGGAACGACTCCCGAGAAGATGTATTGCGTGTCGATATATTGCCACGCGACACATCCCGGAGTCAAGAGCCCAATTCTGTTTTCCACTCGAAGTATCCTGCGTTGCCACCAGATTGACTACCCCGCTTGCGTCTTCGCGGCCGCTTCCCCCAGCGTCCGCAGCAAATCATGCGAGTAGATCCCTGTCGCATGCCCATCGCTGAAGTGGATCCCGAGTGCGTAGTGCCCCATCGGTTCGAGTTTCACCGCCTTCAGGGGCTGCGTTTCAGCGAACGTCAGAACCGGTAGCAAGGCGACGGCAGGCGCCACAGGTGCCGCGGCTTTTGCGGCACAGGTCGCACAGGGGCAACGATCTCGCAGCAGTCGCCAGGGGAGCTGATGGACGGCTCCGTCATCCCAGGTGAGCGTCAGGCCATCAACGGCCGCAGTGATGCGGGTCAGGTTCGGCATCGGTCTTGATTCATGGGGGTACGTAGGAAAGCACTTCAGAGCTGTCATGACCCTTGAAGTAGGCACCAAAGTCGCAAACCGATGGAGGTGAACCTGGGTCGGTTCAACCCAACCAGCTGAATGTCAATGAGATGCGGTTCTTCATCGTGGGGTCTTGTTCGCGAGTTTTGCGCCTGTTCGCGGCAAACTCGTCTCCGGATTCTCCCGCTTCCGAGACTTTTTCACAAGGATAGTTGCGAAAATGAGGGCCACCCTACTAGAATACAGTCATTGAAGACGAAACGTGCAGGAAATCCTGACTGTTACGTCTTCCAGGAAAACGATTTATGGTGGTTGCACGACCAGTAATGGACAATGGGGACGAAGCCGTCCTGCTGCAATTGCAGCGGGACGGTGATGCGACCATTCAAGCCCTGTGCATGGCCACCGGTGTCACAGAGACCGCGGTCCGCCAACGTCTCAAGCGATTGCAGGACTTGGGGTTCGTGCAACGGGCCACCGTTCGGGCCGAGCGTGGACGACCGCATCATACGTATCAGCTGACACCGGCGGGGGTTCACTCCCTGGGTGACAATTACGGCGAACTCGCACAACTCCTGTGGGATGAACTCCAGCAGATCGAAGAACTGGAGGTTCGGTCACGGGTGATGGCGCGCATCGAGGCACAACTGGCGGCCCGTTATGCGACGCGGGTGACGGGACGGACCATAGCCGAGCGGATGCAAGAATTGCGAGTGGTCCTGTCGGAACGGGGCTTCCGCGTGGAAGTCACTGAAGATTCCGGACTGCCGATTCTTCGTGAACAGCATTGCCCCTATCACGAACTGGCGACCGCGGACGCACAGGTCTGCCAGATGGAACAGCGGGTCTTTGAACAAGTGTTGGGCACGCCGCTGCACCTGGCAAAGAGTTGTCGGGAAGGCCATGGGTGTTGCGAATTTCAAGTAGCGGAAACGCCGTCGACCGAGACGGTTCCGTTCCGCGGGTTTGCGGGTGACACAACGATCACGGTAAGCTAATGGGAGCGGGCCCGGAGCGGGTTCTGCAGCGGTTTGACTCCCCCTCGGATGGATACCAGCGACGATGACCACGTGGATTGAAGGGCGGTTTGAGGAAAACGTCATCACGACGACGCTCGAACAGGCGATGAACTGGGCCCGTCAATCGAGCATCTGGCCCATGACGTTCGGACTGGCCTGTTGCGCAATCGAAATGATGGCCGCGGGTGCCAGTCGGTACGACATGGACCGCTTTGGTGCGGGGGCGTTTCGTGCTTCGCCGCGTCAGGCCGATCTGATGATCGTCGCCGGTACGGTGACCTTCAAGATGGCCAGCCGTGTCCGCCGGTTGTACGAGCAGATGCCTGATCCGAAATACGTCATCGCGATGGGAGCCTGCACCGTCGGTGGTGGTCCGTACTTCAAGCACGGCTACCATGTCGTCAAGGGGGTCGACCTGGTTGTCCCGGTGGATGTGTATGTCCCCGGATGTCCTCCGCGACCGGAAGCATTGCTCGAAGGGCTGATGCGGATCCAGGACAAGATCAAGGCGAAGAAGATCACGCGTTCAACTCCGGAAGTGCTGCCGGTTCCACACCATACCGGTCGGGTAGTGTTGCCGGCGACCTATGCGGAAGTCGTCTGAGCGCGTTGTCACGTGCATGTGAAACTGGTCCGGCCCGTCGGGTGTTGCGCTCCCGGTGCGCCCAGTGATTGAAAATCGGTTGGGAAGTTCCATGTCGAGTCTGTTGTCAATTCAGGATTTGCACGTCGCCGTTGACGGGATTCCGATTCTGCGCGGCGTCACCCTTGAGGTCCGTCAGGGTGAAGTTCACGCCTTGATGGGACCAAACGGTTCCGGCAAGAGCACGCTGGCCTACACGCTCGTCGGACATCCCAAGTACGAGATCACCGGGGGTTCAATTGCCATCGACGGTGCTCCGTTGAACGAACTCGACCCGTGCGAACGGGCCCGTCTCGGGTTGTTCCTCGCCTTTCAGTATCCGGTCACCATCCCCGGCGTGAAGGTCTCGGATTTCCTGCGGCATGCGGTCACGAACATTCGCAACCCGGACCGCAAGGAAGGCGAAGGGCTGATGCCGATGCGTGAGTTCCGCACGGAACTCAAGCAGCAGATGACCGACCTCGGGATGGAGACCGATTTCGCCCGACGTTACCTCAACGAAGGGTTCTCCGGCGGCGAAAAGAAACGGATGGAAATTCTGCAACTCGCCCTGTTGAAGCCGAAGTTTGCGATTCTCGATGAAACCGACAGTGGCCTCGATAGTGACGCCGTCCGCGTCGTCAGTGAGGGACTCCGCAAACTCACCGGCCCGCAGATGGGGGTGCTCATCATCACCCACCACGAACGGCTGCTCGAATACAATATCCCGCAGTTCACGCACGTGATGCTCGCTGGCAAGCTGGTCGAAACCGGCGATGCCGCCCTCGCGCACGAACTGCACAACCACGGCTACGCGCAGATTCGGGAACGCCATCCCGTGGAAGCTGCCGAGGAACAATCTCGCCAGCGCGGCCCGGTCGCTGTGCCTGCATCGTAAGTCCATCATCCTGAGGAATGGCTCGAATGGCGAGCGCGACAACCACTCACCGATCCCCCCCGTCGCGGAACCCGCGCGCAACAGTCCGGTCGCGGTCGACGAGTCGGTTGGGGACGGTGCAAACCGCAATGACTTTGAAGGATTTGCTCGATCAACTCGGCGGAATTGCCCCGGCACGAATCCGCCTGAATCCCACACCAGGCACCGCCCGGCAGAAAGATTTGCTTCACGCCCGCGATGGTGGAAGCGCGACAGCCAGATTTGAGCTCGTGGATGGTGTCCTCGTGGAGAAGCTGCCCATGGGCTGGTTTGAATCGATTCTGGCCAGTGTGCTTGCCGGAAGAATTCGTGCTTATCTGGATCAGAACAATATCGGAGTTGTCTCAGCGGGTGGTGATGGATATCTGAAGCTCAAACCGAACATGATTCGTGTTCCGGATGTCGCAGTCGTCCTCTGGGACCGGATTCCGGGCCGTAAAAATTCACGAACTCCATGCCCGGCGAATGGTGAGCGGGACGTGCTGAGTGCCAACGATGACGTGACCGGCGAGCAGGTGTTACCGGGATTTCGTCTCAGCATTCGGGAATGGTTCCAGGTCGCCGAAGACGGGACTCGACCCGGCAGGAAGAAATAGCCAGTATCAAGATCAGCAGTGCTCCGCTGACCGCGTGTCAGGACTACTGTTGTGATCAGGGAAGCGAATATGTCTACCGAAACGAACGCGACTGCCGAACTGGGCGTGGGCGATTATCAGTATGGGTTCCACTACGGCACGGAAGGTTACACCTTCCGTGGTCGCAAGGGGATCGATCGCGAAGTCGTTGAGCAAATCTCGGCGATGAAGCAAGAGCCGGCCTGGATGCGCGACTTCCGCCTCCAGGCGCTCGACATCTTCTTCCAGAAGCCGATGCCCGAATGGGGTGGGGCTGTCGACGAGATCGACTTCCAGGACATCTATTACTACGTCCGCGCTTCTGACCGGCAGGAGAAAAGCTGGGACGATCTCCCCGCCGATATCAAGAAAACGTATGACCGTCTGGGGATCCCGGAAGCCGAAAAAAAGTACCTCGCCGGGGTGAAGGCCCAGTACGAATCGGAAGTCGTCTACGGCAGCTTGCAGGAAGACCTCGCCAAGAAAGGCGTCATCTTCACGGATACCGACTCCGCAGTGCGCGAGCATCCGGAGCTGCTGAAGAAATATTTCGGGACCGTGATTCCATCGGCAGACAACAAATTCGCGGCGTTGAACTCGGCCGTCTGGTCGGGTGGTTCGTTCATCTATGTTCCGAAGGGGGTCGAGATTGAGTTCCCGCTCCAGGCATACTTCCGGATCAACTCCGAGAACATGGGCCAGTTCGAGCGAACGTTGATCATCGTCGACGAAGGGGCTTCGGTCCACTACGTCGAAGGTTGCACCGCGCCGACTTACAGCAGTGAGAGCCTGCACTCCGCAGTGGTCGAAATCGTCGTGCAGCGGAATGCCCGCTGCCGGTACACAACGATTCAGAACTGGTCACCCAATGTCTACAACCTCGTCACTAAGCGAGCGCTAGCCTATGGCGGAGCGCTGATGGAATGGGTCGACGGGAACCTTGGCTCCAAGCTGACGATGAAATACCCGGCGATCTATCTGATGGAACCGGGGGCTCGTGGCGAAACACTGTCGATCGCCTTCGCGAACAAAGGCCAGCACCAGGATGCCGGGGCGAAGATGGTGCACTGTGCCCCGCACACGTCGAGCCGCATCATCTCAAAGAGCATCTCCAAGGGTGGTGGGCGTGCAAGCTACCGCGGTCTGGTGAAAGTCCAGGGAAATGCTTCGGACTGCAAGTCAAATGTCGTCTGCGATGCCCTGATCCTCGACTCTCAGAGCCGTAGCGACACCTACCCGTACATCGAAGTCGATCACGACAACGTCGCGATCGAGCATGAAGCGTCGGTCTCGAAGATCGCCGAAGAACAACTGCTGTATCTCATGAGTCGCGGCCTGACAGAACCGGAAGCGTCGGCGATGATCGTGACCGGCTTCATCGAGCCGCTCGTGAAAGAGCTGCCGATGGAATATGCGGTCGAGATGAACCGGCTGATCGAACTGCAGATGGAAGGGAGCGTCGGTTAGTCACGATGTCCGCCGTCCCGCTGCCGCGACTGACACCCGCCGAGTACCTCGAACGGGAACGAAACGCCCCGACGAAAAGCGAATACTTCCGCGGGGAAGTCTTCGCGATGTCGGGAAGGTCGCTGAATCACAATCGCATCGCAGCGAATGTCATTTCGGCTTTGGTAACAGCACTGGCTGATCGGCCCTGCGACGTCTTCACCAGCGATCAGCGCGTGGCGACACCAACAGGATTGATCACCTATCCAGACGCCTCGATCCTCTGCGGTCCTGCAGAGACGCTCGACAATCGTGAAGACACCCTGACGAATCCGTTGGTCATCTTTGAGGTCTTGTCTCCGTCCACGGAACGTTACGACCGTGGCAAGAAGTTCGAACATTACCGCTCGATTCCCAGCCTGCGGGAATACGTGCTGGTCGCTCAGGAAGAAGCCTCCATCGAATGCTACACCCGCGCGAATGATGAAGAGACCTGGGTGCTGCGTGAAGCACATGGTCTGGAGTCGAGCATCCCCTTAGCAGCGATCGATGGTCTCCTGCAACTGGCGGATGTTTACCGGAAAATCACCTTTGTTCCGTCGGCTGCAGAATAGCGACGGAGAGTCCCGACCGTGTGCATGTGCAGTCTTGGACATGCCAGCGAGCGGGTGTAATCAAGATTGAATTGACGATGACGACAACAGCCTTGCGTCCCTGGTCGATCGAAGCCTTTGAAGCGTCGCTGAGCACGCGACAGGAGCCCGACTGGCTGGTGGAACGCCGCCGGCAGGCTTTCGCTGCGTATCAGGAGTCGCTGCAAAAACCACTCGATCCCGAAGAGTTTAAACGGGTTGAACTGCGGGCGCTGCGTCCGGAGAAGTTCACGATCCCGACCGCATCACAGGCAGCGGCCCTCACAACGTTGATGGCGAACCGGGCCGACTTCGGTGGCGCTGTTTCGCATGTCGATGGGCGTGCGGTTGCCAGTCAATTGCGTCCGGAACTGGCTGCTCAAGGAGTGGTGTTCGGCTCGTTTGCTCAGGTGCTGCAAACTCGCCAGGAACTGCTCAAAGCCCTGGAACGAGCAGTCCCAGCCGATACGGATCGCTTCGCCGCGTGGCATTACGCCTTCTGCACGGGTGGAACGGTGTTGTACGTGCCGCGGAACGTCACCGTCGATGTGCCGCTCTACAGCTTGATCGGTCTCGCAACCGAGGGAGCTGCCGACTTCAGTCATACGCTGGTCGTGCTCGAAGAGGGAGCGTCTGCCACGCTGCTGGAAGAAACCGCGTCTCTCGATCCGACACACACCGGTCTGCATGTCGGCGCGGTCGAGTTGCTCCTCGCTCCACGATCGACGTTGCGGTACGTGCAACTACAGAACTGGAACGAGAAAGTCTGGCATCTCGCTCATCAGGCGGGTCGCGTCAACAACGATGCTTCGCTGCAGTGGACCGTCGGAGCGCTCGGAGCGAAAGTCGCCCACATCCACCAGGACATCCATCTCGATGGTCAGGGAGCGACCGCCCAGGTCAACGGTGTGACCTTTGCCACCGACAAGCAGATCATTTCGTACTACACCCAGCAAGGACATCACGCCCCGCGGACGCGCAGTGACCTGCTTTACAAAGACGTCGTTCGCGATCACGCCCGCATTGTCTGGCGGGGGATGATCAAGGTCGATCCAGAAGCTCAGCTCACCGATGGCTACCAGCGGAACGATGCGCTGCTGATGAGTGAAACCTGTCGCAGCGATCTGATTCCTGGCCTGGAAATTGAAGCCGACGATGTCCGCTGCACGCACGGGGCGACCGCCGGCCGCGTCGATGAAGAACAGCTCTTCTACTGCATGTGTCGCGGACTGAATCGTTCGGAAGCGATGCACATGATCGTGGAAGGGTTCTTCCAACGCGTCTACGATCGCATCCCGGTTGAACTCGTTCGCGAAACTCTCAGCCAGGCGGTGCAGCGTAAGCTCGGCCTCGCGGGTTGATGCCCTCGGCTGTGATTCCATCACGGCCTGGTGAAACAAGTTTCCGGATTTCATCAGTCAATTGCATGGAGCGTAAAACTCTGTCCGCGATTGACTGGCCCGAGGATTGGAAAGAACAGCAGACATGGAACGGATCGCCGCGCTCGACGAAGTCCCTCCAGGTGGCCGCAAGTCGGTCTGGATCGATGACATTCCCGCCTTGCTGCTCCGCAGCGGTGCGGATTACTTCGCGATCGAAGATGTTTGCAGCCACGATGGTCAGCCTCTGACCGACGGACCGATGCAAGCCGGTCAGATCACCTGTCCGCGGCATGGTGCTCGATTCGATCTCAAGACCGGCAAGCCGATGTGCATGCCAGCCACCGCACCGATTCAGGTCTTCGCGGTCGAACGTCGCAGCGACGGGATCTACGCGGGTGTTGCGCAGACCGCGCCGCAAGTCACCACGTCCCCCATCACAAGCCCGGCTCCCACTGTTGCAGCGCCGCCTACTCCGACAAACACCGATGGCGGAACCGAGCCTGCAGAGCTCGACGATGGGGCGATTCTGGAATCATTACGGCAGGTGATCGACCCCGAATTGATGATCAACATCGTCGATCTCGGTCTCGTCTACGCGATCAACCATGGCGAACAGCGGGTGCAGGTCGACATGACGCTGACGAGCCCCGCATGTCCGGCCGGCCCGCAGATCGTGCAACAGGCCAAGATGGTCCTCGAAAAGCTCCCTGGAGTGACGGAAGCCCAGATCAAGTTGACGATGAGCCCGCCGTGGACGCCCGAGCGGATGACGGACGAGGCGCGTGATCAATTGGGGATTTTTTAGTGATCCCGGGCTGGTGAGGTTGGGGGAACGCGAGGACGCAAGCGGAGTAGGCCGAGGGACGGTGGATTGTGCGCGGATCTTGGTGGAGTCCGAAGCCGATTTTTTCGTTAGAATCGGCACGATCGCCACGATCTTCCCTGAATTGTCCGGCTTCTCCATGTCGCCGGGTGACGCATGTGGCATAATTCCCGAGTCGGTGGACCGCGTCGGTTCGCCGGGCTTCATAAGGGTTGTTCTATGCGGGCTTGGCTCTCTCGCGGTTTTTGTCTTGCCACAGCGTGTCTGGCATTGATCGGTGGTTCGGTCTCAGCCCAAACGGCAGCACCGGCCACATCGGCTGCACCTGCGGCCCCCTCGAAATTCGAGGCCGCCATCAAGGATGCGAAAAAAGTCGAGGGTTTGTGGACGATCTACCACAAAGAGCAGCAGATCCTCGTCGATCTGAAAACGGCCCAACTCGGGCAAGACATCATGATGCTGACCTCCATCGCTCGCGGGGTGAGCAGCAACTATGTGATAGGCGGAATGACCTGGGGTGACGATGTCATCTGGAATTTCCGCAAAGTCGGCGACCGGATGCACGTCATCCGCAAGAACGTCCGCTTCAAGGCCAAGCCCGGTTCACCCGAAGCGACCGCCGTGAAATTCGCCTACACCGACAGCATTCTCTATGCCCTCCCCATTGTGGCAGACACGCCCGGCGGCAGCCTCGTCGACATGACCCGCGTCTTCCTGAGTGACGACGAGCACGTTGGAAAAGCGCTGAACGCAGCGTTTGTCATGGATCGTTCGACGGTCGCTCAGGTCAAGGGCTTCCGCGACAACATGGAACTGCAGATCGCTGCGGTTTACTCGAACCCGGTCAGCGGCCCGGACACGGTGGCCGATTCGCGCGGCATGCAGGTTCTTGTGCATTACAGCATCAGCAAGATGCCCAGCAGTGGATACAAGCCACGCCGCGCCGACGATCGCGTTGGCTATTTCATGGCAGTCTCGAAGGACTTCACCGACAACACCGACCCGCAGCACTTTGTCCGCAATATCACTCGCTGGGATCTGCAGAAGGCGGACCCCAACGCGAAACTGTCGCCTCCCAAAACGCCGATCATCTTCCACATGGAAAAGACGGTCCCCATTCATCTGCGTCCGATCGTTCGGTCGGGGATTGAAGAGTGGAACAAAGCCTTCGAGAAGATCGGCTTCGCCAACGCAGTCGAAGTCCGGCAACAGCGCGATGAAGACGACTGGGATCCGGAAGATGTGAACTACAACACGTTCCGCTGGATCACAGCCGATGCGGGCTTCGCGATCGGACCGTCCCGCGTCAATCCGCTGACGGGCCAGATTCTCGACGCTGACATTCTGTTCGATGCCGGCTTCCTGCGGTCGTGGAAAGTGGAATACGAAAACTTCACGCCCGCAATTGCAGCGGAACTCTTCGGTGATGAAGCCGCCGCTCCGAATGATACGCTCCCGTATCTCCCTCGGGCAGACCTGCGGCACTGCCGACTCTCGGCGGGGATGCAACACCAGATGGGCTTCGCCACAGCGGCCCTGATGGCCCAGGGAGTGATCGACAAGCGCGGAGAACTGCCGGAAGAGTTCCTGCAGCAGGCACTCAAAGAAGTCGTCATGCACGAAGTCGGGCACACGCTCGGTCTGCGGCACAACTTCAAGGCGAGTGCCTGGAAAACGCTCGCGGAAATCGAAGACCCGAACCGTCCCATCAGCGAGCCGACAGTCGCCAGCGTGATGGATTACTCGCCCGTCAACATCAACCCGGCCGGTGCCAAGCAGACCGCGTACTACACGAATACCCTCGGCCCGTACGATGTCTGGGCGATCGAGTACGGCTACAAGGTCATTACCGGCGACGAAAACGCCGAACTGGCGAAAATCGCGGCTCGCAGCGGAGAACCGGGTCTCGATTACGGCACAGACGAAGACACCAAGTCGGGCGATCCGGATCCGCTGGCCAATCGGTTTGATCTGGGGAAAGACCCGCTCGCTTATGCCACCCGGCAGATGAAAGCGACCCAGGATCTGCTCCCGAAACTGCTGGAACGGACTGTCGAAGATGGCGAAGGCTATCAACGGTTGCGGCAGGCGTTCGGGATGATGATCAGCGAGCACTTCCGCACGGCGAGCTTCGTCAGCCGCCTGCCAGGCGGGATTCTGGTGCATCGCGACCACAAGGGGGATCAGCAGGCCCGGCCGCCGTTCAAGGTGGTGGATGCGGCTCAGCAGCGGGCCGCCATGAAACTGCTCACCGATCACGCCTTCACAGCTCCTAAGTACGATCCGACGCTGTTGAACTCACTCGCATCAACTCGCTGGATGCACTGGGGAATTCGTGAGCCGGTCCGGATCGACTACGCGATCACCGACACGCTGAATCAGTTGCAGTCCTCGATCCTGTCACGGCTGACGAGCAGTTCAACGCTGAACCGGATTCAGGACGGTGAACTTCGCGTCCCGGAAAAGGAAGATGCCTACACGCTTGCGGAACACATGCAGTTGCTGGTCGACGGGATCTTCGGCGAGATCAAGACGCCCCCGGCTGGTGAGTTCACGAACCGGACGCCATTCGTGACGAGCTTCCGCCGCAACTTGCAGCGGAATGCCTTGAAGAGCCTGTCTTCGATGGCGGTCGCGAGTTCGAACTCGTCGAGTGTCCCCGACGATGCCCGCGTGCTGGCTCGTTCGCAGTTGGTGAAGTTGAAGGACGCGATCACGGCGGCGCTGGCCAAGGCCGATCTGAAGCTCGACGACTACAGCCGGGCGCACCTGGAAGATCTCCAGGCCCGGATTGTTCAGGCCCTCGATGCCAAGTTGATCGTGAACTGAGCGAAACGCGTTGCTTCCCGCATCCTGACCGACAGACGGGCGTCCTGGCCATTCAGGACGCCCGTTTTCGTTGCGGTTGATTCCGCGGTGTCCTCCGGGGATGCTGAGAATCGCAAGCCACAGACGCCCAGTCATTCCGATGGCTGAGTCTTTTCACAACTTTGAGTCTCCCAGATCTCGAGTTTAGCCCCGGCCTTCAGGCCGGGGTGGGGGATTCTGCGAGTCCTGGATGAGCCCCATTTATGGGACTTTAGAAGTGTCTGTTCGAGAAAAGCCCCATGAATGGGGCTCAAGACTACGGAGAACGACAATATTCCCCGGTCTAAAGACCGGGGCTAAACTGGAATTTGCTGAATCCCATTTTGTGTAGAGACCAATCCATACCCATGGTTGCGTCTCATCGGTAAACCCATGCGCTTCGGAGCGGGGAACTGTGTTCCATGCGGTGTCACATGGAAGGCATGATCTTCCGGAGCTTGCGCTCCGGGCTTGGGTGGAGTGATGTTGATGGTGCCCCGTGACCAACCGAACTCCGGGCGCACGCTGCTGGTGGCGTCGGCGATGTCGGTCCTGGTCACGGCGGGGTTCCTCTGGTTCACGACGGTCCCGTTAGGAATTCCCGGCGAATGGACATGGGAACGGTTCCCGGCTGATCTGCAGACCGGCATGAACTTTCTCCTCGCGGGTTTCGCCGCTGCCGCGTATCTCGGATTCGTGGCACTCGGTGGGCATCGCCTGCAACGCACCGGCATCTGGACAGCTGAAGTTGTTACCTGGCACCTCGGCTTGTTCGTCGCCGCGTTCAGTTGGCTATGGATCGTGCAGGAGACTGCTCCGCCCGAAGGTCAACTCGCGAAGGCTCCGTTCATCCTGTTTTATCCCGGTTCCTCGGGGTACTTCACCGAAGCCCGCACGAAGAGTCCCGCTGCAGGCCCGTTTCTGCGCGACTACACACAACTGATGCGTGAAGGAGATGTGCTCCATGTCGGGACACATCCGCCGGGACTGTTTCTCGTGTTTCATGGATTGATCGCGGCCGTCGAGCGAAATCCCTCCTGGGTCCCCCGTCTCCGCTCCCTTGAACCGGAATCGGTCCATGATGCTTTCGCCGTAATCGCCGAAAACAGCGCGGTGACACCTCACCCGCTCACCAAAAACGATCGTGCGGTGATCTGGCTGGCGATCCTGCTGGCCATGGGATGTGCAGCCGCCACGGTGTGGCCTCTCTACGGGTTGCTGCGGTTCACGCTGGATCGGGAATTGGCCTGGATTGGGGCGGCGGTCTGGCCGGCAGTCCCGGCGGTGGCCATCTTTCTACCGAAGTCGGATCAGGTCTTCCCCCTGCTTGCCGGCCTGCTCATCTTCTGCTGGGCGCAGGCGATTCGCCGCGGATCGTTTCTGTGGGGTAGCGCAGCCGGACTGGTCGCGTGGTGCGGGTTATTCGGCAGTCTGGCGTTTCTCCCGGTGGGGTTGTTTGCAGCGCTGGCCGCGGGATGCGCGGTGCTGCACGGAGCTGTAACCTGGAAAAGGTTTCTCTCCCCAGTCATTGGAGGTCTGCTGGGGCTGAGTCTTCCGATCGGGCTGCTCGCGGCGTTTTGCCAGGTGAATCTGCTCGAGGTCTGGGGCTGGAATTACCACAATCATGCGGGGTTCTATGCGCAGTTTCCGCGAACCTACTGGTCGTGGTTACTTGTGAATCCGCTGGAAGCCTCACTGGCTGTGGGAACACCGGTGATGGTCGCGGCGGGGATCGCCTCGATGAGGTGGACAGTTCCCCGTGTCAACTGGTCGCTGACCGCATCGATTGCGGCCTGTGGGGCGGGTGTGTGGGGGCTGTTGTGGTTGACGGGGAAGAACTCCAGCGAAGCCGCCCGCTTGTGGGGGTTGCTGATGCCGGGACTCGTCTGGTGGGCTCTGCAGGCTTGGCGGACTGTCCCCGAGAATCAGCGGGGACGGGTCTTGTTGCTCTGGCTCGCCAGTCAACTGGCGACCTGCATCCTCACCGTGCATCGAGTCGACGGTTTCCACCTGACGAACTGATTGAAGCGAATGCAGCGGATCGACGCGTTCTAACACGCGGGGCGGTCCGGTTCGCCCCCCACACATGGAACTGCCGATGACCGAACTCTAGTGTCTTCCGACTGGCTCTTCGTTCCCGTGTGTGTTTGATGAGTGCTCGACCACTCCAGTTGATCGGCTGCTTGTTCCTCACCGTCTCCTGTCTGGCGGGCTGTGCGGAGGAGTCTGAGCCGTACCTGGAAGTGAAACGTCCCAGCGAGCGGATCACCGCAGACGAATGGGCCGCGTTTCGACGGATTGTCGAGGCACTCCCCGCTCCGAAACTGCTGGAGATGAAGACCGCCTTTCCTCCATTGCCGGAGTGGCAGGAAGCCCGTTCGCTGCCGGTGAATGAACTGGTGGCGGAAGAACGACGCAGCTTGCAGGAAGCCTGGAGCCCCGATCGTCACACCTCGATGCTGGCCCGCAACAAGCCGCTGCAGCGTTTGCTTCGTCGAGAGAAACTGACGCTGGATCAATTCTGCGGTTTGGAGATTGCGATCGGTGCCGCAATCAATCGGTCCCAATTGCCGGACGAACAGTCGTTCGATGCCGTCTTGCGCAGCGGCCAGGAAGAGATCGACCGACTGCAGCGTGACCGGCGGCTCTTTTCCGGATTGAATCTGGAGACGCGACATCAGGTGCTGGACCGTGCCGTCTGGTTACACCGCTACGATCGAGCGGAACGGTTACGTGAGGTTCCCCTGTCGAATGTCGCGCTCGTTCGCGAGCACAAGAACTGGCTGCTCGAAGTCATGCCGCCGCGCTGGTTTCAACCTCCCTGGGACGACGTGATCGACCATCTCTCGGAGCGGGGCATACCGTTCGTTGAGCTCCCCGGTAGTGGTTCAGACGATCATCTCGAGTGGTCGTTGAGCGACGTGCTCGCGCCGACCATGATCGATTCCACCGAATGAGAGACCGGGCAGCATCAGACAGGCCATTACTTCGAGTTGCTCAACTCGTTCGCTCTGGTCACTACTGAGCGCTGACCATATCGGGGCGGAGTTTCTTCGCTTCGTGCAGATAGACGTGCACAATCTCTCCGGGCCGCTTCGTCGAATTGACATGCAGCAACACGCGGATGCAGCGCGGCAGACTCTTGGCCACAGCGATTTCCGAAGCGCATAACAGCGGGACCTGCGTCATCCCGATCGCGCGGGCCGACTCGGCCGGGAACGTCGACGTCAGGTCGGGGGTGGTCGTGAAGATCGCGGAAACGATCTCCTCGAAGTCCGTGATCCCGTTCAATCGCAGAAGCTCCAGCAGGAGCTCCCGCGTGGCGGCGAGAATCAACTCGGGCTGATCTTCGACGACGCTCGTCGCCCCCCGAATCCCACGGACAGTCATCGTCACGGCATCCCATCAATCGAGCGCGGCAGCACCGCTGGCTGGCGATGCACGGATCCTGAACCAAGTCGTATCCCATACCGGATTAGCCCCCAATTCGCCAGTCCTGCGCGGGGAAGATCGTCCGCCAGGGAAATTCGTTCCCCGTTCCTGACGAGCGGGACGTGACCGCAGGCTGCGGATGTACATGTTGCGGTCGTCTTGCCTCGAAGCGCTGGTTTCGACTACAAGATGGGCGAATCTCGCCGGGGGAGCGATGGCAGGATGCCAGTCGCCGCGCGATTCGGAAAGGATGCCGAATGACACGGACGTTGGCCGAGTGGGGTGCATTGGTTTCTGCGACCGTCGTGGGTGACGGTTCCCTGTTAATCGCCGGGGCAGCCACGCCCGAGGCGGCCAGCCCGACCGATCTGGCCTTTCTCCAGGATGCTCGCAGCCTGGATCGCCTGAATAAAACCAAAGCCGTTGCGCTGCTCGTGCGACCTGCGGAAGCAGAACTTCCTGAGGTCCAGCGATTTTCACGGTTGATTGTCGCAGACCCACATGCCGCCATCCTGCAGATCCTGCACATGTTGCGGCCTCCGCGCGTGGCTCAGCCCGGAATTGCACAGACCGCAACCATTCACCCGACCGCGGTCGTCGACCCGTCGTGTACGATTGGAGCGAGCGTCAGCATCGAAGCCGATGTCGTGATCGGCCCACGGTGTGTGATCCACGCCGGGGTCGTCATCGGCCCCGGTTGTCGCCTCGGGGCGGATGTCACCATTCATCCGAACGCCGTCCTCTACGCCGATTGCATCGTCGAGGACCGGGCGCTGATCCACGCCAACGCCGTCCTCGGGGCTGATGGCTTTGGCTATAAATTCGTTGCTGGTCGCTTCGAGAAGATCCCGCAACTCGGCTGGGTCCATGTCGGCGCGGATGTGGAAATCGGGGCGTGTACCACGATCGACCGCGGGGCGATTGGAGCGACGGTCATCGGTGCGGGAACGAAGATCGATAACCTCGTGCAGATCGCTCATAATTGTGTGATCGGTCAGCACAACGCCTTCGCCTCTCAGGCTGGTCTCGCCGGTTCCTGCACAACGGGCGATTACGTCCGCCTCGGCGGACAGGCTGGAATCAAAGACCACCTCACGCTGCACACCGGCTGCTCGATCGGCGCGAAATCGGGTCTGCATAAAGACGTCCCGGCGGGGGAAACCTGGATCGGGTTTCCTGCCACGCCGGAAGCGGATCAGAAGCGGCTCGTCTTCAGCCTGCGACGGGTCCCCGACATGCGTGATCAGTTAAAAGCTCTCGAAGCGCAGGTCAAAGCGCTCACGTCTCAACTGGCTCTCCTCAGCGAACAACAACAGCAACGCGCGGCCTGATCTTCGTCGGGTGGGCTCTGCCCACCGTCTTTGACTTGCCGTGAATCATGGTGGGCACAGCCCACCCGACACAGTACGAACGCAGGTTCCAGGGACGGAACAATGAGCGTCACCACCGAACACCTCCACGAGTCCAGCGTGCAACCGTTGCTCTCCGGGTTACAACCGGGAGAACGCGTCGGTTTGCTCGCCGGAGCTGGTCGATTTCCGATTGTCTTCGCCGAAGCGGCCCGCCGACAGGGATTGCACGTCGTCGGGGTTGGTGTTCAGGGAATGGCCTCTGACGAACTCGCTGAGATCTGCACGCAGTACTACACTTCACCGCTCGCCCGCCTCGGCCGTGCGATCCGCCTCTTCAAGAAGCATCGGGTGCAACAGGCGGTGATGGCCGGGAAGATCGAAAAGGTCGTCCTCTTCCAGCCGTGGCGCATTTTCCGCTTACTGCCCGACTGGCGCACGATCCGCATGTGGCTGCGGCATGCCCGCGACCGCAAAGATGACACGCTGTTGCTCGCGGTCATCCGTGAATTCGAACGTGATCGGATTACCTTTGGTTCCGCTCTCGATTTTTGCCCGGAGTTACTCGTGAAACACGGCTTTCTCACCAAACGTCGTCCGTCGGATGCCCAGTGGGCTGATATTCGGTTCGGCTGGGAACTGGCCAAAGAGATGGGCCGTCTCGATGTCGGGCAGTCGGTGATGGTTCACGATTGCGCGGTCCTCGCCGTCGAAGCGATTGAAGGGACCGACCGGGCGATTCGCCGGGCCGGAGAGCTCTGCCGTCGAGGTGGCTTTACCGTCGTGAAGGTCGCCAAGCCACATCAGGATATGCGGTTCGATGTCCCGACGATTGGCGTCCAGACGATTCACACGATTCACGAAGCGGGGGGGCGTGTGCTCGCCGTGGAAGCGAACAAGACCATTCTGCTCGATCACCAGGAAGTTATCGAGCTCGCCGATCGCCTCGGGCTTACGATCGTTGCCGTCAATGCGGAGGAACTCGCCGGGACTGCCAACGAAATCGCTGCCTGATACCAACCACAACGGTGACGCCCACCCCTTGCGAGATGTGGGCGATTAGTCTTCGATCAGCCGGACGTCACTGTCGCTCTGTACCGAATCGTCGTTGTCGGCTGCATTCCCCAAGCCGTTGAGCAAGCCGATCGGGACGCGAATCTCTTCGGTTTGAGCACCGTGGACATCTTCTTCGGGTTCGGGCAGATCGGGGCCCATCTCGACTCGGAACCGTTCGCTGGCGAAAGCCAGCTCGTCACCCGGCAGGAGCGCTCCCCGGACCACGCGCTGACCGTTCACCTTGGTCCCGTTCGTGCTCCCCAGATCGCGAATAAAGAGCAGCCCGTCCGTGCGAACGATCAGGCAGTGCAGCTTCGAGATACTGCTTCGCTCCAGCAGCAGGTCGCATTGATCACGCTGGCGCCCGACGACCGTCACGTCGAGCGTGATCGGGATCGCTTTGCCACCTTTGAGCGGAACGAGTTGTGCGCGCATAACCTGCCAGCTTCCTGCAGACCGGAAATCTCTTTCTTCATTATGCCCTTCCGGTAACAAGAGGCGTCAAGCGGGGGAGCAGAAATCTGCCGGGAACCCGGAGATTTCCCGTTGGCCTTTTCCGTTCAATCCGCCAGAATCATCATATCGAAACTCTCCTCGTCCACTTCGACAACCGGAGTTCCCCGCCGATGTCGCGCCGAATCACAACTCTTCTGATCGCCTTAGTCCTGATCCCGTCGATGACATGGGCCGCCTCTTA
This sequence comes from Planctomycetaceae bacterium, assembly GCA_044229335.1. Classification (GTDB taxonomy): domain Bacteria; phylum Planctomycetota; class Planctomycetia; order Planctomycetales; family Planctomycetaceae; genus DSVQ01. Next base: position 54,263 of record JBGATC010000028.1, on the reverse strand, counting down.
CAGCGGAATCATCCAATCGCTCTCGGCCGACGGAACACGGGTGACAGTCAAAATCCCTTCCAAAAACCTGGAAAAGTCCTTTACGCTCGGGAAGACTTCCACCCTGACGCTCGACGGGAAAGCTGCCAAACCAGATCAGCTTCAAGTGGGGCAGGGGATTTCGATCTTCACCGATACCGCCGACAGACTTGTCACGAAGGCGATTGCGCGAACCGTGGTCGCCGCGAAACCGGCCGCAGACAATCCGCCGGACGAATCTCCGTTGAAACCCGTCACGAAAGCAACCCGCAAGCCGACCGGCAAAACCCCGCGGGATAACGATGGCGATTCCGTCGCGCCCGGCGACTGGCCGCAATACCGCGGCCCGCAGCGCGACAACATCAGCACTGAAACCGGCCTGCTCGACAAATGGCCGCAAGGTGGGCCAGCCCTCGTCTGGCAGATTGACGGTCTCGGCGAAGGCTATTCGAGCCTCTCACTCGTCGGTGGCACCATCTTTACGATGGGGACCCGCGGCGGCGATGAATTCATGATCGCCCTGAATCGCAACGATGGATCTGTCAAGTGGACCCGCCGGACCGGCAGCGTCCGCGGCGACGGGCAGGGAGGCGGCCCGCGTGGCACGCCGACCGTCGACAGCGATCGAGTCTATGCCCTCGGTGCGAACGGCGATCTCGTCTGTGCCAATGTCGACACGGGTGAAGTCGTGTGGGAGTTGAACATCCTCAGGGAGTTCGACGGCGGCAATATTACCTGGGGGATCAGCGAGTCGGTCCTGATCGATGGTGACCGCCTGATCTGCACGCCTGGCGGGAAAGCCGCCACGGTTGTCGCCTTGAACAAGTTCACGGGGAAAACGATCTGGAAGTCGGTCGTTGAAGGGACCCCGCAGGCCTCCTACGCTTCCCCGATCGCTGTCGACGTCGGTGGCGTACGGCAGTATGTCAACTTCGTCCACACCGCCGTCATTGGTGTCCGTGCGACTGATGGCCAGCCCCTGTGGGGGAACGGAGCCTCGGCGAATGGCACCGCGAACTGTTCTGCTCCCGTCGCTGACGGACCCTACGTCTTCACTGCTTCCGGATATGGAACCGGCGGGGCGCTCTTTCAGCTCGCCACGCAAGGGAACCAGACACGGGCCGAGGTGAAGTATCGAACGAACAAAATGAAGAACCACCACGGCGGGATGGTCCTCCACAACGGCTATCTCTACGGCTTCGACGAGCAGGTGCTGACCTGCCTCGACCTGCGGACCGGCAACCCCGCGTGGCAGGACCGCTCAGTCGGCAAAGGCTCACTCACCGTGGCTGACGGCAAACTGATTCTCCGCAGCGAAGGGGGCCCGCTGGCTCTCGCTACCATGACCCCCAAGGGCTACCAGGAACTCGGCCGTTTCGACCAACCCGACCGCAGCAACCGCCCCGCCTGGAGCCACCCCGTCGTCGCCGGCGGAAAACTCTACCTCCGCGACTGGGACAAACTGCTGGTCTACGAGTTGAAACCGTAACCAGAAATCACAATTGTCATCTCCCCCAGGACGCCCAGCCATTCCGATGGCTGGGACTCTTCCGCGATCTCGCCTACGCTTCCGGCGGGTTGCCCCGGTTGCGATTCTGATCGCTACCGGGGTCGCGGAGTGACAGGAGGAAGGCCTCTACGGGATGAGCCTGATCCAGCCTCTCGTGGGTGCGCCAGCCCGATCGTCGATGACGCCAGCCGGAGCCACCCGCGTTGAGGACACTCAGCGACCAACACCGGAAATGGATAACGTCCCAGATGCGTACCTTTGCTTTACTTGCACTGGCTTTGGGAGTTGTCAGTATGTGTGTGATTGGAGTCGCTCTAATTGACCGCTTCCTCGATCCGTTCGACAAACAACCGTTCATCGGAGCGGCTTGGGCGGTTGCCGACGAGCAATCGAGGGGGCGGATGGCCCGCGACGCCATTCGCCATCTGCCGCCCGGTACTCCAAAGGATCGGGTACAGGAACTACTCGGCGAGGGTGGTCTGCCTTCGCGGAATCCGCATGAACCGTGGGACAGTTTCGGCGTCCGGTTAGATCACTCCGAAACGTGGGTGTACCGGCTTGGTACGTGGAGCAGCATTGGACCTTATGGGTTCGACGATGCATTTCTGTACGTCCACTTCGGCACAGACGACCGCGTCGTCTCAGCAGAGATCAACGGAGGCTAGCGTCAGGGGGCACCCTGGTGCCGGGTGTGGCTCGACTGGTGGCTGGGTCGACCAAGGGATGCAGAGGGTGTGTCGGTCTACTGGCATTCGTCGCGTCACTTCGCGTGGGTGGCTGGCGTCGGAGTCGGCGACGACCCAGAATCGGCGCCTGACGATCTCGAGTGTTGTCCCCGCGTACTCTGCTCCGGTGGTCATTCTGTCTTCTCGCACACTGGTCCCTGCGTGAGAAGACTGGGTCGTCGCCGACTCAGACACCAGCCACCCGACCGCTACCTTACGGTCGCGGCTCTGAGGGTGTGGCGTGTTCACCCTTTAACGGTGATGTTGACTGACTCGATCGCGGCATGGCCCGATTTGCGGAAGGGGCGGGGGAGGGGTTGGGCGTGGCCCTGTTCGTCGATCGAACGACAGCGGAAGACGTATTGCCCGGCGGGAACACCCGGTACAACAGCGGCCCAGTGGGCATTCGTCAGCCTGAGCGGCCAGTGCGACGGTTGGCCCGCCGCATCGAAGCCGTGCGTGTTGGGCGGAATCTTTCCCTCAGGGAGTCCGCTCCACGGTGACGGGGCGGGAAGAATCTCCGCATCGATCCAGTTCAGTCGGGTGAAGTACGGATCATCCTCGGCGGGGGGGGTGGCGTCCGATTCGAGTGACACCTGCACCTTCGACAAGCCTGCGATGCCGACCTGCGCGTATCCCGAGACCGGCAGCGGTGTCCCCGCTTTGTGTTCGCGCGGGATCGAGAGAGTCGCAGCGAACGTCTTCAGTGGGCTGTCGACATCGTTGTTCTGCTCAGCGTAGGTGTCGTTCGCGTGGGCGAGGTTTGTCAGGAAGACGTGGGTCAGCCACTTGATCGACTTGAAGCCGTACGCTTCAGGGACCACGATCCGCACCGGTCCGCCGCGTTCGGCATCGAGCCATTCGCCGTTCACCTTGTAACAGAGAATCACCGGCGGCAGTCCGAACGGGTCCTCCAGCACACGACCGATCGGGAGCGAACTGCGGAAGAGCTGTTTCGGGTCGTCGTTGTGATAACCGTCGTAGAAGACGCGGCGGAGATTCTCCCGCGGCTGTGTCAGCCAGATCACGTCCCGCAGCGGGACTCCTTCCCACAACCCCATGCCGAGTGGACAGCCGAGGTTCAGGCAGGTCATCACCTTGGGGAAGCGGACCGCCTTCGTTTCCGCGAGTTTCATCAAGGCAGCAAAGTCAAGCGCGGTCCCGTTCTCTTTCGTGAACGGCTTGCCAAGTTTGGCGGGATGTTCGGGGTCGGCGACGACTTCCAGCCGCCAGGTCTCGCGGGTCATGCCGACTTCGCGTTTCTTCTCGTCCGACAGGGAATGCGGGACGGGCTTACCGCGGGAGACATCGCGGAAATCGTTCGCGGGAGTGAAATAGGGTTCCGGTCGAGCTCCCCCTTTGTCGGGTTTCGCACGTTTCACGGGAGCGGCCGCATCCTGTGCGGCAGCACTCGATGCGAACCACGGAGTGGCTGCCAGCCCCAGCACGCCCGCCTGGAGAAAGAAACGGCGTGTCAACTCGGCGTGCTCGTCATGAAAGGAAGGCGGCGTCATCAGCAATTCCTGACAAGGGGGGCTGGTCGATCAACGGCCATCCGAATCGTCGTGCGTATCATAAGTTTTCCCACGATCGAGGGCCAAACCGCAGCGAACATCTCACGCAAGAAATGAGCTGAGAAAAATCCACAATTTGCTGTTTCGGCGGCTTGCTGCATCTGCGATGATGCTGGGCTTTCATGTTCCAGCCCGTATCCGGTGGTCTCGAAGATCAGTACTTCTCCCCCTCTCGATGTGCAAGCGATCCCCGCGACGTCTGCCGGCGTGCAGACATCTTACGACGGCTCGAACGTTGTTTTCCGGATGCTGCGTCTGGAAACCTGGGGGCCGGCCTTGATGAATCTGGGGTACTACCCCTTCACCTGGCCGCTGACCAATCTGAATGTGGTCGTGAATCTGGAGGGAGCCCAGCGAAAACTGGTGATGAAGTCCGCGAAGCTGCTCGGCGTTCAACCGACCGACAAGGTCCTCGACCTGGCTTGCGGCCGCGGGAAAAGCTCGTTCATTCTGCATTGCCTGGAACCGCAGGCGACCATCATCGGGATGGACTTACTCCCGCACAATATTCAGGTCGCACAGACGCTCTTCAGCCATCTGGAGCGGCTGTCGTACCGGACGGGCGATGCCTGCGACCTCGATTTCGAGGATGGTCGCTTCGATCGGATGTTGTGCCTCGAAGCGGCGTTTCACTTTCCGGATCGGGCAGAATTTCTGCGGGAAGCCTACCGCGTGCTGCGACCGGGCGGGCGGCTGGTCCTCGTCGACTTCGCCTGGAAGACTGACGACCATCGTGCCCATCGCGATTGCCCAAAGACGCAATTGGTCCGTGATGTCTGGCAGTGGGAAGACTTTTACTCGATCAGCGATTACCAGAGGGAAGCGGCCGCAGCCGGGTTCCGTCTGACCGCCATGCACGACTGGACCGCCCGCGTCTCGACACCGATCCAAGCCGTCTTCCGCTGCCTGTCACAATTGGGCAACCACCCGTGGGGCCGTCGATTTCTGGAATGGCGGAACCCACTGTACCGGTCGATCTCCCCCTCCGACTGGACCGCTCTGGCCCAGGCCGTGCGCGCCCACCATCACGTGCGGCGGCTCTCGAACTACATGGTTTTCGTACTCGATAAGCCGACACCTGCCGCGGCGGTGTAGTGTCGCAGGGCTTGTCCTGAGAAGATTGTTGCAAGACAGGCTCACGCTGAGTTGTGTGGTGTGGAAACAACACGCGTGACACGGATCTCAACATGTGAGTGGGATCAGGCCCCCGGTCATTGACCGGGGGCTAATTGGTCGGCGGGGGGGATGCGGGTCATCTTGTCGCCGTTGGCTGAATTACCTAGCATTCCGCCGCTGTTTCCGGGGGTCGCATCGACGCCCGCGACCTTCAGACGCGAGACCGGCGTGACCCAACCCGCATCCGACATGCCCGAAGAGTATCTGCTCGGACAGTACATTCCGCTGCATTATCATTTCAACATGCTGCAGGATGCAGCCCGGATGCAGCCGTTTCACGAGGCGATCGACCTCGTGGTTCCGGTGGGTGGAACGGTACTGGAACTCGGCGGCGGTACGGGTGTGCTCTCCTGGTTCGCAGCTCAAAAGGCCCGGAAAGTCTGGTGTGTCGAGCGGAATCCGGCGCTCTTGCGGGCCTCCCGGTCATTTCTCGAGCAGAACCTGCATGGCGACCGAGTCTCGGTGATTCTAGCCGACGCGCTCACCTGGTTGCCGCCGGAACCGGTCGATGTCGTGATCTGCGAAATGCTGCACGTCGGACTGGTCCGCGAAAAGCAGCTCGAAATCCTGCAATCTTTTCAGGAACGCTATCGACGGGCGTATGGTCCGAAGTTGCCCCGATTCATTCCCGACACCACGCTGCTGGCGATCCAGCCGATCGAGCAGGATTTCTGCTTTCATGGCTACACGGCACCGGTCCCATTGTTCCAGCCTCCTGGTCCACATATGGAAGGGTGTCTGCTGGGCGACCCACACCTCTACAGTTCGATCGATTATGGCAAAACGATCCCGCTCGACTTCCGCGTCGAAGCACCACTCACGATGCAGCGTGCCGGCGTCTTCAACGCGCTCAGCTTTCTCACCAATAATGTCCTGGCTTTTGTGCTCAGCGAACAACGCGCTGTGCAATGGCTGATGAATCAACTGATTCTGCCGCTTGGCGAACCGCTGACCGTCGCTCCAGGTGACGTCGTCACGGTCAACTTCGCATACCGCGCGGGATGTCCGATCGAGGCGTTGCAGGAATCACTGCAGGTGGCCCACTGCGTGCAGACGGTTCCGCTGCCTGCCACGCTTCCCCAGCGTCGCGCGGCTTGAAAAGTCGGGGTCCCCCGCTCATTGACCAGCGACTCCATGTGGCCGTTGTTCGGGCGGCTTGATTCCCGGCGGGGGGTGGGGGACACTGGTGCGTTCACCCTCGCTCGGAGACGCATTGCATGTCCGCTGAATTGACCGCCCGCCTGTTGACCGAACTCGACCGACTCGTCCTGATCGATCCGCATACGCACATCAATCCCCATGCCCCGGCGTCGAAAACGCTCGCCGACATCATGGGCTACCATTACTACACCGAGTTGGCTCACTCGGCCGGCATGCCCAAGGCCCGCATCGAAGAGCCGGGTTTGGCCCCAAAGGACAAAGTCGGGCGCCTCGTTGAATGGCTCGATAAGCTCGATAATACGATCCAGGTCAGCTGGCTGATCGAACTCTGCCAGCGGTTTTTCGGCTTCACCGACGACCGGATCACCCCGCAGAACTGGGAAGCCCTGTACGACCGGGCAGCCGCCAAGATGGCCGAGGCTGACTGGGAAACACAGTGTCTCGCTCAGAGCAACATCGAGCGGGTCTTCCTCACGAACGACTTCGATGATCCGCTCGCCGGATTCGACACGCACCGTTACATCCCCTGCCTGCGGACCGATGACCTCGTCTTTCACCTCGCGAAGCCGGAAGTCCGCCAGCGGCTCGCGAAAGCGGTGCATTCCGAGCCGACGAACGCCGCCACCCTGAAGGATGCGATCCAGCGGTTGTTCGAACACTTCGTCCGCGGAAACGCTCGAGCCTGCGCGATCTCGCTGCCACCGTCGTTCACCCCGCGGCAACCGGGACTCCACGAAGTCCGTGCGCCGCTCCAGAAGGCGCTCAACGGGGAAGCGATGACCGAGGAAGAATCCGCCCGCGTGAGCGAGTTTGTCTTCTGGTCGATCGCCGAATGCTGTGCCGACTTCAAACTGCCGTTCGACCTGATGATCGGCGTCAACCGCCGGGTCTATCGCGACGGCGTCTACCAGGGTCAGGACCTGTTCGATCAACGGGTCTCGCTGATCCAGTACCAGGAACTGTTCAACGCCTTCCCGCAGGTGACGTTCCCGGTCTCGGTCCTGGCACAGGCGAGCAACATGGAACTTGTCAGCTACGCCTGGATCTTCCCGAATGTGGTCACCAACGGGCATTGGTGGTACTCGAACATCCCGGCCCACATCACGCTCGACACCCGCGCCCGTTTACAAGCGGCGCCACGCACGAAACAGATCGGCTACTACAGCGACATGTACAAGCTGGAATTCGCCTGGCCGAAGTTCCAGATGTACCGCCGGATTCTCGCCCGGGTGCTGGCGGAAGACTTCGTTCTCGACCGTGCCTGGACCGAAACCCAGGCCCTCGCCCTCGGCCGCCAAGTCCTCCGCGGCAACGTGGAAACGATCTTCGGGGTCTAGCGCACAACCGTTCGACGGGCTGAAGGACATCAGGGAGCTGGCATGCGGGGCACGATCGCGGAATGGACGCCGGAATCGATTCTCACCGAAGACTGGCTGTCCTTCGATGACCCTCAGACGGCGCTCCCTGCGCTGGCTAAAAACTCGGCGCGCATGGCCGAACTGGAAGAACTTGTCCGCAGTGTCCCCTCCCGGCACGATCTGCATCGTGGCGATGCTCGAACCATGAATCTGCCTCCTGAGTCGGTGCATCTCATCGTCACGTCGCCTCCTTACTGGACGCTGAAAGAGTATCGCGACTCACCCGGCCAGTTAGGACATTGGGCCGATTACGAAGGCTTCCTGCGGGAACTCGACCGCGTCTGGCAGGGCTGCTTCGACGCGCTCGTCCCCGGCGGTCGACTCGTTTGCGTCGTGGGAGATGTCTGCCTGTCGCGGAAGAAGAATCACGGACGACACACCGTTGTCCCGCTGCATGCCTCCATTCAGGAGCATTGCCGCAGCATCGGTTACGACAACCTCGCCCCCATCATCTGGCACAAGATTGCGAATGCTGTCTACGAAGCGGAAGGAAACGGCGGCGGGTTTCTCGGAAAGCCGTACGAACCGAACGCGGTGATCAAAAACGATATCGAGTTTATTCTGATGGAACGGAAGCCGGGGGGTTATCGGCAACCGACACTGGCAACGCGCGTGTTGAGCCTGATCTCCGATACCAACCACAAGACGTGGTTCCAACAGATCTGGACCGGATTGACTGGTGCCTCGACGCGCAACCATCCCGCTCCCTATCCAGTCGAATTACCTGAACGGCTGATCCGGATGTTTAGTTTCGTAGGTGATACCGTCCTCGACCCTTTTCTGGGGACCGGCAGCACCAGCATTGCAGCGATGAACAGCGGCAGGAACAGTATCGGCTACGAAGTCGATGAGACCTATTTCCGCGCTGCCTGCCGACGGATCAAAAACTCGACATCGCTCCTCGGGCAGTCCACGGTGATCGTCCATGAGTAACCTGGAACGGCGCGTGACCTCTGCCATCAAACACTTCTGGCAGATCCGTGACGATCAGTCTGGACGGCAGGGGACAGCCACAGGTCAACGCGATGCTGGTCAACGGACAGCCGTCACCGGTGGCAAGCATCTGGATGGCTTCGTCGAACTCTGTCGTGCTCTTCTGGTGGAAGCGGGAATCCCCGATGTCGCCGTCCATCTGCAGGCGGGACGTGAATTGCCAGGTTACTTTCGAGCGGAGAAAAACTGGGATCTGGTCGCCGTCGTCGATGGTCAGTTGCTGGCCGTCGTCGAGTTCAAGGCGCAAGTCGGCCCTTCGTTCGGCAATAATTTCAATAATCGGGCCGAAGAAGCCATCGGTAATGCGACCGACTTGTGGGCGGCTTATCGTGAAGGGGCATTTCAACCCTCGCAACGCCCATGGCTGGGCTACGTCTTTCTGCTGGAAGACTGTCCAAAATCCCGCAGTCCGGTGAAAACCCGCGCACCGCATTTCCCGATTTTTCCAGAATTCCATGCGTCCTCGTACGCTGACAGATACGCATTGCTGCTGACAAAGCTGCTGCGGGAACGCTTGTACGACGGAGCCAGCCTGCTGCTCTCCCCACGTCCCAAGGGAAAGACGATTCAGTGGACTTGTCCGTCTGACGAATTAGCCTTCGAACACTTTGCCGCCCGGTTGGGTGCTCATGCATCCGCTTTCGCGAGAACGAGGCGCTAGACGACATTCGCCGCTACCCTCTGCGGAGGTGGTCGTTTAGAATCAGCTGCAGCCATTGTTCATTTTTCGGGTCTTTTGGTTGGCAGGGCGTTCAGTATGGCCATTCTGCATCTTTTGCTTGACGGGCAGGACCTTCCTACCGAGATTCAGGCAGATGAAACGTTCCTCGGTCGGCATCCCGAGTGTCAGTTGCAGATCAATTCGAACATGGTCTCCCGCAAGCACGCAAAAGTCGTGCGCGGCGGTGGTCAGTTTCTCATCGAGGATCTGGGCAGTGGAAACGGGACCTTCGTCAACGGCAAGAAGGTCGAAGGGCCGACTGAACTGAAGCACGATGACCGGATCAAGCTCGGACCGATCCTGCTGCGGTTCGAAGCACCGGAACTGGCTCCGACGATCGCCCCAACTGCCGTTCCACGGAAGCCTGTCGCAGCGATTCCGGAGGCTGCCAAGACGCTCAACTTCGACGTCGACGATGAAGACACCGCCGCGATTGTCGGCCGTGCCTTGCAAAGTGGTGGGTTCGGTCGGCTGGAAGTGCGTCCTGAGGCGAAGCTGAAAGCGGTCCTCGAAATCAGCCGCAGCCTGGCCGGCACGATCGACCTGGATGCGCTGCTCCCTAAAATTCTCGACACGCTCTTTAACGTCTTTCCGCATGCGGACCGGGGCTGTGTCCTCTTCAAGGGACCTGATGGAAAGATGATTCCGAAGGCGATCAAGCATCGCCGCGCCGGCGAAGATGAGACGGTGAAAGTCAGCCGCACGATTCTCAAAACGGTGATGGAACAGAAGACGGGGATTCTCTCTGCCGACGCAGCAAGCGATGCCCGGTTCGAAGCGAGTGAATCAATCTCGAACCTGACGATTCGCTCGATGATGTGCGTCCCGCTGCTGGGCCTGGATGGCGAGCCGATGGGCGTCATTAGCATCGATACCCAGAACGCCTTCAACCAGTTCAAGGACGAAGACCTCGACCTGCTGGTGGCGGTGGCTGGTCAGGCAGCAATGTCCTACGAATCGGCGAAGCTGCTGGTCACCGCCTATGAAAAGGAAAAGCAGGACCGCGAGATGGGGATCGCGATGGGGGTCCAGCGAGCCCTGTTGCCGACGGAACTCCCTAAGCCCGCGAATTGGGAATTCTTCGCCTCGTATGACACCGCCCAGGCCGTGGGTGGCGACTACTTTGATGTGATGTTCCTGCCTGATGGGAAACGGGTCTGCTTCGCTTTTGGCGACGTGGCGGGGAAGGGGGTCCCGGCCTCCCTGGTGATGTCCAAGCTCTCGACCGTCGTCAGCGCCGTCATGGAGTTCGTCGACGAAGTCGGGCCAGCCGCCGAAAAAATCAACGCCCAGATGTGTAACAAGGCGGTGGAAGGCCGGTTCGTGACCTTCGTGATCGGCATCATCGATCCTGCAACCGGCGAAATGGCCATCGTCAACTGTGGCCATATGCCGGTCATGATCCGCAAGACGGACGGGTCGATCGAAGAATTTGGCGAAGAGGCTGTCGGTGTGCCGCTGGGAGTGGTCGACGGGTTCCCCTACGATGTGGCGACGCGGACGATCGCCCCTGGGGAAACGTGTGTGCTCTACACCGACGGTGTCAGCGAGGCGATGAACCCCAACAGTGATCTGTATGGCGTCGACCGGCTGAAGGATCTGGTTCAAGCCGGAGTGGGAGGATGTGCGGAAGACCTCGGCAAGACGATTCTCGCCGACGTCCGCAAACACGCCAACGGCCGCGAACAGAACGACGACATCACTATCATGGTCTTTGGCCGCAAGGCATAGAAACCCAGACGCCCAGCCTATGCATAGGCTGGGCATCCGGCAGTAATCAGAGAACGGGGCGGTCTAGTTGATCGCCGGTTCGGCAGCAGTCGCAGCAGTTTCCGGCCGGGCGTAGCCGAGGCTGCGCACGACTTCGAGCACCTCGCTCCACGTGGGGAACATCCGTCCCGATTTGCGCTTGTAGTCGTCCATGGCGCGCATGAATTCGATCTCATCCAGCGAATAATCGCGTTCGCAGGTGGTCGGGTCGATCATCCGCCGCCTTTCGACTTTGCGACGGGGGGTCTTACGACGTTCCTCGCCCGAGGGCGAGGCATCCACCGCGGACTTGCGGCGATCGTTGACGATCCGTCGGTTGAGCGCGCGACGATTCAGCGTCGCGGTCGCTTCTTCCTGATCCTTCCTGAGCATTCCATCCATCCTGTTCTGAGGGGGGGCGGGCGAGCGCTCCATCGCAATCATCCGGGGTGTACCGTCCTGGCACAGTCGATTATGCCCGCCAAACTTCAATCGGATGGACTGTAAAGGTTGCGTAGCGCTGATAATTTGCTGAAACATTGCGGGGACAACGACTCTGAGGGTTGAATCGAGTTTGCGGTGGAGAAGCTGGCCATGGACGGAAGAATCGTTGCGACCGGAATGAAAATGAAAACGCCCAGCCATGGCGATGGCTGGGCGTCCGGAGGTTGGAGCAGGAGCACGGGCTGCGGTTACTTCGCGGCTTGCGTGTTTTCTGGCGGCTTGGGCGGATCGAAGGTGAACAGGACCTGGGCGTTAGTGCCATTCCACACGCGGAGCACGCCGTCTTCGCCACCGGCCGCGACAATCCCTTCATCGCGGGTGCAGTCGACGGCGTAGACGTAGTCGGTCGGACCGCCAAACCCGCGGTAGTTGCCTCCGTCGTTGGCGCGGTGCATTTTCACGGTCTTGTCGCCGCTGCCGCTGATGATATTGTCACTCACGCCGATGAAGCGGATCGAGGTGACCTGCTTCGTGTAGTTCTGGATGGTGCGGTGCTGCTCACCCGTTTCCACATTCCAGATCTTGATCGCGTTGTCGGCCCCGGCAGAGGCGATCCGGCTCCCATCGGCCTTGAAGCTGACGCCGAGGACGTGGTGCGTGTGTCCCTCAAACGAACGGACGAGTTTCCCCGTTTCGACTTCATGCACTTTCACGAACTTATCGGCGGCCCCCGAAAGGAGCCACTTACCATCCCGCGAGAAGTCGAGACTGAAGACCGTATCGCTATGAGCATCGGGAAGGGCCTTCACGAAGCTACGGGATTCCACATTCCAAATGAGGACCTCACCGCTGCGGGACGGGTCACCACCGCCGGTCGCGAGCAGTTTTCCGTCAGGGCTGAAGGCGAGCGAGAGGACCCGGCTGACAAACGGCGACGGGGCGAGATCGAGCGGCGCATTGGCAGCCGGTCCCAGGCCCCCCGCCAGTTGCCACTGAGGGACACCGTCCCAGAGGATGGCCGATTTGTCTTCACTGAGGCTGACAATCAGCCGATCAGGTCCGGCGATGAGTTGTGTCACCGGAGCTTTGTGACCAGCAAATTCGTCCATCGACTTGCCGGTCTTGGCATCCCACGTGCGGACGACGCCATCATCCCCAGCGGTTGCGAGTGATTTCCCATCCAGGGCGAAAGCGACCGCACGGATCGGTTTTTCCGTAGCAGGGAGCGCAGCTTTCCCGGCGTTGAGTTTCTCTTCCGACTGCTTCTGACCAGCAGTTTCGGTATCGAAGAGTTGCTTGGCGTCTTTTTGCTGTTGATCGGCGGTCTGCTGGCCCTTTTCGGACTGGGCGACCGCTTTCGCTGCGGCTTCGGCAGCATCGGTGGCCTTCTTCGCGGCTTCGGCTTCCTTGGTTGCGGCCGCTTCCGCGTCAGCGACCTTCTTCTTCAAGGCTTCGTCATCGGCCTTGTTGGCGAGTTCGGCCTTGGCCGCAGTGACGGCATCCTGGGCCGTTTTCAACTTGGCGTCGGCCTCGCCTTTGGCCTTGTCGGCAGTCGCCATCGTTTCTTTGGCCTTCTTGGTCTGCTCTTCGCGTTCCTTGAAGTTCTTTTCAGCCGCCTTGAAACCGGCATCGGCGAGGGCGACGCGGGACTTCATCACGGCGTCGTCATCGGTGAGCGTGAGGACGTTTCGCTGGGCTTTCAGATCGCCTTTGAGTTCCGCGATCTGCTGGCCGTTGATGTTCCACAGTTTGGCCGCGTTCCCCCCCGCGGTGGCGAGAGCCTGTCCATCATTGCGAACTGAGAGTCCCAGCACCGGAGCACCGTGATTTCCGGCCCGGACCTGGTTCCCGTTGTTGATGTCGAACAGCCGCCAGTTGCCATCGAGGCTGGATGTGGCAATCTGGGGTTGGGCGGGAACCAGCGCGATTGCGGTGATCGCGCCACCGTGGCCCTGCATCTGTACGACCGGCTTGACGGGTTCCGCGGGCTTGTCCCCTTCAGCGGGCTTCGGAGCCTCGAAGGGGACGTTCCAGCCGCGGACGATGTTATCGGCGTTCGCGGTGTAGAGCCGGTTCCCTTCGGTATTCAACAGGAGTGCAGTGATTTCACCCGGCGTTTCAAGACTGCCTGCAGCGGCTCCATCGGCCACGTTCCACATCCGCGCGGTCTTGTCTTTGGAGACACTGACCAGCTTCGTATTGTCGGCAGTGAATTGCAGACCGGTGACTGCGGCCGTGTGGCCGGGAATGTTGCGGACGGCCTGCCCATCGGCGGTCTGGATGATCCGAATGCCGTTGTCAGCGAGCGCGATGGCAAGCAGTTTGCCATCCGGTGAGATCGCCGCGGCGGTCGCCGCCGGGTCAAACGGAATCGCCCGCCGCTGGACTGCTGCCTGACGTTGCCAGAGTTTCACTTCACGAAAGCCAGCCGAGGCGAGCATGTTGCCCGACGGATGAAACGCCAGGGCATGGACGAAATCCTGATGGGCAGCCCCCCGCGGGTAGAGGGGCTTATCGCCCGCTTTGACAGCTGCGAGAGCGGGATCGACCAGTCGCCCGGCCGACTCACCGGTGGCCAGGTCATACAGGTCGAGTTGATTGGCACGGCTGGCGGCCACGAAGCGCCCCCATGGAGCAATCGCGACGCTGTAGATCGAGTTCATCGTCGCCGGGATCGGTTGCCAGGCAATGTTCGCAGAGGAACCACCACCGGCACCCACGGGTGCCCCTTCGACGATCCATTGCTTCAAGAGTCCCAATTCCTGCGGCGTGAACGCCGAGGCTTCGACTTTATTCGGCAGAGGCGGCATCACGGGATCGGCCGCACGGGCGGCGACGAGATACATCAGACTCTTTTCAGGTTCCTTGGGCACGACCGAGGGACCGCGTTTGCCTCCTTTGAGGATGCTCGGGACATCTTCCAGAATCAGGCGGCTCTCGCTGATCGCCACGTTATGGCAGGCGATGCATTTCGAGTCGAGAATCGGCGTGATGTCTTTGACGAAATCGACCGGGCGACCGAGATTGACCGCAGCCGGTTCAATCTTCCCGGCCGCTGGAGCCGCCTTTTCCTGGGCGGCAAGCGAGGCACCCGCGAACGTCAGTCCGCACAGCACGGTGATGGCAGCGTAACGATGCAACATCCTGGATTTCCTTCCATCCGTCACAGTCCCGAGCTCAAGCCCGGGTTCTGAATTCATTTTCTGTCGAAGAGCCCCGCGCTCGCGCTTGGGGCGACGAGAGCGTTACTTGATCACCTTGAGAGCGATCGGTTGATCGACCGCAGCTTCACCATCGAACGCTGCCACGGCACGAACGACCATGTTCGCCAGTTGTGCTTCCGGCGCATCGCCTGCGGCTTCCACCACGAGCGTGCCCGCTGACTGATCGGCAGGAATCGTCACGGGTTCGGCTTTCACTCCTACCAAACCCGGCGGCAGGGGCAACGTGAGCGTCACCGGACCGGCAAAGCCGTTCTGCCGCTTGACCTCGACCTTCACTTCGTTCTTCGCTCCCTGCTTGAGATTGCCCCCATCAGCGGGGGCTGCGGTCAGAGTGTAGGGAGCGGGTTTAACAGTCAGGACGATCGTCGAGGTCGGGGGCAGGAAGTTGATGTTCTGCGGCTTCGCTGCGATATCGGCATCTTTATGACGCTTGTCAGCAGCGGCCTTCTCAGCGGTGGCAGCCTTCGAGGCATCGTCGGCCTGCTTCACAGTGGCTTCGGCAGCAACTTTGGCTTGATCGGCGGTCTTGCTGGCAGCATCGGCATCGACACGTGCCTTCTCCGCAGCCGCCACGGCGTCCGTCGCAGTTTTCACAGCGGCTTGCGTCTCGACGAGTTTCTTCTCGGCAGCGGCTTTCGCATCGGCGTTGTCGCCAGCATTTTTGACGGCTTCCGCGGCCGCTTTCTCGGCGTTCTGGGCATCGACCAGGGCCTTATCTGCTGCAGCCTTGGCATCGGTTGCCTTCTTAAGCGTATCGACGGCCGCCGTGGCGAGCTTGGTCGCTTCGTCCTTTTTCGTCGTCGCTGTTTTGAGCGCTTCCGCAGCCGCCATTGCAGCTTTGTCGGCCGCGTCGAGTTCGGCCTTCATCCGCTCAACCTTCTGCGGATTGCGGCGATAGGAAACCTGTGCCTGAGCTGACAGGTACATCACGTAAGTTCCGACCGCCGTGTTCGCGGGGACGAAAATCCGGAAGACTTCGTCGGGCTTGTCCTTGTTGATCGCCTTGTTTTCGATTTGCAGGTTTTGCGGCTGTCCGACAAAAGTCATCGTCACGTTGGCGTCGAAGCCAGGTCGCTTGATGAGTTTCACGGGGACCAGAATCTGCCGATTGTGATTCGCGACCACCCGGATCGGTTCCGATTGCACCTGGAATGGGGCCGGTTCTTCGATGATCGAGAGTTCGAGCGACTGGCTGACTCGCGCATCCCCGGGGACGTTCTGCTGGCCGCTCCAGACGACCGTTCCGGTGCGCGCCACACGCTGCACTTCCTTGATCGCGGCCTGATTTGCCGCGGTGGCCTGATCAACCGCCGCGGTCAGTTCTTTCACTTTGGCCTCAGCCGTGGTTTTGTCAGTGGTCGCCTTCTGAAAAGCAGCGGTGGCTTCCGCGACTTTCGTTTCTGCGTCGGCCACCTTCTTCTTCAGACCTTCGTCGTCCGCCTTGTTGGCGAGTTCGGCTTTCGCCGCGGTGAGAGCGTCGGTCGCCTTCTTGAGATCGTCCGTCGGTTTCGCGAGGGCTTTGTCAATTGCGGCGAGTTGGTCGTTCCCGACTTTCAGCGCTGCCTGCGCAGTAGCGATCGCGGCGACTTTCGCCGGGTCCTCAATCCGCGCCTTGCCAATCACCCGCAGGACACCGACCCACGGCGGAGCATCTTCTGCCGCCGTGAAGACGAGAACCCCGGTCGAGGGTGCCGTTCCGATCGAAATCTCGCCACACGTCACGCCTGGTGGAAGTCCCTCGACACGCACATCGATCGGTCCCGTGAATCCGTCCCGACGCAACGCGAGAATCTGAACCGGGTAACTGTCGCCGCGTCGCAACCCGACCGCCCAGGTGAGGGCCTGCTTCTGATTCGGGGGAGTTGGTCCGGTCGGCACGGCGACCAGCCGGAAATCGGGCGTTTCCGTACGAACGCTCAAGCGATACAGCAACGTCGGGCTGCCGCGACTCGCCGCATAGCGGTCGCGAACAGTCAACCGGTAAACCCCGTCAGCCGGTGCAGTAAACTTCGTGACCGGGTCATCGTGCAGGGTGTCGAAGACGTTTGGCAGCAGATTCGTGCCCTCGTCATCGACGGCAGCGATCCGCCGCAAGGTCTCTTCACCTTTGTCGTTCACGGTGACTTGATCGATCGTCAGGTACGGATCGGACCCGGCACCGAGGCGCTGTCCCTGAATTTCAATCCAGTACGTCTGCTGGGCTTTCGCTTCGAACTGGTACAGATCGACATCACCCCGCGCCTGGAACTGACCCGCGATTTCCACGGGGACCGTCATTTTCTGGGCCTGGGCCGGTTGGTTATTCGGCTCCACTTCCGCGACGACAGCTGCCGGGGCAAACCCGATGAAGACCGGCGACGCCATCCCGGTCGGCCCGGTAAATTGATACGCAAATCCATCGATCCCGGCGGCCGAGGGTTCAATCGGCAGGTGTGAATCGAGGAGCGTGGCATCCGCCGGAGCGGCGATGCTCACGGCAAGTTGATCGAGCGGGCGCCCGTGGACCATCAAACCGGACGGCTGTCCGCCTGGCAGATTGCGGCCGTAGAGCGTGAAGTTCCCGGTCGTTCCCGCGACAGCGGCCGGCGGCCACACATAGTCGACATACGGTCCGACGTGTGCGGTCAACCGGTACGAATACTCTTCGCCACCCGCGTAAATGAAGTCCGTCAACTTGACGATGTAATCGCCCGTCGCGGGAATCGTCACATCCAGCAGCGGATCGCGGGCCACATTGGCCCGCACAGCCGCGAGGCGCTTCCCGTTGAGATCATAGAGTTCCAAACTGCCATCCAGCTTCGAGTCGATCCGTTTCGCAAGACACTCGACCAGCAGTCGCTGTCCCTGTTGAGCTGTCACCTTGTAGCAGTCGACGTCGGTCGCGCCGTTGATCCGCCCGTTGACGGTGACGCCCAGTTCCAGCGGAGTCGCCTGTTCGGTGGTATTGTTCGGCTCGGTCTCGACGAGCTCCTTACGGGCTCCGACGGTGAAGACCCGCGGATTGCTCTGGCCGTACAGGCCTCCCGCGCGGACTTCATACACCCCGGGCGGAACGTTTGCGGCCACTGTGACCGTGAACTGATTGGGGACCGGGACGGGCTTGCCCCCCTGGTCCTGCATCTTCTGAGCTGCGGTGATGCCCGGGTGACTGAAATGGAGTTTATTCAACTCTTCCAGATCGACCCCGCTGGTGACGGTCACGTCAACTGCGGTTCCCGCTTGTGCCCCATTGGGGAAGAGGGCATTCAGCTTGATCTGCGGCAGTTGGGCGGCAGCGATCGTGGTCAGGCTAAGCCAGAGGGCGAGGAACCCCAATCCACGAAACCCGGCGAGCGGGCGGGTTCGTCCAAGCATGCGGCGTCCTTTCACAGCGGGGCATCAACGGTTGGCAAATCTGCTGGCGGGGTTGGATCGAAACCCAACGGTCGAGGCATGGTCGGGCGAAACTCGACGTATCGCTCGACATTGATAGGTTAGCGTGCCGCCCCGCCCGACTCCACCGTTTCCCAGGGGTCGGCATAAAAATTCCTTGAGGTGGGAGTCGTGCTGGAAATGCCGAAGCCCGGCATCCAAGGGAGATGCCGGGCTTCGAGTAAAGATTTCCCTGCCATGGCGATGGCTGGACGTCCGGGGAGATTACTTGTCGCGGGTGAGGACGGTGCCCTTGGTGATTTTCACGTCTTGCCGGGGGCGGTCGCCGCCGCCGGTAGGGACGGCGCCGATTTTGAGGACCACGTCGAGGCTGTCCTTGTTCGCTGTCTTGCCGAAGCCGGTGTACTGCTTGTCGAGATGCGGAACGCGACCCAGGCAGAGGAAGAACTGCGAACCGGCCGAGTTCGGATCACTCGTGCGGGCCATCGAAAGTACGCCCGCTTCGTGCGGCTGGGCGTTGAATTCCTGCTTGATCGTGTAACCGGGACCGCCGGTGCCAGTCCCCTGCGGGCAGCCCGCCTGAATCACAAAGCCGGGGATCACGCGGTGGAAGAGGATGCCATCGTAATAGCCGATCTTCGTTAGCCCGATGATGTTCTTGCAGTGTTCGGGAGCAACTTCGGGCCACAGATCGAGGACGATCGTGCCGAGAGTGGTCTCGAACTGAATCTGGTAGGTCTGCTTGCTGAAGTCGACATCGGCAAGAGCCTTGTCGACTTCGGCACGGCGATTGGCGGCCACGGCTGCGTCCTCAAACGATCACGCGGGAGAATTTCAGCGCAGCCCGATGCTGCGCGGTCCGGTATGGTAGCCGTTCGGATGAGAGAAGACGAGCCGCCCGCGGAAAAGGCCCGCCGCGATGTCGACCCGAATCGATGACACGCAGCTCTGGCAACTCTGGCGGCCGTTCGTCGGCATCCATCGCTGGTTCTTCATGCGCGGGTGTCCGCCGACGATTCGGAAGCTGCAGGGTTGGACTCGAGTTGTGCATGCCAGCGTGTTGATGGGGGGGCTGGGACTGCTGGCGGGGCTGGTGTGCGTGGTGGCGCTGGGGATGGCCGGAGTAGCAACAGACGTCCTCTCGGAATGGGGACAGCTGGCGGTCACCGGTGGACTGGTCGGCTTCATCCTGCTCTTACCACTGGCCCGCTGGTGCGGACGAGCTTGGTGGTTCGCCCTGCTGGGCATCGTCTGGCAGGCTGTGCTACTCCCACTGATTGCGGAGACAAGCGATTCTCTGTACTTGCCCTACAGCCGAGCGTTGAGTGACGCCTGGGGAGGACTCACGTACGAGGCGATCTTGTGGGGTCTGATCAATGTCACGTGGTCCCTGGGGATGTCCGCGTGGATGGTCGATGTACGGCGACTGCGATCGTTCTGGCTGCTGGTCTGGCCATTGCCGATCGGAATCTGTTCGAGCTGTCTTTTCGCGCTGATTGAGCGATACCAGATCTTCCAGATGCTCCTGCAGACTCCGCTGGCGAATGCCTGGGGAATCCAATTTTTCCTGACTCATCAGGCGATGTATTATCCCCTGCAACTCCTCTTCCTGCTGCAGGCGATCGTCCTCGGATCGCGGCTCTGGTCGGGCAGTTCCCAAGCTGAGGGACAGACCAGACTGCATGCTGAACTTGCCGATCCCGCTGAGATCACGGAGCACGCAGCATGATTCTGGCCGACCTGACGACTCCATTGACCTGGCAATTCTGGCGGCCGTTTCGCGGGATTCATCGCTGGCTGCTCTATCGCGGCTGTCCGCCGACGATTCGGAAACTGACGGGATTGACGCGGATCATCCACCTCACCGTGCTGGTCTGTGCGCTCAGCCTGTTGTCCGGTGTCGCGGGAGCCGTCTCCGTCTGGTTTTCGATGAAAGCCATGGGACCGGGAGATGACACCGGATTAGCAGTCTTCGGGACAATTCTTGGACTGGGTGTCATTGCTCCTGTCTCGCGGTGGATCGGTCGGGCCTGGTGGCATGTGCTCGCCGGAGTTGTGTTCAGTGCGATCTGGTTCGGCGTGATCGATTCCCTCCACAGTTTCTATGGCCAGATGCTCCCCCACAACAGCTGGCACAGCACCTTGCACTGGGGTCTGACGACCACCACCTGGTGCCTGGGAATGGCAGCCTGGATGATCGATGTCCGTCAACCGCGGACCTGGTGGATGATCATGCTGGGGACCGGCGCGGGTGTCATCGCGACGGCATCCAAGAGTTGCATGGAACAGTTCGAGCGTTCGGGGACGCTCACTCGAATTCCGTTCGGTCATCACGAACTCACCCGGTTTTTGATCAACTTTCAACCGATTCTGGTGATGCTGGTGTTGTTGTGTGCCTCGCTCGGTCTGCGTCTGTGGTGGGATCACACTCTTGGTGAGATCCATCAAGAAGAAGTAGATCGCGAAGACGCAAGCGGGGTAGAGAATGGGTTGGAAGATCAGGGAGTGCCGTAGCCGCCGCCGCCGGGGGTTTCGATTGTGAGCGTGTCGCCCGCGGCCACCATCCGCGAGGCTTTCCCACCGAGATTCGTTACTGTGCCATCGGCTGCTGTCAGCGTATTACGGCCGCGTTGACCCGGTTCTCCGCCGTTCAAGCCGTACGGGGCAAACTCACCCCGGCGTTCGGTCAGCAGTGAGACTCGCAGCGGCCGCAAGAACTCGATCCGCCGGATAATCCCTGCGCCGCCGGGATGCTGTCCCACACCGCCCGATCCGTGTCGGATCGAAAACTCATGAAGCCGGACCGGATAACGGCGTTCGATCACCTCCGGATCAGTCAGCCGCGTGTTCGTCATGTGGGTGTGGACCGCGTCGGTTCCTTGCTGCAGCACAGTCGCACCCGAGCCGCCGCAGATCGTTTCATAGTACCCGAACGTCGCATCCCCGAAGGTGAGGTTATTCATCGTGCCCTGACTCGCTGCTGCGAGGCCGAACGCTCCCAATAGAACATCGACGACCCGCTGTGATGTTTCGACATTCCCGCCGACCATCGCCGGGCATTGGGTCGGGTCGGCATGCTCGGGCGGGTTGAGCAGACACTCGGGCAAGATGATCCGGATCGGTTCGAGCACCCCTCCATTGAGCGGCAGATTCGCCGCCGGAGATGCTCCCGCAGCCCGGCCGATCAGGCACCGCAGGACGTACATCACCGCGGCGGTCACGATCGCCCGGTTCGCGTTGAGATTCGTCGCGAGCACCGGACCGGTGCCGGTGAAATCGATCGTGGCCGTTGCTCCGTCAACCGTCACCGCGGCAGCGATGGGAGAACCGTCATCGAGATGATCGACGAACCGTAACGTCCCCTGCTGAAGCGTCGCGAGAGCCAGCCGCATTGCTTCCGCAGCGGCGTCCTGCAGATGTTGCATGTACGCGAGCACGGTCGCCGCTCCACGTTTCGCCACCAGGTCTTCGAGCAGTCGCGCTCCGCTGCGGTTGGCTGCCACCTGAGCACGAACATCAGCCAGATTGTCTGCCACCGCGCGCGAGGGATACGCCCCCGACTGCAACAGCGTTTCGAGTTCCCCTTCGAAACTCGCCGTCGCCGATTGCAACCGGAAGTTGCGGATCAGCACCCCTTCTTCACCGAGATTCTTGGAAAACGGGGGCATGCTCCCCGGCACAATCCCGCCGATCTCTGCATGATGCGCGCGACTCGCCGTAAAGAAGAGGAGCTGTCCGGTCACCGGTTCATGCACGGGTGTGACAACGGTCACATCCGGCAGATGCGAGCCGCCGCGGTAGGGGTCGTTCGTGACGAAGACATCACCGGGCGCGAGATCGGGATTGTCGCGCAGGATGCAGCGGACGGTCTCGCTCATCGCTCCCAGATGGACCGGGATATGGGGCGCGTTGACGACCAGCCCGCCGCGGGGATCGAAGATCGCACAACTGAAGTCGAGCCGCTCTTTCACGTTGGTCGAGACGGACGTCTGCTGGAGCGTGAGGCCCATCTGCTCGGCAATGCTGCCAAAGGTATGATGGAACAACTCCAACTGTACCGGATCAACCACACTCCGGCACACCGGATCTCCAACCTCCTCCCGGCCCACTCCCACCCCGCTTGCGTCTTCGCGGTCCTCCAGATCCTCAATGAGAATCTCCCCCTCCCCCAGGACCCGGGCTTTGAACCCCGAATCGACAACCAGCGTTGACGTCGGCTCAGCCACGATCACAGGTCCTTCGAGCCGGTCCCCCGGTTGCAAGGTCTCCCGCAGGACGACCGGATAGGCCGCACCGTTCTGAACAACGCCTGCCAGCAACCGACCATTCTGTGTCGACTTGTCTCGCTCCCGCGTGACTGGTGACGTTGCCTGCCCCACGACTTCGATGCGGATCGCCACCAGTTCCAGCGGTCGACCGGGGCGATCGTAGCCATACAACTGCCGATGCTTCGCGGCGTAAGCTGCCCCCCAGTTTCCATCGGCTGGAGCAGTGATCGACAGGGGACTGTCAACCCCCTGATAACGCAGATCGAGCGTGAGCGTCGCGGGTTGAATCCGCGCCGGCGAGACTCCTTCTTCCTGTAACTCGGCGGTCGCAGTGGCGATCAACTGCTGCACTTGTGGCTGACAGCGTTCCCACGTGGCTGCGGTCCACGACTCCAGCACAGTGACACTGCCGGAACGTCGCACATCGGCATGACCAATCCCGACCGCACTCAACACGCCAGCCAGGGGATGCACCAGAATCTGCCGCATCCCCAGCAGCCGCGCCACGGCACACGCATGCTGTCCTCCCGCACCGCCGAACGGCATCAGCACATATTCGGTCGGGTCATACCCCTTCGTCACCGAGACCTTCCGAATCGCCCGGGCCATGGCCGCGTTCGCGATCTCCAGAAACCCGCTCGCCAGTTCGAGCGGCGTATAGGCTTTCCCGAAGGCCGCCGACGCCAGCTCCGTGCAGAGTATCTCCAGTCGCTGACCGATCGCGGCGACATCCAGCGGAAACGGAAATCGATCGACCGGGATGCGTCCCAGGAAGACATTGCAATCGGTCACAGTCAACGGACCACCCCGACCGTAACAGGCAGGCCCCGGAACCGCCCCCGCGCTCTGCGGACCGACGAAGAGCTTCACACCATCAAAGCCACAGAGACTGCCGCCCCCGGCAGCGACCGTCTCGATCGACAGCATCGGCGTGACGATCCGCACACCCGCCTTCATCGTCTCAAACTCGAACTCATACCGACCGTCGTAACGGGCGACATCGGTGCTCGTCCCCCCCATGTCGAAGCCAATGCACCGCGGAAATCCGGCCCGTTCGGTCGCCCGCGCCAATCCGATCACGCCCCCCGCCGGACCGGAGAGGACGCACTCTTTTCCAGTGAACCGGGCAGCACTCACCAGTCCCCCCGCGGAGGTCATGAACCGCAGCTCACTCCCCGGGAGTTGCGTTTGCAACGAGGCGACGTAGTCCTGCAGGATCGGATTGAGGTAGGCGTCCATCACTGTCGTATCGCCGCGCGACACGAGTTTGATCAGCGGCGACAAGCGGTTCGACACACTGATCCGGCGAAAACCGATGCGCTCGGCAATCGCTGCGACGAACTCCTCATGCGCGGGGTTCGCAAAGGCATGCAGCAGACAGATCGCCAGCGATTCGCAACCCGCGTCACGCAAGCGGAGCAGGGCGGCTTCGACCTGCGCCGCTTGCGGCGCGCGCAGCACCGACCCGTCCGCAGCCAGCCGCTCATCGACTTCTTCGACCGCTGCGAACAACGGGATGGGTTTCTGGATCTCCAGATCGAACAGCCGCGGCCGATCCTGGTTGGCGATCAGCAGGACATCGCGAAACCCACATGTTGTCAGGAAGCCGGTCAGCGCTCCGCGTCGCGTGAGGAGCGCATTTGTGCCGCGCGTCGTTCCCAGTCGTACGCTGACCGGCGGAATCGCTTCATCGCAACGCAACCCCAGCGCCGTGCGGATGGCCAGCACGGGGGCCTCTTCGCCTGCGGACAACTCGATCCTGGTTCCCACTAGCATCGGAACGACGGAATCGAAACCGAGCACTCCATCCACTCGTGAGGAGGTCACCCGGCCTGTTGCCAAGACTCCACCATGCTGGTCATGCGCGGTCCACTGCTGACCACGATAGAAGTCCGGGACCGGAGCCAGCAGCGAAGTCCGCCACGTCTGCGCCTCGACCGCTGCGATCAGTTCTCCTTTCGAGACGCCGCTGCTCAGCACCTTCACGACATGTGTGCGTCCATCCGGTGCGACCGCCACACAATCGGTAAACGTTCCACCAACATCAATTCCGAACTGCCAACGCGTCCCGGTCATAGTGTGCCGCGATTTCTCGAATGAGGTCTGCAACCCGCGCAGCTCTCATTCGACCGGTTCACGACAACGGATGCAACGCGCGGTACAACTCCGGAATCGCCCGGAGCGCAAGCTCCGGCAGACCGACGACTCGGACGAGCTGGTATTCCCCGGACGCGTCAGAGATTCATCCCGGAGGGAAATCACGCCGGATTCGGCCCCTCTTTCCGTGATTGGGCTGAATGCGAAACTCGCTCCGAGAGCACTTTCGATGCTGCGGATGTCGGGGATTCTGGATGTCAGAGCGGACGGCCGGAGCTTGCGCTCCGGGCGAGGTGAGCGTCACACCGTGCCGCCGGCGGTCACTGGGCTGCAGTTCGAGATTGAGCTTGTTCAACCCATTGAAGGCGGCGACCTTGTAGGCTTCCGCCATGGTCGGGTAGTTGAAGACCGTATCGCGGAAGTAGTCGATGGTGCCGTTGAGGGCCATCACCGCCTGCCCGATGTGGATGATTTCGGTCGCTGCTTCGCCGATGCAGTGCACCCCGAGCAGTTCCTTTGTCTCTCGATGGAACAGCAGCTTGAGCATCCCGTGTTCTTCGCCCGCGATCTGGCCCCGGACGATCTCGCGGAAGGTGGCCATGCCGACTTCATACGGGACTCGTTCCGCCGTCAGCTGCTGCTCGTTCTTGCCGATCATCGAGATTTCGGGAATCGTATAGAGTCCGTATGGCAGATTCTTCGAAGCGACGTAAGGCCGATCGAACATCTGACAGACCGCCCGGCGGCCCTGTTCCATCGAAGCGCTGGCCAGCGAGGGGAAACCAATCACGTCTCCCACTCCGAAGATGTGGTTGACCCACGTCCGATGATTCTCATCACACCACAGACGGCCACGTTCGTCCGTCTTCAAGCCCGCAGCGGGGAGATTCAGGCCGTGCGTATCGCCGGTGCGACCGACGCTGAAGAGGGCTGATTCCGCAATCAACCGCTTGCCGCTTTCGAGACGCACGGCTGCCAGTCCGCGCCGCAGGCGGTCGATGCCGACCACGTCTTCGCCCAGACGGAACACCATTCCCAGCGACCGGGCGTGGAACATCAGTGTGTCGACGATCTCCCGATCACAGAAGTCGAGCAGCCGTTCCCGGCCATCGACGACGGTGACTTCCACACCCAGGGTGGCGAACATCAGCGCGTATTCCATCCCGATCACGCCCGCACCAATCACGATCATCGACCGCGGAATCTGTTCGAGCCGCAGCAGTTCATCGGAATCGAAGATCGTGCGGCCATCGAACGGAATGTGCGCCGGCCGTGCCGGTTTGGTTCCACAGGCGATGAGAATCTTATCCGCGGACGCGCGGCTGCACTGCCCATCCTGACACACTTCGACCGTGTGCTCATCTACGAAGGTGGCCGAGCCTGTGTAGACATCGACCTGATTCCGGTCGAGGTGTTCGCGGATGACCTGCATTTCGTGCTGGACGACCTGATCGAGCTTCCGCCGTAGATCGTCCATCGTGATCTTGCGCTTCTGAACGTAGCGTTCCTTATAAACGGCTCGATGGCGGTAGCCGGTCAGGTAGAGGATCGCTTCCCGCATCGTCTTCGAAGGGATGGTGCCGGTGTGCAGACAGACACCACCGACATCAGCATCGCGGCGTTCGACGATCGCGACGCGCTTCCCCAGTTTGGCTGCCGCAATGGCACCTTTTTGACCGGAAGGACCACTTCCGATGACAAGCAGGTCATAGCGCATGCGAGCACCCTTGAGCGAAAGCCGAGCGTACCGCACAGACAACGCAATCTGCGCAGAATCACTCCTTGGGCATCGGCAGGGCGAGCTTTACGCCATTGCAGGAAACATAGAGAAAATGCAAAATATAGTTCAGCTCCGGTGAGATTACCGGATATGACGGTTCTCCGGACGGGTTGATCCGTCAAGCTTGGGTTTGGAACCCTGTCAGCAGCTTTCCGGGTGCAAGGGGCCGCCTGCTGGGAGCGTCGGCTGTAACGGGCAAGCCGCACAATCGGGAACGCGACCGCAGTATTTCGCACCCACCGCCTGCAGCCCTCGTGTGGCATGCTGCAGCCCCGCGATGTCCGGTCCCGCTGCGGCAAGGAGAGTGGACTGGGCCTCTTCATCACTCACGGGGAGATCGAGCCAGCCGTGACGGACCAGCACCCGCAGCGAGGCTCGATCGATCGGCATCACCGGTAGCCCGGCACCAAAGAGCAGCAACCGGTCGACGGTTTCCGGTCCCAATCCACGAATCGCCCGCAGAGCCAGGCGATCGTCTTCCACGCTGCGGTTCCATTCGGGAGCACAGTCATCGCCGAACCGCTCGATCCACCACGTGGCAAACCGCTGCAACACGGTCGCTTTCTGTGGACCACGGGGAATGGTTTCCAGGGCCGAGATGAGTGAGCCGGTGGAAGCCGCGGCGCATGCGCCGGGGGTGTCGAGTGACAGATCGGTCACTTGCTGACGGACGTCGCTGCCCCCCAGGAGTTCCGCCAGGCATCGATCCCAGGCGCTGATTGCGTCCGGTGTCTGTTTCTGTGGCGAACCCGCAAATTGTTCCAATGCGCTGCGCAGGCTCGAAGTTGTCATCCAGGAACTCCCGTAGCCCTGCACGGGCCGGATGGTATACGATCCTCAGGACAGCATCGCCCACTTGCGGTGCTCGGGAGTCCACTGTCCATGCACTACATCGTCCGCAAGCTGTGGGATCTCTCGCAGCGGCACCATACCGATCCGGCCGTTTACTTTCAGCGCCGGTGGCACCGCCGCCAGGTTCTCCAAGCCCTGGGTGTCGTCACCGGAGCGGCGGCTCTGGGAAATCTGACGGGTTGCCAGCAGAAGCCGACGGCCGAGGAATTGAAAGCGGCGGGGGCGACGAGTGCTCCCCCACCCGAGACCGCAGCAGGTGCGTATCCCGCCCCGCGGAATCCCAAGTTCGAGTACGGTCGTCCGGAAACGGACCAGCACGAAGCCGCGATCTACACGAACTTCTACGAATTCACCGGCCCGCACACGAAATCGGCCTACAAATTCGTCAACGATTTCCAGCCATCCCCGTGGACTCTTGAAGTCGATGGTCTCTGCAGCAACCCGAAAACGTACGACCTCGACGATCTGTACAAGTCGTTCGCCTTTGAAGAACGGGCCTTGCGGCATCGGTGCGTCGAGACGTGGGCGATGTGTGTCCCCTGGACCGGCTTCCCGCTGGCCGATCTGATCGCCAAGTCTGAACCACAACCGGCTGCGAAGTACGTGCGTTTCGAGACGTTCAACCGGCCGAACGAGGCCCCATACATCGGCCAGGATGATTCGTTTCCCTGGCCCTACAGTGAAGGTCTAACGCTGGCGGAAGCGACGAATGAACTCGCCTTTCTCGCGACAGGGATCTTCGGCGAACCGATGCCCAAGCAACACGGTGCCCCCGTGCGGCTGGTCGTGCCGTGGAAGTACGGCTTTAAGGGGATCAAGTCGATCGTGAAAATCACCCTGACCGACAAGCCCCCCGCGACCTTCTGGAACACGGTCGCACCCGGGGAGTACGGATTCGAAGCAAACGTTGACCCAGCTGTCCCGCATCCCCGCTGGAGCCAGCGGACCGAATGGATGCTCGGGACGATGGATCGCTTCAAGACGCAGAAATACAACGGCTACGGGGACATCGTCGGTGCGTTGTACGGCTAACGGCCTGTTGAAAAACAGACAGACAGGACTGTCTGTCCCACTGGAAGCCAGTCCCACTGGAAGCCAAGCCTTCCGGGAGTTCGGGGTGGCACAGACATTCTTGTCTCTGGGCAGGTCGACGATTTCAACAGACAGCCAACCCAAACCAGATGCCTACTTGATGAATCGGATCGTCAGCGGGTAGCGGTACGCGACCCCCTCGTTCGCTTTCATCGCCCCCAACACGGTGAACAGGATCTGGATCACCGGCAGGGCGGCGAACGCTGGGATCGCCACGACCAGCCCGATGACCGAGACGGCCAGCACGACCGCACAGGCGAACGCGATCGTCATCGTCAACTGGAAGTTGACGACCTCTTTTCCTTGATCGTCGATCAGGGCCGACTTGTCGCGGTGCATCATCCAGATCACGACCGGTCCGAGGATGTTGCCGAACGGAATGCCGATGTACATCGACAGACTGCTCAAGTGACAGAACATCGCCCACATCCGCTCGTCCTTCGCAGACATCGACAGTACTGGAGGGGCCTGCGGAGCAGCCGATGGACCGGGAGTACCAGAGTCGACTGAGTAGGGGGGGACGTAGGGTTCGCTCATCGTCGGCAGCTCCTTGGCGAAAGCGAGTAGGGAATAGGGAGTAGGGAGTAGCGAACAGCCAGAGAAGATCAGCCACCAGGAGATCTGGCTATTCCCTACTCCCGATTCGCTATTCCCGGGTCCGTCAGCCCAGGGCCTTCGCGACTGCGGCTCGTGTTTTTTCCAGGCCGGTTTTGACGACCTGCCAGGCGTCCTGCTTCCAGTAGTCGGGATTGAACAGTTCCAGTGACAATGCGCCGCGGTACCCGACGTCGCGCAGTGTCCGCAGGATTTCGCCCAGCGGGGCGACACCGTCACCGGGGTAGACGCGATCCTTATCGGAAATCGTATCCCGCGGCGGGTTGCCGGGGTAATCGTTAATGTGGAAATTGAACATCCGCTCGCCGCGGAACATCGCCAATCCACCAAAGTCCGAGCCTCCCTTGTAGATGTGGTAGACATCCAGCAGGTAGCACGCCGCCGGGTGAGCCGCTTCTGTCCCGGTGAAGGCCACTTCACCCAGGCGATGGAGTGTCTTGGAGAACCCCCACAGCTCCAGCTGCGGGAGCACTCCCATCTCCGCCCCCAGGACGCACAACTTCTGATAACGTTCGGCGAGGGCGATCGGATCAAGCCCCGTTTTGTCGGTCACGCCGACCGGAGGGGCCGCGATCCGGGCTCCGCCAATCTGTTTGACGAGGTCCATGCAGCGTTTGGCTTCGTCGAGTCCCTTGGTCCGCTCCGCTTCGTTCTCGTGCAGGAAGGCCGCGAAACCGATCGCGCTTTCGACCGTCATCCCGTGATCGGCGATCCGCTTGCGGAGATCGCTGAGCGTTCCGCCCGCTTTCACGTAATCATCGAGTTGCTTGATCCACGGTTCGATCCCGTCGTAACCCGCTTTGGCGGCGAGTTCGATTTCTTCGACGATGCCGACATTCTGCCCGCGGATGGTGCTGGTGTTCAGACAGTAGCGAAACGGTCCACCGTGCTTGCTCGGCGGAGTTTGTGCAGCAGCCAGCAAGGCGGGAAAACTCAGCGCAGTCATGGCAGCGGTCCCCAGAAATTCACGACGCGACGTCAACATGCAGCTCAACTCCTGATCCGGCCGACAGTGCCGGGGAAGACATCGTATCAGGCCGACGCAGTGAAAGTCAGGCGTCGAGCGATCCTGAAGAAACTGCGGTCCTTCAGGCGTTCGGAAGAGTTTTCAACAGCCGACGGGCACGGCTCCGTTCGCGTCCGTAGCGCATCGCGATCGCCCGCGGGCTGGTGTTGAGGTCGCGGAGCAGGTCCTGCAAGTGGCGGCGGGCGGTTGACCGGTCGCCTTTCGCCGCGTGATGTTCGGCCAGCATCAGGACGCCGTCGGGATGCCGCCACCGCTGGCAGTGCGTCTCCAGATGGGCCGCAGCCGCGACGGCGTCACCCTTCGCCGCCAGTGTTTTCGCATAAAGTAACGACACATCACCGAACTTATACTGCGGATCACGATTCAGAATCGCCCGGCAGTGGCTCAGCACATCATCGAGCGCCTGGCGTTTTTCAGCGACGAGGGCGGCGCCCCACAAGGCCGGCAACGACTCAGCATCTTTCTGCAGTGCCTGGGCGTAAGCGGCACGGGCGGCGTCCCAGCGCCGGGTTTCGCGCAGCGCATCACCCCATTTCACGAACTGATGGCAGTTCCCAATTGTTTCTGCTTCGGCTTCGAGGCGCTGCAATTCCCGGCCACGCGAAATCCGCAACCACCAGGCCGGAGCCTTCCAGTCGCCCGCCGGGAAGTAGCGGACCACGGCGTAGACGATCGCACCGGGGAAGGGGGCCACCACCAGCAGCCAGCCCCAGAAAAATTTATCGGGCTCGAATCGTAGGGCGTGGATGAGCATCCACAGCCAGAACAGACTGTAAGCCGCACTGCAGAGAAACATCCCCGCCATCATCAGCCAGAAACCCCAGCCGAGCGAGTGCGTAAGCGCATTCGCAGCGATCGGGATCTGACAGCTGACGGCATGCATGGCGGCGGCTCAGGGTCATCCAGAGGGACTACTCGGAGCGGCCCGCGATTACCAGCCGCACGGCCACGACCTTTCCAGAAGTCGCCGTGACCGCACTCGTGAGAATCCACAAGTCCTTCCCCGCATCATGCTCGACACGGGCCGCGGCGACTTTCTCCGCCGGCAACATCGAGAAGATCGCCGGGTGATTGGAACCGGCGGTTGTGGCACTCTGCCGGTTCAGTTCGTCTGCGATCTTCCACCGCGCGGGGTCGACATCGTGTTTCACCGGAACCGCAAGCAGAAAGTCGTACAGTTCGCTCGTCCCGACGTGGTTCCCATCGACCGGCTGCTGGGCATACCGCAACGTGTAGACGCCCGGCTTGACTTCCTGACCGCGGAAATCGGTCGCAATCTTCGTCTGAACTTCGATCACGCCGAGTAAGTCGCCCGTCGTGAACGGATATTTGACATTGAGCGTCGGCTTGAAGCCGTCCTTGAGTTCGACTTCCTCACGCCACCAGATGGTACACCACGGTTTGCCCTCGACGCTGACCGCATCGCCCGACTTGCGGAGCACACCGGCGATTTTCTCGGAGACACCGGCTGGGGCGGACTTGACGACCGCCACAGTTCCTTCCGCAGCCGAGAGCGCGGAGACACTTCCACACAACAGTCCGAGAGCGAGGTACGTCCGCAGCATGGTCGTCTGTCCTTGTGAGGAGTCGAAGGGGTCAGGCCCGATTCTAGCCGCCTTGGGAGTGACGGGCCAAGCGAACGGTCTCAATCGACGTGGTTGATCACTCGATTGGCGACGTTGGCACGGGTTTCGCGGGAGCGCGCAGTTGTTCGAACAGTGCAGTCAGTTCACTGTGCATGTCCGCAGCAGAGATCATGTTGTGCATCGCTCCCGGAACTTCGACCCAACGAGCGAGAATCCCGTTGGTCGTCGGAGGGGGTGCGACCGCGAACAACTGCTGACCGAGAGCGATCGGCACAATCTCATCGGCGGTGCCGTGGAACTGAAGCACCGGGCAATCAGCGTGCGGAAGGTGCGACTGCGAATCGTATCGATCCCACAAGAAGTACCGGAACGGGAACGCCGGGAAATGCCAGGCAACCGCATCACCCAGTGAGTTGAACGTGGAGTTGAGCACGAGCGCCGCGGCTGGCGTCCCGGCTTCCGAGAGATCGCAGGCCAAGCCCGTCGCGACCGCTCCGCCCAGCGATTCGCCGAACAGCACAATCCGTTCTGGTGCGATCATCCAGTCACGAACAGCAACCTGATGCAACCGGAGCGCATCGGCCCGCAGGCCGGCTTCCGTCGGGTGACCAGGGTTGTCTCCATATCCACGGTAATCGACGAGGACGACATCACATCCCTGATGCGTCAATTCACAACAATCGTGGACTCGATCGGCCCGGCAGCCGGCATTCCCGCCAAAGTAGAGGATCAGCCAGCGCGATTCTGTCTCAGTGGACTGGGGAGAAAATCGCCATCCATGGAGCGGCAACCCGTCATGCGACTCGATCGTGACGTCCGTCACCAGTGTGCCGGGTTGATGGACCTCAGCGGCTGGGAGCGCAGCGACTTTGCGAGGGGAATACAGTAACTCCCGCTGCGAACAGATCATGCCGATCATCAGCGCGAGATAAATGCCGACCCCAAAGGCCAGCCAGCGAAGCAGAATGCGACGGACGCGCACTGCAAACGTCACGGGCGGTTTGGTGACCGTGGCCGACATGGAATGACCGCAAAACGCAGAAACCCCGCGCTCGCGCTGGGGGCCAGGAGGACGCGCGATGCCTACCGACGGAAAGTCGCGAGAAACGCACTCCGCTGGCCGTGTGTCGTCCAGGTGTTATTCAACCCGGTCCCCGTGTAACTGAGGGTCTTCGAGTATGCCGGGCTGAAGTCGCTGACTTTCGTGAGCGGCTGGTAGTAGACCATCTCGT
This sequence comes from Planctomycetaceae bacterium, assembly GCA_044229335.1. Lineage (GTDB taxonomy): Bacteria > Planctomycetota > Planctomycetia > Planctomycetales > Planctomycetaceae > DSVQ01. Next base: position 21,629 of record JBGATC010000028.1, on the reverse strand, counting down.
TCGTACAGACGCAGTCCCCTATACCGAGGGCGCGGGTTTCAATTTTGGCGATATTCCCGGCGAGAAACACTCCACGACCCGCGAGGTGATCATTCTCCAGCGAGATCGGCACAGCGAGGACCTTGCGGACATCTTTGGTATAGACAGCTGCGGTCTCGCGCACGAAGGCTTCGAGGGCTGTCTGTTGCGACGATGAGGCACGCTCATCCAGCAGAATCACAGACGAAATCTTTCCTGCTTTCATGCGAAAGACACCGGTGTCCCCCATCGTGTTTTCCGAATTGACGATGAGCGCAACCGATAAGCCACCAAGTTCCACGCCGTTCCAGGTTCCTTCTTCGACACGCCAGGCCATCACCGCCTCACGCCCCGAGAGACCCATCTCCCCGTTGGCGAAGCAGGGACCGGTGTAGACATCACACGTCCGGGCTTCGATGTACTCACCAGAAATCTGGGCCGCCGATGCGGTCGCCCCACACACAAGAGAGCTGACGACCAGCAGAGTCAGAGATCGAACCATGGCTTGACACTCCGGACAGGAAAACCAACCTTGATCCGTTCATCTTCGCGGGAATTCATGAACCGGTCAAGAAAAAACATCCCCACAGCACAATTGACGGAGCTTCTCAGGAACTCCAACAATACGGATTCTCCATCGTTCGCTTGCAGGAATGGCAGATGACGACCGTGCCCATGGGGCTGCACCGCTGGACTGTCGAGGAGTATCATCGACTCGCTCAAGCGCGGATTCTTGGCGAGGAAGACCGCGTTGAACTCCTGAATGGCTACCTGGTAGACAAAATGACCAAGAGTCCTCGTCACGAAGCGGTCATCAGCCGGGTCGAACGAGCGCTGCGTCGACTCCTTCCGCCAGGATGGACCCTGCGGATTCAATGTGCCATGACCACCGCGGACAGCGAACCAGAACCCGATCTGGCGGTTGTCCGCATCGCCACGGATGACTACGAATCACGTCATCCAGCCGGTGACGATCTCGGTTTGATTGTGGAAGTTTCCGATTCTTCACTCTCGATCGATCGCCAGAAAGCCGCGGTCTATGCCCGAGCGGCCGTCCCGAATTACTGGATCGTGAATCTGGATCAGAACGTCGTGGAGTGGTTCACCGATCCCGCTCCGTCGTCCGGGAAATATCGACAGCAGCGTGTCGTGTCCGGAACGGAACCGTTAACAGTCACCATCGACGAAGTGACATGCGGGACGATCACGCCGGAAGCGATTCTCTATGCTGGACCAACAACACGCTGAGATTCGCGATCGAATCGGGGGGCAGCGCATCTGGCATCATGGCGGAGCAGTCTTCTTCGCTGTCCGGAGCTGTTCCTCATGCAACCGGGCGACTTGCCACATGTAATGTGGTCCGTAACCAGCGGTGGGTGCCCAGGTATTCTTCACCGCGGCGGCGAGATGCATCTGTGCTGACTCGGCACGATTCTCGACTGCATCGTTCAAGCCGATGTACAGTTCCGCGTAGAACAACCGCTTCTCGCGCTCGTCATCAGTGATTTTCGCTGCGCGGATCCCCGTCAGAATTTGGTCGCCCGTGATCCGCCCTGCGAAGAGCTCGTAAACCGCCGGGAAGGGTTCGCGATCGTCCTTGGCATATTTGAGCAGTCCCTCGCGGGCTTTCTCGCGTCCGACGGCCTTCACCTGCGAAAGATACCGCCAGATGCCGTTCTCCCGATCGACATCATCGAACGAGTGATACCGTTCGAACTGTCCGGCCGCATCGGCGTACTGACCAGCATAGAAATAAGCGATCCCGCGCCGCCAGTGGCTGGCATCAACCTGCGGATCGAGCTTGACCATCGCCGTGTAGTCTGCGACGGCGGCCGGGAACTTCCCCGCGAAGAAGTACGCATCACCCCGACGCGAGTAGGCATTGAGCGATTTCGGATCAGCCTCAATGGCCACCGTCGCATCCTTGATCGTCTGCTGCCAGCCCGCCTCAAGCTTTGCCAGGCGCTCCGCAGACAACGGCGGTTCCGCTGCGAGGAGCGTCGAGCTCAACAAACACAGGCCCATCCAGATCACCTGTCGCAGCATCGCGGATCGCCTCTCTTGTAGGGTGGGCTGTGCCCACCGTCTTCCTTCCAAGCTGAACATGTAAAGCGGTGAGCCCAGCCCACCCTACAAGATGCGGTGCCCGGAAGCAGCCCTGAATTGCAGGTTTTCCCGCGACGAGCGGGCGTGTGGTTGGACCGAATCGCCGTTTCTGCTACCTTTCTCCGGGCCAGACAGACGCTGGTAAGCGGCTCTCGGCGGGTTTGACCAAAGGATGGATTCTTCATGCTGCGTGACGGATTTCTCGGGTATCGCGCCTCGTTCATGCTCGACTTTGTCGTCGTGGCTTTGGTGCTGATCGTCCCGATCCTGCTGTTCAGCCTGTATTCGGTAAAGTTCGGGCGTCAGTACACGCGGCATCGGAACCTGCAACTGTTCCTCGCCGCACTGCTGCTGGTCGCGGTCGGCTTATTCGAAGTCGATCTGCATTTCGTGCAGGGGGGGTGGAAGAACGTCGTCGCGAAGAAGACGGTCGCGTTGACCGAGGGGCAACTTGTTGAAGTCAGCCGGGTGTTGCGGATTCACCTGATCTTTGCGATCTCGACCCCGCTCATGTGGATCGTCACGATCGTCGCCGCGTTGCGACGATTCCCCTCACCGCCACAGCCTTCCAGTCACAGCCGCGTGCATGCCCTGCTGGGCTGGCTGGCGACGCTCGACATCACGCTGACGTCGCTCACCGGGCTGTGGTTCTATTACACGGCGTTCGTCAAAAGTTGGTGACGCCAGGACCTTGAGCAGCACGGCGCTAGCCGCCGGTGTATCTGCACGTTGACCATCAACTCTAAGGCACCGGCGGCTAGCGCCGTACCGCTGCTTCCATCACACCCGCAGAAAAACGCGTTGCCGGTAGAGCCAGAACACCGTCAACCAGAAGACCATTCCGACTGCGGACTCGCGCAACAGTGGAACATAGGCTTCACCGCAGAATTGCATCCAGCCGGTGCCGACGTGCCGTTCGAGCGTCGCCAGCACCCATGGGCGCAGCAGTTGGGCCATCAGGTACAGGGCCATCGAATTCATCCCCGCGACCACCAGCGGAAAGGCCCACCAGCGAATCCCGGCGACATCGAGCACACCGTAAAACCCGCCGAGCAGTAACAGTGTCCAACCCGTACTGTAGAGCGTCCAGCTGGGGGTCCAGATCCGCTTCACAACCGGGCAGAGGTGGGCTTCATTCAATCCATATCCCGCCGCCAGCAGCACGCCGCCGACGAGCAACAGGCCGAAGAACAATCGTGTGCGCTGCGTCGTTCGCCGGATCGCTTCTCCGGTCATCAGACCGGCCAGCATGGTCACCAGTGACGGAATGCAGTTCAGCGTCTGATAGCCGCCGTTGTTGAAGACGAAGGGCTGCGACCGCGGAAAGAGGTTGAGGAACCAGCGGTCGAACTCAGCCGCCACGTTCGTATGCTTCTCCCAGTGCGCCTCGAACCCGGGGAGATAGCCCCAGTTCGCGGGCATCTTGTATAGCGACCAGTCGAAGTCGGCCGGCGGGAGTGGCCCCTGGGCAAACCACGCCCAATCGGCACCGAGGATCAACACCGCGACGAGCGCTTGCAGCCAGACCGGCCGATTCCACAGCAGAAAGAGGGCCCAATACCCCAGGCCAATCTGTGTCAGCACATTCATGAACGCAAAATCGGTCTGCTTGGCCCAGTTCGACGTCAGCCCGATCCCCAGCAGAATCAGCGCGAACGAGCGAATCCACGCATGGAGCCACAGCTTCCCCCACGAATCACCGAGCGATTGCCGCTTGGCAGCCGAGTAGGGGAGGGCCACACCGACCATGAACATGAACGACGGCTGGATCAGATCCCAGAACGCACACCCGACCCAGGGGACATGCTCGAACTGATATCCAATCGCCTGCCAGACCGGACTCTCGGGGAACGCCTTCGAGGTCTCATGCAGCCCGAACCCGCGAAACGCCAGGGCGATCATTACGAAGCCGCGGTAAGCATCGAGAGACGCCAGTCGCGTCTCACTGGTCGTTAACGGTCCATTCGTCACAACCGTCCCCTCTTCCTGACCGAAAAACCTACGTGACCGGAAAGACCTGCGTTGCTCCCACGCCCGGATCATGTTGGTAATCTACTGTTGCCGATGACAGATTGCGACGCGGAGTGAGTTGGTCCAGTGGACAGGGGCCAGCTGACAGGATCCAGCGAAGAGCCAGGGCGATCGCCCTCCGTCCCTTAACCCTTAGCCATCAACCCTCAGCCATCATGACATCCCTCCCGCTGATCCTGCTCCCGGGCCTGGGAACCGATGAGCGGTTGTTTGCGATGCAGCGGACAGCATTTCCCGAGATCATCGTGCCCCCCTGGCTGACACCGGGGATGCGTGAAACGATTCCGCAATACGCCGCTCGCATGGCCGCTGCGGTGAATCCCGGTGGTCCGTGTCTCGTCGGCGGAATGTCGTTCGGCGGGGTGATCGCATTGGAAATGACGCGACATCTCGACGCTCGCGGATGCCTGCTGATCTCCACGATCCGGTCTGCCGCGGAACTCCCGCCGTGGGCCCGCTGGCTGGGGCCGTGGGCGTGGCTGCTGCCACCCCGGACCGATCTGCTCCTGGCCTTCACCGGGACCGCGTTGCTCTACACGATCGGCCGCGTCCTTCCCCGCAGTGGTCGACAGTTCTGCACGCACCTCAGCAAAACACGCTGCTCGATTCTCCCCTGGGCCTGCAGAACTCTCGTCAAGTGGCGACCGCTGGGTGACTGGCCGTGCCCGGTCCAGCACCTCCATGGTGACAGCGACCCGATCCTCTCGCATCAACGCACGCAACCAACGCAACTCGTCCCGCACGCCGGCCATGTGCTGCCACTCACGCACCCGTTCGTCGTCAACCGTTTCCTTCAGGACGCCCTCACGAGCCTTTCCCAGCCCGAAGCGCAAGCGCCGGGTCTTCTCGAATAATACGTCGTCATCGATATCGACATTCCGCATCAACGACACGGCAGCGATTCCCAGCGGCAATCGTTACAGTGATCTCTCGATCCATTATCACTGCGCGACTCCCGAAGGCTGAGAGATCCTGATGTCGAACTGGCAACGATCCTGGCCCCGTCCACTGGCAACGTTCCTGCTGGTCTGTGGCTTATTCTCCCTGTTAGACCAGACCGCATCGCGCGGAGCCGATCCTCAGCAACAGCCCGCCCCACGCCTCAGCCCGTTTGGCATCGGCAGTTGCTACATCAACAACCGCTCGGCCGAAGACAACGCGCGGTGGATGCCGCAGATGGCGGAGATCGGCTTGCGGGTCCATCGAACCCCGCACACCGACTGGGGGGCCCTCGAAACCGCGGAAGGCCAGTGGAACTGGAAGGCCCTCGATGAGCAGATGCTCGCGCTCGACGGCCTGCAGTTCGACTACGGAGCCCTCCTCGTGGGGAATCCGCGGTGGAATACCGTTGATCCGCCGGGAACCCTGCCGGTCCACAATCTCTCGGGTTGGTCCAACTATGTCTCGACGCTCGCCAAGCACCTCAAGGGGAAAGTGCATCGTTATGAAGTCTGGAACGAACCCCCGAACTTCACGGGGAAGGATCAGACACCCGTCGACTATGCTAAAATCGTGATCGCTGCGTACCGGGCTGCGAAAGCCGTCGACCCCGATTGCCTCATCGGACTGGCTGCGAAGTCGGCCCATGTGAACTATCTGGAGCAGACGATTCTCGCCGGGGCGAAGGACCACTTCGATTTCATCGTGCTGCATCCCTACGAGGTGTTGGATGGGGTCGCTGAGAACGCTGGTTCGGAAGCGGTCTACATGCACATCGTTCCGGTTGTCCGCAAGATGCTGGCCGTCCGGAACCCGGAGAAGGTCAATGTCCCGATCATCTTCACCGAACTCGGCGTCGATGCGGGGAAAGGACGCGATACTCAGGCCCATGCGCTGATCAAAGCCTACACGATGGGAATCGCCCAGGGTGTCGAGTGCATTCAGTGGTTCGAAGGCCGCGACGGCGACAGTGGACCAATGGGACTACTCGATAGTCAGGGCCACCCGCGACCGGCGTATACCGCACTCGCGTCGCTCATCCAGGTCCTGGGACAACACCCCGAGCCGCTCGGCTGGCTCCAGCTGAATGACCGTCGGTATGCCTTCATTTTCCAAGGAGTGGGGGGACCGGTCCTGGTGACCTGAGGGGCACCGGGTGCTCCTGTCCATGTCGACTGTGGACAGCCCGTGAAAATCGTCGACCCGCTGACCGGAGCCCTCGGTATCCGTCGCGCGTTCCCACTGGACGTCGCTCCCCTGTTGATGCTGGATGTCCCGCAGGCTTGGATCGAGCAGGCCCAGGCCAACCGCAAGAAACCCTTCCCATGGGGAGGTGACTATTCACAGGCCCGCACGGTCTCCATCGAGTACGGCGAAACCGTCAAGGAACAGGGCCTGCATACGCGCTCAGGGGCTCATGTCGCGAAAGCGGTCGTGGCTTACGGCGGCTCGGCCCGGGCCGGAAATGTCCCCGGGGGAAACGCGTTCATCGTGGACCCGAACTTCTTGTCCTACGATGCGACACCCATTGAGATCACCGTCGTCGTCCGCCGGAATCCAGAGAACGACAACGCGGGCTTCAAACTCGTCTACGAGTCTCCCGCCGGCTTCAAGACCGCCGGCACCTGGTACACCGTGCCCGACAACCAGGACTGGCACACCAAGACCTGGCAAATCGACGACCCACAGTTCGTGAACTACTGGGGCTTCAACTTCCTGCTCGAATCCGACGGCAACGTCTACAACAAATACCTGCTCCGCAGCGTGACGGTGAAGAAACTCGCACGTTGAGCGCATTCACACAATCACGCGGATGTCACGCCCATCCTAGCCCTGAGCGCCAGTTCCGGCCGACGCTCTTTCGCTCCGATTCTTTGCCTTCTTCCAGACAGAAGACGGAGTGGCATGACTCGTTTCGGTTCAGAAGCGTGAACGTGCCACTACTCTGGAGTCTACGGAAGAGCAGTGGCACATTCAGACCGATTCAACTCTGCCGCACAGTGCCGCCACGCCGTTATCGAGACCGCATTGAACAAGCGTTTTATCGGTCCGCGTTCACCTTCAGCCGTGCCGCAGCAGCCCAAGTAATATGCGACGTTGCCGATCCATGCTGCATGGCGGGTGACCGAAGCGGCAGCACCCATCCTCTTTTCAAAGCTCCCTATTCTTGGGAGAAACCCGCGCCGGACTGTGAAAAACAGGTGAAAACGACCGGCTTGTCAGCGATTCTGCGGATGGCCTCTTGGTATTGGTACGTAGGCTGGCACGCGGGTTGCTTATTGCTGCTTCGCGATGAGACCGCGTCCGCAACGAACGTGTGAAGCCGGACTGAAAGGCAGCACCTTCGCTTGCGCGACATCGGAATTGTTTCGGGGATCTCTTGGATTGCCCCGATGAGCCCGACTCCGCAGCACGTGGTCTTCCTCGATTGCAGACACGCTAACGCCCTCGCCTGAACCGCTACGCTTGAGATTGCCCCCCTGCCTGGATCCTCCCCAGTTGATTGACCCTCCCTTGAATGCCCCCTCGGCAGCGATGGCTCCCTGAATCGGGAGTGCTGATCGCCCGGGATGGATCTGTTCGTAACCGACTGCATCAACCGGGCAGTGTGGCCCGGCTTGCCGTTATTTCACTCGCTTTTCCCGTTTTCAAGGAGTGTCCGATGTCGGGTTCCGGTTTTCGTTCGCGCTCAGCGCGTGGCTTCACCCTGATCGAATTGCTGGTGGTGATCGCGATCATCGCCATCCTGATCGCCTTGCTGTTGCCCGCCGTGCAGCAGGCCCGCGAAGCCGCCCGCCGCACGCAGTGCAAGAACAACTTCAAGCAGATGGGGCTCGCCCTTCACAACTACCACGACACGTTCAGCGTGTTCCCGTCGGCGACCAGCAACATCGGCCAGGTCTTCACCGCCGCGACCGATCAGGTCAAGAACCACACGGGCTTTCTGATGATTCTGCCGTACATCGACCAGGCTCCGCTTTACAACCAGTTCAATTTCAACTGGGCCACGGGCATCCGAAACACCGGGTCGGGCACGCTGATGGGGGGCGCCGCCCCGGCAACGAACACCAACCTCGATCTCAGCAAGCAGATTCTCCCGGCGTTCCTCTGCCCCTCGGACAACGGTGCGAGGACGTATAGCTCCGCTGACAGCACCTATGGTTGCGGTGTGGCGGGATCGGCCCGGTCGACGATCGGTTTCAGCGTGCAGGTCAACAACGGTGGCGGACTGTGGGCGAACGAGGGAATTTCGACACGGGCTCTGTTCGGCCTGAACTCGGCTTCAACCATCCGCGATATCACCGATGGCACCAGCAACACCGTGGCCATGGTGGAAACCACGCTCGAAGTGGACGACGGTCGCTGTCAGTCTTGGGCCTGTTCATCGCACGTCGGGCAAGGGGTCACCATGTACTCTTCGCGCGGCATCAACAACTTCCGCTGCTGCTCGTGGCGTATGCCTGCGAACGCCCAGTTTCAACCGGGCCGCAACGGCGAATTCAGCGAACCCGGCAGCCTCCACACCGGCGGGATCCACGTGCTGATGGGTGATGGCACCGTCCGCTTCATCAGCGAGAACATTGACGCCACCACGCGCGTCAACCTGGCCAAGATTGCCGACGGCACACCGTTGGGCGAGTTCTAAACGATCGAAACGTCTGGCCTCGAACCAGGAGAAAATCGTCACCCGGTTGTGCTTGGCAACCGGGTGACGGCCGTACCGCGTTCATTGTCGTGGTCCCTGAACCGGATGCGACAATCAGCAAGAGAACTGTAGGAGTCTGCAGAGATGATGGACCTGTCAACACGCCTGAGCCCCGGTCGATGGCTGCTGGCATTCAGTGCGGTGGCGACCGCCGCCGGTTGCGGTGGGTCGAGCCAGAAAATTCCCGCGAACCTGGTCTCCGTTGCCGGCCAGGTGTTGCTCGATGACAAGCCGCTGTCCGGCTGCAACGTCAGTTTCATCCCGCGCGATCAGACGAAAGGGCAGGGGGGCTTTGGAGTCACCGACGCCGAGGGCAAGTTCAGCGCGGTACATTGGTCAAATAACAAGGGGATCGAACCGGGCACCTACACGGTGACGTTCTCCAAGATCGCCCAGCCCGATGGCTCGCCGATTCCGGAAGGGAAAAACGCCGCCGACGTCGATGCCCGTGAAATGCTGCCAAAGAAGTTGACCGACCCCAATCTCCAACACGGAGCCAACGTCGTCACCGTCACCGAAGGCGGATCAGAACTGGACTTCAAGCTGAAATCGAAGTAATCCGACCGCTTGTGAAATCACGTCGTCGTGCAATAAAGAGGTGTGGTCGTATTTCTGATGCCCATGTGAGTCTGTGGCTGTCCATCCGCCTGGGCTTCGAAAGTACAGCCCGCATCCCAGAAGAATCAGAAAAGAATCCTGACTCATTCTGCGTGCTCCAAGAGACGCAAGAAAGGCGACCGCTCCTCTTCTTGTTTGCCCCTCGGAGACGCCGCAATCAGCTCGTGAAGCAGAGCAAAACCAGAATAGAGCCATCCATTCTTGATTCGCCCGTTATCCATCCTCCTGACGAATTCCATCCGCATGGCTCGACATCTTGTTGCGACGCAACCCAGACAGTTCAAGGCAACTGGCCGGGGCACTCCAGGGCCAGCGGGGAACCCGTCGTTGGTTAATGTCCCGAAGGAATGGACCGGCGTAAGTCGAGCAGGGCTTGCTGGCTGACTCGGAGGAGCCCGCTTTGACCTCGGTCGAGGTCGGCCGTGAGATATACCACGCCGGCGAACGCCACGATCAGGCCGCTCCAGACGGGAGTCCGTTTCGAACCCGATAAGCCGAACTCGTAACCGACGGCGGCCATCCCAACCAACGTCATCACCAGCAGCACGGCCCAGAGGATGAGCGGGATGCGACTCCGCAAGCCGACCAGCACGCGTTTCGCGTGCAGATCGATCACCTCGTTCAAGGATTGCACATACAGCCCGGTCATCACCGATCCGGGGGCAACCTCCGCAGCGGCGTCGGCCTGTGCCCACAAGAGTCCGTGCAACTCTTCGGCACGCGCGATCGCTTCCTTGGTATGTCCCGTTTCCACCAGTTCCAGGCGGGAGTCGACATACTGTTGCAGCAGACGGGCCGATGCGGAACCATGCGGTTCCGGGAGTAGACTGGTTCGCAGGTAAGCCGTCCCGATCGCGTTGGCTTCTTCCAGAACGGCCAGCCGCCGCGCTTCGAACCGGGAGGCGGCAAGGCTGAACGTGAATCCCAGGACGAGCGCCAGCAATCCCAGGATCGAGCCGACCATGGCCAGCACGGGCGGTTCGCGTTCGTCCGGGACCTGCGCTCGTCGGCAGGCGCCGAAACGATATCCCGCTTCGAGGGCCAGCCACATCAGGCCCATGCCGATCAGCAGGAAAGCCCAGAGGGGAAAACGATCCAGCAGTTCGGTTTCCATCGGCGCCTCGGTGACAGGAACGCTCGGTGTGCGGAGTTAACGGACTTCATGGTCATGCGGGCGCATGAACTGGTCAAAGATCATCTTCCGAGCGGACCTCGATCCGGCCGGTGCGCGCTGCGTCGACCAGCGCAGCATAGTCTTGCTCGTTCTGGTCGGCATATGCCACGGCGAAATCCGAGATCGCGTCGTCGAATTGGTCGGACTTACCCAAATACCCGCTGATTGTGGCGGCATCGCCCGACTTGGCATGTGCCCGAGCCAAAGTTTGCCCGCACAGACCGGCGTAACGTTCCAGTTGTGCCGCGGAGACCCCTTCCAAAGGAACCGAGAATTTCATGTCGCGAAGCTGGCGCACGTAGAAATCGTAACCCAGCCGACCGCGCACCCAGCCGAGGAAGATATCGCTGGACGATTGCATCAGCCGTTGGCCGACGACGATGCGCTGTCCTTGATTGTCGTAGGCGCTCGGAGCGGTGTAGGGTTCGAGGACCGATCGTCGGGCCTCCTTGACCTGCAGGAAGAGGGGCTGGTCCTCTTCCGAGATCAGCAACAGCAGCATGCAATGCGTCCCGATGCTGCCAATCCCGACCGCCTTGAGGACGTAATCCTGCAACTGGTAGCGATCCAGGAGAACTCGGCGCTCGTCCGGCAGACTCAGGCGATAATCCTCGAACCCCGCGCGCACCCGTGCATCCAAATCGTCCCCGACCAGATGGTAGAGAAGCGGGGGTTGGTCCACGATGCGGTAGCGATCCTGGTCCGCGCAGACGAGTTTGGGAAATAGCGCTTCACCCAGGCGAGTGCGGGCTTTCTCGGCCAATTTGGTGCGAACTTTGTGGGTTTCGGCATCGGGCGACAGCTCGATGAGGTCTTCGATCGTCAACTGGGCATACCAGACCTCCAACGGACTCCAGCGGGAATAGTCCCGCAGATGTTCGCGGTAAGCGCGCACGCAGGCATGGGCGGCGGCACGACAGCCCGATTCAGAAAGTCCCTCATCGCGGCCGGCGGTCACGACACTCGTCGCCAGCCGTTTGACGTCCCATTCCCAGGGAGCGGGCAACGTCTCATCGAAATCGTTGAGATCGAAGACCAGGTGACGTTCAGGGGTCGCGAACAAGCCGAAGTTCAGGAGATGGCAGTCGCCGCACGCCTGCACTTTCAGGCCGGTGCGTGGTAGACACGCCAAGTCACGGGCCATCAGACCGGCGGCACCGCGGAGGAAGGTAAACGGACTCCGAAGCATGCGTCCGTAACGAATCGGGACGAGTTCCGGCACTCTGCCGGCATTGGAGACTTCCAGGTGGGCGACGGGATCGCCACGATCGGGAGGAGGCGCCCACTCGGCATGGCGGCTTCGCGGCAAGAGCCGACGCATCGCCTTTCCCCCAGCGAGTCGATCGGCCCTGAGCCGCCAATTTCCGAGGTTCGTCGTTTGCGCGGAACTCGATTGCTCGGACGACATGATGCAGCCTTAAAAGTGTTCATCCGTGTGATGAATCAGCGGACTCCCTTCCTTTCGAGCAGAACTGCCAGATCGGGTGCATGCGGGCCACAAAGCGACCAGCCGTGACTTGCCCCCGGTTGTACTGCTATGCGGCCGGATACCGCTTCAGCCGTTTCTCTCGTCAAAGGCTGGGGACAACAAGGGTCCAGACAATAACGGGAGCAGGCCTCACTGATGACGTCCAAGTGAGTCTGTTGCAGTGCATCCGCCTCGGCCTCGAAAGTACAGCCCGCACCGCGGATAATCTAGTAAAGTATCCTACCCTAGTTGCTTGCCTTTTGTTTCCTCTTGAGGAGATGCCGCAACTCGACCGTAAAGCACAATGCGCTAGGTCTCCCGCGATGATGGGCGGACAGGACAGCCGATGCTTGCGCAGCGGGCTAGGATGGACGATGATCCCGGACTCGCTCAGTACGCGCGGCGTTGGCGGCTGGAGGGGATGTTGAGGGCTTTGCGGTACTTGGTGACCGTGCGGCGGGCGAGCGTGTAGCCCTGCTTGGAGAGTTCGTCGACGAGCGCATCGTCGCTCAGCGGGTCGTCTTTGTTTTCCTTGTCGACGATCTCTTTGAGCTTCAGCCGGATGATGTCCCAAGCGACTTCTTCCCCGGTGTCGGTGGTTGTCCCGCCGCCGAAGAAGCGTTTCAGCGGATAGAGACCGCGCGGCGTCTGAATCCACTTATCGTCGACGGCCCGTGAGACGGTGGTGACGTGGACGTTCACGACATCCGCGATCTGCTGCATTTTCAGCGGGACGATACTTTCCGGGCCGTGCTCGAGGAACTCGGTCTGCCGGTCGACGATTGCCTGCGCGACCCGCTTGAGCGTGCTGTGCCGCTGCTCGATTGATTCGATGAGCCATTTGGCGGCGTCGATTTTCCGCTTGATGTACTCTTTCGTCTGCGAGTCGACTCCGTCGCGGAGCATTTCGATATAGCGCTTGCTGATCCGCAGACTCGGGGTGAATTCATCTTCGAGCCGCACGATGTACTTGCCGTGTTCGTCGGGTTCGACGAAGAGATCGGGCTTCACCGACTGCACAGGTCGCTCTTCGAATCCGGCTCCCGGAAAGGGATTGAGCTTCAAGAGTTCCTCGTGGGCGGCCTTGATCTGCTCGAGCGAGTACCCGGTCTTGCGCTGAATCAGCGGCAGACGGTTCTGCGCGATGTCTTCCAGATGGGCGGTGATCAGTGTGACGAGGACGTCGCGATACGGGGTGTCTTCCCGCAGTTGCAGGAGCAGACATTCACGGGCATCGCGGGCACCCACGCCGGGCGGGTCGAGCCGTTGAATCCGCTGCAGGGCTTCGCGGGCATCACCTTCGCTGATCGGCTTGCCGTAAACCTGCATCAGGTCCTGCAGGCTGCTCGGCAGGCGGCCGTGATGGTCGAGGTTCTGGATCAGAAACTCGCCAAATTCGCGGACTTCATGCGGGATCTGGAAGAAGCCGAACTGTTCGAGCAGATAATCGTGGAGCGACTGCGTCCGCTGGGGGACGTTGGCGATGACATCGTGCGCACGGTCGCTGTCATCGGAGATGCGATTGGCGCTCGGCTTACTGCCCGAGGTGTAGTTGTCATCCGGCCAGTCGGACGACATCTCGAGGAGCCGTTCGAAGTCGGCTTCCTGATTTCCGCTGCCATCGACGACCAGCTCGCGTTCGCTGATCGGCTTTTCGGTCGCATCGGTGTGGGCTTCGGCCACCAGTTCGCGGTCCCGTGGTTGATCGGGATCACCCGAGACGCGTTCGAGGCAGATATTTTCGGCGAGGGCTTCTTCGATCTTTTCTTCGAGCGCGAGGACAGGAAGCTGCAGGATCTCCATCGATTGGATCATGCGCGGAGCCAGCTTCATCTGCTGGCTCATCCTCATCTGTGCTGACAGGTTGAGTTGCATGAGCGTGGAGGATTCCTGAGGCGTCGGCGAAGGAAAAAGCGTTTCGAGTCAGCCGCACGTAGGCGACGGTTCAATCTTTAAAAGTCCTGCCGGCCGCGTAACGCATCGGCCAGCATCTCCCGGTTAGCAAACTCTAGCACGCTCCCCGATGCGATTCCGCGTGCCAGGCGCGTAATTCGCACCTTGTCATTCGCGAGCAGATTTGAGATGTACAATGCCGTCCCATCCCCTTCGAGCGTTGGATTCGTTCCCATCACGATTTCCGTTACGCCGTCCTGTCGGACACGACGAACGAGCTGCGCGATCGTGAGTTCATCCGGCCCGATCCCGCTGAGAGGCGACAACCGCCCGCCCAGGACGTGATAGAGCCCCTGAAAGATGCCTGCCGCTTCCAGGGCGAGGAGATCTTTCGCCGTTTCCACGATGCAGACGACGTGCTGATCGCGGCGGGGATCGCGACAGATGTCACAGAGTTCCCCCTCGGTCAGGTTGAAGCATTTGGCACAATGATGGACGTTCTGCCGCACATCACGAATGGCATCGGCGAGTTCGATCGCGGTTTCCGCATCGCAACTGAGGAGATGCTGGGCCAGCCGCTCGGCCGATTTTCGGCCGATCCCTGGAAGTCCGGCGAGCCGATCGACCAACCGGCCCACACAGGGACCATAAGGGTGCGGCGTCGCTTCCATCATCCGCGGCATGTCGCTTCATCCTTGCCGAAAAAAGCCAATCCGTGCAGGCAGTCCACATTCCGATCTCTCAGCGTGCCGCGTGGACTCGACACACCCTGTGAAAGCTGCTGCTAACTCCCTGCAGCCCCTTTTCCGAGTGCCAGGGTGAGCATGTCGGCCATCCCGCCGAGGTTGACGCCCCCCGCGACTTGACCAAGCTCTGCGGTGGTCGCCTCGCGCACTTTGGCCAGCGCATCGTTGACCGCCGCCGTGATCGCGGCTTCGAGGCGAGCGGTATTTCCTGCGGCCAAGAACGCCGGGGCGATATGACACCCCAGGACCGTCCCCTGACCGGAGGCCTCCACCTGAATCTGACCGCTGGGGTCGCTCCCGGTACAGCGGAACTCCGCCAGGCGGGCTTTGGCCTGCTCCATGCGCCCGCCCAGCCCCTGCATTTGTTTCATCAACCCAGCGAGCGAGGCGAGTTCCTGGAACACGGTTTATTCATCCGGGGGTGGCGTCTCATCCGTCTCGGTCACGGCGACAGCGGCAAACTCCTGGACTCGCCAGGTTTCAATGCCGAACGTTCGGGCGACCTCCTGCACCAGCGGATCGTCGGGATCTTCGACAGTCCGCCGGGAAACGGGGGCAACCGGAGTCGCCACCGGTGCGGGAGGAGGAGTGGCATCCGTCGCCACTCCAATCCGCACGCGAATCGACTGACCGGTGAGTTCGCTGATCGCAGACTCAATCCGCGAAACGACTTCCGGCCGTTGACACGCCTTCCGTCCGAGATCATACCCGGGATGAAAAAGAAAATCCAGCTGATTCGGCCCGGAAATTGCTGTTGACGACTGTTGCAGCGATGAACCGACGATATCACGGAACCGCTCACGCAATGCAGCGAGAATGGTCGGGCCCGCTTGAGGCCCCCACGCGATCGCCGGCGGATGGGGTAAATCGTCCGCAGCATCCGCATCTCCCGTGGGTGCAATTTCGTCGGGAACCAATGGGGCTGGCGAATGAGCGGTGCTCTCCGACGGCGTTACGGGTCGGAATTCAGCCGTTTTTTTTTCCGGCAGACTTCCCCGTGCGGGAGCGGGAGCTGGAACCGGGCGGTTCGGGGCGGGGGCTGTAGTCGTTCCCCCCGCCTTCAGATGGGCGATGAGGTCATCCAGCCGGTCGAGGTCCTTCAGCAGCGAGATGCGGACCAGCGCGAGTTCACAAAGCGCCCGGCCGAACGTCGACCGCTGCATTTTCAACTTGGTTTCCGCGAGGACCTCCAGTGCCGCGACACAGGTCTGCAATCCCCATGCCTTGCCTTGCGCTGCGACCCGTTCGCGGAGTTCGTCGCCCACACTTGAGAGTTCAAGCTGTTCGGCCCCCGCAGCGAGAACCATCGCATCACGCACGTAGGCCACGAACTGATCAAAGAAGGGCTCAAGCTGGACGCCATCATCGAGGGCCTGCTGAAACGCTCCCAATGCATCCGCACGACGGCGTTCGACGAGTGCCTGCATCAGGTCGGCCAGCCGCTCGTCGGGAGCCGTGCCGAGCAGCCGATGGACATCCGCCGCGGTGATGGATCGCGTGCCGAAGGCCAGCAGTTGATCGAACAGCGACTGACTGTCGCGCATCGATCCCGCAGCCCGCCGCGCGACCAGCGCGAGCGCTGCCGGTTCCACCGCGAACCCTTCCGTCTCCGCAATCTGCCGTAAGCGTTCGATGATGCTGGCGGTGGCGACCGTCCCGAAGTCAAACCGCTGGCAACGCGAGAGAATCGTATCGGGGACCTTGTTCGGTTCCGTCGTGCAGAAAATAAACTTCACACCCGGCGGCGGCTCTTCCAGCGTCTTCAACAGGGCGTTGAAGGCTTCCTTGGTGAGCATGTGAACTTCGTCGACGATGTAGATCTTGTAGGCCGTCCGCATCGACCGGACGCCGACATTTGCGCGCAACTGGCGGATGTCGTCGATCCCGCGGTTCGAGGCTCCGTCGATCTCGGAGACGTCGACATCCTGTCCGGCCGCGATTCCTTTGCAGATCTCGCATTCGTTGCACGGCACCGCATCGACTGCATGCGGGCAATTCAGTGCTTTGGCAAAGATGCGGGCCATCGACGTTTTGCCAACGCCGCGGGCCCCAGTGAAGAGATACGCATGCGCCACGCGGCCGTCGCGGATCGCATTCCGCAGCGTCTGGGCGATCCGATCCTGACCGACCACATCCGCAAACGTTTGCGGCCGAAAACGACGGGCCAGGGCGGTGTAGGGGACATCCATCGAAAGCACAACCAGCGGTGAAACGAGACGAGATTGTTGTGGAGAGTCTAACAGAAGCGGCGTCTCGACGCGCGGGGACCGGGAAGCCGCCGTCCAAGCCCGGAGCGCAAGCTCCGGATTCCGTCAGTCTTCGATTCAAAACTGCGCATGGTCAAGCACCATGACAATTCGAGGGGGCCAGCGGGTCACACCGTCTGTGCGGAAGGGAGGAGTCGGAAACAGCCGGAGCTTGCGCTCCGGGCTATGATTGGAGGAAACGTTCACGATCTCACGTCGGGGACGCGCCGTCGTCCGTCACGGCGTCTGGCTCGAACTGAACGTCGACCAAGGTCGTCACGCCGCGGAACGACTTCGGGTGATAACCTTTGCGGAACTGGAATCGCCACGTCCACATGCCGTCTGACAGTTCGACCCCTTCTTCTGCTGGAATGTACGTTTCGAGCGACTCCCCCGGGGCTAAGGCTTTGCCGAGATTCTGCCCTTCCATCACAAACTCGCTGAATTCCGGCATGTCGAACACGTACGAGACTTCCGGGGACTTTTTCTTCCGGTCAGCCTCGGCGACGAGAAAATTGTTCGTCTGGAAGCGGCCGTTCTTGGTCAAAATCCGCTTGTAGAGCAACGGGGCTGACAACGGCGCAAAGGTCTGGTCACGCGAAACGTTTTCAAAGCGGACCCACAGTTTGAGGACCGGTTGTGATGGCTGGCGAACGCCCCCCTTTGCACCGAATGCATGGGCAAAAGTGACGGCTCCCCGGGTGATGCGCAAGGGAGTCACCTTCAAATTGCCGAACCGCTGCGATTCACCGAGCTGCAACTCGTGGCCGGGGGCCACGGACGCGTTGACCGGTGCCGTCCGCATCCCGATCTGGCCGTCTTTCATCGGTGGTTCGAGATCGGGAAGACTTTCCAGATTGTGGGCCTTCGACGAACCGATCACGTAGAACAGGTAGAGCAGCAATAAGGTCGCCGCGCTGACGTAACTGAGAACAATGATCGCCAGGGTCCGCGGAATGGTCACCGTATCGGCAACGGGAGCAGAGTCACGGGCTGCGGAGGTCGTTGCCGCTGGCGTTGGCGGAGGCGATGTAGCAGGAATGGCATCCGGTAACTGTGCCGTCTCGGCCATGGCTGCAACTTCGATCCCAGTCCCGCCCAGCAGGGTCGCATCATCGACACCAGCCGCGGGTTCGGCGAGTTGATCTGCAATCGCTGCCGGCGCGGGAGTCACCCACTGATTTAATGCCGGGTTACTATGCGAAATCACCTGCGTGCCGGACTGCGCCTCGGCTTGCGTGTGAATCGTTGAAACCGGTGCGGTGACGCTGGGGGAAGCGGTGACATCGACAAACGGTGCCGTCTCGGCACCGACCGGTGTCGCGGCTTCGGGTGCGGGATCGGTCGGGAGAGTCCCCGTCTCGGCGTCCGCGGGGATTTCGAGATGGGCTCCGCACAGCGGGCAGGCAACCACGACCCCGGATTGTTCGACGAGCAACGTGCCGTTGCATTCGCCGCAATGGACTTCGAACGCCATTCCCCGCACCCTTCCGACGCAACACTCAAGCTTGATGCGGCACGGTCCCAGCGTCCCCGCCTCCCATCAATTGTGCCCAGTGTAATCGGACCGGTCGCCCCTGTCGCTCGATCTGACGGGCTCCATAGCGGACTTCCCCAAAAACCGGGACACCAGTGCGGGCTTCGATCTCGATGGGGTTTTCCCCAATCGACGGATCAGACTCCTCTGCGGTCGTAGCATTCAGCACGATCCCGGCGAGCGGAACCCCTGCCGCCCGAACCGCAGCCACCGTCAGCAGCGTATGGTTGATGGTCCCCAATCCTCGTCGCGCCACAATCAACACCGGCCACCGCCAGCGGGCCACCCAGTCCGCAAAGGTCAGTGTCTCAGTCAACGGACAGTACCAGCCTCCGGCTCCTTCAATGACCAGTCGGTCACACTGTTCACGCCACGCGTGGACCCCGGCATCCAGTATGGAACTGTCGACGATGCGCCCTTCCAGTCGGGCTGCCAGCGGCGGAGCCAGCGGTGCCAGAAAGCGTTGGGGGCAGAGCAAATGAGCAGTTTCGGGCCGTCCGAGAGCGGCTGTGAGTCGCTCGATGTCGTCCCACTCGGGCCGACCTGCAGCATTCAGTACGGCCCCCGAACAAACTGGTTTATAGGCCCCGGTGCGGAACCCATGGCTCTGCAGCTCGCGCAAGATGATCGAAGCGACATGCGTCTTGCCGACACCGGTATCGGTCCCGGTCACAAACAGCCCACGGGGAAGGGGGGCGTGTGCAGGTTGATGGCTCATGTCGCCTGCCTCACCATGCATCGAACCTGCAGACCGGCGACCGCAGTGGTTCCAATCATCTCTTCTGCACTTCCTCCCACCACGGCCAGTTCCAGTCGCCCGCTGCTTCCGAAGAGTGCAACCAATGTTCCCGGCAGTGCCTCGGCATAACACCCCACAACAGGAACCCTCCGTGTCAATTGACCATCACAGCTCGATTCAACATGGCCAAGACCATCGCCACCGAGCGCGTGCAGATCGGCCGTGGTGATCGAGGTGATCAGGTTCCCGAAGTGGTCGGTCCAGAGAATTGTTCCAGTGAGTGACGGCCCCGCTGGTGTCTTCATCTGCACCGCGCGCACGGTCGGGAGAGTGACCAGCGGCGATGCCAGAGGGGGGCCGAGGTCCTCCAGTGATACGCCCTGTGCCAGCGCTGCCGCAGCGGGAGCAAAGAGATCCCGCCCATGGAATGTCGCCGACACGTGGGCGCGCCGATACGCGTGATTTTCCAGCGTGACAGCCTGGATCAGCGGCCAGCGTTCCAGCATCCCGCTGAAAAGCCCATTATCGGGACCGACGCACCGCCATGGTCCAATCTCCGCAGCGATCGCCCGGCGGTCTGAACCCACCCCAGGATCGACGACCGCGAGAAAAATCGTCTGCGGGGGAAACGCCTCGACCGCATCGGCCAGCACACACGCTCCCTGCACCACATTCTGCGGCACAATTGCATGCGTGAGATCAATCAGACGCGCGGTCGGCGCACCTGTCGCCAGCACGGCGTGCATTTGCCCCACGTACGTGTCGCTCACCCCGAAATCGGTTAACAAGGCAATCAACGCAGACATCGAAATCGAGCACCCCCTCATCCAGTCCCCATCATACCATCCCCCACACCCCTGGTGTTCCCCGCTGGCGTCTTCGCGACCTGCCCAATGGTCAGTGTTCTTTATGGAGCATTGCCAGGATGGTTCGCGATTTCGTCAACGAAAGTCTCTCCCACGACCCCGTGCATGGGTATATTCCCTTTATTGCCCGCTCAGGGCTTCCTGAAGGCGAAGTCGCTGAGCAGGAGATTATCGACCATCCGTGGGTCCAGCGGATGCGGCAGATTCACCAGTTGCAGACCGCCTGGTGGGTCTTTCCTTCCGCGGAGCACATGCGGTTTCAGCATATCCTGGGGGCGATGCATCTCGGGACGTTGGCGATTCAGCATTGGTACGAATCGCTCGCCGATGCCTGTCGCCAGGTCCCATCCCGGGCGTATGTCGAGAGCCTCGTCCGCATGGCGGCCCTGCTGCACGACGTCGGACACGGTCCGTTCGGGCATTTCTTCGACGATCATTACCTTGATCAATTCGGGATTACGCATGAAGACATCGGTGGAGTGATCATTGAGCGTGAACTCGGTGACCTGCTCTGTCGAATCCGGCGGACTCCCAATGGTGAGCTGCAGCCGCTGGAAACGCTGGATCCCCGGCAGATCGCGTGGCTGATCCGTCGACCGAAAGGGGGCGCTGATGATGCCGGACATCCCGACTGGCTGCGGAAACTGCGGGCACTCTTCAGCGGCATTTACACCGTCGACAACATGGACTTCGTGCTCCGTGACGCCTACATGAGTGGCTACAACACACGGGCCTTCGATCTGCATCGCATCCTGCACTACACGTTCTTCACCCCCGCCGGCCTGACGATCCATGCCCGGGGCTTACCAACCCTGATCAACTTCGTCGAAACCCGCGCGAACCTGTTCCGCACGATTTACTTTCATCGCACCGTGCGGGCGCTCGATCTCGCCCTGGAAGATCTGTTTCCGGAAACGATGGTCCACCTGTTTCAGGGAAATCCGCTCGATCATCTCGCAAAGTATCAGCAGCTCACGGAATCTTCTTTCCTGGTCGATGTGCAGCGGTGGGGTGATTCGACCGATCCGACGCTGCGTGATCTCGGTCAACGATGGCGGCAGATTCTTTCCCGGCAGGTGCAATGGAAGATGGCCTGCGAAAAAACGCTCAACTTCCACTCGGGAATGTCCGAGCGGACCTCGATCTTCTCGGCCCCGGACCTCATCCTGCAGCGGGTTCGCGAGCGACTTCCTGCTGAAATGCAGACGATCCCGCTCAAGATCGACGTCGCCCGGCATTATCATCGGCCCAGCGGCCGCTTGCCGGCCGGGGGGCAGAACTATCTGCTCGATCCAGCCGTCGGATCGCCGCAGGAACTGCATGATGACGACCTGTTTCGCGCACTGCCGATCAGTTTCTGCATTTTCCGCATCTACTCGAAAGACCACCGCCACGACACCACGCTGAACGCGGCCCTGAATGCCGTCCTCGGCGATGTGGTGGATGCGAAGACGAATATGTAGGCGTTGCCCCGGCGTTCAAAGTCTTTCATAGCCCGAAGCGCGAGCGCCGGGTTCATCGAGACGTGAACATCGCGGAAGA
>JBGATC010000077.1:0-15951 GCA_044229335.1 Planctomycetaceae bacterium | reverse complement strand
GGCGAATTGATCGAACTCAGTCGGGCTGGATTCGGTTTCGTACTGGTCCGCCGGGAAGTCCTCGACCGCATCCGCGAACACGAACGACTGCCGGTCTGCAACGAAGTCTTTGGGGAGACGCTGATCCCGTATTTCCAACCACTCATCGTGCCCGATGAAGTCGGCCATTCGTATCTGGCGGAAGACTTCGCCTTCTGCGAACGTGCGCAACGCGCCGGTTTTCAGGTCCTCGCCGATACCCGGATTCGCCTCTGGCACATCGGGAGCTACCGCTATGGCTGGGAAGACGCTGGCCGCGATGTCGAACGCTTCGGTGATTTCACGTTCCACCTGCAACCCGCCCGTCCACGCCCTGCTGCGGCCCGTCCTGTCTCCACTGTCGTGCCCGCTGGAATCGTCACGCTGAAAGGCCAGTTTCCGTGGCCTGCGATCAAACCCGAATTGCCGCCACCCCCCGAACGGAACTGGCTCTTCCCCTCCACCCAGGAACTGCTGGAACAGACGATCCCCCGCACGGCGCGCATCATCGTCGAACTTGGTTCGTTCCTCGGTCGATCAACGCGATTCCTACTGCAGCACGCACCGCAGGCGACCGTCCTGGCGATCGACCACTGGCGCGGCAGCGCCGACATGCAGCACGATGCGGACGTCGTCGCCATGCTGCCGCAACTTTATGAGCAATTCCTCGCCGCCTGTTGGGAGCAATGCGAACGCATCGTGCCGATCCGGCAGTCGACGCTCGATGGGTTACGCACCGTCGCCGCCGCGGGCATTGTTCCCGATGCGATCTACCTGGACGCCGACCACAGTTACGCGGCCGTCCGCGCCGATCTCGCCTTGATTCAAGAACTCTTCCCGCAGACACCCCTTATCGGCGACGACTGGGACTGGCCCGACGTCCGCCGCGCCGCCCAGGAACACGCCACCACGCACCACCGGCAACTCACCACCCACGGCGTCGCCTGGCAACTCCTGCCGTCCACAACCATCGATCAAGCCCCGACTCAATAATCCCAGCCTGACAGCGAATCATCGACAGTCTCGGCCACGCCAGTCGCCGTTGTCACTCTGCGAGTGAGTCACGGCCCGTGGAACCGTCTCGTGGCGCAGCGACCGCCTGTCGCAAGTGCTCAGCACCACTGACGACCTAAATCCACGCTCATTTCCGGGCATAACACATGATCGCGTCCCCCACGCCGTCAGCCGGTTGGGGGAGGGTCTTCGATCGGGCTGGCGGTGGTGTTGGGGGTGCGTCACAACAGGAGATGTCCGCAATGAGTCATCTGGTGACGATTGAAACGCAGGTCCGCGATCCGGTGGCGGTGAGTGCGGCCTGTGCATGGTTGCAACTTGCCCCACCACTGCACCGCACGGTGCGGCTTTTCAGCAGCGAAGCGACCGGTCTGGCAGTCGAATTGCCGGGCTGGCGGTATCCGGTGGTCTGCGACACCGCTGCGGGCCGTCTGCATTACGACAACTTCGACGGCCGCTGGGGCGATCCCGTGGAGTTGCAACGCTTTCAGCAACGGTACGCGGCGGAGAAAACTCTGCTTGAGGCCCGAAGGGCCGGACATGTGGCGACGGAGCACGCGCTCGCCGACGGTTCGATCCGGATCGCGATTCAGGCCGGTTGAGTCACCGCGGCTGCGGTGAACAGTCTCTCAATTTTCATGCTGCTGTCTGCCCGGCAGCGTGGCTCGCGATTTCGCTCACCGCGTCGTCGGTTCTCCTGCGCACACACATCCCGCGCGCACTGATCGCGCGGTCTCTCGGAGAGGTCTGTTCTCTCAACTCCTGCACTGCGCGGACGTTGGACATGGTGTCCGACGTCTTGGGCGGTGCGTTCTCGATCCGAAAGGTCTGCCATGTTTGGGTTGGCGCAACTGTTTTTGTT
The DNA here is from genome assembly GCA_044229335.1 of Planctomycetaceae bacterium. Classification (GTDB taxonomy): domain Bacteria; phylum Planctomycetota; class Planctomycetia; order Planctomycetales; family Planctomycetaceae; genus DSVQ01. Next base: position 14,057 of record JBGATC010000077.1, on the reverse strand, counting down.
CCTGGCGTTGATGCTTGCGGTCTGGGATCGCTCGTTCTGGCTCTTGAGCCTCCTCTTCCCCAAGGTCGACCTCTTCCGTCGGCTGCAACTCCCCCGCTGGAAGTGGCCCCGTTAACGGCCCCTCTCTCCCTCTCTTCTGTACTCCCCACCGGAGCTTCCTATGTCCCCGCAGATCGTCGTCACCGTTGCGCCCGATGGAGCGACCAAACTCGAAACCGTCGGCTATGTCGGTCCCGCCTGTCGCGAGGCCTCTCGGGCGCTCGAAGCGGCGCTCGGCCTCGTGCAGCACGAACAACTGACCGCCGCTTATCACCAGTCCGAAGCCGTCACGGCCCCGCTGACCGAGTCGGCTGGACCCGGCGGCTGATCATTCCCTCCCTCAGGAGACCACATGTCCCTCGCGACTCAACTGCTCGATTACGTCCGGGCCGCGTTCAGCGGCCTCTACCTCGAAACGCTCGAACCAGCCGAAGCGCTCCGCGAACTCGCCACGCTTTGCCAGCAGCAAGGCTGGTCCCTCGCCACATGGGATCTCGAAACCGGTCTGCAGAGTGGGAGCAGCAGCGTGCCGACCGCGACTGATCCCCTCACGGCAATTCGCAGCCTGCCGGCACTCGCCACTCCGGATGGGACGACGCTGCTCGCGCTGGTCCACTTCCATCGCTTCCTCAACAGCCCCGAGATCGTGCAGGCGCTCTGGCAACAGCTGCAGCTCGGGAAGACGACCCGCACGTTCGTGGTGCTCCTCGCGCCGACGGTCACGCTGCCGCCGGAACTCGAACGGTCGTTCGTCGTTCTGACGCACGCCCTGCCCTCCCGCGAACAACTTGCCCGTATCGCCCACGAACTGGTTCCTGATGCCACGCTCACGCCGACCGAGTCTGCGGCGGTTCTCGACGCGGCGGCGGGACTGACGCGGAGTGAAGCCGAAGGAGCCTTCGCGCTCTCACTCATCCGCCATGATGCGTTGCAGCCGGAAGCGGTCTGGGAGTTGAAAGCCCAGGCGTTGAAACGGCAGGCGTTACTGACGCTGACGCGCACCGGCGAGACCTTCGCGCAGCTCGGTGGTCTCGCGGCGCTCAAAGACTTCTGCCGGCGGGCGCTCCAGCCAGGCCGCAGCGTGCAGCCGCGGGGAGCCCTGCTCCTCTCACCCCCCGGTTGTGGTAAGTCGGCCTTCTGTCGCGCGCTGGGACAGGAAGTCGGTCGACCCGTGCTGACACTCGATCTCGGGGCACTGTACGGCTCGCTCGTCGGCGAGACCGAACGGAACGTCCGCCGCGCGCTCGCCTGTGTCGACGCGCTCGCCCCCGCGATCCTCTTCGTTGACGAACTCGATAAAGGACTCGCGGGGATGGGTGGTGAAGGAGACTCCGGCGTTTCCCGGCGACTGTTCGGGACGCTGCTGACGTGGCTTGCCGAACACACGAGCGATGTCTTCTTCGTGGGGACCGCAAACGACATTCGCCGTTTGCCGCCGGAATTCACGCGGGCCGAACGGCTGGACGGGGTCTTCTTCCTCGATCTCCCCGGCCCCAGCGAACGGGCGGCGATCTGGACGCTGTATCGTCGCGCCTATGACGTCCCCGCGAGCCAACCGACGCCACCTGATGCGGACTGGACCGGGGCGGAGATCAAGAGCTGCTGCCGTCTCGCAGCCTTGCTGGATGTGCCACTGTCGGAAGCGGCCCGGCAGGTCGTCCCGGTGGCCCGCACTGCCGCTGAAACGATCGACGCGTTGCGCTCCTGGGCCAGTGGCCGCTGCCTCGCGGCCGATCACCCGGGACTCTATCAGCGGCCCACTCCCGAGAAACCGCCCCGCCGCAAACTGACCGGCACTGCTGGTGCGAACTGACGCCCCTTGATTCTCAACGAAAGGATCCCATGCCGCCTCCACTCGCATTTCCCGACGTGCACGCCGCGACCATCACAAATGCCGCAGAGCCTGTGCCAGAACCGCGGCAGGTCTGGATCCTGCTCGGGACTGAGTGGGAGTACAACGACGAACTCACGTTCGCTGTTGGCACGTCTCCCGAGCCCACCTGGTATCCGACCGCCGCAGCGGCCGAGGCTGCCTGTGCCCGCCGGAATCTTCAGTTCTTCACTGTCGACTATCCGACCCCCGCCGACTTCGAACCGGATTGGGACGCTTACGGCGGTCCTCCAGACGATCCCGCCGCGGTGACCTGGGACGATCTGCGGGCCGCCGGGTTTTCGGACCCGTATACCGTCGGCGTGCTCACCCTGGCCCCGGAGACGCCTCCATGAGTCCCCCGCTGATCCATGCCGAACGGTCGGCCCGCCGCTGGGGTGGAACCGCGGCGGATTATCTGCCGCTGCATGCGTGGTTCGATGCCACCAAGGGGCACCTCCCCGATGTCCGGCATCGGCTGCTGCTGCACAACAGCTTCGGGATGCTGCTGGCCGAACAGGTCTTCGGCCCGGCCCTCACCAACGCCGCTGGTCAACGGGTCTGCGTCCGCGACCTCGCCCAACAACACATCCTGGAAGACCTCGGCTTCGTCCCGACCGTCGCTGACTGCTTCGCGGCGATTCCCTGCCTCCCGTGGATGGCCGGTGCCCGCCGCCTGCTTCCCTCGACTCCCGTGGTGGCTCCCCTACCGGAGCCGCCGTCTTGACCGATTCCCTTCACTCTCTGGAGACGCTATGCCCACGATGCTCGATGATCCCCCGCCGCGGACGCGCCCCGCTCGCGCCGCGCCACCGCCTGCTCCCGCCCCGTCGGCCGCAGAGCGGCTGCAGACCACGATGGCCGCCACAAAGGTCTCGTTCACCTGGTTCGGTGTCCGCAAGGCCCTCTCAGCCGCGCAGAAAGAACAGGCCGCGGACTCGTTCGCGGCGGAAGCCCACTTCCTCTCAGCGGCGAAGAAGCTGCTCGATACCCGGCATGATGCCTACCGGGCGGTGACCGCGGTCCGCGGCCGGGTCCTGGCGTACTGGCGGGGGATCACCCTCCCCTACCCCGAACCAGGCCTCCGCCTGATCCGCCAGGATAATCTCGCCGCGTTCGATGCTCAGCTGCAGGTCTACCGCGACGAACTGACGGCGGCAGTCGAGGGACTCGAAGACGAGTATGCCGCACTGCGGGAAGCGGCCCGCGTCCGGCTCGGAGCCCTCTACGATCCGCGTGATTACCCCGCCTCGCTGGCGGGGGCCTTCGGGGTGACCTGGGAGTTCCCCACCGTCGAGCCGCCGGAGTATCTCCGCCGCCTGAGCCCGGCACTCTACGAGCAGGAATGCCGCCGGATGCGGGAGCGGTTCGAGACCGCTGTGAGTCTCGCCGAGCAGGCCTTTCTCGAAGAGCTGACGCAGCTGGTGACGCATCTCACCGAGCGATTGGCGGGACGGGCGGACGGAACACCCAAAGTCTTCCGCGATTCGGCGATCGAGAAGCTGACCGAGTTCTTCGATCGCTTCCAGCGGCTCAATATCCGCTCGAATACCGAGCTCGACGCACTCGTCGCGCAGACCCGCCGGATCGTCCAGGGGGTCACCCCCCAGCCGCTGCGGACCGATGCTTCACTCCGGCAGCAGGTCGCGGGCCAACTCGCCACCGTGCAGGCGACGCTCGATCAATGGCTCGTCGACCGCCCCCGACGAACGCTACTCCGTTCGCCCCGACCGGAGTCGCCATGATGGAGCTCGTCATTGCGCCCGACGGGACGGTGACGACGCTCTATCACGAATTGTTCGACCTCGCAGCATTGGGCCGCCTGTCGATCGCTCGCGCGAGTCAGGTCGAACCCGACGCACACGGCCAGTGGACCGCGCAGATCCTCGATGGTCCGCTCCTCGGGCCCTTTCCGACCCGCAGTGCGGCCCTCGCCGCCGAGGTCGCCTGGCTCACCACGCACCGTCTGCCGATGGCGCACCGCTGAGCGGCTGACATCCGCTGATGTTTCCCCTGGCCGTCGTGTCCCCGGGGGCGCGGCGGCTGTTTCGCTCCTCCCGGAACTCGAAAGGTTGCTGATTCATGACGCCTGCTCAACTGCAACGCGCGGTCGCCCGCGCCACCGGCGAGGATCTCGCGGTCATCGCCGCCCTCGGTTTCTCGCTCGTCACTGACGAAACGCCGTCGGAAGACGATATCCCCGGTCAGTTCGTCGATTGGGACGCTGCGGCGGGAGATCGCTAACGGCGACCGCTCGGGCCGCCGCCTGCGCACAGAGCCGTCAGCGCGGACGAAACTCAATGCGGTCCACGGCCTCGGCATCGCGCTCGTCGCGGGGACCTTAGCGCTGATCGCCCAGGATGCCAGCGTCGGCCTGTTCACGGCGGGCAGCTTGTTCGCCTTCCGCTTCATGCAAGGCGACATCCGCCCCGCGCGTCCACCAGCGCCGCCTCATCCTCGACGCCGCCGCCGCGGATCCAACCGTTTTTCTTGAACCCCACCATCTCCAGGAGCTTCGATGTCGATTCTGTTCATCAATAACGATGGGGGCGGCTTCGCCGCTCCCTTGGAACTCCCCGACGGCACGACCGTCGGCCAGCTCTTCACGCAGCGGATTCCCCGCGGCCGGCCGGAAGATTATCTGATCCGGGTGAACCGCCTGCCGACGACCGCCGACACGGTCCTGCAACCGGGGGATCGGGTCAGCGTCACGCCACTCAAGATCGAAGGGGCCGCGGCGTAGCGGTCTCGCTGCTCAACCGCTTTGTGACCAGACACCGTCCCGGACTGCCCTTGGGGTGGTCCGGGACGGGCTGATCGCCTTGTTTGGAGACTCAGACATGCCGATCTCCGCGCTCTACCGCTGGCGGGCCGCGCTGCGGATCGCCGCCGCCCTGGCGAACGTCCGTCCGGCGGTCTGCCTGACGCTTCCCCACGCTGCCTGGCGGGATGTCGGGCGGCGGTTCACGAACTATCAACACGCCGTCGCCCACGACTGGTCCCGCGCCGCGGCTCACCTCCGCGAACAGCTCCACACCCGCCTCCGCTGGCTGCAGACCGACCTGCAGACGGTCCTCGATGATCTGGCAGCGGGCGGTACGGAGACCCCGCCGACAGTCCCGTTCCTTGACGCCGAACTCGCAGCGTTGGAGGACGAGTTCCCGAGGGTGACCCTCGATCTCGCGGCCAGCACGCTCACCGTCCAGACCGAGCCGATCGTCCTGGAAGGCCGCACGCTCGGTCCCTTCGCGCTCATCGGGCACTGGGAGCGGCTGCCTCAGGAGGACTTCCTGGAAGTCCGGGCGTTGGAGCCGCGGCATCCCGACGATCGGGACGATGTCACGCATCCGCATGTCCTCGATGACCGGCTCTGCGAAGGGGCCGCGGCGGGGGCTTTGCGGCAGGCTCTGGCCGCGGGCCGGTTGGGCGATTACTTCGAGATCGCGCGGCGGACCCTCGCGACGTATAACCCCCGCAGTGCGTACGTCACCCTCTCCGAGTGGGAGGGACGGAGTTGTGCACGCTGCGGGGATCGGGTCGCGGCGTCCCAGTTGAGTGACTGCCCTCACTGCGACGAAGCCTGTTGCAGCGATTGCGACAGCCGCTGTGATGCATGCGATGACCCCTGCTGCAGCGGCTGTCTCGCCGTATGTCGCGCCTGCGGGACCCGTGCGTGTCCCGATTGCACCGTCGACGGTCCCGTCCGCTGTCCGACCTGTGCTATGCCACCAGACGAAGAGGAATCTCTGCATGTCGAAACCGAAGAGACCACGGCGGTGGTCACCGCCCCGCCGCACGCGGGAGACCTCCGCGATCTCGCCGCGGCCGACGTTGCGCTTTACGCCCCCGGCGTGGGCCAAACTCCACTGGCTGCGCGACCGGGGTGAGACCGAGATTGGCGGTTTCGGGATCAGCGCACCGGACGACCTGCTGCGGATCGAGGACGTGGTTCTCGTGACACAGCGGACGACGGCGGTCTCGGTGGCCTTCGAGGATGCGGCGGTCGCGGATTACTTCGAGGACCAGGTCGCGGCGGGACGCCAACCAGCGGAGTTCGCGCGGATCTGGATCCACACGCATCCGGGGGACTGTCCGCTGCCGAGTGCCACCGACGAGCGGACGTTCGCCCAGGTCTTCGGCCGCTGTGATTGGGCGGTGATGCTGATCCTCGCCCGTGGCGGGGCGACGTATGCCCGGCTGGCCTGGCACGTCGGTCCCGGCGGCAGTTTACGCGTGCCGGTGCAGATCGATTGGACCCCACCGGTCGGCGGCAGCAATGTCGATGCATGGGCCACTGAGTACGACCGCTGCGTGCAGCCGGAACCGCTGTTCGCCGAGTCGACAGACGAGGTGTTCGCAGACCCATTCGCGGACGACTTCGCTGACTGGCCGGGCACCGTTCAATCAGCAAGACGACACCGCCCGATCACCCGCCGGCAGACGCGTTCCTTAATTCCCCCTCCCCTGCCCCTCATAATGGAGCCCGCTTTCGATGACCCAGCTGATGAGCGCGACGACGACCACTGCGCCTCCGCCGACTGATCGCTTCGTGCGGCAGGCCGACCTCGTGCCGCGGTCGAGGCTGACGGAACTCGACTTCACGGTGATCGGCGTCGGCGCGATCGGCCGCCCCCTCGCGCTGCAACTCGCCGCCCTCGGCGCGCCGCGGCTCACGTGCATCGACTTCGATACCGTCGATACTACCAACCTCACCACGCAGGGCTATCGCCACGGTGATCTCGGCCGCCTCAAGGTCGAGGCCCTCCGCGACGCGCTGCTCGAGGTTGAACCGATGCTGGCGATCACCACGATCGCCGACCGTTATCGGCCGGGGCTGGTAACAGGGGACGCAGTCTTCTGTGCGGTCGACAGCATCGCGGCTCGCACGGCGATCTGGCGCTCAGTGGGGATGCAGACGCGATTCTGGGCCGATGGCCGCATGCGGGGCGAAGTCCTGCGGCTCCTCACCGCCACCGACGACGCGAGCCGCCGGCACTACGCCACGACTCTCTTCCCGCAAACCGACGCCCAACCCGGCCCCTGCACCGCGAAAAGCACCCTCTACGCCGCCACCATCGCCGCCGGTCTCCTGACCCACCAGCTCACCCGCTGGCTCCGCCAACTCCCTACCGACCCCGACGTCAGCTTCAATCTCCTCGCCGGGGAATACGGCGGTCTCCCGGAGACGACGACACCACGACAAGAAGCTCGCGACGACACACCCGCGTAAACGAAGGGAGAATCGCTCACCCCGTGGGGCGTTCCGGTCCTCGCCGGACCGCTCCGCGGGGTTGGGCATTACTTAGCCATCAGAGAGCTGTGTCGCCATATGGGGACGAACGGAGAACTAACAGGAGACCCTAACAGCCGTAGTTTCGAGGACATTTCAGCAGTCGCCGCAAGGCAGCTCGTCGAGCACCGCGTCTCCCTCTCCCATCCAGTGTCGGCTCGGCATTCTCGCTAGGCTGTGTTTCTCGAAGTAAAGCCACCAGGATTATCAACCACCGCATGCAGGCAGCTCATGGAACGGACGCGTACAAAGTCGCGTACGAAGTCTGACGGGCGGGACCTGGCCAAGTGTCCTTACTGATTGTCCCTACTGTCGGGAGCAAATCAGGTCGACGAGGTTCTTGAGTTGTCCATTCATCGAGGGCGCCGTGAAGTGATCCGACAGAATCACAAGTGTTTTGCCCGAAACTACCCACTCGAATTTGTTTTCGACCGCGAATGTCGTGTCGGGAAACAACCGTCGAAAATCATCCCAGTACTTCTTTCCGTAGGCCACTAGGATGCGAGGAGGATGCTGCTTGATCAGTTCTCGAATCATCTCGACTCTGCGGGGCTTCACGATACGTTCATAGTCATCGGGGGACTGGAATTGCGGCAACAGGCAGCCATAGTCCCAGGAGTTCATCCTGGGCTTCGGAATCGGCATCAACTCCAAAAGCAAGGTACTCCCGCCTGACCGGCCGAGTTGTTGGGATTGGTACTTCCGAATGGAATCGCGAGTCGGCTTAAGCTGGTCTCGCGAAAGCATGATATAGGACATCGCGCGCCAGGTACGTTGAATCTTCGGTTTCTTTTCTTCATGGAAGCGTGTGATGCCCAGTTTGAGATCCGCGTCCCGCAGATCTTCAATGGAGTTGAATTTCAGCCGGACGCGCAAGTTGTCTTCGCCCCCACCCGCTTCTTCCATCCCCAGGAACCACACGGGAGCAGCAACAGATCCATAACCGATGAACTCCAGAAGATGGTCCACTTCTGCTTCTGTAAACGCGGTCGACATCGCAACAGCTCCCTCAAGGAAAGATTCTGATGTTACGCCCGATCCCGAGGCTGGCAAAATTGCCGTAGGGATAAACCTGCTCTGGCCGCGTTGCGTTTCTGCACAAGCGTCTTGACAGACGTGTCATCAGCGTTGGCATGCCGCTGCTAGCAGTGATTGACTGACCCAGGTGGGCTTGGAGCTGTGCGCACAGGAATGGGACCAACATCGGCGCTGGCCGAAGTCGTATCTGATGGCTGTCTTCACTCCGTCGATTTGCGACGCCGCAGCTTCGGCTTTTTGGATGAGACTTTTTTGCGAGGCGCTGAGTTCGCCTTGCTCATCCTGACTGCGTTTTCATTGACAGGATTTCCTTCCGCGTCCCAGAGCGCAACCGACTCCAGTCCACATCCGAGGCTATCCCGCAAGATCGCTGTCCTGAAGTGGACCCCGATTTTCGGACCACGGGGATAGATGGAAAAGTGAGGTTAAACCGGTGAGAAACGGGGCATCGTGGAGAGATACCTTGGAAGGGTAAGACGATGCTTCGGAAGCGGCGGTTGTTCGACGGAGCGTTCAAGGCGAAGGTAGCCTTGGAAGCGATTCGGGGACTCAAGACGGTGACGTACCCCAGCGAACTGTGCGGCCGGTCATGGTTGTAATCGTCTCGCCAGGCGGTTGTCAGGTGTCGGGCCTGACCCACACTCTCGAACTGTTCCCGGCTCAGGAACTCGTCCACCAGCTTCGAGTGGAAGCTCTCGGCGTAGCCGTTCTCCCAAGGACTCCCGGGGGCCACGTACAACGCGTTGATCTGCAAGCGGCCCAGCCACCCTTGAATGCACTGCGCGACGAACTCCGGGCCGTTGTCGCTGCGGATCGCTCCCGGCACGCCCCGCATCGCGAAGAGTTCCGCCAGCGTGTCGAGGACAATCGCCGATAGCCGAACCGCGGCCGACGACGCACCAGTTCCCGCAATCGCCGGCACAATCCCGCTTCGTCACTCCGAGGACGCCCCTGATACCGCTGCGGGCTCCGCGGCTGCTCCAGCACCGCGCACGCCCTTCACTCCGACACCGTGAACTTCACTTAAAGCTCCCCGGCCGCGGCACGCTTCTGCGAAGGGCTCACCAGTTTTTTGAGGCCACATGCTTCAACATCTGGTTGTCGAGACTGAGATCAGCCACCAGTTGCTTCAACCGTCGGTTCTCGTCTTCCAATGCCGACAACCGCTTCGCTTCCTCGGACTTCATCCCCCCGTACTGGTTCCGCCAGCGATTCCACGTCGCCTCGCTGATCTCCAGCGACTGGTACACCGCCGCCAGATCCTTCCCCGCATTCAGCATCGCCTCACCATCCCGCAGCTTCTTCACAATCTGCTCGGGACTATGCCGCTTCCGTCGCTTCGACATCGAGTCTCCCTCGCCCCTCAAAGGCTCAGAGACTCTCATTACCCGTGGATCAGGAATTGAGGAGAAGGCCAGTTGCTTTTACACGTTGGTCACCACCAGGCACGAAACCAAGAAACGACGGACGACACGAAATTGTCTACAACATGCACGACGTTGCTTACACCAACATCGATCGCTCGACCGATCGCCACAGCCGCATCAAGCACCCATTCACTAAACCCCTTTTCGGCGACGACCCTTGCGTTTTCGCTCACGTTTTGTGGGTTGAATGTGTCCACCACGGCAATCATCTTTTTTTTTGGCAAGCCGAAAATAATCTCTTCAATGAGGTGAAGCGTGTTGTATCCTTCTTGAACTGAAACTGGGATGATTTGTGAGCGCGGCAAATCTAAAAAACCCATGAGGTAGTTGATTTTTTCTTTGATGACCTTCTTTTGGCGTGGCCCCGGAGCAGAATTAGCGCTGTTCCAATCATCGATTGGGTTCAGCTTTCTGCATTGAGTCACGACCACCCGAAATACCTGCCCCGCCCGAACGAGAGGTTCGATTACGTCGTTGTAGACTCTCTCGTTGTCGGTCATCGCGGGATCGTCAGCTTTGACGAGCAGCAGTGAGATGTCTGCATCCTGCAATGCCTGACGATAAAGCGTGATGGTATCGTCATCGACCGCCGCTTTTTCTCCGATACCGGGTAGATCAATCAACTTGAATCGTTTGCTTCCGATTGACACGTAGTCGGATTGTTCACCAATCGTAGTTGGTTTCGCCCCGGTCCCCTCCGCGAATTTGCATTCGCCAAAGAGCACGTTGCACAAGCTGCTCTTCCCTGCGCCAGTGCGACCGATCAGCGCAATGGTCGGCTCATACTGCAAAGCGTCATTGATCGTCGTTTCGAGGCGGTTGCGAACGTCGGGGGTGATATGGAGTCCAGCCCGAGCAAGGCCTTCGAACAGGTCTGAAAAAGCTTCGATTCGCGACTTCTTTGATTTCATGTCTAATTATCCTGTTGCGTAGCGATGGACGCAGCCATCATTGGATTGTTCACACCGCCAGCGGCAGGTCTCCACGGGCGTATGCTTCTGCCAGACGTTCGTGCGCGGCGTTTATCGCGACGAACCGCACATGTGCGTCCGGGGCCTTGTTTCGGTCTGGGTGCAATTGGGAAGCTTTTCGCTTCCATGACTTTCTGAACTCGTCCAGAGAGGCGTTTGGGGGAAGGTCAAAGTATGACAGTTGTTCGATTAGGTCTTGGTGGACAATTCGTTCTCGAATGCGATCGTCGACAGAATCTCGTTGTTCAGGGTCGAGCCGTTCGTAGGCCGCAGCCCAATCCATGATCTCCGGGGAGAAGGCCCCAGCGGCAGCTCCGGCAGCTCCCCCTAAGATCGCACCGAAGCCGAGCTTTTTCTTGAAATAGGCTTGGCAAGCTAAATCCGCGACCTCACCGACGACAGCCCCAATTGCCGCGAAGATACCAGCCCGTCCAAACCTGGCGGAGATCGTCCGGTGTTGGAGCAATGGAAGTAAATCTTCTGACCAGGTTTGTCGCAGAACCGCATACATACGATTTCCTCAAAAAGATGACGTTGCGGATCACTTGAATGCAAGCGGAGGCGGCGTGTGGGGCAGACTTCAGTCGATTTGGTGCTGGGATAACTCCCCATAACTGTATCGGATCGGATGTCGTTCATGCAATTGGGCGACCGAAGAACCGCATGAACGCTTCCATCGGTTCAATTCAGAAGTCGTAGCGTGATCTCGCGAAAAAGACGTAAAACGATGCAATCGATCCCCACCAGAAGATGACGGTCCAACTCACTTCGAGTGCGAATCTGCAAAAGTTGACCGATGGTTGATCGTCATCCGCGAACTGAGACGCATGTGAGTTCCCGAGACCAGACAGCAGCTTCAGCAGCAACGAGTACCCTCTTGGGAAGAACTCGATTTATCGCTCCAGTTCTGTCTGTGTACGACTGATGATGCCATGCCCCCAACTCGCCGCTCAGAGCAAGATGCTATAGTTTGCAATTGAACGTGCCATGAGCGGAAAGTAAATCGCCAGCCCAAGGACAGTCCAGACGGTGAGCACGATCATTGTTCCGACGAAGCGGAGAAGACCTATCATGTGGCATCTGCTCCCGATACAGTGTGTATAAAGAAGATCTGGAATCGCGAGTTAATGGTGTGCTCGCAGTTTCGGCGAGCACACCATTGCTCTTGACGCAGGTGTGAGACGATATCAGCCGTTACCGCTGCTGATGAAAGTAGTTGTGGTTTCCTTGCACATCCTTGCCGCAGTACTGCATGCAGCCGAGGAACACATCCAGCCCCTCGCCATCGTTCAGGCGGAAGATCGTTCCAACCGTGGCCGGGGCTTCGGTGGGAGACACGGCTGAAATCGTCAGCGTGCGGGCGGCCTTGTCGGTCTGCTCAACCAGCATCTCGCCCGGTTCCAGGTCGAAGTGCTTATGCAGCAGCGCGACGCCGAACCGTTCCTGCATGCCATGACGCTTGAGGACTTCGCGAACCTCAGCCAGGCACGGAACATCCATCTCCCCGACAGGGGTGACCTCGTCGATGTCCTTCAAATCATTCCACAGCGCATTCCGTGGTTCCAAACAGGCAGCCGTCATGTGACGTACTCCACGCGAGCGGGGTGAATTCGTCGCCCTGCTGCTCGCAGGACTGGGACGACGGCTCCGCTGGCGGAATGCCAGCGGAGCTACCTTTGGGACGATCGATCAACCGAAGATCGAACCGAAGATATTGCCGAGCGCCTCGAAGAGGCCGGAGTCACCAGCCGACGGTGCGGGTGACGGGCTGGGGGAGTAGCTCCCCCAAACATCGGTCGGCGGTTCGCCGTAGGCGTTGCCCTGGGACGAACTGCCCCAGACGTTTGAGTTCATCGAATTGCCGAAGACATCACGATCTTCGGGGTTTCCCATGGCGTCCATCTGCGTGCTCCTTGTTGGGATGTCTCAGCCTTGCTCCCGACCGCCCCATGCGGTGGTTTGCGTTGGCCTTCGCAGATATCAACTGGAGTGGCCGGGCGAGAAACGGATTTTTTCGGGACGATTCTGAGATTTTTCTGAATCGTCCAATCGGCTCAGACGTAGCCTCAACGCGCTGACACGTCTGGGAGAGATGAGGCGACATCGGAATTCGGCCGCTTCGATTCCTGTCGGGCAGACGGAATTTGAGATATGATCTGTCGAGTTCCGACCACCGACTTTGCAAGGACAAAAGCGAGGACTTCGTCGCATTTCACCGGTGGTAAGTGTGTGTTCGCATCAGGTGATTGGCGAAGAACATGGCGAAGAAGCGAGCCAAGGCAAACGATCCTCCCGGGAATCGATCAAAGTCGACTTCTGCCGGAGTCGAATCTGGTCGTAAGAATTCCGAATCGTCTGATCAACCGCTCAAGCACATCTTCGTCTCACACGCCGGTGCGGATCGCGAGGTAGCGGAACGGCTCGCCTATGATCTCCGTGACGCTGGCCATGAGACCAAGGTCGATACACGTGAGCTGACACTCGGTACGGATTCGATCGCCTTCATGAACGACATGATCGCTGATGCCCATACCGTTATCATCTTATATTCGCAGCACTCGAAATCTGCTCGGTGGCAGCAGCTTGAGATGAACGCGTCGCTGTGGAATGAGGTTGCTCAAGGTGGTGGAACCTGCATCGTCATCCGGCTTGACGACACAGATTTGCCTCCGCTTTGGGGGCCCAAGGTTTACGGGAAACTCACTGCTACTCAAGGGCTCCAGTACCAGAAGTTAATTGAGGATCTTTGCCAGGTCGTGTTGCCTGCTCAGTCAGCCACTTCGATCGTGTCGACTGCTTTCGGGTGCGATAACTCAAATCCGTTCAGGAGATTGCGAGCCGAGTTCTTTGAGGATAGCCCGGAGCTCCTCGCCCGCACGTTCGCTCCGCCCGATGCCAGCAAGGTTGGCGCGTTGGAAGATAAGATGCCTTGTTTTCTCGAAGGTTCACGAGGGACGGGCAAATCGATGCTCCTTTTGTCGCTGCGAGCACGCAACTATTTAGCTAGGTTTCCTGCCTCCGGTCAGCCAATTGCGGTTTTCGGTGCGTACCTCAAATTAACTCGCGGCGCTTTATGCAACGCTGGGCTGCCGACATCTGCAAATTCTGACCCGACGTTTGGGGCCGAAACAAACGACTATCCGGTCGTGGACATCTCAGCGCAAGAGATCTTTATCTCCGTGTTGGAGAGCCTCGTTTCTGAGTTGGACCACTGCATCGAGCAGCAAGTTCTGGTGGCCTGTCCCCATTTTCTGTACCAGGGGTTATGAGAGTTCTGGTTGGGTAGAGCCAGTTTCATAACGGGGAAAGCCTGTGTAACAGTCGGTGAACGCAGGCGAGGATGACGAAGGCGAGGAAGTGGTTGGGGTTGCGGTCGTAGCGGGTGACGAGGCGTCGATAATTCCCCAGCCAGGCGAACGTCC
>JBGATC010000027.1:0-86776 GCA_044229335.1 Planctomycetaceae bacterium | reverse complement strand
ATCGGGTTATTCCCGGGTGAGGAATTCGTCGAGGTTCAGGAGCACGCGGGCGACTGCCGTCCACGCGGCCGGTTCGATCGGGTCCGGCTGATCGTCTTTCGTCTGCATCAACGACCGCGCCAGATCCGGTTTCGCTGAAAACAGCGTCCGATTCTCGGCCAGCAACTGGTTCAGCGCCGCCCGTTCGTCGGACTGTGGCGGCCGCGCGACACACAACCGGAAGCCGCGCTCCAGCCGTTGCGTGTCATCTTCCGGAACCTCTTTCAGGACTCGCTGTGCCAATGCCTGGGCCGCCTCATGATGGACTTCATTGTTCAGCAGCAGCAGAGACTGCAGCGGCGTATTCGAGACCGTCCGGACCACACAGGCGACATTCGCATCCGGCGCATCAAACGTCATCAGATTCGGATGCGGAATCGTCCGCTTGAAAAACGTGTACATCCCGCGACGATAGCGATCCGCACCAGCACTGTTCTTCCAGGAGAAATTGTTCGCGTAACTCAACTTGGCCAGATCATCGGGCATCGGCGGGAAGACGCTGGGACCGCCGACAGTTCGATTGAGCAACCCGCTCGCGGCGAGACTGAGGTCCCGCACGACTTCGGCTTCGACACGGAACCGGTTTTGTCGGAAGAGGAGCGTGTTTGTCGGGTCGTCGACTTCATAGTGCGGGCGATGCTGTGAAGCCTGACGATACGTCGCTGAGCGGACGATCTGCCGAATCAACTCTTTCCGTTTCCAACCCCAGTCGGTGCGATAGCTCTCCGCCAGCCAGTCGAGCAATTCGGGATGAGACGGCCGTTCGCCGCGGACACCGAAATCAGCGGAGGTGCGGACCAGCCCGTGACCGAACAAATGCTGCCAGACGTGATTCACCGCAACCCGCGCCGTCAACGGTTGTGCGGGAGAGACGAGCCATTCCGCCAGATCACGGCGGTCGAGTCCCGCCTGCCGACCTTCAATCGCGGGGAGGACTGTCATCCCCCCGGCGGTCACAGCATTCCGCGGAGAGAGAAACTCGCCGCGATGGAAGACATGCGTCGTGCGGGGAACAAGGGCCGCGGTGATCGTCCGAATCTCAGCGAGCTTCGCTTTGTGCCGGCGTTCGGCGGCTGCAATCTGCTGCTTCAACTCCTTGACCTGCGGATCGCGGACGACGTTCTCGACGAAGTCGTCGAAGAGCTGCTTTTTGACGGATGCCACACGTTTTTCAGGGTACATATCCAGCGCGGTGACAATCGCCTGCGAGGAGAGATGGAGTCCCCGGATGTTGCCCCGCAGCAGAGCCACCCGAAATTGGCCGAGAACCTGCCCTTTCCCGGCCTGCTGCTCGATCACCAGCCGCAGCTTCGCTCCGGCGGGGAGTTCCACCGGACCGGTCGTGCGGAACTGCAGCCAGTGTTCGCTGTCTCCTTTGCCACCCGGAGCCCAGCCCCCCGCATCGGTCAGCGTTGCGGTCGGATCAGTACCGGTCGCGCTCGCATCGGCCGTGGCACGATGCAACGCGACGGGTTGTTCCTGATCACCGACGAGCAGGGCGGCCGAGACTCGTGTGATGCGACAGGTCCCGTCGGGGGAAAGCCCCGCACCACGATTCGGTGCCCGTTCTTCCGGGATCGTGATCAGCTTGACCCCTGTAAACGGGCCCGTCGGCTCGGCCTCCAGCACATAGGTATCATTGTCACGCTGGTCGAGCGGAGCTCGAATGACTTTCGCGGTGATCTCGAAAGCCGCCTCCGGCAAGGCGGTCGACTTCGCCGAGAGAATCGCTAGCGGAGCTTCACTGACGTTGCTGTCCGACTTGATTTGGAGCAATTGTTCGCGTTGCTCGACTTCCCATTGCGCCTGCGCGGGGGCCAGTTCACGCTGGCGGGCTGCGAGCGCCTGCCGCAGCGGCTGCAATTCCCGATCGAGGGCGGCCCGGTCGTCGCCGCTGATCGGGAGTCGCTGGCTGGCTTCTTCGGCATTATTGAAGAAAGCGAACAACCGGTAGTAATCATCGTGCGGGATCGGATCGTACTTGTGTCCATGACAACGGACACAGCCGACCGTCAACCCGAGCCAGACTGAACCCACGGTTTCTGTCCGATCGAAACAGGCATTGATCCGGAACTCTTCCTGATCGACACCCCCTTCTTCGTTGGTGAGCGTTTGCCGCAGAAATGCTGTCGCCAGGATCTGATCGGCAGTCGCCTCCGGAAGCAGATCGCCAGCGAGTTGTTCGACCGTGAATTGATCGAACGGCTGATCGCGATTGATCGACTGGATCACCCAGTCGCGGTAGTGAAAGGCATCGGGCCGCGTGCGGTCTTTTTCGTAGCCATCGGAGTCGGCGTAGTGAGCGAGATCGAGCCAGTGGCGACCCCAGCGTTCGCCGAAATGGGGTGAGGCCAGCAGTCGGTCGACGAGGTCTTCGTAGGCGGTCGGCGAACGATCGGCGAGGAAGGCATCGACCTCTTCAATGGTCGGGGGTAAGCCGAGCAGGTCGTACGACAGCCTCTTGATGAGCGTGGTGCGATCAGCTTCCGGCGAAGGCTTCCAACCTTTAGCTTCGAGTGCCGCACGAACGAAACGATCGATGTCCTTCCGCACGCCCTCTGATTCTTTCAACGATGGCAGTGCAGGCTTCGCGATCGGTTGGAAGGCCCAGTGTCCCGACCATTCCGCCCCTTCAGCGATCCAGGCTTTCAGGGTCGCGATCTGTGCCGCAGTGAGAGGTTTCTTCCCTTCCGGAGGCATCCGTTCGGTCGGGTCAGCAGCCGTGATGCGGCGGATCAGTTCGCTCTGCTCCGGATGATTCGGAGTGAGAATTGCCAGTCCGCTTTCGCCCTTCCCGAGCACGTCCTCACGACTGCTGAGACGCACTTTCGCTTCCGCATGGTCCGGACCGTGACACTGCAGGCAGTGCTCGGCGAGAATCGGCCGCACATCGCGCTGAAAATCGATCCTGGGCGTGGCCGCTGAGAGGGGAGTGACTGACACCAGCCAGACCGTAACGATCAAGCCTTTGAGACGCATGCCCATCAGCGGCGTTCCTTCCGCAGAACCATCAACAACCACTGATGACAGTTTCGCCGAAAGGCAGGTTGAGAACAACCGTGAATCACCCGCTTGAATAGCCCGGAGCGCAAGCTCCGGCGCGGATTGAGATTCGAAGCGAAGCGTCAGCCGGAGCTTGCGCTCCGGGCTAGGTTGATGTGTGATGAGCATCGGCGATGCAGTCGCGGAGAATGTCATCCAGCGAGCGCTGCGGTGCCCAGCCGATGAGTGACTGCACCCGCTCCAGTGACGGGACGCGGCGGAGCATGTCTTCGAATCCCTCGCCATAAACGTCCGCATACGGAATGTACCGCAGTTCCGAGCGGCTGCCGGTGAGCTGCTTGACCCGCTCGGCGAGTTGCGTCATCGAGATTTCTTCGCGCGCGCCGACGTTGACGACCTTGCCATAGGCAGCCGGAGTCTCAATCAACGCGGTCAGGGCGTTGACAACATCGGCTACATGGCAGAAGCAACGCGTCTGGCGACCGTCGCCGTAAACGGTGATGGGATCACCGGCGAGGGCCCGCTTCACGAAATTCGGAATGACCATGCCGTACTGGGCTGACTGACGCGGCCCGACGGTGTTAAACAGCCGGGTGACGACAACCGGCAGCCGTGATTGCTTGTAGTGGGCGAGCGCCAAAAACTCGTCGAGCGCTTTTGCACAGGCATATGCCCAGCGATGCTTCGATGTCGGACCTTCCAGACGGTCACCGTCTTCGTGGAATGGGACGTTCTCACTCTTCCCGTAGACTTCTGAAGTCGAGGTCAGCAGCACCCGTTTGCGATAGCGGGCGGCGAGTTGCAGAACGACATCGGTCCCCTGAAAAATCGTGCTGATTGTCTGGACGGGTTGCTCCATGATGAGCTTCACGCCGACTGCAGAGGCCAGATGAAACACGGCGTCGCAGTCCGCGACGAGGCCGTTCATCAGGTTGACGTCCATGACCGAGTCGACGAGGAGTCGGAACGAGGGGTGCTGATGCACGGGTTCGATATTCTCGAAGCGGCCGGTCGACAAATCATCGATGACGACGACCTGATGACCATCGTTCAACAACCGGGCCGTCAGATGCGAGCCGATAAACCCCGCCCCGCCCGTCACCAGATACCGCATGTCCGTTCCTGTTCCGCTGTGCAACACCGTTGATCGTCGCAAGGCGATCATACGGCGACCAGGAAGACGCGAACAGGGGACACCGGCACGGCAAACCCGTCTCTGTCAATGGTCGGGGCGCGAGCCCACCGGTGCCGCTGGCCTTTGAACTGACGCGATTTCGGCTGGGTAAGACGACCCTTCGCAGAAAATCAGGCTCACCGGGGGGCTTACGCCCCGACCGCTAACAAATGCCTTGGAGATATCGTCTGACCACGACATTTTCCCCCTGGGGAGGGTACGATAGCAGCCCGCATTCTTCTCCCGCTGACAGGAAAGCCGACCCGCATGACGACCGACGCTGCTGTGGAACACGTCCTCTGTGTCCCGACCCTTTTGTTTCACGAGCTGGGGTACTTCCAGGGTTTCTCCGCCGACGTCGATCGCTACCTGCGCGTGCTCCTCGATCCGGCCCACACCAGTTTTCGTCCGCGGAACGATGTCGAGACCGATCCGAGCTACAAGCAACTCATCCCCTACTGCCTCTTCATGCATGGTGGACAGGTCTTTCACTACCGCCGTGGTAAAGCAGGGGGGGAGGGACGACTGCACAGCAAGCGTTCTGTCGGGATCGGCGGACATATTTCCTCGACGGACCGAATGCAGGGAGACCGTCGCTATGCGGAAGCCATGCACCGCGAGATTGAAGAGGAAGTCTTTCTGGAGGCTGGATTTACCGATTGTTGTGTCGGCCTGATTAACGATGATGCGACCCCGGTTGGGCAGGTCCACTTGGGAATTGTTCACCGATTTGATCTCGACTCGGCAAAAGTTTCCCCACGCGAATCGTCGATTCTAGAGACAGGGTTTGCCTCACCCGCAGAGTTACTCAGGGAAGTTGACCAGTTTGAGAGCTGGTCGCAGATTTGCCTGACACAGCTCTTCGCGGGGTGATCGGACGCGGTGCTGGAGTCACCGCCGAAGATTGCACGGGAACCGCGATTCGGTCGAACCCGACCGGGCGGAGAGGCAGACTGTCGCCATCTGACAAAGGAGTGTCTTGCGATGACGCAGTGGAGTCGACGATCGGTTCTCGGAGCGGCAGTGGCAGCGGTCGCGGCTCCGGCGTTGCTGACGGCTCAGGAGAAGGTTCCCGCCGCTGCGGCGCCTGTCCCCGCAGTCCGTGGTCGTCTGACAGACGACTCGCTGGGCGCGCTCCTGAAGGCAATGGGCCTCGAAGCCAAACTCAACGAAAAGCGCTATGACTTCGCCTTCAAGGCGACGGTCGCGGAAAACGACTGGGAACTGTCGATGTCGGCGGTCCTCAGCCAGGATGCCAGTTCGGTCTGGATCATGGCCTGGCTCGATGAACTGCCGAAATCGGCGGCCGATGTGCCGCGGACTGCGCTGCTCCGTCTTCTGTCGGAAAACGACAAGATGGGTCGGGGCAAGTTCTTCGCTTACATCGCCTCGAATCGCCGGTTTGTGCTCCAACGCGTCATCGCCAACGAGAACATGACCGCCGCGACATTCCGCGCAGCCTTGGATGATCTGGGCGGCAGCGTGGTCCACACCTATCCGTTCTGGTCGGTCTCGAACTGGAGCGGCACAGCCGCCCCGCCGGAAGAAACGACCGCGAAGACGTCCGCCCCGGTGAAAGGGAGTGCCCCGACCGGTCCGAAACCGATTATTCCCGCTTCGGGCGCCCGCCCGTTACAGCAGGCGATCAACGAACCGAATACGCCGAGCAGCATCAAGCGCTAGCCGCACACTCGGTCAACAAGAGTCTACGACGCCCAGCGAACATCTTCGCTGGGCGTTTTCGTTCTTCAGGTTGCCATCGATTACCGTGGGCGCACGGTACGCGATCCCGCTTCCCCATCGATGCGGGTCATCTCGTCGAGGACAATCGGGTGCCAGTTCTCGTCGCGTTCCTCCGTGGGGCTGTAGTTCCGCCTGGCCCAGGTTCGCAACCGCATTTCTTCGATCGGGTCGACGTCGAAGGCGGCTTCTGCTTCGTAGGCAATCAGCGTCTGCACGATTCCATCCTCCACCGCGCTTTTGGCACCTGCTGTGAAAGAGCTGCAACAACCCGGACTTTCCGAGTCGCCATTTGTCAAAGGCTAATCACCCCCTTGAAAAATGCAACAAAAATACGGTGGAATCTGCTGAATTGTTGAGAAGCCTCTGGAAATTCCATGATTCGTCGATGACGACGGCGCAGCCTTGATGAACAGGTAAGCTTTGATGACCCGAGCATCCTTCGGTTGGGGCCTGGCCCGCTTTTGTCTGCCGGCATGGATCGGAGCGGCCGTCCTCTTCGTCTGGGTCGGCGTCCGCGAAGTGACGACTCCCGAGTTCACCAGCGAGATCAAAGACCGACTGGTCACCCTCCGGTTTCCCGGATACTACATCGCGGGAGCGACGCTCCTGAGTTGTGCAGGTGCGGGCTGCCTGATCGCATTGACGAGCCGCTTCCGACGTCCGTCGATCCTCGTCCCCTGCCTGCTGGTGCTGATGGCAAGCGGACTGATGGTTTACGACTACGTCAACATCTACTTACCGCTGGCAGCCCTGGTCACGCCGCCGGGAAAACCGCGGACGATGGAATTTCTCAGCCTGCATCAATGGTCGATGCGGATCAATACCCTGCATTTGGTGCTCTGTCTGACAGCCGCTCTCTGGCTGCAGAAAAACCCGCCGGGTCCGGAGCACATCCCGTCGTCAACCTGACGGACGACGCTCTTTCGCCAGCCGACGAAAAAACTGGTGCAACCGCGGCGGTGCAGCGGCATCGAAAGACCCGGCGGCATAAGATGTCTGTGCGGGCAGGGGCCGAGACGGACCGGTCCTCCGTCGTCTCCCACTGAAAGAGCACAGTGATGCATCGATGGCTGATTCGAAGGAACGCGGCAGCACTCTGGTTCGCCGGCCTCGGGCTGATCGCCACAGCGGGATGCAGTGGCCTCAACAATCCGGCCGCCCCCGTCAATTCCATGGCACCCGTGCGGACCGCGGCCCCTTTACAGGACGATGTCATGACAGATGAGACGGTTGATCCTGGTGCGGGACACGCACGATACAACAAGCTGACGGCAGCGGAAGAACGAGTGATTCTGCATGCTGGGACCGAACGGGCCTTTACCGGCGAATACACCGACAACAAACAACCTGGCACCTACGTGTGCCGTCAGTGCAATGCCCCGCTCTATCGCTCGGCCGACAAGTTCGACAGTCACTGCGGTTGGCCGAGTTTTGACGACGAGATTCCAGGGGCCGTCAAGAAGCGGACCGACCTCGATGGCGAGCGGACCGAGATCCTCTGCAAGAACTGCGGCGGACATCTCGGTCACGTTTTCGTCGGCGAACGTCTGACCGCGAAGAACACCCGGCACTGCGTGAATTCGATCTCGATGATGTTCTACCCCGAAGGCAAGGAGCTTCCCCCAACGCTGGGCAAGGGCGAGTGAATTCCGATCGCGGAGTGCATCACGAGATTCAGAAGCCGGGCATTGCGGACAATGCCCGGCTTGATTGATTCTAAGCGGATGGGGCGCAAGCCCAATGGCACTTACTTTAGATTGTTGGGTGGTGGTTTTCGGGTTTGGAAGTGGGTTGATTTGGGTCGTCGTTTGTACGCTTCTCGGGGGTAGTGGCGATCGGGGCGGTTCGGCAGCTTGTCGTATTTCGCGAGGTGCAGGGCACGTTCGTAGCGTTGGCGGCAGTCGGCGGGATTGTTGGTCATCGACGAGAGCAGGAATGTGCGGAACGTGGTCCAGGTTCGCTTGAAGCTCAGCCGTCGCGGGGGGAGTTGCAGTTGGGCGGCGGCCTGGCGGCGGAACTGGATGACGAGGTTGTAGGCGACGTGTGACGTCAGTAGTTCCTTCAGGAACATCGCGGGGCTGCGGGCTGGAATGTGTTCGGTGTCCAGCACGACTTTCAGATTACGGATGTCGATCTCGACGTCGTGGCGTTGGCCGTACAGAGTCGCCAGCTGGTCCGCCGAATCGGGGAGATCGCTGATCAGATAGAGAGTCTGGTCGCCGTGAATCCGGACCTCATGGAGATGGACTTCCAGGCGGGCATCGGACGGCAATTCGGGATGTTCGCGGCGAACGACGCGGGTGGGCTGCCACTCCAGTGACCAGGTCTGCGACTGGGCCGCTTGGGTGACGAGTGTGGCCTGCCGCTGCAGCGCTTGAAACCGCACGGGCGAGAGTCGCAGCAGGAACTTCTGGCGGGCCTGACGGGCCGCGTAGGCGACCGTAAAGATGCCGAAGCCGGCATCGGCCAGCACCACGCTGTCGGGGGGAATTTGTGTCAGGCAGCCCTGGATCAGGGCGGTTTCGGAGAGCGCCTCCGGGCCGTACATCGGGCCGACTTCGGGGACCAGCGCGGCACCGCTGGAGAGTTCATGCGCGACGACCAGCAAGGCGACCGGAAACGCCCCCGGTCCATGCTGATTCGAGGCGGGTGGGAAATGTCGACGGAATTCCGGCTCCGGGGCCAGCGTGAGTGTCGTCCCATCGATCACGTAGACCCGTCGTGTTCCGAACGACGGAGGCGTGGCCTCGATCAGCGATTGACTCACACGCTCGGCCAGCCACCGCGATGCTGCGTCGGGCATTCGCGTCCGCGCGCGACTGTAGGCTCCCGACGCGGTGGACAGCGTTCCGTCCGTCACCCGTTTGTTGGTCGGCACCAGATCGGGCGGGTTTTCGAGCAGCTGTTTCACGGCCGCTTCCAGCGAGCGCTCGGGACTGAGTCGCTGGTAGATCAGCATCCATAAGACGACGCTGGTGGTGTAGACCGCATTCCCCCGCGACGGATGCAGCCGCTCGACTTCCTCGAAATCGACCAGCGTCCGCAACAAGGCGAACGCCCGCTCGAACTCAAGCTCTGCCACCGGGTCAGTCACCACCGGGTCCAACGGCTCAGCGTCCATGCCAATCTGACTCCTCATTCAGGTGTCAGAGTCCCGGCGCAAATAGCGTGCCAAAAAAGCTCGCTCTACGAGAATTCTAAAGTAAGTGCCATTGGGCGCAAGCCCCCCCCGATGACTTCTTCTTCGGTCGGGCACACTAAACGATCGCTTGTCGGACAATTGCCGGTCTCATCTTCAATCGACGGGAGCGATCGCAGAACTGGATGGCTTACGCCGTGCCGCTCACGGGACGAGGGAGTACTCGATCGCTTCGTTGTCAATTGCGGCGTCGTCGACTTGAACGATGTAGGGTTGTTCGATTGTTGTCACGCGCTGGGTGAAACTGCGGGTTTCTTCTCCGGCGCGCCAGCGATGCGTGACCAGCCAGGCCCCTGATTGCTCGATGCCGTCCAGCAGGCAGTTCGCCTGGAGTCGAAATGCCTGCAACCCAGGCTGCACTTCACACTCCAGATAGGCAGCCCGCGGTTGATCGGGAGGGAGGATCTGCACGTCCCACTCGGCTCCGGTCGCGACCAGCGGCACCGGTTGAAAGTTCACGGGAGCAGCGAACGTCGACTGCAAGGAGAATGCGACCGGGGTCGTTGATCCCGCCGGAAGAAAATTCCGCCCCCCAACATTGATCCGCACGATGCGGCTGTGTGGCGGAGTCGCCACCCGTGCCGTGAACCGGCCTTCCACGCGCGCCTGGGCATCGCCGGGACGATACGCCCGCGGGGGGCGAATGACTGGCCGCAGGAAGCTGTTCTCATCGAGAGTCGAAATCGGCGGCCCCCACGCCACCGTCGGCAGGCCAGCTTCATCGCCTGAGCGGGCCAGCAGGTCGTTCTTTCCCACCTTCAGTGCGGGAAACAAACCGGCGGCCACCTGCACCCACGACGTGAACCGCAGCGATTTCAGCACCGCTTCCTGCGGCTTTCCTTTCAACTCGACCCGCAGCAGATATCCGTACGTCCCCGCCACTTGAGCTGTCAGATCGTGACGCGCTGGCCACGTCTTGGTTTCCAGCGTGATCCACGTTGCGCCCGCATCCTTAGACCAGGCGAGTGTCGCCCCCTCCGCATCGACCTCGATCACCGAAGCGTCTTTGTCATCCTTGGCATCGGTCAGTTTGCCGAGTTCGGCAACCAGTGGATACGGAGTCTGGACCTGGAAGATGACGAGTCCATCGCCTGGCTTGACCAGAGTCATGCCTTGCTCAGACGGTTCCAGATTCTGCACGACCAGAGCGCCGTATGTTGGGTGGGTGAGGGGAACGGCCCAATCGAAGCGGCCATGCGTGATCGCCAAGGCTCCCGCTTCCGTTTTCGGCCCGGCCGGTTCTGTTTCCCACCAGGCGATCCGGGCCTTGTCTTTCAGATCGAGATCGGCCGTCACCCAACGATGCCCCTGTGGCTTGGCGAACAGCGTGAAGGTCTCTCCGCGACGCAAGAGCCAGTCGCCCGTGTGATGCCGGATTCCTTCCGGCGACCGCGTTTTTGTTTCGGCGGTGCTCCAGAGTTTCTGCACCGCGGCGGGATTGTCCTGCGGAAAGAACCACGGCTCGGCGGGCCGCTTCCAGAGTTCGGGCTGCGACCGGGCTTCTTCGAATGAGGCCAGCGATCCGTCAGTCTTCATCAGCCAACCGCGGCGAACGGGATCCACGACGCGCCAGCGGCCCTGGTGTCCGAGTTCCACCAGCGGAATCCCGTTCTCAGGAAACTCGATGATCCGTGCAGCTCCTCGGCCAGAGCTTTGCCACAACGTGCCGATGAAATCCGCCAGTCCCGTTGAATCGGTGACACCATAAGTGCTCCACAATTCGAGGACATCACTGACCCGCGCAAGTGCAGCAATTTTTTCGTCGCCGCTGCGGGGTGCCTGGGGCGCAATCGCGAGGACGCGTCGGACCCCGGTGACGAGTGCCACAATCGCCGCGTCGGCATCTCGATCGGCCGGGATGAGGTCTTGGGCTAGCGTGACGGGACTCTGCGGATCGGGCGACTCCCAGCGTGCGGCCCCTTTCCGTGACACACGGGGAGAGAAGGCCGGTCCATCCTGGCCGGTGGCATCCAGACTCCAGGACAGGACCAATCCGAGCAAGAGACCGCGGTGGATCGTTTGCGGGATTCGTTCCGGTCTGTGCATGATGAGCTTTCGCGATGATGACGACTGATTCCAGTCCGCGTATGATACGCCC
Source organism: Planctomycetaceae bacterium (assembly GCA_044229335.1). Taxonomy (GTDB): domain Bacteria; phylum Planctomycetota; class Planctomycetia; order Planctomycetales; family Planctomycetaceae; genus DSVQ01. The sequence goes on along the minus strand of JBGATC010000027.1, from coordinate 75,520 downwards.
TGCTGTCCGTCAGGTCACTCAGAGGAGCCAACGATGTCGATTTCGCGCCGGGAATGGTTGGGGGCCGCAGTGGCCGGTGGAGTGGGACTGTGGTGTGCCACTCAGTCGCAACAAGCGCTCGCCGCTGAGAAGAAGGGGAGCGGTATTCGCTATGGCCTGGTCACCTATCAATGGGGGAAAGACTGGGACCTCCCCACTCTGCTCAAGAATCTCGCGGCAGCGAAGGTGCTCGGCGTAGAACTCCGCACAACGCACAAGCACGGCGTGGAACCGAAACTGACGGCTGCCGAACGGGATGATGTCCGTAAGCAATTTGCTGATGCCGGAGTCACCTGCGTTGGCATCGGGAGTGATGAGCGGTTTGACAATCCGGACCCATCAGTTGTCAAGAAAGCGATTGAAGCGACCAAAGCCTTCGTGCAACTCAGCCATGACATCGGCGGCTCCGGGGTGAAAGTGAAGCCCGACCGTTTCTGGCCGGATGTCCCCCGCGAGCAGACCATCACGCAAATCGGGAAAGCGCTCAACGAGCTGGGCGAGTTCTCGGAAGGCTTCGGCCAGCAGATTCGGCTTGAAGTTCACGGACAATGCCAGGAACTGCCGACGATTCAGGCCATCATGGCGGTCGCTGACCATCCGAATGTCGGAGTCTGCTGGAACTCGAACCCGACCGATCTGCAGGGAGCGGGTCTCAAGCAGAACTTCGGTCTGGTCAGCAAGCGGTTCGGAAATACCGCGCACATTCACCTGCTCGACTCACCGACGTACCCACACGCGGAGTTGCTCGACCTGTACGTCGGTATCGACTACGAAGGCTGGCTGTTGCTGGAAGAAGGGAAAGTGCCAGCAGACCCAGCCCAGGCGCTCATCGAGCAGCGCATTCTCTTCGACAAGATGCTCGCCGAATCCCGTCAACGCGCGGGCTGAAATCTCCAGGCGAGGCCCCTGAGCGGGCGGGGCACAAGCCCCCCGGTGTCTTCAGTTTCAAGTCTTGTCGGGTGGGCTGTGCCCACGGTGCTGAGCAGCACGCCCAGCGACAATCATGGTGGGCACAGCCCACCCGACAAGACTCGCGGAACCGATGGCCTGCGCCCTGTCGGTCATTCCATGGGCGTTAGCGTTTTGTCAGACGGCCGGAGAGGACTTCCTGTTGGAACTGACGGAAGTCGAGCGAGCGGAGTTCGGGTTTACGGAGGACGCGTTCCCAGCCACTGATCATCTCTCGATCGTGATCGGAGAGCTTCCATTCCCACTCGTGTTCGACACGCAGGTCGCTCGTCACATCGGCCCGTACCTGGCGTTGCACCATGCGAGGGAGCAGTCCGCGGCTGAGCAACTCCTGATTGAGTGCCCGCCTTGGACCCGGCAGCATCGAATGGGGATGCAGCACCGAGTTCAACTCGGAGATCAGATTCGCGTAGCGTAAATACTGCTCCAGAATGGCCACGTCAGGCGGTTGCGTGCACTCCGCCACATAGTGGATTCGTTCGTGTTCCAACCGCAGCCTTCGCGTGGTCTCTTCGTAGGAGACCTTGAAGTCGGGCTTCAGTTGAACCTGCAGGAGTTCCCAGGCAGCCCGGCTTTTGGGAGTGGGATTTTTCGCCAGTTCGGTGGCAACCGTCGCGGCTTCTTCCTCCGCCATCGCCAGGAAGCGGCGGACTTCGTCCTGTGTAATCGTGGTGGAGGCCGGAGCGGCTTCGTGCAGAATCGTGAAGCGGCGATGGGCCAGTTCACAAATCGTCACTTCTTTGAGTGAGTCGATGTAGTCGTAAACTTTCCCGGCATGAAAGAGCGTGAGGCTCCGCGCAACGATCGGGGCTTTCGCTGCCTGCTCCGGCGGGAGCCCGGCGAGATTCAGCGTCCGGGTATAGACCCGCAATTCCTGAGCAGAAAGATTGACCGTGAGGACCGCCAGGATCGCAAGGGTCGACACCACACAGCGCATGCGAAAGCTCCCTGTGAAACACCGCAGAGGAATCGATCGATTCCACGGAGATGCGTCACAGGGAGCTATATGCGTGAGGGATTGACGGGCTCAAGATGAGCCACGGCGGAGAGCAGCCAGGTTGGTTAGAATCGCTGGAGTTCGGAAGTCGATCGGCGGTTTTTGCCGCCAGGGATGCGTGAATTGGAAACAGGTCGAACACGATGCAACTGGCAGGCAAGACAGTCCTGATCACTGGCGGACGACGGATTGGTGCGGCGTTGGCCCGAATGCTCGCGGCTCGGGGAGCACACCTTGCCATGAGCTACCACACGCAGCGCGAACCCGTCGCCGCCGTGATCGATGAGTGCCGGAAACTCGGAGTTGAAGGAGCATGCTGGCAGGCGGACTTACGGTCTCCCGACGCTGCGGAGCATCTCATCGGACAAACCGTGGAACGGTTCGGCCGACTGGATGTCCTGGTGAATCTGACGAGCATCTACACCCGCACGCCTTTCGCAACACTCACACCCGCTGACTTTCACGCCATGGTCAATGCAAACCTCGCCGCACCGTACTGGACGGCACTGGCGGCAGCGCGGCAGATGCAGCGACAACCGGTCGAAAACGGCGTGCAGGGGAAGATCATTCACTTCACGGACTGGGCGATTGACCGCCCGTATCGCGACTTTCTGCCATATCTCGTCGCCAAAGGAGGACTGGCGACACTGACGAAAGCCCTGGCGGTCGAACTGGCACCGACCATTCTGGTGAATGCCATCGCCCCGGGGACGGTGGCACCGCCGCCACAACTCTCCGCGGTGCAACGTGGAGCGATTGTGGAACAGTCGGCCTTGCAACGAATCGGAACGATGGAGGATGTGAACCAGGCGGTGCTGTATCTGCTGGAAGGGACCGATTTCGTGACCGGGGAAATTTACCGTGTCGACGGCGGCCGCTTCCTCGGTCCAGTGGATGCGAACGTCGGCGATGCGTAGAGTCACCCCAGCCTTGCAAAGGCTGAGCGTCTCAAAAGTGTGCTCACTGAGTGTGGAGGGCCCACGGGCCGCGAACGACCCATGGGGGTCCCCCCTCACACCAGCAAACTGCATCCGAGTCATCACGGTCCAGGGGCGGATGGTGATGACTCACCCGGAACCAGCCCCATCCTTGCGCGGGGCGGGGCCAATTCCACGGCGTTGCCAGGCCAACCCGTCCGTGTTGCCCCAGGCATCGCCCGAACAATATCGTGAGACACTGGCACCGCGGCATCCAGCGGGCTCAGGCTCACGTCGAACGACTTCATTGTGCGTAGCTACCAGGGCGGTGCGGTCCACCACCGCTCGGCCCGGTGCATCGGTCTGGGCGACGAGGCCCGCGTACTGAGAATGAGCTGTTGATGGAGGCCATACATCCGGCGGGTGACATACCGGTGAGGATACGCCGTAGCCGCGGGTAGAGCCGAGGAACTTGAACCAGGACGCAGCAGATCGACGGGAGTCTGAAGTGACATGACCAATCTCCGAGGGGTTTGAGACTGATTGCTGGCGGCCGCACACAACTTTGCCAGCGCCCGCGTTGGGTGACGCATCGAAGTTTGCCGATTCCCAGAAAATGCTCACGTCCAATGACCAATGGCTCCTGCATGTGGATTTTCCAGCAGGGTTTATCGCCTTTCATGGAAAAGTTTAGGGGTGAGGAAAACGTCAACAGCGGAACCGACTCGAGTCGCAACTTCCAACTGAACGAACTGTCCTGCGCTCGGCGGAAAAATCTCTGTCCGCATCTGGCAACGAATTCCGCTCCAGGAGATGTGACAACTCACTGAGACCAACGACTGGCGGGTGCCAATCGTTGGTCTCGTCCTCCTCCACTAAGTATCAGGACTCTCCCATGAACGCTCGATCTCCCTTCACGTTTCCTGGACTGTTGTGTGTCTGCCTGGGGGTGGTCGTTCTTTCGACCGCCCAACTGCAGGCCCAGACGTTACAGCGGCAAATTAAGCCGCGTACCCAGGATCAAGCGATCACCTTGGCGAATCCCCTTGATTCAGGGGCAATGTTTCGGGAACTTTCCTTCGGGACTAACAACGGAGTTGGCGATCTGCGGACCAGTAGCCGTTATCCGCTGGGACCGATGCTGGCCACGACAAGTCAAGGTAAACCGGGGACCCACTACCTCATCAAGAAGAGTGGTAACACCGTTGGGAAAATCCACTTTTCGATGACCCGGCAGTTTGGCGAATTCACGGCAGGAGCAGTCGGTCGCCGATTGACTGCCGTGCGGGAGCAGGAAAAAAACAACGGGACGGCCTCACATGTGTGGGACGATAAGTGGTACCTGCGGACATTGCCCGTCTCGGGAGATGAATACGTCCTGCTGTTCTGCCATGAATGGCTGTCGGGGCGAACGGAGTGGGCCGCCATCAAGAATACACCGTCGAAATGGCTGGTCTTGGGCTCAGATGGAAAAATCCGGACACCTGGAAATGGGCAGAACGTCAAGTTTGGCTACAAGTTCACGACAGCAAACGAGGTCGTGGACATCGATATTCATAACCCGGACAACAAAAACGGCTACTCGGCCAATGACATCCTCTACGGCTTCGGCTACTGAGCATGAACAACACTCGATGAGACCGAAATTGAATGCACGCCGGGATCACGCGTCCCGGCGTGCATCGTTTTCAGAACGATCTGCGAGACTTCCCACGCGGATCGCGACTGATCTGGTTGCCAGGGTGCCTCAGCAGACTGTTTGCAACAGGGGGCACTTGCATCTCACGACGGTGAGGCGGATACTGCCCGTTCGCATCGGCGGATGTGCATCCGTGACTCGTGCGGTCGTTGAAACTCGAAGGAAGCAACAGATGTTATTGAGCGGGTTCTCAAAGCGGGCAGTCCTCTGGGGAATGGGGTGGTTGTCCCTCGGAGCCGTGGCCCAGGCGGACGTGAAAGTCCCGGCGATCTTCACCGATCATATGGTCCTCCAGCAGGGGCAGAAGAATCGCGTGTGGGGTTGGGCCGATGCCGGGGAAACCGTCAAGGTTTCGATCGGGTCACAGTCGCACACCGCGACTCCCGGGGCCGATGGGAAGTGGATCGTCTCGCTCGATCCGCTCCCCGTCAACGCGACCGCTCAAACGCTGACCATCGCGGGGAAAAACACGATCACGATCCAGGACGTCCTCGTCGGCGAAGTCTGGATCTGCTCTGGCCAGTCCAACATGCAATGGGCGATCAACCAGACGAATGATCCCGATCTCGAAAAGCTCACCGCGAAGTTCCCGCTGATTCGACTGATCTCGGTCCCGCAGGTCGGCACGCAGGAACCGCAGAAAGACTTCAAGGGCGCCTGGTCGGTCTGCTCGCCCGACACTGTCGGCGACTTCTCAGCCGTGGGCTATCTCTTCGGCCGACAGTTGCATCAGACGTTGAACGTCCCTATCGGACTGATCGACGATGCCTGGGGTGGCTCGGCGTGCGAAGCATGGATCCGTCGCGACATCCTCGCGGCCGATCCGCAGTACAAGCCGCTCCTCGATCGCTGGGCCGCTGAAGAAGCCAACTATGACAAGGCCGTGGAAGCCTGGAAGGTCGCGGCCGACAAAGCCAAAGCCGAGGGCAAGAATCCGCCGCAGCATCCCGGCGGTCGTATGACGGGCAATGCCCGCCCCGCGAACATCTACAACGGCGTTCTCAAGCCGACGATCGGTTACGGCATCCGCGGCGCGATCTGGTATCAGGGGGAATCGAATGCCAGCCGTGCGTACCAGTACCGCAATCTCTTCCCGCTGATGATTCAAAGCTGGCGCGATGAATGGGGCCAGGGCGACTTCCCGTTCTATTACGTGCAATTGGCCGACTTCAGGGCTGAGAAACCGGAACCCGCTGAAAGCGACTGGGCCGAACTCCGCGAAGCCCAGACGATGACGATGAGCAAGCTCAAGAACGTGGGCGAAGCGGTCATCATCGACATCGGCGAAGGGAAGGACATCCATCCCAAGAACAAGCAGGACGTGGCCAAGCGGCTCGCCCGTTGGGCGCTTGCCAAAGATTACGGCGTGCAGGTGGCACATCGCAGCCCGTACTACAAGTCGATGAAAGTCGACGGCAAGAAGGTCACCCTGACCTTCGACTCGGTCGACGGCGGCTTCCGTCCCTTCGACGTCCCGGAAGCCCGTGGCTTCGCCATCGCCGGGGCCGACAAGAAGTTTGTCTGGGCCCAGGGCAAAGTGACTGGCCCGAACACAGTTGAAGTCTGGAGCGACGCGGTCGCCGAACCGGTCGCGGTTCGGTATGGCTGGGCCGACAACCCCGTCTGTAACCTCTATAGCGCTGCCGGTCTGCCGGTGACGCCGTTCCGCACCGACGACTGGCCGGGTGTGACGGCGAACGCCAACTGACCCGCGATCGTCTGGTTTCAGGACATCATCGACGCCCGTCATCGATGCTATCGGTGACGGGCGTCGCCATTCCATCAGCGTTCTGGTTGATGCCATTCCTCAAAGGCAACGGTTACGAAGCGTGAATTGGTGGGGACTGCGGTTTATGACGTCTCTGTGGAACACGAAAACCGCAACTGCTGCGCGACATCACATCCCCGCGTTCCCCTCTCAACATCAGCAACGCCAATTGACCGGCGCTGTTGTGAGATTTAGACTGGCTTGAGAGAGTGGGATCACTTTTCTCCACCGCGAATGCATCACTCATCCTCGATCACGTCAGGAAACCTGCACATGTGGAGCGTTCGACAGACTCCTCGGCTGGTCAATTGGTTGTTGACCTCTTCGCTTTGCCTGGTATTGCTCCCTTCCACCGTCTGGGGACAGGCAGCCAAGAAGCCGATCTCTGAAGATAAGGTGCTGCTCACCAAGGATGGTGCCCGGATCAATGTGACGTACTATCCATCCTCCGCGGGAAAAAACGCCCCCGTGGCGATTCTGTTGCACGGCAAAGGCGGGAATCGGCTCGTGTGGCAGACGGGGGTTGGCCAGATCCCCAGTTTTGCGGCTGCTCTGCAACAAAATGATTTCGCGGTCGTCACTGTCGATCTTCGGGGGCACGGGCAAAACATTGCCAACGATGGAGCGACTCCCGCCAACAAGAAAGCCGATTCGATCAAGCTGACAGGACGTGACTACGCTGCGATGGTCGCGTTCGATGTCGAGACCGTCAAAAAGTTTCTGCTGGATGAGCATGAAAACGAAAAGCTCAATGTGAACAAGCTGGCGATTGTCGGTGCCGACTTTTCCGCGATCGTGAGCCTCGTGTACACGGATTTTGACTGGGGCAAAGAGCCCTACGATGATGCCGCGATCCCGGCTCAACGAACGCCACGCGGACAGGACGTCCGGGCGCTGATCTTAATTTCCCCGGATAGCACCGTGCCGGGACTCGTCCCCATCCCTGCCATCGCCCGCGTTCGCGCCCTGCAGATGCCGGTGTTGATTGCTGTGGGTGAGAAAGACACGCTCGACAAAGGTGCCGCAAAAAAACTTGCTGATCAGATCATGCCGAAGAAGGAAGATAAGCCGCACGTTTTTCTGGAAACGTATCCGTTCAAGTTCCGCGGGACCGATCTGCTGAATAAAGGGACCAAACTGGAAGCCCAGATGTTCAAGTTCCTCGACGATTATGTGAAGAAATCGCCGGGGGAATGGCGCACCCGTAAGAGCCCGCTGCAGGATTGAACCGCCGGGTGAAGCCGTGTTTCACGCTGATGTTCGTGATGATCCGCCTGAGAGAAAGACGAACGGGGTGAAGCAACGCTGGTGGGTTCTGGTCCTGATGGCCGCGGGTTGCGGCGAACCGCCACAAGTGGTTCGTCCCGCACGCCCCGAGACGGACGCCATCCCGACGGCTCCCGCGGTCGATGATCCCATCGCCCGGCTGCAGGCGGCGCTCCGCGAGAAAAACCCCGACTACAAAGCGGAACTGGGCCGTTTCGAACCCGCGACCGGGACACCCGCCGCAGCGGAATTTCCAGCAGCCGGCTTGCGTGATCTGACCCCGTTTGTCGGAACGCAGTTCGTCTATCTCGCGTTCCTCGACAATCCCGTGAGCGATCTGACACCGCTCGCGGGATTACCGCTGGAAGAACTCTACCTGGAAGGAACTGCGGTCGTCGATCTACGGCCGCTCTCTGCACTCCGTCTCCGCTCGTTATGGCTGAATAAAACGGCGGTGGCCGATCTCGCGCCTCTGGCCGGGATGCCGCTGACGCAACTCAATCTGCTCGGCACGAAAGTGAACGATGTCTCCGCGCTGCAGGGGATGCCGCTCGAAACCCTCTGGCTGAATGAAACCAGCGTGACCGATCTCACGCCGTTGGCCGATTGTCCCTTGCAGAGCCTGACGTTGCATCAGACCGCCGTCAAAGACATCGCGATCGCCCGCAAATGGCCCACCTTGCAACGGCTGCATCTGGGGGAGACGCAAGTTTCCGATCTGCGCCCGCTGGATGGTCTCCGACTGACGCGGTTGATCGTCACCCCCCAGCGAATTCAGCACGGCTGGGAGGTGATCCGCCGGATGGACACCCTCACGGAACTCGACATCGAGTTTCGTGAACCGCAGCGCTGGACCCCCGCCGAATTCTGGCAACACTTCGACGCCGGCGAATTCGCGCCCGCGAAGCCCTAACGATCTCGGTCATCCGTTCTCCCGCGAGGATCGCAGGAGGCTTCTCGCGCCGTTAATCCCGTGTCTGGAACAACGGCGACCGCCACATTCGCAGGCGATGCAGCCAGAAACTCGCGAGCACGCCGAGTGTACGACACCCATAGGTCACACTGCGGCGGAAATTGATGCTCGACGCTTCATCAAAATAGCGCACGGGTACGGGGATGTCCCCCACCTTGAAACCGAAATGGACGGCTTGCGCGAGGAACTGACTGTCAAAGACGAAGTCGTTCGAATTGCGATTGTACGGAATCGTTTCCAGCACCGAGCGATGATAGGCCCGGAATCCGCTGTGGAAGTCGCCCAGGTTCTGCCCTAACGCGATGTTCTCGACCAGCGTGAGACACCGGTTGGCGACGTACTTCCATTTCGGCATGCCACCAGCGAGGGCTTCCCGCCGTGTGCGGATGCGGGAGCCCATAATGAAATCGCAAATCCCCAGACGTAGGACTTCCACGGCGACCGGAATCAGGCGGCTGTCGTACTGGTAATCGGGATGAATCATCACGACATAATCGGCCCCGGCGTCGAGGGCATACTGGTAGCAGGTTTTCTGATTGCCACCGTACCCGAGATTCTTCTCGTGACGAATGACCGAGAGACCGAGTTCGCGGGCGACTTCCGAGGTCCGATCGCGACTGCAGTCGTCGACGACCAGGATTTCATCGACGACTCCCGGCGGGATGTCGGCCACGGTGCGGGCGATTGTTTGCGCTGCATTGTAGGCGGGCATCACGACGATCGTTTTGCCGGGTCGTGTGCGTGCCGTCGCAGCAATTTGGGCTTCGACGGCCGAGATCGAGGTCATGACGTTTTCTTTCAGGACTGCCCGGCATCCACCAGCGGCAGGCAGCAACGGACGATGGGAACGAGCCGTACGGAGCACCGTAAGTTAGTCGTTTCCCAAGCACGGCGAAAGCATGCAGGGTCCGTTCAAACATCATCAGCCCGAAACGCGAGCGCCGGGTCTCACTCCAATCCGAAGACCGTCAACAGCGCGGATCTCCGCCGTTCAATAACCGGCCAGTTCGTTAGCCACCGGAGTCGGAGCACAGACGCGATTCCGACCCGTCGACTTCGCCTCGTAGAGCGCGGCATCGGCCGCGGAGATCAGATCGGGGGCGGAATGAGCATGCAACGGGCAAGTCGCCACACCGATACTGACCGTGACTTTGAGTTTGGCTTCCTGCGAAACGATCGTCTGCGCGGCGATCGCCAATCGCAGTGTCTCAGCAATCCGCAGGGCACCATTCACACCGACCCCGGGAAGCAACACGGCAAGCTCTTCCCCACCATAACGGGCTAAATGGGCGGGCTCATCCGAGCGCATCCGCGCCCGCTGTTCACGCAGCACACCAGCCGTGGCCCGTAACACCTCGTCACCCACCAGATGGCCGTACTTGTCGTTCACCGATTTGAATCGATCGATGTCGAGCAGCAGGAGAGAAAACTCGAGACGGCTGCCATCACGCAGGGCCGCGATTTCACGGGCCAGTTGCAGATCAAACGTCCGGCGATTGGAAAGGCCCGTCAGACCGTCTTCGCGGGCCTGCTTTTCAATTTCCTGTAAGCTGCGGAGACGATGAATGACATGTGACAGCGTTTCTGCCGACCAGGAGACGAGTTGACGATCCGAAGGTGTCGGGCGATCGCTGATGCGGCGGGTGACACACAACGCACCGATCACGGTTCCGTCATGATAGAGGGGTGAAGTGACTGCGGACCCCATCAGGGAGGTGACGCCGACCTGCTTCAGTTGGGCGATGTCATAAGAGTAGAGACATCCCGCTTCCACCACCTGCCTGGCCAGTGTCTCTTCGTGTGCACACCAGGTGTCCAGAACTCCGGGCTGCATCTGGACGCCACAACGGGCCGAAGGCTGCAGCGTGAGTGGACGTTTCTGGGTGATGAGAAACAAGCCCACCCGCTCGGCATCCAGCATCTGGGCCAACCGTGTCAGGTACCGCTCAACCATTCGGCTCGGTTGATCGAATTTCGAGTCGGCAATTTGACGGAGCTCCAGCATTTCTCGCGTACACTGCAGGTGGACCGCCTGTTGTTCCAGTTCCATCGTCTGCCGCATGGTCGGCGCGATGGAACCGAGCAGTCGCGTGCATAATGTCAGCTGATCGGACTGAGACGCAGCAATCGGCAAGAGATTCGTGGTGATCAAGACGCCGAGAATTCCCTGCTGATCGGTACAGGCCACCGCAGTCAAAGTGCGAATTTTCCGGCGATCACATCCACTGAATGCCTGGAGCAGCGGACAGGTCCCCGGCGTCGGCATCGGCCAGTAGACCGCCCCATGTTCCTGCAGTTCCTGCAACAACTCGGGTGAAAGGACCAGCGCGCGGACAGTCTCTTCGTTCATTCCACGCACCAGGGGGGGAGCTTCGCTGGTCGAATCGACGATCAGAAAGGCCGCACAGGCTTCATCCGGATTTGGAATGAATCGCTTCAATAACGCCAGAATCGCCCGGCGATAATCGGTTTGCGAAAGGACATCGCGCATAATCGCGATTTCCATCCGCTGGAAGTCACGATCACGATTCAGTTCGTGCATTTCGACTGTCAGGCCGGTGACCTGCTGTTCGAACTTTCGCGATAAACTCTGAACGCGCACGCGATTGGTCAGAAACGTCACGTATTGCAACAGACAGACGACGGCGAGGGCGAACAAATACCCGCCGCCAACCGTCGAGTTGGTGAGTGCCTGAAATGACCCGAAGACACTGGACATCGACGCATCCTTTAACGCTCGGGCGACGCACCGGGGACGCCCAACAACTCTAGCTTGCGTTTGGTGGACCGCCGTTAACCCGCAACTTCTTTGTGGCCAAATCCCCTGATTTTTGTGAAAAACTGGCCCTGCACCACCCCGCAGGAATCCGATCGCTGGCGTGCGCCTGCCGGTTATGGCACAACACTGGTCGTGCCGTAACAACGATACCGGTTGTAGGGGGAGTCTGAATCATGGCATTTTCCATCGCACGCAGCGTGCGTCTCCTGTTCGTCTGCGGACTGTTAGCCAGCTTGGCCGTTCCCGCGCTCTGTCACGCGGAAGAACCGGCACCAAAACCTCCCGCCGCCGTCGATCCGTTGACCCTCCCCGAAGCCGCCCGCTGGAAGTCGTTGTTTGACGGCAAGGAACTGAAAGACTGGGCTGCTGCGGAGTTTGGGGGTGAGGGCGAAGTCACCGTCGAGAAGGACGGGGAAATCGTGATGCAGCGGGGATCAGACATCTCCGGCGTCCGCTGGAAGGGAAAGCCCCTCCCGAAGAAGAACTACGAAATCACCTTCGAATCTCGGCGAATCGACGGCAGCGATTTCTTCTGCGGCCTGGTCTTCCCCGTGGGCGACAGCTTCTGCAGTTTTGTCGTCGGCGGCTGGGGTGGGGGCGTGGTCGGTCTCTCGTCGGTCGATGGGCTGTACGCTGCTGACAACGACACCGCGACGCACGACGTTTTCAAAGAAAAACAGTGGTACAAGATTCGGCTGCGCGTCGGCGAAAAGTTCGTGCGGGCCTGGATCGATGATAAGTCGGTCGTCGATCTCGATCTCACGAACCGCAAGGTCTCACTGCATCCGGCGGTCGACCCGGCGAAGCCGCTGGGGATCTCCTGCTACGCCACCGTCGCGGGTCTGCGGAAGATTTACTTCCGAGAACTGACGGCCGAAGAAGCTGCCGGCAAAGCGACACCGCCACCGGCACTGCCGACAGCCAAAGCCCCGTAGTGATGGGACGATTTGACCTGCAGCGCCGAGCTTCGAAAACCCGCTACTGTACGTGACCATCTGGACCAACTGACACCGGTTCCGGCACAGCCTGAATCACTTCCAGAGTGACGGTTTTTCGCCCCACGATGGGACGGTTGTGGCATTTGGGCAACGACCGGTGAGTCACAACCTACGTGGTTTCGTTTACTATTCTTAACAGTTCGTCTCGGGAAGCGGGACTTCTCCCTCCGCAAGGACTTCGGCGCGGTCCTTGCTCTGCAGTCGGTCTACCTTCCTGGAGACGCCGCGCAAATGGTCCCGATTGCTCCGACTGTCAGTCCCTGGCGACTGGGCGATTTGCTCGAATTCGCCTTTGATCTGTCGACCCTCGCTGTCCCCTGGGCCGAGCAGGGCTTGTCGATCGAAGACCCGCCCCTGTTCGACTGGTGGGCCAGTCAGCGTCAACTGGCCGCCGACTGGCAAGCGCAGCTCGATCGGCTCCTGGCGGCTCCGACGCTTCCGCGGATCGCCGCCCTCTCAGCAGAGATCTGCGCTGTCGATACGGTCGCACGAATTCTGGGGACAACGTTCGCAGCCGTCGATCGTACCCGCGGACTCGCTGAATATCGTGCGATTGCCGATCACGTCTTGATGACGATCCATCAGCAACGGCTGAGAATTCTGACCGCGGTCGTCGAGGCGGGTGAGCCATTGGCGGCAGCCGATCGTTTTCGTCGTCGATGCGAGCGCTGGACCGACCTGCTGATCGGACCGGCGCTGGTGCGTTACGGGATCTCTGCCTTTGCCTACGATGCCCGACGGAGTTGGGAATTCGGCGAAGACTTCGATGACGATCCAGCGTCTGAGATGATGCATCGCATCGTGCAGCCGACGTTACGCAGTGCGTTCCGTGGCGGACTTGCCGACCTGCCGATGAGTTCGCCGCATTGGGACGCAACGTGTTCAGCGCTGCTCGGCGCAGTCCCCGTCACTCTTCAGACGGAGGGATTCCGGCGCTGGAGCGAACGCCGCGTCATCCTGGAAGCTCCCACCACGGAGACGGACCGGGAACCACCCCTCACGGCAGAACGCCCCGCGTGGTCGTTACTGGCCCGGTGCCTGCGCCTCGTGGAAAGCCGACGACAACCTCGACCGGAAGAGTAAGCGTCTTCCGGCTGGCGAGCGCGGACATCCATGCGTCTGCACGCTAGAATGACCGGCAGACTACGCCACTGAGCCTGTCGGGAGTAAGCGCCGTTCATGGCCGGGAATTCATTCGGACAAGCCTTTCGCATCACCACGGCCGGGGAAAGCCACGGACCGGGAAATGTCGTCATCATCGATGGTGTCCCCGCGGGGATTCCGCTGGAAGTCGAGGATCTGCTGGGCGATCTCAGCCGTCGCCGACCGGGGCAAAGTCATATCGTCACCCAGCGTGCGGAAGAAGATCTTCCGGAGATTCTGTCCGGTGTGTTTGAGGGCCGCACGACCGGGACCAGTCTCGCGATTCTGATTCGCAATCAGGACCAGCGGAGCCGAGATTACTCCGACATCGCGACGCTCTATCGGCCGGGACATGCGGACTACTCGTTCGATGCGAAGTACGGCTTTCGCGACTACCGCGGTGGTGGACGCAGCAGCGCCCGTGAGACCACCGTCCGTGTGGCAGCCGGTGTTGTTGCGAAGAAGATTCTCGCAGCAGCTTTCGGTGGACAGGTCGTCGGCTACGTGACACAGGTCGGCGACATCCGGGCGAAAATCCCGAACCCGGCAGCGATCACGCTCGATCAGGTGGAACGACTGCCGAACGGCGAGCCCAATATCATCCGCTGTCCTGATCCGGTAGCGGCGGGACAGATGGTCACCCTGATTGAAGAGATCCGCAAGGAGGGTGATTCGATCGGCGGGGCGGCTGAGATCGTCGCGACCGGGGTTCCCGCCGGTCTGGGTGAACCGGTCTTCGACAAATTGAAGGCCGATCTGGCCAAAGCCCTCTTCAGTCTGCCTGCGGTCCTCGGCGTCGAATACGGGATCGGCTTTGGCTGCGTCACGATGCGCGGCAGCGTCCACAATGACCACTTCATTCCCGACCCGGCGCATCCGCAACACGGTCATGCGGGCATCACGACAGCAACCAACCGCCACGGCGGCATGCTCGGCGGGATCTCCACCGGTCTGCCCATCGTGCTACGGGCTGCAGTCAAGCCGACGAGCAGCCTGCCGATTGAACAGCAGACGGTCAATCAGCAAGGCGAACCGACCACCATTCGCACAAAGGGACGTCACGATCCGTGTCTGCTGCCACGGTTCATCCCGATGGCCGAGGCGATGGTGGCGATCACGATTGCTGATCACTGGCTCCGCTGGAAAGGTCAGCGGTCGGAACAAGCCTGATCGAATCCACCGCAATCCGAGATCTCCAGCGTGTGACGGCATCACGACGAGACGACTGCATGAACTGGTTTCGCCACCGCCTGACACTCCCAGCTCAACGCCGGGGATTTCATCTCATTACGCGGCCGGTCGTGGCTGCGTTGCCAGAACTGGCACAGATCGAAATTGGCTGGCTGCACGTCTTCATTCTGCACACGTCGGCCTCACTGGCGATCAACGAGAACGCCGACCCCGACGTACTCCGCGACCTCGAGTCGTCGTTCAACACGATCGCACCGGAAGACTTCCCGTATGTGCATACGTGTGAAGGGCCGGATGACATGCCCGCCCATGTAAAGGCCGTCTTGATTGGCAGCTCGCTGCAGATTCCCGTCGAAGCGGGACGTCTTCTCCTCGGCACCTGGCAGGGACTCTATCTCTGCGAGCACCGCGATCACGGCGGTCCGCGCCAACTCGTGCTAACGCTGGCGGGACAGGTTCGCACCTGATACACCCGATCGAACTTCTGTCTGCAGTGACTTCAAGGTGACATCGATGTCGAATGAATTTCCGCTCGTCTGGGACTTGGATGTGCTGCTGCCCGCACCGCACACGCCAGCTTTTCGGGAACGAGTTGATGCCTTCCGTTCGAAACTGACAGCCCTGGCCGCGGAATCGGATCAACTGCCGGCGTTTCAAGTCGCCGCGGCTGCGGTCTGGGCCAGCTTTATTGAACGCTACGAAGCGATCGATGCGGAAGCGACCGACCTGCATGCTTTTATCGACTGTCACTCCTCGGCCGACGCGGAGAACAAGCTCTGCCAGCAACTGAAAGCGGAACTTTCGGCACTGACGCCTCTGCGTGAGCAACTCGCGACGACGCTCGAATTCGCCGTTCGCGATGTGGCTCCGGATGTCTTTGATGCAACCGTCGCAGCCGCTCCGGCGCTCGCCGCACGCCGCTACTTTCTGCAGCTCAAGCAGCGACAGGCCGCGTTTCGACTCCCGAAAGACCAGGAACTCCTCGCGGCCGACCTCGCCGTGGATGGCTTCCATGCCTGGGGTCGGTTCTACGACCGCATCAGCGGCGCATTGAAGGTCCATGTTGTCGAACAGGGAAAGCCGGTCGTCAAATCGCCCGGTCAGATTCTGTTCGACTCGCCGCAACGGACCGTCCGTCAGAACAACTTTCTCGCTGCCGACGCCGCGTGGACCACGATCGAAGACAGTTGTGCCGATGCCTTGAACCATCTCTCCGGGACCCGGCTCACTCTCTACAAGCGACTCGGCTTGCGGGATCACCTCGAAGTCCCGCTGCTCGCCAACCGGATGACCCGAGCCACGCTCGATGCCATGTGGGGCACCATCGGCGAGCGCAAAAGCGTTCTGCAGACGTACATGGCAACCAAAGCCCGGTTGATCGGTCAGCAGCAACTCAGCTGGTACGACTTGACGGCCCCGCTTCCCGTCATGCCGGGAGCCGACAAAGCCGATCAGATTCCTTACGACCAGGGCTGTCACTGGATCATTGATGCCTTCCAGCTGTTCAGCCCGGAACTGGGTCAATTCGCTGAGCGAACGTTGCGGGAACGTTGGATCGAAGCGGAAAACCGCGGCGGCAAGCGACAGGGGGGCTTCTGCACCACGCTCCCCACGCTCAAGCAATCCCGCATCTTCATGACCTACACGAACTCGATGGACAGCCTGTCGACGCTCGCGCATGAAATCGGGCATGCCTATCATTCGTGGGTGCTGCGGGAAGAGCCATTGTTCCTGGCGGATTACCCGATGAACCTCGCGGAAACGGCCTCCACATTCGCCGAAGCCGTGTTGAACGCGAAGTTACTGACACATGCCCGGACCGACTATGAACGCCTGGGAATGCTCGACAATCTGCTGACCGATGCGGTCGGCTACCTGATGAACATCCACGCGCGGTTCCTGTTCGAAGACGAATTCCATCGGGTCCGCGCTCACGGTGAACTCACTGCCGCGGACCTCAATGGCTTGATGGTCGCGGCGCAGAAACAGGCGTATCTCGATTCGTTGGCGGACGATGGGTGGAATCCACGTTTCTGGGCCTCGAAGCTCCATTTCTACATCACGGGCGTCCCGTTCTATAACTTCCCTTACACCTTCGGCTACCTACTGTCGCTGGGGTTGTACGCCATCGGTCGCGACGCCGGGCCGACGTTCCCCGAGCAGTACCGCCGGTTGTTAATCGCGACCGGTTGCATGGATGCTGAGGACGCCGTGCAGTCGACGCTCGGCTTCGATCTCCGCGATGGCAGTTTCTGGAACCGCAGCCTCGACCTGATCGCCAGCCTCGTCGATGAGTATCAGACCATCGCCACCCGCGTGCTGGAAAAGACCGGGTCATTGTGATTTCTTCGCACGGGGAAAATTGAGAAGCGAACGAAACTCTTTCCTAGACCGGAGCGCAAGCTCCGGCTTTCCAGTGTTATGCTTTCAGTAAGACCTCGCAGACCAGCGGGGTAGCCCGAGTTTGCGCTCCAGGCGAGGACGAAGACGGGTTGTGATGGCACTCTTTTGGGATGGTGCTGGAACCGCCTCCGCTTGCTGCCTACAATAGGAAGTCGGCATCCATGAAACCCGTACGCAAGAAGTGACGCGTGAGCGACCCGCTGGGCGAGATTTACGACGAACACATTCTCGATCACTTCGAGTCTCCTTACCATAAGGGATCGCTCGCCTGCGCTTCGTGTCAGCATGCGGAACGCAACCCGATCTGCGGCGACCAGCTTACCCTGCAACTGCAGATCGGTGATGGCAAGGTCCAGCAAGCCTATTTCGACGGAAAAGGTTGTGCGATCAGCCAGGCGGCTGCGAGTATCCTCTGCGAGCACATCGAAGGCCGGTCGATCGACGAATTACGGCAGTTTTCTGCGAAAGAGATGCTGCAGTTGCTGCAGGTCCCGCTGACACCCAGCCGTCAGAAATGTGGACTTCTCGGGTTCAAGGTCCTGAAGACGATGCTCTATCAACTGGCGGAAGAGCCAGTGGCGACTTCGAATCCGGTCGCCTCTTGAATCGGCAGACTCAGCGCTCGCCTGCCGATTGTGGAAGGTTCGTGACTTATGTCCGCAATGCCGACATCCCCGCTCACTCCGAGTCAGATCCGGAGCGAGTTTCCCCTGGTGGCGAACGAACACTCCCCGCCGTTGATTTACCTCGATACCGGCGCGACCGCACAGAAACCGCAGGCGGTGATCGACAAGGTCGTCGAGTGTTATTCCCGGTTCAATGCCAACGTCCACCGCGGGGTGCATCCGCTGCATGAGCGCGTGACCGGCGAACTGGAAGCGGCCCGCAAGAAGTTTGCGGCTTTCCTCAATTGTCGCCCGCTCGATGAACTCGATCAACTCGACGAGGTCAGCGAGATTCTCTTCACCGCCGGGACGACGATGGGGATCAATCTCGTCGCGCACGGCTGGGGCCGCAAGTTTCTCCAGCCGGGTGACGAGATCCTGCTCAACCCGCTGGAACACCATGCGAACATTGTCCCCTGGCAGATGGCAGCCCAGGCGACCGGGGCGAAAATCGTCTGGGCACCGCTGACCCCTGATGGACGTATCGAACTCGAGACGTTTACGAACTGCCTGACCCAGCGGACCAAGCTCGTCGCGATCACCGCGATGTCGAATGTTCTCGGGACGTTGCCGCCGATTCCAGCAATCGTTCAAGCGGCCCATGCGGTCGGGGCGGTTGTGCTCGTCGATGCGGCCCAGAGCGCTCCGCACGCTCCGATCGATGTGCAGGCTTGGGATGCGGATTTCGTCGTCTTCAGCGGGCACAAACTCTACGGCCCCACCGGAGTCGGTGTGCTCTACGGCAAGCTCGAATTGCTGGAAGCGATGGACCCGTTCCTCGGCGGTGGGAACATGATCGACGAAGTCTTCGCCGATCATTCCACCTACAAGCGACCGCCCTTCAAGTTTGAAGCGGGGACCCTGCCGATTGCACAAGCGATCGGTCTGGGGACCGCGGTCGACTGCCTCACCGCCTGGGGTTGGGAGACGATCCATCAGTACGAGCAGGCGTTGCTGGCAGCCTGCCATGCCCGGCTGGAAGCCATTCCCGGCGTGACGATTTATGGCCCACGCCCAGAACACAAAGGGGCGATCGTCAGCTTCACGGTCAACGGGATCCCCGCTCATGATCTGGGGACTGGTCTCGCACAACGCGGCATCGCCGTGCGGGCAAGTCATCACTGTGCGAAGCCACTGCATCAATGGCTGGGAGTCGACGCCACGACCCGCGCGAGCTTCGCAATCTATAACACGCTGGAAGAAGTCGAAGCCCTCGGCCGTGCGATCGAAGAAACGCAACGCATCTTCCGCCGCGAATCAAGGTGACTTCTCAGCCCGAAGCGCGAGCGCCGGGTTCTTCATGCGATGGTCAAAGAATCGAGGGAACCCGGCGCTTGCGCTTCGGGCTTGGAATGCGTTAACATCGCGGTAACTCTCAAGGAGCCTCCGATGAAACCGCTTTCGATCCTGATCTGTGTGTTGTCCACATGCCTCACAACGCTGGCGGCAGAACCGCGTGATCCCGATCGCATTCGTCGGGAGAACGCTCTCCTAGGCAGTCGTGACTGGCAACTCACACGAGTTGCGCTACAAAGTGTGACCGGTGTCCGCGGCAAGTACATCGAGGGCTATTGCTCGAAACAAAGTGTCGCGGCGGGTGAGTCGATCGACATCTTCGTTTCGACCGATCCCCCAGCCCGCTACCAGATCGAAATCTTCCGCACAGGGTACTACGGCGGTCGCGGGGCCCGGTTGATGACCACGCTGGGGCCGTTCGACGGCATCAAGCAGACCGATCCCACTCCTGGCGAAAAGAATTTACATGAATGTCGCTGGTCCGCCTCGGCGACGCTCAAGATTCCTGCGGACTGGGTCAGCGGTGTTTATCTCGGCCGCCTCACGATTCTCCCCAAGGATGACACACAGGCCCCATGGCAAAGCTATGTCATCTTCATTGTGAAAGATGATCGGCCCGCGGATGTCCTCTTTCAATGCTCCGACAACACCTGGAATGCCTACAACGCCTGGCCCAGCAACTATTCGGTCTACACCCACCCGAAAGGGAATCAGGGACCGTGGGCCGATGTCAGTTTTGATCGTCCCTACGGCCGCTACGCCCAGTTCAACAGCGTGGTCAACGACCCGCTCTCGATCGGTTCGGGAGAGTTTCTGCCCTTCGAGTTTCCGTTGAGTTACTTCCTGGAACAGCATGGGTATGACGTCAGCTATGTGTCAAACAGCGACCTGCTGACACCAGATCGGGGCTTGAAGTGCAAGTCGTTCATCAGCGTGGGGCACGATGAATACTGGGACCGCCGCCAGTACGACAGCGTTGTCCGCATGCGGGATGAGGGAGTCAACCTGCTGTTTCTTTCCGGGAATTCCGTCTGCTGGGTTACTCCGTTACGTGCCGGACAGGACGGACGGCCGAACCGTATCATGTTCCGCGGCGGCCCTTATGGCGGCGACTACAAGTACGCCGTCGATCGTGAAAAGAACAACGGCCCCTTCCCTGAACGTGGTCCCGATGAAGGGTATCTGATGGGAGCCCGCAACGTCGAACCGGTGAATGGCGGTGGAGACTGGGTCTGTACGAAGCCCGAGCACTGGCTCTTCGCTGGCACAGGGATGAAGGCGGGCGAACACATTCCCGGATTGATCGGCTGGGAGTACCACGGTGATCCGCCGAAGGACATTCCCGGCCTGGAGATCGTCGGCGAAGGGACCGCCCTGGTCGGCGGCGTTCGTCCGCAACGCTGGACGGCCACGATTTATCCCGGTCCCAAAGGGAACTTTGTGTTCAACGCGTCGACCATCTTCTGGGCGCAAGGTCTCAGCCACCCGCCAGGTCACACGCTCCCCTGGTCACACTGGACACGCCCCCATGGTCCCGATGAACGGGTCCAGCAGATGACGCACAACCTCCTCAAGCGTGCACTCCAGCCTTAATCGAGCGACACGATGATCTGCAGTTGTTCGACTTTAACGTTGACGTAGACTCTACCAATTCCGGGAGAGTTCTCCGAACACGACGTTCAGGAGTCGCTGCTGGACGGGATGCGGGACTGATCGCGTTTCCGACTCGGGTACGGAGTATCAGATAGCCGATAGGCCGATGAGGGACCCGGAGCGGCGCTGCTCCGGCATGCGGTGAAACTCCACGCGGTCCTGTCCTCAGTCTGGCGGAAGGCTACGTTGATGCGTGCTCTTTGTTCGGTCGCCTCCGGTTACCACTGGGGTCATGCGGCGTTGGTGCTGCTCCTGGCAATCCTCTCCCCGACCGAGGCGGTCAGGGTGGAGGCTGGCGAAGGGCACTTTGTCGATAAGATCTATCGCGATGCCACGGGCGAACATAAGTACGTTGTGTTCGAACCGGCCAACTATTCCCCGGACCGGCCTTGCCCGGTCATTTTCTATCTGCACGGGGCCAGCGGTCGCGGCACGGATGGCCGCGCGCAACTCATCGTCGGGTTGGGGCCGGCGTTGAAAGCCCGCGCTGCCACAACACCCTTTCTGACCGTCTTTGCCCAGAACGAAAACTTTAACAGCCGCCTGCTCGGTGGCTGGCATGACGAGACGACGGAACTCGACCGGGCGTTGAAGATTCTCGAAGAGGTCGAACGGACCTACTCGGTCAATAAAGACCATCGTGTCCTGGTTGGTGTCTCGATGGGGGCCTTTGGCGCCTGGAGCCTGGCCGCGAAGAACCCGCACCACTGGAAAGCTGTGCTGCCAGTCTCTGGGGGAGGACGACTGGAAGACGTCCCGTCACTCGCCAAAGTCCCCGTCTGGGCGTTTCATGCAGCCGACGACACCCTGGTCCCGCCCATCGAATCGACCCAGCTGATTGATGGGATCAACGCAGCCGGTGGGCATGGCTACGTCTCGATTCTTCCGTATGGCGGACACAACATCGGCAGTCACGTCTTCGCCCAGGACGAAGTCTTCGACTGGATGCTGCATCCCGAGCGCCCCGCGCAGACGAATATCGACTGGGCGACACGTCCCTCGGTCGGTGTACTGATGGACGAACTCCGTTTCGTGCCTGGTGCGGAAGTCGAACGGGCGATTCAGATTCGCGTTCACAAGGACCTGCTCGAGTCTCTGTCTTACCTGCTACCGGAGCAGATTCCTGCGGAATCGATGTCGGGGTGGAAGCCGGGAACCAGTGAAACCCGTCGCAACGGGTTCATGTCGTTCGATGTCAGCACGGGCGGCTTGCATCACACCGGGATGATTGAACGGGCGTGGCTGGAACCACTCGCCGGAAACCGTCTGCGGCTGCAGATGGGGCTGCGGCACATGACGATGACGGTCCCCTCCACACGTATTCATGGGCGACTCCTCAACGCAGATGCTTCAGCGATGCAGATTATCGTGGGGCATGTCGAACCTGTCTGGCTGACGGCGGAAGTCACTCCGCGAGTCGAGAATCGACGGATCCGATTCGATCTGGTTTCGGTCGACTTCAACATTCCTGCTCACAACTGGACGGTCCGCGGCCCCGCCGATGTCCGCGTGCGGCCACTCCCCTTTCTGGAAGACCGTATCGAACAACAGCTCATCGACGGACTCGCCAGTCGCAAGTCGCAGATCGAAGCTGAGATCCGCAGCAGCGTGCCCCGGCTCCTCACGCAGGTCGAAGACCGCGTGGCGAAGATGACCGACCGCACATTCACCTATGCCCGCTTTCCTATGCCCTTGTGGCAACCCCGCTTCAAATTCTACCCGGAGTCGTTCACTGTCGAACCCGAGGGCTTGACGCTGCACCTCGGAGCGACCGTCGCGGCGATCGCGCCGCGAACGAATTCGGTCCCGATCATTTCGATCCCCGTGGGTGATGAAGTCGCACCGACGACTGCTGGTCGCGGGCTGGAAGTGGCCCTCTCGCCACGAGTCATCACGGCGTGGAGCACCCTGCTGGCGAAAAGTGATGTCGCCCGCTTCCACGTGCTCGATATGAATTCTCCCCAGTTCCGCGAATTGGGCAAGCGTTCGTTCTGGGAACGGACAATTCCCGCCCTGAAAGATCTGCCGGCGGACGCGGAACTGGAAACCGAATTCGCGTTGCGGAAACCGTTGCAGCTTTCAACGCCACCGCAGTCGGGACAAGGTTCGGTGGTGGGACTGGAGATTCCTTCGCTGCAGATTCAACTTGGTGTCCGTCGACAGCGGGCAGCCACCGTCGAGCCGCTGGCCGAATTCGATCTGGCGATCACGCAGCCGCTGGAACTGGGACTCGAGAAACCGAGCTTCACGCATCGTCAATTGAAAATGACGATTGCAGCAGGGACCACTCCGCGGGTGACGCCCAGATGGCTGGGGCAACCGGCGAACGCGGAACTCCATCCGGAAACAATCGCGAAACAGTTCGGTGAAGGCTGGAATGAGATGTTTGCCAGCCTGGGCCGCGAAAATCGCCTGAATGATATTCAGCGGAATGGGATGGCGCTCCGCTGGGAACAACTCGCATGGACGGGTCACCACTTCTCCGTCCGTCTCGATCGGCCGGGAATCCGGGTCCGAAACACGACGGCCGCAGATGTGGAGTATCATGTCCGGAGTACCGGTTCGCCCTGGAGCAGCAAACTGAAGCTGGCACCAGGGGAATTCCACGAGTTTCGCCCGCCGACGGCGCTCATCTGGCAATCGAGTTCCGCCAATGGTCCTGCCGCGTTCACGCTGCCGCTGGGAGTGGAAGCGAATATCCATGAAAATGCCAGCCTGCGGCTGACAGAAGCGTTTCAATCCACCGTCCGTTAATGCCGCGCGCAACACCTGCAGGAGCGCGAAGAAACGGTTTTGAGTGGCATCGTATGATCTCCCGATTGTGAAGCCGAGTTCCTCTTGCCTAGAATGAATCGACGGGCCGGGAGAGGAGTGCGATGCTCGGGCAATTGACCCCCGTGGGCGGTGGGGATCCGATACCGCTATTGAAACCGAAGCTGCTGGTCGGACGGCGGAGCCGTTGCGACATCCTGCTCGACTTCCCCAACGTCTCTTCGCATCATTGCGAACTGGAATACCGTTCCGGGTACTGGCACGCCCGGAATCTGAGCAGCAGCAACGGGACCAAAGTCAACGGCGAACGGATCATCGAAAAATACCTGCAGCCGGGCGACACGATCAGTTTCGCCAAGCATGCTTTCGAGATCAACTATTCGCCCGATCCGACCGCTCCGCCTCCCCAGGAGGAAGACCCATTCGCCAAGAGCCTGCTGGAAAAAGCGGGGCTCTCCTTTGGTGATAACGAGCGCCCCTTACGTCGACCCGCCCCTCCCGTTCCGTTGCCTACCCCCAAGCCCCTGCCGAAAAAAGCCCCCGAGCAGATGGATGAGAACGACAAGGCGCTCGAATGGCTGATGGGAGATGAGCCGAACGGATGAGGTCTCGCGAATCCGCATCAGCAGGCAGGAATGCACGGGTTGCTGATGTCATGTCGATGAGAGAGAAGCGGCCCGGTGGATCGTCATCCCGATGCGGATTGTCCGGGCGTGAATCGCCACGATCTCTTCAATGTTCGGTGCATATCCTCCCGCCATACTCGCGGCAACCGGGACCCCCTGCATCCAGCAGGCGTTGAAGACCAGTCGATCTCGTTCGGCTAAACCTTCGGCTGTCAGCGCCAGCCGTCCCAATCGGTCACCCACGTAGGGATCGGCACCGGCGAGATAGAATACAATCTGGGGTCGCTGGGCCGCGAAGATCTTCGGCAAGGCCTGTTCCAGGATCGAGAGGTACGCCGCATCGGTCATCTCGTCCGGAAGTTCGATATCCCAGTCGCTCCGTTCTTTGACAAAGGGATAATTCCGGGCACTATGCATGGAGAACGTGTAGATCGATGGATCGTTGGCACACAGCGCTGCGGTCCCATTTCCCTGATGGACATCCAGATCAAGAATGGCGACGCGGTTCACTCGTCCTTCGGCTTGCAGAGTCCGAGCAGCAACGACACTATCGTTGAACACACAGAAGCCTTCCGCACGATAGGCGTAGGCGTGATGCGTCCCCCCGGCGAGATTTGCTGAAAAGCCCGCGCTGAGCGCGGATCGACCAGCGGCGATCGTGGCTCCGGAAGATCGGCGCGAACGTTCGATCAACTCTGGGGACCACGGAAACCCCAGTCGCTTCACTTCTTCCCGTGAAAAGCGGCCGTGTGTCGCCCGTTCGAGGTACTCAGAGGTATGGGCCCGCAAGAGTTGGGCATCAGTCGCTGCCGGGGGGACTTCCAGATTGAACCATTCCCGTTCCGGCCCGGACGCCAGTGTTTCCCGCAGTCGAGCATACTTCTGCATCGGGAACCGATGCCCGGGTGGCAAAGGCAGCACGAATTCATCTGTATAGAATAGCTGGAACTGCATGATGCAGGCATTCTAGCAACTCGATTTCTGTCAGACCTGTACGACCAGCATCGCCACTCCTCGTTCTGCTGCGAACTTCCGGAAGACGTCCATGCTCCACGTTGCAGACCGAGATTTCCGAGTCGATGGAACCGCGACGGCGAATCACCGACGTGATAAACTGAACCCATGAGCGACGAAGAACCGACAGAACAAGAGCTGACGCCCCCGCCTGGCGATCCGACGACTGAGACCCTGCGGCTGACTGTCGACCCGCGCGCACTGGGCTGGCGCGTCGACCATTTCCTGAGCCGGTTGTACCCCAGTTTCAGTCGTGTTTCCTTTCAGCGGGCGATCGAAAACGGGACGGTGCTGGTCAACGGTGCCACCGTCAAGATGTCGCGCCGGCTGAAAGAAAACGATGAACTCGAATACCGTCTTCCTGCGATCAACCACCAGACGATCGAACCGGAAGACATTCCCCTCGATGTAATGTACGACGACGATTCACTGATCGTCATCAACAAAGCCGCGAATATGATCGTTCACCCCGGCCGGGGGAACTATCACGGGACCCTCGCCGGTGCACTCCAGTTTCACTTCGACAAACTGAGTGATGTGGCCGGCAAGCTCCGTGCGGGGATTGTGCATCGCCTCGATCGGGACACGAGCGGCGTGCTGGTCGTCGCCAAAGACAATCAGATTCACGCCCACCTCAGCAAGCAGTTCGAAGAACGGACCGTCGAGAAGGAATACCGGGCGATCGTCTGGGGCGAAGTGCAGTTCGACCGGGATTACATCGAAACACACGTGCGGGTGAGCCAGCGCAATCGCGAACGGATGATGGTCTGTCCGCCGGGGGGTAACTCCCGCCATGCGGCGACGTTTTACGAAGTCATTGAACGCTTCCGCGGATTCAGTTTTATGCGGCTCTGTCCGCAAACGGGGCGCACGCATCAACTCCGGGTGCACATGCACCATCTGGGGCACCCGATCGTGGCGGATCGGCTGTATGAAGGTCACTCGGCCCTCGAATTGTCGGATCTGGTCGATCTTCCCCCGGAGGCGGACAACCCGGTCTTCATCGACCGACAGGCGCTGCACGCCTACAAGCTGAGCTTCGATCATCCCGTGACCGGGGCTCGCCTCTCCTTCGAAGCGCCGCTCCCGCCCGACTTTCTACAGGCCCTCGATGCCATCCGCACGCATCGCCCGCAGATTTCGCGAAAATCAACCACAACAAAACGATAATCGCCCCGATCCCGCTTGCGTCTCCGCGCGATCGGCCGCGGCACCACAGGATCGGCCCCATTAATCGACGAAGTTAAACTCGTTCGAATTGACCAGCACACGAGCGAGGTTGGCCAGACCGTGTTGTGCCGCATACGGGATGAGGAGTTGCCGTTCGCCGTCACTAGGCGAACGCAGCATCACCCGACGGAAGAGCAACGTGACCTGGTCATCGAGCGATGGAGCCATCGTCGCCACGGCAGTTGCAAACTCTGCGAGATGCAATGCGAGCACCTGATCGTTTAACGTGGCCAGCGCCTGAGTCGCTGTGAGTGATTCGTTTCGCTGTGGGGTGAGTTGCGAAGAATCCGGACAGTCGAGAGCTTCCATAAAGGGATCGGGGATTGTGCGGAACAGGAACCGATAGACGCTCCGTCGCTGATGAGCCGGTGCATTCGCCTGAAAACTCAGATAATCGACCGTCGGTGTGACATGGACTCCAGGCGTCTGCACGAACTGCCGGACCGATGGCCCCCCCATCTGATCGTTGAACTGTCCTGAAAGAACCAGCAGCGAATCTCGCAACGGTTCCGCTTCCAGCCGCGACCGGTGCATCCGCCAGAAGGAACGGTTCTCACCATCCACAGCCGCGGCGTCAGGACGAACAGCCGAGGACTGCCGATACGTGCGGCTGGTCACCATCAGCCGATGCAGCGCTTTCAGCGAACCGTTGCGGTGCTGCAGTTCCAACGCCAGCCGATCGAGTAAGGTCGGATGTGAGGGAGCACTTCCGAGGTGTCCGAAATCATTCGGGGTCTCGACCAGTCCGCGGCCGAAGTGCTGCTGCCAGAGACGATTAACGATGGACCGCCAGGTCAGGCCGTTTGCCGGATCGGCCAGCCAGCGGGCCAGCGTCGCCCGCCGTGCGCCGTCATCATTGCCGACAGTTTCGAATCGGCTTGGAAGCCCCGGAAGCATCGATAACGTCCCTGGACCAATTGTTTCCCGAGGCTGCGTGACATCCCCCCGGTGCAGGACATGGATCACCGGCGGATCACGGAACGGGCCAAAACCCCCATCCGGTTCGAAGCGGGCACTCCCGCTGTAAACTCCCTGCTGAGGCGGCAACGCTTGCAATTCGCGCTGCCAGCGTTCGGTCCAGAAGGCCGCCGCGAGGGTCGCTCGATCATTTGGCGAGCGTTCTGTCGCGGGCATCGTGATCGCCCGCTGAACGGAAGCCGACATCGTGACCGCGGGAATGGCGGCCGGTTCAGGCTGGGCAGTCGTTGCCAGCCGAAACTTCCCGATCAGATGACCGCCACCGTGCAGTTGCTGCAGCTCCACACGCAACGACTCGTCTGGCTGCAACGTGACCGGCGTCGTGAGCCGAAAGACCGCGCGATGCTGTTCGCCGACTCGCGGATAGATTCCCCAGGCCGTGGCAGCATTTCCATCGAGCGCGCGATCGATGGTCCAACCGACCTGATTGAAGTCGGCAACTGCTGCGGCGAACGGAAGCTTCTCCGCCTGTTCGCCGCGGACCTTCCAGAGCACGACTTCCGAGAGATGCAGATTCCCGTTGTCCTGCCGACCGGGACCGCGTTGCGGCAAAGCAGCGTCGGAGAGCGCCGTCAATTCCAGCCCGGCGATCGTGGGCTCGCCAGGAGTGAAGACCACGCGATATGTGTCTTTCTCGGGTCGTGTCCCCGTCGACAGAATCGCCCCATCATCGAGTTTTTGCAGCGTGGCTCCCTGTTCGGATTCCACATTCACGATGGAGACCGGCTGCCACGCACGAGCCGCGGCATCCATCGCTCCGATCCAGTCACTGATTCCTGCGGCGTCGGCCGTGGTCCATAGGGCTTCGTCGGCATTGCGCTCCCGCTGCGGGAGTTCCGCGAGCCGTTGCGTCAAATCGCGACGGCGGGCACTCACCGCCGGGTCGAAATCAAATTTGCGGACGCCCTTCCCCGTCGCGGCGAAGACCGCCTGCACGGCGTAATAATCGGCCTGCGAAATCGGATCGAACTTGTGATCGTGGCAGCGGGCACAGTGAATCGTCGTACTGGCAAACGTGGAAAATGCCGTCGTGACGATATCGTCGCGATCGATCACGCGGGCGATCTGCCGATCAAGCGTGTCGTCGCGAATGTCCCGCAATGAG
This sequence comes from Planctomycetaceae bacterium, assembly GCA_044229335.1. GTDB lineage: Bacteria > Planctomycetota > Planctomycetia > Planctomycetales > Planctomycetaceae > DSVQ01. The sequence goes on along the minus strand of JBGATC010000027.1, from coordinate 47,039 downwards.
CTTTCATCCCACGGTCCGGCTGCGAGGAAGCCCGTCGCGACCAGCCCCCAGGGATCTCCCGGAAAGAGGACATCGCCCGCGATCTGCTGCTGGAGAAATTCAGCATACGGGAGATCGGCATTGAACGCCTGAATCAGGTAATCGCGATAGGGCCAGGCTTGTTCACGCGGGCGATCCTGGTCGTGGCCGTGGGTCTCGGCGAAGTGGACCAGATCCATCCAGATGCGGGCCTGCCGTTCGCCATAACGGGGATCGGCAAGCAATCGGTCGACGAGGCGCTCATAGGCGTCCGAGCGCGCATCGGCCACGAAGGCGTCGACCTCTTCGACTGCAGGATGCAGTCCCCAGAGATCGATCGTCAGCCGGCGCATCAGTGTGCGGCGGTCGGCTTCGGGGTTGAAGGTCAAACCGCGGTGAGCGTGAGCAGCTGCAATTTCGACATCGATCGGATTCGTGAGCCCCGGCACTACGACCAAGGGAAGTGGCTTGAACATCAACGGACGATACGCCCAGTGCTCGGGCCAGACAGCCCCTTCCGCAATCCACTGCTTGAGTGCAGCGATCTCTTTCGAACCGAGCGCCGGTCCCGTCGGGGGCATCCGCTCATTCGCATCGGCCGACATCACCCGCCGCAACACCGCGCTGCTGGCCACATCTCCGGGGACAATCGGCGATTGCCCCGACTCTGCCTTCTTCATCGCCGCACTGCGGTTGGTCAGCGAAACGCCCCCTTCACCCCCAGCGGCCCCGTGACATTTCCAGCACTTGCTGGCGAGCAACGGGGCAATCGTCTGTTCGAAGTCGACCGGTTCCGCGGCAGACAGTGTTCCGCATAGCAGCACGACCGCAACGATCATTTCACCCCGGAGACCCACCCGTCAGTCCTCGCCAGACACGTCAACCATTTTCGATGGGTGTAGATTCGCGGTTCCCGACCGCACGGTCAAGGGCGGCACAGGCTGGCAGGACAGAATCGGTCCTGCGCCGTTCACAGAACTTCGAGCAGGTCACCCACCTGCAGCCGACCGCTGCCGAGTTCAACCAGCCGCGTGTTGATCGTCAGCCGGTAGAAATGGTCGAACCGCGATCGATCAACCTCCGCCGGTAAACTGGCTTCACGCAGACGAACAAAGGTTTTCTGGAAGCCAGCGAAAACGTCCCCGGTCGAGGAATCGCGCGTGGGAACCACACAGCGCTGACACGGATTGACACCAGCGAATGTCACCGACCCCAGTCGAAACGCGGGTGCGGTTCCCACCGGTCCACAGAGTCGATCTTCCCAGAAGGGCGGGACACCGTCGATTTCCAGGTTAGCACGAAAGCGTGCGCGAACTTCGTCGACCGTCAGCCCCGGAAACCAGCCCGCAACGGTTTCCAGTGTTGCCGTGCTGACCAATGTCGGTCCGGGAGCGTCGATGTCGTCAGGGAATCCCCAGGTGGGATTCTCGACGAGATGGACGGATCCCCCCAACCGCTCGGCGAACCAGGTCTGGCAGGCTTCAACTTCGGACTGGAGCGACCAGGCCGCTTCGGTTCCGTCAGCATCCCGCACGGAAAGCACATCGTCTGGAGAAACCCACGTCCGAAACAGCTGCATTCGCGGAGTCCGTTTCGCATTCCAGTAACGGTCGGCCGCATCGACCAGAGCCCACCGCCGGTCGTTGTGCAGCCCTCCCCGCGGGAGGATGGTGGACGCCGTGACGGCTTGTGCCGACCCGGACTTCAGCGGGTAGACAAACATCGCGGTTAATCGGGGCATCGCGGTCAGCCTTCTCGACATGCATCGTGTGGGGAACTCGCTGAGACTGGTCCCAGGAATGATCCGCGCTGCAGGTGGATCCGCTCATCACGCGGAGCGTGATGGCTACAATGTGTCATCCGCCGCTGGGCAATCCCCGCTTCAGAGTTTCCGTCGATTTGGATCAGGTTCGATTTCACCCATGAAGAAACGTCGCAAACGCCGACCGATCGTGCAACCCGAGGCGGCTTACGTCTGCGGGAACTGTGGCGAAGAGATTGTGGTTCCTGTTGATCCGAGCGCTGGGCGCGAGCAACGTTATGTGGAAGATTGTCCGGTCTGCTGTCACCCGCAGGTTATCACCGTCGAGTTCGATGACGATGGCCGCGATGTGAGGGTGTGGGCGGAACCGGAATAACCTGTCGGCGTTACAATTGAGCAACCTCCGACTGCGCAGGCTGATCAACGCAGGAAGCGGCCGCCGTTCAGATCGATGATGCCGCCCGTCATGAAACTGGAGGCATCACTCGCGAGAAACAGAACCGCTTGCGCGATCTCCGCTGATTGGGCATTCCGCCCGAGCGGTGTCTGGCGTCGGTAGTCGTCCATTTTTTCAGCACTGGTGAACTGCTCGTGATGCGGCGTCTCCACCACCCCCGGCATGATGCTATTCGCCCGGACGAGGGGTGCCAGTTCTTTCGCCAGCGTCCGCGTGAAGACGAGAAGTGCCCCTTTCGCAGCGGCATAAGGACCGGCCCCGCCCGATCCGCCGGTCTGCACCGAGAGAGACAGGTTGTTGATGATGCTGCCGTGACCGCTGGCTTTCAGCGCGGGGATCGCCGCCTGTGTGACCAGAAAAGCCGAAGTCACATTCACATCGAGTGCCTGTTTCCACAGTTCCAGCGGACAGTCGGCGATTGACGAGCGCGCGACCAGCGAGCCAGCGTTGTTGAAGAGGATGTCGAGCCCGCCACCAGACTCTTGAACCGTCTGCACGATCTGTCGGGCAGCCTCGGGATCGGTCAAGTCACCTGGACAGAGAATGCCGCGACCGCCTTGCCGTTCGATGGTCTCCAACGTCTGTCTGGCCCCTGCCGCGCTGGCATGATAATGGACGCCGACGAACGCGCCCGCTTCGGCTAGCGCGATCGCAGCGGCTTGACCGATCCCGGTCCCCGCGCCCGTCACCAGCGCCGTGCGTCCGGATAAATTCGTCGCGGATGAATTTTGCGTTGTCATTCGATCCGTGTCATCGAAGAAGGCCCCCCATCATTGACGGGGGGCTAAATGGGAATCCAATCCACATTCGATTCTCATATGAGTTCGCGCATCACCCGGCCCTTCTGGGCGAGGAAGATTGGGCGGCGTTCGGGGGTGTAGACCGGTTGTTCGCGATCGATCCCGAGGAGTTCGTAGATCGTCGCGGCGTAGTCTTCCGGAGCATACGGGTTCGATTTCACGTAGCCACCGTCCTTGTCGGTTTCGCCGATCACCTGACCGCCCCGAATACCGGCCCCCGCAAAGACGCACGAGTAGGCTTCCGGCCAGTGATCGCGTCCCTGATGCTTGTTCAACCGGGGCGTCCGCCCGAACTCCGTCACCAGGCAGACGAGCGTCTCATCCAGCAGCCCCCGTTCTTCGAGATCGAGAATGAGTGCCGAGTACGCTCGATCGAGGCTCCCTGTCATCACCCAGTGACCAATCCCGTACCGCCCGGCCCCCGCGCCGCTGGCCCCCGGCAGTTCGCAGGTTTCGGTCGCGTAAATATGGTCGTGATGATCCCAGTTGAGATTCCCGCCACCGGGCTTGCCCGGCATATGCGGCCAGCGGACATCGATCGTCACGAACCGCACGCCGGTTTCAATGAGCTTACGGCCGAGCAGATAGCACGCCCCGCGATGCCCTGCTCCGTAACGCTCGCGGACCGCGGCAGACTCGGTCGTGAGGTCGAAGGCTTTCAAGGCGGTGGAACTGGAGAGGATGCGTGTGGCCTGACTGTAGAAGGTATCGAGTGAACCGGCTTGTGGATCACTTCGCAGGTGCGTCCGCTCATTCAGCGAGGTGAGCAGACGCTGGCGATCGTTCAATCGCGATTCACTGATCGTCTGCAGCAGCCGCAACGAGGGGACCTGCCAGTTCGGATCCGACGCATCGCGGGCGGTCGCCTTGAAGGCGGCGTAGCCTTCTGGAAGAAAGCCAGTCCGCGTGAACGCTGCCATCTCCGAGGTTGCCGGCAACTGAATGTACGGCGGGAGGTCACGACACTCCGACCCACGCAGGTGAGCGATGATGCTCCCCATGTCGGGCATCTCGACCGGTCCGCCCGGAGGCTCGCCCGAGAGCATGTACTGCATGCCGCGGGGATGATCGTCGATCCGCGTCACATGCCGCATCGAACGGACAACCGCCAGCCGGTCGGCAATCGCTGCGGTGTGCGACAGCAAAGACGTGAACTGTACGCCCGGAATTTTGGTATCCACCAGATCAAACGGCGTGCGATGATCGACCGGGGCTTCGGGCCTTGGGTCCCAAGTGTCGACATGCGACATGCCGCCATGCTCAATCAGCAGCAGCACGTTCTTTGCGCGGGCCTGCCCCGTCCCGCTGGAGGCTGCGGTTCCTGCGGTCCACCAGATCGCCGGGGCAGAAAACGCTCCAGCCTTGATCCACTCGCGGCGGGTCCAGTCGGCGACATCCCAACGATCTTGCAGGGGCATCCTGGTTCTTCCTGGCGGGGGAGTTCTGGCGGGCAGGTGTCAGCAGTCAAGTCGGATCGTCAGTGCCAGGCACGACGAATCAACATTCTGCCATGCGTCCGCACAAGTCACCAGCCCGGTTTCTGGATCACTCGGTCATGGAGAGACGCCACGGGTCCGGCCTACATCCGCACGGGCGTTTTCGCCACGATTTGTCGCAGGATGTGTTTTGCGCGGTCACGCTGCGCTTCACGCAGCACGCCCCGGACAACCAGCCGATGTGCAAGAACCGGTGGCACGAGCCGCTTCACGTCATCGGGAGTCACGTACTGTCGGCCTTCGATGAACGCCAGACTTTGAGCCGCCTTATACAGTGTGATCGCCCCGCGGGTGCTCACTCCCAGGGCGAGTTCTTCATGACCACGGGTTGCGTGCACCAGATCGAGCAGATACTCGTTGATGGCATCATCCACACGCACCTCACGGACAGCAGTTTGCAGACGAATGAGTTGATCGCCATTCATCACCGACTGAATGTGATCCACCGGCTGACCATCGCGATGATGAACCAGGACGTCCTTCTCGACGGCCCGGTCGGGATAACCAATTTCGATGCAGAGCATGAAACGATCGAGCTGGTTCTCGGGCAGCGGATACGTTCCCTCGAACTCGAACGGGTTCTGAGTCGCCAGGACAAAGAACGGTGCAGCGAGTGGGTAGGTCTGTCCTTCGACCGAAACCTGCCCTTCGCTCATCGCTTCCAGCAGCGCGCTTTGTGTGCGGGGCGTGGTGCGATTGATTTCATCTGCGAGCAAGACATTTGTGAAAATGGGCCCCCGGCGGAACTCGAACTGACCGAGATTCGGCAGATACACGCTCGATCCGAGAATATCACTGGGAAGCATATCCGGCGTGAACTGTAACCGCTTGTAATCACAGGACAGACTCCGGGCGAGCGCTTTCGCGAGTGAGGTTTTCCCCACACCCGGCGCATCTTCCACCAGCAGATGGCCTTGCGAGAGCAGCGCAACCAGCGCCAGCCGAATCGGTTCCGGTTTCCCGAGGATCGCCGCCCCGATATTGGTTTCCAGGGCCGCAATCTGACTGTGATGGTCGCTCACCCATTTCGCTCCGCGGTAGTCGAATGGAAACTGCGGCAGCGCAGCCGCGGGAGATCTGTTGCGGCGAATTATAGACGGCTCCCGGTTGAATCGAAAACGCCGGGGGCAGCTCCGATGGCGAAATTCACCAAGCCGGAACGCACGGCATGATCGGTGAGAGTTCTTCCCATCCATCGAAATCGACGCTTGCGAGCAGTCGCGGGACCCTGCAGACTGTTACGGTTCGTCGACGAGCGCTCGCCCGTCGCGCTGATTATCGGCTCTGATGTGGAACTTCCTCGATGTTTGCAGCACCACTCTGGGAACTCGGACTGACCTTCGCTCTCCTCGCCGCGGGTGCCGACGGACCCGACCTCAAGAAGGGGGTGACTGATCCAGCACAGGCCGATGCGGACTTCTACATTCAAGGGGAATACGTCGGCAATATCTGCCAACACGGCTATTCCCAGCCGATCGGATTGCAGGTCGTCGCCTATGGTGATGGGAAATTCGAAGGACTCGTCTATCCAGGTGGGCTGCCCGGCAACGGATACAACGGGAGTGCGAAAACGCCGGTCAAAGGCGAACGCACGGGCGATACCGTGGTGCTGGTCGGTGGTGATGCCAGCTATGTTCTGCAGACTGGTCGACAGGTCGCGGTTGCGGCACCGAGTGGAGCAACGATCGGCTTTCTGCAGCCTCTGCATCGTTACAGCACCCGCACCGGTGCGCAACCACCAGCCGGAGCAGTGATCCTGTTCAACGGCAGTGACACCAGCAAACTCAAAAACGCCAAGGTCTCGGCCAACGGTCTGCTGCAGATCGGCGCAGAAACCGTTGATGCCTACCGCGACTTCTATCTCCACGCCGAATTCAAGATTCCCTACATGCCCTACGCGAAGGGCCAGGCCCGCGGAAACAGCGGCTTCTATTTGCAGAAACGCTATGAAGTGCAAGTCCTCGATTCCTTCGGACTCGAGTCGCAGTTCAACGATGCGGCCTCGCTCTATCGAACGAAAGCGCCCGATCTCAACCTGTGTTTCCCCCCGCTCTCGTGGCAGACCTACGACATCGACTTTACGGCTGCTCGCTTCGATGACGCCGGCAAACGGATCAGCAAGACAAAGATCTCGGTCTGGCAGAACGGGGTCCTGGTCCAGAACAATGTCGAGCTCGACAACAAGACCGGCGGCGGAAGCCAGGAAGGACCGCAACCGCTGCCGATTCTCTTCCAGAACCACGGGAACCCGGTCGAGTTCCGCAACATCTGGCTCGTCGAAAAAACGACGTCATCCAACGTGCCACCCTGCCAGCCGTGTGCGATCCGCTGCCGCTAACGCCGCGGGTGTGGAGATGGCCTCTCGTCGGGTGGGCCGTGCCCACCGCGATGATTAGCGAAAGCACACATTTCGAAGAGCGGTGGGCACAGCCCACCCGACAAGAGACGGCGATCAACTGCAGTGGTCCTCACGGAGTCGTGATCCGCGGCCGGTCGAATTGCGTTTCCGGGAACGGTGTGCTCTAGTGAGCACATTCGTCCATCCTTTCCAGGCTCGGGCCGCATGATTCGACCGGTGATCCCGATCTCTCTGCGCATGCTGGTGCTGCTCTGTCTGGCAGCGATCTGCGTAGGAACATCTCCGCACGCGGCCGACGCGCTCGACATCATCGACATGCGTTGGGGCTTCGACGGCAAAGTCGTCCGCCAGCGATTTATGCCGCTTTCAATCTTTGTCAATCATCCTCTTCCCTCGGCCTTTGAGGGGGAAATGCGGCTCATCAAGCACGGGGGTGGCGGATCGCCGATCGACGCGCCACTCATCGAGTCGGTCTTCGTTAGCCCGTTTGGCGAACGCTGGGTGCAGTTCTACCCGTATTGCGCAAACGACTGGGGCGAAGACTTTACGCTCGAAGTGTTCGACAAAAATGGGCGGCTGGTGCAATCGGTCGCGGTCCCGGTCGCACGCAGCGGCTGGCCCGCGCGGGTCATCATCGATACAGGAAAATCTGTCGCCCGGAAGAACACACCACTGAAACGGCTCCCGGAGCAGCTCTTTCCGCCGTTCGTCTCAGCACTCGATGGGTTGCAGGCGGTCTTCTTCGATGGGGTTCCCGACTGGGACGAACCCCGCCGTCAGGCGTTTCTCGACTGGCTGCAGTTGGGAGGGACCGCCTACATTCTGCACGACAACGACGACAAAACGCTCGCGTTTCCTGCAGGCTTGGCCGCGCTGAATAACCCGCTGGAAGAATCGACCGTGGGAGCCGGTCGCGTGATCCGCCTCGAGTACACCCGCGCTCAAGCCACCGCGCAGATTCTTGCATCAGCCTTGTCGCGACTTCCGCCTCGATTGATCATCAAGGCCGACGGAACCATCGAGAAAGGACCGATCCTCGACTCGACGGAAGCGGAAGAAAACGGCAACCAGAGTTACCAGGACGCGGGCGATCCGCTGGCCTCGACATCGTTCCTGAGTCGTCTACGGAAGATGACCAAGGTTGAGCACAACTGGCCGTTGCTGCATTTTCTCTTCTGGATTTATATCGGGCTGATTTTTCCCGGATGCTATCTCGCCGGGCGAAAATGGACCGACTACCGCACCGTGTATCTGGCGCTGCTGGGCACAGTGGCCGTGTTTAGCGTCTTGTTCGGACTCGTCGGTCGACGCGGTTATGGTGAAGCGTCTGCGGTGCACAGCATCGCCCTGGCCCGCCTGCTGCCCGATGGGCAAGCCGATGTTTCACAGTGGACGAACACCTTTGCGACCAGCGGCGGTGACTACTCGATCAAGCACATCGGGCAGGGGACGTTGTACGCATCCTGCAACACGAGCGAAGCGGTCCGCCGCTGGATTCGAAATGGGGCCGATGCAGAGTTTCTCGCTGACATTCCACCGTTTTCGTCACGCGAGTTCGCCCACCGGATCAAAATCCCACTGACGGCCCCCAAATTTCGGGTGACCGCCGGTGGCCCCACACCCGAAGGTCTGCGGGGGGTCGTCATTTCCGTTGATGGCGTGCTTCCACCGAAAGCCGAGTTCAATGCGTTGCTCTACGGCGACTCGTTCTACTCAGTCCAACGGATGGACGGCAAACTTTCGGTCGGGGGCAAAATCGGGACCGCCGCCGGGTATCTGCGGGTCCAGGATTACAACAACTGGCAACACAATTTCGGGGGTGGCTGGGGGCATGACGATCAGACCACCGAGCAGAAATTCCGGGAGATGTTCACCCCGCTGATCTCACGCAGTCTGAACGTCAAAAGCCAGGGGGATGCCGAGGCAATCCAGTTACCTCCACACGCTGCCCGATTGTTCTATTTCGCACCGATGACCGATGAGTTTCGGGTGATCAATCCGTATCTCGGACGCCAGGAGGGCTGGGTGTTGTATACGGTCGACCTGACTTGGGGACAGCCGCAATGAGCGAACCCGTTTTCATCGAGGAGCAAATTCCGCAGCCAGCGTCCCATCTCGGGACGCCGGTGATCGATATGCAGAATGTCATCCAGAGTTTCAAGGGTCGACGGGCACTCGATCGCGTTTCGTTCAAGGTCTATCCGCAGTCACTGCACGGATTTGTCGGCCCCAACGGGGCGGGCAAGACAACATCGCTGCGGATTATCTGCACGTTATTGCGACCGCAATTCGGCACGGTGAAGGTCTTCGGACACGACGTGGTTCACGAAACCCGGGCGGTCCGTCGACAGATCGGCTTCATGCCCGATCACTTCAGCACTTACCGCCAGATGACGGTCTTCGAGTATCTCGATTTCTTTGGGGCTGCCTACGGGCTGTCGCTGAGGGACCGGACACGGGTCATCGATGATGTTCTCTCCTTGACCGATATGGGGGGCCGCCGTGAAGACCTCATCGGCGGGCTCTCCCGCGGGATGCAGCAACGGGTCAGTCTGGCCCGGGTGCTGGTCAACGATCCAGCGGTCCTGCTGCTCGATGAACCCGCATCGGGACTCGATCCACGAGCGCGCATTGAGCTGATGGACATCCTCAAAGCGCTGAAGTCGATGGGAAAGACGATCTTCATCAGCTCGCACATTCTCAGCGAACTCGCCGAGTTGTGCGACAGCGTGACGATTATCGACCGGGGCAAAATCAAGTACACCGGTTCGATGCACGAACTGCTGGCCCACACCGGGGCGCATCCGACATATCGCCTGACACTGGGCACCCTCTCGGAAGGGCTGGCCGGAAAGCTGGAAGGCTTGCCAGGCATTCTCAAGGTGGAACCGGTCGACGGCCGCCCGGAATTTCGCGTCACGTTTGATGATGCGGTCACCAGTACGAATGTGCTGCTGCAGACCTTCCTCGACTGGGAACTGCCGATCGCCGGGTTTGCCGCCGATCGCCGGCATCTCAATGAAGCCTTCATGGACCTGACCGAGCGCGGGGTGAAGTGATGCTGCACGGCATCGCCACGCTGCTGATTCGATCGTTGCGCCTCGATGCGCGCCAGTTGCGGACGCACCTGTTCCGGCTGGTCTTCGCGGTGTTCATCTACTTCATGATGTTCATCGCGCAGGTGCAGGCATCGATGTTCGGCGCACCGGGGTTAACGTTTTTCAGCCAGATTTTCTGGCTCAACGCGATCGCGATTTCACTCGGCGGGGTCAGCTTCTTCTCGACGGCCATCACCGAAGAGAAAGAAGAAGACACGATTGGCCTGCTGATGATGGCGGGGATCAATCCGCTGGGGATTCTGCTTGGGAAGTCGACCGCTCGGCTGTTTCAGGCGTTGATACTGCTCACGGTCCAATTCCCGTTCACCTTACTGTCAATCACACTCGGCGGGGTGACCATCGAACAGGTCGTGGCGGCATATGCCGCTCTGCTCGCCTTCACGATCGCGTTGGCCAACATCGGTCTGCTGGCTTCCGTTTTCTGCCGCAGCAGTGGGGCGGCTGCTGGCTTAACGACTCTTTGTCTGGCAGCCTACATCATCGTACCGCCGATCGCAGAAAGTTCGCTGGCGAGCCCCTGGGCAACCGGTGCGAGTTCATTCTGGATGCAGCAATTCGTCGAATTCGTGCGGTGGGTGGCCGAATTGAGCATTTTCAATCGACTCATTCCCATCCTGGCCACGGGCTTCAACGAACCGGCGATCAGCCGGCAGGTGATCTCGAATCTCGTCCTCGGCGGGCTGTGCTTTCTTTTGTCGTGGCTCATCTTCCCGGCGTTTGCCCTGCATGCCGACGTCCAGGGAGTCAGCCGCGGGATGCTCACGCGGTCGGTCTTCCGTTTCAAGGCAACCGGGACCGGGCGAACCTGGGGCAATGCCCTCGTCTGGAAGGAGTTTCACTTCCTGACCGGCGGTCCGCCGTTCCTGTTCCTGAAACTTGTCGCATACGCCCTGTTGTACGCCGGCCTGATCGGGATGGAGTGGTGGAATACGACCTACAACGGTGCGAATTTCAACGACCAGTCAATCATTCAGACTCACTTCGCCATCGTGATTGGCGTGCTGGCCATTGAAGCGGCGATCTTTGCATCGCGACTGTTTCATGATGAAGTGCGAGCGCAGACCCTCTCCTCACTGATGATGCTACCCGTTTCGATTGCGTACCTTGGCTACTCGAAAGTCGGCGGAGCACTGCTGGGGCTGACCGCCTCCCTGCTGGTGCTGCTCGCCGACAGCTTCATGCTGACGGGCAGCCTGAAGGACTGGCTGGAAGTCGCCTTTCATCCCGGACTGTGGTTTCCGCTGGTGATGTACTCGATTTTCCTGCATCTGGTGGTGCTGCTGTCGCTGTTTGTCCGCTGGGGGGCCTTGCCGCTGGCGATCTTCGTGATGTTTCTGTTCACGAATTGCTGCCCGTTGATGTTCATCGGCATGGCGTTCGCCGGAAGTGGGTCTGATGAGGCCCTCGCGACATTGATCGCGCTGGCGATTGCCGGAACGATGTTTGCCGTGACGACGTTCGTCTTTCAGATGATGATTCACGCCCGGTTGTATGAACTCGGGGCGAAATAAAAACGCCCACGGATGGCGATCCGTGGGCGTCCCGATTCATCACGCTGCGATGGTGTTGTTACACCACGCGGGTCACCCCCGGGACGGCGATCGGGTAGAAGCCTTCGGCATTCGGCTTCGACAGCGGTTCGGCGTCGAAGCTGAACGACTTCGGCATCAGGCTGATCTCCGACGCCAACGCGTCGGCCATGTCGATCACCTTGCCGGAGTACGTCGCCATACGGCCGAGGATCGAGGTCATCGAGCTCATCGCGCCGTTGTCGGCTTCGTTGTACTCGGCTCCACTGCGAATCGCCGCAAAGAGGTCGTCATGCTCCACCTGGTACGGGTTCTTGTTCGGCCCCTTGTACCGCCATTCTTCGCCACCCTTCACGCGAATGCGGGCCCCGCTGATATCAACGTCCCCCTTCGACCCGTGGGCGTGCTCGGAAACGCTGTTCCAGCAGTTGGGGATATGTCGACACTGCGAGTACATCCGCGACCCGTCGGCGTATTCGTACTCGACGGCGTGATGGTCGTAGATTTCCCCGTACTTCTTGTCGACGCGGACCTGGCGGCCCCCCATGCCGTGGGCACGAATCGGATAGGCTCCCTTGACCCAGTTGCCGACATCGAGGTTGTGGATGTGCTGCTCGACGATGTGATCGCCGCAGAGCCAGTTGTAGTAGTACCAGTTCCGCATCTGGTACTCCATCTCGCTCTTGGCCTTTTCACGCGAGAGGGGCGGATCCCACACCCCGCCGCCGTTCCAGTAGACACGCAGCGCGAGCAGATCGCCGATCGCCCCATCACGCAGTCGCTGAATCGTTTCGATGTACTTGGCTTCGTGATGACGCTGCAGGCCGACGCCGACCTTCAGCTTCTTTTCCTTGGCGACCTTGTTCGCTTCCAGCACCTGCCGGACGCCGGGTGCATCAACTGCCACCGGCTTTTCCATGAAGATGTTCTTGCCGGCCTTCACCGCATACTCGAAGTGAATCGGCCGGAAGCCGGGCGGCGTGGCGAGGATCACGAGATCGCAACCGCTGTCGATCAGCTTCTGGTAGGCATCAAAGCCGACGAAGAGCTTCTCGGGCTGGACCGCCACGCGATCGCCATGGTCCTTCTTGAGGTTATTGACGACCCCCTTCGCGCGGTCTTCGAAGGCATCAGCAACCGCGACGAGTTTGACATTCCCCTGGGTCGACAGGGCCTGCGAAGCCGCCCCGGTGCCGCGACCGCCACAGCCGACGAGCCCCACCTTGATGGTGTCGTCGCCGCTGGCATAGGCCCCCGATTGGAGCGAGAGGCTGGCGGCTGCCGTCCCGAGGGCAACAGCCGACGCCGACTTCAGAAAGTCGCGTCGATTCGAATTGTCTTGCGGATCCATCGATGACTCCTGGTGATGAAGGTTCCTGGTGAATGACAAGTCAGCGATCGAACGATCAGGACAAAAGGCTCGTTCGATCCTCACGCTGCGGACATGCTGCGAACAGAAATCCTGGCAGTCAGTCTCGACCGGCCCGTTCGCTGCCGGTCGACTGGCGAACGATTCTGCTATTCCTGCGGAATCGTCTTTTCACGGGCATCGCTCGGCAGAATCGCGTCGTACTGCCGGTTCTTGCGTTCTTCAGCATTCGGGACCTTGAGTGGTCGGACAACGCGAAAGCCGACATGCAAGGCGTCGGTCATGTACCACACACTCTGTGGAATCTGCGGATCCTGTTGCTTCCATTCGTCGGAGGATGCAATCCGTGTGGCAGAGCGCAGTCCTTCCGCTTCATCCTTCCAGGACCCACCGCGCGCGACCCGCGGGTACTCGGTCATCGGGAGGGCCAGCGGAGCTTCGGCGATCTGGCCGGGACCGAACTTCTTGTAGAACTCGGGTTCATACTTGTCGAGGCACCACTCGGAAACGTTGCCATGGATGTCGAGCAGGCCCCAGGGATTGGGTTTCTTGAGGCCGACCTTCTGATACTTCTCGTTGCTGTTTCCAGCAAACCAGGCGTAATCACCGAGTTTGGAGTCATCGTCTCCAAAGGAATACTTGCCGGTGGTTCCGGCGCGGGCAGCATATTCCCATTCGGCTTCGGTTGGCAGACGGTAGTAATGACCGGTCTTCGCCGAGAGCCACTCGCAATACTTCTTCGCGGCGTGCTGGGTCATGCAGATCGCGGGATAACCGCGTTGCCCCATGCCGAAGGTCATATCGGTGTAGGGCTTGGTCGGGCGTGTGACGGCATCCGCCTTGGGATCGAGCGGGGTCGGTGTCAAATTCTCGACTTTGCGGCGCTGAATATCGAGGTTGAACGACCAGATGTCGTACATGTCCCAGGTGACTTCCGTCTTCCCCATCCAGAACGGCTCGATCCGCACCTTGTGCTGAGGGCCTTCATCGTCTCCACGACCCTCTTCGGTATCAGGACTCCCCATGAGGTAGTCGCCGCCGGGAATCGGGACGAGATCGAACTTCACGTCGGTCCCGCTGAGGACTTCGGTGTAGGGCTTCATTTCAGCAGCGGTCTTGGCCGCGGCAGGATCATCTGCTGCAGTCGCCGATTGGACCGAGAGGCTCCCCGCAATGAGGAGAATCGAGTACGTTACAAATCGTGCGTGCATACCATCCTCGACCGGAGGAACTACCGATGAAAGCCATCGGGACCTGTTGGTGTTGTTTGTTGTCAGTGACCCTGACCACGTTCGCGGAAGAGCCGCTGAAACGGCATGTTTACCGCGAACCGCAGATGGGGGTCGACACCCAGATTACACTATACGCCCCCTCGGAGAGCGTCGCAAATGACGCTGCCCGAAAGGCTTTTGAACGAATCGCGGTGCTCAACGCGATCCTCAGCGACTATGACGAAAACAGTGAAGTCTCCCGGTTATGCCGATCGGCGAAACCGGGAGAGTGGCAACCGGTCAGCCCCGAGTTGAGTTTCGTCCTCGGCAAGTCGCTGGAACTCTCGCGGCAGACAGAAGGGGCGTTCGATGTGACGCTCGGCCCGGTGATCGATCTCTGGCGACGGGCCCGCCGCGTGAAGAAACTGCCGGATCCCCTGCAAATCGAACAGGCGCAGAAACGGATCGGGTATCGACTGATTGAACTGCAGGCCGACCCGCCGCGAGTGAAATTCGCGCAGTCGGACCTGCGGCTCGATTTTGGAGGGATCGCGAAAGGTTACGCCGCGGACGAAGCCTTGAAGACATTGAAGGCCGCGGGGATCGAGCGGGCATTGGTTGCGCTGGCGGGCGACATCGCGGCTTCTGGCCCCCCTCCGGATGCACCCGGCTGGAAGATTGGAGTTGCTCCGCTCGATCCGGGAGAAGCTCCCCCCAGTCGCTATTTGAAACTGGTGAACGGTGGCGTCAGCACCTCAGGTGATGCGTTTCAGTTCGTACAGATCGGGGGGAAAAGGTATTCGCATATCGTCGATCCGACCTCAGGAGTCGGATTGACTCAACACTGCAGCGTGACGGTGGTCGGTCCGACGGGAATCGATGCTGACCGCTGGGCGACGACTGCGTGCATCCTGGGTCCGGAGAAAGGGATGACCTTTCTGCACGAAGTGGCGAAGACTTCCGGACTGTTCGTCTTTGTTGACGACGGGACGACGCTCCTCCGCCGCAGCAGTGATTTTCAGACCTGGGAGTGGCCGGAAGCTGCGGAATAGGGGTCTCACGCAGCCAGCGACAGCGGAGGCGCTGATTCTGGCACGGCCGTGGTCATCCGGGCCGGAGAGCGTTCCCGGTAGATCACGCGCTCCAGCCCCCAGGCAACGAGATAGACGATCGCGGCGGACCACACGACATCCGAGAGGAAGTGCCCTCCCTGAACAACACGGACGACGGCCATCGCGAAGCCAAACGTGAGGCCGATGCCCATCAGCCCCCGAGCGACCAGTTTTCGTTGCGGACGAACCGTGAAGGCGGGAGCAATCAGATAGAACGCAACGGCAGCATGCCCAGAGGGAAACGAGGAATTGTGTCGACCGAGCGTTCCTGGTGAACCAACCGGAGCAAAGGCAAATTCACCACCGAACTCGCGGACTTGATTAGGCCGCGGGCGACCCCAGTGACCTTTCAACCCGAAATTGACGATCAGTCCGGGACCGATCACAAAGACGAGCATGAGATAAGCGCCATTGCGAATGTGCGTTTTCCGCCGACGAATCATGCCGACAATCCACTCAACCAGCCCACCGACGAAGAGTACGAAGGCCGGATAAGTCCCGCTGTTGTACAGCCAGACACACGGGATCGCATTCAGCAGCCACCACTCGTGGGACGTCGTGTCATAGAACCACCCTGAAACAACGAGGTCGGCGTTCGATCTCCGAAAAAACACGGTGAAAATCAGCAACGCAATCAATGGTCGAACCACCGGCCAGCGCCTGAGCGGCTGCCCTGTGTTGACCGTGCACTTCCCAGTTGCAGAACTCGATGAATTCACTGGTGCGCGTTTCCCGGTAGCGGCTCGGAAGCCTGGGACGTTCGCAAAAGAGCGGCCCGTGACATCGCCTCGCGTGTCAACGGAACGCGGACGGCGGGCCACGAAGTCAGCCCCTCTCCATACCACACGGCGTACCGATCTTTCCGCGCGGCACCGCGCGGATGATCGATCGTGCCGCGTGATTCCAACAGCGAAAAGGCTTCTTGCAACTCGGGTGGAATCGGCAAACTTTCCGGCAGCAGAATCAACGCCGATTCGTTCTGGATCGCGGTCGGCCCCCCCCAGACGTCATGCTGAGATAAGACCTCGCCTTCCCAGTTCCACTGATAGACCCGCGGTTGATCGGGCAGGTAATACGACAATTCACTGACCGGGTTCCGTCCCGTCACCAGCACCAGCAGCGGGGCCTTGTGAGTGGTCGCAGCAACCTCGGCTCGGACTTCGTGAACGGCACGGGCAAATGTACGCCAACCTCGCAGGCGGGCCGCCAGATCCAGGGAACTCCCGTCGAGCCCCAGCCAGGGGACTACAGCCGGAATGAGATAGAGCACAACCGTCTGACCAACAGCAAAGAGCCCGGCAGCAGGCAGAAAACTCCGCCAGCGATCCGGGAACAAAGGACAACGCCACGCGCCGCAGTACCACGCGGCAGTCAGCATCATCGTCGTCAACTGAAAAGCACCTGGCCAGTTGGGCTGAACTCGCTGGACAAAGCTCAGCCCGGTCACCGCCAGCATCGGCAACATGCCGAATGTCAGCAGCAACCGCTCACGGTCCGACTGACGTCTCCAGGTCGCGACACCCGCCAGGCCGGCGACGACGGTCAGGAGGTAGATTCCGGGCGAGACCAGTGCAGCCTGCCCGGCGACGAATTCCAGATAATACGTCAGATGTCGATGCCATGGGATCAACTCCGGACGGAAGTGCTCTCGCGTGTGTTGGACGGTGATCCACTGATGCTGCACGTTCCACACGAAAACGGGGATCAGGAACAGCAGGCTCGACGCGGCCCAACTGACGAAGGGACGCCACGGAAAGGGTTGCTGACGACGGACCGCCAGCC
Organism: Planctomycetaceae bacterium; assembly: GCA_044229335.1. Lineage (GTDB taxonomy): Bacteria > Planctomycetota > Planctomycetia > Planctomycetales > Planctomycetaceae > DSVQ01. Next base: position 30,025 of record JBGATC010000027.1, on the reverse strand, counting down.
AAGCCAGCCAGAGGGGAACGATCGCAACCATGGTTTGCTTGGAGAGGAAACCGAGTCCGGTCGAGAGGACTGCGGGCCACCACCATTTCCAGTCGATCCGCGGACCGCCGAAGCAACGATAGCCCGTCCAGAGGGCAAAGAGCCAGCAACACAGGAACGGGGCGTCAATCGTCATCAGCATGCCGAGGGCGGCATTCGCGGGCGACGCCGCCATCGTGGCCAACGTCCATTTTGCCACGCGTGCGTCATAAAGGTCACGACTCAAGCCGTAGGCAGCCCACAACCCAAGTGCACTGAGGATCGCGGCGGGAACCCGCAGCGCCCATTCCGAGGACCCAAACAGCATCTGTGTCCCGGCCATCAGCCAGGCAATCAGCGGTGGTTTGCTGTAATAGCCGTAGTCTAACTGACGCGACCAATCCCAGTAGTACGCTTCATCCGGAGCAAGTTCCAGAGGCAGCGTCCCCAAGAGCAGCACCCGAAAGACTCCCAGAGCCATCAGCAACGCGACAATCGTGCGCTCACTGACCACTGTCTGCACGGCAGCAGTCTCACGCGGCACGGAATCACTCCGCAGCTCCATCACACACTCGGACACGGCCCGCACACCTCCTGGCGAAATCCTTCAAGTTCGGATGACACCCGAAAACCATGCCGACAACGATCCCCCCGCAATCACGGGAGCCCAGGCAGCGGCATCTGCCGGGAGCACACGAGTCTGTCCCAGATAGGCGCACCCCTGTCCAAAGCCAAACAGCACCGCCAATGCGACGCATGAAACGGCCACATCCACCACCAAGCCGAGACTTTCCCTTCGCACCAGCAGCGGGATCATCATGGCAATCGTGACGACAATCAGCAGTGGCTGCAGAAACCGCAGATGCAGATGGACGATCAGGCGATGAGCCGTCGTTGCCCCGAACGCCGGGCTGTGAATCCGCTGCAGCAACTCACGGCTCGACAAGAAGGCGTAACTGCTGCCCCGCTTGTACAACAGGTCGCAGGTCACCGCGGTGACGACGAACAGCTCATCAGGTTGAGTACCGGGCAACACCGTGGCGAGGCCGGCTTCCGTCAATTCCAGCTCGCGCCACTGCGGCCGCACCCCTTCCAGTCGCCACCCCGCCGGATGATCGGCGGTTGCGGGAACCTGGACCGCACGGGTGGCCTTCAGAATCGTCAGATCATTGGTCATGGACGGAGCGGGCAGGACGAATTCGGCCTGTTCAATCGCCCGCTCGGCTAGTTTTAAACGCTTCCCATCGATCGAGATCCGCGAGGCATGATCGTAGATCGGCTCGACACGCATCTGATCGCTGGAGCCGCCGCCCCGCGCGTCGTACGCGGCGTGGGCAATCCGGGGAATCACGTATTCCTGATTCAGCAGAATGACACCCCCAACGAGCGCTGAAGCCCCCAGCAGGGGGAGCAGGACGCGATACATGGGAATGCCCGCAGCCAGCAACGGGTGCAACTCCCCGCTGCGCTGGAAGAGAATCAATACGGTCATCACCGCAATGATCACGATGGTCGGACCGGCCCGGTCGAAGAAGAAAATCGACTGGTAACCGTAGTACTGACCAATACTCTGCATCAGCGGCCAGACACCGCGACCGTTGTTCTTGGCGAGAAAATCATCCAGATTTTCGAACAGGTCAATGATGATGACCAGCCCGAATGTGGCAATCACGCACACAACCAGCACGTGCCAGAAACTGCGTAACAGATAGCGATCAAACGTCAGCAACCGCGGATCCTTCCGCTGATGGCACGCGGGAGGCGTCATGCCCCCTCGGCTTAGACCGCGAATTGAACGTCAAATTGGCAATCGCGTCAAGAGGGTTCGCGATGAAGAACCGGCGTGGTAGCCTTGAGTTACGCCCTCGACCCCGGCCTGAGGTCGAGGAGCAGGTCGACACCGCCGAGGCCCTTAATCGACCCCGACCGCGAGCCACCCATCCTGCATTCGCACCGCGGCCAGCAGCGGCTTCGGACGGTCGGTCGGCCAACTCGATCCGCCGAGCTCAACGGGAATGGGAATCTCCCGCAGACTGACGCTGATCGCTTGACGCAACAGCGACTCCGCAGCGGGAGGCAACGTATTAGCGCTCCCGCCAGTCGACTGGGCTGCAATCCCCGGCTGGCCGGGACGCAGCCCCCAGTCCCGAGCCGCCTCGTCACGCACGACCCGGTAAGGAATCGAAATCAACAGGGGGGGCAGCAGCGATTGGCCAGCGGGACGGAAGCGGGCGCGCAGTTGCAGGATCAGCTCATCGTTGTCCAGCACCACACTCAACGGCCGCCGCTGATCAAAATCGATCTGCGTCTCGAACCCGGAAACCCCTCCCGGCGTGGAGGGGCCACTTGGATCCAGCAGTTTCTTCAACTGCCGATCCGACATCGTTTGCCCCGCCAGCGGGAGTCGGTCGAGGAGCTGATTCAACAGCGTGGCATGGACGAAGAGGCGGGCACCATGCGATCCCAGCAGCGGTGACGCCGGCGGGAGCACTTCCGCTTCCTGATCCCGCTCGACGAACCGGGCCGCATAGTGGAGTTCCTGGTCGGTCGATCGACAGAGCTGCTCGACCGGCATCAGATTCAGCGTTTTCAGCCGCGAGCGAACCTGCGATTCCAGGGCTTCATTCGCGCGGGCGAGCTGCTGATCGATCTCCCCGTTAAAGCGCGGATAAACCTTGTCGGCGACTTTGTTTCGGGCAATTTCTTCGGACTGATTCCGCCGCCGTTCCGCCATGCGGATTACGAAACCGGACGCCAGCGGTTGCAACGGAGTCCCGTCCAGGCCGGTCGACGCCCCCAGATACTCATTCTGCGCCCGGACAGTGACTGTCGCAGAGCGCGTGGAGAGCTGAAGACCGTCGAAGAGAATGTCTTTCTGTGCCTGAAAGTGCTGCGTTCCACGGAGGTAGAGCGTCGCCTGATCAGAAAAACCACGGGTCTGACTGCAGCTCTCCCCCAGCAGGACCAAGGTCCCGGCAATCCGGTCGGCGCTGGGTGTCAAATCGAGTCGGAGACGGGTAGTCGTTTGCTGCTGTCCCTCAATTTTTGTCCCGAGAATCGTGTCATTCACGACTCCCGGCTGGACCTCGACCCGTTCGAGCAACCGATTCAGCCAATCCTCGCGACAGACGAGATGCAACGGCAGCGTCCCGCGTTCGGATTGTGCGCGGACTGAGGAATCTCCCAGGCAGACGATGACCATCACGACCAGGGCGAAGGCGATTCGCCCACGGATTCGTTGGCTGCGACCGACTTTCGCATCAACTCGTGGAGACATGATCGACGTCGAACTCCGAACCCGGGGCGATGTCAGAATTACAACCCTCGGGACTGAACCTTACACCGTGAATGACCGCACGCCGGAGCCCGCGCAGCCCAAACTCCCTATCTCGTGTGGACATCGGGAAACAGACCGTCATAATCCGACTGCGCAGCCTGCTTCTCTGGTGTCAGAGAGCAATCGGCATGCCATAAATGCGGGACGTAAGTTCAGGTCAGCCCGGCCGAGATCCCGTGACCTTCCTGTTCAGACCGACTCAGCGATCATCTGATTCACTGCCTGAGCGCTGCCGAAGGCGAAGAGCGAATCCCCGGCCTGAATCACAGCGCTTCCCGGAGGAGGCATGAGCCGCTCGCCGTTGTTGCGACGGATGCCGATGACCATCACTCCCCGTTCGCGCAGATCCGTCTCGGCCAGCCGTTTGCCGATCAGTGGACTGTTCTGATTGATCTGAATGTCGGCCAGTTCCAGTTCGCTTCCCTGGTCGTCGGTCACTTCCAGAAAATCTTCAACACTCGGATTCAGCATGAAACGGGCGATTTTCGTGGCACCACTGCTGAAGGGACTGACCACCCGCGTCGCCCCGGCCCGCTCCATCTTCTCGATGGCTTTCTCATCACCCGCGCGGGCAATGATCTGAATCTTTTCGTTGAGCAGCCGGGCGGAGAGAACGACGTACACGTTGTCGGCATCGGTCGGCAGGACCGAGGCCAGCGACTTGGCATAGATCAGTCCCGCGCGCATCAGGACTTCGTCGTCAGTCGCATCACCGATGATGTACGGCCAGCTTTCCCTGCGAGCCGCCGATTCCAACCGCGAGGTATCCGTATCAATAATAACGAACGGTTTACGGCGGGCATGCAGGTATTCGCAAATCGTCTGCCCCATTCGACCAAAACCGCAGACAATAAAATGCTCGCGGAGTCGGTCGATTGTCCGGTCCATGTTCCGTCGCTCCCAGTAGCCATGAAGTTGCAGGTTCAGCAGTTGCTGACCGATCTGTGTCACGCTGTAAGTGAAGAGCCCGAGCCCCACCATCAGATAGCCGATGATGAAGACCTGCGTCTGCGGCTGCAGCTCGATCGTGGAGTGCGACGACATCCCGACCGTGGTCATTAGAATCACTGCAAAATACAGCGAATCGAGCCACGACCAGCCTTCGCACAGCCGGAAACCGAGCGTCCCGAAGAGCGTAAAGCCCATCAGCACACTGAAGGTGCCAATAATCCGACGATAAGGCGACTCGATCATCTTCCCGGCTCAAGGACGCGAAGCGAACACTCTACAGGCCATACAGCCATCGCGATAGCGTTGCTGTCGGCAGATCCGGTTGCAGGCAGGGTGTCGAGGTCCCCCTCCTTGCCAGAAGATTCTCGGCCGCCAGGTAGCCGCTGCGGACGGCTCCCTCCATCGTGGCGGGCCAGCCGGTCTGCGTCCAATCGCCGGCGAGTTGCAGATTCTCGACCGGCGTTCGCTGTGGGGGACGCAGCGACTCGACACCGGGCGTAACCGAAAAGACGGCCCGGTGTTCCGTGACCAGTCGCCAGTGTTGAAGTGTCGTTGTCTTCACCATCGGCCAGACCGCGGCCAGTTCATCCAGCACTCGCGAACGAATCGATTCACTGCTCGCCGCGAGGACTTCCCGACTCGCGCTGATGACCACCTGATAGTAATGTGCGTCAGCGTGCTTGACCGTCGCAGGGCGTGCAAAGACCCACTGCACCAGCCCAGTCGTGAACGTGGCATGCGGGAGCGCCATGATGGGACGGTCAAACCAGAAGTGCACGCTCGAAATGGGGGCGGACTCGATCTGCTGAAAGCGGGACCACCAAGGATCGTTTGCCAGCGACACAGGCAGCAGATCAGCCACGCGATGCCACGGAACCGCCAGGATCACGTCATCCGCACCGAGCGTCTCGCCCGAACGGAGTGTCACGCCCGTGATGCGTCCGGCTTCCCACGTGAATCCGACGGCAGCCGCATTCTTACGCACGGTCACGCCACGCTGTTCTAACGCAGTCTGGATCGGTCCATACAGACTTTCCAGCGGGACCTTCGGAATGAAGACTTTCCAACCCGCGCGATGTCGCAGAAAGCCGTCGACAAAGACCTTCCGTGCATGCGGGATACTGATGCGATCGAGCGTCTCGCTCAACGCGCTCACCAGTACGACATGCCAGAATCGTTCGATCGCACCCGGTGTCTGCCGTTGAGACGCCAGCCAGTCCGCAAACGAACGACCATCGTCGGACCCAGGCGTCCGCGCCAGAGCAGTCAGTCCCCGAGCGATGGCGTATTTGTCGCGCCAACTCAGCCCGGCCTGACGCAGAAACGCTCCCGTCAGGTGCAACGGCGCAGGCCAGGGTCCCGCTGAAAACGGCGTGACACGTCCGCCGGGTGCCACGAAGTTCAAGCGGTCTTGTGGAACAAATTCCTCTCGAATGCCGGTAGCTGTGCAGAAGTGAAAGAAGTTCGTACAGCAGCCCATAGCGACGTGCTGGCAGTTATCGACCCATTCGTCCTGCGCTGATTCCTGAAAAGAACTGGCCCTGCCTCCCAGCCGCAGGCGTGACTCCAGCACCGTCGACGGGACGCCGTGCTCAGCCAATGCGGATGCGGCAGCCAGCCCCGCCAGCCCGCCACCGATAATCACGACCGCCCCGCTCACCCCGTGTCCTCACCGTATCACAGCTCAGTTCACCGCACGAATCCTATCGTCCTCTCCCTCGAAAGTCGAAACGCCCCTGCTCCCCACTTGCGTCTTCGCGACGTCTCTGCAACTGCTCACCCTTGTGAACCTGCTCCCGACCGCTCCATGATGAACCGCTCACCGGAAACGTCTGATGAATCTACCTTCCGAATCGACAACCCCAGTGCCATCGCACCCCCTCATTCAGTGGGGCCGATCCCTGGTCAATCGACTAGTCGATTTCGTTTATCCCCCGAGCTGCCTCGCCTGTTCCGCTCCCCTTCCCCAGTTCAATGCCTGGTGTGACCAATGTGAGACGAGCCTGAAAAACGCTCCCGGTCCGCGGTGCCGTCGCTGTGCGGCTCCCGTCGGTCCGAACCTCGTGACGACCGATGGCTGCAGTCTCTGCCGAACGGAACACTACGCCTTTCGTCGCGTGATCGCCCTGGGAGTACACACTGGACTGCTCCAGCAGCAAATCCATCACGGCCAACAACGACACGGCAGTCCAACGATGCGTGCCCTGGCGGACTTGTTACTCGATGACCGCCTGACTGACTTCCTCGCAGAAGAGATCGATCTCGTAGTTTCCATTCCGCAGTTTTGGCAACGGCGGTGGTGGGGGATTCACGGAGCCGCCGAGACCGCTGCCCAGCGTCTCGCTGAGCGATTGCGACGCCCCTACCGGCCCTCTATACTTCGCAAACCGCGACCAACACCCGCGCAAACCGGGGCAGCCCCTTCAGTCCGTCGTCGTCAGCAACAAGGGGCGTTTGTGGTGGAACCGGGATGGAACCTCAAGGACCAGCGCATCCTGGTCGTAGATGATGTCCTGACCACCGGGGCGACAGCCGACGCTGCCGCACGGGCGTTCCGCTCTGCGGGGGTAGCTGATGTGCTGGTTGCAGTGATTGCCCGCGGCGTTGGTCCCGAACATCCCATGAAATCCACATCCTTCTGAGTGATCGAACAGCGTGACGACGTCTCCAGCCTCGCGTACTTTGCGACTCGCGACTCGTGGCAGCCAGCTTGCTTTATGGCAGGCAAACTACATCGCGGGACTGCTGCGGGCTGCCGATCCAGAACTTCACGTCGAGCTGGTCGAGATTTCGACGACGGGTGACCGCGTCCTGTCGCAACCACTGCGCGACATGGGCGGCCTGGGCGTCTTCACCCGCGAAGTGCAAATCGCCGTCCTCGACGGCCGCGCCGATCTCGCAGTCCACAGCTTGAAAGATCTGCCAACAGAATCCGCACCGGGATTGTGTCTCGGCGGAGTCCCTCCGCGCGAGATCACGGCCGATGCGCTCGTCCTGCCACAATCCTGGACCGGTGAACTCTCGCTCGCAGCCTTACCGAGCGGAGCCCGCATCGGCACGGGCAGCCCGCGTCGTCAGGCGCAGTTGTTGTTTGCACGTCCCGACCTCCGCTGTGAAGAGATTCGCGGCAACGTCGAAACCCGGCTGCGGAAACTCGACGACGGGGAGTACGATGCTCTGGTCCTCGCCAGCGCCGGTCTGATTCGGCTCGGACTCGGTGCGCGAATCAGTGCGCGATTGTCGCCGCCGCTGATGTATCCCGCAGTGAGTCAGGGCGCAATCGGCCTTGAATGCCGCGCGGACGATGCCGCGACCCGTTCAGCGCTGGAACGCATTTCCGATCTTCCGAGTTGGAACGCAGCACTCGCCGAGCGGGCGTTGCTCCGGGCCTTGCGGGCCGGCTGTCACGCCCCCGTCGGGGCACACGTCACGACCGATGCCGGTCAACTGCGGATGGAAGGCGTGGTCCTCGATCACACCGGCCAGCGACGGTGGATTGCGTCAGCAGTCGGCAAGGCAGATCAGCCCGAACAACTCGGTCAGAAGGTCGCGGAACTCCTGATTGAACAAGGAGCCGCGCGGGTTCTTGGGCTTTCGCCCTCCGCTCCCGGTTAGCGGACGGGGCGCAAGTCCCCCGGTTTCTCTGTCTTCGATGTCGGGTGCAAAAATGAAGGCACAGGGGGGCGCGCCTCGACCGCTAACGCATCGCGACCAGTTGCGATGGGGCATCCCGGTCGATCACAGTGAAATCGGGATCTTCGGTCGGTGCAGTGCCGCGGTTCAGGCGGTTCAAGCGATGCGGCTGAACCTCATGCCATAAGGCAGCACATCCTGTCAGCGGGATGAGCGACAAGAACAGCAGCACCCAAACAATCCGTCGCATGGCTTCACTCCCAAGAGAATCCGCCTCAGTACATAGTGGTCTGCCCATGTTCTGCCCAGACCAACTCCCCATTTCCCAACGGGGGAATCCACCGGAATCTGTTGAGCCGCCCGTGAATCGGCAATCGTTGCCGCAGCGGCGGTTGGCGGCGTAGAATCAGATCGACTTCTCCCGTTACTTGTGAAGGAAACTCCCCGTGCGATTGGGCATGCTGGAAACCGCCGCTGGTCTGAAATTCGTCGGCCAGACTCTCGACCAACGTCATGTCGATCTCTGCGCCGTCGATCCGCAACTCCCGCCGACCTTGCGGGCCACGCTCGCCCATCCGGAAGGTCTCGCCGCCGCGGCCAGTGCGCTGGCCCACGGCTTGAAGAACGGGCCGTTTGTCACCGGGAAACTGGTCGCTCCGCTCACGGATGTCAGCAAGCTCCTCTGCATCGGGCTGAACTACCGCGATCACGCGCTGGAAACGGGGTCCCCGATTCCGAGCGAACCGGTCGTCTTCAACAAGTTTCCGCAGGCGATCATCGGGCCGGATGACGCGATCATCCTCCCGCGTGTCTCACACGAAGTCGATTACGAAGCGGAACTCGTCGTCGTCATCGGTCAGCGCGGCAAGAACATTCCCAAAGAGAAGGCGTGGCCTTACGTCGCGGGCTATCTCATCGGGAACGACGTCTCAGCTCGCGACTGGCAGAAAGGCCGTCCCGGTGGGCAGTGGCTTCTCGGAAAGACGCCCGACACTTTCGCCCCGCTCGGACCGTATTTCGTCACCGCAGATGAAGTCGGCGATCCACACTCACTTCGAGTTCAACTGCGGTTGAATGGGGCGACGATGCAGGACTCGTCGACGAAGGAACTGATCTTCGGCATCGATGCGCTCATCGCCCACATTTCGCAGATCACGACGCTGCAACCGGGCGACCTGATCTTTACCGGCACGCCACCGGGAGTCGGGGCCGCCCGCAAGCCGCCGGTCTTTCTCAAACCGGGCGACGTGGTTGAAGTCGAGATCGAGCACCTCGGCGTCCTGCGGAACACCGTCATCGCGGAATAGCGTCTGACAACATGGAGCCTTGAAGCCCGGCATGGCTCTGCATGCCGGGCTTCTGCCTTTCGATAGACCCGCAACCCTGACCACCAAATGCAGATGCCGGGCGTTGAAGACAACGCCCGGCATCTTTCGTCATGTTCTTGAACCGTTCGTCCAATTACGCGGGCAGAATCTCGGCCCGTAATCGTTGCAACAGGGCGGCGGCAGTACCGATGTCGCGTTTCTGGCGATCACGATCGTGGGCGATCTCGCGCTCGATGGTGAGCGGGCCGCGATAGCCGAGTTCGAGCAGGGTCCGCAGGTACGTTTCCATCCCGACGTCCCCTTCTCCCAGGGCGACTTCTGAACCCCAGGCGGTCCCGCGTACGTCGGCCGGAGCCCACTTCGCGTCTTTGCAGTGGACGCTGCGGACGAGGTGGCCGACCTTCTTGAGAGCTTCGATCGGATTGCCGGTCCCGTAGAGAATCATGTTCGCCGGGTCGAAGTTGATGAACAGATTCTTGCGGTCAACGTCGTGGATAAACTCGAGCAGATGGTCGGCCGTTTCCTGGCCGGTTTCGAGATGGACGTTCTGACCATTCTTCGCCACATGGTCGAGCAGGTCGCGGGTCCCTTCGAGCAGACCCTGATAGTCGGCTGACCCGCGGGCCGGCACAAAGCCGATATGCAGTCCCACCGCCGGACAACCGAGCAGCTTCGCGAAGTCGGAGATTTCTTTCATCTCCTGAATGCGGGCCGCTCGCGTCGCGGCTGGAACCAGCCCGACAGTCCGGGCGGTCGTCGCGATGTCGGCGTAGCTTTCACCATCGAATCCACCGAAGACACAGGTGATCGTAATCCCCGCCTTGCGGCAGCGTTCCAGGAAAGCCTGCGCCTGTTCCGGCGTCCGCGTCCCCTGGTGCGGCGCGTGGACCTGCACGGTCGGGATTCCCAGTTCCTGGGCCACGTCGAGATGGACTCCCAACCCGGCATCGACCGATGCGAACACGCCAATCGACCACGGCTGCATGCGATGTCTCCTCAAACGCTGATGGAACCGGAAATCTGAGCCGACGATCATACGTTGACCGGAATCGCTCTGCCACCAAACAGACTCAGTTGAATCGCACCGGTTGGCCTCCTGAAAGAATCTGCGTAGCGGGGATTCCCCCCGCTTCACGGCACGATAGAATCAGCGACGATCACTACGTCTACATCAGTCCCCATTCGGGAGAGTCTCAAGATGGTGTCGTCCCTGCGTAACTCACGGCTGCTGATTGGGACTGCTCTTCTCGGTCTGTTCGTGATCGCGAAACCGGCCTGTGGACAGGCTCCCGGAACCGCGATCGAAACGAGTGGCACCTTGGCCCGGGACCGCGAATTACTGAAGCAAGCGGCAGCTCTGCTGGAAGGTGGAAAACTCCTCGGGGTGAAAGAGATTCACACCGCCCTGGAAGAGCCACTCAAGACACTGCAACTGGAACTCCCGGCCCCCAATACCCGGCGGCTGCCGAATCGAGAAATCGCCAACCGGGCGCGGGCTGCATTGGTCCGCGTCGGCTGGTATGCACGACGGCATGACGATGCCCCCTGGGAACTGCTCCTCTCGGGAGGCTACGCCCTCACCCCGGATGGCGTGATTGCCACCTGCTACCACTGCGTGACTCCCCTGCGTGGTATGGAAACCGGTTATCTCGTCGCGGTCGACAGTCAGCGCAAAGTCCATGCGGTGACCGCACTCCTGTCCGCTCACAAGCGACTCGACGCCTGCCTGCTGAAAATTGAGGCCAGCCAACTCGCGTACCTCCCCCTGCAGGATCACCTCGCGGTCGGCGATGACGTCTTCTGTTTCAGCGATCCGTTTGATCAACTCGGGTACTTCAGCAACGGCATCGTCAACCGTTTCTTCCGCCTGGGAAAAGGGAAAGCTGCCGAGAATACGCTCGAATCGCTGCAGCACGAACGCATCAACGTCAGCACCGCCTGGGCTCCCGGTTCGAGTGGTGCGGCCGTGCTCGACGCTGCCGGGAATGCGATCGGCCACGTCTCCCGCATTCGACCCTACACTCTCGATGGTCCTCCCGCGGAAGAGGAAGGCAAGGAGCCTCCTGCAGAGACGCCCCGCGCAAAAAAGAAACGCGCTGCACCGCCACCGAGCGGTCCGACCGCGATGGTGACGCATGAAGCAATTCCCGCCCGGGGTGTGTTGGCACTCGCTGGCGCACTGGGCAAGCCACGTCAGCCTGCTTCCACCACAATTGGTGCCGCGACCATTCGCCCGGCTCAACCGGCTCCGACTGTCCCCGCAGCCCCCAAAGAACCGACGCTGACAATCGGCTCACCTGCTCCGAAGTTGCAGGTTTCCAAATGGGTCCAAGGTGAAGCCGTCGCCGCATTCGACAAGGACCACGCCTACATCGTCGAATTCTGGGCAACCTGGTGCGGCCCGTGTCGCACGTCGATCCCGCATCTCAATGAACTCCACAAGCAGTTCGTCGACAAGGGTCTCATCGTCATCGGTCAGGACTGCTGGGAACGCGATCTCGAAAAGGTCGACCCGTTCCTCAAAGAAATGGGGGACAAGATGTCGTATCGCGTGGCCTTGGACGACACGAGCGAAGACGAGAAAGGGGCGATGGCCCGCAACTGGATGGAAGCCGCCGGTCAATCCGGGATTCCCACCGCATTCATCATCGACAAGCAGCAGCGGGTCGCCTGGATCGGACATCCGATGGAGTTGACTGAGAGTCTGCTCGAATCGGTACTGGCCGGCAGTTATGACATCGAACTCGCCAAGAAAGAGTACGAAGAGCGTCAGCGGTTCCTCGCGATCGCCCGCAAAGCCAGTCTCGCAATCTCTGTCGCCTTGCGTGCCCAAAAGCCCGAAGACGCGGTTGCCCCCGCTGAGGAACTCCTCGCGGCCGCACCGCCCAAGATGGTGCCCACCGCGCTCTTCACCCGGCTGCGGGTTGCCATGGCGGCGAAAGATGCAACCACTGCGAACGAGGTCCTGCGAAAGATTGACACACACGCCGAAACGAAGTCGATGACCCGGAATCAGGCCGCGTGGATGTACGCGACCGCCAAGGACATCGACGGCCTCGATCGGGCCCTCGCGGAGAAACTCGCGGAAGCAGCCACCGTCGACGGCGATAACAACAGCCGAGCGGCCGCGCTCGATACGCTTGCTCGACTGCTCTACCTGCGCGGCGACCGCGACGGGGCCATCGCCCGCCAGAAAGCGGCCATCGAGCTGAGCGACGGCCCCCGCAAGGCGAGCCTGGAAGCCACACTGAAGAAGTACGAAGAGGACAAACTCCCCGATGCGGACGAATAGTCTTTGTCCTGAACGATCGCAGGCGAGCTGATGGAGGCTCTGACTCCCGAATCTGCACGGGACTATCTCATCGCCTCAGGCAGGCTCGATCGACACGCGATGGCGCGCATCGCGCCGTTGGCGTGGGGCGTATCGAACATCGTGCTGCGTGTCGACGTCGCCGACGGTTCGGCGTTCGTCCTCAAACAGGCCCAGCCGCAACTGCGGACGAAAATCGAGTGGCTCAGCCGCTGTGAACGAATCTATCGTGAAGCGGACGTCCTGCGAGTCCTCGCGCCGCGGCTGTCGTCTGGTGTGATTCCGCGGGTCTTGTTCGAGGACCGGCCGAACTTCGTTCTCGGGATCGAAGCGATCCGACCGGATCATGTCGTCTGGAAGGGGGCGCTGCTGCGGGGGGAAGCCGATCCGCAAGTCGCAGAGACGTTAGGATCATACCTGGCCACGATCCACCGGACGACGTTTGGCCAGCGGACGTTGCTCCCCGATGCCGACGACTGGTCGTTATTCGACGAACTACGGATCGATCCGTTCTATCGTTACATTGCCCGTGTGCATACAGAACTGCAGCCAGCGGTAACGGCTCTACTCGACGAGATGGCCGCACATCGGGAATGCCTGGTCCATGCCGACTTCAGCCCGAAGAACGTGCTGTTCCATCCTGATGGTGTCTCACTTGTCGATTTCGAGACGGCCCATTGGGGTGATCCGGCGTTCGATGTCGGCTTCTTCCTGAGCCATCTGCTGCTGAAGTCGCTGTTGCCGGTGCTCGCACCTGGGGCGATCGCTGGGCTGACGAAACGATTCTGGGATGCCTATCAACAGGGACTGGCCCAGACGACGGGACCGGACTTCGCAGCCATTTCACAGAGGAGCGTGCGGCATCTGGCAGGCTGTCTGCTCGCCCGCATCGACGGCAAAAGCCCGGTCGATTATCTCCCACACGACTGGCAGCGAACGCATGTCCGCACGCTTTCTCATGCCTGGCTGCTCGATCCCCCGCCTTCCATCAACCACTGCTTCTACCTCTGGTTCAGCACACTCCCCGAGTCTCCTCCTGCCACTGACAACTGACAACAAACCACGGACCAACCTCCATGCCACGCATCACGCAAATTCACGCCCGCGAAGTCTTCGACAGCCGGGGACGGCCGACCGTCGAAGCCGAAGTCACGTGTGCGGGGGGCCGTCTGTGTCGCGCGATTGCGCCGTCCGGGGCCAGCACTGGAGCTGCGGAAGCGTGGGAACTGCGTGACGGCGGCACACGGCTCAGCGGTCGGGGCGTGCGGCGAGCGGTAGATCACGTGAACACCGAGATCGCCCGCAGGCTCGTCGGAACCACGGCCGACCGGCAATCCGACATCGATCTGCAGTTGATCGAACTCGACGGAACACCCAACAAGCAGCGGCTGGGTGCCAACGCGATCCTCGCCACGTCGCTGGCAACAGCCATGGCCATTGCCGATGCGCAAGGCCAGACGTTCGTGGAACACCTCGCCCAACTTTGGCGCGACGAACACCAGGGGCTGTCATCCCCATCGATGCCGCTGCCGATGGTCAACATGATCTCCGGCGGCAAACACGCCGGCGGACAACTCGACCTGCAGGATTTTCTCCTGATGCCCGTCGGCGCGAAAAGCTATGCCGAGGGACTGGATTGGATCATCACAACCTACAACGCGCTGGGACAGGTCCTGAACGCAGCCGGTTACGATGGTGTGCTCGTCGGCGATGAAGGGGGCTACGGTCCACGGCTGCGGTCGAACGATGAAGCCCTCGACTTGCTGATGCAGGCCATCGAAGCGGCCGGGTATCGACCGGGGGCCGATCTGGCGATCGCCCTCGATGTCGCGGCGACGCACTTCTACAGCGACGGGACCTACACCCTGGCAGCAACCGGCGGGGCACGCTGGTCAGCCGAGGAAATGCTCGACCGACTCGAACGCTGGGTCACGGCCTACCCGATCGTCAGCATTGAAGATGCACTCGCTGAAGATGACTGGGCCGGCTGGAAACGGGCAACCGAGCGCCTCGGCAGCCGCATCCAGCTCATCGGCGACGACCTGTTCGCCACGAACCCGCAGCGATTACAACGCGGCATTGACCACGGCGTTGCGAATGCAGTCCTCATCAAGTTGAACCAGATCGGCACACTGACCGAAACGCTGCAGACGCTCAAACTAGCCCAACAGGCTGGTTACCGGACGGTCGTCTCCGCCCGGAGTGGTGAAACGGAAGACGTGACGATTGCTGACCTGGCTGTGGCAACGGGAGCAGGTCAGATCAAGATTGGCTCGGTTGCCCGCAGTGAGCGGCTTGCCAAATACAATCAGCTCCTGCGGCTCGATGAATTGGCCGCATCTAACAACTGGAAGTATGCTTCGCCGCTTGCGTCTTCGCGATCATTTTGAGCCAGACCCAGCCATCGCAATGGCGGGGCTTCCAGGGTGCATGATGATTACTTGATCTCGAAGATGGCTTCGACTTCGACCGCCGCACCCGTCGGCAATTGCGCGAACCCGAGCGCACTCCGGGCGTGGTACCCATCGCCGGTCTTGCCATAGATCTCGTGGAGCAGGTCCGAGCAGCCATTGATGACGAGATGCTGTTCGGTGAAGTCGAGTGACGAGTTCACGCAGCCGAGGACCTTCAGCACCCGCAGCCCGTTCAGCGTGCCGTGGGCGTTCCAGACCGAGCGGAGAATCTTCACAGCACAGTCGCGCGCCGCTGCGGCTCCTTCCGCGACCGTCACACCAGCCCCCAGCTTCCCTTTGAGATCGCTGACGTGCCCAGACGTGATCAGCAGATTCCCCGAACGGATGCAAAGGTTGAGATACCCCGGCTCCTGCTTCGCGAACGTGATGCCCAGCGTTTCAGCCTGTTCCTGCGGTGTCATCGAATCGAATTCCTGATGCGGGTTGAAAAGAATCTCTTGACGCCCACCCCCTGCTTGGGGTGGGTCTTACTTCGCCCAGCGTGTCCACGCCAGCCCCGGTTGATCGACGCGGAACTGTACCAGCCGTGTGTGTTCGACTTCAGTCACGTAGACCGTCTTGCCATCGGGGCCGCCGAAGCAGAGGTTGCTCGGTTGCTTGCCGAGCACATCGATCTCGCGGAGGACTTCTCCGTCCGGTGAAACGACCGCGACGGTCCCTTTGCCGTACCGCGTGATGAACAGCCGCCCGGTGGCGTCGCAACGCATGCCGTCGAAGCCGTGGTCGGGGAAGAGCTTCAGCAGCTTCTTCGGTCCGAGTTTTGCCGGCCCTTCGATCGGAAAGGCCCACAGGTTGCGCTGCAGACTTTCATTCACATAGAGCGTTTTGCCATCGGGGCTGACTTCAATGCCGTTCGTGGTTCCCAGTCCGGAGGCCAGCAGATCAACTTTGCCATCGGTCCCGATCGTCCAGAGTTGGCCAGTGCCGTTGGTCCAGTTCGGATCGCTGGCATAGAGTCGACCATTGGCAGCGATTGCGAGATCGTTCGGCTGATTCATCTTTGGCTCATGAGCAAAGACGGTGACCGCCTTGGTCGCGGGATCGATCGCCAGGACGTTATGCCCGACGTAATCGGCAACGAACATCCGGCCCAACGGCGTGAAGACGATCCCGTTGCCGGTGCTCTCACCAGGAAGCGTGACGAAGACGTCCCCTTTCCCATCCGGAGTCACGCGGCCGATCGTCTGTTGCTTGCTGAAATTGACCGCAAAGACCGCACCAGACCGATCGCACGCCGGGCCTTCAATCCCCACGGTGAACTCCCCCGGCTGCGTCAGCGGCGTCGCGACAAAGAGGTCTTCCGCGAAAACGCTCGTCGACATCCCACTGCAAAGGACCAGACACAAGACGTTTCGCATGCGGAGAACTTTCTTCATAGGGTGGGTCGAGTCTGCGAGGCCCACCAAGGTCGATTTACGATAATGTCGGGCCTCGAGGACTCGCCCCACCCTACCATGTTTTATGCCAGCACCGGTTGGACAACGTGTCCATGCACATCGGTCAGACGGAACTGACGGCCCTGGAAACGGTACGTCAGCCGTTCGTGATCGATCCCCAGAAGATGCAGGACCGTCGCCTGGAAGTCGTGAACATGGACCGGATTCTCCACGGCGTTGTAGGCGAACTCATCACTGGCCCCGTAACTCATCCCCGGCTTCACCCCACCGCCGGCCATCCAGATCGTGAAGGCGTAGGGATGATGATCGCGGCCCCAGTTCTTCGTCTCGGCGAAATTCCCCTGCAGGAACGGCGTACGGCCGAACTCGCCCCCCCAGATCACCAGCGTGTCTTCGAGCAGGCCCCGCTGCTTGAGGTCTTTGACGAGGGCGGCGGCTGGTTGATCGGTGTCTTTGCACTGAATCACAAACTGCGTCGTCAAATTGCGGTGATGATCCCAGCCCGCGTGCATCAACTGCACGCACTGCACGCCCCGTTCGACGAGTCGTCGGGCCATCAGGCAGTTGTAAGCGAACGATCCCTGTCGATGCACATCGGGACCATACGCTTCCAGAATGTGCTGAGGCTCGGTGGTGAAGTCGGTCAATTCAGGAACACTGGCCTGCATCTTGTAGGCCATTTCGTACTGGGCGATGCGGGTCAGAATCTCGGGGTCGCCGAATTCCTGATGATGCGCACTGTTGAGGGCTGCGAGATCATCCAGCAGTTCACGCCGCACGGTCCGTGATTGCCCCTCGGGATTCGAGAGATACAAGACCGGCTCTCCATTCCCCCGGAACTTCACCCCCTGGAACTTCGACGGCAGAAAGCCCGATCCCCAGTAGAAGTCGTAGAAGATCTGTCCGCAGCTTGCCTCCTTATCGCGCGAGGTCATCACACAGTACGAGGGGAGTTCATCGGTCGGACTGCCAAGGCCGTAGCTGAGCCAGGCCCCGAGACTCGGACGGCCGGGGATTTCTGCTCCCGTGAGGAAGTAGCAGATCCCCGGTGCATGATTGACCGAGGTACTGTGCATCGACTTGATGAAGCAGAGATCGTCAGCCATGCTCGCTGTGTGTGGCAGATAGTCACAAACCCACGCTCCCGATTGACCATGCTGCTTAAAGCCGGGAAGTGCTGGCAGCACGAGCTTCTTGGCCCCCTGCGTCATCGTCGAGAGCCGCTGGCCTTTATGAATCGATTCCGGGATTTCCTGCCCGCGGTAGGCTTCCATCCCCGGCTTGTAGTCGAACGTATCGACATGCGGCGGAGCCCCATTCATAAAGAGATAGATGACCCGCTTGGCCTTGGGCGGGTGATGCGGCAGTCCCGCCAGCCCCGGAGCCGCCCGTGTCTCGCGCTGCAGCAGACCAGCGAGGGCAGCCGCGCCGAGACCTTGGGCCGAGCGCTGGAACAATTCCCGGCGTGTCAGCGATTGTCGTAAGGCATTCCAGACAGACATCGGCGAACTCCGTCAGCACCGTGAGGGACGCTATTCTTTCGTGAGGGCTTCGTCGAGGTTCAGGACGATCTGGCACACGCCGGTCCAGGCGGCGATTTCGGGAGCAGTAAAGCGGCTGTCGACCGGAGACGCACCAACTTTGACGAGGGCCTCCGCAGCATTCGGATCCGCAGCATATTCCGCCTTCAAACGGGCCAGTCGGGCCAGCAACCGGTCCTGCTCGAACGGAGTCGGACTGCGGGAAAGAACCCTGCGTGTCAGGGCGGTCAGGCGACCGGCATCATCGGGAGCGGCAGCGAGGATGCGTTCCGCCAGCACGCGCGAAGCCTCGACATAAGTCACATCGTTGAGGGTCGCCAGGGCATGCAGCGGCGTGTTGGTCCGCTCGACTTTGACCGTACAGGTCTGACGGCTGGCGATGTCGAAGAACATCGTCGGCGCGACGATCCGCCGCCAGAACTGGTAGACGCTGCGCCGGTACAACGCAGCCCCGCTATCGGGCTGGTACCGAATCTGCCCGAAGGTCGCTTCTTCCCAGATTCCGGTCGGCTGATAGCCTTTTACCGGGGGACCGCCGACATGTTCGACAAGCAGGTCCGCTGCAGCGAGCGCCTGATCGCGGAGCATCCAACTCGGCCAACGGAACCGCGGGCCACGGGCGAGAAGCCGATTCTGGGGATCGCGTTCGACCAGCGCTTCATCCACCTTGGAAGACTGCCGATAGGCCGCACTCGTGACGATCAGTCGATGGATGTGCTTCACATCCCAACCGCTGTCGATGAACTCGCGGGCGAGCCAGTCGAGGAGTTCTGGATGAACCGGCGGTTCCCCCTGTGAACCGAAATCCTCGGAAGTTTTGACGAGTCCGACGCCGAAAAATGTCTGCCACATGCGGTTGACAACGACACGGGCCGTGAGGGGATGATCGGGGCGGATGATCCACTCGGCGAGTGCGAGCCGATTCGCCGGGGCGTCGGCCGGGAGCTTCGGGAGGACGTCGGGAACACCCTGTGTGACTTTGTCAGCCGGCTTGTCGTAAGCTCCGCGCACCAGGATGAAGGTCTCGCGGGGTTGTGCCCGGTCCCGCATCACCATCGTGCGGGGCAGGCTGCGTTCATAGTCGTCCCGAGCGGATTTCGCAGCGTTGGCGGCATTCCGGGCAGTGACAACGGCGGCGTGATTGTCGAGGTAATGTTTGGTGACGAGTTGCTGCTGCTCGTTCGTCCGGTCTTTCGCCTCGATCGCTAACGCCTTCCGGACATCTTCTGCGAGCCCGCGGAGGCGTTCCATCGGTTCGGTGGTCACCGAGAGTCGAAACCGCCCCAGCGTATGTTGCACATGCGGAGTGCGGAACGCCAACCGAATGACCAGCGGTCGTTCGGCAGCGACATTCAACGGCTGCTTAAACGCGGCGGTCAGTTGATGCGGCTTGCCGAACGCCGGCAGCACTGCCCAGCCGGTCTCCCATTGGCCATCATTGACCGCAGCGGCTGGCCAGCCGTCTTGTGCGAAGTCGACGCGCAGGGGATCGTAATCGACCCGCGCCCCGTAGACTTCCACAATCAACTCCGACAGGACGAAGTTCCCATTGTCCGCACGACCCGGGCCATGATTCGGGAAGCGTTCATCCGGCAGAGCTTCGAGCAACAGCCCGGTCACTGGTTGACCGGGTGAAGGGAACAGCAGTGTGTAGGTTTCCTGCGGCGGGCTGGTCCCTTCCGCTGTGATGACGCCCGCACCGTGATGCTTCAAAGTCGTGCCGTGCTCGGCGTTCAACTCGTTCGGTTCAAGTGGCGTCCAGCGCAACGGTGTCTTGTCGTCGGTCGTCCCGGCCGCAACCAGCTTCGCTTCCCAATCGGCCTGCTCCGCGCGGGCGGCCTGCTCGGCGTTGTCTCGGGTCTTGTTCGCCTGCTGTTCGCTGTCGCGGAGTGTGACGAGCCGCTGCTGCTGCTCAGGCGAGGCAAGACTCATCACCGGGTTGGCGAGGCCGCGGGCGTCGTTGCCACCGGTCTCTTCGATCGAATTGAAGTATGCCGCGAGTTGATAGTATTCCCGCTGGGCGATGGGATCGAACTTGTGATCGTGGCAGCGGCAGCAGTTGAAGGTGAGTCCCAGCCAGACGGTGCCTGTCGTTTCGACGCGATCCTGCACGTAATCGATCCGCGACTCTTCCGCGATGCGGCCCCCTTCGCCGTTGATCATGTGATTACGGTGAAAGCCCGTTGCGATGAGTTGTGACTGCGTCGGGGATGGGAGCAGATCACCCGCGAGTTGTTCCAGCGTGAACTGATCGAACGGCTGGTTCCCGTTGAGCGCTGCGACCGCCCAGTCGCGCCAGTACCACATTGCGCGGGTCGGATCGCCCTGATAGCCGTTGGTGTCGGCGTAGCGGGCGGCATCGAGCCATTCCCAGACCATCCGTTCGCCGTAGCGCGGTGAACTCAGCAGCCGATCGACCGCTCGGTCATAGGCGTCCGGTCCAAGATCGGCCAGATAGGCATCCAGCTCGTCCGGTGTGGGAGGCAAGCCGGTAAGGTCGATGGTGATGCGACGAAACAGCCGCGCCCGATCGGCCTCGGGAGCCGCTTTCAAGCCTTCCTGTTCCAATCGCTTCAAGAGGAAGGAATCGAGCGGATTCCGGACGACGCCTGTCTCAGGACGTGTGAGCGGAATGGACGGGCGGACCGATGGAACGAAGGCCCAATGCTGGCTGTAATTGGCCCCGGCAGCGATCCAGCGTTCCAGTGCATCCTTTTCAGCAGCCGTCAGCTTGTGATTGGATTTTGGCGGAGGCATGACCACATCGGGATCAGCCGAGCGGATTCGCTTCACGAGTTCGCTGACGTTTGGCTGGCCGGGAACGATCGCAGCGTGATCCCCATGCTTCGTCGTCGCACCATCGCGGGTGTCGAGTCGCAAATCGGCTGCCCGCCCCTGTTCAGCGGGGCCGTGGCATTGAAAGCAGTTCTCGGAAAGGATCGGACGGATCTGGCGATCGAAGTCGATCGTTGGCTCGGCCGCGGTGACCATCGACCAGCCGATCACTGAAGACAGCACGGCCGTAACCAGCACTGTGAGAGCGGGACGAACGGATGACATGGGGCCACTCCCTGTCAAAGCCGAACCACGCGCAACCAGTGGTCGCGCGTGGTTCGGTCGGACCAAGTGCGAAGGCGTCTACTTGCGGAACATGGGGTCTTGCGGATTCCCGCGCGACAGCAGATACGCCAGCAGATCGAGCACTTCGGCTTCATTCATCGTCTTGAGCAAGTCCTTCGGCATCAACGACGTCGGCGACGGCTTCTGCTCTTCGATGTCGGCTTTCTTGACCTCGGCCACAGCCGCCGAATCTTCCGGATTGGTGACGATGAGGATCGAGTCGGCAGTCTCGCTGACGATTTTTCCGGTGTAGACCTTGCCGCTGGAAGTCACCACGATGCTTGCGCGGAATTGATCGGAGACGACCTTGTTCGGGTCGAGGATCGATTCTGTCAGGTCTTTCGGATTGAAGCGTCCAGCGAGCTGCGTGAGATCCGGACCGGTCGCCCCGCCATCACCCGCGAAACGATGACAAAGCACGCAACGGGCGGCGGCGTACATCTTCTCACCGTTCTTGAAGTCGCGACCCTTCATCAGCCCCGTTTGTGCGGAAGCGAGCACAAGGTCGAGGGTCCAGTCTTTCCCCGGTCCTTTGGCCTTCGGCAATTCCGGGGCCTTGTACGGCTGACGCGCCCCGGTCGCTTCGATCGCCAGGCGTTCCACATCAGTCGCGTTTTCGAAGGCGTCTTTATCGATGTTGCGAATGAAGCCCTTGAAGCTTGAACCACCGCTCCAGTTCTGTGCCCGCGAGAGGAAGCTGAAATATTGCTTGCGCAATTCCGGGGTCCACCCCGCTTTCAGATTCCGCAGGGCGAATGCGTAGTGATACTTCTGCTGATCGGGCTGGTTGGCGAGCATCGCCGCGATGCTGCCGCCATAGCCCTTGTTGCGTTCGAGCAGCGAACCGAGCGAATCGAGCGAGGCGACATCCGGTCCGCCGAGGAGTTCCACACCCTTCTTCGCGATCGTGGGTGACTGCAGGTAAACCAGCAGGTTGATCAACTCTCGATTGACCGCGGCACTGGTTGCCGGGAATTTCGGAGCGAACAGTTTGTCGAGGCGTTCCCGATCGACTTCCGTCGCGGCACCAGTCCGAATGAAGACGAGTTGGTAGGCCCGCAACGCCCCGAGCTGCTGCGATTCGGTCAGTTGGTCCCAATTGAGTTTGCTCAATGCGGAAAGCAGGGCCGGTTGCAGGGCTGCATCACCTTGCCGGGCCAGTCCAATCACCGCGGTGTTGATCGCATCCGGCGTGGTCGCCTTGAGGGCCTGATCTTGCCAGAGTGCGCAGGGCTGATGTTCCAGCGCGATGCGCGCCGCATAGCGGATGAAGCGATCGGGATGACCGAGATTCGCCAGCGCCAACTTGATGGCATCCGCCGGATTCTGCAGCGGTTGATGGTACGCTTCCAGTTGATGCCGGAGCGCCCGCAGTTCCTTGCCCGTCTCATCGTGCGCATTGACGGGGGCTGTCGATTCCTTGCCGACATAAGTGACCCGGTAGAGTTCCGACTGCGTCCCCCGGCCGCCGACCGTGAAGTACATCGCTCCGTCCTTGCCGATTGTCATGTCGGTCAGCGGCAGCGGTGTACGGGCGACGAACTCTTCCTTCGTGGCTTTGTAACTGGCCCCATCGGGTTCGATGTGGATCGCGTACATCGTCGCGAAGGTCCAGTCGCAGATGTACAACGCCTTCTGATACTTGGCGGGGAACTTCGTCCCGTAGCCGAAGCCCGCTCCCACGGGCGACCCTGGGCCAATATTGACGAGTTCGGGAAGACTGTCCTGATAGTAAGCCGGCCATTTGCCGGTCCCGCTCCGCCAGCCGAATTCGCTGCCACTGGTCGCGTGGCTGACGCGCGTCGGCCGGTACCAGGGCGAACCCATGTCCCATTCCATGTCGGCATCGTACACGAAGAGTTCGCCATCGGCGTTGAAGGCCATGTCGTACTGGTTGCGATAGCCCATCGTGAAGACTTCCCAAGTCTTTCCTTCGGGATCGGTCTTGGCGACCCAGCCCCCTGGCGCAAGAATGCCCCGGGCATGCCCGTTGGCATCCCATTGACGCGGCAGAATGTGGTCTTCGCTCCAGTTGGTGGGGATGCGACTCTTGAAGTCGGGATTGGATTGCTCGTCACCTGGATTAAAGGGCGGCTGCGTGTGATTGCCGCAGGACAGATAGATCGACTTCCCGTCCGGTGAGAGGACCAGCGCATGCGGCCCGTGTTCACCACCACCACGGAGATCCTTGAGTTTCACGACTTCATCGTACTGGTCATCGTTGTTCGTATCGCGCACCCGATAGAGTCCGCTTCCTCGTCCACCGTTGACCGAGACGTACAGGCTGCCAAAGGCGTAGAGCAGCCCCTGCGCCGACGAAATCTTGACGTCGAGGTGCTCGACCTTCGTCGGTTCTTTGGAGCCGACTGGTCCGGGTGTGATGCGACACAGCCCCTTGTCACCCTGATCGCTGACGATCAACCGGCCACGATCATCGGTGGTGATCGCCACCCATGAACCGAGTTTGTCTTTCGGCACGGTGTAGAGGCGTTCGACCTGAAACCCTTGAGGGACCTCAAAGAGTCCGCGGGCCGTGGCGACTTCACCCGTCAACACCGCTCCCCACGGCTGATCACCGTGCTTCCCGATGATCTTCACGGGGACAGCAGCGGCCTTGGAATTCTCCGCGGCGGTCCAGTCTTTCCCAGTGACCAGATAATCGACCTTGCCATCAGCGCGGGTGAGAATCAACTTGGCGACAAACGCCGCGACCCCTCCAGCATTGGTCGCTTCCACGAGAATTTCATTTTCACCCGACTTGAGGTGCGGTTGAATTTCCACATCGGTCGCGGTGTTCCAATCGTCGCTCGAGCCGACTTTTTTCCCGTTGATGGTGACGGTGCAGCCGTTATCGGCCGTAAACCGCAGACGGGCTCCCTGGGTGGGTCCCTGAAACGTTGTCCGCAGCAGATAGTTCTTGGTGGGCGTCTCACCCCAGATCCACTCGGGGTTCGGCCCCTTGGTGAAATCAGCTTTGCCCGTCGGGACGGGTTGGTCGCCATCGTGAATCGTCGGCGCGATTTCCGGCACCTGCTGATCGATTTCCCCAGCCGCGGAGGCAGTCCACAACGAGGCCAGCATCAGCCCGCAGGCCATCCAGGATTGTGACGGGTGCAACATCGGCAGCGGACTCCCAGCGCGTGAATCAATGAAGTTCGGGAACACGTCAACGAACGTTGATTTTAGGCCGATCATGAGGCGAAACGCAAAGCGCCCCCACCGGAATACCGGGGATCACCAGCGCGATCTGACTGAAGCCCAGCCATTCCGATGGCTGGGGCCCTTCTTCGTCCACGACCGACAGTCAATCAACCGGCGAGCAATGACCCGGAGGGCTCACGCCGCTCAAAACGCAGAAGCCCAGCAATGAACACGATGCCGGGCTTCCCAAGCCCTGGAAGCACAGACGCGCCAGGCGGCGGAATCGATACGTCCGGCACGCACGCGACATCTCATGCCGGGGGTGACAACGGGTTCAGAATCGCCGTTGGACAGTCGCCAAAAGGCAACCTAGGGTTACGTGGACCGCAACTGACGTTGCGATTCGGCACCTGCGTCGTCCCCACGGTCAGCCCAGAAGGCGATCCCCATGCACTCCGCACCGCACGTCGTCGTTTGCGATCACGAACCGCACGTCAACCGCATCCTGGCACTGAAACTGGAGCGGGCGGGCTATGAAGTCCACACGACAACCAACCCGACAACCGCCCACGACATGATCGAGCGGACACATCCCACGCTCGTCATCGCCGAAGAGTGCATTGCTCAGCAGGATGGGGGAGCGCTCCTCGCCCAGATTCGTGCTCTGTCAGCGGCGTGCCTGCTGCTGACCGATCACACCCCCTCAGACGAAGAGCAGTGCCTGCCCGTCGACGGGGTCTTCCAGAAACCGTTCAGCCCGCGGCAACTCGTCGCCAAAGCGACCAGCCTCGCCAGCACCGAACCAGTCCTCGCCTAAGCCGCTTGCGTCTTCGCGCCCGTGGAGCATCTACGGCCACACTCACCGTGGCTACTTTGCGGCTTTCATCTTCTTCCGCTCTTCCCACTTCGCGATCCAGCGTTCCGGATCTTCTTCGAACGCCGCCCGACACCCGCTACAGCACACGTAGTACGACTGACCTTTGTAGGTCACAGTCGATGTGCCGAGACCTTGTGAGATGATGCAGGTCTTGTCGCCATAGTCGGTGTCGCTGAGGGCGAACGACGTCCCTTCGCGTTGCGAGTGAATCGTATCGACGCGCTGGAAGGAACCCGCGCCACGCTTCCGATCGACTTCGAGCAAATAGCGGTCATTTTCCAGCTGTTCGAAGGCGAGCTGCCACTGCTCGTTCCCTTCGCCCGCCCCCTGCAACGTCAGTTTGTACGTCCGCTGTAACTTCTTGCTGTTGTCGCCTGCGACATCCTGCACCGGCTTCGTGAAGTTGCCCCGGAGCGACCGCTTCTCCCCTTCGGGAGTGGTGTAAGCAAACTCGTAGGCTTGCTCTGACGGGAGGTACGTCAGGCGTCCTTCACGGACGTAGACGTTCTTCTCGGAACGAAACGTGAGCGCCGGCTGCGACTTGTTCGTCTTGAAGTCCCAGATCCAGACCGGTTCGTCGATCTGAGCCTTGCGGGACGTTCCATTCCACTTGCCGAGCAACGTCTGCAGTGGCTGCATGGCGGCCAGGACTGACTCGGCCTGCTTCTCATTTCCGGCCGTTGAGGCTGTGCCCGAGGCTTCACCCAGCTTCACCGGCTGAAATTTGCGTTTCCCGGGACTCGCTGCATCACCCTCGTTTTCCGGCGATTCCGCAGGCGTGCTGGTCGCCGCCACCGTCTGTTGGGCCGGGGGTGCGGAAGTGCCGTTGCCACCACCACAGCCGACCACACTCCACAGCACGAACGTATTCAACCCGAACAGGCAACATGTCCAGCCGCGAACGCACCGCATGGGATCCGATCCTTGCTCATGGCATCGAGGGAGCTGCTGGGGCGGAATAAACCTTCACCAGCTCCCGAGCGTGATCGGCGATCATATCGCGCAGTCGCGGCGGAGACACGACTTCCGCAAATTTTCCGTATCCCAGAATCCACCAACTGATCTCCCGCAGCCCTTCGACAGTCGCCCGCCACTCGAGCGAACCGTCCGTGAGTGTTCGCGTTGTTTGCGTCGTATGCCAGCGTACTTCCGCGACATTGGTCGCCACGATTGGGGCAAACCGGATCACGATTTCGTGCTTCTCCCGCGGCTCGCGGATCAGGTGCCACGCCAGGCCGAGATAGCGATCCAGGCTGAAGCGGGCCGGAATTCGATAGTTCGACTCGACCAGTTCTGCGGCTTCAATCCGGCCCAGGTGAAATGTCCGCACCGCCCGATGAATGGACGATCGTCCGATCACGTACCACGCCCGGCGACTATAAACGAACCGATAGGGGCTCAGCAGCGTGGTGATGCTTTTCTGTTCGAACAAGCTGCGATAAACGATCCGCACGGGACGCCGCTCGATAAACCCATCGAGCAAGAGCCGATACTGAGATTCGGACTGTTCCAAGTCGTGTTCATGATGCGCATCGAGTCGGACAACCAGCGCATCAACCGTTTCCGACGCGCGGGCCTGCAGATGTGGCGGCAACTGCTGCAGGATTCTGGCCGCAGCACGCCGGGCTCCCTGATGGAACGGCAGACCCGATTCACGATCGCCAAGATTCTGGCAGACCACCAGCAGCGAGAGGATTTCTTCCAGGCTGAATTCAGCCAGCGGCAATCGGCCACGGGCGTTTAATGTGTAACCCTGACGTTCCTGATCGAGAACGACTGGAACCCCCGCTTCCTGAAGCGTGGCGAGATCTCGAAAAATTGTCCGCCGACTGACACCGCACTCGGCCGCAAGGGCCGCCGAGCTCAGCATCAGGCCGGTTTGCAACGCTTCCAGCAACCGGATCAAGCGAACCACACGCCCCTGCGACCGCGCCATTCCCGCCCCTATGACCGCTCCGTAGCGGCACGATTTGCGGCACCTCTCGAATCTACCAATCTGTCATCATGCGCTGTGCAATGTTCAGATCAACCGTGCGCGGCCAGTTTTCATCAATGGCGTTTATTCTTCACCAACAGGCGTCGGTTCCGCAGCGGGAGCGGGTGGCGGACTGGCAGGGGCGGTTTCAGGAGTCACTGGCACGCCCGGAAAGAGATCTGTTTTCGGGTACGGCACGGGCGATGAAAACTCAGCGGGTGCCGTATCCAGCTTGTCATTCGGCCAGGCGTAACTCCGCGCCCACGCCCGACGCAATGCTTCTTGTTGAGCAGCCTCGCCCCATTCCCCTTCCGCCAGCGAGATGTTGTTGACTTCCAGCAGGGTCCCGCGACGCAGATTGAGTTCGACCAGCGCCTTGTTATAGTTGACGAGACTCGTGAAGTAGGCGATTTCAGCGACCGCCTTGCTCGCTTGTGCCCGCAACACCAGGTCGAGCGTGGCATCGCGGACGCCGGCGTTATATTCCGCCTGCGTCGCTTCAACTCGGCGCTCGGACGCTACTCGACGATCAAAATTCGTCCGGGCCGTCATATAGGCCACATCAACCCGCTGAATCGCTTCGGCCAGTTCATGGCTGATATCGAGTTCCTGGGCCGACAGCGCCGTCCGGGCCTTCACCAGTTGTAATTCGGTGTTATGCAATTGCGCCCGGGCGGCACGCAGC
Organism: Planctomycetaceae bacterium; assembly: GCA_044229335.1. Classification (GTDB taxonomy): domain Bacteria; phylum Planctomycetota; class Planctomycetia; order Planctomycetales; family Planctomycetaceae; genus DSVQ01. The sequence goes on along the minus strand of JBGATC010000027.1, from coordinate 2,238 downwards.
CCCACGGGCATCGCGAATTGCAGCCCAACGGTCCAACTCGACTGGTCGCCCCGGGTTAGACTCCCGTAGGCACTGTGAAAACCATCCGCCGTCACACCATCAGCATTCTGCTGGGAGAGCAACGTATCCCCGAAGCCGTTGAGTTGGTAATTCGAGACGAGGTTCAACTGCGGGTTGCAGGCATTCTGAGCGGCGATCCGTTGCAGTTCGAGGCTCTTAACCTGCCATTTCTGACGGCGGAGTTCCACACGCTTCGTCAGGGCTTCCGAGAGCGACATCTCCCAGTTGACGACAAACTCGGCTTCGAGCGGATTGTCGGCCGGGCGGATGATTCGCCCATCGTTCACGGGCAGCCCCAGAATCCGCCGCAACTGGTTTTCAGAAACATAGAGATTATTCAGCGCCTGCTCGACCCGCGCCCGTGTATCGAAGTAGTTTTCGCGAGCCTGTGCTTCCGCAGCAGCGTTCCCCCCCGCGGCACCAACATCCATCTTGGCTTTGACTTCCCGCCACGAGCGCAACGCACTTTCGCGGTTTGCCAGCTCAGCATCGTACTGACGATACGTCAGGAAGAGTTCCCAGTACAGATCCTCCACGTCACGCAACATCGTGATGACCGACGACTCAAAGTCGGCGACAGAAATATCTTCGTTGATGCGGGCGATCGTCACCCCTTGATTCACACCAATCAAGGCACCTAACCCCTGGCGTGATGGCCCGGCGATCCGGGTATATTCGACGCCAGAACCCGCCCATAAGGGTTGCGTAAAACCCGCGCTGAGGAAGCCGGTGTACGTCGAAGGAAACAGTACCGCCGGATTGTTCGTGCCGAGATAATTCCAATTGTGCGCGATGCTGAAATTCCCGCCGGTGGCAATGCTCTTCGAGAGTTGCGACTGGAAGGTACCGTTCTGCGTATCGGTGACAAACCCTGGCAATACCAGCTGGTTCGTGGCGTTCTGCGCGTGTCCGTAGAGCAAGCTGGTTGAGAACTGCGCATCGAAGTCAGACAGGGCGGCCTCAACGCCGCGATTCCCGAAGAGAAAGCCCGTCGACCGTAAAGAGGGATCGTAAATCGAGGGAGACTGCGTTGGGTTCGCCAGTAATTGAGGGGCACCGGCCCGGGTCCGGATCATCTTGTTATTAGCTACCGCCATGTGGGTCGCTTCGAACAGCGAAAGATCCCAGGGCTCGATGGCATCCTGATCTTTGACCGTCCGAGGACGCTCTGAATACACCACTTCCGAGGGTGTTTCTTCGGCGATGTTCGGAAACTCCACCCCCAGCGTAGTATTCCGATAATGCTGGAGATCGGCTTCACCCAGGTAGTGCACCTGCTTGGGTGTGTTGCACCCGAGAACAGCCCCGCTCAACACGACCGCGTTCAACCACTGAATCGATTTCCGCCAACGCATCCTTGCGTCCCCCCTGAGGTCAGTCTCCGAGTCGGATCGCCTAGAGACGACCCGCCGATCCGAGGACCGGCAAGTTCGGAGAAACCCGCATTCGAGGTATCGGCGTTAGAATCCGACCGACTCCAAGCCGGGAGCCTTGGGAGGCGGCGGGAGAACAGGTGCGGCAGTTACGATCGCTACAGTCGTTAGTGTCGCTCACGACCGGGGCGGGGAACGATCTCGATGTAAGGAAGTCCTAAGGCCCGCTTCACCAAAATCGTTTCTCCAGCGTCATTTCCCTCAATCGCATGCCCGATGAACTGCAGAAGATAGCCACCCACGAAGGCCCCCAACGCCCACCATCCAGCTCCCTGAATGAGCCAGACAAGCGAAACGATGAAGGTGAGCGGCACTCCAATCACATGCAGGACCTGGTTCACTGGGTGTTGATGACGTTGGATGTAGTTCAGGATGAAGGCGTGCATAATCGATTCCAGAGAACGATTGGAAGCGCAAGTCTCGCTGATACAAGGGAGATCGGACAACCGGTGAGGGAATCTCGAATGGTTTGTCCCCGGAAGTCTCCCGTCACCGTCACTGCCCGAGGATGAATGGCGGCGGATCAGGGGGGCTCGATTGCGTCTTCACGGTTGGATCAGGCAGATGGGCGCCCATTCCGTTTCAGGAGACCCGCTTTGAAATGTCCACGGCCGTGTCTCGCGAGGCGAGTCACGGCCGTGGTTTTAGAAACTGGTTGGGAATTTGAGAGGCTTTGCCGGAATTGCACGGATTTGGAATCTGGTGGTGAGATCAGCGGACTGCAAGCAGTCAGCCGTCCCACCGA
>JBGATC010000076.1:0-16207 GCA_044229335.1 Planctomycetaceae bacterium | reverse complement strand
ACAAGCTGCCGAACCGCCCCGATCGCCACTACCCCCGAGAAGCGTACAAACGACGACCCAAATCAACCCACTTCCAAACCCGAAAACCACCACCCAACAATCTAAAGTAAGTGCCATTGGGCTTGCGCCCCGACCGCTCACATCAGGATGCGTCACGACGCAAGCAACACCATCTCCATCAACGAAGAAGCCCGGCAGGGAGGACCATGCCGGGCTTCGTGGATTGTGGGAATCGACTCGCTCAGAAGTTCTCGGCGACGAAGTCGGCGATCATGGTGCCGACGAACTTCAGGCAGCCGGGGCTGGCCTTCATTTCGCCGCGGACGGTGTCGCCGTCGCGGACCAGTCGAGCCGTGAGCAGGTCATCGCCGCTGCCGAAGGCTTCGTTGGCGTACTTCCGCATTTTGGCGAGTTGCTTTTCCATCGCGACGGCGTCCTTGTCGTTCTTATCGGCAGCGGGTTGAGACTGGCGAAAGGCGTGCAGGATTTCGACCACGGGACCGAACTTGATCAGGCCATCGGCGAATGTCTGGTCGGCCTTTTCAGGAACCGGAAGCATCGCGGCATCGATCAGCGCTTTGAGTTCGGCGAGTGAGTTTTCACCGGCAGCGGCAAAGACGAAGTCTTTCGAGGTGCCGATGTGAATGATCGCTTCGCCACCGAACGCGGCCTCGAAGGTCGACTTCCGATGGGCCGCCACCTTGAGTGTGTGCAGTGCGACACCGGCATGCTCGGCGACGTTCTTATCGAACTTCCAGGTGTCCCGGATTTTCGGAAACTGACTGAAGGCCGTGACAGCTTTGGTCCCGTCGAGAACGCGAATTCCGCAGACACCCGTCTGCTTCCCCCCCGGGGCAGCATGCAGATCGAGGATCAGGTCGACGTTGTGTAATTCGAGTCCTTCATTCAGCATCTCGAACAACATCGTGAAGGCTGCATGCCCGGCAGCTTTCTCATTGGCATTCAGTGCGGGCCGGGCATCGACCCAGTTCTTCATCACCGGGAGGAGCTTGGCGTACATCTCTTTCCCGTGAGCCGTGCGCATCGGATCAAGGGCGAAGTTCACACGAACCTGGACGACTCCCTGTGGATGGAGTTTGACATTCGCAAACCGGCTCGGTTTGTTGACCAGCAAGCGAATACTGGCTTCCAGATCGGACTTCGGCAATGCGGTCAGTTCGAGCGAACCGGAACCGAGCGACTTCGCGGAATCGGTGGTCCACTGGACGAGCAGCTTCTGTGTTTCCACCAGGAACCGCTCGGCTTCGTCAAACATCTGGGTCGAGGAAAGCTTACGGAACTCGAAATCGGCCTCGGCTTCACCCCGCTTGAACTGAATCGCGGCTTCGAGCTGCTTGCGCAGGGCCTGGAAGGTCTTGCGATGGGCAGCCACCGAGTCGGGTGTGTTCGTCAACAGTGCGGCGACATCGACCGGGCCTTTGAGCAGATCGGCGGTCGCGGCTACCGGGTTCGGAACGTTGGCAGGGAGATCACTTTTTGAGGTCGAGATGAAGGCGTAGTTGTGGGCCACCCGCATGTACATCGGCGGACGCGGCGGGGCCGCAGTCTTCTTCTTACCGACGGGGGGCTTCTCGGTGATCGTGTAGAGGCCCGCGGGATCGGGACCCGCGGTCAGATAGCCGTAGCCTTTGAGGTTCGAAATAAAATCTTTGAGGTCAGTGATCGGGACGACCGGGGCATAACCGAGTTCTTCGGCATTGAAGACCAGATCGAGCACGATCGGTCGCTTGAGATCGACGCCTTCTTCGAAGCCTTCAAGGGTTTCGTCGAGCAGCTTCCACTGCTTCTTCAAATTCGCAGGGGCTAACTCGACCAGGGCCTGCAAGTCTTCACGGAGCCGTGCATCGCTGGCGGCAGCGATACGAATCCGCGGAGCATCCTGGGCAGACAAAAGCGTGCTGAAACAGCACACGATCAGGCAGGTGAGGCGAGCGATCCGTCCAGGCACTGCTGACTCCTTTCAATGGCGCTGCGCAATCCATGCGGTCGATTACCGGGGATTGGGTAATTTCAGTTAGTGGGGGATTTTATATCGACCCCGCGATCAGCGGAAGACAGGGTTAGCGGTCCCGACGGGCTTTTTTGTCAGATTCGTCCCCGAATGTGACCTGTGGAGAAACCAGCGGAAGTTCCCGGTCCGGGTGGCTACTTGCGAGAAACATCGCCGCCGATCAGTCCCCGGCAGAGGGCGGTTTTTTCGGTCGCACTGCTGAAACTGTCGACCTGAGCCCAGCCAGCCGCGACGGCATCACGCCGCCCGAGGACCAGTCCCCCCCAGAACAGGCAGATTTCACGGACTGCCGAGTCCTGCGCCGTGATGAATTTCCAGAAATTGGCGAGATCGGGTTGGGCGGCATGATAGACCGCAGCGCGAAAGAGCAACTGTTCGGCCGGATCGCCTTTCAACTCGGGTTCGGCCAAGGTCGCTTTCGCCGCTTCGAAGTCGCCCGCCCGCAGTTGTTCCCAGGCTTGATTGGTCAAAGTCAGCGTCAATGGCTTCTTGGTTGTGTCGCGATAAGCAGCGGTGAGCGCTGCCTCAGCCTCGGTCGCCTTCGTCACCTGGAACCGGTGCAGCAGGATTCGCGGGACGTCCGTCGTGAAGTAGGGCTCTTGCTCCTGGGGTTTCGCTTCGCCAGTCCGGCGACTGACGACCGTCCAGACCGGTCCTTCCAGCCCAGCGGCAGCGATGCGGGCCAGTCCGGTGTTCTGCAACTGGAAGCGGGTTCCTGCCGCAGCGTTGAGGTCATTGATGACCCGCCGGTAGACGCCGAATTGCTGCCGGGCTTCGTCATCGTTCCGCAGTTCGAGTTCACGCTTGAGCTTGTCACGCATCAAATTGGGACCCGCGGTCTCCATTTCCTGTAACAAAGCCGCCGCACTGGGAACCGAAGGCCCCAAGGATCGCGTGATCGACAGAAACTGGTCGAGTGCTTTCTGTGCCGCGGCGCTGTCACCGGCCTCATGGTAGGCAATCGCGAGTTCTGCGGACGCGGCTGCCATCGCCATCGGTTCAGTCAATGACGTCGGCTTCCACTTCAGCAGTCCGCGCAACTCGGGGAGGGTGAACTGGTCGGCTGGTGGAAACGCATCGGTCAAGGCTTGAGCAGCCTTCAAGTAAGGACCGCTCGCCTCGACGGACCCGCTGGCCACTGCGATCCGTGCGGCCCGTGCAAGCAAGTCGGCGCGATACGCCGGATCCAGTCCGGCGCTCGCGGTTTCGATCGCGGGCACGGTCGGCAACGACTTCCGGGAAAAGCCCTGCGCGACAATCCACCCCACCAGCGCATCGCGGTGCGGCAATGGATCGGTCGCTCCCTTGGCAAACGCCACTGCGGCTTCCGGATGTCCCAGTAACACGCAAGCCGCCGCGGTGGCTGTCATCTGCGGGGCGTCATAGGGAAGAGCGGGTTGCAGCCGCAGGAACTGTTCCAGATCAACGAGCCGACGATCGGTTGTGAAGTAGGTCAACGTGTAGGCAAACTGCCCATCGAAATCGTTCGACTGTCGGCCTTTGAGCACCGTGTGGGCTTCCGGGACACGACCGGCGATGGCCAGCGTTGCGGCAAGCTGTGCTGCGGTTTCCAGTCGATCCCGACCGAATTTCGGCAGGGCAGCCGCTTCCGCGACAGCCTGATCGAGGGCGGCTTTGGAATTCGTGGCGTTGGTCTCGGCCCGGGCGACTTCCACCCAGGGGATGACTCGGTAAAACGGCACTTCACGTCCGACGACCGCGAGTTGATTGATCTGCTCGCGCGCCTGGGGGATTTGTCCGACCAGGGCGAACGACTCCGCGATCCAGCGGCGGCACAATGGTTTGCTGCGATTCTGGTTCCCGGAGAGGAGCGTCGACTCATTCATCAGTTTCAGCATCGCTTCTCTGCGGGCCGCGTCGGCTGCCGCCTGAGTGACGGCGGGGTCGGCTGTCGGAACTTCCGGATCGTTTGTCTTGGTTTTCGTCTTAGGATCGTTGGTCGTCGTCGGATTGGTCCCCGACTTTTTCATCGCGGCGATGTCTTCGGGAGTGAGCGGCCGGGCGACGGGAGCGGCAGGTCCCATCATGCTGACTGCAACAAAGAGGCCCCCACCGATGACAGCGACGACGACCGCCGTGACGATCCCCAGAACTGCGAGATTACGTTTCGGCGGTGGTGGAGGCGGAGCTGCTTTGGGAGCTTCTGGTGCCGGGGCACGGAAAGTCGGGACGAGGCACTCCGCACTGGCACATCGGACCATTTTGCCCGCGGCTGACGCCGGGACGTACCCGGTTGTTTCGCACATCGGACACTTCACCGCGAGCGTGCGGGCTTTGCTCGGGTTGGGAGTCGCCGGGATAGCATCGCTGGCCTGGGCAACTTCCGCATCGAAGGGGAAGTCATCCCCTGCTGACTTCGAGGTCCCTTTCGCTCCGGCAGCACCCGCAGCCGGCTTTCCTGGAGGAGCCGGTTTTCCGGAGGCGGGCTTGGCCGGCGCAGCGGCCGGCTTCGGCGATGGTTTCGTTCCAGGCTTTCCCTTCATGGAAGCGCCGCAGAACGGGCAATCCTCGGCATCATCGTCAAGCACAGACTGGCCGCAACTCGGACAAACCGCAAAGTCCATTGGGCCCTCGGATTCTCTAGCGACGCGCGGAATTGCGCGGAAGCGAACAGGAGTGGTACGACAGGGCGAAACTCACGACGATCGACGCGGTGGGTGACCGGACAGAGCGAGTGCCGCATCCAGCCACCGCAGAACCATCAATCAACGACGAGGACACTGCGGCCGTGAGCTTCGCGCAACACTTTTTCTGCCACGCCGCCAATCAAGGAAACGGACAACTCGGACGCGCCGCGCCGACCAATCACCACCAGATCGTAATTTTCGGCCTGCATCTCGGCGATAATCGCTAAGGCAGCAGCAACCTTCTTCGATTCTGGCAAGCAATCTTTCAGGACCAGTTTCTGGGAGATCGAAGCGGCTGGAACCCCTGCTGCAACAAGGGCAGCTTGAGCCTGTTGAAGCTGCTGTTCTCCTGACGACTTGGCATTGGAAGCCCAGCGTTCCGCCAGAGTGCGCGAGGTTTGTCCCGCTTCCGGATGATCAGACAAGAGGAACTCCGGCAGGAACTCTGCGACATGCAGCAGTGTCCAGTGGACCTGGCCTCCCTGGGGACAAAGAGTCTTTGCAGCCACAGCGACCGCTTTCGCAGAAGCCTCAGAGCGATCTACGCACACCAGAACCTTCACAGTGGCCGTTCCTTGAACAGACAGAGCAGACAAATCCCGTCGGGTGACAACGCTTTGAGAGGACGGGTGATGTCCGTCATTCTAGCCGTCTGTCACGGTTCGGGACAAACGAACGGAGCCAATCACTCGGGAGCCAGCGGCGATTGTCAACTGCTCGCGCTGCGGTAGTGTCGCAGGGACCATTGAAAAATCCCCCGACTGGCCAGCAGCGTCAGTCCGGCAGAGGCGATCGTCAACGCCGCCAGCCAATCCGGTTCCAGCACCATACCCATCAGCAGCCGGGCTGGAACGGTCACCACCAGCAGAATCGGCAAGACATACGAAAAGGCAAACCGGATGATTTCCCCCGTGGGGGTGCCGCTGTAAATACTGCTCGGGTAACGGGCAAAAATCGTGATGTAAAACCAGAAATCGAGCAGACCCTGGTTGCGGCCGAAGAAAATGCTGGTCGCCGCCAGCGCAATCATCAGACTGTAAAAGAACGCCACCGCTGCAAGCACCAGCAAGCAGTAGATGACGACAGCCGACACGGGTGGCCAGCGTTCCGCTTCGCGCAAGGCTGAGCCGAGTAAGCCGAGTGCCATGAGAATCTGGCTGATCATCGCCAGATCCATCTTCTCACAGGAGACGAGAAACTGTGTATCAATCGGCTTCAGCAGGGCAAAATCGAGATTGCCGGTGCGGATGAGCTCGCTGAACTGGGCACAATTCGGCATGAAAAACGCCTCGACGAGGGCGTTGACGAGCATCCCGGTGGCCATGAAGCCGAAATACTCGGCCCGGCTCCAATCGTTGATTGATGTGACTTGACGGTAGATCAGATCGAACAAGAGATACTGCACCGCGAACCAGAACCCGCGGGTGATCAGCGTCGTCAGCACATTGCTGCGAAACTGCAATTCACGGATGGCGGCGTTCACCCCGAACGCCCACCAGATGCGGAGATAGTACGCGACACGGGACAGCGGAAAGCTCCTGGATTGAAGGTTGAAAGTCGCGGGTTAAAGGAAAAAGTCCACGGTGCGTGTGGGTCGGTGGTAGGGCCCGCCGTGCGGACCGCATTTGCTTCTTGTTGGATTCGTTCGATCAAATCTGCTGGTTGTGGTCCGCACAGCGGACCCTACTCAGCTGAACTCGTCCCGTTACGCGTCTGCCCAGTCGACGCTCCGTGCGTTGGCGGCCTCAACTCGTCCGATCGTCCAGTGTGACAGACCGAGTTCCGTCAACAACTGATTCAACGCACTGGCAGCATCGGGCCGAACAATGATGACAAAGCCGATGCCCATGTTGAAGACGTGGAACATCTCTTCCCGTTCGATCTGACCCAATCCCTGCAACCATGTAAACAACGGCGGTTCAGGCCAGGCGGATCGGTCGATCAGCAGGCGACAGTCTTGCGGCAGAATCCGCACGATGTTGTCCCGCAAACCGCCACCGGTGATATGCGCGAGGCCGCTGACTTGAGTCCGTGCAGCCAGCGTTTTCAGTACTTGCAGGATCGGCTTCACGTAAATCGTGGTCGGCTCCAGCAAGGCTTCCCCGACAGTCTTTCCCAAGGCTGACACGGGGGTGTCAGCGGTCAATTGAGCATGGTCGAAGACGACCTTGCGAATCAGGCTGTACCCGTTCGAGTGAAAACCGGACGACGCAATGCCGATCGCGACATCGCCGGGCCGGATCGTCGAGCCGTCGATCAGTTTGGCCCGTTCCGCGACAGCAACGCAGAAGCCGGCCATGTCGAAATCGCCGGGCGCGTAGAGATCGGGCATGATCGCCGTTTCCCCTCCGAGCAATGCGGCCCCGGCCTGAACGCAACCGGCGGAGACCCCTTCGACCAGCGAAGCAATCCGCTCCGGATCGTCTTTGTCGAGAGCGAGATAATCGAGGAACAGCAACGGCTCTGCGCCGAGGCAGAGGCAGTCATTGACCGACATCGCGACCAGATCAATCCCGACGGTCTTGTACTGCTTGAGCTGTTGGGCGACTTTCAGTTTTGTGCCGACGCCATCGGTCCCCGAGACGAGCACAGGGTCTTCGTAAGCGGCTGTCCCCGGTGTTGCGGTCGCATTCAACCGCAGCAGCCCGGCGAAGCCGTCAGCGAGGGGTAGAACCCGCGGGGTGTGGGTCCGCTGCATCAAAGCCGGCAGGCGGGCCATCGCCTGATCGTAGAGTTCCAGATCCACACCAGCAGACTTGTAAGTCAACGGAGCCATCGGACTTCCTGAAGAGCGACTTGGCGCAACGGGCGACGAGGTGCCATCCTAACCGCCTGCGACGAGTACGTCATGGCTGACGGTGTTGTTCGTGGTCCATCGTCAGTGGTCAGTGGTCAGTGGCTGGATGTCCGACCGATCCCGATGTCTGCAACGGACAACTGACTACGGACCACTGGCCACGGACCAGAGACACTCCCCTTCCCGCAAGAACCCTACAATGAGCGATCCCGCCTCCGACGCTTCCGTCCCGTGGTATCGTGAGGGGCTGCCTTTTGCCTGCACGCAATGCGGGAACTGTTGTACCGGCAGCCCGGGTTTCGTCTGGGTGAACGCGGCCGAGATTCAGGCGATCGCCGATCATCTCGGGATTTCGACCGGAGCGTTTCTGCTGGAAAGGACCCGTCTGGCGTTCGGTCAGCGGACGTTGCTCGATTATGCGAACGGGGACTGTACGTTTTTCGACCCGGAGCGTCGCCGTTGTACGATCTATGAGGTTCGTCCCCGCCAATGCCGGACTTGGCCGTTCTGGAATTCGCACCTGGAATCGCCAGAAGCCTGGAACGCTGCGGCTGAAGGCTGTCCGGGGATGAACACCGGTCCGCTGGTCCCGCTCCAGTTGATCCAGCAGCAGGCGGCCGTGATTGATTTGTGAGTACGGGCGTTTTCGAGCGACGTGCAGCGGGTCGCGAAGACGCAAGCGACGGCTCATAAGTCGCTTGCGTCTTCGCGTACCAGTCTCGATTCACTCTTCCTCCCCGAGTTTTTCCAATCACTCCCCTGTGAACTTGTAGCATTTGTAGCGAATTTATTGAGCTTAACGGTCGAGCGGGCCGATAAATAGGTGACGGCGTAGGTCGTTTCTGCGCCGGGACTGTTCATCGTCTGCTGGAAATCCAGAGGTACTCTGGCTTCCGGGCAGCGAGAAATAAGGAGTTCGGACGACTCTTCAGAGAAACTGCTTGACAGTAAGTCTTGTTTGCGTCTACATTTGAGTCTCACGGGCAGCGTTTGGCGCTGCAACGATCGCCATCGCCGCGACCTTCCGGGAGACCGCGTTGTGACCAAGAAAGAAATCGTCAAGGAGATCGCCGAAGCGCTCGATCTGACTCAGTTGAAGACCAAGGAGATCGTGCAGAAGACATTCGACGCGATCGTGAAGACCTTAGTCGAAGACGGTCGCATCGAACTCCGGAACTTTGGCGTGTTCGAAGTAAAGAAGCGGGCGGCACGCAAAGCACGCAACCCGCGGACCGGTGATAAAGTCTTTGTGCCCGAGAAGTTTGTCGTTACGTTCAAGCCCGGCAAGGAGATGGAAGAACGGGTCCGCCAACTCGAAGAGGAAGCGGCCCGGAAAGCCTTGCAGGCACAACAGTCGCCGCCACTTACGGCGACTGGATCACTGACACCACCTGTATCTGGAATGCACTCGCCGCCTGGTCCCGCCGACCAGAACGGCATGCCACGGTCGGAGACCATTCCGACTGCGGATTCCGCCCCGTCCGGAAGTTGATCGTCTGCTCTGAGAGCAGCGGTCTTCCTCGGACGCGACGGATCGAACCGAGGAACACCGGAAAAGGTCACACGGTCGTGACCATTTCCGAGATCTGGCCGCTGCTATCAGTTCGGACTACGCTGCCCGCCTGCCGGGGCAGTCTGCTCAGGGAGGAGCCATGCGGACTCGCATTGGAATCGTTGTGCTGGTGATCGCGGCCGCGACTGCCCAGATGGGCTGCATCGTCCCGATCTACTCGTCATCGCCGGATGTCCGGGCGCGGCAGTTGATCTTCGCGTCGGAAGGCTATCGGCACATTCCCGAGATCTGGGAACGGATCTGGGGCCTCGATATGCCCGACGTGGCCACTCCGTACCGCACGCACGGTGGCGTCATCTAACTCGCCCGGAGCGCAAGCTCCGGCGGGATTTCGCCTTCGTCACACGGGCTCGTACCCGCCGATGCCAGTGCATCGGCTAAGGTCGGTTGCCCGTTGCGCCACCCCCGGCTACGATCGCTGCATGGTTTCGCCCGTCTGTGTGGCGAGCAGTTTGCGATCTCGCCGGTGGCATTGTGGTTGATCTCTCCGTCCGCCTGCAGCGCCTGACGTTGCCGAATCCGATCCTCGTCGCCTCGGGGACCTTCGGCTATGCGCGCGAAATGCAGGCGTTTGTCGATTTCCGTCAGCTCGGCGGAATCATCCCCAAGACGGTCACACCTCTCCCGCGGCCCGGCAACCCGCCCCCCCGCACGGTCGAGACAGCATCGGGACTGCTCAATTCCATCGGTCTCGATAACGATGGACTCGAAGCGTTCGTCGAGAAGCATCTCCCGGCTCTGCTTCAACTTGGCGCGCCGATTCTGGTGAATATCGCCGGGAAGACGACGGACGACTTTGCCACGATGGCGACCCGGTTGGCAGGCTTCCCGGAAATCGCCGGTCTGGAACTGAACATCTCATGCCCGAACGTGACAGGTGGTGTTGATTTCGGAACCAACCCGAAGATGACCGCCGAAGTAATTCGTGCCGTGCGCTCGGTTGCACCGTTTCCGGTGGTGGCGAAGCTCACTCCGAATGTGACCAGTGTGGTCGAGATTGCCCAGGCCGCAGCGGAAGCGGGAGCCGACGCGGTCTCGCTCGTCAACACGTTTCAGGGACTGGCGGTGAACTGGCGAAAGCGCGAACCGATCCTGGGGAACGGGATGGGTGGCCTGAGCGGTCCCGCGATCAAACCCCTGGCGTTACGGATTGTGTGGCAGGTCGCCCAGAAGGTTTCGATTCCGATCATCGGCGTCGGCGGGATCCAGACGATCGATGATGTACTCGAATTCCTGGTCTGCGGAGCCACTGCCGTCCAAATTGGAACCGCGAACTTCTATAATCCCGCGAAGCCTGTTCAGTTGGTCGAGGAATTGGCCGCTGCGTTGTCCGCGGAAGGTTGCCAATCCGTGGCCGACATCGTGGGGACGATTCTTCCCCCAAAGGTCGCGCGGACTGCAGCGTCGTAGGGCGGGCTGTGCCCACCAACGAGATCGCGTGGGCATCATCTGCCAATTCCTGAATGAAAACGGTGGACACAGCCCACCCTACAAGAGAATCTCTGTCACATGAGAATTTTGTCCGGCATTCAGCCCACGGGACGGTTCCATTGGGGGAACTATTTTGGGGCCATTCAGCAGTACATTGCGCTCCAGCACAACGAGCAGGCGTTCTACTTCATTGCCGACCTGCACGCACTGACCACCGTTCGTGAACCAGCGGTCCTGCGGGCCAACGTCCGTGATGCGGCGCTCGATCTGCTGGCACTGGGACTCGACCCACAGCAAGCGACGCTGTTTCGTCAATCGGATGTTCCGGAAGTCAGCGAATTGATGTGGCTGCTGATGACCGTCACGCAGCACAGCCTGCTGGAGAAATGCCATGCGTACAAAGACAAGGTCGCCCGCGGGATTGCCGCCGACGCGGGCCTCTTCACGTATCCCGTGCTGATGGCCGCCGACATTCTGCTTTACGACAGCGACGTGGTCCCCGTGGGTGTCGATCAGGTCCAGCACATCGAGGTGACCCGCGACATCGCTCAGCGGTTCAATGGATTCTATGGGGCGGAGTGTCTGCATCTCCCTCAAGCCCGGGTGATGGAAGCCCATGCGAAAGTCCCCGGACTCGACGGCGAAAAGATGTCGAAGAGCTATGGGAACACGATTGAAATCTTCGAGGCGGGCAAGCCCCTCCGCAAGAAGATCATGAGCATCAAGACCGATTCCACGCCGATAGAAGCGCCGAAGGACCCTGAGAACTGCCACCTCTTCACGCTCTACAAGCTCTTCTCGTCCCCAGAACAGCAGGCCGCACTCGCGGAACGCTATCGTGCCGGGGGCATGGGTTGGGGCGACGCTAAGCAGACGCTCTTCGAAGCGGCGTCTGCCTATTTCGAGCCCGCTCGGCAACGACGTGTAGAGTGGGTTGCCCGGCCGGATGACCTGGAAGACGTTCTCCGCGCAGGAGCGGCCAAAGCGAGGAAGAAGGGACAAGCCGTGCTCGAACGGGTGCGGACGGCTTGTGGTCTGCAGTCACGGATGTGAAGTGGGAGACGTCGCACCGCTGCTCCCGTGGTCATGACAGTGCCTTTCGGTCTGATCCAAGCAGCTTGAGGGGGGCGGGTGATGGAAGAACGACCGTCAACTCCGCAGAGTGAACTGAAGGTGACGCCACCAGCGGACGATGCGGCGGGACTCTGGTTTCTGGCTGTCACGCTCGGAACCGCCGTGTTCGTCATCGCGGTGAGTGGTCGCTGGAAACCCGTGATTGCCTTCCCCGTCGTCACAGGATGTGTGCTGGCGGGTCTGGCACATTGGCTGCGGGCAGCTCTGGGCACGGTCGGAAATCGCTGGCAATCCGGGTTCGTCGGCCTGCTGGCAGCGCTCGCCACGCTGGCGGCGTTCGCCACGGCAGCCCTGCAGCAACCGCGTCTGAAACTGCCGGACAACCCACTGGTCAAGCAGTTGCTGGAAGCGGTCAATCAGCAGATGGGAACAGAGACTGGAGGCTCGGCCTGGTCTACACGGTCGGACCTCTGGTCCCAATACGTTCGATCCCGCTATGGGATGCCCTCACACGTGGCGAACACGATGGCGGCAGGCGGTGAAGCGTTGCTGGCAGCAATGATTGCGGCGGTCCTGATCCGCTCGCAGCGGGTGGCACGCTGGTTTCAGCGCGGAACGACGACATGAACGCTGGGGGGCTGGGGACCGAGATCGTCGAGGTGGTCCGCATCGGGCGAATGATCGAGCGTCACGGCGAGCACTTCATCCGCCGGGTCTACAGCTCGGCAGAAATCGACGCCTGCTATGCCCGCCGCGACTATCTGCAGCAGTTCGCGATGGTCTGGGCGTTGAAGATCGCCACGTTGCGCGCGCTGCAACTAGGTTTTGCCCGCGGTGTCACCTGGCACGACATCGAGACGAGCTGGTCAAACCACGGCACACCGTCAGTGCAGTTGGCGGGAGCAATCGCTACGCAACATCGGCGATTAGGAGCCGGGACGTTACTTGCCGCGGCGGCAGCCTGTCGAACAATGGCAACGGCAACGGTTTGGTTTACTGCCGAGCCCCGCAGTTGAGAGTGCTGTTCCTGGAAGCCCAGACCATTCTGATGGTTGGGTCTCTTCAAGTCTGCGGGTCGGCGAGTATGTCACTTGAGAAAAACACCCGCAGCCGTCACGGCCCTTACATTCGGCAAGGAAACCGGAACCGGGCAACTTCTCGCTGTTTCTCTCTTTGAACTTCCGCAAATCGGTTCCGGGAAGTCGATGGTAAACCTTGCCGAATTGACTGCCGAAAGGAACGCATCGTCGCGGGCCGTCGACTGACGTGCCGGATTCCCGCAGGGAAGCGATGTCGGGCGGATTGTCCGCTGCACGGACGGTTATGCGGCTAGACGTACAGAGACACACCGGGACCACGTTCGTGCACAGCGGCTCACGAACGTCTTTTGACAGGAGGCAATCCCATGCTGGTACTATCTCGACAACGCGACGAGAGCATTTTTATCGGTGATAACATCAAGATCACCATTGTGGATATCCGGGGCGATAAAGTCCGCCTGGGAATTGAAGCGCCGACAGAAATTCCGGTTCATCGCCAGGAAGTCTACGAAGCGATTCAGCGCGAAACACAGCGGACCCCGGGAACGGAAGTTCGCAAGTAGACTGTTTGACCGAAGCCGCAGGCTTTACCGCGTTTACACGATCGATATTCGTGACGCGGCTGGCATCATCCGCGCGCACTGAGCGGAGATCCGGGATTCTCCCAACGTTTGCTCGTCTGCATCATGCGTCAGGCGAACGGGGTCGATGAATGTTGCGAGTCGGCAGCGAGAAAGATTGGTCACGGTCGCACACGCGGCGGCGTGTTGCTGTTCCGGTCGTCGTTTCATCGTCCCCTATTCGCAGGAAGCACGGTCCCCCACATAGTCCGCGGTGAGCTGGAGGAAGTGTGACGGAAAGTCACCCCTCACCGAGTGTTCCCGACGCGGTGAAAACGCAGAGAAAGGCAGCTTTAGATGACGCGGATTAATACGAATGTCGAGGCGTTGCGCGGTCTGCGTAACACCGCCAAGGCCAACGCCAACCTCAACACGTCGTTGCAGCGGTTGTCGACCGGTCTGAAGATCAACAGCGGGAAAGACAACCCGTCTGGCCTGATCGCCAGCGAAAGCCTTCGCTTGCAGGTGACGACGATCGAGCAATCGGTGAAGAACAGCAATCGCGCCAACAACGTGATCGCGACCGCCGACTCGGCCCTGGGCGAAATTGGCGGACTGCTGAACCAGATTCGCGGCCTCGTTCAGGAAGGCCTCAACGTCGGCGCCCTGTCGCAGGACGAAGTCGAAGCGAATCAGTCACAGGTCGATGCCGCCCTTTCGGCGATCAACCGGATTTCGTCCAACACGACGTTCGCTGGCGACAAACTGCTCGACGGCAGCAAGGCCTTCGTGACCAACCTGACAAATACCGACGCCGCGAAACTCTCTGACTATCAGATCAGTGAAGCGGTGTTCGGGAACGCCTCCTCGATCGCGATCAACACGCGGGTCACTTCTGCCGCTGAAAAAGGCGAACTCCGGTACAACGGTGGGACGCTTTCAGCCGCCACGAACATTGAAATCGCCGGCTCGAAAGGGAACCAGGTTCTCTTCCTCGGTGGATCGAGCACGGTGGGCAACATCAAGGACGCCGTGAACGCTGTGACCGACAGCACGGGTGTCGAAGCGACACTGAAGTCGGGGATCGTTGCTGGGGGTGGGACGGCCGGTGCAGCGGTGGCCGCCACGCGTACCGCTCAGACCTACACAGGTTCGTCGGCTGTGGCGGCGAGCAGGGTCTTCAATAGCGGTGGTGCTGGACAACTGACCGTCACTGCCAATGCTACAGGTACGGCAGGGAACAGCATCCAGGTGGCGTTCGTGGCTGGAGTCGGTAACAACGTCGCGTTGTCAGCTGCACAATCAGGCAACCTGATTACGGTCACCTTGGGAACTGATGGGACTGGCTCTCTTGATGCGGCGGCGAATACCTCTGACCTGGTCGCCGGGGTGATCAACGGAATCGGTGGTGTCAACGTCACTGCTGCTGGTGATGGTCAGGCCGGCGGTTTCACCGCTGCAGCGGCTGCCAACCTGCAAAACGGGGCCGCAGCGACTTCTGCCGAAAACATCACCTTCACTGCGGCCACCGGTGGTTTCGCAGGAAACAGCGTCAACGTGTCGATCGCCTCGGGTGGCTCGAACGCCGTGTCGGTCTCTGGGAATAATATCACCATCACACGAGCCGCCGGGACGACGACCGCCCAGTTGGTGAACTTCCTGCAGACGGATAACTCCGCCGGGGCGGTCTCAGCACGGGCCTTGGTGACCGCATCCGGAACCGGGACGACGGCGATCAACGCTGCGGTCGCTGCCGGAAACCTTTCAGGCGGGATTGACGCAACGGGCGGTGCGGTCCGGTTCGTCGATGCCCGGGCTGAAGGGACCTCGGGAACGCTGTCGGTGGTGTTTGCCGATCCAGGTTCCAACAGTGCCGCGCTCGGTGTCTCGGTCGGAGCTGCGAACGGCAACGGCGACCGGACGATTACGGTCAACCTCGCGACCAACGGGACCGGGGCGATCACCAGCACGGCGGCCGACATCGTTGCCCTCATCAATGCTGATGCCACTGCCAGCACGCTCCTGCGGGCCAACAGCAGCACGGACGGTGTGGTAGGGGCCGTCGCCTCCACCGCCCTCGCCCAGGGCGACGCTGCAGAACTCGTGCTGAAGAGCAAGGACTACGGCAGTCAGGAAACCGTGGCGGTCAACGTTCTCAGCGGGACGTTCGCCACGACCCTGAATGACGCCACGACCAGTTCTTACCGGGATACCGGCACGGACATCGGCGTCACCATCAACGGGCAGTCGGCGATCGGAAATGGTCTCAAAGCGACCGTCCGTACCAGCCAGCTCGACGCCTCGCTGACCTTCAAGGCGGCCAGCAACGTCGCCGCGACAACGGCCACCGTCAACATCGTCGGCGGTGGCTCACTGTTCCAGATCGGTCAGGAAGCCTCTGCGGCTGGCCAGGTCGGTCTCGGGATCGATGCGGTCAACACCGCCCGGCTCGGGGGAACGACCGGCAAGCTGTATGAACTCGGTTCGGGCGGTGGCAAGAGCCTTGTCGACCTGCGGAACGGACTCGTCGGTTCGGGTGCGAAGGTGCCCGGCAAGGATCTGACCGACATCATCGATCAGGCCCTGAACCGTGTCACCTCGCTGCGTGGTAAGCTCGGTGCCATCCAGAAGAACGTGATCGAGACCAACATCTCGACTCTCGGTGTCGCTCTGGAAAACATCTCCGAAGCCCGCAGCCAGATCGTCGATACCGACTTCGCGGAAGAAACCGCGAACCTGCAGAAGAACCAGGTGCTCAGCCAGGCTGGTCTGTCGGTCCTCGGGATCGCCAACCAGAGCCCGCAGCAAGTCCTCTCGCTGCTCCGGTAAGCACTGAAACAGTTGAGTAAAGTCCTCTCGCAGGGCGTCGGCTTCGGTCGACGCCCTGCGGCATTTTAAATCATCAGGACATGAGCGGCACGGCGCAAGCCCAATGGCACTTACTTTAGATTGTTGGGTGGTGGTTTTCGGGTTTGGAAGTGGGTTGATTTGGGTCGTCGTTTGTACGCTTCTCGGGGGTAGTGGCGATCGGGGCGGTTCGGCAGCTTGTCGT
>JBGATC010000075.1:0-16364 GCA_044229335.1 Planctomycetaceae bacterium | reverse complement strand
ACCGATGAACTCACCAATGTGGTGAAGGGATACAAGAAGCGGGACGGAGCCAACACTACGCCAGCCACGTTGGCGCAGGCTCCCGCCGCCAGTGGAACGAAGCCCGCCAGTCCGCCGTGGAAGCGGACGTAGACCCTGACCCTGGGGACATCTCAATGTACTTTTCTCTCAGGGCAGTTCCCGCGATAGCCCCGCTGCTGTCGTTTGTGCTGCCGTTCCCGCCGAGCGTCAACCGGTATTACCGGACTGTGGGCTATCGCACGCTCCGGAGCCGCGAGGGTCGAGCCTACCGCGATGCGGTGTGCGCTCTCCTTGCGGGGCGGGTCGGACAGCCTCTTGAAGGCTTGCTTGAAGTTCAACTGGACCTGTTTCCGCCTGATGCCCGGCGTCGCGACTGGGACAACTTTCAGAAAGGCGTCTGGGATTCGCTGCAACATGCGGGAGTGTACTGCGACGACAGCCAGGTCAAACGGGCGACCATCGAACTGCACCCCAAGACTGGCGAATCCCGCGCTGAAGTTGCGATTGCCTCGTATCTCCCTCGTACCGAAGAAAACCAGCCATGCCCAACATTCTCCATGAGCACGAACTCGAAGAGCCCGACGAGTTGGCCCCCGATGACATCGAGTGTGAAGACGACGAGCCCTTCAAAATCACCTCGCCCGAGGGGACGGAGGAAGTCTATTCCCCAGACGAAGCGTGCGACGTGATTCTCGATCTGGTCGAGCAACAGTTCTGGGAGTGGTTTGAGAACCACGAACGCAGTCGCCGTTTCAAACCCCGCGTCAAGATTTACGAGGTCTGGTCACCGTGCTGACACTTCGACCCTATCAGCAAGAGGCCGTCGATGCGGTGTACCAGCACTTACGGTCGCGGGACGACAATCCCGTCGTGGTGATCCCGACCGGCGGCGGCAAGACGCCAGTCATGGCCACGATCTGCCGGGACGCGGTCCAGACCTGGAACGGCCGCGTCCTGATTCTGGCCCATGTCAAGGAACTGTTGCAGCAGTCGGTCGACAAGTTGAAGCAGGTTTGTCCGGACCTACCCGTGGGGGTCTATTCCGCCGGTCTCAAGCGGCGCGACACGGAACATGCCGTGATCGTGGCCGGCATCCAGTCCGTTTACAAACGGGCGTGCGAACTCGATGCGTTTGACCTCATTCTCGTTGACGAATGCCATCTCATTCCCGCCGAAGGCGAGGGGATGTATCGGCAATTCCTGTCCGAGGCACGGGTGCTCAACCCGCAGGTCCGCGCCGTAGGTTTCACCGCTACCCCGTTTCGACTGGATGCCGGTCCGATCTGTCGGGATGACCATTTTCTCAATGCAGTCTGTTATGAGGTCGGCGTTCGCCAGTTGATCGCCGACGGTTTTCTGTCGCCACTGATTTCGAAGGCTGGGATCGCCAAGGCGGACACGACCCAGTTGCATGTCCGCGCTGGTGAATTCGTCGCCAGCGAAGTCGAAGCCGCGATGGACGATGCCCAACTCGTCGAAGCGGCCTGTGCCGAGCTAACGGAGATCACGCTGGACCGCCAGTCGGTCCTGATTTTCGCGAGCGGCGTGCAGCATGGGCAGCATGTCTGCCGAGTACTGGCCGAGAAACATGCGATTGACTGCGGGTTTGTGTGTGGAGAAACACCGGATGGCGAGCGGGACGAATTGCTGCGGCGGTTCCGGGGCACCCAGCAGGGACTGTTCCAGCAGGCCCCGCTGAAATACCTGTGCAACGTCAACGTGCTGACGACAGGGTTCGATGCCCCGAACGTGGACTGCGTGGTCCTGTTGCGACCGACGTTATCTCCCGGCTTGTATTACCAGATGGTGGGACGCGGGTTCCGATTGCATCCGGGAAAAGCTAACTGCCTGGTGCTCGATTACGGCGGCAACGTCTTACGGCACGGTCCCGTCGATCAGCTACAGATCGCCGAGAAACGTAGTGATGGCACTGGTGCAGCCCCGGCCAAGGAATGCCCGTCGTGCCGCGCGTTGATCGCCCCGGCCTATTCGAACTGCCCCCAATGTGGTCACGAATTCCCGCCGCCAGATCGAAAGAAGCACGAGCCTCAGGCCTCAAAGGCGGGCGTTCTGTCGGGCGAAGTGACGGACTGCGAATACGAAGTCCGCGACATCACGTACAGCGTCCATACGAAGAAGGATGCCGACGAATCGGCCCCCAAGACGTTGCGAGTCGATTACCGCCTCGGTCTCGATTATTGGGTCAGCGAATGGATTTGCTTTGAACACACCGGCTGGGCACGGCGCAAGGCCGAGCAATGGTGGAAGGCCCGTTCACCTGATCCCGCGCCGGAGACAGCACAAGAAGCGGCCGACTTGGCGAGCTGCGGGGCGGTCGCTCATACCGAAATGGTGACCGTTCGCTCGGTCGCAGGCGAAAAATTCGAACGCATCATCAATTACCAGCTGGGACCGAAACCCGAGCCCAGCATCCTGCACGCGGCGATCAATTTGGACGACGTGCCCTTCTGAAAAGTGCGAGTAAGCACTTTCCATGAGCCATCGAAAGGCTGTCCCTTGGCCCGAGTGTTGATCATCGGGGATACGCATTGTCCCGGCATGCGGACCGGCTACATCGACTTCTTGAAGCGTGTCGCCGACAGCTATTCCGTTACACGTGTCGTACATATCGGCGATCTCGTCGACTGGGCTTCGATCTCTTATCACGAGAAAAGTCCCAGTTTGCGAAACGCCACGCAGGAGTACGGCCGTGCCAAACGCCAAGTGGCCGCATTGAGTCGAGCCTTTCCCAAAGCGGACTGGTTGATCGGCAATCATGACGCCCTCACGGAAAGGCAAGCGGTCACTGCTGGCCTGCCTCCCGAGCTGCTGCGGGACTATGCCGACATGTGGAACGTCGCTTGGCAGATCCATCCCCGATTCACCAAGTTGCTGATTGATGGCGTGATCTATTCGCATGGTGACAGCGGACGTGGTGGCCAGGATGCCGCGTTCCAGCAGGCCCGCGACAACTTTCGCTCGACGGTAATCGGGCATTTTCACAACCAGGCGGGAGTTCGCTGGTGGGCGAATCCCGAGTTCCGAGTGTTCGGTCTGTCCGTCGGCTGCGGCATCGACGCCCGTCGCATGCAGTTCGAATACGGTCGCAAGTTCGCCCACAAGCCGCTGTTGGGCTGCGGCATCGTGGTCAGTGGCCGCCAAGCCTACTTCGAACCGTGGCTGCTCCCGAGCCGCTAACCGTTCGCACCTCTTTCTCTAAGGACCTCTGCATGATGATCACACTGGCGATTCTGAAACCACAGCGTGTCACTGAACGGCGCACGGCGGCGGAACCGCGACCGCTGATGATTTACATCGCCGCTCCGTATTCAGAACCCGATCCCGCCGTGAACACCCACGACGTGCTCCGGATCGCCGATGCTCTCCTGGAAAACGGGTTCACGCCGGTGATTCCGCACCTCAACCTGCTGTGGCATCTGTTCTCGCCCAAACCGTATGAAACCTGGCTCGAATATGACCGCGAGCTGCTCGCTCGCTGCGATGCCGTGCTGCGTGTGCCGGGATACTCCGTGGGTGCCGCCCGTGAGACGCGTTTCGCCAAGAGCTTGAACATCCCGGTCATCTATTCGCAATCCAGCTCGCCCGACGATTGTGTGGAAGCCGTCGACGAATGGCTGATGTCGCCATGAAGTGCGCCCGTTGCGGATGCGACTTCGCATCGACCGACTCCGTCGGATGCAATTTCGATCTCTGCCAGGACTGCTGGGAAACCGGGTGCTCGTTGAGTTGGTGGGCGCTGGTCGCAGTGCTGAGTTCAGTAAACGAGAGGCCTGTCATGACCGAACGCGAATTGCCACGCATCTTCATCGCGGATTCCGAGAGCGAGAATCCGAAAGACCGCATTGGCGAGACGAAGCCGCCGTTGCACCTCATTCCCCCGGCGGCCGAGATTCTCGAAGCGGTGGTCATGGGGCTCGGCGCTCGCAAGTATGGACCATTCAACTGGCGATCGGCCAAGGTGCGGGCCACGGTTTACGTTGCGGCCGCGAAGCGTCACCTGGTTCAGTGGCTGGATGGCGCTGACGACGACCCGGAAAGCGGTGTCTCGCATCTGGCCCATGCCCGCGCGTGTCTGGGCATTCTGCTCGACGCCCAGGCGACCGGCAGCGTAATCGATGATCGACCACCGAAAGGCCCGGCGTCCGCATTGATTGTGCAGCACACGCAGGATGTCCAGTTGGCTCAGCAACCGAGGCAGTAATCGCTGTGGCGACTCAAACGGAGATGAGGTCCACCGTTCCCCTCGAAGCCGCACATGACTATGTGCGACGCGGCTGGAGTGTTGTGCCCATTCCGTTCAAGCAGAAACGACCCGTTCTCAAGGAATGGGAACGGCTACGTCTTTCGCAGTCGGACCTGGATCAGTATTTCGATCAGCCCGCCAACATCGGGTTGATCCTGGGTGAACCTTCGGGTTGGCTGGTTGACGTTGATCTCGACTGCGTTGAAGCCCGAGCCATCGCGGCGAACTACCTGCCACCCACGCCGGCCAAGACTGGACGGGCCACCGCCACCGATTCGCACTGGTGGTATTACGCTGCCGGTGCCCAGACCAACCAGCATCGTGATCCGGTCACGAAGCAGATGATCGTGGAACTCCGTTCCACTGGAGGCCAAACGGTTGTCGGACCAAGCATCCATCCAACCGGTCAACAATATGATGTTCTGTGCGGTGAACCCGCTGCCGTTCCTGCTGAAACACTCACCGAATGCGTTGCGGCGCTGGCCAATCGTGTGATTGAACTTCGGCACGGGGACCAGCCGGTCGAACCAAACCGTAAATCAATTGTCCCCGCACCAAATCGAACGCGGATCGAGTCACCAACAGACATTGAACGCCGCGCCCTGGCGTATCTCGACAAGCTGCCGTCCGCCATCAGCGGGAATGGCGGACATGCGGCCACATATGCCGCCGCGACGGTGCTCGTCCACGGGTTCGAGATCGATCCCGAGCGGGCGCTGACGCTCTTGCTCGACCATTACAATCCGAGGTGCGAACCACCGTGGACCGAGAAGGAACTGCGGCACAAAGTCACCAGCGCCGCGAACAAATCCCACAGTCAATCGCGTGGTTGGCTGCTGAATGAACCGCGCGACCAGCCAACCGACGCTGGCATCGACATCTCGGCACTGGTCGAACAGGCCGAAGAAACTCGCCCTGTATCGCGTGTCCATGTCATCAGTGAAGAGGGATTGAATGAACTGCCAAACGCTGATCCCGGCCCGCTGCCAAACGAGCTGCTGCGGATTCCGGGATTCGTGTCGGAAGTCATGGACCTGTCGTTGAGTGCGGCTCCCTATCCGAACCAACCGTTGGCGTTTTGCGGTGCCGTCGCGTTGCAGGCGTTTCTCGGAGGTCGCAAGGTCCGTGATCCCGCTGACAATCGGACGAACCTGTATCTCTTGGGACTGGCGTATGCCTCGTCAGGTAAGGACTTTCCACGCAAGGTCAATGCGGCCGTCCTGCACGCGGTTGGGCTTACCGAAGGATTGGGCGAGAGCTTTGCTTCGGGTGAAGGACTGCAGGATAGCCTTCACGGCACGCCATGCATGCTATTCCAGACCGACGAGATCGACGGGCTGCTGCAATCCATCAACAAGGCGAAAGATGCTCGGTACGAGAACATTCTCGGCACTCTGCTGAAAATGTACTCGTCTGCCAACAGCTTCTATCCCATGCGGCGCAAAGCCGGGCAACAGGTATCGGGAACGATTGAGCAACCTTGCCTGGTGATTTATGGCACGGCGATTCCCACGGAATATTACTCCGCTCTCTCCGAGCGAATGCTGACCAACGGCTTTTTTGCCCGTTCGATCATCGTCGATGCCGCATGCCGTGGCGCGGGACAGGAACCAGGAGATTTCCATCCCACGCTTCGAATTCAGGAAACGGCCCAATACTGGGCAAACTTCAATCCCGGCAAAGGAAACCTGGAGAAGTTCTATCCGACGCCGAAGATCGTTCCCTACAGTGACGAGGCCAAGCCCCTGCTGATCGATGCCCGCAAGACGTGTGAAACCGAGTATAAGCTCGCGGAATTACGCGGTGATCCGGTTGGGACCACAGTCTGGGGACGAACCAGCGAGCACATTCGCAAGCTGTCACTGATCTACGCGATCAGTGGCAACCATCGCGAACCAGTCATTGATGCCCACGCAGCACGCTGGGCGACCGAGTTCATGATGCATCAGACCCGGCGGATGCTCTTCATGGCGCAAGGGCACGTCGCCGCCAATCCGTTTCACGCCGAGTGCCTCAAGGCGAAACAGAAACTCCGCGAGGCTCCAGACCATACGCTCCCGCACAGCGTACTGCTCAAACGGATGAAGGCAGACGCCCAATCGTTTCAGAAAATGATGGACACGCTCATCGAACAGGGGGATGTGACGCCTGTGAATCAAGCAACGGCCGGTCGTCCGTCCCGAGCGTACCAGTTGATCGAGGCCACCTGACGAGGGGGAGAAAGAAGTCAGGCAAGGTGAAAGAAGTTACCGCACTGGGGGTGAAAGAGGGGGAAAGAAGGTGAATGAAGGGTGAAAGAAGTTTTTGAAGAAAATACAGGAAAAATAGATCTCTCTCATCTTCTTTCTCTCTTTCACCCCCATCCCCCCGCGCACTGGATTTTGACCCCAATACCTGCCCCTACGTGTGATCGGGGTGAAAGAAGAAAGAAGTTGGAACGGGCCGTACCACGGGGAAGGCCCAACACGTGCGCCCACGTTTGCGCCTGTGGCGTTGGGGTTCGAGGGACGAACGTTTCCCCGCTCTCCGCAACGTCGCGACTGGTGGCCAACGGGGGGCCCGGCGGCGAAGCCCGAATCCGAATCCGGTCGCCTTGGTTCCTCCCCAGGCGAAATCTTCAGTCGATGCCACGGAGAACCGTCGCGGGGTTGGGCAGACTTTCTTTCCTGTACAGGATTTTAACCCACGATGCCGCCAGACTTTGGGCCGCTGGATGAACTCGAAGTCGGCGTCACGGAGCTACGGGATTCGCTGGGGTTCACCATCCGACATGTCGCTCAAACCGGTGTGCCTGTTGTCGTTCGCCGTTACCGACGTGCGGAAGTGGTGCTGATTCCGATTCGGGAATGGCGGCGACTGAAGCAAATGGAATTGGAGATGGAGGGGCCTGACCCGTTCGAATTCGACGAGGACGAATTTCACGCCGAGTGATCAAACGACTTGAAGCGATTTGGCGCAGACCACAAACACGACACCAACCTGGAGCGTCCCTCATGCAGATTGAAACCTGGCCCATCGACCGACCGCAGCCCTACGAAAAGAACCCGCGTCTGAATGACGACGCCGTCGAAGCGGTGGCGAACTCAATCCGAGAATTCGGATTCCGGCAGCCGATTGTTGTTGACGAATTGGGCGTGGTGATCATCGGCCACACGCGGCTGAAGGCGGCGAAGCAACTCGGTCTGACTGAGATCCCTGTTCACGTCGCGTGCGGGTTGGCACCGGAAAAGGTCAAAGCCCTGCGCTTGGCTGACAACAAGACCGCTGAGATTGCAGAATGGAATCTGGAATTACTGCCGATCGAACTGGCCGAACTGCAGGGCATGAACTTCGACCTTGGGCTGTTAGGGTTTGACCAAGACGAACTCGCCAAGCTGCTTGATCCTGGAGTACAGGAGGGACTGACCGATCCAGACTCGATTCCTGCACCGCCGGATGAAGCCATCACCAAGCCCGGCGATCTCTGGATTCTCGGCGAACACCGATTGCTCTGTGGTGACAGCAGCAAGCCTGCGGACCTTGACCGGTTGCTCGATGGACAGCCGATTCATCTCTGCAACACCGATCCACCGTACAACGTGAAGGTCGAACCGCGTTCAAACAATGCCATTGCTGCTGGGTTGTCCTCGTTCCAGGGGACCACGCATCACCAGTCGATGGACGTGGCACGGCACCCGGAGAAGTCGAAACCGACGCAAAAGAAGCTGCGGGCCAAAGACCGACCGCTGGCCAATGACTTCGTGACGGACGAGGAATTCGACCAGTTGCTCGACGCCTGGTTCGGCAATATCGCCCGCGTGCTGGTGCCGGGCCGGGGGTTCTACATTTGGGGCGGCTATGCCAACTGTGCGAACTACCCGCCGTTCCTGAAGAAGCACGGGTTGTATTTCTCGCAAGCGATCATCTGGGACAAGCAGCACCCGGTGTTGACCCGTAAGGATTTTATGGGCGCTCACGAATGGTGCTTCTACGGCTGGAAGGAAGGCGCTGCCCACCAATTCCTCGGCCCGAACAATGCGACCGACCTGTGGCACATCAAGAAAGTGAATCCACAGAACATGGTCCACCTGACGGAGAAGCCTGTCGAACTTGCGGTGCGGGCGATGCAATTTTCATCGCGCGACGGAGAAAACATCCTCGATCTGTTCGGTGGCAGCGGTTCCACCCTTATCGCCGCTCAGCAGACGGGCCGCCGCGCGTTCCTGATGGAACTCGACCCGTTGTACTGCGACGTGATCGTCCAGCGGTACGAGCAGTTCACGGGAGAAACAGCCGCGAGGATGGACAAAACCCTTCACGGATCGAGACCATATGAATGAAACCATCGTCCAGACCGCGTCTGAGTGCGTTGAAAGCGTTGGTTCGATAGAATCACGTTAAACAGCGCACTTTGGAGAGGCGGGCGAAATGCGGATAGACTACCACGATTTGAGCGAGAAGGACTTCGAACGCTTGGTCGTGGCAATTTGTTCGGAGGTGCTGGGTTCCGGCGTCGTGCCATTTTGCAGCGGCCCTGACGGCTCGCGAGACGCAAGGTTCGAAGGCACGGCCGCCGATTTACCCAACTCCGTTGATCCGCACAAAGGTAAATTCGTCGCGCAGGCTAAGCACACGGAATCCCCCGTGGCGAAATACAGCGATACGGACTTTTCCGGAAGTGCCAAATCATCGGTGCTCTCGAAAGAATGTCCTGGCGTGAAGAAGTTGGTGAAGAAGGGCGAGCTCGACAATTATTTACTCTTCACGAACCGGAAGATGTCGGGGGTTGCTGAAGGGCCGATCATCGAACGGATCAAGAAGGAGACCGGCATCAAAGTCGTCGAGTTGTTCGGCATCGAGAGGATGGATCTGCTGCTCCGGAAGCATCCGAACATCCTCAAGACGTTCGGGATGACCCCCATGCACTTGCCGCTTCTCGTGACGTGCGACGCGTTGGCGGAGGTCATCCTAGCGATCAGCGAGAATGCCGACGCATTTGAGAAGGCGTTTGTACCGGAGGAGCTTGAGCGTACCAGCTTCAAGACGAAGAACGAAGACAACGGCCTGAGTGATGATTTGGCGAAGTTTATCCGCAAGAACTACATGCCGCAGTTCGCGGATGTGAAGAAGTTCCTTGCGAAGCCGGAAAGCGATGCGGTCCTCGACCGTTACCTTGCGGCCGCCCACGAGTTCGAAGAGCAGATTGTCATTCATCGGAAGGACTACGCCGAATTCGATCATGTGTTGACTAGGATAATGGAATTGTTGTTCTCACGTGACGGCGATCTCGCGAAAAAGAGAGCCCTTACGAAACTGATCATCTATTACATGTACTGGAATTGTGACATTGGATCGAAAGGAGGGGCGGATGCTGAGGCCAAATAAACATTCCGATCCGCAACTCACCGTGTTGCCCGTTGCAGGCGAGATTCTGAAGCGACTACGCAAGAAGCGGTCCTGCTCAATCGCAGACCTCCGTAAGTACGTGGAAGATATCGGCCCCGACCGTACGGGTCTTTTGATGCCCTCCATTGCAGTTCTCTACCTTCTTGGGTTGGTTGAGTACCGGCGCAAGACCGATTGCATGGAGTACATAGACACATGAAGCTCTCCAAAATCTATTCGAACTTTCCGAAGAAGTTCCGTACCGTCAAATTCAACGAAGGTCTGAATGTCATACTTGGCCGAATCAAGGACGTAAAGGCTCGCGAAAAGGATACGCACAACCTTGGGAAAACATTGTTCGCTCAAGTGATCGACTTTTGCCTGCTTAAAAAACGCGACGCCGATTTATTCCTTTTTAAGAACGAGCAGTTCGAAGAGTTCGTCTTCTTCTTAGAGATTGAAACGCACTCCGGCGAGTACGTCACCGTAAGACGCTCTGTAAGCGAGGCCAGTAAAGGAGCATTCAAGAAGCATAAGACTCCTGATCAGGATTTCTCCGATCTGCAGGAGAAGAAATGGGACCATTGGAATCTACCATTTGACACGGCAAAAGAGGTGCTCGACGGCATCCTCGACCTGACTGTATTGAAGCCTTGGTCCTTTCGTCAGGCAGTTTCATATTCGCTCCGCTCCCAACGAGATTACGACGAACCGTTCAAGCTGGCGAAGTTCGCCGGCAGTCATTCTGAGTGGAAACCGTTCCTGTCGCATATATTGGGTTTCAATGGAAAAACGGTCGCGCGCGGTTACGAACTGGAGGAAGCGATCTCCAGACTTGAAAGCGAAGAGAAGAGCCTAATCGCTCGAACGAGCGGTGTCGCCGATCCTGATCAGCTGCGTGGGCAGATCGAGATCGTGCAACAGGAAGTGGCTGGCATCGAGCAAGAGCTCGAAAAGTTCGACTTCTCTCCAGAGGACAAGAGGCTAACACGAGAACTGGTTTCCCAGATTGATGCCAGAATCGTGCAGCTGAATGAGACTCGCTACTCAATGTCGTCTGACAAGGCGAAGATTCAATCTGCGTTGGGGGTCCATCTTTCGATTGATCTGAAAACGCTGAAGAAGATATTCGAGGACTCCAAGATCTACTTCGGCGATCAAGTGAAGAAGGACTTTGACGCTCTGGAGAAGTTCAATAAGCAATTGGCCGACGAGCGCGACGAGTACCTGCAGAAGGACCTGGAGGAGCTTGAAGCGCAGATGGTCGAAATCGATGGAGAGCTGGCCACGTTGAATGAGCGACGCGCTGCGGCCCTCGCCTCGCTCACGGACAATGAGTCGTTGTCAAAGTACAAGCGGCATACGAAGCAGCTGGTTGGGAGGCAGGCCGATCTTGAAACGCTGCGGAGAACCGAAAACGTGCTCGGTGAACTCGCGGATAAGCGAAAGGAAATTAAGGCCAAGAAAAAGGAATTGGAAACCGTCAGCGCCGCTCTGGAAAAAGCTGTGACCAAACAGCCTGAGCGCTACAAAAACATCCGCCACTTCTTCGATCAAATCGTCAAGAAAGTCGTCGATAAACACGGCAATCTGTATTCACGAGTGAACGCGAAAGGGCATCTGGAGTTCGATGTCGAAGTGTTGGACGACGCTGCGAAACCGACTAGTGCTGGGCAAGGCTTCTCCTACGGACGCTTGCTTTGCATCGCATTCGATCTCGCCATCATGCACGCCTACATCCAAGAATCCTTCCCTCATTTCGTCTTCCATGACGGGCTGTTAGAAACTCTGGACGATCGGAAGAAGCTGAACCTGATCGACGTTTCTCGTGATTATTGCAAGCTTGGAGTCCAGCACATTGTGACTGTGATCGAGTCCGAGCTGCCACGGATGTCGAATGGCAGGAAATTCGCGTTCACCGCCGACGAGACTATTCTTGTCCTCACAGACGAAGGTGATACCGGCCGTCTCTTCAAGATGCCATCTTGGTAGTACTCAGTTCGCCGATCTCGTAGATTGATCGCCGAACCAACGAAAAAACGCCCGCACGTCGCGAACGTGGGGCGTTACCGGGGCGAGCCCGGGTCTTGGGTTTTTATTCGCCGCGGCGGTACTTCGTTCCGCACCCGGCGCAGCGAACCGTCTCCTCGTCGTCCTGCCAGACCAGCCGGTCGGCGTCTCGTTCACCGCAGTTCGGGCAGGCTTCGGCCGGTGCGACGTTGTTGGCCACGGGCGGGTCGAGTTGATCGGCCACAGCCAGCAGCGTTTCAATCAGGTCGTTGGCATCAATGCGGGTGGAGCGGCGGCCTTCTTCGAGGGCGTTCTCCAACCGCAAGGCGACCACGCGAATGGCGTCGGCGGTCTTGTGTTCTGGGTTTGTCATGTTGTGGTGTCCTTACTTGCCGGTCAGCGTGAAGTGTCCGCGTTCGGTTTTGGTGAATCTGGCGTCCGCTCCCTTGGTCTGTATCTCCCGCAAGATGGCGGCGTAGAGCGTGGCCTGCGGTGTTTTGCCGCCTGGACTGGTCCAGTAACCCTTTGCGGCCATCGAATCGATCATCTCCTTGGAGGTCATCGGCTCCTTTGATTCCGCCAACACCTTCGCGGCCGCATCCAGAGCGCTGAGCTTGCCATCGGTCTTCTGGGGAACGGCGGCCTTCACATCCGTCTTCTTCGCCGATGGTTTTTTAGCGGACTTGGCCTGGGTCTTCGGGGCCTTCTTGGTCGTGGTCTTCTTCGTAGGCATGGTTCTGACTCCTGCGTGGCGTCGTTTGGTTTCGTCCGTCGGGGCGACCATCGCCCGCTGTCCGGCGTCGCCGATGCGACCGCCAACAGGACAGGTCAGTTACCTCAGATACGGAACGACATCCACTCCGTTCCGCCGACATTCCTCTGAAAATCAACAGGATTTTCGCATGGCAGACGATGGTCGCATCAACCCCCAGTCGCTGGCGATTTCAGCTGCCGCCCTAGTGTTGTCGAAGGCCGGCGGGCGCGTGATCCGACTCGAGCAGATCGAGGCGGATGTGGCGGCGGGAGCACCGCAGAACCCCGATGGCACGATCAATCTCGTCACCTATGCCGCCTGGTTGGCGCGGGAGCGAAGCCGTGGCGATTGACCCACGACATCTCAAGCCGAGTGAACTCGTTCGCCTCTTGAACTCGACACCCCTGGGCGAGGTCACGAATGAACGGCTGTTGTATCGCGACCGCCAGCGGGCGGGCTTTCGCATCGGCGACGGCAAGCACGTCGATCTGGTGCGATATGCCGCTTGGCTGGCGTGGGAACGCCACAACCCCAAACCGGCTACCTCGGTCGACGCCTACGACCAACATAAAGACCGGGCCGCTCGTCGGAGCGCCGAGCTCTCTGCGTCGGGGCGTGACATCGGCGACTTGCCCGCGATTGCTGATCCGCAACGACGCAGCAAGGCTGCGACGAATTTTCAGTTCTTCTGTGAATCGTATTTCCCGCAGTCGTTTCACCTGGAGTGGTCTGCGGACCATTTGAAAGTCCTGCGGAAGATTGAACAGGCCGTGCTGCACGGAGGATTGTTTGCAATGGCGATGCCGCGCGGGTCGGGCAAGACCACGATCTGTGAGTGCGCCTGCATCTGGGCCGTGTTGAATGGCCATCGAGAATTCGTCTGTCTGATCGGTTCGGACGAAGGGCATGCAATGGACATGCTCGAGTCGATCAAGACGGAACTTGATGCCAACGAATCTCTCCAGGCCGATTACCCGGATGTCTGCCATCCAATCCAGGCACTGGATGGAATCGCCAATCGTTGCAACGGCCAACTCTATCAAGGGGACCGCACGCATATCGGTTGGACCGCGAAATACATCGTCCTGCCGACGCTCCGCCCGAAGTGCTGGACTGATGATCCGACACTGAGCGAACTGGTTCGCCCCGATGGACTGACCCGTGGAAGCGGCGCGATCATCAAGGTCGCCGGAATCACAGGTCGCATTCGTGGGATGAAGTTCAAACGGCCTGACGGAAAGTCAGTTCGTCCGTCGCTCGTCGTTCTGGATGACCCGCAGACAGATGAATCGGCCCGCTCGATTTCACAATGCCAGCAGCGCGAGAGCATTCTTGCCGGGGCCGTGCTTGGACTCGCCGGTCCCGGACAGAAAATCTCCGGGATCATGCCCTGCACCGTGATTCGTCCCGGTGATATGGCCGACCGGATTCTAAACCGCGATCACCATCCCCAGTGGCAGGGCGAACGGACCAAGATGGTCTATGTATTTCCCACGGAGATCAAACTGTGGGACCGCTATGCCGAGATCCGTGCCGAGGGACTGCGCAACGAAGATGGCGGCCGAGCCGCGACCGAGTTCTATCGCCAGCACCAGGACGCGATGGACGCGGGCGCGAAGATCGCCTGGTCGGTGCGGTTCAACTATGACGAGCTGTCGGCCATCCAGCACGCGATGAATCTCAAGCTGCAGGACGACGCTGCGTTCTGGGCGGAATATCAGAATGAACCGCTTCCCGAGATCGAAGCGGACGAGAATGAACTGACCGCAGATCAGATCGCGGCCAAGGTGAATGGGCTGCCGAAGGGACGTGTTCCGCTGGGTTGCCAGCGACTAACGATGTTCATCGACGTCCAGCAGAAGCTGTTGTTCTACGTCGTCTGCGCGTGGGCCGATGAGTTCAGCGGTGCCGTTCTCGAATACGGTGCCTGGCCAGACCCGCAGCGGGCGTATTTCACGCTGCGGGATGTGACGAGATCTCTCTCGTCCGTGACTCCGGGGACCGGCCTGGAGGGGGCGATCTATGCAGGCTTGCAGGCACTCACCGAACGCCAATTGGCCCGCGAATGGCAGCGTGAAGACGGTGCATCTCTCCGCATCGAGCGCTGCCTGATCGACGCCAATTGGGGAACATCGACCGATGTGGTGTACCAGTTCTGTCGCCAGTCGCCACATGCAGCGCTGTTGCTGCCCAGCCACGGGCGGTTTGTGGGGGCATCAAGCCTCCCGTTCGCCGACTACAAACGGCGGCCCGGTGACCGGGTTGGTCTTAACTGGCGGATTCCTGCCGTGATGGGGAAGCGGGCTGTCCGTCACGTCTCGTTCGACACCAACTTCTGGAAGTCGTTCGTCTTTGCACGGCTCGCCGTCGCAATGGCAGATCGGGGATCGTTGGCGCTATTTGGACAGAAGCCCGAACCCCATCGATTGTTCGCTGAGCATCTGACCGCCGAGTACCGAGTGCGGACGGAAGGACGTGGACGGACGGTGGATGAATGGAAGCCCCGACCAGGTCAACCGGACAACCATTGGCTCGACGGTTTGGTTGGTTGTGCCGTCGGTGCATCGATCCTGGGAGTGTCTCTGATGGCGGATGAAACGGGAGCCAATGGAGCAAGGTCTGGTCGGATCAAGCTCTCCGCGATCCGAGCGGATCGCAACCGCCGCTAGTCGCCACAAACTCTCCAAAGTCAACGCCACTTTTGCCGTTTCGATGCGTAAATAATCTAGGGAGGGACACTGCTGCGTATGACCGAAGAACCGCTCGATCAATCGATTCGCGAAAATGCGCAGGGGCCTGCCGAGGCTCACGGCGATTCGGGCGGCATGAAGCAGCACCCTCTCCCAGACCAGATTGAAGCGGATCGCTATCTCGCTTCGAAACAGGCTGTCAAAGCGAAATCACGCGGCGTGCGATTGACCAAGATCGCACCGCCCGGCGCTGCCTGACGCTGGCGCATTCTTCCATCGCGGATTTCCGTGTTCGCGATTCTCGCTCTTGTACGGAGGCACGGTCCCTTGCTGGGCTGGCTGCGCCATCTATTGCCGTCGCGTTCGTCCGCGCGCTCAGCTGCGGTGGCTCAGACCCTGCGGTTGATCCATGCCCGCTACGACGCAGCGGTCACGACGAATGAAAATCGTCGGCATTGGGCCAACGCCGACAACTTGTCAGCCAACGCAGCCAACAGTCCCTTGGTGCGTCGGCTGTTGCGGAACCGTGCTCGTTACGAAGTGGCGAACAACAGCTATGCACGCGGCATTGTGTTGACTCTTGCCAACGATGTGATTGGCACCGGACCGCGTTTGCAGATGTTGACCGACAATGCCGATGCAAATCGGCTGATTGAACGGGAGTGGATGGCGTGGTCGCGCGCCACCGGACTACCAGAAAAGTTGCGAACGCTGCGGATGGCCCGTGCCTCGGACGGCGAAGGGTTTTCGGTCCTGACGAGTAACCCCGGCTTACCCACCCCGGTGCAATTGGATCTCAAACTGATCGAGGCCGACCAGGTTGCAACGCCAAACCTGCGGTTCGAGGCGACAAACGCAGTCGACGGCATCGAATTCGACAGCTACGGCAACCCGGTGGTTTACCACGTTCTCAAACGCCATCCGGGGGATGGATCGAACAGTCTGGCGAATCAGTACGACCGCGTTCCTGCCGAGGACGTGATTCATTACTTCCGACAGGATCGGGCGGGGCAGGCACGCGGAATCCCGGACATCACGCCGGCGCTGCCGCTGTTTGCTCATCTTCGTCGATACACGCTGGCCGTGATCACCGCAGCGGAAATCGCCGCACTGCCCGGAGGCGTCCTGTACACGGATGCCCCCGCGAACGGTGAAGCTGATTCCGTCGAGCCGATGGATCTCATCGAACTCGAACGCGGCATGCTGATGACGATGCCGGGTGGCTGGAAGATGAGCCAGTTGGAGGCCCAGTTCCCAACGA
>JBGATC010000026.1:0-86724 GCA_044229335.1 Planctomycetaceae bacterium | reverse complement strand
TGCGAAGCGCCGCCCCCAGAACCATGAACGCGCTCTGGAAAGCCTGCGGCGAAGAACTCGAAAAGTTCACCCCCACCGAGTTCAAGAACTACCTCAACAACTCCGGCTACCACTACAAATAGGCGCAACGCGCTCTAGCGTCTTCGCGTCCGGACATTACTCCGGTCGATGTGCCGCGATCACCTCCGGCACGCGCTGCACCCGCCCTTCCCGATCGACACAGGCAAGCACGCTGGTCGCGCTCGCCAGCAGCTGTTCGCCACGGAGCAGCCGGTAGCTGTGTTCGATCTTTGCCGGCGTCACCTTTTCGACCCGCGTGACCAGCGTCAGCAGGTCGTCGTAACGGGCCGGGCTGTGATACCGGCACTCCAGCTTCACGACGACAAAGAGCAACCCGGATGCTTCGATCTCACGGTAGCAGCCCCCCTGCTGGCGCAGGAGTTCCGTCCGTCCCATTTCGAAAAAGTTGAAATGGTTCGCGTGATGCAGGTAGCCCATCGCATCGGTTTCACAATACCGGACGCGAATTTCGAGGGTATGTTCGGTGAGCATGTTGACCGGGTCACAGGGAAAGTACGCGAGTGCTCCAGCAGTCGCGCTGCCATCGAACCATCGTCGCTGACGGAATGCAACCCGGACCGGCTTGTACAGGGATGATGTTTGGCCGCGAGAAGGCGCAATGGTTGCCACAAAGAGGAAAAGATGTTTGGCCACAGGAGGCACAAAAGGAAACAAAAGGGGGCGAAGGCCAAGGGCACAGCATGGACCATTCGGTGCATTGGAACACGGTATGTCTACGGGCCAAAGCACCGGGAACCAAGCTCAACGGACGGCTTGCGCCGTGCCGCTGGCTGGCATTTCATTTTTGTGCTCATTTGTGCTTCTTGTGGCGACAACTCTGTCCCTCTTCTTTTGCGACCTTTGCGCCTTTTCGCGGCGAAAACGCATCTCCATCCCAAAATGGCTGAGTGACCGTTTCAATACTGCGATCGTTACCTGCACGCGGCACGGTGGACATCGCGCGCGAGCTATTCGAAGATGGGGTGAATGGTCCTCTCCTCCTTCGCAGCAGTCGAGTCGCCGCATGTCGCACGTTGTCGCTGATCTTTCTGTGCAGGGACTCTCGAAGGAGTTTCCGACACCGGTCGGTCCGCTCTCGATTCTGAAGGATGTCACGCTGACCATGCAGCGCGGCGATGCCCTGTCGATTATCGGGCCGTCCGGGGCGGGGAAGAGTACACTGCTCTACATCATCGGAGGACTCGACGCACCGACAGCGGGAACGGTGCTCGTCGGCGGACGGAACCCCTATCAACTGGGGCCAGCGGAGAAAGCCGCGTTTCGCAATCAGCAGGTCGGCTTTGTCTTTCAGGATCATCACCTGCTGCCACAATGTACGGTACTGGAAAATGTGCTCCTGCCGACTCTTGCAGGGAGTGGAGCGACCCCCGCGCTGGTGAAACGGGCGGAAGAACTCCTGGGCGAAGTCGGCCTCGCGGCCCGGCTCGAACATCGACCGGCGCAACTCTCCGGCGGCGAGCGACAACGTGTGGCGGTCTGTCGGGCACTGATTCAGCGACCACTGTTGCTGCTGGCCGATGAACCCACTGGCAACCTCGATCAGACGACCGCAAATGCCGTCGGCTCGCTAATGCTGGAATTAAGCGAACGCGAACAGGCCATCCTGATCTGTGTGACGCACAGCCTCGACCTCGCGAGCCGGTTTCCACAACAACGCGTGCTGAAACATGGGGCATTGCATCCGGTCACGACGGCCGATTGATCCGGTGGATCGGTGTCGAATGTGTCGACTCCGATGGCCTCTCACTTCTTCGCACAGAAGCCCCACAGAACCGACAGATCAAGGTCGAGACGATGGCAATGCAGTGGACCGCACGACGCCTGCTGGAAGCGAGTCTCGTCTATTTCTGGCGGACCAATCTGGCGATGGCGCTCGGCGTGGCCGTTGGTGCGGCGGTCATCGGCGGGGCACTTATTGTCGGGGACTCGATTCGCGCCAGTCTCCGCGCGATGACTTTGCAGCGGTTGGGACCGATTGATTTTCTGATCAGCGGACCGCGATTCTTTCGCGAAGACCTGGTCTCGGAATTGCAACCGCAGGTCGACCGACCGCTGGCCCCGGCCATCGTTCTGCTCGGTGGTGCGGAAACGCAGCACGAGGGGACCACCCGGCGCGCGGGACACGTCAACTGTTATGGACTCGAAGCGGCTGGTTGGAAGGCACTCGCTGGTGAATTGCCTCAGCCATCGGGAGATGAGGTCGTCCTCAATGCGGAGTTAGCGTCCGCATTGAATGCCAACGTCGGGGCGACGGTCTCTCTCTGGCTGGAACTCCCCAGTGCCGTCCCACGTGACACGCTGCTTGGTAAGCGGGACAACGATGCCCAGGAATTGATACTCCGTGTGACGGCGATTGTTCCCGACAGCGAACCCCTTTCCCGCCTTGGGTTCCAGCCGACGCAGCAACTCCCGTTGAATGCGTACCTGTCACTGGAACGGTTACAGGAAGCTCTCGACCTTGAACAGCTTCGGCCGACACGCAGCAATCCGACCGGCTCGCTCGCACGGATCAATACGCTGCTGGCATTCGCAGGGGACCAGACCACCGCCGATCCCGCTGCGGCGACCGCGTTGACCGCCCAACTCCGCAAAGCATGGACGCTGGCCGACCTCAACCTGCGGATTGTGACCGATGCTGATCGCCGGACGCTCTCGATCGAGAGTGAGCAGATGATTCTGGAGAACCGGCTGGCCGAAGCGACTGAACAGGCCGCGAGCAAACTGAAGTGGCCGACCTCCCCCGTCATGGTCTATCTCGCCAACTGGCTGCGCTCGAGTGATCCATCGAAGCCCAAGGCGTTCTCGATGTATTCGACGGTTGCGGGTCTCGACGTGCTTGATCTGCAAGAACCCCCCTTCGGTCCGTGGGAATTCGTGGGTCCACGTCCGCAGTCGCTCGCGCCGGGGGAAGTCATCCTCAACGACTTTCTCGCGGAAGACCTGCAGACACAGGTGGGTGACACGATCCGCTATGGCTATCACCTCGTCGGATCACATGGCGAATTGCCGGAGAAAGAAGGGACGGCTATCGTCCGCGGGATCGTGAAACTCACCGGACCGGCGGCCGATCAGGGACTGACACCGCGCGTGAAGGGCATCACGGATGCTGAGTCACTCAACGACTGGGATCAACCCTTTCCCATGAAACTCGATGATGTCACACCCCGGGATGACGAGTATTGGGACAGTCATCGGGCGACTCCCAAAGTCTTCTTCGGGTTGAAGGATGCTCAAACCCTCTGGCCGAGCCGCTATGGTTCGCTGACGTCAATCCGCGTTGCGATCCCGCAGGGGCTGTCCCCCAGCGACGCTGCCGAGCAGTTTGCCACAGCGTTGCTTACGGAACTGCAGCCGGCGGAAGTCGGGCTGGCGTTTCAAGCCGTGAAAGCCGACGGTCTGGCCGCCTCGAACGGGGCGACCGACTTTACCGGGCTGTTTATCGGATTCAGCTTCTTTCTGATTCTCTCCGCAATGATTCTTGTCGGCCTGCTGTTCCGCTTGGGGATCGAGCAGCGGGTTCGGCAATGGGGCTTGCTGGGTGCACTCGGCATCGGACCGAAGCAACTGCGTCGCTGGATGTTCGCAGAAGCAGCGGCGGTGATTGCGGCCGGATCACTCCTCGGGGGAGGTGCCGCGATCGGTTATGCGAACCTGATGCTCTACGGATTGCGGACGTGGTGGATCGGCGCGATCGGGACAAAGTTTCTACTGCTCGATGTGCAGCCGCTGGCCGTCTGCCTCGGAATGCTCGCTGCGGCGATCACGTCATTCCTCGCCGTCGTGTGGGGAGAACGGCAGATGCGGCAGGTCACGTTGAGACAGCAACTGCTCGGTCAATACGATGCCGATGAACGGATCGGGGCGCGGGGGACCGCTGCCTTCCGAGCCATGCTGACCGGGGGAATCGCGGCTGCGTTGGTCGGCGGATCGATCGTCGGGGTCATCCCAAACCGGGAAGCGTTTGGTGGTCTCTCGTGGCAGATCGTCGCGTTCTTCCTCGCCGGAATGCTGGGACTTACCGCCGGATTAAATGGGTTTTCGGCCTGGCTGCAAGCTCCGGGAGCCCGCACGATCGCCGGTCGCGGTGTGGTGGCCATGTTACGACTGGGTGTCCGCAACGCGGCCCGGAAGCGGAGCCGCAGTGTGTTGACCGCCGGGTTAATTGCTTCGGCAGCGTTCGTGATTGCCGCGGTCGCGGCCGGACACAAGAACCCGGCCAGTGAGCAACCCGACCAGCGAACCGGCAACGGCGGCTTCACGCTCGTCGCTGAATCGAGCAGCCCGATTCTCTACGATCTCAACAGCGCGGAGGGGCGGAAGAAACTGAATCTGGTTGCGAAAACCCCTGCGCAACAAGCCGCGCTTGATCATGCCTACGTGCATGCCTTCCGTGTACGGCCCGGTGAAGATGCGAGTTGCCTGAATCTCTACCAGACGCGCATGCCGACGCTGCTCGGTGCCCCGAAATCGATCATCGAAGGGAGTGCCTTTCATTTCGTAGGCGTGAATGATGCTCACCCGTGGCAGATGCTCAAGTCAGCCGATGCGGACACAGCCCCTGCAGTCGGCGATCTCAACACGCTGATGTTCAACCTGAAAAAGGGCGTCGGTTCCACGATCGAGCTACCGACCACAGCGCTCGGGACCGACAAGCAGTTACAGATTGTGGGCATGCTCGATGGCAGTATCTTTCAGGGCGTGCTGGTCATCGACGGCGATCGTTTCCGCGACTGGTTCCCGGAGCAGAAAGGCTTCCAGTACTTCCTGATTGGTGTCCCGCTGGAACATGCTGAGGCGCTGACCGAACTGCTGGAGACCGAACTGTCCGAGTATGGTTTCGATGTCGAACGAGTTGCGGATCGGCTGGCCCGTTTTCTAGCGGTGCAGAACACGTATCTATCGACGTTTCAGGCCCTCGGTGGACTTGGTTTGCTGTTGGGGACTCTGGGACTCGCGGCCGTCATGTTACGGAACGTGCTGGAACGCCGGAGCGAGCTCGCTCTGTTCCGTGCGGTCGGCTTCCGGTCCGATCAACTGGCGATCATGATTCTCGGCGAAACAGTCTTGTTGCTGGGGTGGGGATTGGTGACAGGGACCGGTGCGGCCCTGCTGGCGATGACGCCGCATCTGCTGACGACCGGTGCCGAGATGCCGTGGGGATCCGGCGGTTTGTTGCTCGTGACGGTAAGTGTTGCCGGTCTGCTCGCGGCCATTGCAGCCGTACGGATCGCGATTGCGACGCCGATCGTCTCGACATTGCGAGGTGAGTGATGCATGTCACCCTGTCTGAGCGGCACGGCGCTAGCCGCCGGTTCCGTCGAAGACACCGGCGGCTAGCGCCGTGCCGCTCAGAACACACCATCACTCGGGGAACATAATCCATGCTCGGCGATGTCGGGCTGGTGGCGTTTTCAGAGCGGCAGCCGCGGTCGCCGGCGGCGGGGATCGCTTTGGCAGCGGTGCTGGGAATTGTGATCGACCGCATGGCCCCGGCGGCGTTTGGGCTCTGGGTGGGCCTGGCCATTGCCGCCACGGCGTTTTCCTGGACGGCTCGGTCTGCACGGGTAGGTGTGCTTGCGTTGTGGTGCGGATGGGGGGCGGCGTTCGGTGGCTGGCATCACTGGACGTGGTGGGAACGTCCAACGGACTGCATCTCGCGACAGCTCACCGAAACCGGACTCTCGGTCGATCTCTCGGTCCGCGTGGTGGAACCGGCATGGTCGGCGGTGCGCGCGGATGGGATTGAGACGCTGGTCCTCGTCGAGTGCCAGACCCTGTGGAGCGGACGCCTTGCGACACCGGTCTCAGGCCGCGTGCGGCTGATCATCGATCAGGCAGAACTCACGCTTTCGGCCGGGACGCAGCTTCGCGTGATCGGCCGGTTGGTGAAACCGCGCGTCGCCATGAACCCCGGTGACTTCGATTATGCCGACTGGCTGCAGAGTCAGGGGATCGAAGCGATTCTGCGGATCGAGTCTCCAGAAGCCGTGCAGACGGTTTCCGAAATTCCGAGTTGGCGTGACCGACTGGCGAACCTGCGACACGAATTGCGTGAGACGGCCCGAATCGAACTGCAACGAAGAACGACCGGTTCGACTCCCGCCGTCGCAGAGGCGTTACTACTCGGCACCCGCCGCCAGATGCCGCACGATCTGCGGATGGCCTTTGTGGAAAGCGGGACGCTGCATGTCCTCGCGATTTCCGGGGTGAATGTTGGTGTGATCTGGCTGGGACTTGTGCGGTTGGCTCGGGGCTTGGGCTGGTCTTACCGGGCGAGTGCCGTGTTCGTACTGATCGGCCTCTCTGGGTATGCCTGGCTGACCGATGCCAACCCGCCAATCATCCGCGCGGTCACGTTCGCCACACTGCTGCAGACGGGGGAACTGCTGGGACGAAAACTGGGGGCCTTGCAGGGCTTGTCGTTGACATTGTTGTTCATGCTGGGCTGGAACCCGTCGGACTTGTTTAACCCTGGGGCGCAACTCTCGTTTTTATCCGTTGCAGCGCTCTCGCAGGTGCTGGCTCTGTGGAACCGAAGAGCGGAACGGCTTGCCGAAGATGCGCTCGTGCGGCCCTGGTGGCAGCGGGGACTGTTTGACTGGTGGTGGCAGGCGAATCTCTCGACCGGTGCGGTCTGGTTCGTGACGATGCCGCTGGTGCTGTGGCAGTTTCATCTCGTCTCGATCGCGGGCTTCGTGCTCAATGTGATGTTGGGGCCGTACATCTGGGCGCTCTTGTGGACGGGCTATCTCTGGCTGGCAGTCCTGGCAGTGGTGCCGTCAGCGAGTCCCGTCGTGTTATGGGCCTTCGAGTTTCTCCTGCAGGGGTTGATCTGGTTGACTCAGCAGGCGGCGGCTATCGATGCCGGGCATCTCTACGTTGCCGGACCGCCGGGTTGGTGGGTGATCGGATTCTATGCGGTGCTGGGATGGGGCTTGCTCCGGGGGCGCCAAGCGGGCCGACGGATCCTGTTGGCCTTGGTGGGTTGGTCGAATGTCGGCTTGCTCGCGACGTTGATCGAACCCGCCGAACGACCACTGACCTGTGATGTGCTGAGTGTCGGACACGGGCTCGCGTGTGTGGTGCGGCTTCCGTCGGGGGCGCTCCTCGTTTATGACGCAGGGAGCCTCGGCAATCCGGATGCGGCGCTGGAACCGATCAGCCGCGCGGTCTGGAGCCATGGCGGGCGGACGATCGATGCCTGCATTCTTTCTCACGCCGATAGCGATCATTGTAACGCGGCGGTTGAACTGCCACGGCGGCTGTCATGTCGCTGGCTCGGTGTGCACGAGTCTTTTCTGCGCAGCCCCACGCCCACGGTTTCTGCGACGCTGGAAGCCTGGCGTCATACCAAAGCCGTAGGGAGGTTCCTCGCGGCAGGTGATCGCTTAGAACTGGACCCCGCTGTCACTATCGAAATCCTGCATCCTCCGGCGGGCTACCGGGCACC
Source organism: Planctomycetaceae bacterium (assembly GCA_044229335.1). Classification (GTDB taxonomy): domain Bacteria; phylum Planctomycetota; class Planctomycetia; order Planctomycetales; family Planctomycetaceae; genus DSVQ01. The sequence continues at coordinate 79,193 of JBGATC010000026.1, read as the reverse complement.
GCGTGATAACGCAAACAGTCTGGTCGTGCGCATCGAGTACGCCGGGCGCGTGCTGCTCCTCACGGGCGACCTGGAACGCGAGGGCTTGACGGCGCTCTTGAACCAGCCGCGACAACCCGCTGACTTTCTCGTCGCCCCGCATCATGGCAGCCGACTGGCGAACCCACCCGAGTTCGCTGCGTGGTGTGCTCCGACGTGGGTCGTTGCCAGCGCTTCAGAGCGGCAGGTCGGGCCGCGTTTAATGGAGAGTTATCGTGATGCCGGGATGGTCTTGAACACGGCGACCTGTGGGCGTGTGCGTTGCGTCGTCACCGCGAGCGGACAGCTCGAGGTGACGACTTATCGACCTTGGGAACCAGCGGCCAGATCCACTGACTGACCGATCAAGAGATCACCGAACAACCGCAGTCCGAGGGCGCGTTCAGCGGGATCTGTCGAGGTCGCGAGGAGTCGCGGGTCCAGGAACAGCGTGGCAATGTCCGGAAGCTTCAACCGCACGGCTGCAGCCTGCATGACCTTGATTGCAGAGCCATCGAGTCCATGCGCGAGTGACAATTGATCGACAAGCGAGGAGGGCGCGGCGGCTTCTTCTGCCAGAACGCGGCGGCGACGCCATTCCCAGGCAAACAGGCCAACCCAGAGCAAAACTGTTAACGCGACTAAGACCCCGACGACTTCCGGCCAGCGCGCAGCCATCGGACGATTCAGATACCGCTGAATCGTCTGGAACGGATTGTCCGCAGCGAGCACCAGCCAGGTCCTGACTACATCCATGGCTCGTCTCCCGTGATCGGCAGAGAATCCTGCCTCGATCCTGACTCGCTGCCGGCATGCCGTCCCGCCACGGCTTCGGCTGCAGCGCGAACCCGTGGATGTGGATCATTCAACAGTCGCCCTAACACCGCCTGGGCCTTGGGCGAAGACAACTCGCCAAGCGCTTCCGCGGCGATGCGCCGCACGAGGGCATCCGCATCATCACTGAGTGCGATCACCGCGTCCTCGAAGTGCTCGATCAGGCCCAGCATCAGGATCGCCTGCAGCGTCACGATCCGTTTCTGCCGGGCCGGATGACCCAGAAGCCGACGGAGTTGGACGGGTGCCTCCAGGTCAATCTTCCAGAGCAGCTTTCCGGCACGGCGGGCCTCGACCGGGTCGAGATCGGGGATGAGTCCCAGGACCCGTTCGGTATTGAAGCTTGCCAGTTCCTGCCGCGCGGCCGCCTGGACCGATTCGCTGGGACTATCGAGTCGATCAATCAGCAGCCCGAACGCCTCCGGAATCGCATGCTGCCGCAACTGCTTCACCGCCCACGCCTGCAACTCGTCATCATCCGATGTAATGCCGTCACGCACCGCGTCCTGCACAATCCCTTCATCAATCCGCGGCAAGCCCGCTTCCGCTGCCATGCGACCCAACGCGGTCCCATGCTGCATCAACCATTCATGCAGAGCGCTTTTCATGTCTCCCGGGAGTTTGGTCGCCGCAGCAAAGCGGACGAGTGCCCCCTGTAAGGCGGGGGGAATTGCTTCCAGAAGATCGAGTGGCGGCTCCAGCCATGCAATCGCTTCCACCTGTTTGAGGTTTTGTGCGACCGTCGGCGACAGACGCTGGTCCATCGATTTCAGCAGGATCGCAATCCATTCCGGATCGGTCCGTTGTTGTAGCGCCTTGAAGACCTGGGGATGCGGATAATGCTGACCCAGCGATGCGGCAAGAAACCGCAAGACACCCGGATGCCGACTTTCGTCCAGCAGACGCTGTGCGACTTCGCGACAGAGCGCCGTCCCATTCCACAACGACCGCTTGACGACCGCGTGCCCTGGTTCCGCGAGTGCAAGCACAGCTGTCATCAAAATCTCGGGCGCGCTCGAGACGTCGAACCGTGGCAGCGCTGTTTCCAGTTGCACAAGGACCTGTTTCCGGGCCGCTTCGATCGCGGCCCGCGGTCGGACAGTTGCCGAGCGATCGATTGAGAGATCAAACAGCCGATCGACCAGGTAACGAGCCGTCTCGAGAACCAGACTCAGGTCCGTCAGATCCGCACGGGTAAGGAGTTCGAACAGCGTCCCCAGCTGCGTGAACTGGTCCGTTGCGCGAATGACGTTCAGCGTCTGTGCACGAATCGTTTCTGATCCGTGCAGCAATCCCTGGTGAAACGCCTGCGAAAGCGGTTCAGTCGACTCGATCACCAGTTGGTGGACGGAGTGGGGTAAGTCTTCAAAGCGAGCGAACAGCTCCAGTTGCAGGGGAACGTCCCCACGCTTGATGAGCGCTGCTGCTGCCGTGAGTTGGATCGGTTCGAAGGGGACCGACAAGGCTTGGGCCAGCATGAGTCCGGCGCGCGGTAACCGCGACTCCGCCAGCACGGAGATCGTCTTCAACACGGGCGGCGGAATCGGCGGATTCATCAGGCAGATTTCCCCGTCAACCGGATCGCAACGGTCAACCATCAGTAGGAAATCGACCGCCGACAGCCCGCGAGTTCATCCAATGCGGAGACGTCTGTGTGACCGTCAGAAGTCGCAGAACCGGAGTCCCGTGAGGGATTTCGCCGTCTCAAACCGGGACCACCATGAATTTCTGGAGAATGTGTCGACGTTGTCGATGGCTCTGCGAACTTCGTCAGCACCGTTGGTGTATCAGCCGGAACCCGTGACACTGTGGAAAAGACCTGAGATTGGTTTCGCTGAGTGCAGGGAATTACGCTGGCGAATGCAGAAATTGCTCAAGAAACGTCAGCGACTCGCGCAGCATCTGCGGGGCCAGATGGCTGTGGCGGGAGAGTTCCACGCAGGCGCAGCCGGTGTAGTTGATCGCCCGCAGGGCGGCAAAGACCGGCGGGAAGTCGATTGACCCGGCACCAAAGGGGAGGTGTTCATGGACGCCGGGAAGCATGTCTTCCAGATGGAGTTGATACAGCCGTTCGGGCCAGCGGTGGATGTGTTCCGCGATGGTCCCATCCTGCAGGCAGTGGACATGACCAATATCGAGCGTCAGCCCGAACGTCTGATCCGGGATCGCCGCGACCAGCCGGGCATATTGCTCGCCCGTTTCGACGAACATTCCCGGTTCCGGCTCAAATGCGAGGCGGACATGCTGACGTTTCGCAAAGGCTGTCAGTGACCGGCAGCCCTCCATCAGCCACATCCAGGCGAGTTCGTCCGGCGTCCCCGGTTCGGGCGTTCCCGACCAGAACGAGACCGCGTGGGCATCGAGCGCTGCGGCGATCTCGACCGCATCCTGCAGAAATGCCATCCGTGTGGCGCGCCCGTTTTCAGTTGGACTGACCAGTGTCGGCTGGTGCTTTCGCCGCGGGTCGAGCAGAAACCGTGCGCCGGTTTCGATCACGCAGGCCAGGCCATAGCGATGCAATTGTGCCCGCAACCGGGCGACTTCCGTCGCACGATTCGCGGCCCAGGGCGCGAGGCAGTGATGATCAATCGTCAGCGCAACAGACCGATAGCCCGCTTCGGCGATCAACGCGAGCGCGTCGTCCCAGCGATGATGCGCCAACCCATTCGTGTTGTAACCCAGCAACATCGGCGTAGGGTGGGCTTTGCCCACCATCTTCTCTTTCCAGGTCGGTCCAAAAATCGAGGGTGGGAATCGCCCACCCCACACATTCAACTCGCTACTTCGGCGGGGCAAGACTCTTGATAAACGCGATCACATCCGCGATCTGTTGCGGTTGCAGGTCTTTCTCGACCCCTTCCGGCATCAGCGACATCCCGCTGGAAACCAGCGATTCCAGATCGGCGCGGAGCACCACGTCGGTCTTTGCTTCGGCCCGCATCAGGACGATCGCCGCGGCCGTTTCGGACGAAATCAGCCCGGTCAGCACGCGGCCGCTCTCCGTCGCCGCCGTGTAGTTGATAAAGCTCGGCTGGGCTTCGCGGTTCGGATCAAGAATCGCGATCAGCAGGTCATCCGGCGACTTATTCTGCACCGAGACCAGATCCGGCCCGACCTTATGACCCGCCGCTTCAATCCGATGACACGTCGAACAGAGTTTGTCATAGACCTTGCGACCGTCGGCCGGGTTCCCCGTCAATTCGAGGGCTGGGCGATATTTTTCGACGACCTCTTTGCGGGCACCGGTGGGCGCACCGAGGAGGGCTTTCGCCTGTTCACGAATCGCTGCATCGGGGAAGTTCATGAGGGCCTGCTGATGTGCCCGATCGATCTCGGCGTTCTTCAAGGTCTGCACGGTGAGACCATCGAGCAACGCTTTGGCCCCGGTTTTCGATTTCGACAAATGATCGATCACATCCTGCCGGGCTGCGGGACCGAGTCCTTTCCAGGCTGCCATCAAGACGTCCCAGGCAGGCAGGACATTCGATCCGGCAAGAGCCGCGACGGCCGCCTGTTGCACGGTGGCGGGTGTCTTCGGATCAAGCAGACCCGCTGCCCGCTCGCGGACGGACTGTGCGGTCCCGAGCGAAGCGAAGCGCACGGCGGCCACCCGTTGGCCTTCGGGAGCATCACTTTGTAAAGCGGTCTTCCAGGATTCTTCCAGAAGTTGTGTCCACGCAGTTTGTGACTCGACTGGCCAGGTGGTCGATTCCGTCAGCGAGACCAAAGTCCGGCCGCGTAACCGCATCCCTTCGCCCAGCGTCTGGATCAACGCACGGCGAGTGGCCGGCTCGATCGAGGATGCGAGTAGCGCCCGAAACACCCCTTGTGCAGCCGACCGATCATCACTGCTGCCGAGTTGGTTAACGAGATTCGCCGTCAAAGTTTTTCCCACGGTCCGCGGGTTCGCCAGCAGTTGCGGCAACAAGGCTGCCGCTCGACGCGCGGCCGATGTGTAGAGGGCAAAGTTGATGTCGGGACCCTGGTCGACTTCCGCCAGCCTCATCAGGATGGTATCCACCCGCGGGTCGGCGAATTCTCCGAGTGTGAAGGCCAACTGCCAGCGAATGCGCGCCGCATCGGTGCTGCGTGCGATGAGGGCGATCAGCAATCCATCGGAGAGAGTCGTCTGCCGCTCACAGAGTCGGATCGCATGCTCGCGTACCGGTATCGCCGTGTCGCTCAAGGCCACGACCAACTCGGTTTCCGTTAACGCCGACAGACCATCCAGCGACCACAACGCATGCAATCGGCTTTGCGGCGTTTTCCCCTGGGCCAACAGTGTTTTGAGCAACGGGACAGCGGTCGCATCTTGTCGTTCCCACAACAGCCGATGAGCCGTATCGCGCACCCAGCCATGCGGCGACTCCAGTGCGGCGACGAGTTGCGGCGTACTGAAGTCCCCCAGTTTGGGCGGTGTTTCCCGTTTCATTCCTGGTGACACCAACCGATAGATGCGGCCGCGATCGTTACCGCTTTCGAGATCGAGATGGGCCTTGATGTCTTCCGGAATCGAGGCGGGATGCTCGATCGTTTCCCAGTACATGTCGAGCATGTAGAGCGTCCCATCCGGGGCATTGACGAAGTTCGTCGGCCGGAACCAGTTGTCGGTTGAAGCGAGGAACTCGACCTTTTCTTCCGTGCGGACCCCTTTGAGCGTGACGCCGTTCTCTTCGAACCGCTTGCGATGGACAAGATTCCCGCCGACATCGCCGATGAAGACATTGCCCTGGAATTCCGGGGGATAGGCACCGCCGCGGTAAACCGTCACGCCGGTCGCTGAGGTGAAGAAGCCGGTGACCACGAGTTCGGTGGCCGGGAGTGAATTGCGGTACTTCGGGTCAGCCGCGCGACGCGCGGTGCGGACCACGCGCCATGGTTCCGGGGGACTGATGCGATAGACCGGCGCTGCGGCCCCTTCCGCAGCGATCGTGCGGACCGCGCCGCCGGGAGCCGTCATTTGCGGAACGCGATCGAGATAGCGGGCTTCGATCAGCACCTGTTCGAGGTGATTGCTGTTGTTGCAGACAAACCGATTCCCCCAGTCGTCGAAGCTGTGGCCGTATTGTTCCCCACCCGAGACAGCGGTGAATTCTTTCTTCGCGGGATCGAGTCGCAGATCACGTCGACCGGCGACGAGGATCTCCTTGTCCCCCTGCTTCAACTTGCCGCCCGTGCGGCCACCGGCGAAATAAATTCCATGGTCGAGGCCCCACTCCAGGCCGTTCGCAAGTCCTTGCACGTTGTCGATGCCGAAGCCGGTGAGCCATTCTTCGCGGGTATCGGCCACGCCGTCGCCATTGTCGTCCTTGAAGTAATACAGCGTCGGCGGCGCGAGGACGAAGACGCCCCCTTTGTAACAGGCGACCGACTGCGGCCAGCGGAGCTTGTCCGCGAAGACGACGCTGCGGTCGTACTTGCCATCACCGTCAGTATCTTCCAGCCGGCGGATCGAGCCGAAATTCTCGGCTTTCGCGGCGACATTCTTCGCGGGGCGTTGCTGAGGCTGGAACGGATAGTCGCGCATTTCGACGACGAACATGCGGCCGTATTCATCGAAGGCCGCGTCAATCGGATCGACGACGTTCGGTTCACTCGCGACGAGTTCGAGCTTGAACCCCTGCTGAATCTGAAACGCCTGGAGCGCTTCGGCTGGTTCCTTACCAGGAATCCGCGGCAGCTTCTCCGCGAGTGAAGCTTCTTCCTGCGCTGTGGCGAAGATTGCCCCACCGAAGCCGCAGATCACTGCCACACACCAACTCCACGATCGTTTCCGCATCACCAGCTCCCTGATCCAAGCTCGGTTGCAACAATTGCGGTTTGACCATGCCGCGGCGGGATGAACCCGCGAGGCACGTTGCTTTCCGTGTTGATGCAAATTGAACGGGTTAGGTTGAACCGCAACCGGCGGGTGCGCACGCCGGTTCAAACACCACGCGATCGGCGGGGAAGATCGGACCTTCCACGCAGGTTCTTCGATAATCCCAGGTTCCATCATCCTGCCGGATGCGGGCCACGCAACTGAAGCAGGCCCCGAATCCGCAGGCCATCGGAGTTTCCAGTGACAGCCAGGCCGGGGTGTGATGCGCCACCGTGAGATTTTGCACCGCGTGCATCATCGGTTCCGGTCCGCAGCAGAAGACGTTGGTCGGCGGATCGTCGCTGGTGAGCAACCGTTCGAGCAGTTGCGTCACGTACCCATGATGTCCTTCGGTCCCATCGTCGGTCGCGAGTTCGACATCGACGCCCCGCATCCGGAACCATTCGACTCCAGCGAGAGCGGATTTCGTCCGCGCACCGTAACAGAAAGAGATTTTCCGTGGCCGCGCGGAGATTGTCCGACCGAAATCGCGGAAACCAAGGACTTCCCGCAGGCAGGCGACGAACGGTGTCTGACCGATCCCCCCCGCGACGATGGCCCAGTGCCCGGCATCAGGAAGCGGGAATCCATTGCCCAGTGGTCCCCAGATTTCGATTGGCGCACCGACCTGCAAGGTACTGAGCAGGTGGGTGAACTTCCCCACGGTGACGTAGCCGAACTCAATTCCCTGCGGCTTGCCGGTGGCCGGATCGTCGTAGACATCGAGCAACGCGAACGGCCGACCCAGCAGGGGATCGGACCGGTCGGGACTGCGGAGCATGAAGAACTGACCCGGTCGAATTTGTTGGGCGATCTCCGGACAGTCGAGTTGCATCCAGAACGTCCGGTCGGCCAGTTTGCTCCGAGCCCGGATCTTCGCCGTCTGCTGGACGGCGGAGAAGACCTGACCGAGCAAGCCAAGTGACGGGATGGACGACATCAGGGACGGTTCCATAGATGCTGCGGAACCCCGTGCTCGCGCGGGGGGGGTTAGTCAGGATGGGCGACGTTTGGGCGGTCGTTTTCCACGGGGAGGACCGCCTGTTCCCTTCGGTCGACTGGTGCCTTTCGGGCGGCCTTCCCCCGTGGGACGGCGTTCGCCGGAGGGGAGTCCATCACGGTACGAGCGGGTCTCCCCTTGTGGACGTCCCGTCCCGCTGCTGCGACCGGTTCCCATCGGCCGGGGTGGACCACCCGCACGAGGAGGACGGCGGCTGCGGGCTGGAGGGCCCTCCGCAGCGTGACCGCTTCCATCATCGGGGCGTTGCCGTTCACGCGGCCGCCGGGGCGGACCATCCTGGAACGATGGTCGGGTTTGGCGACGCGGGCCGCTCCCCTGCACAAAGTCGACCAGTTCCTGCAGTTCGGTACCACGCAAAGGACGAAACGCCCCTTTTTCCAGTTGCCCGAGTCGCAGCGGTCCGAAGGCGATTCGCTGGAGATGCATCACCTTGTGCCCGACGCGGGCGAACAGACGACGGACTTCGCGGTTCTGGCCTTCAGTCATCACCACTTCGACCAGCGTGCTCAACCCCTTCTGTTTGACGATCCGCAGATCACGCACGCGGAACTTCCCTTCTGTGAAGAAGAAGCCCTGCCGCAGTTGTTCGAGTGTGCCTGGTTCGGGTTTGCCTGCGATCATTGCTCGGTAAACACGCTCGACCTGAAACTTGGGATGGGCGAGCCGGTGGGCCAGTTCGCCATCGTTGGTGACGAGGATCAGACCCTCGGTGTTCTCATCGAGCCGACCGACTGTGAACAGCCGGGCTTCGCTCGGCGGGACCAGATCGATCACACGACGACGGCCTGCGGGATCGGCCGTCGTGCAGAGGAAGCCGACCGGCTTGTGAACGAGATAATAGACCTTCTTCGCGAGTTTCAGTTTCTCGCCATCGACCGTGACCTGCTGGGTCTGCGGATTAACCTTCGTCCCGAGTGTGGCAACGACACCATCCACTGTGACCCGTCCGGTCGTGATCAACTCCTCACAGGCCCGGCGTGAACCGTAACCCGCAGCGGCGAGCAGTTTTTGCAGGCGGTCGCCCGAGGAAGAAGAGTCAGCGGCAGCGGACGAGTCGGCAGGCATCGGGGCGGGCGATCTGAGAGAACCAGCGGCGGGAGAAATCGTTTGTACCAGCGTACCGGGCCGAGATTGGTAATTGAAGTGCGCACAGGAAGTTCGGAGCGATCGAGGGGGGACGTGAAGACGCCAGCGAGATGAAAGAGGAAATGTGGTTCCCCTCTCGGCAGAGGGGGATGTTCACGTTAAACTCATGAATGTCCCGCCCATTTTCTGCCCGAGATCCCGCCATGCACGCCGCTGTCGAGAATTACCTCACACAGGAACAGGATCGCTTTCTCGACGAACTGTGCGGGTTACTGCGGATTCCGTCGGTCAGTGCCGACCCGCAGTATCAACCCGATGTACAACGGGCTGCCAAGTGGGTCTTTGACCAGTTCCAGCAACTCGGCTTTCGTGCGGAACTCGTCACGACTCCCGGTCATCCGATTGTCTACGCCGAGTGGCTCAACGCCCCCGGTGCACCGACCGTACTGGTTTACGGTCACTATGATGTGCAACCGGCCGACCCATTGAATCTGTGGACGTCACCTGCGTTCGAGCCGACGATTCGCGATGGCAAGCTCTACGCCCGTGGTGCCACCGATGATAAGGGGCAGTTCTTCACGCACCTGAAGTCAGCCGAGGCGTGGCTGAAGAGCACAGGAAAACTGCCGGTCAATCTGAAATTTGTCATCGAGGGAGAAGAAGAGGTCGGCAGCCGCAACCTCGACGATTTCCTCAACCAGCGACGGGAACAACTGGCGTGCGATGTGGCCGTCATCAGCGACACCAGCCAGTACGCCCCGGGAATCCCGGCGATCACTTACGGTCTCCGCGGGATCATTGCCTGTGAAATCACCATCACCGGGCCGAAAAAAGACCTGCACAGCGGTGTCTTCGGTGGAGCGATTGCCAACCCGGTCAATATGCTGGCGAAAGTGATCGCCGAGTTACACGACGATCACGGACGGATCCAAGTCCCCGGTTTCTATGAAGACGTACTCCCTCTCTCTGCGGAAGAGCGGGCACAGTGGGCGCAGCTTCCGGTCAATGAAGCCGCGTTTCTCGCAGAAGTCGGCGCGTCGGAAGGCTGGGGAGAAACCGGGTTTACGTTGCTCGAACGCCGCTGGGCGCGACCGACGTGTGATGTGAACGGCATCTACGGCGGGTACACCGGGGTCGGCCCGAAAACGATCATCCCGTCGAAAGCGACCGCGAAAATTACCTGCCGACTGGTCCCGAACCAGGACCCCGAATGGCTGGTCAATAAGCTCGAAGAGTTTCTCGCGGAAAAGTGTCCGCCCGGCGTTGAGCTCAAATTCGAGTCGTTCCATGGATGTCCGCCGTTCATCTTCCATCCCGAGAGCCCGTACATCGCTGCGGCCGGGACGGCGATCGAGACCGGCTTCGGTGCTGCTCCGGTCCTCATCCGCGAAGGGGGCTCGATCCCGGTCGTGACGACCTTTCGAGACGTTCTGGGAGTCGATACACTCCTGCTCGGCTGGGGGCAGAATACCGACAATCTGCATAGCCCGGATGAACATTTGACGGTTGCGGACTTTCATCGGGGGACGCGCGCCAGTGCGGCCCTGTGGGCAGCGCTCGCCGAGATGCCCCGCTGAGAGCCGCCACGCTCCGCGGGATACCCGATGCTTGACCTGCAGTTCCTCTGTGACAATCTCGAAGCCGTGGTCGACAACTGCCGTAATCGCGGCGTGACGGTCGATCTCTCGAACGTGCGCACGCTGCGTGACGAACGGAATGCCCTCATTACGCAGGCCGATGCGTATCGCCACGAACAAAAAGAGGTCGCAGGGAAGATTCCCAAGGCCGATGCGACGGCGAAGCCCGCGCTCATCGAACGCGGCCGCGAGTTGCGCGACCTCGTCGCTCAGGCGGAAACCCAGCAGAAGGAGATCGAAGCGACACTGCGGACCCTGCAAAGCTCGGTTCCCAACATGACGCATCCCGATGCGCCGGTCGGGAAGACCGAAGCGGAAAGCATCGTTGCCCGCACCTGGGGGACACCCCGCGTCTTCGACTTCAAGCCGCTCGATCATGTCGAACTCTGCGAGAAGCACGACCTCGTCGATCTGGAAGCCGGCGCGCGGGTCTCAGGGCATGGCTTCTACTTCCTCAAGAACGAAGCGGCCCTGCTCGAGCTGGCGCTGGTGCAGTACGCCGTGCAGAAGGTGATCGCCCGCGGCTTCACGCTACACATCACGCCCGACCTGGCCCGTATGGACGTGCTGGAAGGGACCGGTTACCAACCGCGTGGTGATGAGACGCAGATTTACAGTATCGCCAATTCCGATCTGTGCCTTGTCGCGACAGCCGAGATCACGCTTGGTGGTTCGCTGAAAGATCAGATCGTCGAGACGACGAAACTGCCGCTGAAGTACGCCGGGATCTCGCATTGCTTCCGGACCGAAGCGGGGGCCCATGGGAAGGCGACCCGCGGAATCTATCGCGTGCATCAATTCACGAAAGTGGAGATGTTCGCCTTCACGGCCCCGGAACTGGCCGCGTCCGATGCGGTCCATGCCGAGATCGTGGCGATCGAGGAAGAAATCTTCCAGGGGCTGGGGATTCCGTACCGTGTGCTCGATATCTGCACGGGCGACCTCGGCGGCCCCGCGTTCCGCAAGTTTGATCTGGAAGCGTGGATGCCGGGCCGCAATGAGTATGGCGAAGTGACATCGGCCTCGAACTGCACCGACTTCCAGGCCCGCCGTCTGGGAACACGGTGCCGTTCAGCGGATAAAAAGGGGACGCAGTTCGTCCACACCTTAAACGGGACCGCCGTCGCAGTCACGCGGGCGCTGATCGCAATCCTCGAAAACTACCAGCAGGCCGACGGCAGCATCGAGATTCCCGAAGTCTTGCGACCCTGGGTCGGGAAGGCCAGGATCGGTTGAGTGTCGTGCGCGTTACCCCGTGACATGCGCACGCTCTTGTGACGCCCACCCATTCCGATGGGTGGGTCTCTTTGATCGATGACATGCGGAATAATATCACCAGACGATGCTTGTCCATTTTCTCCTGCAATTGATGGCCGGGATCAGCCTCACATGGGCGGTGATGCCCCGCGCGCAGGTCACGTCGGGATTCTTTCGGATTCAGCATCTGCTGGTGCTCGGACTCAGCGTGTTGACGGCCCTCGCCGCGAATCGCATGGGCGCAACGCTCCCAGCGTGGGGCGTGACGACGACACAGATCTGTGCGGGACTCGCTGCCGGTGTGGCGTTCATCGGGTCCGTGTTGTGGACACTGGAACGACGCCCGGCCGGGACGGTCTGTGTCTGGCTCATCTGCGGATTGATGTTCGGTCCGCTGATCGCACTCGCTGCGGTGCGGACTCAACCCGCCTGGTTGGGCATTCTGTCGGAACTGACATCGGGTGCGACTGTGGGCGGAGCGGTCACAGCGATGCTCCTCGGACACTGGTACCTCACCGCCACAACGATGTCGATCGCTCCGTTACGGTCATTAACGCTTGTCCTGCTGGTGGCGGTTGGTCTGCGGTTGATTGTTTCTGCGATCGCCTTCGGTTTGGGAAGCGGGGCGTTACATGGTTCGCTGGTGTGGACGTGGTTCGCCTTGCGGTGGCTGGCGGGGATCGTGGCACCGTTGGTCCTTTGCGGAATGACGCTGCGCATCCTACGCTATCGGAATACTCAGGCGGCGACGGGTGTCTTGTTCGCCATTGTGATCCTCGCGTTCATTGGCGAACTGGCCGCGTTGCTCCTGTCGAGCGAACTCCAGCGTCCGTGGTAACGCGTTCCCGGAAAGCCTTCGCGTGCAGGTTCACTTCGATTGCCCGAAATGCCTCCAGCCGGAAGACGTGGAAGCAGTCGCTTCGACGGCCACGCTCGCCTGCCGACACTGTGGCTGGACGAAGCCGACTGCGGGCGAAATCCTTGCCGATGCCCCGCAGCGGTGCCTGATCTGCGGCTGTCATGATCTCTGGCGACAGAAAGATTTTCCGCCCATCCTCGGACTGACGATGGTCGGTGCCGGGATCGTCTTCAGCACGATCGCTGTTGCCTATATGCTGCCCGTGGTGGCACTGGGCATTCTGATGGCCTTCGCATTGATCGATATGGCGCTGTTCGCGATCATGCGGGATGCCCTCGTTTGCTACCGCTGTCATGCGCGCTATCGCGGGGCAGCGCTCACCGATGCCCATGCCAAATTTGATCTGGAAGTCAACGAAAAGTATCGTCAGGAAGCGGCCCGTCGCCGCCAGTCGGAAACGCAAGTCGGTACATAGGCCAGCGTCAGAATCGAGAGACCTACTTGCTGGTTCAAAATCCGAAATCCGAATGTCGATATCCGAAGGAAGACTCAAATACAAAGCAGGAAACGGTCCAGATTCTTGATGTTTTCCTGATTCAGTTTGACTCTTCCTTCGGATTTCGATCTTCGAATTTCGTGCTTCGATTGAACAGTTCTGCCGTCACCACTCCCTTCCCGTCAATCACTGACTTCCGAAAGGCCGGGCCTTGGATGGACCGTCGTCACGGCTGCAGGAAGACCTCGCGGGAATCTTCCGTGGTCGCATCTTCGTCGACGACGTCATGCGGGCGGCCTATTCTCCACTCGGCGCGTCGACCTGGCCGCGTGCGGTTGTCGCTCCGGCCGATGCGGATGATCTCGCGGCGCTGGTGACTTATGCTGCCGAGACCCGGCTTCCGTTACGCGCGCGCGGCAGTGGTCATTCGCTGATCGTGCCCCCCGCTGAAGCGGTGATCGTTGACCTCGCACGTGGCTTTCGGAACATCCACCTGCAGGATGCTGCCTGCGTCCACGTGGAAGCCGGCGTCACGGTGGGAGACCTCAAGCGGTTCCTTCAGCCTCTCGGACTGGACGTGCGGGCTGTTGAGCATCTCAATGAAACGGCGACGGTCGGTGGCTGGCTCGCAACCTCATCCGCGCTGCGCTCCGTTCAAGCGGTGGAGGTGGTCCTGCCGACCGGCACCCGTGCGCGCATGACGAATGATCCGCTCGGTGCCTCGAGCGAGGGGGGCCTGCCTCTGGAGTTGCGAGCGCCGCTTCTGCGACTGCTCGAGGATCGTCACGCGCTGCTGCAGCATCGTGTCCCCCGGGCCACCGATCGGCTCGCGCTGGGATCGCTGAGAGCGGACGAGGGGATCGCATGGACGCAACTCTTCTGTGGATCAGTAGGCCGGGTCGGCCTGATCACCGCGGCGACGCTGACAGTGCAACCGCTAGCCCGACACCGGGGGAGCGTGGTCTTCGCGGCCTCCGACCTGGAGACCACACTGCGTGTGGTTCCGCTGTTGATGCGGCAGTCGCTGACTCGCTGTACGTTGCTGGATCAGCGGCAAGTCGCGCTGGCACGCGAGCACAGCCGCCCGTGGCGCGAACTCTTCTCGCCGCGCGCCACCGCGGCGCTCCTGCTGCAATGGGAAGCGGGGGATGAGGCGGCTTCTCAAGCGATTCTGCAAAGTCTGCTGGAGATCGTGCAGACCAACGGGCCTTTGGAAGTCTGTCGGATTGCCTTCTCGGCGGACGATGTGGAAGCCCTGCGACAGTTTCCGCAGGATCTCGAACGGGATCGTGCCCGGCATCCACATCTCCGGTCGCTCCCATGGAACTTACCGACGTGGTATGCCCCGCTGACGCACTGGGAACACGTCGTCGGACGCATGCTGAAACTGCTCATCCAGCATCGCGTCACCGTGCTCTTCTCTGCCGAAGCAACGACCGGGCAACTGTCTTTCCGCCCGATCAGTACGGATGCTCCTGTCGATGTTGCTGGTCTGACGTCCGAGCTGCGTGCAGTTATCGAGGCGAGCTTTGTCGACAGCGAGCATTCGCTGGAATCCCTGCAATTGACCGAACGATCGTACCACGCACTCTGCCTGGCAGTGCAGGAGCTCTTCGACCCGCAGGGAATTCTCGATCCCGCGCGCAACTCTCAGGCCGTTGACGTCGTTGCGATGGTCGAAACCGGGGACAACTCGTCGAACGCGGCAGAAACTGCTAACGGCCCATCCCTCGTGCCTCTGCAATTGCAGTGGACTGTTCCGCAGTATCAGGCAGCGGCGGCCCGTTGTAACGGCTGTGGTGACTGTCGAACACTGGCACCGGCACAGCGGATGTGTCCGTTCTTCCGACAGCACCCTTGCGAAGAGTCGAGCCCACGGGCCAAAGCGACAGTTGCCTGGGCGGTCTCAGCCGGACGGTTACCCGCGGACCTCTGGAGCACACCGGAGGCACAGCCGATCGTCAGCACGTGTTTCCAGTGCCAGCAATGTCGGTCCGAATGCCCGACGGAGGTCGACATCCCGCGGCTGATGCTCGAAGCCCGGGCCCAGCGCGTCGCCACGCTGGGTCTCAGCCGAGCACAATGGGCACTCACCCGCGGTCCCGATTGGATGCCGTGGCTCCGTCGACTGACGCCGCTGCTGAACCCGTTGCTCAAAGTCCGTTGGGGACGGGGACTGGTCGAACGGTTGTTCGGCATTACCTGCCAGCGGCGCCTTCCGCCTATCGCGTCCCGGTCGTTTCTCCAGCAGATGCCTCGCGCGTGGAGTGCCCCGCCTGCCCGGTTGAATGCACGCACGGTGATCCTGTTCGTCGACCATTACGCGAACTGGCACGAACCGGAATTGGCGTTTCTTGCCGGGAAAATTCTCGAACATCAGGGACTGACCGTCCATGTCCCGTACGCGCAACGACGATCGGGGTTCGATCTGCTGGTTGCTGGCGATCTGGAAGCGGCCCGCCCGTTGGCTGAACGCAATCTGGCGTGTCTGGAAGAATTTGCCCGTGCCGGTTGCCCGATCGTCTGCCTCGAACCTTCTGCAGCGGTCTGCCTGCGGGAAGAATATCCGGCACTCCTCAACCATCCCGATGCGGCCGTCGTCGCGGCTCAGGTCGATGAACTGGGGCACTACCTGGGACGGCTGCATGCGGCTGGCGAATTGCGGACCGACTTTGCACCCGTCGAGACTTCGGCCGCGTACCATCAGCCATGTCATCTCCGCTCACAAGGCAAAAGTTCTTCGCTGCTCGACCTTTGCAATTTGATTCCCGGTCTGTCGACCCCTAGAATTGAAGCCGGGTGCTCCGGGATGGCAGGGGTCTTCGGCTGGGACGCGGCGACCGTCGACCAATCGCTTGCCATGGGGGCCCCACTCGCTGCCGCCTGGCAGTCACACCCCGCGAAAATCGCCCTCTCGGAGTGCAGCAGTTGTCGCCTGCAGCTGGAACATCTGACGCAACGCCCCGCACGGCATCCGCTGATGCTGCTTGCGGAAGCGTATCGTCTGACGCCGGCCCGTTCCTGATCACTCTCCGGCTGTTTGCCCGTGCCCGCGATCTCGTCGGGGCTGACTCCCTCTCGTGGTCTCTCTCTGCTCCCGCGACCTGCCAGTCGATTCGTGAGCAGGTGGTGGCTGCGTACCCTGCACTTTCTCCACTGGCCGACCACTTGCTGATTGCCGTCGATGGTGAATTCCGCACTCAAGATTTTCTGCTGACTGCGCCTTGTGAACTGGCGTTGTTTCCTCCGGTCAGCGGTGGATGAGCACACCGTTCTCCGTCCTGACTCACTGCGAATGACCTCTGCGAAATGATTCAACTCACACGGGAACCGATCGATCACGCGGCCCTGACCGACTCCGTCCGGTCGACGGCGGCCGGAGCGGTCGTGCTCTTTCTCGGCACCGTGCGTGAGTTCACCCACGGCGTGCAGACACTCTCGTTAAATTACGAGGGCTATCCTGAGATGGCCGAGCGCCAATTGCAGGCATTACGCGAACAAGCCTATACCCGTTGGCCGCTGGTGCATGCCGCGATCGCTCATCGGCTCGGTTCGCTGGGATTGGGCGAGATTAGCGTGGCTGTCGCAGTCAGTGCTCCTCATCGAAAAGACGCATTTGAAGCCGGCCAGTTTCTCATCGACGAACTCAAGCGACTCGTTCCGATCTGGAAACAGGAACACTGGGCCGACGGACGCACCGAATGGGTTCATCCCGGCGTTCCCGCCTCCACGACTGTCGGAGGGCCCCCGGCATGACAACCGGTCCGCTCATCGACAGCTTCGGCCGTGTCCACGACAACCTGCGGATCAGCGTCACCGACCGCTGTAATATCCGCTGCTTCTACTGCATGCCGGCTGAAGACGTCGAGTTCATGCCGAAGACCTCGTTGCTCAGCTTTGAGGAGATCGCGCGCGTGGCCCGCGTCGCCGCGACGCTGGGGATCAACAAGCTGCGCTTGACCGGCGGGGAACCACTCGTCCGCCGCGATCTTGATCAACTTGTGCGTCAGCTCGCCGCCATCCCGGGGATCCACGATCTCGGCCTGACGACGAATGGCCTGCTCCTCGCAGAACAGGCGCAATCGCTCTACGACGCCGGCCTCCGCCGCATCAATATCAGTCTCGACGCGCTCGACCCCGTGAAGTTCAAGCAGTTCACGCGACGGGATGGGTACGAGCAGGTTCGCGCGGGGATCCTTGCTGCTCAACGTGTTGGTTTCGAACCGATTAAAATCAATGCGGTCTCAGTCCGTGGGATGAGTGAATCCGAGATCATTCCCTTCGGACACTTCGCCCGTGAGACCGGACTGGAAGTCCGGTTCATCGAGTACATGCCGCTCGATGCTGACAACGCCTGGGAACGGGGGAAGGTGCTGTACGCCCAGGAGATTCTCGACCAACTGGCGACCGAGTTCGGGCCGCTGGTCCCGCTGCCGACACAGGACCGCCGTGCCCCGGCAACCGACTATGCCTTCGGTGATGGCGTGGGCCGCATCGGGTTCATCGCGTCGGTCAGCCGTCCGTTCTGTCTCGACTGCAACCGCATCCGCCTGACCGCCGATGGCAAGTTGAGGAACTGCCTGTTCAGTCTCGAAGAGACCGATTTGCGTGACCTGCTACGCGGTTCCCCAGAAGATGCCCCGCTGGCCGCCGCCTTCCAAAGTTGCGTGACGGCGAAGAAGGAAGGCCACGAAATCAACACGGCTCGGTTCATTCAACCGCTGCGTCCGATGTACTCGATTGGCGGATGACGATGTTGCTCCGCCGCTATCTTGATCACGCTGCGACGAGTTTTCCCAAATCGCCTGCCACGCTTGCCGCGGTGCGGGATTATCTGGTGAATTGTGGTGCGCCAGCCGGCCGTGGTGGGTACCGATCGGCGATCGCGGCAGGACGGATCATCGACGATGCCCGCCTTGCCGCCGCCCGACTGTTTCCCCGCTCGACTCCAGAGCGGGTGATCTTCACCGCCAATGGGACGGACAGTCTGAACCTGGCATTACAGGGACTGTGCCGACCCGGCGACCATCTAATTACTTCGACGTGGGAACATAATTCCGTTCTGCGTCCACTGCGTGCCCTGGAAGAATCGCGGGGCATCAGTGTGACGCGAATCGCGCCGGATGCACACGGACTGCTCGATCCCGCGCTGGTCACTACGTCACTCCGTCCCCAGACCCGCTGTGTTGTCGTGCAGCATGCGTCGAACGTCATTGGAGTCATTCAGCCGCTGGCTGACCTCGGGGCCGTGGTGCGTGAACATGGGGCACTGCTGCTCGTCGATGCTGCCCAGACTGCAGGCCATCTCGAATTGAATGAACCGACTGTCGATCTCTGGGCCTGCTCCGGTCACAAGGGACTCTGCGGCCCGCTTGGAACGGGGATCCTCTGGGTTGGTCCGCGAGCCGAGACCGAACTCCAATCGATCCGCTGGGGTGGCACCGGCACGCTCAGCGAAGACGACCACCATCCGACGGAACTCCCCGAACGTCTGGAAGCGGGCAATCCGAACGTCCCCGGTCTGGCAGGATTGGGAGCCGCATTGCGGGAGACGAACGCCACTCAACGCAACATTCGTGATGCGGTCGAACAGGCTCTGCTGCAGCGATTGTGGGAAGGTTTGGAAGCGATTGACGGGTTGACACTGCAGGGACCACACCCGCAGGCAACTCCGCGGCTGGGAATTGTCAGTGTCACGTTTTCGGCCTTCGCACCAGCCGAAGTGGCGACCCTGCTCGACGAGCATTTCCAGATTGAATGCCGCGCCGGACTGCATTGCGCTCCAGGCGTACATCGAGCCCTGGGCACCTTCGCAACAGGCGGAACAGTCCGGTTCAGCCTGGGGCTGACGACAACAGCTGAGGATGTCGATGCCGTCATTGACGCCTGCCGCGCTCTGACTGGTGAAGCCCAGTAGCCCTCCTGCTCCACATCACCATCCCCAGAAGCCCAGCCAGTTCGATGGCTGGGTCTCCTCGGAATACGGTGTGCCCCGATCTTCCCTCACGCCGAGCGCCGTTCCGGCATCCGCACCAGCCGCGGGATCGGCAATTTGTGACCGATCACGCCTCCATGCCGGTTGACCAATTCAGAAAACGATGACCGCAGAAAGCCCCAGACGCGCTCATCCGGTTTCGTTGCCAGATAGCGCTGTGCCAGCCCGGCCATTTCGCGGTCATATTCCTTCTGGCTATGACTGTGCACGTGATAGCGGCCCTCCATCCGCCGGATATCGCCATCGAATCGCGGGCTGATATGGAAGAGCTCGTGAAAGACGGTAATGAACTTCTCATCCAGAGTCTGGTCGAGAAATCGAGGGAGATAAAACGTCAGGATGTACAGCAGCTCGTGATCGCCATGAAACATCCGCCGTACCGTCCATTCGGCACCGAACCGCTGCGTTGTCAGCGCTCCCCGCTCGAAGCGGAGTGGGGTCAGCTTCGCCTGCAAGCCGTGCAACACGCGCCGCCGGGCCTGGGCGAACGTTACCGCGACCTGCGGCATCCGCACATGCCCAAGATCAGGCGTTCGCAGGACGACGTCCTCGCAGACACGCCGCATCGCCAGCGAGAAATCGAAGGGAGACTTCGCCATCGGTGAGAGAATCCCTTCCCGAACTCCCGATCCGCTGCCCGGCCTCTCCATGGCAGGGCAACTCGCCCTACAAAAAAAGTCGGCCGGGAGACTCCCGGCCGACTAGCAATACGGTAGATTCGCCAGGCTGGCAAGAGCGTTTTCCACTCGTCAGCCCGCGGGGTCAGTCCAATCAGGTGGCTGGAGCAGCTTCTTCCTGCTTCACAACCGGAGCCTGACGCTTGCGGGTCTTCACGCGGTCGTTTTCACCCACGAATTCAAGAATCGCTTTGCGACCAGCATCGCCCAGGCGGAATTCAGCCAATCGAACGATCCGGGTATAGCCCCCCTCACGGTCACGGAAACGGGTCGCAAGATCGGTGAAGAGGATGTCGAGAGCATCCTTGTCACGCAGGGCCGCAAACGCGCGACGACGGAAAGCCACCGCCGGAGCAATCGCCTTGGCCCACTGCTGCCAGCGGTCCGACTTCCGCCATTCTTTCCACTCGACCGAGTTCCGTTCCGCCGAAGTGGCGAACTGAGCAGCCGCGTCTTCGTGAATGCGGGCCTTCTTGGCCATGGTGATCAGTTTCTCAACCATCGGGCGAAGTTCCTTCGCCTTCTCGACAGTGGTGATGATCCGCCCCTGGACCTTCGGCTTGTTTGCCGCGTCCTCTTCCGGACGTAACGTCAGGATCAGGCTGGTCGACATATTGCGGAAGAGAGCGTTACGGTGCGACGCCGTACGATTCAGGTGACGTCCGCGTTTACGATGCCGCATGATAAACCGACTTTCGATCGTAGCCGCACCGCAAGTGCCTGCAGTGACGGTCTCTCACAGTAGAGGGAATGCGGGACCAGGCCCGACGCTGACTTGACTAATGATCTCGATGCAGCATCGACGGCGGAAGCCGCATGCCGAGCCGCAAACCAATCTGGAGCAGACGCTCTTTGACTTCCAGCAGCGTCGTTTCCCCGAAATTCCGGACCTGCAGAAGCTGGTCTTCCGTCTTCAAGACCAGATCTCGAACGGAGTTAATGCCTTCCGATTCCAGGCAGTTCGTCGCCCGGACCGAAAGATTCAACTCAGCCAGACTCTGGCTCAGCTTCTCTTCCAGTTCAAGATCGACAGGAGCATACCCAGTCACTTCCATCATGTTCCGCAGACCACCATCCGGAGAGGTCTCCGCGCCGGGTTCCCGGTAGGTGATGAACGGGTTGAGATGCTTGCGAAGAATCTTGGCCGATTCGACCAGCGCAGCTTCCGGGTGGACTGTGCCGTTCGTCCAGATCTCCAGAATCAGACGATCGTAGTTTGTCCGCTGGCCAACGCGAGTTTCTTCGACTTTGTATCGCACCCGAACAACCGGGGAGAAAATCGCATCGAGGGGAATCACGCCGACTTCCTGCTCCTGGTTGTAGTGCTCCAGGGCGGGAATGTAGCCGCGACCGTTTTCGACATGCAGTTCGATATGCAGCGGAACGTCGTCCGTCATCGTCGCAATCACGAGATCCTTATTGATGATCTCCACCTGATCATCGCAGATGATATCGCCACCGGTCACCACACCCCGTTCGTGCCGTTCGATGCGGAGTGTCTTCGGCCCAGGGCTGTGATTTTTGACGACCACCGACTTGATGTTGAGGCAGATATCGGTCACATCCTCAACGATCCCGGGAATCGTCGTGAACTCGTGTTGAATTCCCTGAAGCTTTACGCGGGTGATCGAACTCCCTTCCAGACTGGAAAGCAGGATCCGCCGCAAGCTGTTTCCGATGGTCGATCCGAAGCCACGTTCGAACGGCTCAACGGTGAATTTCCCGTATGTCCCGGTCGCCGTATCATTATCGAGCGCCACTCGGCTCGGCAATTCCAAACCACGCCAACGAATCCGCATGCTCGGTCCCCCCTGATCGCAATCGCCCGAGTCTGCTGCGCCTGGGATGGCCAGCCAGGACTCGGGTGGAAAGTGTGCTCAACTGCCTGAAATCAACGGTTCGTCACACGCGGCGTTTTTTCCGCGGACGGCAGCCGTTGTGCGGCAGCGGCGTCACGTCTTCGATCGATCGCACCGACAATCCACCCGTCTGCAGGCCGGTGATCGCACTTTCGCGACCGGAACCGGGGCCTTTGACCTGGACTTCAATTTCCTTGAGGCCGAACTTCATGGCCCGCTCAGCACACGTTTCCGCCGCCCGCTGCGCTGCGAAAGGCGTGCTCTTGCGGCTCCCCTTGAAGCCGACGGTACCGGCAGTCGCCCAGCACAGAACGTCGCCGTTCGTGTCGGTGATCGTCACTTGTGTGTTGTTGAAGGTTGCCTTGATATGGGCAACTCCTCGACTGACGTTGCGACGAACCTTCTTTTTCTTCGTCTTCGACACGCTTCTGCACCTTCCGACTGAACACATCCCGGGGCTTCCGGGAAGATTGATCTGCTGACTGGTCGATCGCCAAACACTGCCCGCTGATGCACTGCCAGTTCAAGGTCCGGCTTAGTGCTTCATATCCTTGACGCCCTTCTTCCCGGCGACCGTCTTCTTGATCCCCTTCCGTGTGCGCGAGTTCGTCCGTGTCCGCTGGCCACGACAAGGCAGGTTGCGACGATGGCGAAACCCGCGATAGCACTGAATATCTTTGAGACGCGCGATGTTCTGCTGCACAACGCGGCGTAACTGCCCTTCAACAAGGTAATCCTTGTCGAGCAGCACCGAGATCCGGGCCACTTCGTCGTCCGTCAGATCACGCGCCCGACGACGCGGATCAAGACCGAGTGCGAAGCAGATCTCCATCGCCCGGTGATCGCCGATCCCGTACAGATACTGCAGGGAAATGTAAGTCGGCTTATCCGCCGGAATGTCGACACCCTGAATACGCGGCATGTTCCGTCCCGCTCCTGCCGGGAAGCCATCGGAGTGGCTTCCCCATTCGAATCTGTAGCACCCACTGAGACGAGCTCACCGAGCTGTCGGGGTGAAAAAACTGATCACTTACACGATGCGTAGAGCATTACCGCCCCGATCCACTTAACCCTGCCGCTGCTTATGCCGCGGGTTGACTGAGCAGATCACGAACAACTTGCCCTTACGGCGCACCATCTTGCACCCTTCGCAAATGCGACGGACGCTCGATCGAACCTTCATGACAGCACCTCGATGGACCGAAAACCGCCCCGCAGGGGAACCGCGGAGTATAAGCCTGCCCGATCCGGCAATCAAGTGACGGCCAACTCAATCCGGAGTCGGCAGTCAATTCCCGGAGCATTTCGAGGCGACATGTCACTTAGACAGGCCGCCCCGCTCAAGAATCGTTGGCTGGCTCCGCCAGCCTTGAGATCAGTAAAACCTTACTTGGCATCACCTTCAAGCAAACCTGGGTAATTCCGCATCACCAGGTGGCTGTCGATTTTCTGCACCAGGTCGAGTGCGACCGAGACGCAGATCAGCAGGCCGGTTCCACCGTAGAAACTGGCGACCAGCGGATCGATTCCCAAGCCGGCCGTCACCATCGTCGGAATAATGGCCACCAGTGAAAGGAAGGCGGCCCCTACGTAGGTGATCCGTACCATGACTTTTTCCAGGTACTCAGCCGTCCGTGTCCCCGGTCGATAGCCGGGGATGAAGCTGCCGTAGTCCTTCAGATTGTTGGCCATATCCTGGGGATTGAAGGTGATCGCCGTCCAGAAGTAGCAGAAGAAGTAAATCAGGCCGATGTAGCACATTTCGTAGATGTAGCCGCTGCCGCCAAACGAGTCCGCAAGGGCCTGGACGATTTGTCCGACGACTGGGATGGAGTCGACGAACGGTGCCAGGTTGCGGAAGAGAAAGAGCGGGAACATCAGCAGGCTGGAAGCGAAGATGATCGGCATCACACCAGATTGATTCAGTCGCAACGGAAGGAATTGCCGCTGCCCACCGAACACCCGGCTCCCCCGCACATGCTTCGCGCTTTGCACCGGGATTCGTCGTTGTGCCTGAGTGATCACGACCACGCAGACCACTACGGCGACGAAGAGGACCGCGAGAATCAGGAATCGCTCGATTCCACTCTCACTGCCGAGCTTCACGCCATTCTTGAACGCTGGCGCGAGCAAGGAACGACCCGCTTCCGGCATGCGGGCCAGGATGCCGGACATGATCAGCAGGCTGACGCCGTTGCCGATCCCATATTCATCAATCTGCTCGCCGATCCACATCAGCAGGATCGTGCCTGCCGTCATGGTGATCGTCGCTGCAATGTGGAAGTAAAGGTGGTTGTATTCCCGCAGGATCAGGCTGCCACTTCCGAGGAGATTCTGATCTCCCCCCAGTGATCGGACCCAGAAGAAGCTCTGTCCGAGACAGATGAAAACCGTCGCGTAACGGGTGTATTCGTTGATCTTCTTCCGACCAGCTTCCCCTTCTTTCTGGAGTTTTTCCAGCGGGGGATAGACCGTGCCGAGCAATTGGAAAATGATCGATGCCGAAATGTACGGCATGATTCCGAGTCCGAAGATCGTACTCATGCCGATGCTGGAGGCGGAGAAGAGCGACATCATCGAGATGACGCGATCGAGACCGCCGCCGCCATCGTTAATCCGCTCCATTGTCGCCGCCAACCGTTCCTGATCGATGAACGGCAGCGGAATCGAAAAGCCGAGGCGGTACACCGCGAGCAGGATAAACGTCAGAATGAACTTCTGGCGCAGTTCCGGAATGCGGTAGATCGTGATGAGTTTCGACAGCATGGCAGAGATCATC
Source organism: Planctomycetaceae bacterium (assembly GCA_044229335.1). GTDB lineage: Bacteria > Planctomycetota > Planctomycetia > Planctomycetales > Planctomycetaceae > DSVQ01. The sequence goes on along the minus strand of JBGATC010000026.1, from coordinate 54,815 downwards.
CTTTCGCTGCGACCGTCGAACACGGGGACAAGACTGTCGGGAACGAACGCGTTCAGGAATCGCCCGCATCCTGTGATCGGGCAAACTGTCATGGGTGACCGGGATCAGCCCGTCATGACGGGATCAGCCCGTAATAATGCGTTGAATCGTGCCACCGGCGGCGAGGATTTTCTGCTCGGCAGACGCTGAGAACCGATGAGCAGCGACTGTCAGTTTCTTCTTCAGGTCACCGTTGCCGAGGACCTTCACTAGGTCGAAGCGCCCCTTGGCCAGGCCCTTCTCTACCAGCATCTCCAACGTGATGATGGCACCGCTCTCGAATGCGGCTTCCAAGGCCGCCACATTGACTTCCGCAACCTTGAGCGCAAACTCATTGTTGTTGAAGCCACGCTTGGCTATACGGCGCAGCAGCGGTGTCTGGCCCCCTTCGTGGGTCAGATGGCGACGATAGCCGGCTCGGCTTTTCGCCCCCTTATGACCACGGCCAGAGGTTTTGCCGTGTCCGGAACCGATCCCGCGGCCGATGCGTTTCCGCGGCTTCTGAGTGTGAATTCCGTCATGAACGTCGTCGATCATCATGATTAAAGCTTCACTCCCCGCAGACGTGCGACATCTTCGCGACTGCGTAAGGCCTTCAAGGCGACAAACGCCGCCTTGACGACGTTCAATGGATTGCTGGAGCCACGGCACTTCGTCAACACGTCACGCAGTCCGCAGGATTCGGCGATTGCCCGCAGGCAATCCCCGGCGATGATCCCTGTTCCGGGATTCGCTGGCATCAGCATGACACGGGACGTCCCGAACTGGCCGATGACCTGATGCGGGACCGTGGTGTTCAGACTCGGGATCCGGATCATGTTCCGGTTGGCGACCTTGACCGCCTTTTCAACAGCCTGGGGAACTTCTTTCCCCTTGCCATAACCGTAACCGACCCGCCCCTGGCCGTCACCCACGACGACTAGTGCTGTAAAGCTGAAGCGCCGCCCGCCCTTCACCACGCAGGCACAGCGTCGGATCTGGACGACTTTTTCCGGCGAATCAGACCCTGACGATTCGTTGGCCACGCCTCAACTCCTCTGACTGATAAACGGCATCTGGATAAGATGCCGCCTGTCGAATGCTCTACCGTAGGGCGTGGTTCCCCACGCCGCTGACGACCTGTTTCTAGAAATCGAGACCACCGGCACGGGCGGCATCCGCCAGAGCCTGGACTCGACCATGATACCGATATGCACCGCGATCGAAAGCGACAGCGGAAATTCCTTGAGCCTGAGCGCGTTCGGCAATCAGCTTGCCAATCGCTTCCGCAGCGCCAACTGTGCTGCCGGAATCACCCGCCGTGCGGAAACCCGGTTCACCGGTCGATGCGGAGACCAGTGTTTTGCCAACGGCATCGTCAATGATCTGCGCATAAATATGTTTGTTGCTGCGGAAGACCGACAACCGCAGGCGACCGCTGGCGCGGACACGATTGCGAACCCGGTAAGCCCGGCGTTGTTCTTGCAGCGTCAATTGTTTCTGAAGCTTCATCGTTCAATCCTGGCCATGAATCTCTGCAGGCCGCTGTGCGACGGATCTTGCGGGTTGGCAGGCGACATGAGTTCGGGATTACAACATCACGCCGGCTGCAGGTATTTCAGTTAGCTGCCGAAGGCCTTACCAGCCTTGCGACGAACGCGTTCGGTGCTGTACTTGATCCCCTTGCCTTTGTAAGGCTCGGGAGGCCGCACTTGACGGATTTCCGCTGCGAACTGGCCTGCGGCCTGGCGATCTGCACTGCGTACGGTGATGTGGGTGTTATCAGGAACCTCGCAGATCACTCCGGTCGGCACCGTCAACTTGATCGCGTTCGCAAATCCGACCTGCAGTGTCAGTGTCTTGCCGCTCAATGCGGCCTGATAACCGACGCCGACGATCTCCAGCTTCTTTTCCCAGGGCGTGGACACACCAACGACCATATTGTTCAGCAGTGCCCGCGTCAGCCCGTGGAGCGCACGGCTCTCGCGATCATCATCTGGACGAGCGACGAGCAGTTCCTTGCCCCCCTCACTCAGAGAGATCTGCATCCGCGGATGCGGATTGAGCGTCAATTCGCCATGCTTGCCCTTCACCGTCACCTTCGCGGCCGCAACCTGGACGGTCACACCAGCGGGAATCGGGATGGGTTTTTTGCCAATCCGGGACATGATGCGTTACCTGCTCTTCTGACTGCCTTAGGGGGCCGGCTCGGACGAATGTTCTGCTACTCTGACAGGAACAGCCTGTGCGGCTGTGGTCACAACTCTACCAGATGGTGCACAACACTTCGCCGCCCACGCCCTGTTTCTTCGCTTCGCGACTGCTGAGGACGCCCTGATTCGTGGAAACGATACAGATCCCCAAGCCCTGAAGCACGTTCGGATAATCTTCAGCGGACGAGTAAACCCGGCGACCAGGCTTGCTGATGCGTTGCAGGTTCTGAATCACCCGCTCACCGTTGGGGCCGTACTTCAATTCGATCCGCAGCACCTTGAAGGGCTGATCCTCGAGCACGGCGTGGTCCCAGATGTATCCTTCACGCTTCAGCGTATCGGCCACACCGACCTTCAGTGAGGAATGCGGCATATCAACGAACGGACGCTCATTCTGCAGGGCGTTGCGAATCCGCGTCAGCATGTCGGCGACAGGGTCGGTCATCATAATCAAAAGGCCTCAGGCTATAAAACTGGCTGACAGGGGACAGGCCGGGGGGACACCGCGACAATGCACACTCTACTGATCGTCGCGACGGAACGGGAGTCCCATCTCCCGCAGCAGCACACGTCCCTCGTCGTCGTTCCGGGCGGTCGTCACCATCGTGATATTCATCCCCTGAGTGAAGTTCACCTTGTCGGGATTGATTTCCGGGAAGACGAGCTGCTCGTTCAGACCCATATTGTAATTGCCCCGGCCATCAAAGGCGTCTGGGTTCAAGCCGCGGAAGTCGCGAACCCGAGGCAGGGCCAGATTGATCAACCGGTCGAGGAATTCGTACATCCGGTGACCGCGAAGGGTCACCCGACAGCCGATTTCCATCCCCTCACGGAGGCGAAAACCAGAGACTGCCTGACGCGACTTGGTGATCTGAGGGCGTTGACCGGTGATCTGGGCCAGATGGTCGACCGCTTCCTCGAGCCGCTTCCGCTCGCCAATCGATTTGCCCAAGCCCATGCTCACGACGATCTTCTCGATCTTCGGCAGCGATTGATGATTCTCGCGTCCCAGCGTCTTCACCAGGGTCGGGAGCACTTCTTGTCGATATCGATCTAACAACCGGGCCATGACTTCACCTGCTTCAGCACGTCTCTTCCGCGACGACGTGCAGTCGACTCATTGAACTTGTCCGGCGGTGGTCGCCCGACATGACTGCTGGAACTGCAACAAACGATTACTTCGCGGCGTACCGAGCACGGGGAGGGGAGATCACTCCGGCAGAGGCACCGCATTTCCGGCAGTGACGTTCCTTGCGGCCATCGACGGTGTAACGAAAACCGACGCGGACCCCCTTATTGCATGCGGTGCAGTAGTACTGAGCGTTGGAAGCATCAATCGGTTTTTCGATTGACAGCCGCCCACCCTGCGGACTTTTCGGATGGCCGCGCTTCACATGCTTGTAGACGCGGTTCACACCTTCGACGAGCAGTTGCACACCGCCGTCGATGACTTCCAGCACTTTACGGGGAGTCTTGCCAGCGTCGTCGCCAGCAATCACCACCACCATGTCGCCCTGCTTGATCCGCATCGCTCTTCCCCAACCAGACACGCCAGTCACTGACTGACGTCGATCTCATTCGTCTGCACTCGGCTTGTGAACTACACCTGACTTGTGAACAGCTTAGACGACTTCCGCGGCCAGGCTGATGATTTTCATGTACCGCTTGTCGCGCAGTTCACGAGCCACAGCACCGAAGATGCGGGTTCCCTTCGGGTTGCCGTCGTTGTCCACAATCACGATTGCATTGCTGTCGAAACGCACGTAACTGCCATCAGTCCGCCGCGTCGCCTTGCGAACACGGACGATGACCCCTTTGGCGACCTGTCCGTGCTTGATCGCGCCGTTCGGAAGAACCTTCTGCACAGCGACGACAATGACATCACCCAGGGTCGCATACCGCTTCCGCGTGCTGCCCAACACCTTGATACACCGGGCAGTTTTTGCCCCGGTGTTATCAGCGACATCGAGCATGGTCTGCATCTGGATCATGACAACTCTTTCTTGCGACTCACAGCGACTCCAGGTCGCCTGAAACAGCCCGCGAGGCGGGAAGATTCATTCTCGGTGGAACGCGCGGCTGAACAATGCACGTCGAACAGCATCAGGCGGGAGTGGCGGCACCTTGCGGCACGGGCTGCGTTGACTTGCGAACGATCTGCACCAGTGCCCAACGCTTGAGCTTGGACAACGGACGGCTCTCGACGATCTCGACTACGTCTCCCTCGTGAGAGACGTTCTCTTCGTCATGTACATGGCACACGAGCCGACGACGCACAGTCTTACCGTACTTCGGATGACGATAGACCCGCTCGACCTCGACGCGGCGCGACTTGTTCATTTTGTCGCCGGTGACAGTTCCGACCAACCGCTTCCTCATCGCTCTCTCATTTCCCTGACAAACCGACTGATTCGGACCGCCGCCGCGGATCCCGCGGGGTGACTCAGACACCGCCGGTCATTACGACGCGGCGGTACTCGACGCTGCAGCCAACTCGCGTTGACGCAGGAGCGTCTTCAAGCGGGCAATCTCACGGCGAAACTTGCGGAGGTTGCTCGGAGCATCCAGTTTCTCGGTTGCCGACTGAAACCGCAAGCGAAAGAGCTGCTCCTGAGCTTCGCGAAGCGAAAACTCAAGCTGCTCGGTGCTTTTTTCCCGCAATTCGGCAGGCTTCGTCATGACCAGTCGCCTTCTACCCCGTCGTTCCGAATCTCACTCAAGCTGCACATCAGCACTAGACCGTCACGCGACGTCCCACGAGCCGCACCTTGACGGGCAGCTTGTAGGCGACGCGAGCGAAACATTCGCGTGCCGCTTCTTCACTCACACCGGCCAGCTCGAACAGCACTTTCCCGGGACGAACCACCGCCACCCAGTGGTCAGGTTCACCTTTCCCGGTTCCCATGCGTGTTTCCAGCGGGCGCGCTGTCATTGGCTTGTTCGGGAAGATCCGAATATAGAGCTTCCCTTCACCGCGCACGTATTGGGTCGCCGCCACACGGCAGGCTTCGATTGTCGTTCCGCGAATATGACCAGCGTCGAGCGTCTGCAGACCCCAATCGCCGAACGACACCGAGTTGCCTCGAGTGGCGTTACCTTTTACGCGGCCTCTTTGTTCTTTGCGGTGCTTGACCCGCTTGGGCATAAGGGCCATTGCCAGACTCCTCGTCGCCGTAATCACCCAGATCGATCCACACTTTGACACCGATCACGCCCATGGTGGTGCGAGCCACCGCGTAGCCGTAATCGATATGCTTCCGCAAGGTTGAGAGCGGGATCGAGCCGCGCATGGCCTTCTCGGTCCGGGACATTTCTGCCCCGCCCAGCCGACCCGACAACTCGATCTTCACACCGTCAACCCCCGCCTCCATCACCTGGTCCAACGACCGCTTGATGATCCGGCGGAAACTCCCGCGCTTCACGATCTGCTGGGCGATATCTTCCGCCACCAGCAACGCGCTCCGCTGCGGTTGATGAATTTCAACAATCTTCAAGTCCATCCGGCGGCCGGTCAGGTCTTCGAGTTCGGCCTTCAGCCGATCGACTTCCTGACCTTTCCGACCGATGATGATTCCCGGTCGGGCCGTATGGAGCTGCACAATCACCTGGTCGCGGGTCCGCTCGATTTCGATGCGGGCGATCCCGGCGAATTCATATTTCTTCTTGACGAACTCACGGAGCTTGAAGTCTTCGACCAGCAGGTCGCCGAATTCCCGCTTCGTCGCATACCAGCGACTGCGCCAATCTTCGACGATGCCAACCCGAAAACCGGTGGGACGAACTTTCTGACCCATGCTCCCGACCTCTCTCCTGTGAATCCGACCGGAATGCGGTCCGAATCCTTCGCGCCGCTTATGCCTCGTCCCCGGTCGCCTTGGTTTCCGGCGCACCGACCGCCACGGTGATATGCGAGAAGCGCTTCTTAATCATGAAGCCGATCCCACGCGCGTGCGGCTGAATCCGCTTGAACATTGGACCGCCGTCGACCTTGGCTTCGACGACTTTCAAAGTATCGACGTTTCGCGCCCCACGATCTTCTGCGTTCGCGATCGCACTGCGGAGCGCCTTCTCCACCATCCGGGCACCGCGATGCGGCAAAAACCGGAGGGCATCCAGGCCGTCAGCGGCCGTCATGCCCCGAATCAGGTCCACGACATGGCGGACCTTGGTCGGAGCAATGCGAGCGAAGCGAAATGTTGCGCGATAAGCCATGATCTGCGTCTCACACTCGGTCGTACGTTGACGATTGACCGGCTCGGCCAATCACCCTGAATTGCAAAACCGAGACTACTTTCTGGCAGCACTGTGACCGCGGAACGTGCGGGTCAGTGCGAACTCACCGAGTTTATGGCCGACCATCTCTTCGGTCACATAGACGTTGAGATGCTGCTTGCCGTTGTGCACGAGAAACGTGTGACCCACGAACTCGGGAGCGATCGTTGAACGCCGCGCCCAGGTCTTGATCGGTTCCTTCCGCCGCGCCGATTCCAGTCGCTCAACTTTCTTGAGCAATTTGGCGTCAACGTAAGGACCCTTCTTTAAGGAGCGACCCATAACCCACCCTCATCCGCGAATCGAACCGAAAACTGAACTTCAGAACCCGAACATGACCAGCCAGTCGAACCGCACTAGGCCTTCAGCTGGCCATAGCGGACCGACTTGCGTCGGCGAATAATAGCATTGCGAGACGGCTTCCGTGGATTCCGCGTCCGCCCGCCCTTGGCCAGCTTCCCGGTCGGGCTGACCGGATGACGACCACCGGCCCGACGGCCTTCACCACCACCCATCGGGTGAGCGATCGGGTTCATTGCTGAACCGCGGACGTACGGCCGACGCCCCTTGTGACGCACGCGACCGGCTTTGCCGATCACGATATTCATGTGGTCGGAGTTGCCAATCACGCCAATCGTCGCCCGACAGAGCGCCGGAAGACGACGAACTTCACCCGAAGGCAGGGTGATCTGGGCCCAGTCACCTTCCCGAGCATTCATCTTGGCCGAGACGCCGGCACTGCGACACAGCTGGCCGCCACGACCGGGCTGCATTTCGACGTTATGAATGTCGGTCCCAGGCGGGATATTCGCGAGCGGCATGCAATTGCCGACCTTCGGTTCCGCTCCTGGCCCATTCTGAATTTGCTGACCAGCCGCCATGCCTTCTGCGGCCAGGATATAACGCTTTTCCCCGTCGGCATACTGCACGAGTGCGATACGACAGGTTCGATTCGGATCGTATTCGATATGCGTGATCGTACCGATGACGCCGTCTTTGTCGCCACGACGGAAGTCGATGATGCGGTAGAGCCGCTTGGCTCCGCCACCCCGGTGACGAGTTGTAATCTTCCCCTGGAAGTTGCGACCGCCACGCTTTTTGTGTGGCTTGACGAGCGACTTCTCGGGGCGTTTTTTCTTATCGGTGATTTCGGCGAAATCGCTCACCATCCCGCCGCGGCGGCCGGGACTCGTTGGTTTGTAGAAGCGAAGACCCATAACTCTCTCACTTTTCCACGCTGGGCATTGACACGAATCGCGAGCTGAACCGACTCGGCTTAGAAGAACGCAATCCGGTCATCGGCATGGAGTTGAACAATCGCCTTCTTCCACGCCTGCGTGTATCCGTAGGCCATTTTATGTCGTCGCGGTTTGCCCAGGCGATTCTGAGTTCGCACCCGCAAGACCCGGACCTTAAACAAGTCCTGAACCGCCTCACGAATATCGTGCTTGGTTGCCAGCGGATTCACTTCGAACGTGTAAGCGTTGTACTTGGTCGACAGGTGCGTCCCCTTTTCGGTGACGACCGGACGATAGATGACTTGATGTGACTCAAGTTCCACACCGCTCTGAAGGACAATCGCCATCGGACTCATTCCCTGTTTCGGCTCTCGCCGATGTCGCTCAGACTGACCTGCCCGCCGCCGCGACCTGTGTTGTTTCGATTACTTCGAGCTACCGGCGGACCGGAGCCGATCCAGCGTGGCAGTGGTCAGGACCACATGCTTCCGCTTGAGCAACTGATAGGCATTCAATTCACCAGCCGGCGAGACCGAAACGTCGGGAATGTTGCGGGCCGACTTCCAGACCACCGGATCGTGCGAATCGGTGGTCAGTAGACAAGTCTTCTCGAAAATTCCCAGCGATTTCAGCAGGCTCACCACCACCTTGGTCTTCGGAGCCGCCACCGTCAGGGATTCCAGCAAGACTGCTTCACCGTCCTGGAACTTACTCAGCAGCGCCATGCGGGTCGCCAGGCGAATCGCTTTCTTCGGCATACCGATCCGGTAATCGACCGGCCGCTTGGCGAAGGCGTGACCACCACCACGGCGAATACAGGTCCGCTTCGTCCCCATACGGGCGTTGCCGGTCCCCTTCTGCTTGAACAGCTTCTTCTTGCTGCCCGCCACTTCACCACGAGCCTTCGACTTGAAGGTCCCCTGGCGAAGATTGGCCTGATACATCACCACTGCGTCGTGCAGCAGTTGCTTGTTGACACCAGGGGCAAGATCGGCCGGATCGAACTCGTAAGTCCGCCCCGTCGGCTTGCCGGCTTGATCGTGGATCGGTACCGAAATCATGTTTCAACCCAACTCATTCTGCCTCGGCCCGCAGGCCCAGGGATTTACATGCAATTCGATTCGCGAACGATGACATAGGCCCCGTTATGGCCGGGGACCGCACCGTAAACGAGCAGCAGATTGTTCGCTTCGTCGACCCGGACCACCTTGAGATGCCGGACCGTTACTCGGTTGTCACCCCAGTGGCCGGGCATCTTCTGCCCCTTGAAGACGCGGCCTGGATCCTGACGCATCCCGGTCGAACCCATCGAGCGGTGCACCTTCTTGACACCGTGACTGGCACACAACCCGGAGAAGTTGTAACGCTTCATCGCCCCGGCGAACCCACGACCCTTCACCGTTCCGATCACATCAACGAAGGTGTGTTCCTGCTTCGTCTTATCCATGCCAGTTGTCTGCTTGGCCCAGCCATTGATGGCTGCCACCGTCAGCACCTGACCAACCTCGTAACCACCCGATTCACCATCGGTCCGCAATTCGCGGATGTACCGCTTCGGCTCGCACTCGGCCTTGGCCGCAACCGCCACCCCCGCCGCCTGGCGGAGCTTTTGCCGCTTGCTTCCCAGTGCTGTCACATGCCCACGCTCAGAACGCGATGCCAGCCGGCGCGGCTTATCACCGAAACCGAGCTGTACCGCAGAATATCCATCACGCTCGGGCGTCCGCACCTGGAGCACGACGCACGGGCCAGCTTCGATCACCGTGACAGGAACACAAGTGCCGTCCTCGACGTACACCTGCGTCATCCCCACTTTCCGACCGAGAATGCCTTTGGCCATAACATCACCCAAACCGACAACGCAACCACTGAAAACCACTGAGCCCCCGCGATCCCATCGCGGAGAGGAGAGATCGCCACTCCAGGCGACACCACCCCAGATGCCAGCATCCGCCGGCACGCCACACCCAATCCGCCCGCGACACCCAGCCGAATTATCCGGCGGACGCGCGAATTTTCACATCTACACCAGCCGGTAAACTCAACTTATTCAGCGCATCGATGGTTTTGCCAGTCGGCTGAATAATGTCGATCACTCGCTTATGAGTCCGGATTTCGAACTGTTCCCGTGACGCCTTGTCGATGTGCGGGCTCCGCAACACCGTGTATCGCTCGATGCGGGTTGGCAGCGGGATCGGACCATGAACGACCGCGCCGGTACGCTTCGCCGTGTCGACGATTTCCGTCGCGGACTGATCCAGGACGGAGTGGTCGTAAGCCTCCATCCGGATGCGAATTCGTTCCTGCCGATTGCCAGCCACTCGAACCGTCCTTCTCACAATACTTTACGTCAACTCGTCCCCAGCCGAGACACCGATCCCGGCGACGGGGAACCGCAAATAGTAGTGGTCCCCGGTCGTGTTTGTCAATCATCCGCGAAGAGATTGAAAGAATTCTTCCCTAGGACCGCAGTCCGTCGGGCAGCCGCCAGCACGGGATTCCGTAAAAACACCACAAACTACGCATTTTCCAAGGCATTTACGGTCGGTGGCGAGATACGACCGCAACAGACTTGGCCGACATCGACTTTCGTCAGTTCGGCGGCGATCAAACCATACCGCCGTGGAGGGTCCACAAAAATCGACGATGCGATCGACTCAGTTTCATGATCATTTTTTTGCCCACCTCATCAACCACAAACCGTCAGTGACGATCCACCATGTATCCGACGAACCGCGTGAACTCTCTGCGGATTCGCAAATGGTGCTGCAAGGTCGCCTTCTCGTGTGAACACCCGCTACTCACCCAGCATCTGCCGCATGACATCGGCCGGTGCAGGTTCAAACCGGAGTGGCTCCATGGAGTAGGACGCGCGGCCCTGTGACAGGCTGCGGACCTGGGTCGAGTAGCCGAACATCTCGGAAAGGGGGGCCTGGGCTTCGAGGGCGACGAGCGTCCCGCGCATCTCCGTGTTCATGATAATCGCCCGCCGGGCATTCAGGTCGGCGGTAATGTTTCCCAGGAAATCGTTCGGAGTCACCACTTCCAGCTTCATGATTGGTTCGAGGAGCACTGTCCCGGCTTCGCGCAAGGCGTCGCGCATCGCCATCGCCGTGGCTGCCTGCAGGGCGACATCAGTCGTTTCCCCTTCCCGATGCCGGACATCGAGGATCGTGACCTTGAGGTGCATCAGCGGGTAGCCAACACTTCCGCCGCCGCGAGCTTCGTCATTCAGCATCTGCAGGATCAGCCGCTCCCATTCCTGCGGAATCGTTCCCGGCTTCAGCTTGTTCACGATCGTGACCGGAACATCCCCCGTAAAAGGCTCCAGCCGCAATTTCACCGCCGCGAACTGAGCCGTCCCCCCGGCCTGCCGCTCGAAGACCGTTTCATGATCGACCGCCCGTTCGATCGTTTCGCGATACGTCACGCGCGGCTTGTGGACTCGAATCTTCAGTCCGAAATCCCGCTCCATGCGGTTGCGGATGATTTCGAGATGGAGCTCACCCATCCCGCTGATGATCGTCTGGCCGGTCTCGTCACTGATCTTGGCCGAGAACGTCGGATCCTGTTTGGCCAGCAGCCGCAGGGTCTCTTCCAGCTTCTTCCGTTCGGCGCTCGTTTCCGGCTCGACGGCCATCGCGATCACCGATTCCGGGAAGCGGATCGATTCGAGGAGAATCGGATGGTGTTGATCGCAGAGTGTATCGCCCGTCACTGAATCTTTGGGGCCGATCACGCCCACGATATCGCCCGCTTCTGCCTGCTCCAGTTGGGCCTTTGAGCTGGCCTGGATCTTCCAAAGCTGGCCGATGAGTTCCTTTTCGCCCGTCCGCGGATTCAATAGGCGTGAGCGGCTTTTGAGCGTTCCCGAATAAATCCGCACGAAGCAGAGTTCCGCGTGCTGGCTCGCCTGAATCTTGAAGACCAGCCCACACAGCGGTTCATCGGCGGACGGTTTGCGAACCTCCGGCTTCTCTTTTTTCGGGTTCGGGTTAGTCCCGGTGACCGGTGGCATATCCAGCGGACTGGGGAGATAGCGGAGCACCCCATCGAGCACGGGCTGCACGCCGACATAGCTCAGCGAAGCCCCGCAGAAGAGGGGCTGCAATTGCGAGGTGATCGTGGCCTGACGCAACACGCGGTGGATCTCTGCGGCCGGGATATCGCCGGTCGCGTCGTAATGCCCGAAAGCCTGCTCGTCGAGCATCGCGACGACATCGATCAGTTTCGCGCGCCACTCTTCAGCCGCAGCCGCATACTCGGCCGGGATGTCACGGACCTCAATTGTCTGTCCGCGATCTTCCTGGCTGAAATAGAGGGCTTTTTTCTCGATGAGATCGATGATCCCCTCGAACCCACCGGGCCGATCCGCCGGGCCACCGCCGATGGGGATCTGCAAGGCCACCGGCTGCGATTCGAGCCGTTGTTCGATCTGGGCAAAGACCCGTTCAAAGCCCGCTCCGATCCGGTCGAGCTTGTTGATGAAGCAGAGTCGCGGCACCTTGTAACGCGTTGCCTGCCGCCACACCGTTTCGCTCTGGGCTTCGACCCCTTCGACCGCGCTGAAAATGACCACGGCTCCATCGAGCACGCGCAGACTGCGTTCGACCTCAGCCGTGAAATCGACGTGCCCTGGGGTGTCGATGATGTTGATCGAACACTCTTTCCACTGGCAACTCACCGCAGCCGAGTAGATCGTGATTCCGCGCTTCGCTTCTTCCGGATCGAAGTCGGTGACGGTCGTCCCATCATCGACATCGCCCATGCGATGTGTTTCGCCGGTGTAGAAGAGGATGCGCTCGGTGGTCGTCGTCTTGCCGGCGTCGATATGGGCAATGATGCCGATGTTGCGGATGTTTTCGATCGAGCGGGGCATGGGGGAAAGTCCGTAGTCAGTGGTCCGTAGTCAGTGGTCCGTAGTCAGTGGTCCGTAGTCAGAACTGTGCAACAGCCTCAGTTCGTACGGGATTTACACCACTGACAACGGACTACTGACTACGGACAAGCCTTAAAACAAAAACGGCGTGAGTCCCGAGGACTCACGCCGTTGTGTGGATGCGTTCGTGCCGCCCGGGCATGCCCGTTGCGACGCGGAATTACCAGGCGAAGTGGGCAAACGCCTTGTTCGCGTCGGCCATACGGTGAATGTTTTCACGGGTGGTGATGGCGGTCCCTTCCCGACGGAAGGCGGCCATCAGTTCGTCGGCGAGCTTCCGATCCATCGGACGACCCTTCTTGCCGCGGCAAGCGGCAAGCAGCCAGCGAATGGCGAGCGTGAGCTGACGCTTATCACGAACCGGCACCGGGACCTGATAGTTGGCACCACCGACGCGGCGCGACTTGACTTCGACCGCGGGACGGCAGTTTTCAACCGCGATCTCGAAGATCTCCAGCGCGTTCCGCTCGGGGAACTTCTCCTGGATCATCTCCATCGCGCGGTAGAAGACCATCTGTGCGGTGGCCTTCTTGCCGTCGTACATGAGACAGTTGACGAACTTCGAGACGAGACGCGACCCGTACCGGGGGTCCGGTTTCAACTGCTTCGCACTGGCCGTCATTCGTTCCGCCATACCGCCTGCCCTTACAGTTTGGACGACCCGGTCGTCCGCTTTTCTCGAAGTTGAAGATTGAATGCGAGGACACGCCACGAACAGGGACTGTTCGCCATGCGTGAGTTATTTCGGGCGCTTGGCACCGTAACGGCTGCGGGCCTGCTTCCGCTTGGCCACGCCGAGACAGTCGAGCACGCCGCGGATGATCTTGTAACGCACACCCGGAAGGTCGCGAACACGACCACCGCGGATGAGGACGATCGAGTGTTCCTGCAGGTTATGGCCTTCACCGGGAATGTACGCGGTGACTTCCTTACCGTTGGAGAGCCGCACACGGGCGACTTTTCGCAGTGCGGAGTTCGGTTTCTTCGGAGTGACAGTTTTCACCAGCAAGCAGACGCCGCGCTTTTGCGGGCACGCTTCCAGCACCGGCGACTTCGTCCGGTTCGGCTGAACAACGCGGGGCTTGCGGATCAACTGATTAATCGTCGGCATGACTCAATCCCAAATCTCACAACACCTTACGGTGATTGCAGGCAGGCATCCTCGGGAGACACCATCCCCGGCTCCACTTGCGGGAAGCCAGCAGTCTAGACCGGTTCGCGGCCAAGTTCAAGGCTGACGGGCAACGAACATTGTTTCCCGTCGTCAGCAGGCAGGATCAAGGCTTCGCCTTCGGATCGCCACCGGCACCACTTCCCGTCAAATCGGGCTCGTTCAGCAGATTCGCACGGGCGGCAAGGATCCGATCGCGTTCAGCGTAGATTTCCGCCAGGGCTTCCGGCTTGATCCGCACTTCCGATTGCTGATGGAGCTTGAACCCGGTCCCGGCCGGAATCAGGTGGCCGAGAATGACGTTTTCCTTCAGACCGACGAGACCGTCACTCTTTCCGGCAATCGCCGCTTCCGTGAGGACTTTCGTCGTTTCCTGGAAGCTCGCGGCCGAGATGAAGCTTTCGCTCTGCACAGCGGCCTTCGTGATCCCCAGCAACTGCGTGCTGGCGGTCGCGGGCTTCGGCTTGGCGGTCTTCACCGGCTTACCACCTGTCGCTTCGATTTCCGTATTCACCTGCTGGACGGTTTCCAGCGGCACGACATCGTCTTCGTGGAACTCGGAGTCGCCCGGATCCACCACGCGGACCTTGCCGTTCAGCTGTTGATTGTGGCGGCGGAACTCGAAGCGATCGATGAGGGTCCCAGGCAGCAACGTCGTATCACCGACGTCTTCGACCTTGACCTTGCGGAGCATCTGCGACACCACCAGTTCGATGTGCTTGTCGTCGATGACCACGCGCTGGGCACGGTACACGGTCTGGATTTCATGCAGCAGGTATTGCTGCACGGCTTCTTCACCCGACACCGCGAGAATGTCCTGCGGCACGAGCGGCCCACGAACCAGGGCGTCCCCGGCACGGATATGGTCGCCGTTGTGCACGAGCAGCTGCTTCCCGTGGGGGATGACGTGCTCTTTCTCGGTACCGTCTTCACCGCGGACGATGATGATTCGCTTGCCGCGTTTCTTCTCGGCGACGAGTTCCACTTCCCCGTCGATGACGGCGATGATCGCCGGATCTTTCGGCTTGCGGGCTTCGAAGAGTTCCGTGACCCGGGGCAGACCCCCGGTGATGTCCTGCGTTCCTTGCGATTCACGCGGCACCTTGGCGAGGACCGAGCCTGCAGAAATCTGCTGGCCTTCGACCACGTCGAGCGTCGCCCGTTCCGGCAGGTAGTAGAAGTCGAGAATCTTGCCCGCCTGGTCTTCAAGGATGACCTGCGGGTGCAGATCGCCCTTGTGTTCAATAACCGTCTTACGAGCGTTGCCGCTGGCATCGACTTCGGTGCGGACCGACTGGCCTTCGATCAGGTCCTCGAAGCGGACCTTCCCGCCGACTTCGCAGAGAATCGGCACGGCGTGCGGGTCCCAGGTGCAGATCACGCCGCCGGCTTCGACCGGTGCGTTCTCCGCAACCTGCAGCACGGCCCCGTTCGGAATCGTGTACTTCTCGATCTCGCGATCCTTGGCGTCGACGATCGTCACTTCGCCGTTTCGGCCGAGCACTACGCTCTTCCCTTCGGCGTTGACGACGCTGCGGATGCGGACGAACTTCACACGCCCGGCACGGCGGCTCTTGAGTTCGTTCTCCTGCACTTCCTTAATGGCGACCCCACCGATGTGGAAGGTACGCATCGTGAGCTGCGTTCCCGGCTCACCGATCGACTGGGCGGCGATGATCCCCGATGCGAGGCCTTCTTCGACCATCGCCCCGGTGGAAAGATCCATCCCGTAGCACAACCGGCAGACACCGAGATCGGCTTCGCAGGTCATCGGGCTGCGGACCTGGATTTTCTCCAGACCGAGGGCTTCGATCTTCCGCGAAATGTCGACCGTGATCAGTTCGTTTTCACGAACGATCGGCTCAGCGGTGATGAGGTTCACCACGTTGGTCCGGCTGACACGGCCGCGGATAGCTTCCGCGAGACCGACTTCAACCTTTTCGCCGCGATAGACGACCCCGCGGGTGATCCCCTTGGTCGTCCCGCAGTCGTGCATCGTGATGACGAGGTTCTGGCAGATGTCGGCCAGCTTGCGTGTGAGGTAACCCGAGTCGGCCGTCTTGAGAGCCGTATCGGCGAGACCTTTTCGCGCACCGTGCGTCGAGCTGAAGTACTCGAGCACCGTCAGGCCTTCACGGAAGTTGGCCTTGATCGGCGTTTCGATGATTTCGCCGCTCGGCTTGGCCATGAGACCACGCATCCCGGCAAGCTGACGGATCTGCTCCTGACCACCGCGGGCACCGGAGTCGGCCATCAGGTAAATCGGGTTCGTGTAGGCTCCGTTGTCGCGGACGTCGTGCTTGAACGCTTCCATCATCTCGCCGCGAATTTCTTCGCTGGCGTGCGTCCAGACGTCGAGCACGCGTTCGTAACGTTCCTTGTTGGTGATGCCGCCACGATCGTAGGCTTTCTGCATCTGCAGCACCTTCTTCTCGGCGTCGGTGATCACCTTCTCCTTGTTGGACGGGGTCTTGAGATCGCTGGTGGCGAACGAGAGACCGCTGCGGGTCGACTGCAGGAACCCGAACTCCTTCATCTTGTCGAGCAGGCCGATCGTGTAACGACGGCCGAGTTCGAGGTAGCAGTCGGAGATGACGTTCGCGAGGTCCTTGCTCTTCATCGTGATGTTGTAGAACGACATCTTCGCGGGGAGAATGTCGTTGAACATCACGCGGCCGACGCTCGTCTCGATCAGCCCGCCGAGCTTGAACGTCTCGGCTCCTTCGCCCTTGACCCGCTTGTCTTTCGGCAACCGGACACGGACCGTGGTATGCAGCGTCACCTTCTTGTGCAGCAGCGCGGTGTGCACTTCCTGCAGCGAGGCGAACTTCATCATGTGACCGGGCCGGTCGTTCTTCTTGACCGTGGCGTAGTAGCAACCCATCACGATGTCCTGTGACGGACTGATGATGGGGGCCCCGTTCGCCGGGCTGAAGACGTTGTTCGTCGACATCATCAGCGTGGTCGCTTCAACCTGCGCTTCAATCGACAGCGGCAGGTGAACGGCCATCTGGTCGCCGTCGAAGTCGGCGTTGAAGCCCTTGCAGACCAGCGGGTGAATTCGGATCGCGTTCCCTTCCACGAGGGTCGGTTCGAACGCCTGGATCCCCATGCGGTGCAGCGTCGGAGCACGATTGAGCAGCACCGGATGATTGGTGATGACCTCTTCGAGGATGTCCCACACCTCTTCATCACGGCGCTCGAGCATCCGCTTCGCCGACTTGATGGTGTCGGCGTGACCGAGTTCTTTCAGCCGCCGGATGATGAACGGCTGGAAGAGTTCCAGCGCGATCTTCTTCGGCAGTCCGCATTGATGCAGGTGCAGATTCGGACCGACGACGATCACCGAACGGGCCGAGTAGTCGACGCGCTTACCGAGGAGGTTTTCGCGGAAGCGGCCTTGCTTCCCCTTGATCATGTCGGTGAGCGACTTGAGGGGACGGTTCGAGGAACCGAGAACCGGCCGCTTGCAGCGGTTGTTGTCGAAGAGGGCATCGACCGAT
Organism: Planctomycetaceae bacterium; assembly: GCA_044229335.1. Taxonomy (GTDB): domain Bacteria; phylum Planctomycetota; class Planctomycetia; order Planctomycetales; family Planctomycetaceae; genus DSVQ01. The sequence continues at coordinate 37,461 of JBGATC010000026.1, read as the reverse complement.
TGCTGCAGCATCCGCTTTTCGTTGCGGACGATGACTTCGGGCGCGTTCAGGTCGACCAGCTTTTTGAGCCGGTTGTTCCGGTTGATGATCCGGCGATACAGATCGTTCAAGTCGCTGGTGGCGAAGTTGCCCGAGTCGAGCAACACCAGCGGACGAAGATCGGGTGGGATGACCGGGACGCAGTCGAGCACCATCCACTCCGGACGGTTTTCGCTGTCGCGCAGGGCCTCAACGATCTTCAGCCGCTTGATGAGTTCCTTTTTCTTCTGCTGGCTGGTTGTCTTCTTCAATTCCACCCGGAGCTGGACCGACAGCTCGGGGAGTTGAAGACCGAGGAGCAGTTTCTTGACCGCATCAGCACCCATTTCCGCATCGAACGAGCCTTCACCGTACTTGGCTTTGGCCTGGCGGCATTCTTCTTCCGTGAGGAGTTGGCACTTCCGGAGCGGCGTGTCGCCCGGATCGATGACGACGTAGTCCTGGAAGTAGACGACTTTCTCCAGGGACGTCGTCTTGATGTTCAGCAGCGCCCCCAGGCGGCTGGGCATCGACTTGAAGAACCAGATGTGGACAACCGGAGCCGCGAGCTCGATGTGACCCATGCGTTTCCGGCGGACGCGGCTATGCGTCACCTTCACACCGCAACGATCGCAGATCATCCCCTTGTACTTCATTCCACGGTATTTACCGCAGGCGCATTCCCAGTCCTTTTCCGGCCCGAAGATCCGTTCGCAGAACAGACCATCGCGCTCCGGACGGTAGGTCCGGTAATTGATCGTTTCCGGCTTCTTCACTTCCCCGAAGGACCAGCTGCGAATATCGCTGGGGCTGGACAGGGTGATTTTGACAGCCGAATACTCGTTGACGCGATCGTAAGCGGTTTCGCCAGCATTACTCACGGCGGACGCTCCTGAAAACGGTGATCAATGAACGGGGCGGGGGATCAACCGCCCGGGAAGAAGTCAGACAGGTCGCGGACTAGACCGCTGCCTTCTCCAGTTGAATATTCAGGCACAAGCCACGGATTTCGTTGCAGAGCACCTCGAAGCTGGCGGGCGTGCCGGCTTCCAGGGTGTTCTCGCCTTTCACCATCGACTCGTAAATCTTGGTACGGCCTTCCACGTCGTCGCTCTTCACGGTGAGGAGTTCCTGGAGGATGTAGGCCGCCCCATAGGCTTCCAGCGCCCACACTTCCATTTCTCCGAACCGCTGACCGCCGAAGCGGGCTTTTCCACCCAGCGGCTGCTGCGTGATGAGCGAGTAAGGACCGGTGGCACGGGCATGCACCTTGTCTTCCACGAGGTGATGCAGCTTGAGCATGTAGATGTAGCCGACCGTCGTCTTCTGCTCGAAGGCTTCTCCGGTGCGACCATCGTACAGCTGCGCCTTGCCATCTTCCGGCAATCCGGCCTGCTTGAGCAGACCGCGAATGATTTCTTCGGCCGGACCATCGAAGACCGGGCACTTCGCACGGATGCCGAGCTTGGCAGCCGCCCAGCCGAGGTGGGTCTCCAGAATCTGACCGACGTTCATACGACTGGGCACGCCCAGCGGATTGAGAATGATGTCGACCGGCGTGCCATCGTCGAGGAACGGCATGTCCTCGATGGGGAGCACCTTCGAGATCACCCCCTTGTTACCGTGTCGACCGGCCATCTTGTCACCGACCGAGATCTGCCGCTTCTGGGCGACGTAGACCTTGACCATCTGCAGCACGCCGCTGGGGAGTTCATCCCCGCGCTTCATCGTGTTGAGTTGACGGTCGCGCTGATCGAGGGCTTCCTCAACCGCGGGCCAATGCTCCTTGATGACCTTCTTGCAGTCGGCCTTCTTCTGCGGGCTCTTCAGTTCCAGTGATTCGAAGAAACCGAGAAACTTCTCCGCGTATGCAGCGAGGAACTTCTCGTCGGCGCTCTTCACATCGCGGCCATCGTCGTCCTTCAGCTTGCTGCCGTAGGCCGTCTCGAATTCCTTGAGGAACTCCTTGAAGACGGCGGCGATCGCGGCGGCTCCCGCGTCTTCCACTTTCTTCAAGTCGGCTTCGAACTTCTTGCGGTCCGATTCCGAAAGGCTCATCCGTCGCGAGAACTTCTCGGTATGGATGACGATCCCCTCGACCCCCGACGGGACTTCGAGTGATTCGTTCTTCACGTCTTCGCCAGCCCGACCGAAGATCGCGTGGAGCAGCTTTTCTTCCGGCGTCAGTTCGGTCTTCGCCTTGGGCGAGACCTTGCCGACCAGGATGTCTCCTGGCTCAACTCGGGTTCCGATCTGCACGACCCCGTCTTCACCGAGATGCCGCAGAGCCTTCTCGCTGACATTGGGAATATCGCGGGTGAACTCTTCACGACCGAGCTTGGTCTCGCGGACTTCCACGTCGAACTCGTCGATGTGGATCGAGGTGTAGACGTCTTCCTTGACCAGACGCTCGGAAAGGATGATCGCGTCTTCGAAGTTGAACCCTTCCCACGACATGAACGCCACCAGGACGTTCCGGCCGAGGGCGAGCTCCCCCTTCGAGGTCGCAGCGGTGTCGACGAGGATTTCCCCCTTCTTCACCTTCTGGCCCACCTTCACGATCGGCTTCTGGTTCAGGCAGGTCCGCTCGTTCAGACCCATGTACTTCCGCAGCGGGTAGCGCTTGTTTTCCAGTTCGATCACGTCAGCATCGACGTAGGTGATCTTGCCGGCCCTCTCGGCCCGCAACACCATCCCCGAGCTTTCCGCGACCGCCCGTTCGAGACCGGTCCCGACGAGCGGAGCCTCGGTGATGAGCAGGGGGACCCCCTGCCGCTGCATGTTCGAGCCCATCAACGCGCGGTTGGCATCGTCGTGTTCGAGGAACGGAATCAGACCGGCGGAGACACCGACCATCTGGCACGGTGCGACGTCGAGGTACTGGACTTCAGTGGCTGTGACCCAGACCACGTCGTTCGAGTACCGGGCCATCACGCGGTCTTCCGCGAGCTTTCCCTTGTCGACCGGCGTATCGGCCGGAGCGATGAAGACACGCGATTCTTCATCGGCCCGCAGCCAGGCGATCTCATCCGTGACGATGCGGTTGGCGACCTTGCGATACGGGGTGGTCAGGAAGCCGTAGTCGTCGACCTTCGAGAAGATGCTCAGGCTGGAAATCAGCCCGATGTTGGTCCCTTCAGGCGTTTCAATCGGGCAGATGCGGCCATAGTGCGAAATGTGTACGTCGCGCACTTCGAAGCCCGCACGCTTCCGGTTCAAACCGCCCGGTCCGAGGGCACTGAGCCGACGCTCGTGCGTGAGTGTCGCCAGCGGATTCGTCTGGTCGACGACTTGCGACAATTCACCCCGGCCGAAGAAGTATTCGATCGCTGCCGAAACGCTCTTCGGATTGATGAGCGTTCGCGGAGCCATCTCTTCGACGTCCTTGAGGCTCATCCGCTCCTGGACAGTGCGACGGAGTTTCAGGAACCCCTTGCGGATTTCTTCCGCAGCGAGTTCGTCGATCGTTCGCAAGCGGCGGTTGCCGAGGTTATCGATGTCATCGACATTCGCGGTCGCTTCACCCGTCCGCAGCTTCATCAGGTAGCGGACCGAGTTGACGATGTCTTCGGGACGGAGCGTCATCTCCGAATCGGGGACGTCCTGGTCAAACTTCCGATTGATGCGGAAGCGACCCACGCGGCCGAGCCGATAGCGGTTGACGTCGAAGAATTTCTCTTTGAAGAGATCGATCGCCTTTTCTAACTGCGGCGGATTGCCGGGACGCAGCCGCTGATAAATCCGCAGCAGGGCATCTTCGTAGCTGGACGTCGGGTCTTCGAGGATGCTGTCGAGACACAACCGGTCTTCGAGCTTCTCGATGACTTCGACGGTCTTCAAGGACGAGCCGCGGATTTCTTCCGCGAGCGACTTGGAGATCGCATGCCCCGCCTCGACGATGATCTCGCCGCAGCGATCATGGCCGACCGGGTAGATCACATCGTCCGCGGCAATGCGACCCGTGAGGGTCTCGATCGCGTCGTCCTTGTTCGCCTTGACCGCTTGCGTGCTGTAGAAGAGCTTGATCAACCCGGCGGTCGAGCTGTATTCCTGCCCCATCGCGCGGAGGAAGGTCATCGCCGAGAACTTGCCGCTTTGATCGATCCGCACCCCAAGCGTTTCCCGCTTGGTGATGTTGACTTCAATCCAGCTGCCACGCTCGGGGATCACGCGGCTGGAGAACGTCTTCCGCTCCCCTGGCTCAGCATTCTGCACGAAGTCGACACCGGGCGAACGGTGCAACTGACTGACAACGACGCGTTCCGCCCCGTTGATGATGAATTCACCGCCGCCGAGCATGATCGGCATGTCGCCGAGGTAGACTTCTTCCTCGATCGGCTGCTCTTTGACGAGCCGCAGCCAGACGCGAAAGGGCCGGCCGTACGTCAGGCGCAGCTGGCGGCATTCCAACGGGGTGTACCGGGGCTTGCCGAGTTCGTACTTGACGTACTCGAGGCGGTACTTTTCGTCGTAACTTTGAATCGGGAAGATTTCGCGGAGGATCGCTTCCAGGCCTTCATCCTTCCGCTCCCGCGCGTCGCGGTCGAGCTGGAGGAACTTGGCGTAAGCATCCGTCTGAATGACGGTCAGATCCGAGATTGCAAAATCGCCTTGGAGTGCCCCAAAGTTCCGTTCGCTGTCAGCCTGTACGACGCGGGTGTTGGGAATCGGCATGCGAGGCAGTCCCTCGTAAATCGGAGGTCGGTCGGCTGCACCGGTCAGGAGCGCAACCAGAAGGAACGGGACCACCGCCCGCGGATCGAATCCATCGAGCGGCCAGAATGATGTTGGTCAGGGCTGGGGTCGGAACCTGCCAGCGAACCAACTCCGGGGCGAAGCCGCGGGCATCCTTGCTCGGCCGCTGCCAGACAGCGCAGAAGCGCCAGGCAATAGGTATGGAGGAAGTGCGACGAGCGCACTCCCGGGAGTGAACGATCGCTGGGCGTCGTGCTCAGCGCAATACTCGCGGTGCCGGAGCTTCACCGCCGTCCTCCAAAAATAGGGTTGCACAGACGGGGGTACCATTCCGTCCACGCAGCATCGTCAACGACCATCAGCCCGGAGAGAGCAGAATCTCTCCGGGCTGGGGTTGATCGCCACCCAGATACCATACGCAGCCTGAGTCCCGCCGTCAAACGAGTCGCGACGGGACAATTCTCGGGAGCGAACCCGAACCGCAAAACTACTTGACTTCGGCCTTGCCGCCTGAAGCTTCGACTTCCGCCTTCAGCTTCTCGGCATCTTCCTTCGACAGGCCGGTCTTGAGCGGCTTCGGCACCCCTTCGACGAGGTCCTTGGCTTCCTTCAAACCGAGGCCGGTGGCGCCGCGAACAACCTTGATCACGGCGATCTTGTTGTCGCCGAACCCGGTCAGAATCACGTCGAATTCGGTCTTTTCTTCCGCAGCCGGAGCTGCGGCAGCACCGCCACCACCGCCGCCAGCCATCACCACGGCAGCACCAGCAGCGGGTTCAATCCCGTGGGCTTCCTTGAGGTAATCCACGAGCGACTTAGCCTGCAGAAGGCTGAGGTTCGCGATCTTGTCGCCCAATTCCTTAATCGAGGCGTCGACTTCCGACATTTTGTTCCTGATCCTTTTCTAACCTGACAGAGAGACCGGATGAATCCGCAACACCAGGACAGTTCGCGCCTCGCGACCCGTCGCACACTTCGTTTCTACAGGGCTTACGCCGCCCCCGCGTCGTCGGCCTTGTCGGCCTTCGACTTGATCGCACCCGCCAGCTTGCCCGCGGGACCGCGGATCGCACCAGCCAACTGACTTCCCGGGCCGAGGAGGCAACCCGCCACCATCGAGAGCAGTTCCTTCCGCCCCGGACTCTTGCTGAGGTCATCGACCTGCTTCGCATTCAGCGAAGTTGGACCGATCGCCCCCCCCTTGAGTTCGATTTCCGTGATCGATTTCAGCGATTCGACGATTTCCTTGGACAGAGCAACGATGTCCTCGCCACCCCACACGATCGCCGATGGCCCCTTCAGCACATCGCGGACCCCCGCGAGACCGATTTCCGAGAGGGCCTTCCCGGCGACAGCGTTCTTCACGCCCATCACCTGGATCTGTTTCTTATGCAACGCAATCCGCCACTTATTGGTGGCGACCGCGTTCAGCTTGGAAACATCGACAACCAGCACTTCCCGACAGTCGCCCAAGGCGGCCTGCAGGTCGGCGATCATCATCTGCTTGACAACTTTGCTCATCGCTGACTCACTCTCAAACAGCATCAGACGGACCGACAGCGCGGTCGCTGAGAAACCTTATGCGGCCACGAGACTACAGGGCGACATGAATCCCCGGTGTCATCGTCGCGACGATGCAGACATTGCGGATGTAGACACCCTTCGAGGTTGCGGGCTTCAGGCTCCGCAGATACCGCAACAAGGCTTCCACGTTTTCACTCAACTGGGTGTTGTCAAAGTAGAGCTTACCCACAACGCAGTGCACGTTCGCGCCGTCGTCGCATTTGAACTCCACCTTACCTGCCCGATATTCCTTCACGGTGTTCGCAACATCCTGCGTGACCGTACCGGCCCGCGGCGACGGCATCAGCCCGCGCGGACCGAGCACGCGACCAAGCGGACCCACGACACCCATCATGTCGGGAGTCGCGATCGCCACGTCGAAGTCGGTCCAGCCACCCTTGATCTTGTCCGCGAGCTCTTTGCCACCGACAAACTCGGCTCCGGCGGCCTGGGCCACTGCGACATTGTCACCCTGACAGAAGACCAGTACGCGCTTGGCCTTGCCGATCCCGTGGGGCAACACGACCGAGCCGCGCACGCGCTGATCAGCCTGCTTCGGATCGACTCCGAGCCGAACAGCAATCGTCACGGTCTGATCGAACTTGCACTTCTTGATCGTAGCCGGCAAACCCGGTTCGAGCGACTTCAGCAGCGAGACAGCCCCAGCCAGATCCTGGGTTCCAGCCGCAAGAACTTTTTCCTGCAGATGACGCACGCGCTTGGAATGTTGAGCCATGAGACGAATTCCCGGAATCCACAAGACCTGCCAGCCAACCACGAACACCGACTGAAGACAACTAGTCGAGCACTTCAATGCCCATGCTGCGGGCAGTCCCGGCGATGACACGGCTGGCAGCCTCCATGTCAGCACAGTTCATATCTTCAAACTTGACTTTCGCGATCTCCAGGACCTGGGCCTTGGTGACGCGACCGACTTTTTGAGTCTTCGGGTTGTCAGCCCCCTTGGCGAGTTTGGCAGCCTGCTTCAATAGCACCGAAGCGGGCGAACTCTTCAGAATGAAGGTAAAGCTGCGATCGTCGTAAATCGTGACGATCGCCGGAACGACCATCCCGTTGAGATCGCGCGTCTTTTCGTTGAATTGCGAGACGAACTGGCCGAGGTTGATCCCGTGGGGACCAAGCGCTGTCCCGACGGGGGGCGCAGGGGTCGCCTTGCCGCCGGGGATCTGCACCTTCACCTGAGCCTTGATTTTCGCTGCTTTTTTCGCCATGTCCGCCAACCATCATCTGCTGGGAGACGCTTCGCCGCGTGCGATGCGCCACTAAGTGTTCCGGCCGTCGTGCGACTAAACCCGCTCGACCTGCCAGTATTCCAGGTCAACCGGCGTCGGCCGGCCGAAGATTTGAATCAGAACGGTAATCTTACCGTTGGCTTCATCGATCGCTTCGATCGTCCCCTCGAAGCTCTCGAAGGCCCCTTCTTTAATTTTGACGTGGTCGCCCGATTGGAAGTCGACTTTGACCTTGAGCGGCCCTTCGTCCTTCCGACCTTCCTGACGACCCAGCATTCGCTGAATCTCGTGATCCTGCATCGGGATCGGCTTTCCCGCCGACCCGGTGAAGTCGCCGACGCCACCGGTACTCCGCACGAGGTACCACGTGTCGTCATTTAAGTCCATCTGCACCATCAGATAGCCGGGATACAGCTTCTGCTCGGTGACTTTTTTCTTTCCACTTTTGGTCTCAACGATTTTCTCGGTGGGAATCACGATCTCACCGAAAAACTCTTCAAGACCTTCCTGCCGAATCCGGCGCACCAGCGAATCGCGAATCGATTTTTCACGATTGCTTTGCACTTTCAGCACATACCACTGCCGCCCCGTCGGTTCGGGTTGTGTGTCGGCAGCGACTGGCTGAGCCTGGTCCATGGACCGCGCTTTCGGGAAAACGGAGGAATCGCCGCGACCGGCGGCGACGGGGAACCATTGATAATGGCGTGATCGAGTTGCGTTTTCAAGTCTGGGGCCTGCAGTTCGTCCCTCAGGAACGAACGGAGCTCTCAGAATCGCAAGACTCCGATCCAACGCAGGACTTGCTGCCAGACCAAATCGTAGAGAAACAGGGTCAGGCTGAACATAAACATCGTCACCAGCACGACGACCGTGGCCCTGCGGACTTCGTCGCGTAAGGGCCACGAAACCTTGACCATCTCGCCTTCGACATCGATCAGAAAGTCAGCGAACGTCGGGTAGTTGATAATCCGAAAGGCAAACCAGATCCCGACACCGGCCAGTATGGCGGGAATGCCATACTCGGCCCACGGGGGCTGGTCGCCCAGCATGGTCACGGAAAGCTTCCAGGACCCAAGCAGAACAGCCGCCAGGATGGCTGCCGCCGTGCAGGCTCGTGTCAGCCGCCCCTGATTGCGCTTATACAGATCGATGCCGAGCATCGACTGCAGGAATGTTCCGGTTCGATCGGCCTTGGCCATGACAACCCCTCGCGGTGGAATCGACGCACCAGGTGGCGCGATCCAGACGCGGCATCTACTCTCGATTGCCGACTCTTGTTGAGAACAGGACGCTCTCCGCCGTTGCGACGACTGAGAACTCCCTGTTGCTCCCATCGAAACACGGGCGGAGGGACTTGAACCCCCAACCTATGGATTTGGAATCCATCGCTCTGCCAATTGAGCTACGCCCGTAAGTAGTTGACAGGGATCGGCGGAAGCTCGCCACTGGCAAGCAGCTGAGAGCTGCCCACTGTCCCCTGTCATGTTCCGCTACTTCTTGCGTGATTCCTTGTGCACCGTATGGCGGCGCAGTTTTTTGTTGTATTTCTTCAGCTCAAGCCGCTCTGTTCCGCGGGTTTCCTTGTTGGTCCGATAGCCTCGGACCCCGCTTTCGGTGCACTCAAGCCAGACATATTCGCGAGCCATGGCGATCACTTTCAACGGGCTGTGCAAACAACCCCGCCCCCACGAAGCGGGGGGCGGGGCGCTGCGATTGCAACTGTCCGACGCGCTCGGCGTCTGACGGGTTTACTGGAGGATCTTGGTCACCACACCGGAACCGACCGTCTTGCCCCCTTCACGGATGGCGAAGCGGACGTTTTCCTGCATAGCGATCGGCTTGCCGAGCGTGACTTCCAGGCGAACGTTGTCGCCGGGCATACACATTTCCGCCCCGTCGAGCAGGTTCGAGGAACCGGTGACGTCGGTTGTGCGGAAGTAGAATTGCGGCTTGTAACCGCTGAAGAACGGCGTGTGACGGCCCCCTTCTTCCTTGCTCAGCACGTAGACCTTCGCCTCGAACTTGGTGTGCGGGGTGATGGTGCCGGCACGGGCGAGCACCTGACCACGCTGAACTTTTTCTTTGGCGATCCCGCGGAGGAGCAGGCCGACGTTGTCACCTGCCTGACCTTCGTCGAGCAGCTTGTTGAACATTTCGATGCCGGTGACGACCGTGTCCTGCGTATCGGCGAGGCCGATGATCTGGACCTTGTCGTTCAGCTTGATCACGCCCGACTCGATACGGCCGGTGACCACGGTGCCGCGACCTTCGATCGAGAAGACGTCTTCGATGGCCATCACGAACGGCTTGTCGCGTTCACGGGTCGGCTCGGGGATGTTCGCGTCGAGCGCGTCCATCAGGTCGCCGATGCACTTGTTGAACTTCGGGTCGGCCGGATTGTCGAGGGCCCCCTTGGCATTGCCGCGGACGATCGGAATGTCGTCGCCGGGGAATTCGTACTTGCTGAGCAGGTCGCGAATTTCCATTTCGACGAGTTCGAGGAGTTCTTCGTCGTCGACCAGGTCGCACTTGTTGAGGAAGACGACGAGGGCGGGGACGTTCACCTGGCGGGCGAGGAGGATATGCTCGCGGGTCTGCGGCATCGGGCCGTCAGCGGCCGAGACGACGAGAATCGCGCCGTCCATCTGGGCGGCCCCGGTGATCATGTTCTTGATATAGTCAGCGTGGCCCGGACAGTCGATGTGGGCGTAGTGACGCTTATCGGTTTCGTATTCGACGTGCGACACGGCGATCGTCACGGTCTTCGTTTCGTCGCGGACGGTCCCGCCCTTGGCGATATCCGCATAGCTCTTGAACTTCGCCAACCCCTTCGCGCCCTGCACCGCGAGAATCGCGGCCGTGGTCGTGGTTTTGCCGTGGTCGATGTGACCGATCGTTCCCACGTTCACGTGCGGCTTGGTGCGCTGAAAGACTTCCTTCGCCATTGCTGCTCCCTACGCTTTCTGATGCTCTCGATTAACCACTGCGTTCATTTGGCGAACCGCGAAACCGCACCGACCGGAACTCCGCGGAAACCACCTGTCTGACAGCCCGTCAGGCAGGCCGATCACTCCGTCCTGCGACGGAGAAATCCACTGCATGTCCGAAACGCGGCCGCGCGACACGAAAGCTGCTGAAGGGATTCGAACCCTTGACCTCGTCCTTACCAAGGACGCACTCTACCGGCTGAGCTACAGCAGCGACACCGTCGGCGCAGGTGGCGCGATGGCCGCACACGATCGTCGATCCACAGCGTCTTGTCAACTCTGCCGGGATTTCACCCCCATTTGCGACTCGTGTCGCCCACCGCTGACAAGAGCGGGTGATGGGAATCGAACCCACACCACCAGCTTGGAAGGCTGGAGCTCTACCATTGAGCTACACCCGCGAAATCCAATCCAATTCGAGTGGTGGAAGCAGGATTCGAACCTGCGAAGGCTGAGCCACCAGATTTACAGTCTGGCCCCTTTGACCGCTCGGGAATTCCACCGATACTTCAGACGACGCGAAACCTCGACATCGGACAGTCGACCCGGATCTGCGGTTCACATTCCGAGCTGGAGAACCTGCTCAGTCAGTGCTGCAGTCCGTCAGTGCCTCTCCGAAAAGCTAGCGAAGGGACTCGAACCCTTAACCTCCGGTTTACAAAACCGGAGCTCTGCCAATTGAGCTACGCTAGCACAGCGCGCCCCTGTGGGCAGGGACGCAACAATATAGCGAGCAAGACGCTGCGTGCAAGCGCAGCCGCCGATGCTTCATGGAACTCCGGGCGTCCACCACTCGTCCAGTCGTTCCAGGTTAACAAAAACGCACCGGATCCTGTTCCCAGCGATCCGGTGCGGCGATCGGGGTCCGAACGGGGGTTATTCGAGCCCCGGAATCTCCAAGTGCTCATCCAGAGCGAGTTTACGCATTTTCCGCAAGGCCCGGGTTTCCAGCTGGCGAATCCGTTCCTTGGTCACTCCGAACCGGGCACCGACCTGTTCCAGGGTGAGTGGAGCTCCATCCTCACTCAATCCGTACCGGTGGATGATGATTTCCCGCTCGCGCTGGTCGAGGTGATTCAGGATCGAGAGGATCAACTCGCGTTGCCGCTGATTGATTCGCTCGTCCTGCAGGGCATCGCCCCGGGCGTCGGATGACGTCTGGAAGAGTTCTTCGTTCCCCGTCCGAAACCGGTCGAGTTGTGTGTTCTCGGCCGGAATCGAACGGGCGTAGTTCTTCATGATCGCCCAGCTGGCGTACGTGGAGAACTTGAAGCCCTTCGTGAAGTCGAATTTTTCGATCGCCCGGATCAGCGACATGTTCCCATCGCTGACCATCTCGAAAAAGCTGGTATTCGGCTTCATGTGCCGCTTGGCGATCGACACTACCAGCCGCAGGTTACTGCGGATCAGGAAGTTTTTGACTTCGGTCGCCGCTTCGATCGCTTCTTCGATGCGGTCCATGTCTTTTGCCCGGGGATGCAGGCGATCGAGGCTTTTTCGCATCTCCGCTGCGCGGAACTTCAGGTAGTTCATCTTGCGGAAATAGTAAGCTTCATCCTCCCGTGTGAGGAGCGGGATCGCGTAGAGACTTGCCAGGTACGGTGGCAACCCTGGCGGAGGCTTGATCACGCTCGCTTTCCGATCCGTGGCCGGCGGCGGCTGGAGAATCGTCTCCTCCGCATCCGGCTCATGAAAATCGGGGCAGTCCATGTAGTCGATTGGTTGTTCGGCCAATTGCTCGGCCCGCACTTCGGCGGCAATGCGATAGATGCTCGTCTTGGTCCTTCCAAAGCGTTCCGCCAGCACCTCGACGGCCAGCCCCTGCCGAAACTCGCGGGCGATATCGCGCCGCTGTTGTTCGGTGAGAGGTTCCGTCGCATCGGGAAACACAGCAATCTCCGGGTGCTTGCGGTCGTGATTCTTCAAGGTGTAGCGAATGGTTTCCGGCGAACGATGAAACTTACGAGCCAGACGTCGACAGACCTCGGTCGGGTTCGCGCCGACACGCGCCAGACGGCGCGCTCGGGCGATGACTTTCGTCAGTTCTTCCACGGTCAGGTGACTGAATTCCGCTCCGCGCGCGACTTCCGCCGAATTCCGGGCGACGAACTGTTCGACAGTCGAACGCAGGAAGCCAACACGTTTTTTCGCTCCGATTTTGAAGCGGCGGCTGACCAATCCACGTTCACGCCAACGGGAAACAGTTTTCGTGGAGACGCGGAATTTCTGGCTGACGTCTTCCACCGTCCAGACTTCTTCCCCGACCGCATCCGGTCGCAGGTCGATGCTGTCGGAGAGATCTTCCACGAAACAGCGGAGATCGTGAGCGGCTTCGCTCCCGGTCACCACCAGATCGGGATACAACTCCGGGCGGTACGACGTAATCCGTTCGCAGAGTTCGGGATACGGGTATGACTGCCGCGGATCAAGTTCGCCGAGCAGACGTTCCGCCCGCTCGAGTTGTTTAAGCCGGACTTCACGGGGTGCGTAGCGGATCTGCTGATCACGCAACTGACGCAACGCGGGATTTCGATAATTCGACATGCCCCACCTCCCTGCCACGCATGCCAAGGCGGCAGCGTGGCGACTGGTCAGGCGACTGTGATGCAATCGCGATGCCGAGCTGGATTTCCTTCACGACACAAACTTAGACAATCGAAGTTCGGAAAGAGGTTCAGGGTATTTGACCAAAACCCGGTTTTCGTCCCAGGTTTTCTCCGAAGATCAACCCCCGGTGCCCAGAGACTCAAACGGATTCTCGCGAATGATTCGCCGGGCCAGCATGGAAAACGTGGGAATGCCCAGCGCGGATCACGGAGTTTCTGATTTCCCTGTGTGGACTTACGACATTCCCCCCCGAGTTGTGGGAAGAACTCGCTCGCTGCACGATTTCCAGGTGTGAGAACGGAAATTCGCGCGCGTGGACGGTTCTGCTAGATCCCGTTGGAGAAAAACCAGCTGTCCAATCGTGCGTCACCCGTCGCAAAATGCACCGCGTGGACGTGCGCCGACCGAGCGCTCAGTCCATAGGGCGAACCGCGCGAGCATTGGAAGTGGCAGTGACAGCGGGCGAACTATTCCGCAGACGGAGTGACGGCTGCCGGGGGTTTGCCAGCTGCACGCAGGGCTTTGGCACCACCCACCTTGAGGAAACCGGAGATTCCGACGATCGTGGCACCGAGCAGGATCAACACGGTCAGCCACATTCCAGCTTTGGCCCGCATTCCCGCGAACGCGTTCGTCCGCCCAGCGAGGCCGGACGCAATGAAAAAGACCGCGAGTGCGAGCAGGATTTTTGTTCCGACGAGCGGGTGATACAGCTTCCAGACATCAGCCGGAGTGGGGGCGACCAGGTAATTGTAAAAACCGGTCAACAGGAGCAGACCGATCCCCAGATGGACGAATTTGGCCCACCGCTGACGGACTGCCTGCCGGAGTTTGTCGTGTTCTTCCTCCGTCAGGGCTGTCGTCGCAGAAGGGAGCAGCACAAACCGCGTGAAGACGGCTCCCCCGAGGAGGACAATCGCGCCGAAGACGTGCAGAAACCGCGAGAGAACGTTCAGGCTATCTTCCATCGGAGGCGTGCTTTCACTGGATGAGCGCCGCCTGAATCAACAGGCGGGCAGAGGGTCAGTCACTCAGGATTGTGGTCGGTTGCAGTCGAGATGCAAGGGGGACGACGAAATAAAAGCTGGGGCGTTGACACAAAAGTCATGTATTGCTGGAGTCACCCGGCTCTCGACAAGTGAGAGTGTTAGTTAAGTTCCATCGCCTCTTCCCAGTGGGCGTAGAGTTCGTCGAGGCGCTCACGACTCGCATCGTAGTCCGCAATCGTCGCCTTCAACTGGTTCGGGTCACGGGCGAGTGCTTCGGAACCGAGATCAGACTGCAGAGTTTCCACGCGCGCTTCCAGCGCAGCAATGTCGGCTTCAATTTCGTTGAGCTTGCGGAACGGAAACTGACGTTTGCGCTTCGGCTCTTTTCCCGGACTGCGCGACTCAACGGTTTTGGACGACGCTTTCGTGGCAGCCGCGGCCTCAGCAGCGGGAATACTGCGGCGAAACGCGACGTATTCGCTGTAATTTCCGGGGTATTCGAACCAGCGTCCCTTCTCGTAAACGAGGAGTTTCGTCGCCACGCGATCGAGAAAATAACGGTCATGGCTGACAAACAGGACCGTCCCGGCGAACTCGCGCAAGGCTTGCTCGAGCGCGTCGCGAGCCCATAAGTCGAGATGGTTCGTTGGTTCGTCGAGAATCAGCACATTCGGTTCGAGGGCTGCGAGTCGGGCGAGAGCGACTTTGCTCCGTTCTCCCCCGCTCATCGCTCCCACGCGCTGCAGGGCGAGTTCGCCCACCACCCCGAAACGGGCCAGAATGTCCCGTAGTTGGCCATCGGTGTAGCGGGCCAGTTGTGCGGGCCGGATCGCGTCCATTGCGGTCGCTTCGGTCGGAACACCACTCAACTGCTGGTCGGCATACCCGATCGAAACATTTGTCCCGAAACGCACGCTCCCGGCATCCGGTGTGAGTTCCCCGAGCAAGGTCCGCAGCAGCGTGGTTTTGCCAGCACCATTCGGTCCCAGCAAACCCCAGCGTTCGCCCCGTTCAACCCGCAGCGTCAAATCGAAAAAGAGGGGCTGGGTGAAGCCCTTCGTGAGATGAGCCGCATCGACCACCCAGTCGCCAGTGCGGGTCGGTTCCGCAAACCGCATCGGCGGACCCTGGATCCGGCTGATGCGCTCCACAACCTCGACCCGGGCAAGCTTCGCTTCCCGGTCTTTCGCGCGGGTCGAATTCTGCCCGTACTTGTTCTTGCGGATGTAGTCCTCGGTCTTGGCGATGAACTCCTGCTGTTGTTCATAGACCTTATCCGCCGCTGCCTGACGCTCTTCCCGCAATGCCCAATACTGCGAGAAATTGCCGGGATAATCGGCCAGTTTCGAGTCGTGCAGTTCCAGGATGCGGGTGCAGACCCGGTCGAGGAAATATCGGTCGTGACTGACAACCAACAGCGACTGTTCCCGGCTCACGAGGAACTGTTCGAGCCACTCGGTCGCTTCGATGTCGAGATGGTTTGTGGGTTCATCGAGGAGCATCAGATCGGGGTCAGAGAGCAGCAACTGCGCCAGGACCAGCCGGTTCTGTTGGCCGCCGCTGAGGGTCGTCAATGGCTGATCGTATTGTGATTTGTTGAAGCCCAGGCCCTGCAAGACCTCGTCAAGCCGATGCTCGACGGCGAAGCCTCCCGCATGCTGCAGCGCCTGTTGCACGAAGTCATACCGCTGTGACAATCGCCGTAAATCGACCGGATCGTCGACGGTCGCCATCTGTTCCGCGAGGCTCGTCGCTTCCTGTTGCCACGCGAAGATTTCGCCTAAGCCCAGGCGGGCTTCTTCGAGCAGGGTTCGTCCCGTGGCGAACACGGGGTGTTGCGCGAGAAACCCATGGCGACAGCCAGTCGCCCAGCTGACTTGCCCCGAATCGGGTTCGTCCTCGCCCGCAAGAATCCGCATCAGCGTCGTTTTGCCCGCCCCGTTGGGGCCGACTAAACCAATCCGTTCACCCCGGCGGAGGTCGAACGAGACCGCGTCGAGAATCGGCGCCCGATCGAATTGACGGACGAGTGATTGTGCAGACAGCAGTAGCATCGGGACTTCACAGCGGGAAAAAGCGGACCCGCGCGGTCAATTCAGCCCCACGGCGGTTAATCCGGCCGGCTCGGCGGCGGATGGTAGATCGTAGTCCCGCAGACTATCATGCAGCAACCGCAACCCATGTTGACTGCTGATGCAGGGGGGAACCAGTCCGTGAGTCTCCCCTTCGGCCATCATGACACGTTGCGTTTGCATCGAATGAGAAGCATTGGTGGGACTCGCAGACTCGGCCCACCTTACCTGAGTTAGAGAGACAAGCGACGATGTTAATTCGCGTGGGCCACAGCCCCGATCCCGACGATGCGTTCATGTTCCATGCCCTGGCGAACGACAAGATCCCCACAGGCGACTATCAGTTCACGCACGAACTGCAGGACATCGAGACTCTCAACCGCCGGGCGCTCAAGGGAGAACTCGAATTGACGGCGGTCAGCCTGCACGGCTACGCCTATCTCACCGACAAATACGCCCTGTGTGCCTGCGGCTGCAGCATGGGGGACGATTACGGTCCAATGGTCGTCACGAAGCAGCCTGGCACACTCGCCGATCTGCGGGGGAAGCGGATCGCCATCCCCGGCACGATGACGACGGCTTACCTCGCACTCAAGCTCGCACTTCCCGATTTCGAGCCGGTCGTCTACCCGTTCGATGAAATTCTGAACGTGACGGCCGCGGGGGAAGTCGATGCCGGGCTGATCATTCACGAGGGCCAGTTGACCTATCAGAATCAGGGTCTGCACCTGATCGTCGACCTTGGAAAGTGGTGGCTGAAAGAGACTGGCTATCCGTTGCCGCTGGGCGGGAACGCGATCCGTCGCGATCTGGGCCCCAAGGTGATGCAGGAAGTCACAGCTCTGCTCAAGCAGAGCATCCAGTACGCTCTGGATCATCGAGCCGAAGCCTTAGCCCACGCCCTGCAGTACGGTCGCGATCTCGATCGGAGCCAGGCGGACAAGTTCGTCGGGATGTACGTCAACGACTGGACGATCGATTTCGGCGAACGGGGCCGTGCAGCCGTCGCGCTGTTGCTTCGCCGGGCCTATGAGGCGAAGATCATTCCGAACCCGGTGCAACTGGAGTTCATCGGCTGAGCACGCCCACTGGCGGAAACCATCGATTGATGACGCAACTGAGGGTCGCCCCGAAACGACGCTATCTGGTCCGGTTCGATCCCAAGCGGATTCCGCACCTGTTTACCGATGTGCTCGTGATCGGGGCGGGGATCGCCGGAATTCGGGCCGCGCTGTCGATTGATCCCCGGCTCAATGTCGTGGTGGCCACTAAGGGCCGGATCGACAATTCCAATAGCGCGTATGCCCAGGGCGGAATCGCGGGGGTCTTCGATCCGCTTGACGACATCGCCAACCACGCGGCCGACACGATGGCCGCAGGGAAGGGGATGTGTGATGCTGATGTCGTCGAGATGGTCGTGCGTGAAGCGCCGGAACGCATCCGGGAACTGGGGGCGTATGGAGCAGCGTTCGACCGGTCCGATGGTGAGATCGCCCTCACGCAGGAAGGGGGCCACAGTCACCGCCGTGTCGTGCACGCGCTCGGTGATGCGACCGGCAAAGAGATCATGCGGGCGCTCATTGCCCGCCTGAAGAGCACGCCCTCGGTGCAGGTCTGGGACGATACGTTCACGATCGACCTGCTCACCTACGCGGGTGAGTGTCGCGGGGCCGTCGTCTGGAACCCCGAACACGGCAAGACCTTCGTCTGGGCGAAACAGACCATTCTCGCCACCGGCGGCGCAGGCCGTCTCTTCCGCGAAACCACGAATCCCGACATCGCGACCGCCGACGGTCAGGCGATGGCCTTTCGTGCCGGGGCCGAAGTGCGTGACATGGAGTTCATGCAGTTTCACCCGACGGTCCTCTACATCGCCGGCAGTTCACGACATCTCATCTCCGAAGCGGTCCGCGGTGAAGGAGGCATCCTGCGCGACTGCAACGGCGTACGGTTCATGCCTGAGTACAGCCCGCAGGCGGAACTCGCCCCGCGTGATGAAGTCAGCCGGGCGATCACGCGACAGATGGACAAGACCCGACATCATTGTGTCTATCTCGATCTCACGCATCTCGACAAAGCCCTCGTCGCCGAACGCTTTCCGCATATCGGCAAGGTCTGTGCTGACTTCGGACTCGACCTCGCCCGCGACCTGATCCCCGTGCGTCCCGGTGCGCACTACATGATTGGCGGGGTGACCGTCAACGATCAGGCCGCGTCAACGTTGCCGCGGCTGTGGGCTGCCGGCGAGGTGACCTCCAGCGGCCTGCATGGTGCCAACCGGCTGGCGAGCAACAGCCTCCTCGAGGGGCTGGTCTTCGGGTTACGAGCCGGGAAGAACGCCTCGGAGGCTGCGCTCGCCGAAGCCGATTCGTTCACCGCGTTACCGCTGGAAGGACTCTCCCCGCCGCGACATGGAACCGAAGAGGCCCTGAACCTCGAAGATTTGCGTAACTCGCTCAACAGCGAGATGTGGCGACATGTCGGGATCGAACGAATGGCCGCCGGTCTCGAAGCTGCTGCTCAGCAGATCGAGTTCTGGGACCGGTATGTCGGTCCGCGCGAGTTCGGGTCGCCCTCCGGCTGGGAATTGCAGAACATGCTGCTGGTCGCCCAGCTCATGGTCCGCGCAGCCCAGGCCCGCACCGAAACCCGCGGCGTCCACACCCGCACTGATTATCCGGAAACCGATCCCGCCCAGGCCCGGCATCTCAACATTCGAGCGATCGAGTAGGATGAAGATCGCGAAGCCGCAAGCGAGATTGGAACACCCGGGTTGTGACAGGGAGACGATCGATGGACTCGCTACGCGATCGAACAGTGGGTCGACAATTTCCTCGCGGGTTCACGATGATCGAACTGATCGTTGTGCTCGCCATCATTGCGATCCTGATGGCGCTGGTGGTCCCCGCCGTGCAGAGCGTCCGCAACACAGCCCGTCAGACGCAGTGTCTGAACAACCTGCGACAGGTTGCGCTGGCGATGGTCGACCAGACTGAATCAATGCAGCGGTTCCCGGCCGCTGGGCTATTCGCCGCCGCCGGTCCCGAGCAGTACCACAGCTGGGTGACCGAACTCCTCCCGCGACTCGATCAACAGACGGTGGTGAGCGGGTACGATTTCTCCCAGCCGTGGAACTCGAAAACCAATCGACCGATGACGCAAACCTCACTGCCGATCCTCGTCTGTCCCGATGACATCTCCGTTGAGCCCGGACAAGGGAACTTGAGTTACGTGGTCAACTGTGGCTTCGGCTGGACCGTCCCGGTCGATTGTGCCGCCACAATCCATGCAATGAGTCGCACCACGGCGACGATCACCCCGCTCGATTTCAACGGGAACGGCGTGATCTGTCCGATCGATCCGGCGGTCGACGGGAGCGATCCCGACATTCAGATTTTCGAGAAGCTCGGCCTCTTCTTCGTCGAGAACTGGCCGGTTGGCAGCGGGACCGTGCGGCATCATCGCTTTGCAAGCCTGGAAGACGGTGCGACGAACACCATCATGCTGGGGGAAAACATCCGGGCCGGTTATGACCCGGTGACACAATCGAGCTGGGGCACGCCCGATGTCCGCTATATCGGCTTTCTCTGCAGCGGGACGGTCTGTCGCGATGGCCGCTGCGATGCGGACGGCGTTGATTACGGCCGTGCGAACGACTCTCAGAGCCTGCCCGCGAAACAGGAAGCCCTGAACTCGTCGCTCGATCAACCCGAAGGTCTCGCTCCGTGGCCGTCGTCGTTGCACGCAGGGCGGATCAATTTCGCCTTCTGCGATGGTCGCGTGAAGCCGCTGAATCCCTCGATCGACGGCGGGGTCTACGCGGCACTCCTCTCACCCCGCGGTTCCTCAATCACCGGTCCGCTCGCACAGAAACTCCTCTCCGACAGCGATTACTAAAGTGGTCTTCCCGGAAGCCCAGCCATTCCGATGGCTGGGTCTCTTCGCCTCCCCGAGACACACCTATGTCCCAATGGTACTACCAGGCGGAACACGAAGAACTCGGCCCGCTCTCGTTTCAGGATCTCGCGATTCTGTTCAGCGAGGGGGGCCTTGTCCCGGCCAGTCTCGTGCGTGAAGGAACGTCTGGCCCCTGGCGACGGCTCGATGACGTCCCCGGCCTGATCTCCACCGCTCGGAAATTGACCGCGGACAAGTCTCGGCCATCTCCTTCAAGCACACCCGCCACGCAGCCCCGCAAATCGCCGCGTCTCGCGCCCATCGAAGAGCCGGTGGAATCCCGGCCGTGGGGTCGATACGCGGCCTTGACGGTGGTCCTGCTGGTCCTCGGTCTCGAAGCCTGGTGGTGGTGGCCACGGACCCCGGCGAAGTTCCCCACCGCCGAGGCCGTCACGCTTCAATTCGATATCCCGTCGCACGTGTCGCAGATGCTCCCCCCCTCGAAGAAGCATCCCCGCCAGCCGCTTACCCCTGTTGGTCCTCCGGAACCAGTCCCTGGCCTGGAAAAGCTCGGCTGGATGAAGAACCCCTGGATGACACCCGATCGGCTGACGATCGCCTACGTTGGCTTCGGCGGTCCCGACCAACTCGATGACCTCTTCCTCGCGGAACGGCTGGCGGTTGAAGATCCGTTCCCCGCCGCGAAGAAGATCGAAACCTGCTCCGGTCCGAAGCGCGAAATCTTCCCGACGCTTTCGGCCGAGGGTCTCCTGCTGGTCTACGCAGAAGACGACGGTCCCTATCGGCTGATGACTGCCCGTCGCGAAAAGCGGGGCGAGCCGTTCGCGGTCCCGGAGCCGCTGGTCATCGAGGGGCTGAACCCGGAACTGCGCATGCTCGATGCCCCGCGGCTCCTCTCAGCCGATGAACTGGTCATCTCCGCGACGACCCCCGAGTACACCAAGCGGCAGATTTTCCTCGCCCGCCGCAAAGGACCGGCCACGTTCCAGCAGGTCGCAGCCGTCGGCCTCGTGAACGGTTGGCCGCGCTATGCCTTCTCGGCCAACCGCAAACGGGCCTATTTTCTCAACGAAGAGGGGCTATTCATCACCATGCAGGCCCCAAAGACCGGCCAGTTCGTGACCCCGGAAAAATGGCTCGCCGCCGACCAGCTCGGCCCGAACCTTGGCAAGTTCGACGACTCCGTCTGGATCGCCCCCGACGAAACCCTCCTCCTCTTCGGCTCCCCCGGCCTCAACGATCCCGAAAGCACCAATCACCGCTTGTGGCAGGTGCGGTTAGAGTAAGACCAACCAGTTCGAGGACTGGTCGACGATTCCTGATCTGCACAAGAGACGAGAGTGCTGCCACGGACTGTACGTCCGAGTCGGCAAGCGACATACTGCCCACGCGCATCACGTCTATCCTGTCCGCATGTCGAAATCGAGGCTCGCTATGGCGAAGGGACCGTCGTTCACGGGACGGATTCTGTTAGCGCTGATCCTGATGATCGGCTTCTACGTCCTCGCGATCAGCATCGCGTTGGGTCTCTTCTATATTCCGTATGCTGAAGTTGTCTACGGCGGGCGGTTGCATATCAAACTCGCGATCCTCTGCGTGATCGGCGGATGTTTGATCCTCTGGTCGGTCTTGCCCCGGTTTGATCGGTTCTATGCTCCCGGACCGCTGTTAACGGCTGACGATCAACCAGAATTGTTTCGCCAGTTGGAATCGGTCGCCGAAGCGACCGGCCAGGCCATGCCGGTCGAGGTCTATGCGATTCCGGAAATGAATGCCTGGGTTGCCCAGCGGGGCGGCGTGATGGGGATCGGCAGCCGACGCGTGATGGGCTTGGGCGTGCCGTTGATGCAGGTGCTGTCGACGCAGCAGTTCCGCGGGGTGCTGGCCCATGAATTCGGTCATTATCACGGAGGGGACACCAAGCTCGGCCCGTGGATCTTCACGACGCGTGGCGCGATCATCCGCACCGTCACCACACTCGTGCAGTCCGAGTCACTACTTTCGAAGCCGTTTGAGTGGTATGGCAAGCTGTTTCTCTGGATTACGCAGGCGATATCCCGGCGGCAGGAATACCAGGCCGACGAACTCGCAGCGCAGGTTGCAGGTCCACAGGCACTGATCGATTCATTGAAGGTCATTCACTCCAGCGCTCAAGCTTTCGACCTGTATTGGCAGAACGAGTACGTCCCCGTGCTCAGCAGTGGCTTTCGCGCCCCGCTGGCCGATGGCTTCCAGCAGTTCTATCAAGGGGAAGAGATTCAGAAGGCTTTGCAGGAAGCCCTCGCGGAAGAGATCAAAAACGGGAATGCCGATCCCTACGACTCGCACCCCGCGTTAAGGGAACGGATTGCGGCGCTCGAACAACTCCAAGGCCCAGACCTCCCGCCGTCCGACCCGCCGTTCATCGAGTCCGTGCGTGATCTGGATCGACTTGAAGTGCGGATGATCGAGCATCTCGCAGCTGCCGTGAAAGAGCGGACCCCGAAGCCGATTGGCTGGAGCGATGTCGCTGAGAAGGTTTGGATTCCGTTCTGGAAATCTCGCGTCGCAGAGACGAAAGCTGACTTGAGCGGGATTCGTTGTGACCGGATCGAAGAACTGCTGTCACGACCGCTGTGGCCGCAAGCGATCCTGGCGCATCTCTTCACGGCGGACGCTCCCGAAGTAGCCAAACGGGATTACACGTTCGGTCTGCTACAAATGGCATTCACACTCGCCCTCCACAACACCGGCTGGTCAATCGCGACACCGATTGGCAAGCCGGTGCTGGCGACCAAAGGTGAACAGCAACTGGAACCGTTCAACCTGATTTCCGACCTCGGCCGCGGCAAACTGGCTCCGACCGAATTCTCGAAGCGTTGCTCAGACGCCGGGATCAGCGACCTCGACTTCTCGCTCGCCCTGTCGTGACAGTGTTCCTCGGACGCGGAGGATGCTATTCTTCGCACGGAGAAACCCGGTCGTGCAGGAGGCGCGCGGTGTATCGTTGGTTGCAGCATGCGTTTGCGATTCCCGATCCGGGGGCGTTTGTCCCGTCGGACGAGGAGCGCCGGCTGACCGAACGCGTCGCGGTGGAACTCGCCCGCCGCGGGTTGACGCTCCCCGCGATCGTGCTGATCGAATCGTCGCAGCCGCTGGGAGCACTCGGAGCACACGCGGTGCGGTTCGTCGAGCCGTGGTTTGCGACGATCGTTTCCGCTGCAGGGTTGAAGGTCCTCGCAGGACTGATGGAACGTCCCGGCGGGTTGAACTACGTCGTCGAGACGTTGCAGCTCGCGTCGGAGGGTGTGAGCGAAGATGGTGGGCCTCGCAAAGCCTCGACCCACCCTACACAAGCACACTCTGAACAGCGAACTCCGGAGGGTCGCCCCGCGTGACGACTCCGGCCGCCACCGCCGCACACGCTGTCGCCGGGTTTGATCCCGAGGCGCTTGAGGTCATTCTCGCGACCGACTGCGGCAGCACGACGACCAAGGCGATTCTCATCGAGAAGGTCGACGGCGTTTATCGTCAGACCTACCGTGGCGAAGCTCCGACGACCGTCGAAGAGCCGACGGCCGACGTCACGATGGGGGTCATCAACGCGGCGACCGAAGTCGGCGAACTGGCCGGCCGCAAGCTGGTCGACGAACACGGGGCGCTCGTCCGTCCCTCCCGTGGTCGCGACGGCTGCGACATCTACATCTCGACGTCGTCCGCGGGGGGCGGTCTGCAGATGCTCGTCACCGGGGTCGTCAAATCGATGACCGGGGCGAGTGCCCAACGGGCGGCACTCGGGGCCGGGGCGATCGTGATGGATCTCCTCGCGTCGAACGACAAGCGCAAACCCTACGAACAGATTCAACGCATTCGCGACCTGCGGCCCGACATGATTCTGATGGCCGGCGGGACCGATGGTGGCACGCAAAAGCACGTTGTGCAGATGGCCGAACTGATCGCCCCGGCTCGGCCGCAGCCCCGGTTTGGCGGACAGTACCGCATGCCGGTGATTTATGCGGGGAATCAGTCCGCTGCGGGGGCGGTTGCAGAAGTCCTCAACCCGTACTGCACCCTCTCGATTGTCCCGAACGTGCGGCCATCGCTCGAACAGGAGCAGCTCGGTCCAGCCCGCGATCGGATTCACGACCTGTTCCTCGAACACGTGATGGCCCACGCCCCCGGTTACGACAAACTGATGACCTGGGCCGACGCGCCGATCATGCCGACACCCGGCGCGGTCGGGGACATTCTGCGGACGATCGCCGATCGGCAGGGGTTGAATGTTGTTGGCGTCGACATCGGCGGGGCGACGACCGACATGTTCAGCGTCTTCGACGGAGCCTTCAACCGGACTGTCAGCGCGAACCTCGGGATGAGCTATTCGATCTCGAACGTCTGCGCCGAAGCGACCCTGCCGAACATTCTTCGCTGGGTCCCGCATGACTGCGATGAACGGACGCTGCGGAATCTCGTCAAGAACAAGATGATCCGTCCGACAACGATCCCGCAGACGCTCGATGCCCTCGTCTTCGAGCAGGCGGTCTCGCGGGAAGCGTTAAGGCTGGCGTACGTCCAGCACAAGGAGTTTGCTGTCGGCCTCACCGGCATCCAGCAACAGCGGACGGTCGGCGATGCCTTCCGCCAGCAGTCGGGAAGCCGGTCGCTGGTTGACAACCTGCGGTTGAATCTGCTGGTAGCGTCGGGGGGCGTCCTCTCGCATGCGCCGCGGATGGTGCAGACCGCGATGATGCTGATCGACGCCTTCGAGCCGGAGGGGATCACACGGCTGGCAAAGGACAGCATCTTCATGATGCCGCATCTCGGCGTGCTGGCGTCGGTCCATCCGCGCGCGGCGATGGAAGTGTTTGAGCGCGATTGCCTAGTCTACCTCGGAACGTGCATCGCTCCGAAAGGTCTCGCTGCGGAGGGGGCACCGATCTGCCGGTATCGTTTCAGCGGCGGACTGAGCGAGTCGGGGGCGATCACATCGGGCTCATTGAAGCGAATCGAACTTTCCGATGGTGCAACCGCGGAAGTCACACTCGAACCATCGCGGGGCTTCGATGTCGGGGCGGGACCGGGGCAGCAGTTGACAGCCACGGTCCATGGCGGCACGGTGGGCATCATCCTCGACGGCCGTGGTCGGCCGTTGAAGCTTCCAGGTGAACGCCGTGCTTGCCAGGCCCGGATGACCGAATGGAACCGGGCGGTGCAGATGTACCCGGATTGAAGAAGATCGCGAAGACGCCAGCGTGGATTCAACGCCAACCTAAACAAACAACTTTTGTTGTCGACCCTACTCCCTAACTCCTGTTCCCTAGCCCCTACCCCATGTCGACTGCCTACACCCCTGGATTACTGGTGACGCCACGCACGTGGTGGCGGTGTCGGCGTATGCTGCCGATTCAGGGGACGGTGTTGACGCAGGTCGGGGCGGTCGTTGATGCACAACAGGTCGTCGCCGAGACCCAGATGCCGGGCGATCCGATCCCCGTCAATGTGGCCAAGCTGCTCGGTGTGCTCCCCGCGCAGGTCCCGAAGTCGCTGATGGTGAAGCCGGGGGATCGCGTGGAAGCGGGGGAGCCACTCGCACACAGCGCGGGCCTGTTCGGTTGGTTCCCGCGTGATCTCCGCAGCCCGGTCAGTGGGACGGTCGAGACGGCTTCAGCGATCACAGGCCAGGTGATCATTCGCGGAGCGCCGGTCAAGGTACAGGTGCGGGCCTATCTCAGCGGGAAGATCACTGAAGTCCTACCCGACGAAGGAGTCGTGATCGAAGCGTCCGCTGCGGTGATTCAAGGAATCTTCGGCATCGGTGGCGAAGCGTATGGATCGATTCAGCTCGCAGTGGCCCGACCCGATGCCGACCTGACCGATGCGTGCCTGAAACCCGAACACCGCGGAGCCGTGGTGATCGGCGGGCGTCGCATCACCCGAGCGGCAGTCGACAAGGCACGTGAACTCGGCATCGCAGCCCTGGTGGCGGGTGGGATCGATGATCAGGATCTGAAAGAGATTCTCGGATATGACCTGGGGGTGGCCGTCACCGGGATGGAGCAACTCGGGATGACCGTGATCGTCACCGAAGGTTTTGGTGAGATCGCGATGGCCAGCCGGACGTTCAAGCTCTTTCAGCAACTCGCCGGTCAACCCGCTGCTGTGAATGGGACGACGCAGATTCGCGCTGGGGTGTTAAGGCCGGAGATCATCGTGCCGCTGACAGGGACGGCAGTTGGTGATGCGACTGCGGTCTCTCCGATGGGGGTGCTGGCGATTGGTGCCCCGCTGCGGATCATCCGCGAGCCCTATTTTGGCGAACTGGGAGTAGTCGAGGCGCTCCCCAGCGAACCGCAGATGCTGGCGTCGCAATCGAAGGCGCGGGTGGTGGTGGTGAAACTACAGCAGGGGGCGAGTGTGACCGTGCCGCGGGCGAATGTCGAACTCATGGAAGGAGCACCGGCATGATGCGGATGTCGCTGCGCGCTTCCAGTAGGGTCCGCTGTGCGAACCATCGCCGAGCATTTGATGGTCCGCACAGCGGAACCTACTGGCGGCGCGTCTTCCTCGGATCGGCTTTCATCGGCTGGTTACTGACAGTCCAGACGATGGGGGCGTTCGCTGCAGCGCCGACACCACCGACGCAGGTCAGCGTCAGTGATCGACCGGACGATGCGGGGACGGGACTCATTGTCCGGTGGCAGCCGTCCGCAGACGATGTCGCCGGCGCAGCGAACACCGTCGCCGGTTACCGCGTGTGGCGTGAAATCGACGGCGAACGCGAGAAGACCGCCCTCGCCACGCTGCCTCCAGGAACATCCGAATTCATCGATGGTGGCTGCAAGGCGAAGCACAAGTATCGGTACGCGATCGAAGCCTTCGGAGCCGAACCGCAAACGAACGCGGAAACCGTGAGCACTGACGCCTCCCCGGTGATGAACTGGATCGACACGACGCGGTTGTCACTCGCGGCCATCGTGGCCTTCATCTGCGGCGCGATCATCGTCTGCACCGAACTGGCCAAGCGGGGCTTCTCCACATATGTGCGACCGCTGGCCGGTCTGTCCGCGATCGAGGAAGCAGTCGGCCGCTCGACCGAGATGGGCCGGCCGATGCTGTACGTCCCCGGGATTCAGGACCTCGACTGGCCGGAAACAGTCGCCGGGATCACGATCCTCGCACAAGTCGGGGCCAAGGCCGCTGAATATGACACGCCGCTGGAAGTCCCCACCGCCCGCTCCCTCGTCATGACCGCATCGCGAGAAGCCCTCGCGGGGGCGTATCTCACCGCTGGTCGTCCGGAAAGCTTTGAAGAAGACCGGGTGAGCTACGTCACCGACGACCAGTTTGGTTACGTCGCCTCGGTCTGCGGCTGGATGAGTCGCGAGAAACCGGGGGCCTGTTTCTATCTCGGCAAGTTCTACGCCGAGTCGTTGTTGCTCGCTGAGACCGGGAACTCAGTCGGTGCGATTCAACTGGCGGGGACCGCTGAGCCGGCGCAACTCCCGTTCTTTGTCGCCGCCTGCGATTACACACTGCTCGGAGAGGAACTCTTCGCGGCTTCCGCGTATCTTTCGGGCGAACCACAGCAGTTGGGGACACTGAAAGGTCAGGACGTTGGTAAAGCGTTTGCGGCGATCGTGCTGATCGTCGGCTGTCTGCTGGCAACTGCGGCTGCCGTCGGAGGTTCGGAGAGCGCCGCCCAGCGGTCGTTGACGTTTCTCAAAGACACCATGCTGAAGAAGGGAGGGGGCTGATGCGGAATGTCGTCCCCGTCGTCATCGCGTTCCTGGCCGGGATGACGATGATTCTGGCTTTCTTCATTCCGGTCGCTCAGCCGTTGCAGGCGATGGCCGAGAAATGGTTCATGATTCTCGCCGCCATCGCCTTCGTCATCGGCGGCACGAACCTCTTCCTGCATCATTTGAAGCAGATTTCCCAGCAGACCGCGGGTTGGGGCTTCTCGGCGGTGACGCTCATCGCCTTCACTGTCACCACCGTCGTTGGTCTGCTCAAGATGGGTGTTCCAGCGACGGAAGCCTACCCGAATCACGCCTGGTCGGGTTCGTATCAGGAAGAGGGGTCCGCTTTCTGGTGGCTCTACGAATACGTGATGACGCCCGTGATCGCGACGATGTTCTCGCTGCTGGCGTTCTATGTCGCTTCAGCGGCGTATCGCGCCTTCCGCGCCAAGAATCTCGAAGCAGCTGTCCTCCTGGGGACAGCGTTCATCGTGTTACTGGGAAGGACGTATGCCGGAACCATCATGACTTCATGGGTCCCTCAGGATTTCGAAGCGTTGACGTTTTCTGGGGCAACGGGAGTCATCATGGCGGTCTTCACCACCGCCGGTCAGCGGGCCATCATGATCGGCATCGCCCTGGGAATCGCGGCGATTTCGCTTCGCGTGATCCTCGGTCTCGATCGAAGTTATCTGGGGTCGGATGAATGAAGGGTGTGTGGGGGTGGGGGAGTACAGGAGAGGGGGAGTGAAGAGACGACTTACCTGATGCTCTCCGACATGTCCGCGTGGTCCGTGTTCACCGTGGTTCCTGATTTTTTGCGTCTTTTGTGCCTTTTTGCGGCTGACCTTTTTCCTTCGAGACACTCGTGATCGATTTTCTTGCCACACTAGATCGCCGCTGGGTCTTCCTGATGATGGGGATCGCGGTCGCGGTGCCGGTGCTGACCCGGGCGACGTTCCCGGAAGCGCCGACGCCGATGACTCGTCGGTTGTTCGAGACGGTGGAGAGCCTCCCACCGGGTTCAGTCGTCTATCTCGCTTACGATTATGATCCGGGTTCCGCTCCGGAACTGGGACCGATGGCGACCGCTTTCGTGCGGCATTGCTGCCTGAAGCGGCACAAGATGATCTTCGCGACCCTCTGGCCGACCGGGACACCGTTGCTGGATCAGAGTATCCGCGATGTCATTAAAGGGGAGTTCGCAGCTGAGAATTTCCAGGACGGCGTCGACTATGTGAATCTCGGGTATCGACCGGGGAACGAAGTCGCCATCAAGGGAGTCGCGACCGACATTCGCAAGACGTACACGACGGACATCAACGGGACAGGACTGAACGACATCCCGCTGATGAAGCCCATCAATAACGTGCTCGATTGCGGCTTGATTCTGAATCTCTCCGCGGGGACTCCCGGTGCCAAAGAATGGGTGCAGTACGCAGGAACAGCGGGGTCGGTCAAGATTGGTGCGGGACTGACCGGCGTTCAAGCACCGCTCTTGTATCCCTACTATCCCGACCAGTTGATCGGCATGCTCCCGGCGATCAAGGGGGCGGCTGAATACGAAGCGGCTCTGGCCGAGAAGTACGAGCGATATCGTGATCCCAAGTTCAATAAGGCGATCAGCCGCATGGGGCCACAGCTCTTCGCTCACCTGCTGATGGTCGGCCTGATTCTCCTGGGAAACATCGTCCACTTTGTACAGCGTTGGCGGATGCGGGGAGGACGAGCATGAGCACTGCACAGTCATCCGCTCCCCCACCAACCGGTGCGGATTCGACCGAACGAACGGTCTGGCTCGTCTTATTCCTGCTCGGTGGACTGGGGTTGGTGTACCAGGGGTTCTTCACGGAACGGGGGATTGCCAAGGTCTACGTGCAACCGGCCCGCGTCGATGCGGCGGGACAGGCGCTCGCGTGGACCGAAGTCAAACCCGCTGTCGCCGGGCAGGTCCCCACAGGCGAGCGGGTCGTCTTCAGCCCTGCCCGCACGATCGGGTTGTGGGTCTCGGCGATCATCACGCTGGCGATCTTCTCGTATCTCTATCGCGACAATGTTGCCTACAAGCTGGCCGAATCGATCATCGTCGGCGTGTCGGCTGGGTACTATTTCGTGGCCGGTTTCTGGGATTCAATCGTCGCCCAGTTGATGGTTGAACTTGTTCCCAACCTCACCCGTGCTTGGGCCATGCCGAGCCTGGAGGCCAACAAAGCCGTCGACTTGTCCTATCTGATTCCGCTGGGTTTGAGTCTGCTGCTGTTCGCCCGGCTGATTCCCGGTGGCGCATGGCTGGCCCGCTGGCCACTGGCTTTTGTGGTCGGCACATTCGCCGGGTTGCGATTGGTGTCGTTTCTCGATGCTGACTTCATGACGCAGATTCGCAGCACGATTGTGCCGTTGATTGTGATGCAGGATGGTCAGTTCAAGTTCTGGTCGTCGCTGCGGAATATTGGACTGCTCTTGAGTACGTTGTCGTGTCTGACGTATTTCTTCTTTTCGCTGCCGCACACCGGCACTACGGGCCGCATTGCCCGTGTCGGTGTGTGGGTGTTGATGATCACATTCGGGGCCTCGTTCGCGTTCACGGTCATGGGCCGTATTACGTTGTTGACGATGCGCTTCGAGTTCCTGTTTATCGATTGGCTGCAACTGGTGACGAGGTGAAATCTGAAACTCGAAATCCGAAGGAAGGGTGAAATGAGGAAATCTGAAACCAGACCAAGGGATGCTCGCTTTCATCATTTCGTTTCTGTCTGATTCGAATTTTGAATTTCCTTCAGATTTCGTGGTTCGGATTTCTCTGCCCCGCCTGACTCGCCTTACCGCAAGAAACATCCCATGCCTGCACTCCTCGAAATCGATCACCTCAAGACGTACTTCGAGACCGAAGAAGGGACCGTCAAGGCGGTTGATGACCTCTCGTTGAAACTGGAGTCGGGAAAGACGCTCGGGTTGGTGGGGGAATCGGGTTCGGGGAAGTCGGTCACGTCACTGACGGTGTTGCGGCTGCTCCCGGATGTCGGAGCGAAAATCGCCGGTGGATGCATCTCATTTCTCGGCAACAATCTGCTCGATCTCAAGCCCGCGGCGTTGCGTAAAATCCGCGGTCGCGAGATCAGCATGATCTTTCAGGAACCGGGGACGTCGTTGAATCCGGTCTATCGCGTCGGCGATCAGGTCATCGAAGCGATGCGACTGCATGAGCCGCTGAGCTATGCGCAGGCCCGCGCGAAGACGATCGAGCTGTTTCGCGAGGTCGGCATCCCCGAACCAGAACGGCGGATCGACAGCTATCCACACGAAATGTCCGGCGGGCAGAAACAACGCGTGATGATCGCGATGGCTCTGTCGTGTAATCCGAAGCTCCTCATCGCCGACGAACCAACGACCGCCCTCGATGTGACCATTCAGAAGCAGATACTCGATCTGCTCCGCAAGCTGCGCGACGAACGCCAGATGGCGGTGTTGTTCATCACGCATGACCTGGGAGTGATCGCCGAAATCGCCGATGACGTCGCGGTGATGTACCGCGGCAAGCTCGTCGAGTGTGCTCCTGTGAGCGAAATCTTCCGCAATCCGCAGCATCCCTACACGAAGGGCTTACTCGCCTGTCGTCCGCAGCTTGATTCGGTCCGCCGCCGCTTGCCGACCGTCAGCGATTTCATGAAGACGGAAACGGCAGCGGATGGCTCGCTGAAGATTACTGAAACGCCGTTGACAGTTGCCCGACTGGCCGAGATCGAAGGTCGCGGACGTCCGCGGTTGTTGCTTCCCAAAGCCGAGTTGAAAGCGCTTGGACTGACGGTTCCGACGGGTCAGGACGTCACGTTCGTCCCCGATGATCAGGAACCGCTCCTGTGCGTGGAAGACCTGCAGGTTTACTACCCGATCAAGACCGGTTGGCTCCGCCGCGTGACGGGGCATGTGAAAGCGGTCGATGGTGTCAGTTTCAATGTCTATCGCGGGCAAACGCTGGGTCTCGTTGGAGAGTCAGGGTGCGGAAAAACCACGACCGGCCGGGCTCTGCTGCGGCTGCTCCCGATCACCGGCGGCCACGTCACCTTCAATGGCGACGACTGGCGGAACCTCTCGGGCGGACGGCTGCGCCGTGAACGCCGCAAACTGCAGATCATCTTTCAGGACCCCTACAACTCGCTGAACCCGCGGCTCACCGTCGAGGAGATGCTGACCGAAGCGATGGCCGTGCATCGGCTCGGCGGTTCACCCGAAGGACGGCGTGAAAGGGCTGTCGCCCTGCTGGAAGAAGTCGGGTTGCTGGGGGACCACCGCAAGCGGTACCCGCATGAGTTCTCCGGCGGACAGCGGCAGCGGTTGGGGATTGCCAGGGCGCTCGCAGTTGAGCCGGAGTTTATCGTCTGTGACGAGTCCGTCTCAGCGCTCGATGTCTCGGTGCAGGCCCAGGTGCTGAATCTGCTGAAAGACCTGCAGGAACGCCGTGGGCTGACGTATCTATTCATCAGCCATGACCTCAGCGTGGTGAAGTTCATGGCCGACACCATGGCCGTGATGAACGCCGGCAAGATCGTGGAATACGGGCCATCCGAGCAGATCTACGCCGCACCGAAAGACCCATATACACAACGGCTGATCTCCGCGATCCCGCAACTCACCGCAGCGATGAAGTAACTCCATCAGCCAAACCGCGGTGGGTCTGCAGCCAGTCCCCCAGCCTGGGCGTGATCGGCAGCGGCAGGTCGGCGGGTGGGAGTTCGGGCACAAGCCGCGCTGCGATTGCGGTGAGCAGTTCGGGGACACCAGCCCCTGTCTTCGCTGAGACGGGGATCGCATCTGGATGCTCCCAGACCGATTTCAGGTCCGACTTCTGGGCAATGATCAGTGCCGACGGGTAACTCGCCAGGAGTTCCCGATCGATGCTTTCCATCGCTTGGCTCCGATCCAGGACAACCAGCACAAGATCGGCAGCGGCCAGTTGTTGACGGGCGCGGGAGATGCCCTCCGTTTCGAGATCGGAATCTGTGATCCGCACACCCGCCGTATCGCTGAAGCGGACGGGCCAGCCGTCGATCGCGGTCTCGCCGGTGACCACGTCGCGCGTCGTCCCGGCAATCGGAGTGACGATCGCCCGTTCATAGCCCAGCAGTGCGTTCAGCAAACTCGATTTGCCGACATTCGGCCGACCGGTGAGAACCACGGACCATGTTTCGACCAGATGCTGAGCGAAACGGGTGAACGCCAGCGCCCGGTCGATTTTGGTCTGCATGTCGACTTGCCCGGCGGCATCCGGCTCTTCTTGGGCAAATTGCTGACTCACAGCGATCCAGACCTCCCGTTGCGCGAGAACGAGGTCCGCTGTGCGCAGCGTGCTGGTCTGAATCAACGCGGTTTCGAGTTCATTGAGCAGGCTCACGCTGTGCTGGACTTCGGCGGTGACGGTCGGAACCCCCAGTGCGGCCAGATCCTGGAGAATCCGCGCGACGGCGGCGGTACCGCCGTGACCATGAATCTCGATCATCTCTGCGCTGACCTGGCAGACCACGACATCTTCCGGAGTGGTCGTGCCCCAGCGACCGTACACAAGTCGCCCCAGTGGCCAGGTTGTTATTGCAAGATTGGCGGCTTTAAACGGCCACAGTTGTGGGTCGAGCAGACTCCCGATGACACGAATCACGGCGATCGCCCCACGACCGGGAGGCGTCAGGCAGGCGGCGGTCGCATTCATTTCGCGGCTGCACAGAACGGGGATTGCGGACTTTGCCACGCAGCCAGGACCAGCCCATGCATGGCCAGCGAGGGAACAATGGGGGC
Source organism: Planctomycetaceae bacterium (assembly GCA_044229335.1). GTDB lineage: Bacteria > Planctomycetota > Planctomycetia > Planctomycetales > Planctomycetaceae > DSVQ01. The sequence continues at coordinate 3,854 of JBGATC010000026.1, read as the reverse complement.
GGTCGGGAACTCGGGGCCGAGCCAGGTTGCTCCGCCACCGGTCAGGACCAGCCAGGGTCGACCGCTGGCTTCGCACACCTGCGTCAACTTGGCGACCAGCGACTGAATCGCACCAACCTGGCCCCAGTAGATGCCGCTGCGGAGCGCAGCTTCCGTATTCCGACCAAGAGCCGGGGGTTGCTCGGGACCGAGATCAGCCAATCCGAGCCGTGGCAGCAACGCGGTGTAGCGATGGAGCGCTTCGGCAGAGAGCGCAAAGCCGGGAAGAATGGCTCCCCCCTGGAACGCACCGGACGCACAGACCAGATCGACCGTGGTCGCCGTGCCGGAATCGATCACGATCGCCGGTTGATCAGCCGGTCGCAGGACATTCACCGCGATCGCGTTCAGCAGACGATCGAGGCCGACACGCTCCGGCAGTTCGACATCGATGACCAGCGGCAATCCGGACCGTTCCCGCGGGACCCACGGCGACCGCTGGTTTTTTGAGCGAATCTGCGAAGCGGTTTCGTCCACGACCGCCGGGTTGGAGCCGGCTGCGACGACCTCAAACGCGTCATCACCCGACCAACTCCGGAGTGTCTCCCACGGAACCGGGGCCGCGAGCGGAGTCGCCAGAAAGTTGCTGCAGTGTGGCCAGACGCGACCGGTCGCTGTCCGTTCGGGGACAAACCACCCGTACTTGATCCGGCTGTTTCCGACGTCGACAGCGAGCAGCGGCCGATTTTCGATGACTTTCCCCTGTTTTTCCTGCACCAACATTGGCCGGACTGGCCGAACACGCAAAGATAGAGTATTCGCTCGCGTCGTGCGAGAGTCACGGTGATGTCCGTTGTCCGTGGCCAGTTGTCCGTTGCTCGACGAAACCGATGTGACACCAGCCTCGCTTTGTCCTGGGTTCCATAATCGATCCTCACCATCCACTTGTTCCCCGCTGGACTTCCTTGTGACTGCGGATGCTGCCACCGAATTTGTCACTGCCCGCGGTGTCGGCATGCTGTATCCCGGCGGACAGCAGACGCTCCGGGAGATCGACTTTACGCTCCCGGCGGGACAGTTCACTGCCATCATCGGGCCGTCCGGTTGCGGCAAGTCGACGTTGTTACGGATGATCGCTGGTTTGCAGTCGCCGTCGCAGGGATCATTGACCGTCGGCGGGATGGCTCCCGAACTCGCCCGACGCACGGCGACCCGGGTCGCCTTCGTCTTTCAGGATCCGACATTACTCCCCTGGCGGACCGTCGAAGAAAACATTCGGCTGCCGTTGGAATTGCAGAACGTCGCCGTCGAGAAGCGAGCGGGGTTGATCGCGCAGGCGTTGCAGATGATTGGTTTGAACGAGACCGATGCGCAGAAGCGGCCGCGAAAACTTTCGGGGGGCATGCGGATGCGGGTTTCGCTCGCTCGGGCGCTGGCGATCGACCCCGAGTTGCTGTTACTCGATGAACCGTTTGCAGCGCTCGATGATGTCCTGCGGCAGCAGTTGAATGAAGAACTCGTCCGCATCTGGCAGGCGCGGGGCTGGTCGGGGTTGTTCGTTACGCATAACGTGGCGGAAGCCGTCTTCCTGAGTCAGCGGGTCCTCGTGATGACGGCCCGACCGGGGACGATCCTCGCCGATGTGGCGATCCCGTTCGCGTATCCGCGGACAGCCGAGTTGCGCGGCACCAGCGAGTTTGCTCGATTAACGTCTGAACTGAGTCTCCGCCTGCGCGAGGCGGCTCGATGAAACAATACCTGCGGGTCCTCATCACGACAGTCGTTCCACCCTGCGTGTTGCTGATCGCAGTGCTCTGCGGCTGGTCGATGCTGGTTCGAATCGGCGGGTTCAAGCCGTATCTGCTTCCCGGCCCGGAACTGGTGTTTCAAGCGATTTCGAAGGATGCGGGGAAGCTCTGGCAGGCGATCCAGTTCACCGGAGCGGCGGCGCTCGGCGGATTGACGGCGAGCATGCTGATTGGTACCGCGACCGCCATCGTCTTCTCGCAATCGGCCTGGATTCGCCGCAGCGGATATCCCTATGCAATCTTTCTGCAGACGGTCCCCATCGTCGCGATTGCGCCGCTGATCGTGCATTGGTGCGGGCGGGGGTTCCCCAGCATCGTGCTCACCGCCTTCATCATCAGCCTGTTCCCGATCATCGCGAATGGAACCGCGGGATTGCTAGCCATCGATCCCGATCTGCTCGATTTGTTCCGGTTGAACAAGGCGTCCCGCTGGCAGATTCTGTGGAAGCTGCGACTGCCCAATGCCGTCCCGGCGCTGTGCACGGGGGCACGCACCTCGGCTGGTCTGGCGGTGGTGGGGGCCATCGTGGGGGAGTTCTTCGCTGGGTATGGTGGGAAGAAATTCGGGCTGGGGTATCTGATTCTCTTCAGTTCCGATCAGGCCCGAATGGCCGACCTCTTCGCTTGCGTCTTCGCGTCCACTGGATTGGGGGTGACAATCTTCGGCGCGATCACGCTCGGGACGACGTTCATTCTGAGTCGCTGGTATGATGCGCCTGTGGATCATCGTCGTTAGTGAGCGCGCCGCGAAGACGCAAGCGGGTAAGGTGTGCCGGGTGAGCGTTTGAGGAGGAATGATTAATGCGAGGATTGAGTCGCTGGTGTCTGATCGGGTTGTTCGTGATGGGATGCAGTGCGGCTCCAACGCCCTCATCGCCCCCCTCGAAATCGGTCACGGGAGCCGAACCCGATGCGAACACCCTGCAGCCACTCAGCATCGCGCTGAACTGGTTTCCGGAAGCAGAACATGGCGGCTATTACGCCGCGATCGAGCATGGCTACTTCGCCGAGGAAGGGCTCGAGGTCACGCTGCTCGCCGGTGGTCCGAAGGCTCCCGTCATCCCGCAGGTGGCCGCCGGACGGGTTCCGTTCGGCGTGGATAACGCGGACAAATTGCTGCTCGGGCGCGCCCAGGAAGCGGACGTCATCGCGGTCTTCTGTCCGATCATCGACAGTCCGCGCTGCCTGCTGCTGCATGCAGAAGCGGGGATCGACAGTTTCGAAAAACTCGCGGCCGCGAAAGACTTCACCCTGGCGATGAATCCCGGCCAGCCATTCGCCCAGTACCTGACGAAGACGCTGAAACTCGACGGATTGACGATGGTCCCGTACCCGGGGAACATCACCCAGTTTCTACTGGAGCCCCGTTTTGGTCAGCAGGCTTACAGCTTCAGTGAGCCGTTTGTCGCCCGGCAGAATGGTGCCACCCCGCAATTGCTGATGCTCTCGGAACTCGGATTCAACACGTACACCAGCATGCTGGTGGTGAGCCGCTCAACGTGGGACACCGACCCGGTGTTGGTGCAAAAGGTCGTCCGCGCTTCACAACGCGGGTGGCAGCACTACCTGAAGGAACCGGATGCGACCAATGCCCGGATACACGCCGCCAACTCAGAGATGAGTCTCGAGATTCTCGCGTTCGGTGCAGAAGACCTCCGGAAGTATTGCCCGCCCCCCGACCAGCCCTTGACCGAGTTCGGAGCGATGACGACTGAGCGTTGGTCGACACTCGTCGAACAACTGCAAGTCGGCGGAAGCCTTCAGGCAGATCAGGTCTCGGCCGGGAAGGCGTTCGTGAACGCGATGGCAACCAGCAAATAGCGGCCTGACTCTGCAAGCGGTCGGGGCGCGAGCCCCCCGGTTTCTGCGGTGCTCTTTTCACAGGCGATCGCCATCGAGAAGAGGTTGATCGAGAACGCTCGCAGATACCGGACGGCTTGCGCCCAATGGCACTTACTTTAGAATTCTCGTAGAGCGAGCTTTTTTGGCACGCTATTTGCGCCGGGACTCTGACACCTGAATGAGGAGTCAGATTGGCATGGACGCTGAGCCGTTGGACCCGGTGGT
>JBGATC010000025.1:0-88680 GCA_044229335.1 Planctomycetaceae bacterium | reverse complement strand
GGGCGGTATGATGTTGGGCTGAACTCTTCGCGGCCATGGCTGGAGTCTTGTTGCCCAGCTACCAGGCACCGGTGCGGGCAGGGTACGGGCGAGCGTTCCTCAGTCCGGCTCGATGACGGTACCTCGGTTCGCTCTGGGTCGTCGCAGACTCCGACGCCGGCCACCCAAGTCCGAGCACTTGCCAACAGCCATGCCCCCATCATCATGGTGGATCACGACGGGATGTGCCCCCTGCGTTCTCGCGTTCTCGTCGGTGGAACAACCGGGCTTTCCGTAAAGACTGGGGTTTGCTACAGGGGTGGTAGCGTGGGTTGTGCAGTTGCCGTTGCATGGCGGACTGCCGCACGTTGAACGAAAGGATTCGTCACATGGCGACACCGAAACCGGCCTTGCGCTGGGCGGCCTGGATGTTTGCGTTGGCGCCGGTGGCCCTGGCGGCGGCGGTGCATTGGGGGCGGCCGTCGGTGCCGCTGGCGATCGCGGCTCCTGAGCGGCCGGCCTTGGCGTTTGATCAATACCTCGTCGATCTCGGGCCCATCCAGCCGACTTCGGAAGTTCGCGGCGTGTTCCACTTCCGTAATCGCGGGAAGGAAGCCGTCACGTTGACGAAGGTCGTGCCGAGTTGCGGGTGTCTGCAGCCGCTCGTCTCGGGGACATCGATCCCGGCCGGTGAAGCGGGACGGATCGCCTTGCGGATGCTGCCTGCGAATGAGATGCCCGGCAAGAAGGAGTATTTCGCTGACGTCGAATACGCCGATCCCGAACCACGGACCGCGCGGCTGACGTTTCGCCTGGAACTTCCGGAGCGACAACTGCTGGTGCGGCCGCGGGCTCTCCTGTTCTATCAGTTCAGCGATGCCCCGACGACGCAGGAGTTGATCGTCAGCGATACGCGCGACACGCCTGCGAAAATTCTGGAAGTAACCGACAACAGCCCGTTTGTGGAAGTCGAGTTGAAAGCACAACGACCGGGCGAAGCGGGCGGACAGGAGACCGTCATTCAAGTGACGGTCGCGGGGACACTTCCCTCGGAACGGAAGGAAGCCATCGTGACCATTCGGACCGATGATCCGAACTCGCCGGAGTTGCGCGTGCCGCTGTTGCTGCAGGGGGGAAAGATCCCAGAGGCGCAGACGCCGAAAAATTGAGCGACTCGCCACACCGGATCAGAATTTTCTCGCAATGAATAGCAGTGCGTCTCTCTCATCCGCTCATCACGCGGAGCGTGATGGCGACTTTTCAGGCTCGTCATTCTTTGCAGTGAAACAGCATCATCCCTGCTCATGGTCTCCATCGCCTCCCGCCGAAGATTCCTCAAGGGGCTGCTGTGCTGGGCGACGTTTCTTGTTGCTCCGCTGGGCTGGTTTGTCCGCGGGCGCTACATCCAGCGGTGTGAACCGGAGCGGATGGAGCGGGGACTGGTCCTGATCTATCCGGGGATCGAAGGCCGCAGCTTTCTGAACATCGCGATTCTGCAGGGCCTGCTCGATGCCGGCGTTGAATCGGCGATCGAAATCGTCGACTGGACCACGGGAAACAAGTTCCTCGCGCTGTATCACCTGCGGTCGTGGCGTCGCAATCTGCGGATCGCCCAAAGCGAAGCCGAGCGGATCGTGAGGTATCAGCAGCAGTATCCCGATCGACCGGTCTGGATCGTCGGACATTCCGGTGGAGCAGGGATGGCTGTGCTGGTGGCGGAAGCCCTGCCCGCGACGCACAAACTTCAGGGAATCGTGTTACTGGCCGGAGCCCTTTCTCCGGGCTACGACCTGCGCCGCGCCCGTGCCAAATGTGAGCAGGGGATGTGGTCGTTCCACTCGCTGCTCGACTGGCTGTTCGTCGGCGTGGGGACCACATTGTTCGGCACGATTGATGGCCGACACGGCCCCGGTGCGGGGATGCTCGGCTTTCGTCCGCAGCCGGATGAACACGGTCAGCCGTGCATCGTGCAGACCGCATGGACGCCGCGCGAAGTGGCCCGGTTTAACCTCGGTGGACATTTTGGTTGCGTCCACCGTGTGTTTATTGCTGAGACAGTTGGGGCACTGTTGGTTGACGGACGCGGTGCGCGGAAGGAAGAGACCCAGTCATCGGAATGACTGGGCTTCCTGGGTTGCGTTCCGGATCAATGTTGGTCGGCCGTTGTTTCGGACGCGATCAGCCGTCGATTTTCGACGTCGCGAGCTTCTGCAGTTCACGGCGGAGGGTGGCCATCTCTTCGTCTTTGGCAGCGTTGTACTTCCCCTGGACCACGCCATTCGCATCGACAAGCATCACAAAAGTCGAATGGATGATCTCGAAGCCTTCCTGCTTCGGCCCCTGAGCTTCCTGCACCGGCACGCGGAAGTTGCGGTGAATGTAGGGATAGATCACGTTCTGGTCGGCCGACAGGAAGTACCATCGATCGAGATCGGCACCGCTCATCTTCGCGTAGTTCAGCAGCACTTCTGGCGTATCACGGACGGGGTCGACCGTGAGCGTGACCAGTCGGACATCGTCATCTTTCAGGCGATCCTGCAAGGCCCGAAACTGGCGCGTGACGGTCGGGCAGGGGCCCAGACACTTCGTGAAGACGAAGCAGACCGCCCAAGGCTTCCCTAACATATCCTGCTTGGTGATCGTGCGCCCGTCGCAGTTCTGGAAGCTGAAATCTTCGATTCCGTTGGGATCCCACAAGGGGACATTCGTGGGCTTCGTCTGCCCCATCAGCGCGGTGAGATCGATCACCTGGCCGCCACCATCTTCGGTGGTGGGTATGTCCACAACAACTGCCGTGCTCGGCGATGCAGCCGAGTCGACCACCTTGTCGACCTGTTGAACCGCGACAGATGCGTTGGCTTCCGGCGAGACGCCATCTCCCAGGCGACGATTCCAGACCATCACCCCGACGGCCACGAAGACCAGGCACCACAAGACCGCCCCCATCACCCACAGTGACCGCCGTGGAGCGACCGCTGAGGTGTTGATTGACGACTGACTCATCCAAGGCATTCCTTTGGGGTGTCCTTCAGAACTAACGTGCGTTGCGGACCGAACGCTGGAGAGTGAGCAACACAGCTCCCCCAAGCGTCACCGCGCAGAACAGGCCGGTCGCCACCCCGCAGACCGTCCAGGAAGGTAAATCCGCCGTCAGCGCCGGGTCGACGACGAGAATCCGTCGCAAGCCCGCCACACCGTAAGTCAACGGATTGGCCCGAATCACCACGCTTAGCCAACCGGTCTCCGCTGCGGGGAAGAATGCCCCGGAGAGGAGCCACATCGGCATCAACACGACACTCATCAGGGCATGAAAGCCCTGCGTCGATTCCATCGGCCACGCCATACAGTAGCCGAGCGCCGTCAGACTGGTCCCCATCACGACCAGCCAGCCGACAACCGGCAGCAGATTGCTCATCGTCAGCCCGGTTGTCATCGGGGGCGCGAGTCCCACCCATCCCAGCAGGGGGCCACCGGCGAGAAACAACAGCGTCTGCAGTAAGGCGAGTGTCGTCCCGCCGAGCACTTTCCCGAGGACGATCGTCAACCGTGGTGCAGGAGCCGCGAGGACCCCCTGCAGAAAGCCTTCACGCCGATCTTCGATGATCGAAATCGTCGAAAAGATCGCCGTGAAGAGCATGATCATCACGGCGACACCAGGGAAGAAGTACTCCTGGTACGACGTTCCCGAGGCCACGCGGAACGAACCATGCAAGCCAGCGCCGAACAGAATCCAGAAGAGGACTGGCTGGATCAGGGCACCGATCAGCCTTGAACGCTGTCGGAAAAAGCGAACCAGTTCTCGCCGGGCCAGCGACCATGTGGGCCAGAACCACCGGCCGACGAACGACGGTCCGGCAGCAGTTCCCGCGGGAACCACCACCGTCTCGAACGTCGAAGCCGAGCTCACCACGCTCACGTCAAACTGGCCGAAAAAGGCAGCGGCGACTCGGCCGAAGCGCGCGCTTCGGGGTTCGCCGCGAGTTGATGCAACCGTAACTGACCGCAGGCCGCGTCGATGTCGCCGCCGCGCCGGGTCCTCACAGTCGCCGGGATGTCGAACGATTCGAGCACGGCGACGAACTCCCGCGTCCGCGGGGCTGTCGGTTCGACGAAATCGAGTTCGCTCACACCGTTCATCGGAATCAGATTCACATGTGCGACCCGCGACTGCAAGCGTCGGGCGAGTTCGCGGGCTTCGGCTGGCCCATCATTGACCCCCGAGAGCAGGACATATTCGTAGGTCACGCGGCGACCGGTCACCGTGAAAAACTCGTCCGCCGCCTCCAGGACTGCGTCGATTCCGATCTTGTCATTGACCGGGACCAGTTTCGTCCGCAAGGCGTCGTTCGGGGCATGGAGTGAGACCGCGAGATTGTAGGCCCGACCACTGTGAGCCAGCTCGCGCATCTTTTCCGGCAGGCCGACGGTCGAGATGGTGATCCGCCGTGCCCCTAAACCGAGCCCCCCCTTGTCACAGAGACTGTCGAGTGCCGGGAACAGCGCTTTCAGGTTAGCCAGCGGCTCACCAATCCCCATCACCACGACGTTCGTGATGCGTTCTTCTAACGCGAGCAGGCGATCGAGACGCAGGACCTGCTCCAGAATCTCTCCGGTCGTCAGGTTGCGTTTCAAGCCACGCAGACCACTGGCGCAGAAGACGCAGCCCATCGCACAACCGACTTGCGTACTGATACAGATCGTGCGGCGTTCAGCCGTTGGCATCAGCACGCACTCGATGAACTCGCCGTCGGGGAGTTGCAGCAGCAGCTTTTGCGTCCCGTCCGTCGAGACCAGATGCTGCTGAAGCGTCGCCGGAAAAAGCGTGAACTGTTCGGCCAGCAAGGAACGCAGCGTCGCGGGAATGTCGTGCATCGCCGCGAAATCATCGACGCGTTTGCCGAAGATCCAGCGACGAATCTGGTCGGCACGATACGCAGGATAGCCCTGCGCAGTGCACCACGCTGCCAGATCGGATCTGGAGAGTTCATAAAGCCGCGGGAGAGCGACTGGCGTCGATTGTGTCGGACTGGTCATCACCGTCATCTGAAAAATTCGAGAACGTCCAGATTGTAGCGACAGACGCCCTTGAAAAGGGAAGAGAAATCATCGGGAGGTGATTCACACCGACGAAAACGACGACAACCTTACGAAAACTAACCTTACGTCCACCACACGAGAGCGGCACATCAACCGGCAAAGTCTGCCAGGTTCATAGAAATTTCCTGTGATCTGTCTTTCCAGTTCTCCTGACTCACGTTACGATTTCCAGGCTCGGGACTGGGAGCGGACGATTTTTCTCGCCGCTGGCGGGAACAATGGCCAACGGATGGCCCACGGTCCGATGAGAGTCCACGAACATCTGCCGCTGATTGTGTACGCACTGTCGCGGTGAAAGGTCTGAGCGAATGTTAATCTGGGAAGTTCCACCGCCGATGTGAGTGCCGTGACGGACCGGGGAGCGATCGCATCGCGATTCCCTTGGCCGTCACGACGACAACCATGCGGGTTGTCGCCACCCCGGATTGTCCCAGTCCAGTTTGTTGCCGCGCTCACCGTGTGCAACCCGATCGCTGGGATCTTCCCGATGTCTGATGCCTGCCGAGCGCTCGGCGTGTCTTTGTAGACGGCAGTGGAGCGTGTTGCCCGCGCCGTTTGGTTTGTTTTCCGTTCTCCCCCAGCCCCCTGGGACCATCATGGATCTGACGAAAGTCCGCAATATCGGCGTCTCCGCCCACATCGACTCGGGCAAGACCACCCTCTCCGAACGCATTCTGTTCTACTCCGGCCGCATCCATGCCATTCACGAAGTGAAAGGCAAGGACGGCGTCGGCGCGGTCATGGACCATATGGAACTGGAACGCGAAAAGGGGATCACGATCACCTCCGCGGCGACTCAGGTCCAGTGGGAAGGGAAAGACGCGACTTACACTGTCAACCTGATCGACACGCCTGGCCACGTCGACTTCACCGTGGAAGTCGAACGCAGCCTCCGCGTGCTCGACGGCGCGATTCTCGTGCTCTGCTCCGTCGGTGGTGTCCAGAGCCAGTCGCTCACCGTCGACCGCCAGATGAAGCGGTACAAGGTCCCCCGCATCGCCTTCATCAACAAGATGGACCGCACCGGCGCGAATCCGGAGAAGGTCATCGGCATGATCCGTGACAAGCTCATGGTCACGCCGTGCCCGCTGCAGATCCCGATGGGGCGTGAAGCGGCCTTCGCTGGTGTGATCGACCTCATCGAACAGCGTGCCTGTTATTTCGACGGGGACGACGGGGAAAACGTGCGCTACGAGCCGATCCCCGCCGAGTACGCCGACGCCGCTGCAACCGCCCGGCAGGAAATGCTTGAAACGCTGTCGATGTCGAGCGACGAATTGATGTCCATGCTCCTCGAAGAGCAGGAGATCCCGGTCGATCTCGTCCGCAAAACTGTCCGCGAAGCAACGCTCGCGCATCAGATCACCCCGGTGATGATGGGCTCAGCGTACAAAAACAAGGGCGTGCAGGAACTGCTCGATGGCGTCGGGTTCTATCTCCCGTCACCGCTCGATCGTGAACTGACCGCGACCGACATCGATATGAAGCCGAAAGAAGGCGAAACCAGCCCGACGTGGAATCGCGTCCCGCTTTCTTCTGACCCGACCAAGCCGATGGTCGCGATGGCGTTCAAGACCGTCGTCGAACAGTACGGTCAGTTGACCTACACCCGGCTGTACCAGGGCAAGATCATCAAGGGGGACAGCTACGTCAACACCCGCACCGGGAAGCGGATTCGCTTCGGCCGACTGGTGCGCATGCACGCCAACGAGCGTGAAGACGTCGAATTCGCGGAAGCCGGCGACATCATCGCCCTGGTCGGGGTCGACTGCGCCTCGGGGGATACGTTCTGCTCGGAAGGGACGAACTACGCTCTCGAAAGCATCTTCGTGCCCGACGCGGTGATTCGTCTCTCGATCGAGCCGGTCAAGCGCGACGGGGCTGACAAACTCGGCAAGGCGCTCGAGCGCTTCCGCCGCGAAGATCCGACGTTCCGCGTGATGACCGACGAAGAAACCGGGCAGACGCTGATCGCCGGGATGGGACAGCTGCACCTCGACATCTACGTCGAGCGGATCAAGCGCGAATACGGGGTCGAGTGCATCATCGGACCGCCCCGTGTTGCGTACCGCGAAACGCCGACGAAGCCGGTCTCGTTCAACTACAAGCACAAGAAGCAAACCGGGGGCTCGGGTCAGTACGCTCACGTCGTCGGCGAGATGGAACCGCTGCCGGAAGACGCCGTTCTGCCATACGAGTTCGTGAACGAAGTCACCGGGGGTCGCATTCCGAAGGAATACATCGCGCCGGTCGACAAGGGGATGCAGCGGGCACTCGTCAAGGGGCCACTGTGTGAGTGCGAAGTCGTCGGTGTCCGGATTCGTCTGCAGGACGGCAGCTACCACGACGTCGACTCGAGCGAAATGGCGTTCGACATCTGCGGCTTCGACGCGATGCGCGAAATCCTCTCGAAGTGCGATCTCGGACTGCTCGAACCGATCATGAAGCTGGAAGTCGAAGTCCCGGATGAATACCAGGGCTCGGTGACCGGCCACCTCGCCAGCAAGCGTGGTGTGATCGGCTCGACCGAAACGACACTCGGCAACTGCACGATCGACGCGGAAGTCCCGCTGGCGAGCATGTTCGACTACGCCAACGAACTCCGCTCGATGACGCAGGGGAAGGGGACCTTCACGATGGAATTCAAGAAGTACTCGATGCTCCCCCGCGGCTTGCAGACCGAAGTCGTCGAGAAGCGCCGCAAAGAAAAGGCCGAACGCGCCAAGCAGAAGTAACGCTCTGCGGTTGTTCGGAATGATTCAGGACGCCCACGGAATACCTTCCGTGGGCGTCTTTTCATTTCGGCCCCATCTTGTAGACCCGCACGTGCCCATCATGATGGGCCGTCGCCAACCGCACACCGTCCGGATGCAGTGACAAATCGCGGGCCGAGTTCCCACAGTTCACCGTGTGGAACTCGTCGGCCTGGTCCGGTTTCCAGAAGAAGAGGTGCCCCCCCGCCTGACCGCCAATCGCTGCCACAACGAAGCCGTCCGGATGCATCGCCACGCCCCAGCCGACGCCATTGATTTTACCCTTGGTCAGATGCGTGACGACATCTTTCCCCTGCGCCCAGTCGATCTCGACGACGATCGGATTCCCCACACCCGCGAAGGCGTTGGTCACATTGGTGATGCCGCTCGCAATCAGGCGTGAACCATCCGCAGTGAAGACCATGCTGTAGGGGCCACCGTAATCAGCCTGGAAGCCCGCATCGTATTTCGAAAGACTTGGGATCGCGAACTGTCGCACGGGGGCATCGGCATCGAGTTTCCACTGGATGAATTTCGCCGTCAGATCGCCCGAGACGAGATGTTGCCCGTCGGGATGAAACGCCACGTGATAGACGTGCCGCGCGTGCCCCGACCACTCCTTCACGAGCGCCCCATCGGCCACCTTCCACAGCTTGACCTTGAGATCGTTGCCACAGGTCGCCAGCAGTTGACCATCGGGACTCAGCGCCATGCCGCGAATCCAGCCCTGGTGCGCTTCGACCGTCCGTTGTGGTGCCGGGGCGTCAGCTGCGGCGGGCCACCAGATCAGCTTTCCGTCATACCCCCCGCTGATCAGTGTTTCGCCATTCTGCGCGAGGACGAGTCCGCGAACCCAACTATCGTGCCCGGCGAGAACTGCTTGAGCGCCCCCCTCCAGGGTAAACCGCACAATCTTATTGTCCTGCGCACCGGCGAAGGCAAACCGCCCCGTCGGGTCGAGCCGGCACGAGACCAGCGACGTCGCATACTTCAGCTTCAGGACTTCATGGGTCAGCGTGGGATCGGCGGGCATGGCGGGACATCCTGGCGGGAACGAATCGCAGTTCGTTGATCCATCCAGAATACCGCAATCCTCCCCCCGACGCCCAGCCCACACCTGGACTGCGGCCGGCACCACACACTCACATCGATCCTTGCTGGTGTGTTACGCTCATGGCGGCTCTGAACATCACTCCGTTTCCATCTGGGGAAAGTTACGATGAAGCAGGCGACATGGAGCATCGGCTGGACGAGTCTGCTGATGCTGATCACGACGGCCGCCGTTGCCCAGGAAGTCAGTGTGCGACCGCTGGTTCCAGGCGAGTTTGCCGTGAAACTGCAACGCCGCGTCGAGTCCGCACCCGGAGGGAAGGAATTTCGCGTCGTCGTCGACGAAAAACGCTGGAAGGTCAGCGAGACCGCGATCATCGTCTGCGACATGTGGGACAACCATTACTGCCAGTCGGCCGCACAGCGGGTGAAGCTCATGGTGCCGCGGATGAACGGCGTCCTGACCGCCGCGCGGAATCACGGGGCACAAATCATTCACTCCCCCAGCGGCACACTCCACTTCTACGCCGACACCTCGTACCGCCAGCGGATGCTCGCGACGGTGAAAGTCGAACCGCCGTTCCCGCTCGACAAGTGGTGCCACCGCGATGACCTCCGCGAGCCGGAATTGCCGGTCGATGTCTCGAAGCAACCGTGCGACGATCCCGTTGTCGGCCCGGCAGTGCAGGTCTTTTCACGGCAGCACGCGGGACTCGACATCATCGGCTATGACGGAATCAGCGATCGGGGCGACGAGATTTTCAGCTTCTGTAAGACGCACGGCATCAAACACATCGTGATGATGGGCGTCCACACGAATATGTGCGTCCTCGGGCGGCCGTTCGGGATCCGTCAGCTCGTACGGCTCGGGTTCGATGTCGCCCTCGCCCGGGACCTGACCGATGCGATGTACGATCCACGCCAGCCGCCGTACGTCAGCCACACCCGCGGCACCGAACTGGTCATCGAACACATCGAGAAATACTGGTGCCCGACCATTGACGGTAGTGACCTGACACGCATCGTCCCCGGCAGTTCCGACCCGACCGCCCGGTGAATCGATGGAATTCCTGAGCAGCACGGCGCTAGCCGCCGGTGTCTTGATCACGGATCCACCGGCGGCTAGCGCCTTACCGCTCAGAAAATATTGACTCAAGTCAGACGGGGCTTCCTGCCGATGCGCGCGGATGGTCGTTCTGTCTGGAGTCTGCATGCCCCCGCGTAAACGCCCTCCCGGTCCCGGTGCTACCGCTGCTGTGCGCTCGGCCGATCCCGGTCAGTTCCGTGCGGGCTTTTCGCATTATCTGCAGGCGGAATGCGGCCTCGCGGCGAACACGGTCCTGGCCTACAACCGTGACCTCGCTCGTTTCACCGACTGGTACGCCGAACACGGCCCCCCGACGTTTTCCGGCCTCACGATCGGCCTCTTCACGGGCTACATGAGCCATCTGAACGATTCCGGGCTGGCAATGTCGTCGATTGCCCGGCATCTTGTCTCGATCAAGGTCTTCTTTCAGTACCTGATGCTCGAAGGAATCGTCGCGGAGAGCCTGGTCGAGCTCGTCAACTCGCCGAAACTCTGGCAGCGGCTGCCCAAGGTCCTCAGCCCGGAAATGGTCGACCGGTTGCTGGCAGCACCGGGACCACAAGACCCGTGGCCGTATCGGGACCGCGCGCTCCTCGCGCTGTTGTATGCGACCGGCTGCCGGGCCTCGGAGGTGTGTGGACTGACGCTGCGTGATGTGCAACTCGAAGGGGGCTTCTGTCGCTGCGTCGGTAAGGGGAACAAAGAGCGGATTGTCTCGCTGAATCCCGTGGCGATCGCCGCAGTCGAAGCGTACCTCGTGCGCGAGCGGCTTGATCTGGCGGCGAACAGCCCCGAGAGTGCGCTGCTGGTCTCCCGGCGCGGAAAAGGCTTATCGCGGATCACCGTATGGAAGCTGGTGAAGCGGTACGCGGCCCGCATCGGGGCGAGCGCTGAGGTGACGCCGCACACCCTGCGGCACAGCTTTGCGACCCATATGCTTGCTGGTGGAGCCGAGATTCGCGCCCTGCAGGAATTGCTCGGTCACGCGAGCATCCGTACCACGCAAATCTACACGCAGGTCGACCACAGCCGGATCAAGGCGATCCACGAGAAGTGCCACCCGCGCGGATAAACGGGCTCTCAGCCAGAATAAGAGCCTCCTGGGAAGCCCAGTCCATTCCGATGGCTGGGTCTGGCTCCGAAGAGTGATCTCCCCGATCGAGGACTCACGCCCCTTTGGGTTTATGCGGTGGGGCGAATTTGATCTTTTCGATGTAGCGGACGACCTGCTTCGTTTGCGGATCGTAACGGCCGGTGCACTTCGACACCGCCTGGATGATGTACTTGTAGTGGAGTTCGTAATCAGCGTCGATTTCGACTTCGACATCTTTCGTGAGCGGGTTCCCCGGCCGCACGATGATCTTGAGGATTTCGGAATTGAGACGACTGAAGGCGGCATCGTCGTTCCCGAGGTTTTTCTGCCCCAGGGTCAATTGCGTGAGATTACCGTTCGCGTCCGACCGCAGGCCGACTTTGATATCCGGCAGGTTCTTCTCGCTGGTCTGATTCGATGGTGCACCGATGGGCATGTTGATGTTGAAATTGCCTTCCGGGGCGATGATCTTCAGATTGAGCATGAAGAAGATCAGCAGCTGGAACACGATGTCAATCATCGGTGCCATTGGGATCTCGACTTTGGACGGTGCAGGTTTTTTGAATTTCATCTTCGGCTTCCTGACAGGAACGGTTCGCGAATCCTACTCTTCCTGCACAGCTTTCAGCGAGAACTTGCTGTAGCCGACTTCCTGACAGCTTTTCACCACCTGCTGCACCAGCCCGGTCGGGACTTCTGCATCGGCCCGGACAATCACCCCGACATCTTCCAATGCATTCTTGCCGTGCGTCGCCTCGAAAAACTTCTTTTCCTGTTCGAGTTCCGGCTTGATGCGATCCAGTGGGATCTCGTTGCCAGAGTAGAAGAGGACCGGCTCGGGATTGATTTTCTGACCAGAGGAATTCCGGTTGAACCCGATGTTGAGGACGAGTTCATCCTTGGGCTTCGACTCCGGAGGCTTCGCGAGGGTATCTTTCGGCAGCTTGACGCGCTCGTCCGCCTTCGTGTTCTCGAAGTTAATCGCAATCATGAAGAACGTGAGGAGCTGGAACACGATGTCGATCATCGGTGTCATGTCCGGCTCGGTAAACCCCGTTTCAACCTTGCGGCGCGCCATACGAACACTCGCTCAGAAGCCGCCCGATCGATGAGCGGCGGAATGCGGAACTGTCTGACAGATCAACTTCAACAACCGACCATCGACTACGCCTGGGGGGCAGCGGGTGCACCCGCCGGTGCGCCACCGCCCGCCGGGCGTGGTGCCGCAGCCGGAGCCGCTGCGGTCTGCTTGCCCATCCCCTGGAAGCGACGCATCAACTCTTCACTGACAAAGCCCGCTTCCATCGTGAATTTCGCCAGGCGATTCTTGAACAGCGAGAAGCTGATGATCGCGGGAATGGCGACGGTCAGTCCTTCGAGGGTAGTGAAGAGGGCGGTGGCAATCCCGTCGGCCAGTTCGTACGGCTTGGGCGAGGTGGTCGAGGTCGCGATCACCTGGAAGCTGAGCACCATCCCCTGCACGGTTCCCAGCAGCCCGAGCATCGGGGCAACCGAGCCGACCAGCGCGAGATAGCCGATGGAGTGGTCCATCGCCATCGTTTCTTCTTCGCCGACTTCCGACATCCCCTGGACAGCATCTTCGTAACCACGGTTCAGACGGGCCATCCCGGCGGCGAGGACCTTACCGATGAAGGAGTCATTCCCCTTCGCGGCTTCGTAAGCGGCCTGGTAGTTCTTTTCCGTCAGCAGCCGCTCGAACTGTTCGATGAACGCCGCCGGCAGGTAGTTATCGCGCCGGAGCTGGAGCAGGTCCATGACGATCAGGGCGACCATCACGAACGAGACGAGCATAATCAGGAAGCCGAAGATCCCCGACGCCCGAATCATCCACGCGAGGAAGGATTCCTGTTTACGGGCGGCCATCTGGTCGTCGGCCGCGGCGGCCTTGTCTCCCCCCTCTGCCGGGGCCGCTTCTTCTTCGGCCGCCATGTCATCCTGATACGCCAGCACGGGCGTCGGAGCCATCGCTCCCCACCAGGCGAGACACCCTGTGATCAAAGCCAGCCAGACGAAGCGTTGCGAGGCCTTCATGAACCGTGCGTCCTTATTCTGGCCCAGTTGGGCCCATGTGCTTGTGACAGACCAGTGTGGCAGTGAATCGGGATGGTTCTGAACAGTGATCCCGACCGTGGGAAGTACGAGTTTTCGCGATGGTCGACGGATGGTCCGATTGTAAAGCGGGACGGGGGCGGATTCCAGACCCCGCTGCAGTCCGCCGGAGATTCCCCCGAGACTGCAGTTTTCCGTCTCGATTACGGAACAGTGCTCAGCTTCTTGGTCCACTCACTGTTCGGATAGCTGCTCTGAAGTTTGGCTTCGGCTTCCACGCCGCGTTCCGGAAGTTGGACAGCCTTCCACAACCGGGACATCTGGTAGAGGGCTTCCGCATGCTGGCCGGCTTCCCGGGGGAAGAGAATATCCACGTGCAAGTAAGCGAGGACGGCTTCCTTGGCCCGATTGAGCGCCTGCAGGGCATTTCCCTGAAGGACATACGCTTCTGCCTGGATCGCTGAATCTTCTGCCGGGCCGTTCTGCGTGATGTCGTCGAGCACGGCGAGCGCTTCAGCATGCTGACTTTTCGCGATCTGTGCGCGGGCTTTGCCGAGCAGGGCTTCGTAGCGGCGGGCGACTTCTGCGGGGGATGTCCCCGCTGCGGCAGCCGCTTCCTCGAACGCTTTGACGGCTTCGTCGGCCTTGTTTTCCCCCATCAGAATCCGGCCGATGGCCACCTTGGCACCCAGCTTGTAGTCATTCCAGGGCGACTGGGCCAGACTCTCAAAGGTCGTCCGGGCACCAGCGAAATCTCCGTTGGCCAGTTGAACCTGACCGAGCAGATTCATCGCTTCATAGAACCGGAAATGATCGGCGTTCCCTTTGGTGAATCCCTGCAACTGCTTGATGGCATCATCTCGCCTGGTCGCATCCGCCATCGCGATCCGGGCATTGACCCGTGCCAGCAGAAAATCGAACTCGGCTTTCAGCAAGGGACTGTCGGCCTTGCTATCGGTCTTACTTTTCGTAATGCGCTGCAGCGCGTTGTCGAATTTTCCGTTGTTCTCGTCGCTGAGTCCCAGCTTAAGTTCCGGACTGGCGTCGTCCCATTCAATCGACGCGAGATCATTCGCCGGGACGTTGACTGCATCGCCGACCTGCGGCTTGATGGTCAGCTCTGTCTTCGTTCCGCCGGTGATTTTCCCGGTGATCCGACCGCCACTCTTTTTCACGACGGCATCGACAGCCGACGCTGTACTCGCGATGCCCAGCGCCAAGCACATGGAGAGCAGTGCGACCCAATTGCGGAACTTCATCAGGGGCTTCTCCCGGTCCGCCGCAAACTGCAGCGAGAACTTGAACAGGTTGACAATCGGTATTTGGTTACGGATTCATGTTCCGACGAGCGTTTAAGCCGTCGGCGGCTTCGGTTTCGGCTTGGGGGCGGTGCCTGCCGGTCGGGATGTCCCCGGCTTCGGTGCGGCGGTCGCGGGACCTGCGGTCTTCCCGACCACCGGTGCCCCCCGTGGCTTGGGTGTTGGCACGGTTCCGACAGGAGCCGTGAATGCCACAGGACCGGGGACCAGCGATTTCTTCTTCGACTTCCCTTTCACGAAGAACCAGCCCATGCCTGCTAACGCCAGCACCAGAGTCCCCCCCAATACGATGTAATTGAGGGTGTTGTCGATCGGCTTGGCCGGAGGCGGCTTGGCTGCGGTCTTCTTCTTGGTGGCCGGCTTGGTTGTCGGATTCTCGTTGGTGGCGGCCGCAGTCTCGACGACTTCTTGGCTGATTTTGAGATCCTCGACCGGCTTCCCGGCATCTGCCAGCACCTGCCGGTAGAGCTGATTGAACTGCTGAAACTGTTCGTCCGACAATCCCTTCGTGACGGTGGCGGTGGCGATCAGTTCGATCTCACAATTTTCGAGTTCCGCTTTGCGCTTTTCCTGGCTGGTCTGGGCGAGGGCGTACGTTCGTCGGGTCGCGGTTCCATTGACGCGACTATCGACGAACATCTGCAGATATTCCTGACTTCCGCGATCGATGGAATTCTGCAGGCGGTTACTGAGTCCTTTCCAGCCCCAGATCAACAGCTTCGGATTGCCATTGATCGCGGTGGTGAGCATCTTGGTGTTCTCGCCGCCGCCGGACGCGCCCCAGTCCTGGTAGAGCAGGGCGGCTTCAAACTGAGCCCGGAGTTCCTTCTCGGCCGACTTCAAGACTTCACCAATCAGTGTTTCCGCGCCGGTGAAATCTTTCTTCATGCGGAGGCAACGGACCAGCCGGACGCGGACTGCAGGAAGTTGCTCCGGCCGAACGAAATCGGTCTGCTGACCGGCCCGGTTGATAATGTCCTGGAAGGCGTTACCTGCTTTCTCGTAGTATCCGGTCGCCCGTCCCGCGTCGTCGGAGGTCGCTTCCCCCAGCGCGAAGTAGGTTTCGCCGATCCAGCTCAGTGAGCCGAAGGTCTGGCCCTCTTTCCGCTGGTAGAGATCGTTGAGGAAGTTCTCGAAGGAGCCCATCAGTTTGTTGAAGCGATCGGTCTCGCCAGTCGCTTTGAAGCGGTCCAGTTCATCACGGAGGAGCTTCCCGAGGCTCACGTAGAGTTCCGTGACATCGGCCCCGCCTTCGGCACCGACGACCCCTTCGAGCGTTTTCATGGTGTCGCGGGCTTCATTCAGCTTGCCGCCACCGATATAGGCCCGCAGCAGCAGTTTGTAGGTTTCCGTCGCGAACGCCCGTCCCTGGACACCTTTGTCGGGCCGCTTGGATTCATCAGCGACCGTAATCGCCTTGATGACGGACTGGGGTTCATCCAGCAGCAGCTTGATCGCTTCGGCGTCCTGTCCCTGGCTGATGATGATCTGTGCGAGCGACATCTTCGCAGCGATGAGTTCCGGCGGGGCCGCCCCTTCTTTCGGAACCGTGGCCGACATCTTCGCGATCCCGCCACGTAACTGAGACTGGGCCAGCTTCTGCCAGTCGGCCAGTTGCTGGGCCGTCGGACGCTCGGCTTCCGGAGCCCGGCTGAGTGACAGATACGCGGTCCAGTACGCTTGCCCCGAAGCGAGTTGAGCTTCAGCGTATTTGGGATCACTTTCGGGGACCTTGGCGTACCACTCGGCGGCTTCGACCGGACGCTTCGTCTGGCTATAGAGGCGACCGAGTGTCATCCGGGCATCGTTCGCCCGATCACTCTGCGGCCAGCGGCTGGCGATCAGATTCGCGGCATGGACGATCAGCCGGATATCGGCATCACGTTCAGCTCCGGGAGGGGCTTTGTTCGCATTGAAAGCCTGAATGTAGGCCACCATCGCCAGATAAGCCGCATCGAGGCCCAGAGTCGTGTCGTCCTGATCGACCGTTTTGGCGACGTATTCGCCGAGGATTGCCGCTTCGTAATACCGCTTCATCAGGATGTTGACGTACGCATAATTGAAACGTGCCAGCGTGACACTCTTCTTGTCATCAGCTTTGCTGACGAGCCGCAGCGCCCGATCCAGCATCTCCGCGGCTTCTTTCAGCTGACCGGACAGATCCTGTTCCAGCTTCTTGATTTCCTCGGCGGGTTTCTTCGCCCGCTCGGCGGCATCGAGCGTATCCTTGGTCTCCTTGACGGCGGTGACCATCTGCCGACCGAGACCAAAGGCCGCATCGAACGTCTCCGGCAGGCGTTCCTTGCCGACCAGCTTCACATCGAGCCGCTGCATCAGCGCGAGGGAGACATCCTTAAATTCACTCGGATAGCGATTGACCTGCTGCGCCTGGTCGCGGCTTTCCCGCCAGAAGCGTTGCGCGTCGTTTTTGGGCAGGTCGCGTTTGTCCCCGAGCGATTCATAAGCGCGGGCGACTTCCCAGCGGATCCCCAGCCCGGTCCGCGTGCGGGCTTCGGCAGCATGTTTCTTCAACCATTCTTCGCCGAGGTCGACCACGAGCTGATAGTCACCCCGATCTTTGGAATTCAGGCTGATCAGCTTGAACTGCAGAGTCTGGTCCTTGAGTCGCGAAATCGCGCCATCTTCACCGGGGTGCGCGAGGAGTTCGTTATAGATCCCGAGTGCTTTCTGCAGATCGCCCTGTTCTTCGAAGCACTTGGCCTGCCATAAGCGGGCAAACAAACCGGCGACCTGACTGCGGTAGCGCTGGTGCATCTCCTCGAACTTGGCAGCCGCCTCGTTGAGCAGTCGCTTGAAGTCGGCCGCTTCGATGTCGTAGGTCTGAGCTTCTTCGTAGGTACAGAGGGCCAAATCGAGTTGAGCACGGATCATGTTGACTTCGGACTTGGCACGGGCGTCGTACTTCGCCTCATCCTTGGTCCGATCGATGAAGGTCCCGTATTGCTTCCAGGCCGTTTCGTGCTGATTGAAGGCCGTCTGAAAGACCGCACGGGCCTTCGCGACGAGGTCGCGGGCTTTCTTCTGATACTCGGTCCGGTTCCCCTGATTCGCCGGGGCACGGGATTGCAGAATTTCGACGCGGGCTTTGCCAATCAGGATTTCGGCCCGTTGTGAGTTGGCATCGCCAGCACGCGGATGGTTCGGGCTGTCTTTCACGAACTGATCGAGGAAGGCGAGCGCCTGATCGAGTTGCTCGGTCTGCTTTTCCGGCGAGCGGGAGATCCGCGCGCTCTCCATCAGCGTGACCGCTTTTTCGAAGGGGATCGCCTGCTTGAACTCAGCGGGAAGTCCGGGACGGGTCGCCAGTTGATCGAGATAGACGATCGCGAAATCGTAGTACTGACGCTCGCGTAAACCGCTGAGAAATTCGAGATAAGGTTCTTCCGCCGCTGCGAACGCACCACTCAAGGTCCAACAGCAGAGGATGCAGGCAATTCGCTGGAACACTCTCATGGGGACGAAATCCCTAACCCAGCCGGGATGAGTCAACAGGTCAACGAAGGGGCATCAGACCGTATGTCAGAAATCCGCCCGCGATACCCTGCCAGCATACGCGCCGATCGCGCAGAATGGCAAGCGGCGACTGCTCGCTCAAACGACGAACCTGACTAAAAATCAACGAAACGGCTCTGTGAAGGCAAACCCCGCATGGATTCCACCGAGCCATCCTTTCGCAAGGCATGGACCGATCGCAGCTTCTGGGCATTGAATGGGGCCCAGTTCCTCGGGGCGTTTAATGACAATCTCTTCAAGCAACTGGTCCTGTTGCTCTGCGTCAACCAGTTGAAAGAGCAGGGTGGTCCCGATCTGCAATCGTTGGCCGCTGCCTTGTTCGCCGCCCCGTTTGTCCTGTTGAGCGGGTTGGCCGGGATGCTGGCCGATCGGTATTCGAAGCGCTCGGTCATCTTGTGGTGCAAGGTCGCTGAAGTCTGCATCGTCCTGTGCGGCATGGCGGCTCTGGCTTCGGGAGTTCTGGCCGCTTCACTCGCCGTGGTGGGACTGCTGGGCATCCACAGCGCATTTTTTGGACCGGCGAAATACGGGATTCTGCCGGAACTGCTCCCCAAGTCGGAGCTGCCCCGTGCGAATGGACTGGTGTTGATGGCCACGTTTCTCGCCATCATTTTCGGCCTGGCGGGTGCGGGGGCATCGATCAGCTTCGGCCGCTGGATGTGGCAGGACCAGCTCTGGCCTGTCAGTGTCGTGTGCCTGGTGATCGCTGCCCTGGGCTGGTGCTGTGCGTGGGGGATTCGCCCACTCCCCGCAGCCGCACCGGAGTTGCGAATCCAGGCGAAAGGCTGGTTTATCACACCAGAGACGCTACGGCTGCTCCGTGACCGGCGTGACTTGCTGACCTGCGTCATCGCATCGTCGACGTTCTGGTTTGCGGCAGGGATGGTTTATCCGCCCGCGATCAACCGGGTGGCGAAAGAGCAATTCCTGCTGGATGACCTGCTGACCGGCTTTCTTGCAGCGAGCACTGGAGTCGGGATTGCGATCGGGTGCATCCTGGGAGGCTGGCTGTCGCGACGCGCCGTGCACCCCTGGCTGGTTCGGACCGGTGTCTGGGGATTAACTGCTTGCCTGGCGCTTCTGGCAGTACCGGGAACGAATCTGGGGAAAACCTTACTGGGTCCGTGGGGCGCAGCAGCCGCGTTGATAGGTGTCGGAATCTTCGCTGGACTCTTCAGTGTGCCGCTGCAAATCTACCTGCAAGCGCAAGCACCGATTGAGCAGAAGGGGCGAATGATCGCGGCGCTCAATCTGCTGAACTGGATCGGGATTTTCGGCTCGGCGATTTTCTATGGTGCATGCGATGCCGTGCTGAAACAGCTGACCTGGCCTCCAGCCGCGCTCTTCGGCGTTGCCGCGGCGTTCTTCGCTTTGCTGGGAATGCTCTACCATCCTCCACATGCGGAGTTGCACGAAGAGGTTGACGGTTGATTGGAGTGCCAATGATGTGACCCAGCCATCGGAATGGCTGGGCGTCCTCACACAGTCAGATCGGCTAATGCTTGAGCGACCAGTGGGGAGGCAGCGTGGCGTCTTTCGGGAGGATGATGATGCCATCCTGAATGACGACGGGTGACCCTTCCGGGGCGGTGGTGAATCCGGCCGGCGAAAGTTTCGCGCCGCGGCCAATGCGGCAGTTTTTGTCGACGATCGCCCCGTCGATCACCGCTCCATCGCTGATCCCGACCGGAGGAATCCCGGCCGCTTCGTCCGCTGCACAGTCTTCTTTCGACTGAAAATAGTCGGCCCCCATGATGACCGCATTCTTGATCGTCACGTTGTTGCCGATCCGACACCGCAGCCCGATGACCGCGTTCTCGATGACCGTCCCGGTGCCGATCTCGCAACCATCCGCGATCAGGCTCGAGCGAATCATCGCACCATCGCAACGGGTCGGGGGGAGGGAGCGGGCGTGGGTGTAGATTGGTCCCGTTTCGTCTTCGAATTGAAAGGGAGCATTCGCCCGCGCCAGTTCGAGATTGGCGTCAAAGAACGACTTGATCGTCCCGATATCTTCCCAGTATCCATCGTACAGATGGACCTGCACTTTGTGCGTCCGGATCGACATCGGAAAGACTTCTTTCCCGAAGTCGTGATAGTCGGTTTTCGAAAGCAAATCGACAAGCACATCGCGGCGGAACAGGTAGATCCCCATGTTCGCCAGACAGTCGCGTCCGTGGCTGGGAATCCCGCGGGCATCGATCCAGGCGGGATCGGTCCGGACGAGATCGATTTCTTCGTCTGTCTGCGGTTTTTCCAGGAAGCCGAGCAGTCGACCGGTGTCATCGAGACGCATAATGCCGAAGCTGCGGGCCTGCTGGCGCGTGCAGGGGATCGCCGGGATCATGACGTCCGCATCCGTCTCCTTCATCGTCTGCAGCATTTTCGCGAAGTCCATCCGGTAGAGTTGATCACCGGACAAAATCAGGACGTACTCGACATCTTTCTGCTGGAGGTAGCGCAGGTTCTTGCGGACAGCATCCGCGGTCCCCTGATACCAGGCTTCCCCTTCCATCGTCTGCTGAGCGGCCAGAATCTCGACGAAGCCGCCTTCGAAGCGGTCGAAGCGATAGGTCTGCCGAATGTGGCGATGCAGACTGACTGAGTTGAACTGTGTCAGCAGATAGATCCCGTTGATCCCGCTGTTCAGGCAGTTCGAGATCGGGATATCGATGATCCGGTACTTTCCCGCAACGGGAACCGCCGGTTTCGAGCGGAACTGTGTGAGCGGAAAGAGGCGGGTCCCTTTGCCCCCGCCCAGAATCACAGCCAGGACTTTTGACATGCCGCGTCTCACTCGGTGCACGAAATGATGGAAATCAGCGTCGCGACCGGATCCGGCCAGCGACTGGTGTGCAGCGAGTATAACAAGCGCAAGCCGACTTGTCGCAGACAGGCAGAACAGAGGCAGCCCCGCATTGTGCAGTAGGGCTTTCCGGGAGATGCACCGCACTCTGACGCTGGGGCTTACGGAGAGCAGGCGTTACGGGATTCCACAGGATGCGATGCGAGATCGATACGCCGGATCGACACAGCGTCTGGGGCGACAATCCCCAGCCTCACACGGTTGCCGCGAACCTCCAGAATCTTGACGGTGATCCGCTGGTCACCGATCACCAGTTCCTGATCCAGTTTGCGTGTCAGTACCAACATGATCGCGATCCTTCGCTGATAGTTTGGAATCAGAGCGATTCGCCCCACCCTCAACGCAAAAACTGCGCCACATCTTTCAGAACTCAGAAAAGCAGCCGGAAACTCCGCACAATCACTCACAAATCGAGCAAATCGCGGGCACAGCTTGCAGATGGTTGTCTCTGGATTGATGCTCTTCGCTACACTCGATTGCTGCAAATTGCTCAACCTTGCGGTCCCCGCTCTGAATGCGGGAATTGGAGTGATCCGTCGTGATGTGGACAAGCCCTCGATTCTGGCAAGCCCTGGTCTGGATAACTCTGATCTCATGCTCCGGCGAAAGTGTCGCACCCGGGAGTGAGCCCTATGTCCCAAAAATCGCTCCCGCTTCGAAGGAGGGGGAGCTGGCCCGGAATCGCATTCAGATCCCGGCGGGATGGCAGGTCCACCTGGCCGCCGCAGAACCGCTGATGGCGAATCCGGTGGCATTCGCATTCGACGAACGCGGCAGGATTTTCGTAGCCGAAACCTTTCGCCAATCGAAGGGGGTGGAAGATAACCGCAGCCACATGTCTTGGCTGCTGGATGACCTGTCTGCACAGACGGTTTCCGATCGTCTGAAATTCTTCGAGAAGCACCAGAGGGAGCGGCTCGCTGAATATGCCCGTGAGCATGATCGGCTCCGGCTGCTCGAAGATCGCGATGAGGATGGGCACTTCGAGCATTCAACCGTCTACGCAGACGGATTCTCGGCTGTCGAGGACGGCACTGGTGCGGGAGTCCTCGCGTGGGATGGCGACGTCTTCTATACCTGCATCCCGAAGCTGTGGCGGGTACGTGACAAGAATGGCGATGGCGTCGCCGAGGAGCGGACGGCCCTGCAGGATGGCTATGGGGTCCGCGTGGCCTTCCGCGGGCACGATCTCCATGGCCTCGTTCTGGGTCCCGATGGGCGGATCTACTTCAGCATCGGCGACCGCGGCTTTCACATCGAGACCCCGGACGGGATCCTCGCACTGCCCGATCAGGGTGCGGTCTTTCGTTGTGAACGGGATGGCTCGAAGCTGGAAGTCTTCGCGACCGGCCTGCGGAACCCGCAGGAACTGGCCTTCGACAATTACGGTCGACTCTTTACCGGGGACAACAACTCCGACAGCGGCGATCGCGCCCGCTGGGTCTATGTGATGGAGGGGGGCGATACCGGCTGGCGGATGTATTACCAGTATCTCGCCGATCGCGGGCCGTGGAACCGTGAAAAACTCTGGCATCCGCCGCATGCCGGGCAGCCCGCGTACATTGTGCCACCGCTCCTCAACTTTGCCGACGGTCCCTCGGGACTGGCGTTCGATCCGGGTGTCGGGCTGCCGGAACGGTATCGCGATCACTTTTTTCTAGCCGATTTCCGCGGCACAGCCGGGAGCAGCGGCATCCGCAGTTTCGCGATGAAAGAGAAGGGGGCCGGCTTCGAGATGACCGACGCCCATCAATGCGTCTGGGCGATTCTGGCTACCGACGTCGACTTTGACTGGTCGGGCAACCTGTGTCTCAGCGATTGGGTTGATGGCTGGGAAGGTCTCGGGAAAGGGCGGATCTACCGCATCACGCCGGATCAACCGGTCAAGACCGATGGCCCCGCGATCATGAAAGCCGGCTTGTCTCGACTGGATGTGCCGGCCCTGCGCCGCCTCTTGGCTCATCCCGACCGCCGCATTCGTCAACGAGCACAATTTGCTCTGGCCGATCGAGGTGCTGCAGAAGTGTTACAGACAGCGGCCCAAGCGGGTGCGACGCTGCCCGAGCGCTTGCACGGTGTGTGGGGTCTCTGGCAGTTGGGACGCAAGCACCTGCCACACGCGACGCCGCTAGCGGCTCTGCTCACCGAGAATGATCCGGCGGTGCGGGCCACGGTGGCCCAGGTCCTTGGTGATCTCCGTCATCCGGGGGCGGGGCCGAAGTTGTTGCCCCTGCTGCGTGACCCAAACGATCACGTTCAAGCACAAGCCGCCCTGGCACTCGGCAAACTCTCAGTCAAAGCGGCCCTGACACCTCTGCAGGAACGGCTGGCCGAAGTCGGTGATGCTGATCCGTGGCTCCGCTATGCCCTGATCGCCGGACTGTGTGGTTGTGCCACGTCCGATGAACTCGCGGCACTCTCGACCCATGCGGTACCCGCCGTACGCCTGGCTGCTGTAGTCGGCCTGCGTAGACAACGGTCGGCTGAAGTCGCACGGTTTCTGAATGATCCTGAACTCGCTGTGATTGAAGAAGCGGCCCGTGCGATTCACGATCCCGGCCTGACAGCGGCGTTCCCGCAGTTGGCTCAGCTCAAACTGAATCGAGGGACTCCCCCCACGCTGGCACAACGGGTCATCAATGCGAACTATCGACTCGGGACCAGTGAACACGCTGCAATGGTGGCCCAACTGGCGGCATCGAACCAGCTTTCTGATGCAGTCCGGATCGAGGCTCTGAAGGCACTTCTCGCCTGGAACGCGCCGGCTCCACTCGATCGCGTCACGAATGAATCTCGACAACTTCCGCCCCGCACAGTCGAACTGTCGCCGATCCTGCAACCGGTCCTCGGGCATCTGTTCAGCGGACCGGCCGAGTTGCGGGAAGTCGCAACCGCGCTCGCGACCGAAGCAAAACTCCCCGGGGTCGAACAGATCCTGATCACAGCGTTTCGCGACCTGGAGCGTTCAGCTGCGGAACGGAGTGCAGCTCTGGCTGGTGTGATCAGTCTCGGCAGCCGTGAAGCGAATCAACTCTTATCGAGCGGGATGCAGGACAAGGCACCGGCTGTCCGTAACATTGCGCGGCAGCTCTATGTGGATCGTCATCGCGATGCCTCTGGAGCCGCAGTCCTGAAGCAGGCCCTGCTGGAAGGGACAACCATCGAACAACAGACGGCCCTCCGGCAACTGGCCAGCCTGAAACTGGAAGCAGCGGACGCCACGCTCGTCGAATGGGCTGATAAACTCGCGACAGGAGCTGCCCCACCCGATCTGCAACTCGACATTCTGCATTCAGCGGAAACCCGCGCGACCGATCCGCTCAAGGCCGTCATCCAGAGGTATCGTCAGTCGCTTTCCACAGCTGATCCCCTCGCACCGTATCGCGTGGCACTACAGGGAGGGGACCCACAGCGCGGCCGCGAAATCTTTCTGAACCGGAGTGAAGTCTCTTGCCGCCGGTGTCATCAGGTCGCGGGCAACGGGGGTGAAGTCGGTCCGAATCTCACGAAGATCGGAGCGGAAAAGACACGCGAGTATCTGCTCGAATCGATCGTTGACCCCAACAAACAGATCGCCAAAGGATTCGAAACGCTGGTGCTGCAAACCGACGATGGCAAAGTCCACTCCGGTATCTTGAAGAACGATGACGGCACCCGTCTGTTCCTCGCGACACCGGATCGGGGTGTGATCTCGGTTCTGAAGTCCGCCATTGAAGATCGCGCGGTCGGGAAGTCGGGGATGCCCGAAGATCTCATCAAAAAGATGAGCCTGGCCGATCTCCGCGATCTGGTCGCCTATCTCGCAGAACTCAAGCAGGACACAGCTGCTCACGGCAAGTGACCGGCAATTGCACCCCGTCACCATTCGGCCGTGGAGGGAGATCAAACGATGAGCGAAGAAATCTTTGACGTTTGCGATCTACAGGACAATGTGATCGGCGAAGCGCCACGGTCCGATGTGCACCGGTTTCGCTGGTTGCATCGGGCGGTGCATATCTTCGTGTTCAACACCCGGGGAGAACTCCTGGTTCACAAGCGGACGGCCACCAAGGACGAGTGCCCGAGTCTCCACACATCATCAGCCTCAGGTCATGTCGGTGCCGGCGAGGAATACGACGTGGCTGCCTCGCGAGAATTGCAGGAAGAACTTGGTTTGACAGCGCCGCTGGAACGGTTGCACAAGTTTCCCGCGGGCGTCGAGACCTCGTACGAACACAGCGTCCTCTACCGCGCGGTGACCGATACACCACCTCAGTTCGATCCGGGCGAGATTGAATCGGGGGCGTTCTATCCGCTGATCGAAGTCGCACGCTGGGTGCAGTCCACTCCCGAGGAATTCACGCCCTGCTTCCGCACCTTGTGGGAGTGGTACGCCACAGAGCATGTCCCGGTGAACTTGCGCTCGATGAATGCTGCGGAACAGAGTTAAGCAGCTGTGTTCGATGCCTGGACGCGGTAACCGCACTTCAGTCTGGCGTGCAGGCTTCCCGTTCTCCAGAGATCTCATCCTCGTAGACGGCAGATGGTCCCACCGGTGGTCTGCGCGCCCGAATCACAGAGATTCTGCAGGAATACGGCGGTCCTCAACCACACATCCCTTGACCCGCGAGGCGGGCTGCCGAATACTGTGGTTGTGAAAGACGGGGCGGAAAAGCTACCTCTTTCCGCGGTGAGTCCGCGTGAACCGGGTCAGGTCCTAACGGAAGCAGCCCTAAGCGATCGGTCCTCAGGTGCGGACGGAGGTAGCTTTCCCGCCCCTCTCGCTTTTCAAACTCCGTCGAACGATCGCCCCCGCAACCATCCTGCCCCGCTTGCGTCTTCGCGGCCCCGATTTAAACGGACCGCACCCCGCAACAGCCAAAGCTGTCACGGGGCGCGGGCATCGGTTGCGAAGGTCGACAGGTCAACGAGCGTTAGAACTGCAGATCAACGACCCGACCGGGAATCAGTCGAATCCAACGGACATCGGTCGACAAGACGGTCCCATCCTTAGTCGTCTTTTCAGCCTTGATGGCATAGATGTGCGGAACCCCCGGCAGCAGCGGGTCCTTCACTTCCAGCCGCCAGAGTTTGCCCGTCCATTTCGACTTCATTCCACGAGCCGTCACATCGACGTCTTCCGGAAGGTAGACATCGACGGCAGCGAAGCGCGGATGCTTCTCGTCTTCGTGGATCCGCGACCGTTGCTGGTAGGTGCGGCCCAGGGTCCCCGGCGGAGGCGACATCCCGAACCGATTCACACCCGCTCCGGCGCCGGCGGGAACACCACTTCCTGCCACGGGGGCATCCATCGGGATACCAGCGTCTGGCAACGGTTGCAGTGACGATCCAACACCGGGCGACACAATGGCACCCGGTGCATACGTCCCTGGTTCCGTTTGAGGGGCTGGTGCCACTGGGAGACCGGGAGTCCCCGGCTGTGCCGTTGGAGGCGGGACCAGTGGAGTCGGCGACCCAAGATACGGAGAAGCCGGAGGAGGAGCCGGTGGCAATCCGCTCCCCGGTGGGGGCATCGGGATGACCAGGCTCGGGCTCGGTGTGATCTGACTGACCATCCGGGTCCCCTGTGCCTGACACGGGCACGCGGCGTGAATCCAGCCGGCATCAACCGCCGTAGCGGCACACACAGCCCCCAACCACTTCATCTTCCACATTCGTGACATGACCAACCTCTCGCAACCGTACAGGACGAAACCGTGGGCGGTCGCGCGACGGAACCGATGAAAACCGTCGTCGCTCAACCCAGCGAACTCTACCCGCGCCTGGAACCCGCGCTGGACTGACTCCTCTGTGATTGAAGAATTCAGCCAGCGACCTTCCAGCGTGTACCGCTGGCGAAGTCTGGCGAAAGTCTGCGGTTCGCAGAGAGCCCTCGAAATCTCGGGGCCTGATCGTGGAAGTTGGAAAAGTTGCGTAACTCTTCTAATCGGACGAAAGTGTAAACTTCCCGTGCCAGGCGCGCTGCCGGAATTGACTCAGGGGGGCCTTCCGTCGATAATTCCTGGTCCGCCCGTTTTCGACGCAACTCAATGCTCTGTCGAGAGCTGGCATCACGAAGATCGAGGATCGGGTCTTCCTGACTGAAGTTCCGGGGAACGACTTCAGTAACCGCGGCGGCAGCCCGGTGAGAGTTCCAAGCTGAGTTCGATGGTGTCGGTCGTTGATCCACGACAGACAAATCACAGGGCGTTTATGTCCTCGCGACGTCCCGCACGATTCGTTCACGGGCTGTTTCACGCACCAAGCTAGTTATTCCGAAGGAGGCTTTGATGGAGCACTTGGGTCATCACGTCATCATCGAACTGTGGGGGTGTAACGACGGCATTAATAATGCCGATCTGGTTCGGACAGCCATGTTAGAGGCGGTCCGGGCAGCCAACGCGACACTGCTGGACATCAATGTCCACACCTTCAGTCCGCACGGCGTCACAGGGGTTGCCGTGCTCTCTGAGTCCCATCTCTCGGTGCATACATGGCCCGAGCACGGCTATATGGCCGCGGACGTCTTCACCTGCGGTGAGACGACCAAACCGCGGGCCGCCGCAGATGTGCTCCGTCGCTACTTCGAGCCTGCCGTGTTCGACGTGCAGGAACTTCGTCGCGGCGTGATGCCCGTCGCTTTGGCTTCCAAACAGCGTGGGGTCCAGCGCGAGTTGACAGAAGTCTGATCCATCCGCTTCTCGTTCCACCTGATCGCCAGTAGTAAACACCCCGCCGAACAAACGTTCGGCGGGGTGTTTCCATTTTTTGACGAACTCCGGGAAGAACCGGTGAAGATGGGCGATCACCTCTAGGCGCAGGCGGAATGCGCGGCAGAATATGCGGAACGCTTGTCGATTCCGCTGACTGCAAGCCCCCTGCGGCTGGGTTTCTCCAGCATCAGGGACAGTGCTTGTTGTCAACGACAAGATGGATTGTCCGGTTCTTCGTCTCCCACGCAGAGAAGAAGAACATCCCGCCAGTGAAAGCTCCCGCATGGCCTCGATGTGGCATTACCGCCTCTTCGGTGAAGATTTTGGTCCGGTTCCTGAGGTCACTCTTCAGGAACTGATTCAGGTCGGCACGCTTGGTGAGAGCGATGAAGTCCGTTCGGCTGCCACGTCGTCATGGACCACGGTTTCACATGCCTTCGGGAATCGCGGCCTGGATGGGAATTCTGCGGCGACCATCACTGCAGTCTCGGATGCCGAATCCGCGGATGACGCGCTCGATTGGTACTGCCTGGTCAGTGGCCAGGAATTGGGACCGCTCGCCTTCAATGATCTGCTCCGTTTCGCGGAAAATGGCGAATTGAGCGCCGACGACGAGGTGCGTTTCGGCGCGACCGGACGGTGGCGTCAAGTCGGTTCGCTCGGTCGTCTAATGGCCTCACTCCCATATCAGGCTGTCGAACAGACCCCGAAGCCTGTCAATCGCAGCAAAACAAAACCGCAGACTCCGACCATCACGCAGGTCTCCAACCAGCCGGCTGCAAGTCCAGCGACGGTACCGGTTCCGACAGCAACGATTCCAGCTGCGCCGAGTTATCTTCCGGCAGCCCACGAGTTGAGTTGGTTTGCATGGATGAGCGGCAAGGAATATGGGCCAGTCAGTCTGGTGCAACTGAGTGATTGGCAGAAACGAGGCCAACTGAACGCGACCGGGATGGTGAAGTACGGTCAGATGGGTACCTGGACGCCTCCCACGATCATCGCACAAACGCTCGCTCAATTCACGGTTGAGCCAACGCCGGTTCCGGTGGCTCCTCCCACAGTCGCTGTGGCACCGCCTGCACCGAAGCCTGTCACCCCTCCGCAACCCGCTCCCGCAGCAACCCGGCCTCCCGCAGCAACCCGGCCTCCCGCAGCAACCCGGCCTCCCGCAGCGACCCGGCCTCCCGCAGCCCCCGTGGCACCGGCACCGAAGCCGACAGTCCCCAAGCCTCCCGAAACCAAGCCCGCCCCGCAGCCAGTTGCTGAAGTCCAGCCCCCTCCGCCACGCGAGGCTCCGAAACCGGTCTACTCAAGTCCGCCTCCGCCAGTGAGTATGCCTTCCCGGTCGCCAGCTCCCGCCTGGCAGCCTCCGAAGGCCGCTCCGAAGAAATCGGCCTCCTCGGGTGGCGGTGGGATCGACTTCGGATTTCTGGCCCCCCTGGCAGAAACGAAGAATCTGGCGATTGTCGGCGGTTGCCTGCTCGCCGTTGCGTTGTTCTTTGTCTTCCCGATGCTGACTTCGGGGTTTGGACGCGACAA
This sequence comes from Planctomycetaceae bacterium, assembly GCA_044229335.1. Lineage (GTDB taxonomy): Bacteria > Planctomycetota > Planctomycetia > Planctomycetales > Planctomycetaceae > DSVQ01. The sequence goes on along the minus strand of JBGATC010000025.1, from coordinate 59,601 downwards.
AGTCTACCTGGAACAACTCCAGGCGATTCTGAAGGAGTATCGCGAACTCCGCGAAAAGAAAGCGGCAAGCAACGAATGGACTGCGTTCGGCGAAAAGTCAAAGAAGACGGCGGCCGAAATCGTCAAGGTGGTCGAACCGCAGGCAGGGCGCGCAGCGCCGCAAAAGCAGTATCTGCTCTGGAACTCGAAGTTTCGCCTGAACGAGATGTTGCAGAAGGCGCAGGAACCCTACGTCGCGGCTGAGTATGAATTCGAGAACAACCTCTTTGAAGCGGCGAAGATCATGAAGGTCCCGATGGATCCACCCAAGCCGCCCCCCCCGCCTCCGGGTTCCAAACCGCAGAAGGTTAACCCGACAATCGACATTGGCACTTGATGACGGTGATCCAAACGCCGAGCCGGCTTTGAATGTCTGGCTTGAGTTTCGATCATCGTCCAGCTTCGTGCAGTGACTCTGAAGAGTCACAACCCGGAGTAGCCTTCATCCCGATCAAGAAGAGCCTGCGATCGCCCTCGTTGGGCGTGCGGGGAGCACACCTTCGAGCCCTGCAGCTGGGATCAGATATCCGGGTGCAGAATCTTTCGCGCCCAGAGGTATGCGGCCACGTTCAAGACGAGGGCCACGCTGAGAAAGATCTGGCCGATGACCGTGGTGAAGAGTCGCTCGGTGTTCTCGGGATCCAGAATGAAGTAGTACAGCGCCAGAATCCCGAAGGGGACCATCGCCATATAGACAGCGGAGGCCCGAGCCTGGGCAGTATCGGCCTGAATCTTGCGTTCCAGCCGCTGCATCTCGCGTACGGAGATGGCGATCCGTTCGACCGTTTCGTTCAGCTTTCCGCCGCTTTCTCGACTGGCCTGCATCGCGGCAGCGAAGAGGGCAAAGTTCTCGCTCCGAAGACGAGCACGGGCCTCTTCCAGGCAGCGTTCCAGCGTTTTTCCCAACTGATACTCGCCGACGATCTGTTGAAACTCCTGGCTGATCGGCCGTGGGCTTTGTTCCGCGAGAATCTCCAGTGATTGCGCGAGCGATAAGCCCGCCTTGATCGCGCTGGCGAGCGAGACCATCGCGTCGGCCATCTGGTCTTCCAGCAGCATCCGTCGCTGCCAGGCCCATCGTCGCACCAGGTACCACGGCATCACCGCCAGGATTGCACAGATCATCAGCCCAAGGATCGGCAGGTCGAAAACCAGCCAGAAAATCAGCAGCATTCCCAGCAGAACAGACCACCAGACCGCCAGCGAGGCTCGCACATGCCGGGAACTCATCCGCAGTCGCTTCATCTGCACCGCGAAATCGGCCGCTGCAAAATCGAGCCCCCGCTGGACCGAGTCGGCTCCGGACCAGGCCAGCAGACCCGTGCCGATGCCAATCATCAAGGTCCCGAGAGCGGCTTCCATTCGGCTTAGCCCTTGTGCAGATTTGACCAAAGAGAAGAGACCCAGCCATCGGAATGGCTGGGCGTCCTCAGTAGAAAACGCGATCACTCCTGGAAGATCGACAATCGTTACTTTCCGGTGACGAATTGAGCCTGGGCGGATGAACCGACGATCGGCACGAGTTCCAGCCGCAGCGGCTGGGTCCGTCGTTTCTGATCGACCAGAATCGACAATTTGTGAACACCGATCGGCAGTTCGGTCTTCGCCAGCCCGGCGGCATCAATCGGCTTCCCGTTCAGCCAGAAGAGGAGACCGTCGGTCCCGTTTCCAATCTCCCAGCCCACCGCGCCGGCGGACGTCACGTTCACGCTGGCCCGCACGAACGAGACTTTCCGATGCGATTCGACAATCTTGACGTTCGTCTCGAAGAACGGCAGTTCCTGAACCGGCAAGCCCCCCGCGACGGTGGTGTAAGCCGGTGCCCAGATCAGATCCTGATCGCTCGACATCAACTGGGCATCGCTCGTTCGGGTGAGGCGCGTGTACGATTCTTTCGAGGGGGTCAGCACTTCCCAGCGACGGGCGATCGGGGCGGGTGTGATCGCGAAGGGCCCCGGTTTGCCGAGCTCCGAGAGGAATCGGACCAGATCGACGAGTTCGGCGCGTGTCAGCTTCTCGGTTAGACCGGCGGGCATCAACGATGTACCGTTGGCTTGCTCTTCGATCTCCTTAAGCGGAATCGCCAGTTCGTTGTCTTCGACGTCGCGAATGATGAGCGCGTTCTCACTTTGCCGCTGCTTGACACCGGAGAGGACCTTCCCCGCAGATGTCTGCACCACAATCGTCTGAAAGCCTTCCTTTACGTTCTTGTTGGGATTGAGCAGCGAGTCCACGAGATAGTCGACTTGAGCGCTGGCCCCGAGACTCAGCAGGTCTGGACCGACACGACCGCCTGCGCCTCCGACTGCGTGACACTTCAGGCAGTTGAGGTCCGCTCGTCGGAACAATGCTTCCCCGCGGGTCGCGTTGCCATGCTGTTTCACGTCATTCACCAGCACAGCGAATTCTTCAGGACTGAGCACTTTCGGCCCCGCCATGATCCCACCCGCTTTGCGTAAGGCCGCTTCCAGGGCAGGTTCTGCCCGGCCGGCACTGGTGACATTTCGCAAGCCGATCTTCGCGACGTCTTCGGGCAGCGTCGCCGCTTCCAGGGCCTTCACGAACGCAGGAATCGCCCCTTTTTGCTGGAGAAATGCCTGAAAGACCCGTTCCTGCGCAGAAAGCTCGCGCGGTTTCCCCAGGAACTTCACAGCCACGGTCGCTCCCTGATTTGCATCAAGGCGACTCACAGCAGCGATGGCAGCAGCGCGCACGGCATCCGTCGTGAAATCGGAGATCGCCAGCACGTCGAGTGACTTGCGCGCCTCGGGTTGATTTGGCTGAGTGAGCGAGTTGATGGCGACGAAACGAACCCCTTCGGGACGCCCTTCATCGAGTGCAATCTTTCCGAGCGCCGGATAGAGCGTCGCGAGTTGCCAGGCCCCGATCCCTTCTGCCGCCGCGGCTGTGACATTCTGATCGGGCGACCCGAGTAATCGCTCCAGGGCGTTGAGATCACCCGCGGGACGAACTTTCCGCTGGGCTTGAGCCGTCAACAGGGCCCGCAACAATTCAACAGCCTGTGACGCAGCCGTCGATTCCTTCGTGGCCAACTCGAATGCCAGACGCAGTTGATCGGGACCACCCAGCGTGGCGATCAGATCGAGGGCTGTCCGTTGTTCATTGGCCGGGATCCCGCCGCTCTGCAGACGTTGCACGAGGGCCGGAATGGCCTCAACACCATCGGCTGCGCGTAACGCATACAGCAATCGTCCGAGGCTGCCACCATCATCAAATGTCCCGGCGACAACCGCGGGCATCCACTGCGAACGCAATTCGCGAATCGTCTGCCAGAGGGCATAATCCAGGAACTGGTCCATGGGCTTATGCACCACGGCGAGGGCCAGCTCGGCTGACCGCTGTGACGGCAGTGCCGCCAACGAACGCACCGCTTCCAGCCGCACGCGCGGGTAATCATCGTTCACCGCCGACGCGAGCCACTCGACCGGTTGCTCCAGGCGATCGGCCCAGTGTGGTAAGAGACGGACTGCAGCCGCCCGTGCCCGTGGCTCCGGTGAAGCCAGGACCGCCTTCAACAGCTCTGGCCGCACCACGTCGTAGGCTTGGTACATCCACAAGGCTTCCAGTCGATGCTGCTCGAATTGGGGAGCCGTCTGATCGAGACTCGCCGTGTAACGATCCAGCTCCGACAGGACCGCTTCTGCTCCCCGTTCCTTGAGGACGCGTTTGGCGTGATGTCGCGTGTACGATTCCGGCGACTGCAACTGCTGAAGCAGTTCCGCGACGCTTGCCTTGACGAGTTGCGGCCGTGGCACGAGCGGGCGGTTCTTCGCCGTGACACGCCAGATGCGACCGTGCGTGTGATCGCGGCGGGGATCGCGGAAATCGACTTCGCCATGCTGGATGATCGGGTTGTACCAGTCGGCGATGTAGATCGCACCGTCGGGTCCAAGCTTCACATCGATCGGCCGAAAGGCGACGTGATTGGAGCTGATCAGGTCGGGCAACTGCTTCGAGGCAAAGCCCGAACCATCATCGGAAACCTGGAATCGGCAGACGCGGTGACCACGAAAATCGTGGGCGATCAGGTTGCCCTGCCAGTCATCCGGCAGATGCCGACCATCGACCATTTCCAGTCCGCAATACTTAGGACTGCCGGGATTCAAGCCATGCAGGATTCGCGCGACACCGTACGCCGTCGGATAGGCAGCACCGGGGACAACGTAGTTAATCCCCTCACCACCAGCACCATCGGTTGCGAACGACTGGCCCCACTTGTCGAAAGTGTGTCCCCACGTGTTGACCCAGCCGCGGGCGAAGACATCGAGCTTAAGCGTCTCGGGACGGAACTGCCAGATCCCGCCCGCATTCAGCCGTCGGACACCGTAGGGCGTTTCGACATGGCTGTGAATGTAGATCGACTGGTTGAAGTAGAAGAGCCCTTCGGGACCCCAGCGGAAGGTGTGAATGATGTGATGTGTATCTTCCGTCCCAAAACCAGACAGGACGATCCGCGAAGCATCGGCCTTGCCATCGCCGTTGGTATCACGCAGGTGCAGCAGTTCGGTGCTGTTTGCGACGTAGGCTCCGCCATCTCCCGGTTCCACGCCGGTGGGAATGAGCAGCCCATCGGCGAAGACCGTCGTCTTGTCGGCGGTCCCGTTCCCGTCAGTGTCTTCCAGAATCAGGATCTTGTCGTTGGCCGTCTGTCCGGGCGCGATCTGCGGATAGACCTCGGAAGCTGCGACCCACAGCCGCCCCTGCGGATCGAAGTTGATCTGAATCGGCTTGTGAATCAGCGGATCCGCTGCAAACAGATTCACCTCGAACCCGTCGGCGATGATGAACGTCTTCCGTTCTTCTTCCGCATCGGGAATCGGAATGTCCTTGAGATCCCGCTGGGCAAAGGCGATTGTCGGGATCAACCCCACGAACAAGCACAGAAAAGAGACAAGATTCCGGGCCATAAGACGTGAATCTCCGGAGAGCGAATCTAGCGGGCAGAAAGGATCACGACGTACCGTGGTGAGCGATGCAGCTACTTCCCTCGGACCATCGCGGCAATTTCACTGTCCGCGGCAGCCGTCAGTTTGTCGAACTCGGGAATGTCGACCGCATTGTTTCCCTGTTCGTGTTTGCGGAACAGGAAGAGATAGGTCACGTTCTGTGGCCGCCAGCGGTGGAAGTAAAGCGTGTTCTTCGCCACGATTTTCTCCCGTAACGCCGCTTCCTGTTCGCTGGGTAACGACTTGGGTGACCGTCCCGTCGCTTTCACGATGGCTTCGGCCGCGGCTTTGTAACCAAGCGGCGAGAGATGCACGCCGTTTTCGGTCCTGCCACCGACATCGGCGAGGGCCTGCGTCAAATCAATCACCGCTCCCTGACGACGGGCAGCGAGCTGACGGATTGCTTCCGCATAGAGCTTCAGGTTGCCGTTGTTGCGGCTGGCATCGGGCAGGGGGGGGGCGACCTTCTCGAAGAGATGGGGCGTGAGAAACGCTAACCGGGCGTTCGTCGGAGCGACGTCGTTACACAGCTTCTCGAACTGCTGAACGAACGCCGGGAGTCCCGCTTCTCCCGCGAACGATTCATTCTGACCATAAGCGAACACAATGACAGTTGGCTTCAGCTCAAGAATCAGGCTGATCATCCGCTGATACCCAGCCGCCGGGGGATCGAAAATTCCGCGTGACTCGGCCCAGACGGTGTCGCCACTCCAGCCGAGATTCCGAAAGGTGATCCGCTTGTCCGCCCACGCAGCGGTGACCGCGGTTTCGATGGGACCGAACTGCCCCTCTCGCTCTGCGAAGGTTCCGCCAACCAGAACGACCCGATCGCCCTCTTTGAGTTCCGCTGGCTGAGCCCAGACAGGGAGGGAGACACCAAGAAGACAGGCGAACAGTGCCAGCGAACGTCCAGCGAGGTGAGACATGCAAGTCACTCTCAGAGCAGCAGGTTTCGATCAGTGATCACAGTAAAGTCGTCGCGACAGGATTCTGTCAACCGGCAGCAACGCGGAATCCCGGACCACGGCAAAGGTTAAGACTGACCACTCTGGAGCAATTCGGTGATTGACAGTCCGGCAAGATCGCCGATATGATCCAGTGTTGATGCGTACGGTCATCTTGACTGACAGTTCGTTCGCTGTGTCGCCTTCAGCAGGAGTTCGCTCGATGCTCGTCATTCCCGGTCAGGCTGGTCGCGACCTGTGTGATGGAATTGGACGCCGTGAATTGCTGCGGATCGGGGGAACCTCATTGATGGGGCTCTCTTTGCCAGCACTGCTGCAAAGCGAACAGGCCCGGGCCAACGAAGACGCGCGGTATGGCGGAAACGGCTTCGGAAAGGCCAAACACGTCATCCTGATCTACCTGCAAGGGGGACCGAGCCACCTCGATCTATGGGATCCCAAGGCCGATGTGCCGGACAACGTCCGCAGCGTTTTCAAGCCAATCGACACTTGCCTTCCAGGCGTGCAGTTCACTGAACTCCTTCCCAAGTTGAGCCAGGTGATTGACCGCTCAACCTTGTTGCGCGCGGTGAGTTACACCCCGAACGGCTTGTTCAACCACACGGCCGCCATCTACCAGATGATGACCGGATACACCGCCGATAAAGTCAGTCCGTCGGGTCAGTTGGAACAGCCGAGTCCTAAGGACTTCCCGAACTACGGCTGCCACATCGTCAAAGCGAAACCGCCGGAAGTCCCGATGCTCCCCTTCGTGATGATGCCCCGTCCGCTCCAGGAGAGTGGTGTTGTCGGCAAGGGGGGCACCGCTGGCTTCATGGGGAAAGCGTACGATCCGTACACGCTTTATCCCCCCGGTGACGATCTCGATATGGCGAAGATGGACCGAATCCGGGTCGACGACCTGCAGCTCCGGGCGGAAGTTCCCCAGGACCGATTGGCTCGCCGGGCACACCTGCGGGAAACCATCAACGCCAATTTCGATGAACTCGAAAAAGCGGTCAGCAAGTACGCACTCGACGACTACTACGGCAAGGCACTGTCTCTGGTCCTTTCTGGTAAAGCCCGCGAAGCCTTCAACCTCGGGGCTGAATCGAAGGAACTTCGTGACCGCTACGGGAATAACACGTTCGGTCAAAGCTGCCTGCTGGCCCGGCGGCTGATCGAAGCCGGAACCCGCGTGGTGCAGGTCAACTGGCCGAAAGTCGCTAACAGCGATAACCATTCGTGGGATGTGCACACCGGGTTGTCAGCCCGCATGAAGAACCAGTCGGCCCCGATGCTCGATGCCGGTCTCTCTGGTCTGCTGGCGGATCTGGATGAACGCGGACTGCTCAAGGAAACGCTGGTCCTCGCAGTCGGCGAATTCGGCCGCAGCCCGAAGCGCGGGGTGAGCACCTCCGGCAATGGGAACAGCGACGATGGCCGCGATCACTGGCCGTACTGCTACACCGGCCTCATCGCCGGAGCGGGTGTGAAGCGCGGGTTCGTCTATGGCAAATCGGACCAGACCGGTTCGGCCCCGGTCGAAAACCCGGTCCACCCGATTGAACTCCTGGCGACGATCTACCACAGCGTCGGGATGAATCCGCGGAAGACGATCTACAACCATCTCAATCAACCGCGTGAGATGGTCAACGCCGATGCCGTTCAGGGAATTCTCAGCTAATCCCAGTGTGAGAGTTCTCAAATTCGACGAAGAGGCAAGATCGCAACCGGCTGATGATCCTCAGATCATCAGCCGGTTTGCATTTTGAATGTCATCGCGTGTGAGACTTCTCCGGACATAACGACTCGTCCGTCCGCTGCCTGCCACTCGCTTCTGGTCCTGGTAATACCGGGGCTTTCGGTGGAATCGTGTTTCTACACAAGACGAAACCATTGGAGACCGGTTTGACACGCCGACTCCTGGGACGTCTCCCCTGTCCGACCGAGTCCGGTCCTATCAGTCAAACTATTCCGGCGGCGCAAGGATTGCGCCTGCGGTCTCGTCACGGCGGATGAGGTCAGCTCCAGTCCCGCAGGACCGGCCGCCATGATTTCGTTTCTCTACCGTCGACATGGCAGCCTGCTCCTCTGGTTCGTCGCGCTCACCTTCCCGCTGTTCTACTGGCAAGCCAACTCGATCAAGTCGAATAACGACATCGAAACCTGGCTGCCGCGCGATACCGGAGTCCGACAGGAATACGAACGATTCAAGCGCGACTTTGGCGTCGAAGAGATCATCGTCGTCGGCTTGCAACGGTCCATGGTGTCGAATTCGCTCGTCGAAGCGATCGCCGCTCGACTGGAACGGATCGAAGGAATCCGCAGCCTCTGGACACCCGACCGCATGGCGGCACGGATGACGGCCCTGGGAGTTGCCGACACGGAAGCGCATCAGCGGCTCGCCGGGCTCGTCGAGTCTCCAGATGGGAAGCACATTGGACTGATCGCCTTGCTCGATGAAGATGGTGCACACCACCGGGCGGCCGTCGTTCAACGCGTTGAAGCCGAACTCGACTATTGTCGCCTGGAACGAGCGGACTATGCCCTGACCGGTCCGCCGGTCATCGTCTCAGAACTCGATCGACTCGGCAGTCAGGAAGCCAACAAGAAGTATTTCGCGGTCACGGTCGCGCTCAGCCTCGGGCTGCTGTATTACTGTTTTGGACATGCGGGTCTCGCATTGGCCACCCAGGGGGTCGCTCTCTGGGGGATCTATGTCACGCAGGCTTTGCTGGCCTGGGCGGGCGGCGAGATGAACTTCATCATGGGCTCGCTGTCGGTCATGGTGATGGTGTTCACCCTGTCGATCGCTGTCCACTTTGTGAGCTACTATTCCGATCATCGCCGCGCGGGACATCCCGACCCGTTGACTGCAGCTCTCAAGGAATCCTGGAATCCCTGCTTCCTCTCAACGCTGACCACGCTCCTGGGATTGATCTCGCTGAACGTCAGCTCGATTCTCCCGGTCGCACAGTTTGGTTATGCAGCGGCACTTGGTTCGGTGATGGCGTTGGTCGTCGGGCTGGGTGTGATGCCGGCACTGCTGGTCGTCTGGCCGGATGTGGAAGTACGTTCTATTGGGATGCGGTTCGACTTCGGGCGATGGGCGCTCTTTCTTGCAGAGTACCGCTATCGTGTTCTGGCGGGAACGGCGGTGGTCGTGGCGGTCACCGGGTTAGGTTTGCTGCAACTGCGGTCGGATGTTGATCCGGTCGAGTTTCTGCCGCGCCGCAGTCTGGTCTATTCCGATCTGCAGCGGATCGAGACCGATTTGACGAATATCGATTCGATTGAAGCGGTCGTCGATTTCGGACGCTCGGACATGCCGTTCATCGAACGGATGCTCCAGGTTCGGGAGATTCAGGACGCGATGGCCGCACATCCAGGAGTGCGGCATGTTCTCTCTGCGGCTGCCTTTTTCCCTGAGGAAATGCCTGAGGGAACCTTCGAGGCCGCCAACATGCTTTCGACCGCGAAGATGATGAGCCAGGACGCGGGGTGGGTTGTCGAAGATCAGCGCTTGTGGCGCGTCTCGGCCCGCATCCGCCGCAGTGCCGAGCATTCCCCCATCGCCGTGCTGAATGACTTGCAGGTCACGCTGTCCGATAAACCCGTCCGGTTCACGGGGCTGACGCCGCTCCTGAAAAATGCTCAGATTGAGATCTTCGATGGCTTCTGGCAGAGTTTTGCCGCCGCCTGCCTGACGATCGCCGTGGTGATGATCTGGTCGCTACGGTCGTTCGTGGCGGGGTTGGTCGCGATGATTCCGAATATCATCCCGATCTGGATGGTCTTTGGCTCGGTCGGCTTCCTGGGCTTACCAGTCGATATCGGCATGATGATGACGGGCAGCATCGCGCTGGGAATCTCGGTCGACTGCACCTTCCATTTTCTGGTGGCCTATCGACAGCACTATGAAGCGGGGGCCTCTTCGGTCGGTGCCACGCGGCGGGCGTTGCTGCACTCGGGAGCACCGATGCTGGAATCCACCATCATTTGCGGTGTCGGGATGCTCGCGTTGTGCCTCAGCAATTTCGTGCCGACGGCGCGATTCGGAGCGTTGATGTCGGCCCAGATGTTCGCGTCCCTGCTGGGAGAAATGGTGATTCTTCCCGCACTGCTCTGCTGTCGTCCAGACCGTCGCCGGTCAGCGAACGCATCCGCCGTCCCCGCACCACACTTCAACCGCGCCGCGCAACACCAGCGGAAAGCCCGCGACCAGGCAGCATAGGGCATCGACGCTGTGAGCGGACGGGGCGCGAGCCCCCCGGTGTGTTCATCCGCTGAAAAAGAACAGCGATCCGCGTCACCATCGGGATGTTCCAGAAAGTATCCGCAGACACCGGACGGCTTGCGCCGTGCCGCTCACAGACTGAAAAGCACGAAGCCCGGCATTGATGACAATGCCGGGCTTCGTTGTTCTGCGATGAACGCGGACCTGTAGAGGTTTACTCTTCGTCGTCCTCGTCTTCGTCTTCGTCGTCCGGTTCTTCTTCCATTTCGGCAGCGATCTCGTCCGGAATGTCGAGATCCTCTTCTTCCTCGGCTGCTGCAGCGGCAGCAGCGGCCGCGGCAGAAGCAGCGGCCGCTTTCAGAGCGGCGGCAGCAGCAGCGGCGGCCAGACCGACCGTTGCGCTGGGGTCACCGATGACTTCTTTCACTGGCTGAATGAAGTAGAGCTTCTTCGACTTCTGCCGAAGTTGTTCGATCTTTTCCTCGGCAGCCGCTCGCTGATCGTACGGGAAGCGGCCTTCTTCCTTCATGCTGCCGTTATAGACCACCCAGATCATCCGCTTGCGGGCGACCGGCTTTTCTTTGGTCCGTTTTGCCTTCGGGGCGGCAGCCTTCCGGGTCTTTTTCGCTGGCGCGGCTTCGGTCGCTGCATCGCCATCTTGTGCCTCGGCGGCTTCGGCTGCCCGGCGTAAATCCATCCGACTGGTCGTGCGACGTGCCATCGTTCGTCAATTCCTCTCACCCTGGCGACAGGCGCACCATCCGCCTGCCCGCTCTCGTTCGCGAATCGAGGAGTATACGTCGGTCGGGGTCGATCCGGCTAGTGTCCGAGAGAGAGTCCGCCAAATTCGGTTGACGGACTCTGGTCATCCACGGCATAGTGACCCGACCAGTCACCGCAAACCATTCCCCATTCGACAGTTCCGACAGAAACGAGAACATGCACGGAGTCTTTCTCGATGCCCGCGGGCTGCAGTTCCGGACCGATCTTCCGACCCCGCAACCCGCAGCCGGAGAGGTCCTCATCGATGTCCTGCGGGCCGGACTCTGCGAGACCGACCGGCAACTCGTCCGGGGGTATATGGGTTTCGCGGGGATCCTCGGACACGAATTTGTGGGGATTGCCCGCAGTGGTGCACACGCTGGGCGGCGGGTGGTCGGCGAGATCAACTGCAGCTGCCATGCCTGTCCGACCTGCCGGGCCGGTCTCCCGACGCACTGTCCACAACGGACGGTACTCGGGATTCTTGGTCGCAACGGGGCCTTCGCGGAACAGGTGGCGTTACCGGAGCTGAATCTGCACCTCGTCCCGGACAACGTGAGCAGCGACGCAGCGGTCTTTGTGGAACCACTCGCAGCAGCCTTTCAGATCCTCGAACAGGTTGAGATTGCCGGCCAACGGGTCATCGTCCTGGGTGATGGTCGACTCGGCCAACTGTGTGCTCAAGTTCTTGCGCGGGAGACAACGCGACTGACCGTCATCGGGAAACACGCCGAAAAGCTGGCGATCCTGCAGTCGCGGGGGATTGAATCCCGATTGCGGGACAATGTGACCCCGGATCATAAGGCCGATGTCGTTGTCGATTGCACGGGGTCCGCCAGCGGGATCGAAGACGCCTTTCAATGGCTGCGACCACGGGGAACGCTTGTCATGAAGACGACTGTCGCCGGTCGCCCCAACCTTGCGCTGGCCCCGATTGTCATCGACGAATTCCACGTCGTCGGATCGCGTTGCGGTCCGTTCACCCCGGCAATCATGGCACTCTCCGATGGAACGATCGATGTGCAGCCGCTGATTCAGGCCCGTTTCCCCTTGCGCGATGCGCTGGCAGGGTTCCGCTTGATCGAAGAACGGCCGGTGATGAAGGTGCTGTTTGATGTGGCGGAGGGGTAAATCGGTAGAGACCCAGCCATCGGAATGGCTGGGCTTCCTCGGAGTGTCCTGCCATCCGAGTCACATCGCGCGGCGGATGCGGCGGCCGCCGACAAAACTGTCGAGCACGAGATTGCCGAGGTCGTTGGCATTGCAGTAGGCCGCAATCCCACCGGTTGCCTGGGCCATCCGCTCGACGAAGTTCACGAGTTCCAGATAGAAGTAGTCTTCAATCAGGGCAAAACTCGAAACGTGAATCCCTTCCTGCGAACACCGTCGGGCTTCCGCCAGTGTGATGCTCGCGGTCTGATCGCAGGGAGGATAGATCAGGTGGAGTTCACGTCCCTGCAGATGGGCCGTCGGTTCTCCATCGGTGATGCACAGAATCTGACGGTTCTGCGCGGGATGTCTCTTGAGCACGCGGCGAGCGAACTGCAGACCCGCGTGGATATTCGTGAAGTGCTGTGGGACAAACGACGGGGGCGCATCGAGATTGATCTTCATCCGCACCCGCGGATCAAACAGGCTCACGGGCTTCGGAGCCGAGGCAAGCAGTTCCCGCTCGGTGAGTGGGGATGCGTAGGTATAGAAGCCGATCACCTGCAGAAAATCGCCCGGATACTTCGAGCGAACAAGTCCCTGCAGGGCCATCGCGACCCGTTTGGCTGATCCATATTTGCCGCCGCGGCTCATGCTGCCGGACATATCGAGCAGGACGACGGTCGCACACGCCGTTTGGTATTCCAGCTCATGGACAACGAGGTCGTCGGCGGTGATGCGGACGGGAGTTCCGCCTCCCTGTCGAACCAGGGCGTTCTTCAGGGTTTCCTGGAGATTCAGGTTCGAGACTGGGTCGCCGAACTGATACGGGCGTGATTCGTCGTGGACGGTTTGTCCCGGTCCGCGAAAGTCGGTGTCGTGCCGGCCAAGTGTGTCTTTCCGACGGACATCGAAGAGTTGTTCGAGAGCCTTGTTCTCGACACGCCGCATCCCGCGTGGTGTGACGCGGTACTGGCCAGCATCGTCTTTCTCGATGTAACCCTGCTTGAGGAGTTGATCGAGAACGTCGGGATGATCGTCTTCCCACTGTTTCAGCGATTCGAGAACTTCATCGCCGTACTGCATCAGGTAGTCGGTCATCTGATCAAAGAGTTGATCAGCCGACTGCGGAGTAAACGCCTGGCTTCCGTCCCATTTCGAGAATTCGAAGGCCGCCATGACAAACAGTCCTGCAGGACACACCGTAACACGTCTTCGAGATTGTAGCAGAGCGGAACCTGTCGGCGACGTGATTTTGACTTCGCTGGAGAACCTTCGCCGTGACAGCTATTCTATCGGGCACCTGGATCATTCACCCTGAGGTTCGTCCTCCGGGACGATGGACCCCGCGCTCGCGCTTGGGGCTAAGTTTCTTTCTTCCTTCGATGAGCAACCGCGATGCGTGCGATTCAACTGGAGCAGCCGAAGCAATTTCGCATGATCGACATTCCCGAACCGGGTGAGCCGGGACCGGGAGAAGCCGTCGTGCGGGTCCATCGCGTCGGCATCTGCGGGACCGATATCAGCGGCTACCTCGGCAAGATGCCGTTCTACAGCTATCCGCGGATTCCCGGCCATGAACTCGGCGTGGAAGTCGTCGCGGTCGGAGCAGGGGTGACGAACGTCTCCGCGGGCGACACCTGCTCGGTCGAACCGTACATCAACAATGTCGACAGTTTTGCAAGCCGACGTGGGCGAGGGAACTGCTGCGAAAATCTGCAGGTGCTGGGGGTGCATACCGATGGCGGGATGCGCAAGCTGTTCACACTCCCGGCGCGAAAGCTGCACAAGGCGACGTCGCTAACGATGGAACAACTGGCCTTGGTGGAAACACTGGCCATCGGTTGTCACGCCGTCTACCGCGGTGCGCCGCAACCGGGGGAAAACGTCCTGGTGATCGGGGCGGGACCGATCGGTCTCTCCGTGATCGAGTTTGTGAAACTCAGCGGTGCGAACCTGATCGTTATGGATATGGTCGAATCGCGGCTCGATTTCTGCCGCCGGTCGATGGGAGTTCAGCACACCATCAAGTTCGCCGGTGACGAATCCGACGAAAAGACCCTGCGTGAATTGACCGACGGCAATCTGCCGACGATTGTGATCGACGCCACCGGCAACGCGAAGTCGATGTCGAACGCTCTCAATTACGTGGGTCACACCGGCAAGCTGATTTTCGTGGGCATCACCACCGACAACGTCGTATTTCCACATCCGCTCATGCACCGCCGCGAGATGACTTTGCTCGCTTCGCGGAATGCGATGCCGGAAGACTTCGACCGGATCATTGACCTGATTCAGACGGGCAAGATCGACACACGGCCGTGGATCACACACCGCGTCGGCTTCGAGGACCTGCCGGGCCAGTTCGCGTCATACACACGTCCAGAGACCGGTGTGATCAAAGCGATCATGGAAATGCCGTAATCACTCTGTTGTAGGGTGGGCTGTGCCCACCGTCTTGGCACGCGAGTCGATGAAAGAGGAAATGGTGGGCACAGCCCACCCTACATGAGACGGAATCTCCGATGATACGATCAGCGGTGACGGTCAGCCTGGTGTCGGAAGCGAAAGGGGGGCCGTTCGTCTTCTGGGACGATCTCGCGGGAGCGTGTCGACAGGCCGCGGAACTCGGTTATCACGCGGTGGAGATCTTTGCCCCCGCCCCTGATGCCATCCCGGCAGCACAATTGAAGCCTTTGCTGCAGCAGACCGGACTCGCAGTCGCGGCCGTAGGTACCGGGGCCGGTTGGGTCAAACACCGCCTTTCACTTACCAGTCCTGACGAATCGATCCGTCGACGGGCGATTGATTTCATCGGTTCGATGATCGACTTCGGCGGCACGTACGGTGCCCCGGCGATCATTGGCTCAATGCAGGGCCGTCACGGTGACGGCGTCACTCCCGAGCAGGCGCGGGACTGGCTGCGTTCGGCCCTCGATGAACTGGGGGAAGCGGCCCGGCGCTATCAGACCCCGTTGATCTATGAGCCGCTGAATCGCTACGAGACGAACCTCGTCAATACGCAGCAGACTGGCGTCGAACTGCTGCAATCGCTGCAGACCGATAACGTCCGGCTGCTGGCCGATCTGTTCCACATGCAGATCGAAGAAGTCGATGTCGCTCAGGCAATTCTCGCGGGGGGACGGCTGATCGGGCATGTCCACTTCGTCGATTCGAATCGCCGCCCGGTTGGCTGCGGCCACATGAGCTATGGCGCGATCGTGAGCGCTCTCCACGAGATCGGCTACACGGGCTATGTCTCGGCCGAGGCGTTTCCCTGGCCCGACTCACGCACCGCCGCCGAGCAGACGCAACGCGCGTATCGCTACTGGTTCGAGACACCGACGGTGATCAGCGAATAGACTTCTCGACTCCAAAGTCGCCATCATACTCCGCATGATGAGCGGCGAGTTAAGAGACGCGGACGAATCCAAAGAATTGGGCGGGGATTCTTCGGTGATTTCCACGCCGATCTGCCATCCGCTCATCATGCGGAGCATGATGGCAACCATGAGTGAGCGTGCAACCATTCTTCGGTGGCCGAGCACGGGGCGTCGGGAGTCAGCCGTCGCTGGAACTCATATCGATCTCTGAGTGCGATGAGATCTTCTGCTGTATCGACATCGCCCCAGAGAGGGAGCAGGGCGGTCGTGAGTCCTGCGGCTTCCACGCTCCGGATAGACTCGGCCAGTGTCTGATCCGTGCTCCAGCGCACATTGGCGAGCGCCCCGGGCAGGAAGCGACGCGCGCCGATCAGATAGTACCCACCATCCAGGGCGGGACCGAAAACGACATCGACCACCGAAAGTTGCGCCCAGGCAGCAGTGATGGATTCCGCCGGGAGATCGGGGCTGTCGGTCCCGATCAACACGGTCCGCTCGGCACCGGCCGCGAAGGCTGCGAGGAAGAAGGCTTCCATCCTGGCCCCTAAATCCCCCGTCGGCTGCGGCCAGAATTCGTAACCCGTATCAAAGATCGCAGCGAGCGCGGCCCGTCCCGCTTCCGTTGCGGGTGCATAGCCGACCTGACGGACATCTCCCCATACTCGACAGCGTTCCGCCAGGTCCTGCAGAAATGCCTGATACAACGCACAGGCCGCAGTGGGACCAATCGACTCTGCGAGTCGGGTCTTCACTGATCCTGGGCTGGGCGCTTTTGCGAAGAGACCGAGCAGATTCATCTCACATCCCCAACGGGGTCGATTGTGGCACCGATCGTTGATCCGCACCTGATCTGGGTGCGTTCATCCAGGAATACAGACTCTATCAGCAACGCTTAGAAAGGTCGCTCACGTCGAATGAATGCAGCGGGGCGAATCCGTTTGACGCAGGGTGGAACGAAATCCATTCCGATCGGTCTATAGCGTTTCGCGGAACATCGACTAAGATCAGCGTACCTGAACTGCCCGCTGCTCTTGATGCCTTTCGACAAGTGGTGACAACCGTTCGCTCGGCAGGAAGCCGAAACTGGGACTGAAGGACCGCCGATGAACGCCTCAACCCGCCCGCCGATCGAACGGCCCGAGCCGCTCAGTTCGGCGCTCATGTTCGGTGCCTCGCTGCTGTGGTTGCTGGCGGCGGCCGGGAGCCTGCATCTCCATGAATCGGGCGAAGATGCCCGCGTCTTCCTCGGTTGCATCACTCTCGCGGCCACGCTTTGGCCGCTGTTTCTGTTTGAAGCCGCGTGGAGGATTGGCCAGCGGGCGGCGAATCGGCATGCAGCGATGTGGTGCGTGTTGATGCCCGGCTTGCGTCTCGGTCTGCGCGATCCTCAAACCGCCGAGCAACTCTGGCTGCCGGGATTAGGTTGGAAAACCGTCGACGAAGCGCTGCGGCAACGAATTGCCCGTGACCTGAATCTGCCGATGCTGTTCGTCTCGCTCACGGTCCTTCCGTTGATCCTGGCTGAGTACGTCTGGTTTGAACGGATCGCCGCCTCACCCACATTGTCCAGGATCACTGCCATTGGGACGGCCCTCGTCTGGTGGTCGTTCACGATCGAATTCATCCTGATGTGTTCGATCGCGGAAAAGAAATTGAGCTACGTCCGCGAGCACTGGCTCGACCTGGCGATCATCCTGCTCCCGCTGCTGGCGTTTCTGCGGGCGCTGCAGTTGGGGCGACTCTTACGTCTCCAGCAGCTGACGAAGACAGCACGCGTCTATCGTCTGCGGGGTGTGGCCATGCGTACTTACCGCGCAGCGCTCCTCGTCGATGCGATTGCCCGGATCATTCAGGGCTCGCCCGAACGACGGCTGGCCCGACTTCAGCTTCGCATCGAAGAACAGGAACGACAACTGCGTGACATGCGGGATCAGGCCGCCGCGCTGCAGGCTCAATTGTCCACGGAGACAACCAGCCTCGCCGCTGAGTCGAATGCGGCCTGAGACGGCCTGTCCACCTAGCGTAACCCGGTCGCCCGCATCAGGCGATCTGTCGCGACGTACGCTTCCGCTACCCAGGCTTCAATGCGGGCGGGCTCAGGCGAGTATTCGAGTTCAATCGAAATCGCCCCGTTGATATTCAACGCAGCGATCTCCCGCAAGTAAGGCTCGAAAGGAACCACGCCCCGACCGGGCGGGAGGTCCCCATGCACGACGCCGTCGCAATCGGAAATGTGCACATGGATCGCCCGTCCTGCGAGCCGTCGGAGTTCTTCCGGAGCGACTTTCGCGAGACAGAGATGCGAGACGTCGATGTTCGCAGCGACCGCCGGATGCCGGCAATCGTCCAGAAAGCGGACCATCGCATCGACACTGTTCAGTAACGACAGCGGGAACGGCTCCAGTTCCAGCGCGATCTCGACGCCTAGTTCCGCTGCGTAATCACCAAGACGGCGGCAACCTTCCACCGCGAGGGCCCATTGATGTGCGGGCGGAATGACTTCTCGATTCCAGAGGTATTCCCCCAGCACCAGCAAGAGATTCCGGCCACCAAACTCGGCGACCAATTCAAGATAGCGGGCACAGCGGTCGAGATGAAACCGCCGCACGCTCGGGTTGAAGTCGATCAGCCCGGTCGCCACGCAACAGACCGACACGATCGGCAGATCGAGGCGTTCACATTCTTTGCGAATCGCCAGCCGTTCCGGCGTCGGCAGATCGAGCGGATCGGCGAAGATGTCGACGGTATCGAAGCCGAGGTCTTTCGTCCTCCGCAGACCCCAGACCGTTTCCCTTCCGGTTTGTGCCCACGCCGAGTTGATCAATCCAAGTTGCATGGCATGTCTTTCGCGATGAATCCACCAGATCCGTATCGAGCATGTTCTCTGACAAGCGGGATCGCAAGTGACAGTCATCCTTCAGAATGAGCGAGCGATCTCTGAACACACCACACTCCCAGGGCAGCGACCGATTGAAGGATGGTTTGGCCTCAAAATCGAATCATGCCCGTTGCGTTCATGGTGTTCATTGTGGACGATACGGCACCTGTCGACAGACCCGAAACAAAGAGCCTCCATCGTGTCAGTAAACGCGGCTGAAGAACCGGTCCCGCTCTGGGTGAGCCGATTGGGGGGCGTGCTGGCCGTTGGCCTGTTCGTGCTGATACTGTCGGCTCCGACACCCGCCGGGTTACCCGTCGCGGGGCAGCGGCTCGGCGCGATCGCCGCCCTGATGGCCGTCTGCTGGATGACCCAGTCGCTCCCGATCGAACTGACCAGTCTGCTGCCGCTGGTCTTCTTCCCCTGGTTGGGGATTCAGTCAGCGGGAGGGACCGCAGCCGCGTATTTCAATGACAGTTCGTTCCTCTACCTCGGAGGGTTTGTCATCGCGCTCGGCATCGAGCGGTGGCGACTGCATGAACGGATCGCGCTCAACATCGCCGCTTCACTCGGCGTGGGACCGAAGCGGATCGTCCTCGGCTTTATGCTGGCGACGTTTGTTCTGTCGATGTGGATCAGTAACACTGCCGCCACGCTGTTGATGCTGCCGATTGCGTTAGCCCTGCTGCAGACGCTGAGTGGTTTTCGCGCCAGTACGACCGAAGTCGATCCGGGATATCAGCGGTTATCGCTGGCCACCACACTGGGGGTCGGTTACGCCGCCACGATCGGGGGAATGGCGACCCTGGTCGGCACACCGACGAACCTGGTCTTCAACACGGTCTTTCAGCGAATGTATCCCGCCGGGCCACCGGTTTCGGCTGGGCAATGGATGATCGCCTGGACGCCGTGTGCCCTTGCGTTTCTCCTCTGTACTTGGGGGCTGTTGACATGGCGGGCTCCGACGCCGCAGTGGCGCGTCCCCCTCGAGCGCTCGATGTTTCTGGAACAACGCCGCGCGCTGGGACCACTGCGGGGGGCCGAAGTCCGGATGTTGTTCGTCTTTCTGCTCACGGTCTTCGCGTGGCTGTTACGGACCGATTTCACGCTGGGTGAATGGACCGTCCTGCCGGGCTGGGGACGACTGTCTTCCGCGTGGCTGCAGGGCCTGGGGATTGCAGCCACTGAAGCCCGCGGCTGGGTGAATGACTCGACCGTCGCGATGACGGTCGTCCTGCTGATGTTCCTGATCCCGGCGGAACGGGATGCCCAGGGGAACTGGCAGGCCCTGATGGATTGGCAGACCGCGAACCGCTTACCGTGGGGAATTCTGCTGTTGTTCGGCGGCGGGTTTGCCCTGGCCGATGCGTGCCGCGCGACCGGTCTGGCGGAATGGTGCGGTGCGATTCTCGCGCAGGGAGTCGCTGGTTGGCCGCTGTGGGCCATGATACTTGCCATCTGCCTGCTGGTGACGTTCTTATCAGAACTCACATCAAACGTGGCCACGGCAACGGCACTGCTCCCGATGATTGCCGGGACGGCGGTCGCACTTGATCTCGATCCCCGCTGGTTGATGCTGCCGGCCACACTCGCGGCGAGCTGTGGCTTCATGCTGCCTGTCAGTACCCCCCCGCATGCGATTGTCTTCGGCACTGGCCGGGTGCCTCTGATCGCGATGATCCGTTATGGGACCATCCTGAACCTGCTGGGAAGCCTGCTGATTCTAGCAACGGCGTACTTCATCATGGCACCGCAATTTGGATTGGATCGTGCAGGAGCGCCGCCGTGGGCCAAGCCCGCACTCATCAACGAGTAGCCTGCGAATCATCAGTCCAGATGACCCAGGCGCACCCACCGGGCCCATCACGCGCTGTCCAAACACATGCTTGAGCCGGTCGATTTAGTTGCCGAGACTATCGAATAATTTGAGAGGCAACAACGATAGGTGAACTCTCGACTTCACCGAAATCCAGAGCATGGCGATCCAGGATTTACCACTGGCCCGGTGAACTCTGTCACGGAACTCCGTAGGGTGAGACAGAAGCCGATTCTCGTTGATGAATTCGTTGCCTACGACAACGAAAAACCTCGCCGTGATGGCCACGGCGAGGTTTATTGATCCGATCGCGAGAACCGTCCGACACTCAAATTTGAACGAGAACGGGAAACCGCGTCCTCGATTGTAGAGTAACGGCGATCGTGGTCCGACTAGTTCAAGCCGACGGCTTCGACGTCGGCGAGGAATGCCTCGATCTTCTTGACGTCGTCGAACTTCTTCTGCAGGTCGGCGAATTTCTGCAGCACGAGGGTGATCTTCTTCGGTGAGCCAAAGTTCGCGACGGCAGCGACGAACTGAGCGATTTCCGAGGGATTTTTCAGGTGGGCAGCCAGCTTTGCCAACGCCTGCAGATTGCCAACGGTCACCGTCAGGTCTTCGCCTCCAGCAACAGCCGCCCCGCGACGAACTTTGCCACCACCACGGATCCGCGCCCGCTGCATTGAGACGTAGTTATCCCACAACTTCCCGGTGGCGGTCACTTTGGCGGCGTGTTCCACTGACAAGCCGGAAACTTCCGCAGCTACATCGCGTGCCGACGCATCAATTCCCAACTTCCCCAGGGCATCGCGAATCGACTTGGAGACATTGACCTTCACAGCCACCTTTTTCGTTGTCTTCTTTGGCATCAGCAGTCCTTTAACAGTTCATGCTACAGAGGAGAAATACGTCTTCAACAACAAGGCGACAGTCTACAATCCTGATGTCTGCCGTCTACCCACCACCTCTGAGAAAGGAATGATTTTTTGCAGAAAACGCCGATGCTCTGCACGCCTGCATCCACCCATTGCATGAGGACATCACAAAACACCACTATCAACCAACGAAATCCTCGCAGCCCCCATAGCTTCAATCCCAGGCACTCCGCCCTAGAACGAGTAGCCGTCTGGCTTCCGGGTTGGCAGTCATGCCTGAATCGAGTACGTTCTTGCTCGATCCGCTTGCCTGTGGACGGGTTGGTATCGGATCACCAACGTCAAGGATGATTGATGAACAGGCCAACCACCGCTGCAGATACGAACACTTCCACTGGCGAAGACCTTCGTCACGAGTGGGTCTGCCACAACAACAACCGCCACCAATCACTTCAGCAAGCTCCCGGAATTCACTCGACACGCGCTTCCCGCAGACTGCCAGCCCCCGGCGAGCGCTGGCTGATACCGAGCCTCACGGCCATCATTCTTTGCGCAACTTCTGTCGTTGCGACTGCAGCAGAGGTCGCTCCGTCGCTCCCGCCGGTCTCCGTCGATCTTCGCCAACTGATCCTGGACGGGGGTGCGATTGGTTACACAATCATCGGTCTCAGTTTATTCATGACAGCACTCATCATTGAACATGCGCTGACTATCCGCCGAGGTGTATTAATGCCATCCGGACTTGCAGAAGAAGTTCATCGACTGCTGAAGCAGGGGCAGTTTCAACAAGCGCGGGAAGCCTGCCAACGGCGTCCGAGCTTTCTGGGGCAGATGCTCTCAGCAGGACTCCTCGAAACAGAACTCGGTTATCACGCCGTCGAGAAGGCGATGGAAGACGCCGCAGCACAACAGGCTGCCCGTTTAATGCGCAAAATCGATGGGCTCTCACTCATTTCTGCGTTGGCCCCAATGCTGGGCCTGATGGGAACGGTCTGGGGAATGATTCTGGCGTTCATGGAGTTTGAGAGAAAAGCCAACCCTCAGGTCTCGGAACTGGCACCCGGAGTCTACAAGGCGCTGGTGACGACGCTCTTCGGTTTGATCGTCGCCGTTCCCGCAATTGCCGCGTTTGCCTATTTCCGCAATCGGATTGATGAACTCGTTGCCCAGACCGCCCTGATGGCGGAGCATGTCTTCAGCGATTTCAAGCGCGCGATTGTCACCCAGCGACGTGTTGAACGGGCCAACAAAACGCCCGGAAGAAAAGAGGGGGACGCATGAAGCTTCCCCCGCGCGGACGGTCTCCCGGCTTAAGCATGAATCTGACGCCGATGATCGACGTCGTCTTCCTGCTCAACATCTTTTTTCTCGTCGCGTCCTATTACATTCGCCACGAACAGGTCGATCCGGTCGAACTCCCGCTGGCCAGCCAGGGCGAAGAGGAAGGGGCCGCCGCGTCACGACTCGTGATCACGGTCCAGGCCGACGGCAGTTATCTGATTGGCGGTGAACCGGACACCCTGGAAGCCATCGAAAACCGCATGCGGGAACTCTTGGCGGTAAGCCCGCAAACCGCGGAGCTGCGGTTGCGGACCGATCGCCAGAGCGAATATGCCGCCATCGAACCGTTACTGCTGAAGGCCGCAGACGCCGGACTGACACGCATTCGTTTCAGCGTACTGCCGGAGTAAACCGATGCGGATCCCCACCGCCCGTCCGCGACCGACCGAGCTCGACCAGAGCGCAATGACACCGCTGATTGACATCGTTTTTCAGTTGTTGATCTTCTTTATCTGTGCCTCCTCAGGCCATCTGCGGGAATGGCTCTTGCCGGCAGACTTCGGCCCCGGCACAGGGGCAACCGCCGCCGAGGCCATAGAGAAGCCACTGGGCGAAGTCCGGGTTCGACTCACCCGGATCGATGACCAGCCGCGGATTCAGATTGAATCCATTGAATGTCCCGACTGGGACGCCGTGCGGGAGACGTTCACAGTTCTTGCCGAAACGGCCATCGAGATTCCTGTCATCCTCGACATCAGCCCCGATTCCCGGATGGAAGATGTCGTGCGGGTCTACGATCTCTGTCGGGCGGCGGGTTTTCGCCAACTCGCATTCTCGGCCAAAAGCCCTGCGCAGCGGTAAAATCTGCCCAGTTGAATGCGCGGGAGACTGTTTGATTCCCAAAGCTGGGAATGGAAACTGCAGCGCGGGTCGCGTCACTTGAATCGCCGGGCACGGCGTGTCATAGTTCCTCCGCTTCCAAGTCCTCCGAGTGTTGGGGGATGGGTCGTTCCCGCGGGCATGAAGCCTTCGATGCGAACCGGATTACTCCGGACCATCTGAGGGAGAGCGGGACAGGCAGGAAGCTCAGGTGAACGGTCCGGCCGTTCGCGAGTGATCCGAGTCGTTGGGACATTGCAGGAACGGAATCGCCGCCGTCATGACCCTCAACGAGTTTTTTACCGACCACGGCCTGCCGATCCTTGGCAAGCTCTCGCCCTGGTGGGCGTTTCTGGCCGCGGTCACGGTCCATGCAGTGCTGCTGATCAACCTGTTTGCCATCCTGCCGCTGTTCTACATCTGGCTGGAACGCAAGGTGGCGGGCCGTATTCAGGATCGCCTGGGGCCCACGCGTGTTGGCGGTCGTTTCGGCTGGCTCCAGACACTGGCCGACGGGATCAAGCTGATCCAAAAAGAAGACCTGGCACCGTCAGCGTCGGACCAGTGGATCTTCCGGATGGCACCTTATCTGGCAGTCGTCGCCTCGTTCGGGGCCTTTATGGTTCTGCCGTTCTCGGACACCTGGGTCGCCGTCGGGCTGGATGCGGGGGTCTTTATCATCCTCGCAGTCATGTCGCTGGAGGTTCTCGGTGTGATTCTCGCTGGTTATTCCAGCGGTTCGAAATGGGCATTGTTCGGGGCGATGCGTGAAGCCGCCCAGATGGTCAGCTACGAAATCCCGATGGCGCTTTGTGCGTTGGTGCCTCTGGTCACTGCGGGCACTTTGAATCTGCGGGAAATCGGGGCGATGCAGTCGGGTTTTGTGTCGGACTGGCTGATCTTCCACGACCCATTCACGTTCGTCGCGTTCTTCACCTATTTCGTGGTCGCCACCGCCAGCGTGAAACGTGCTCCGTTCGACTTGGCGGAAGCGGAAAGCGAACTGGTCGCCGGCTTCCATACGGAATACAGCGGGCTCCGCTGGTCGTTCTTCTTCATGGCCGAATACGCCAGCATGTTCGCCGTCTGCGGAATTGCTGCGATCCTGTTTCTCGGCGGCTGGAACACAGGACTCGGGATCGAATCGGCACTGTCCGGGCTGAAAGACATCGGCCAGAACTTCCTGGTTCCGGGCTTCAACCTCGGTGGGTATCTGCTCAACGTGATCGCCGCCTCGGTCTTCATTCTCAAAGCCTGTACGCTGGTCTTTGTGCAAATCTGGGTGCGGTGGACGTTGCCCCGGTTGCGGATCGACCAGGTGATGACGACGTGCCTCAAGTACCTGGTTCCGATCAGTTGCGTGCTGTTCCTCGGTGCAATTCTGTGGCCGTTGCTGCTGGCATCTTTCCTGAAGCGGACGACGATTCTGGAACCCGCAGCTCCCTTCGGACGGGCGGTCCTCTCGGTCTCGAAGACGCCAACGACCGGAGCTGAGCCGACTGCACTGCAGATGGCAGACCGTGAGGTGCCGCGGTGACGATCGAATCGATTCTGTTCTACCTGTTTGCAGCCATGACCTGCGGCGGCGCTCTCGGAGTGGTTGTCCAGCAGAATGTCGTGCGGATGGCGTTCTGGCTGATCATCGCGCTCGGGTCGGTCTCCGCGTTGTTCTTCCTGCTGCATGCCGATTTCCTGGGGGCGGCCCAACTCCTGATTTATGTCGGGGGGACGGTCGTGCTGCTCGTGTTCGGCGTCATGTTGACCGCCAGTGGTCCCTACCTGCAGATCAAGACCTCTCCCGCGGAAGGGATCCTCGGCGGAACGGTGGGTGGGCTGTTGCTGATGACGCTGGTCTACTCGGTCGTGGCCCTCGACTGGACCGCGACGACGGAAGCCCTGCCGCCCGGGACTGCCGCGCTCTCCAACAATCCGGAAGGGGCCACGGTCCGACCGCTGGGTCTGGCCTTCCTGGGTCTTCGTACGAAAGTTGCCCCGGAAGCCCCAGCGCTGCCGGGCTATCTGCTTCCTTTTGAAATCGTGTCGGTCCATCTGCTCGTCGTGCTGGTCGGGGCAGCGTATCTCGCCCGGGCGAAGCGACGAACAGAACCGTCGGGCGAAAACTGGTAACCCGCGAGGACACTATGGAACCTGTCGGGCTGAATGCCTATCTTTTCGTCGGTGCAGTCCTGTTCGTCTGCGGCGTCGTCTGCATGGCGATCAAGCGGAACGGCATCGGCGTCTTGATGGGTGTGGAACTCGTCCTGAACGGGGCGAACCTCAACCTGGTCGCGTTTTCCCGGTACACCTCACTGGGACTCGATGGCCATGTGTTCGCCCTCTTTGTCATCGTGCTGGCAGCAGCGGAAGCGGCGATCGCACTCGCGATTGCCTTGAACTTCTATAACAACCACCTGACTATCGACGTCGACCGCGGAGGCGAGTTGCAGGGCTGACGGACTCCGTCAACTTGTCTTCGACTCCGACCGTATCGCTCAGTTTGGGAAGACCGTCGTCATGGACTCCACCGGCTCCGTGCTCCGCAACTTGCTCGCCCTTGCGTGGCTGTTGCCGCTTGCCGGTTTCGTGGTCGAAATCTACGCCCTCCAATGGCGCTGGAGCCATCGGCTCAGCAAGGCTCCGGCCTTCGTTGCAGTCGGCTGTATCGCCGGTGGGTTTCTCTGCAGCCTGAGCGCGCTCCTCTACTGGGGGAGCGCCACCGGATGGGAAGCTCTCAAACCGACCGAGCACGGGCATCACGCTGCTGCTGAGGATGCTCATCACGGTGATGAACATCACAAGGAAGCCCACGCCAAGTCCGACGCTCATCCGGCTGGCGAGGAGCACCCTGAGAAGGGGGCTGACCGACCCGCTGATGCTCTCGCTGCAGCCCCTGCCGATCACGCGCACGACGACGGACATTCCAAATCGCGCGGGGTCTATTTCGGCACATTCTATCGACTGGCCAGCTTTGGTCCGCTGCAGATTACCCTCGACTATTACATCGACAGCCTGACGCTGGTGATGTTCACGATGGTCACGTTCATCGCTACGTGCATCCATCTCTTCGCCATCGGCTACATGAAAGATGAGCTGACCGAAGAATACGAAGACCACGAAGTTCACACCTCTCACGGGCACTTCACCCGCCCGGGTCGGTTCCACCGGTTCTTCGCGTTCCTGTCGCTGTTCTGCTTCTCGATGCTGGGGCTTGTACTCGCTGGCAACATTTTCCAGGTCTTCATTTTCTGGGAACTGGTCGGCGTCTGCAGCTACCTGCTGATCGGCTTCTACGTCGAACGCAAATCGGCCAGCACAGCCGCCAACAAAGCGTTCATCATGAACCGCGTTGGCGACTTCGGCTTCCTGATCGGTCTGATGATCCTCTGGACTTCTCTCGGGACGTTCCGTTTTTTCGATACGCCCACCGAGCACGGTGAACTGACGGGCCTCTTCTCGATGGTCCGCGGCAATGACGGCCAGCTCGATGTCTCTGAGGACGGCAAGCAGGTCTACCTGCGGGACTCCCATGGCCAGCGACTGACCGAGGGCTCAACGCCCCGGACGATCAGTTACCTGCTCCTGATTGCGGCGGGTCTCGGGGTCTTCGCGGGGAGCATCGGCAAGAGTGCCCAGTTCCCGCTCCAGACCTGGTTGCCCGACGCAATGGAAGGACCGACACCGGTCTCCGCGCTCGTCCACTCAGCAACCATGGTCGCCGCCGGGGTGTATCTAGCGGGTCGGTTCTACCCGATGTTCCCGCCGGAAGTCCTCCTGGGGATCGCCTACATCGGCTGCATCACTCTGTTCGTCGCCGCGACCATCGCGATCGTCGCGACAGACATTAAGCGTGTGCTGGCCTACTCAACGATCAGCCAGCTCGGTTACATGATGCTGGGGATCGGCGTCGCGGGCTGGGGCGCGGGACTCTTCCACCTCGTGACGCACGCCTTCTTCAAGTCGCTGATGTTCCTCTGCTCGGGGTCAGTGATCGCCGGTTGCCATCACGTCCAGGACATGCGGCAGATGGGCGGGTTGCGACGAAAGATGCCGATCACCGCCTACACCATGCTGGTCGGTGTGATTGCCATCGCCGGTCTGGCGATCCCCGGCAGTAGTTATCTGTTCGGTCAGCCGATTGCGTTCTCGGGTTTCCACTCGAAAGACGCCATTGTCGCTTCCGCGCTCGCCTTCGCTCAGATGAACCCGAACAGCATTCACAATCTACTGTTCATCACACCGCTGGTCACGGCGGGGATCACGGCGTTCTACATGTTCCGCCTGTGGTTCATGACGTTCACCGGTCCGGCGAAGGATGAGCATGTTTACGATCATGCTCACGAAAACCCGGCCATCATGACGATCCCGCTCGTCGTCCTGGCATTCCTCGCCGCGGGCTGTGCCCTGGGTGGGGAAGAGGGCTGGCTGTATAAGCTCCTGGCTTACAGTGAAGCCGTTCCGGCTGAAGGAACGGTTGTGTCGAACCGAGTTGCTTCGCTCGTTCTGCCCGGCCATCACGCAGTTCATGCTGTGCATGGCACCGCAGGAACACTGGCGTTGATCGCCGCGTTTGCCGGGACAGGGATTGCCTATCTCATCTACTGTGCCCGCGTGGTGAATCCGGACGATATCCGCCGCAATGCTGGCGGAGTCTACGATTTCCTCGTCGACAAGTGGCGGTTCGATACGCTCTATGATGTGATGTTTGTCCGCCCCGTCCACATTGTCGGTGCCTGGTGTCAGGCCTTTGACAAGCGTGTTCTGGATCAGATTCTGCATTCAACGACTGCGGTGGGCCTGTTTGTCGCCCGCTGGGATCGCTGGTTCGATGAAGGAATGATCGACGGTCTCGTGAATCTCGTGGCGCAGTCGACCGGATCGTTCGGTCGTTCGCTCCGCAACTTTCAGACTGGTCAATTGCGACACTACGTGATGTGGATCGCGGTCGGTGTCGTGGTCTTGTTTGCAGCATTCATCACGGCTTTGCCGAAGTAACGCTCGGGGCCAGTGCGGGAAACATTCCCAAGGTTAAAGTTCGCCATGTTGACTCCGGAATTTCTCCTCGGCGGTATCGTGTTCCTGCCGGCCTTGTGGTCGCTGCTGATTCTCGCTTTCGATTCGAAAGCGAATGACGCGATCCGTTACACCGGTCTGTTCGGAACGGCGCTCACCTTCGTCCTGACACTGATGCTCCTGGGTCAGTACGATCCCAACGCCGACGCGAAGACCCTGCATCACGGAATGCAGATGTACTTCGCCATCCCGTGGATCAAAACCTGGAATGTCCACTACGCCCTCGGGGTGGATGGCATCAGCCTCCCGCTCGTGATTCTCACTGGGTTGGTCTGTCTTCTCGCGATGGCCGCCAGTTGGAGCATTGAAAAGCATCTGAAAGGCTACGTGATCCTCTTCCTGATCCTCGAAACCGGGATCATGGGGGTCTTCCTCTCACTCGACTTCTTCCTGTTCTATGTCTTCTGGGAAGTCATGCTGCTGCCGATGTACTTCCTGATCGGCATCTGGGGGGGGCCGCGGCGTGAATATGCGGCGATCAAATTCTTCCTGTACACCCTCGCGACGTTCCAGATCACCGCCTTCGTGATGCTCTTCATCGGCTTCGCGATCAAGATGCCCGCGTTCCCGTTCCACACCTGGTTGCCGGATGCCCACGTCGAAGCACCAACCCCAATCAGTATGATTCTGGCGGGCGTGCTCTTGAAGATGGGGGGCTACGGGATCATTCGGATCGCCTTCCCGCTCTGCCCCATTGGGGCCCAGTACTGTGCCTACGCGATGGTGGCCCTCGGGGTCTTCAGCATCATCTACGGAGCCTTCGCCGCCCTCGCCCAGACCGACTTCAAGCGACTCGTGGCGTATAGCTCGGTCAGCCATATGGGTTACGTGCTCCTCGGTCTCGCAGTCTGGAAGATCGGGGAGCAGGCTGACCGCAGCCTGTACTACTGGCAGATGGGGATCAACGCGGCGATGTTCCAGATGATCGCCCACGGCATCTCGTCGACTGGCATGTTCTTTATGGTCGGCGTCCTCTACGACCGGGTCCATCATCGCGATCTGAACCAGTTCGGGGGAATCGCCGGGCTGATGCCGCACTATACCGGTCTGGCCGCGGGAATTTTCTTTGCCGGTCTGGGTCTGCCGGGTCTCTGCGGGTTCATCGGGGAAGCCTTCTCGGTGCTGAGCTGCTGGAACTTCGACCACACGCTGGCGATCATTGCCGCGGCCGGGGTCATTTTGACGGCCGGTTACATCCTCTGGACGATTCAACGGGTGTACTTCGGGCCGACCTATAAAGGTCCCCATCCCGAAGCCCTGACCCCGATGAACAGCCGGGAAATGGCGATTGCCTACACACTGCTGGTCTTTGCAATCGTGCTGGGGGTCTTCCCGCAGTTGTTGTTCGACCTGATGGACCCCAGCATCGAGTTGCTGGTGAATAACCTCGATGCGGCATACCGTGCGGTGCCGATGGAAGCCGCCGTCCCCGCGACCACCATGCTGCCGTAAGTCCGCCGTTCGGGAATTCGGGCATCCCTGCGATCGCCCGTGAGGATTGTGTCCCGTGTTTCAAGCCTTGCTAACATCGTTGCTCGAAGAAACGACGGCCCGGTCGTTGCGGCTCGCCTCACCCGAACTCGCGCTCACGGCGGGGATCGTGCTGATGCTGCTCGTCCGGATCGCCGGCCTGGATCGACGACTTCCCGCTCACTGGGTCGCCCTTGTGGGCAGCCTTTCCGCCTTCGGGTTGTCGCTGTGGATGTTCGCGGATGCGAACGCCTCCGTCGATGTCACCGTGCACTATTTCTCGGGCCTCATGGCCTTCGATCGCTTCGCAGCCTTCGTCCGGCTGATTCTCCTGCTGTTCCTGGTATTCGTCATTGCGTTGACGGTGCTGAGCGGCATTC
Organism: Planctomycetaceae bacterium; assembly: GCA_044229335.1. GTDB lineage: Bacteria > Planctomycetota > Planctomycetia > Planctomycetales > Planctomycetaceae > DSVQ01. The sequence continues at coordinate 29,468 of JBGATC010000025.1, read as the reverse complement.
CGGACCGAGAAGATGGGCCGGACTTCTACACCTTGCTGATGGGAGCCTCGGTCGGCCTGCTGCTGATGTGCGGCGCGAACCACCTGTTGATGCTCTTCATCGGCATCGAAATGGCCAGTGTTCCGGGCTACGCGCTGGTCGGATTCCTCAAGGGCCGTAAATCCGCCAGCGAAGCTGCACTGAAGTACGTCGTCTACGGTGCAGGGGCGGCTGGCGTAATGCTCTATGGCATCACACTCCTCATGGGCTTGCTGGGAACCGGTGAATTCACGGAACTCGGCGTCCGACTGAACCTGGTGCTGACCGCACACGACGCCTCCTTGGCGAACCCCGCGACGCGCACGCTGGCTCTGGCCCTCTTGATGGTCATGGTCGGCTTCGCCTTCAAGCTGTCGATTGTGCCGTTCCACTTCTGGGCTCCAGACGTGTTCCACGGAGCTGCCGCGGAAATCGGTGCGTTCCTGAGCGTCGCCTCCAAAGCAGCGGCCTTCACCCTGCTGATTCGGACGGTTCTGGCCCTCATGTCGTCAGTCGGTCCGGAGCTCAGTCCGTTCTACGTCACTGTCGGCGTCAGCGTCGGTGTGATTGCAGCCCTCTCCGCCACATTCGGCAATCTGGCAGCCTACTCGCAGACGAACATGAAGCGGTTGCTGGCCTACTCGACGATCGCCCATGCCGGTTACATGCTGATGGGTGTTTCCGCGTTGATTGTACTGCAGGCGAGTGGATTGGGTGAACCGGGAGTTGAAGGGTTAAGCCTCCGCTCCTCGAAAGCCGTCGAAGGGTTGTTGTACTACCTGGTCGTCTACCTCTTCATGAATCTCGGGGCTTTTGCGATCACCGCCCTGATCCGCAATGAGATCTTCAGCGAGGAAATTGACGATTACCGCGGCCTCGGTTTCCAGGCTCCGGTGCTGGCCGTCGGGATGGCAACCTGCCTCTTCAGTCTGGTGGGACTGCCGCCGCTCGGTGGATTTGTCGGCAAGTTGTTCGTCTTCGCCTCGGTCTATGATGCGGGTGCCGTCCACTGGGGGATGTTTGCCATCCTCGCCGTGGGGGGCTTGAACACGGTCCTCAGCCTGTTCTATTACATCCGCGTCTTGAAGACGATGTACCTCAACGAACGCCCCGCTGGTGCTCGTCCAGTTCGCGTTCCAGCATTTTCCTCGACTGGTCTCTACGTCATTCTGGTCACGCTGCCGATTCTCGTCCTGGGAATTCACGTGCAACTCGTCAGCGATGCGGCTCGGCAGGCTGCGGCTGTCCTGTTTCCGTAAGCACTGACCCAGCCCTCGCTCCTTGCTGTTGAGAGATAACGTGGCGGCCATCACGCATAACGCGAAGCTCAACGAACTCCTGGTCGACCTTGCCCGGAGTCTGCTTCAGTACGCAGTCGAAAGTGGACTGTGGTCGGCAACCGGAACGCAGGGGACCGAGTTGGTCAGACTCGCCGATCGCCAGCAAGCGTCAGTCCGAGCCTTGGCGGAACTCCTGATCGCGCGAGGCTGGACGGTCGATTTCGGTGCCTACCCGACCGACTATACCGACCTGCATTTTCTCTCGACTGGTTACTTTCTGCCGCATCTGCTCGAATCGCAGGCAGCGCTGGTCGCAGAACTCGACGAAGCGGCCCACACGTGTGTCGATGACCCCGCTGCGGTGGAACTTGTCAACCGCCTGCTGACTGAAGAACGGTCGATCACCGCGGCGATCCAGCACCTCGGACAGCCGGCCGTAGCCCTCGCGACGCACTAACGAACGCCGGGCGCAGCATGTACTGGGTTGATACGCACTGCCATCTGAATGAAGACGTCTTCCAGTCCGACCGGGCCGACGTCATTCGTCGGTCGGTCGATGCCGGCGTAAGTCAGATGCTGGTGATCGGCATCACCCGCGAGACCAGCGAACAGGCGGTCGCTCTCGCGCAGGAATACCCTGCCGTCTACGCGGTTGTCGGGATTCAACCGAATTACGTGGCGACGGCTTTACCGGACGATTTCGCGGCCATCGAAGCGCTCGCCCGTCAACCTAAAGTCGTGGGGATCGGCGAGACCGGACTCGACCGCTACTGGGACCGGGCACCGTTCCCACTCCAGGTCGAGTACTTTGAGCGACATCTTGCGCTGGCCCGCGGATTGGACCTGCCGTTCGTCGTCCACTGCCGCGATGCCGAAGCGGATGTTGTTGCCGTCCTGCAACGGGCAGCATCTGCCGGGCCGTTGTCCGGCGTCATGCATTCTTTCGCGGGAGATGCAGCCACTGCCCGGACCTGCCTGGATCTCGGCCTGCATCTCTCGTTCTCGGGAATGATTACTTACAAGCGGAACGAAGTGCTTCGTCAGACAGCGCTGGAGGTGCCACTCGATCGGATCCTCGTCGAGACTGACGCCCCTTATCTTTCTCCTTCGCCGCTCGATCGTGGTCGGCGAAATGAACCGGTGAACGTCAAGATCACCGCGAACCGGCTGGCCGATCTGCGAGGCCTGGTGCATGCGGATTTTGCCGCCGCCACAACCGCCAATGCCCGCCGGTTATTTCGCCTGCCGTAAGCGGACTCGTTGCTTCTGTCCCCAGTACCACAGGGGCGTCAGGCCCGCACCGGCGGTCAACAGCCACGGGATCGCGGCGGCCAGCACGATCACTGCGCCACGGGCGAGCATCGACAGCCACAGGCAAGACTGCCAGAACACGGTGACCGCCTGCGTGGTCAATGGCTGCTTCGGCGACCAGGCGATCGTCGTCCATTCCGTTGCGGTCAACTGGACCGTCGAAAACGTCGTTGCGTTCTCCAATGTTGCCAGACGACGTTCCGCCTGTTCGATCTCTTCGCGAACCCGTTGTAGTTGCTGCTCGACTGCCAGCACATCCGGCAAGGTCCCGGTCGAATCGGACAGCAATTGGAGTAGCCGCGTCTCCTCAACTTTTTTGGCCGCGATTCGGGCTTCCACATCAACCCACTGCGACGTGACATCTTCTGCCGTGGAAGAGGCTGACAGGATCGCTCCCCACTGCGGAAGTTCCTCCAGAAACTCCCGCTGCCGCTCGACTGGCAACCGGATCGTCCAGCGGCCCCATCGGGTCGAATGATGCACCGAACTCTCAGCGAGATAGCCACCACAGCGAGTCACAGCGGCGGAGACGGCGGACTCCGTCAGTGATAAGTCATTGACGCGCAGTTCATATTGAAATGTCTGAATCACGCGACGAAGCGGTCCCGTCGGCTGAGCTGCGAGCGCCGCCGGCGCGAGACCCGGTGGCAACGCAGCCCCACCGCCACACCCCACAACAGCGAGACAACCGGTGAAAATGACGATTTGCCCGCACATCGCAGCCCCGTTCATTTCCCACGACCTCTCGGCAGAACCATAGAGCAGAGACCGGTTCCCTGCGCACTCCGCATGGCACTACAAGGTTTCTGAGTCGTCGGTCTGCCGGTCGTATCTCAGCTCTGCGATGAAAGAGGCAACACGATGGCACGTTATTCCCGCGGTCAGAACGAAACGCATGAAATCACAGAGGCCGGACAAAACTGTCCGGCCTCTGTGTCAGTCATCAAGAGAATGAACGATCAGCTTCAGACTTTGCTCGCTGGTTCCGGTTCTGCATCCGCAGAATGGCCACTCTGAGTTTTGTTGGACTTTCGACGAGCAGCGAGTGGATGATGCGACACCGGCGTGTGTCCGCGAAGCCCGACCACCAGGAGATGGCGTCCCTGGTGAAAGAGATCATCTTGCAACAGATGCAGTTTTTCCATCGTGCTGTGATCGACGTACCGGGTGGAAGACAGGTCGAGAATGATCGTCCGGTCCGGCTCGATGGCCATCATGGTTTTTCGCAGGCTGATCCAGTTTGAGAAGACGGCCGAGTTGGTCACCTTGATTCGCGTTGAACCTTCATCCGGTTCGTCGATTTCAAGCCGCGGCTTGATGAAGGCCATCGGAGTCACACCACGCAAGAGGTGAATCGCGATTTCCAGGCCAACTCCGATAAAGACCCCCACGAGGAGGTCGGTGGCGAGGACGGCGACCAGCGTGCCGGCAAACACCAGCAGTTGCTCACGACCGACATGGTACATGTGCTGGAATTCACGTGGATGAGCCAGCCGGAAGCCGGTGAAGACGAGCATAGCCGCCAGCGCGGCCAGAGGAATTCGATGCAGCAACCCAGGCATCAGCGCCACGAACGTCAACAGGAACAATCCATGGTACATATTCGCGAACCGCGACTTGGCCCCGTTATCGATGTTCGCTTTACTGCGCACGATTTCGGAAATCATCGGGAGTCCGCCGATACAGGCGACCAGCGTGTTGCCCACCCCCACCGCAAGCAGGTCACGATTGAAATCGGTCTTACGACGATGGGGATCGAGCACATCCACCGCCTTCGCTGAGAGCAGTGATTCCAAGGTGCCGATCAGCGTGAACATCACGATCCATTTGATACCGACCCACGACGTGATGCCGGAGAAATCGGGTGTCATCACGGCTTGGAGCAAACTCGCCGGGACACTCACGAGATAACTGCTGTTCACCTGATGTTCGTGTCCGAAGAAGGAATACGTGTGCGTATGGTCGAGATCGAAGTAGTAACCCAAGGGAATGCTGATCGCGATGACGACCAACTGCCCCGGAATCTTCTTCGCAAAGGACCATTTCAAGAGCGGCCACGTGAAGAGCACCACCAGAGAGAGAATACCGATGAAGGCAATTTCCGGATTCTCATGGATGATGGAATTGGGAATCTCTGCGAGCAGCTGGAGCGGCTCTTTGGGATGGGCCACACCATGAATGATGTTCTTCGCCGGGGTGACTCCCAACATCCGATGTGACTGGTTGGCGATGATGATGACACCAATCGCGGCGAGCAGCCCATGCACGGCGGCAGTCGGGAAGAGTTCACTCACAAACCCTGTTCGCATCAGTGCGAAGGCGATCTGCAGCAGCCCCGCGATGACGCAGACGCCCAGCACCAGCCGCTGAGCTTGTCCCGCCTTGTCAGCATCCCCGCCACCAAACTCGAGAAAACAACCAAGCACGATCGCGATCATGCCGGCGGCGGGACCTTTGATCGTCAGTTCCGAGTTGCTGATCCATGGTGCCAGCAGGCCACCGACAATGGCGGTGAAAACTCCGGCAGTGGCGGGGAAACCGCTCGCAATGGAAATTGCCAGGCAGAGGGGCAAGGCGATCAGAAACACGAGGAAACCTGAGGTCACGTCCGACCGCAGATTGCGACTGAATCCTGAAAACGCTGGGGCCGGGGCATTCTCAGTACTCATGCGGTCATCCTCAAAATCCAGGGTCGCCAAGAGTTGGCTCTCAGCTGTGGACGAACTCAAGATCTCAACATCTAGTTCGATCGACCTGTTCTATCCACATTCTTGGGGTCGTCCAAGACGCTGCTCCTGAATTCCCAGTAAGGTGAGGAGGCGTGACCACCAGTTGCCTGATGATGAAGCACGACTGCCCGGATTTTGCTGTTTTTTCAGCCGAGAAGTGCCATAATCGCCGCCTCAACCTGACAATTCCGACAGTCTTGAACTGGCTCTGAATCCAGATCAACCGCTTTCGTGGAGTTCACTCGCGATGAAACACAGCATCTCCATCCTCGCTTGGTCCATGATCCTCGGTTGGACCAGCCTGCCCCCTGTCTGGGGAGCCGAGCGTCCGGCGAACATCCTGATCATTTACGCGGACGATCTGGGATGGGGGGAACTCGGCTGCCAGGGGAATCCCGAGATCCCGACACCACACATCGATTCGCTGGCAAAACATGGACTCCGTTGCACGCAGGGTTATGTCGCGGCGACCTACTGCAGCCCCTCTCGCGCCGGTCTGATGACCGGGAAGTATCCGACCCGGTTCGGCCATGAATTCAACAGCGTGGCCAAAAAATCGGGGTTAGTCCTCGAAGAGCGAACTCTGGCGGATCGCCTGAAAGCGCACGGCTATGCCACGGCTTGCGTCGGGAAGTGGCATCTCGGAGAAAGTGAGCCCTACCATCCGATGAAACGCGGGTTTGATGAGTTCTACGGGACGCTCGCCAATACACCGTTCTACCACCCCACCCAGTTCATCGATTCGCGTCTTTCGTCCGAGATCCGCAAGATCGAAGATCCGGATTACTACACCACCGATGCCTACGCCGAACGCGCGGTCGACTGGCTGGAAAAACATCATCAGCAACCCTGGTTCCTGTATCTCCCCTTCAACGCGCAACATGCCCCGCTGCAGGCGCCGAAGAAATCCCTTGAACGTTTCCCGAACATCACCGACGAGAAGCGGCGTCTGTTCGCCGCGATGCTCTCCAGTATGGATGACGCCGTCGGTCGGGTGCTGGATAAGATTCAGGCGCTCAACCAGGAGTCGCAAACTCTCATCTTCTTCATTGGCGATAATGGCGGCCCGACCGCCAGCACGACCTCACAGAACGGAGGACTGCGCGGTTTCAAGATGACGACCTTCGAAGGGGGGCCGCGCGTTCCCTTCCTGGTCCAATGGAAAGGGACCCTGCCCGAAGGCAAGACCTACGATTTCCCCGTGATGAATCTGGACGTGTTACCAACGGCCCTCGCAGCCGCAGGCCAGTCGACAGACCCGGCATGGAAACTCGATGGCGTCAATCTCCTTCCCTATTTCCAAGGAAAGCACACCGGTCGCCCCCGCGAAACCTTATACTGGCGTTTCGGCGAACAATGGGCCATTCGTCATGGCGACTGGAAACTTGTGGTCTCCCGTGGAGGGAGCGGGAAGCCCGAACTCTATCACCTGGCAGAGGACCGCAACGAGACGCGAGACCGTGCCGCCGAGCAGCCCGAGACCGTTGCGACCCTGCAGAGAATGTGGGATCAATGGAGTGCGCAGCAGGCGGCTCCAAGCAGTGTCGATCAACCGGCAACCCCGAAGAAGAACAAGGCCAAGAAAAAGGTCTCCAACTGAACACACCCCGCGGCGACCGTCATGAGGTGCTTGTCAGAGTCGCTTCCCCGGAGGGATTGACTGTGATGCGTTGCATGGCTCTGTTCGTCGTGTTCAGCCTCAGTCTGACGTTACGGGGAGCAGCCGCGGATGTTGTTCTTCAGGATGAAGCCGAGGTCCGTCGCTGGGTCGAGGCACTCGACGCTGATCGGCTGAGCGAACGGACGATGGCAGCGGAAAAACTCGAGTCGTACGGGCCCGCTGTTTTGCCGTTGCTCCCTTCCCCAGGACTGGTGAAGTCAGCCGCGGCCCGTGAAACCCTCATCGCATTGCGATCGCGGCTCGAACGTCGCCAAGCGCAGGACTCTGTGGCTGCAGCGACCATCACCCGGATGAGTTCCGGGGCACTTGTCAGCCATCTCGCGGAATTGTCCTCGTCGACCGGGAATCCCGCGATCGAGTCTCCCGGCGCGAGCGACAAACCGTTTACCGTTCGCTGGGAAAAGACTCCCTTCTGGCAGGCGATTGCAGAGCTCGAAGACACCTCTGGTCGGCGGATGACATGGCATCACGAGACTGGGCGCTATCAGTTCGCCTTACCCCTGGCGGGTCAGGCCAGCGCTTCCGCGTCCGCAATCACTGGTCCGTTTCGAGTGGATGCACGACTGGCGGGAACGAAGCCGCTGCCGAATGACCCGGAACATACTCTGCTGCGACTCGAAACGACTTGGCAGGCTGAACCACGCCTGCGTCCACTGTTTTTACGCGTCCGCTCCGAGGATTGGCGTGGAACAGTGGGAACGACCGCGGTCCATCCCTGGACAGAAGGGGCAGAACTGGAATTGCCGTTTCATGAAGGGATGCGGCAGGTTGTCTGGCCGCTCGATCTCGTCTGGCCGAAGACCACCAGCAGCCTGTCCTGGTCCTGGCAGGGAACCGGGACGGTACATCTCGCGGCTGCGACGGCAGCGATTCTCTTCGATGAAGAGGCGTTGCAACCGGGTGTTCTGCGACGACGCGGAGGCGTTTCGGTCCGGCTACAACGCCTGTTGATCACACCGCGAGCCGATCGAACTCACGATGTGACCGTGCGGATCCTGGTCGCGTATGACACGGGAGGACCGGCGTTCGAGTCGCATCGAACCTGGGTTCTGCATCAATCCGCGGCACTGGAAACATCGACCGGCGAACGGATGGCCTACACCGATTCCGAAGTCACACTTGAAGCGGATGGAGGGGTGGGGATCGAGTACCGCTTTCAGAAAGTGACCGGTGGGCCACGCAGCTGGCGATTCCGCTATGACGCCCCGACATTGTTCATTGATGTCCCCGTGACGGTTTCATTCTCCCAGCTCCCGATCCCGCCCCGTAATTGATGCGTCGCGCGGAACTCTGTGGGTGTCGTCCCCAGCGAACGCCGAAAGGCAACCGTCAGATACTCGGCATGCCGGAACCCGACGCGAGCCGCGATCTCGCCGATCGATAGTTCGGTTTCGATGAGCAGTTGCCGGACGCGATGCAGTCGGACGCGGAGAATCTCGGCGTGAGGCGTGCGGCCGACGAGTTTGCGGAACTTGGCTTCCAGCACCCGTCGTGAGACGGGAATTTCCCGGAGCAGATCCCCCACGTCGATCCCTTCACGGGCTCGTTCTCGAATACAACGCAGTGCAGCCGCCACGTCGGCATCTTCGATTGCCAGAATATCGGTCGAATGGCGTGTCACGACTCCCAGCGGCGGGATCAGATAAGCCTGGGGGAGTACGGTCTCACCCCGCATCATGCGATCGAGCAGTTCAGCCGCCAGAGCCCCCGTCCGCAGCGTATCGGGCATGATGCTCGATAACGATGGTGTGCAGAGATTGCACAACAGCGGATCGTTATCGACCCCCAGCACCGCGACTTGTTCAGGGACCGCCAATCCCAGTTCGCGGCAGCACTCCAGCACCTGCTGCGCTTTGATGTCATAACTGGCGAACACGCCGACGGGCTTTACGAGAGTACTCAGCCAGTGGGACAACCGCGCGGAATCGGCCATGCGCCGTATCGATGAGAGACGCTGCCGTTGCGGTTCATAGACTTCGCAGGTCACCCCCGCCTCGCGACAGCATTTCTGAAATTCCAACTCGCGATAGCGCGACCAGTTGAATTGGGGCTCGCCCACAAAAGCGAGTCGACGAAATCCGCGTTCGACCAGATGCTCAGCGGCCATGCGGGCAATCGCTGCATCATCGGTTTCGACCCAGGGGACAGTCGTCAGCGGTCGAGCCGCGCTCACATCGACGACAGGGAGGCGGCGACGATTCAGAGCTCGAGCGATCTCCGCGGTCTCGATGCGGGCGATCACACCATCACCCTGCCAGCGCGCGAGTTGTTGTGGCGGCGGCTCTCCCCGGCGTTGTTCCGGCAACCAGATCGACCAGGAGTCATGGGCCCGCACGTAGTGAACGATCCCTTCCAGCAGCCCGCGGGAATAGCGATTCGAGGTTTCGATGAGCAACGCGACTGCCGGGCGACGAGACATCCTTTGAACCCATCGATATGAGAAATATCTCCGACAAATCGACTTTCGGACAGTCAGGCCAAAGCGGCCTACTCTCAGAATTCTCGATTTTCTCTGATCTCGTGGCAAGCTGGGAAGGGTAAATATCTCCGACACAGGCCGCAAAAGCTCATGGAGTCGCCGCCGCGAACTGTTAAAGTGATTCATGAATTCAAGGCGACAAGCGCGAGTGGCGTGTCGGTCGCCTTCACGAGCAGACTCCTGCGGAACGACATCATGAGCGACGCACGCATGAAGGTGGCGATGGTTGGACTCGGCTTTGGTGCGGAGTTCATTCCGATCTATCAGCGGCATCCGCAGGCCGAAGTCCACGCCATCTGTCAGCGCAATCAGGAACACCTCAACCAGATCGGCGATCGATTTGGGATCGCCAAGCGGTATACGAATTACGACGACGTGCTGGCCGATCCACAGGTCGACTTCGTTCACATCAACTCGCCGATTCCCGACCATGCATGGATGTCGCTACGGGCGCTCGAAGCGGGCAAGCACGTGATGTGCACCGTTCCGATGGCGACGACCATCGAGGAATGCGAGCAGATCTGCAACGCCGTCGCGAAGTCGGGCAAGAAGTACATGATGGCCGAAACCGTCGTGTATTCCCGCGAGTTCCTGTTCATCAAGGACCTCTACCTCAAGGGGGAACTTGGCAAGATTCAACACCTCGCGGCCTCGCATCCGCAGGACATGGATGGCTGGCCGAGCTACTGGGAACGAATGATCCCGATGCACTACGCCACGCACGTTGTCAGCCCGTGCCTGGGCTTGATGGACAGCGTTGCCGAGTACGTGAGCTGCTTCGGCTCGGGGACAGTCCGGGACGACATCGCCCAGAAGTCAGGCAACAAGTACGCCGTCGAAAGCTGCCACATCAAGCTGAAAGACAGCGACGTGACGGCCCACATCTGGCGGTTCCTGTACGACGTGGCCCGCCAGTACCGCGAGAGCTTCGATGTCTACGGGACGAAGAAAAGTTTCGAGTGGACGCTCGTGGAAAACGAACCGCACGTCCTGCACACCGCCAAGAAGCCCGAGCACGAAATTCCGTCGAAGATCGAGGTCCCGGACTTCGCGCATTTGCTCCCTGAGCCAATTCGGATGTTTACGAAGACGATCCAGGACGCCGATCACCTCTCGTTCATTCAAGGGGGCGGTCATGGTGGATCGCATCCACACCTCGTGAACGAATTCGTCTCGGCCCTCGTCCAGAATCGCGACCCGTGGCCGAACGCCGTGCAATCGGCCAACTGGACCTGTGTCGGGATCTGCGCCCATCAATCGGCAGAGCAGGGGGGCGCGATCGTCAAACTCCCGGCGTTCACGCTGAAATAAAGGTGCGCAGTTGCCTGACTGATCAGCCAGCCCAGACAGGATTCGACTGATCGCAACGGTCGGCTTCAGACGTCAGCCTGAACTTTTGCCAGTCGATCCGCGAAGTCACGTACGGTCAAACCGTACGCCTGAGACTCGTGCAATCACGAAGGGCTACAGTGCTGGCTCGACTGTTTTGAGGACCACTCACCAGCTGCTGTTCCGTCACCTGTGGAACATCCCCGTGTCGTTCGTAGGAACATTCGATGAAGTGGATGATCGTCTGTTTTCTTCTCGTGGTGAATAGTGCCGGAGCCCAGGATTCGAACCTTCCAACGGGAAAACGCTCGGGGAGTCCGCGGGGTGCGGGTCAGCCCATTGTACTGCAAGCCGATGATGTCCCGGCGTTTCCCGAGCCAGCGAAGGGTTATGACCGGCGTCGCGAGGATGTGCTGCATGGCCAGCTCACGATGATCGAATACGACTCGAAGACTGTCGGCAAGACGCGCAAGATGAACGTCTACACTCCGCCGGGCTATTCAAAAGACCAGAAGTACCCCGTGCTGTATCTGTTGCACGGAATTGGAGGCGATGAGACGGAGTGGCAGCGATTTGCACAGCCGCAGGTGATGCTCGACAACCTGATCGCTGACGGAAAAGCCGTTCCGATGATCGTCGTGATGCCCAACGGTCGTGCCCAGCAGAACGATCGCGCGGAAGGAAACGTGTTTGCATCGGCTCCGGCGTTTGCAACTTTTGAGCACGATCTGCTGAATGACGTAATTCCGGCGATAGAAGCTCGCTACAGCACGCACGCTGACCGCGATCATCGGGCGTTAGCAGGGCTTTCGATGGGCGGTGGACAGTCACTGAACTTTGGGCTGGGACACCTGGAGACCTTTGGCTGGGTCGGGGGATTCTCCTCGGCTCCGAATACGCGCAAACCGGAAGAACTCCTCAAGGATGCCGATGCGGTGAAAAAACTGCATCTGCTGTGGCTCTCGTGCGGTAACAAGGACGGGTTGTTGCACATCAGTCAACGACTGCATGCCGAACTTAAACAACATCAGGTTCCGCATGTCTGGCACGTCGCCGCGCACGGGCATGATGCGGCAGAATGGAAGCAGGCGCTCTATCACTTCGTCCAGCGACTCTTTCAGCAGCCGCCCCAGCCGTAAAAGCATTCTCAAGACGTGGCAGGTTGATCCTGCAGCACGGATTCTCAGATCAGTTTCTCGACTTCGATCTCGCTGCGTTCCCGGTCATTCTCATCACCGATTCTCATCTCGCTGTAGTGAGTGATGCCATGCGTGCTCTGCTCCTGTTCTCCATCCTGCCGATGCTTGGGTCGGTCGCATTCTCAGCCGATGCGCCCCCACTGAAGATTCTGTTCCTCGGCGATAACGGACATCACCGGCCGGTGGAACGTTTCGCACAACTCGAAGCCGCGTTGCGGCCGCGCGGAGTGACGCTCAAATACACCGACGTCGTGTCGACCGCTCTCTCTGCCGAAACGCTGACCGGATTCGATGGCTTGATGCTCTACGCGAATATCGATGTCCTCCCGCCCGCGCAAGAGCAGGCTCTGCTCGACTACGTCGCTGCAGGCAAGGGGTTCATCCCGTTGCACTGTGCCTCGTATTGCTTCCGCAATTCCACGAAGTTTGTCGAGCTTGTCGGCGCTCAATTCCAGAAGCACGGCGGGGAAGTCTTCCGCGTGGAGACCGCACTTCCCGACCATCCAATCATGAAGGGCTACGGCGGGTTCGCGAGTTGGGACGAAACCTACGTCCATACGAAACACAACGACAAAGACCGCACAATCCTGGAATACCGCGTCCAGGGCATGCAGGCCGACGGCAAAACCAAAGAACCCTGGACATGGGTCCGGACGCATGGGAAGGGCCGCATCTTTTACACCGCCTGGGGACACGATCAACGAACCTTCAGTGAAGCCGGATTCCACAATCTCGTCGAGCGCGGCACACGGTGGGCCTGCGGTCAGGATCCACAAGTCGTCCCGGCGTTTGTCGATGCGGGACGGTTTGATCCTCTGCCGATGACACCGATCGCGAAAAACCTCCAGCCCTTCGAGTACGAAGAAGTCGGCCCGAAGATTCCGAACTATCGGCCGGGCAACCAGTGGGGCCTCCTCGGTGAAGCCCACACGAAAATGCAGAAGCCGCTCCCGTCGGCGGAATCGATGAAGCATTACTCGATACCGCAGGGCTTTCACCTGGAACTCTTCGCCGATGAAACAAGCTTTGCGGGCAAACCCATCGCGATGACGTGGGATGAGCGCGGGCGGCTCTGGATTTGTGAGACGGTCGACTATCCCAATGACCTGCAGGCTCCCGGTGAGGGACGCGATCGCCTCCGGATCTGTGAAGACACCGATGGCGACGGCCGCGCCGACAAATTCACTGTCTTCGCCGAAGGCTTAAGCATCCCGACGGCCATCGCCTTCCATCAGGGGGGAGCGATCGTTCAGAACGGGACCGAAACGCTCTACCTGAAAGACACCAACGGTGATGACCGGGCCGACGTGCGTACCGTTCTCATCAATGGCTGGGCTCTCGCTGATACCCATGGGGGCGTGAGCAATTTCCAGTATGGACTGGATAACACGATCTGGGCGATGCAGGGGTACAACACCTCGCAACCTGCTTACGGGGAAAATCTGGCGAAGAAATCCGAACCATTCCGGATGGGATTCTTCCGGTTCATGATGCAGGGACGCCCAGGGACTGCTGTCCCTGGGACACCGGTCGTCGAGAACGTCGAATTCATTCGCTCGTCGAACAACAACACCTGGGGCTTCGGAATGAGCGAAGAGGGCTTGATCTTCGGCTCGACGGCGAACCGCAACCCCAGCATGTTCATGCCGATCGCGAACCGGTACTACGAACGGGTTCGCGGTTGGTCCGCAGAGCAGTTGGGGTCGATCGCTGACACCTACCTCTTCAAGCCGATCACGGACAAAATCCGCCAGGTCGACCAGTTCGGCGGCTACACTGCCGGTGCAGGGCATGCCCTCTATACCGCCCGGACGTATCCCGCTCAGTTCTGGAACCGCACCGCCTTCGTCTGCGGACCGACTGGCCATCTCGTCGGCACCTTCACGCTCGCGCGGGACGGCGCGGGCTTTAGCAGCACGAGTCCGATGAATCTCGTCGCAGCCGATGATGAATGGGCCGCGCCGATCATGGCCGAGGTTGGTCCCGATGGCAACGTCTGGGTCCTCGACTGGTACAACTACATCATCCAACACAACCCGACACCGGCAGGGTTCAAGAACGGCAAAGGGAATGCCTACGAATCCGACCTGCGTGACAAGAAGCACGGCCGCATCTACCGCGTCGTGTACGATGCCGCTGCCAATAGCCCGGAGCGCAAGCTCCGGCAGGCATCTCCACTCTCGATCGATCACCCCGATGAACTCGTCACCGCCCTCACACGCGATAATTTGCTTTGGCGACGTCATGCACAACGCCTGCTGGTCGAACGGGGCCAGACCGATGTCGTCCCCGCGTTGCTGAAACTGATCGCCGACCCTTCAGTCGACGAAATCGGCCTGAATGTCGGTGCGATTCATGCGTTATGGACGCTCCATGGACTGGGGGCGATCGACGAGAATCAGCCAGTTGTGCTCGCGGCAGTCTCCTCCGCGTTGAAGCATCCTTCGGCCGGTGTTCGCCGAAACGCACTGCAGGTCCTGCCCGCTTCAGAGTGGTCTGTCGAACAGATTCACAAGTCCGCCAGCATCAACGATGCCGACCTGCAGGTACGACTGGCCGCGTTCCTCGCACTCGCCGATCAGCCCTCATCAACGCTTGCCGGACAGATCATCGCCTGGAGCGCACTCGAGACTTCCGGAACGATGAACGACCGCTGGTTGCGGGATGCCGTGACCAGCGCTGCGGCAGTGCATGCCCTGCCGTTTCTGGAAGCTCTCTCGAAATCGGACCTGACGCCACAGAAAGGCCCGATGATTCAATGGGACGGAGTCGTCGCTCCGGTCGTCGAGCGTGTGGCCGAACACATGGCCCGAGGAAAGCCGTCGGCGACTGAAATCGAACAGTTCATCGCCCTTCTGCGCAACTGCCGAGAACAACAGGTCGATGCGATGCTGGCCGGTCTCTCTCGGGGCTGGCCAAGGAATCACTCCGTCCAATTGTCCGACGCTGCAGAACGTCTGCTCTTGGAACAGTTCAAGGTTTCGTCAACAGGCGCGAAAGGCCAGCTCGCACGCCTGGGAAGTCTGTGGGGGAGCAAGGCGCTCGAGCAATACGCTGGTGAAATCGCTGCGTCGCTCTTCGAGACTGCCAGCGATCCGAAGCGTCCGGATGCCGAGCGAATCAGTGCGGTCCAGCAGCTGATCAGCTTTCAGTCCCAGTCAGACGAAGCCGTCAAGAATGTCTTATCGCTGATCACTCCGAAAACGTCTGCCGAGCTGGCTGCCCAGTTGATTGCGGCCCTTTCCGGCAGCCAGGCCGCAGCGTTAGGCCCGCAACTGGTCGAACGGTCGCCGAGTCTCAGCCCGGCGGTTCGCGCTGCCGCGTTACGGCTGTTGCTCGCCCGCCCCGCGACCACCACCGTCTTCCTGAAAGCCGTGGAAGACGGTTCGCTGCAGCTGGCAGAGCTCTCACTCGATCAGAAGCAGGCCCTTTCAACGCATCCGGATAAAGCGCTGCGGGACCGGGCCAACAAGCTCCTCAAACAGACCGGAGGACTCCCGAACGCTGATCGCGAAAAGGTCGTGCAGGAATTGCACTCTGTCACCGAGACCAGAGGCGATGTCGCTCTCGGTAAGGAAGTCTTCAAGAAGCAGTGTGCCAAGTGCCACATGCACTCAGGGGAAGGCCAACGGATTGGCCCGGATCTCACTGGCATGGCGGTGCATCCGAAGCACGAACTGCTGATTCACATCCTCGATCCCAGCCGCAGTGTCGAAGGGAATTTCCGCGTCTACACGGTCGCGCTGGAAGACGGCCGTGTGATCTCGGGGATGCTCGCCGGGGAAAGTAAAACCGCGATCGAAATCATCGACACCGAAGCGAAGCGACACGCGATCCCACGGGAAGATATTGACGAACTTGTCGCCTCGAAAAAGTCACTGATGCCCGAAGGCTTCGAAAAGCAGATGAAGCCCGAGGAATTGACCAACCTGCTCGAATTCCTCACCGCCCGCGGCAAGTTTGTTCCGCTCGACATCGCCAAGGTGGCGACCGTCGTGACGACCAAGGGAATGTTCAATTCGACCGAAGCGGATGTGGAGCGTCTGATCTTCTCTGACTGGACCACCAAGACCTTCGCCGGTGTGCCCTTTTATCTTGTCGATCCCCAGGGTGAGCGCGTCGCCAACGCGGTGATGTTGCACGGCACGAACGGAGGCTTACCGCCCAAGATGCCGAGGACCGTGACGCTGCCGGTCCGCATGCCAGTGAAGGCACTGCATTTTCTGGGTGGCATCAGCGGCTGGGGTTTCCCGGCGAGTGAGAAGGGGACACCGACGATGACTGTCCGGCTGTACTACGCCGATGGAAAATCCGAGGACCACATCCTGCGAAACGGCGTCCATTTCGCCGATTACATTCGCGTGGTGGACGTTCCGGAATCGAAGCTCGCCTTCCGCGTTCGCGGTCAGCAGGTCCGGTATTTCGCGGTCGTCCCGGAACGGGCGGACGCCATCGATCGGATCGAACTCATCAAGGGGAACGACGTGACGTCGCCGGTCACGATGGCCATCACCGTCGAGTCGCGTTAATCCACACACGAGCGTGCCGCGACCCTTTGTGGAGCGTCTTCCCGAACGCAATGCGGGGAAGGGACTGCACGCCGGGTGGTCTCGATTCGCTGTTGCGACAACCACCGCAATAAAGCCCGGCGGTGGACCACACCCAGCAGCCGACCGTCGCGTAAGATCGGTGCCCGGCTGAGGCTGGCGTCGCGGAAGAGCTTGGCGGCGTCGGCAATCGGCTGTTCCGGCGACAAGGCTTCCGGTCGCCGCTGCATCCAATCGGCGACGGTCGTGTGATCGAGCGTGCCGAGGAGTTCAGCTTTCAGCAATGCGTAATCGGTGAGGAGCCCCAGAAAGCGGTCATCTTCGCCCACGACAAAGACACAGTCGACATCGGCTTCGTCGATCAGGGCGAGTGCCTCGCCCGCCGCGAGATCCGGTCGTACAGTCAGGGTCGTCCAGGTCATCACGTCGCGAAGCGTGGAAATCATCGCAGCACCTTGCTCGCAGAACTGACAGCACTCTCTCTGCAACATAGGTTGTGTTTTTGCCACGCGCCGGAAAAATCGGAAACTCTGCCGGTCGAAACCCCGATCCGCAGGGAATCAGGTCACCGAGCGACTGCGAGATCATGTGGTGCCTGGCTCTGACGCGACTCAACAGACACGCACCGCATCGCCAATTCGAATCGGTCCCCCGACGTGGACCTTTGCCGTCAGCCCGCCATGGCCGCGCATGGCATTCAGTCCGCCGGGACCAAGATTTTCCTCCATGCGACTGCACGGGTCGCAGGGCCCGGTCCCTTCCAGCACGCAGTCACCAATCTGAAATCGTCGCCCTTTCAACGCGAGAAGATTGATTCCGGAAACGACCAGATTGCGTCTCAGCAGCGCCGGAGTGACGGTTGCGACATGCGCCAGCGACGCGATCACGGGAAGGTGCTCGGCCTGAATCAGCGTCACCTGTCGTTTTGTGCCAGGGCGGCGTTTGGCATGATGGTCACCTTCCAGCCCATACTCAGCCAGCAGCACCGCTTCCGAGACAGCGGCTAACGTACTGAACGGCACGGCACTCAGGCCAATCCAGTCGAGTCGCCCGCACTGGGGTAAGCGATCCAGTCGATCGGCAAGTGTTTCCATCAGGGGTCCTTCGCTCTATTCCTGATATGATGCCACACCAGGGGTGAAGAGCAATCCAACGAGTCAGGGGATCGACGTGAATCGCACGGGTCTGGAAGTGCGGCAGGCCTGTCGCGAAGGGGCATGGAGCGGACCGACTTGCGGGCTGGCGCCGGGATACGCACAGGCCAACCTGGTGATCCTGCCACGCGACTGGGCGTTCGATTTTCTGCTGTTCTGCCAGCGCAATCCGCAGCCATGCCCGCTGATTGAAGTGACTGAGGCCGGTTCCTGGACCCCTGTTCGCTCAGCCCCGGATGGCGATCTGCGTTCCGACCTGCCGCGGTATCGGATTTGGCGCAACGGTGAACTCGTGGACGAACCAGCCGATGTCCACCGTTACTGGCAGGACGACCTCGTCAGCTTTTTGATTGGCTGCTCGTTCACGTTCGAGTCGGCTCTGTTGGCAGCAGGACTGCCAGTCCGTCATCTCGAACTCTCGCGGAATGTGCCGATGTATCGGACAAATCGGGCGTGCAAACCGGCAGGCAGGTTTTCCGGTCCGCTGGTCGTTTCGATGCGACCTTTCCAGCCGGCGGATGCGATCCGCGCGGTCCAGGTCTCGGCTGCATTTCCCGGTTCGCACGGTCCACCCGTGCATCTCGGCTTTCCGGAGCAACTCGGGATCGCCGATCTCGGTCGTCCCGATTATGGTGATGCCGTTCCAGTCCACCCCGGCGAACTGCCAGTCTTCTGGGCCTGCGGCGTGACACCACAAGCTGCTCTCGCCGCCGCGAAGCCACCCCTCGCAATCACCCACAGCCCTGGTTGCATGTTCGTGACCGATCTACGCGATGCCTGAGGGGTAAACATCAAACTCCCGGACGCCCAGCCTTCGCAAGGCTGGGTATTTCCATCAATGAACGACCAATGACAGCTTCACCATACGAACCGCGATCCGTCGTCCCCTCCCTCGAACACGAGTTCGGCGTGCCGATCCCCGGGGTGGTGTTGCCGGAAGAGCAGTGGGCCCGAACCGCGGTGAAAAAACTCCCACCGCCCGGGCCGCTCGACTTCGCTGCACTCTTCGGCCGCACTGCGCCGCTGGTGCTGGATCTTGGCTGCGGGAATGGTCGGTACACACTGACCAGTGCGCTGGCCCGTTCAACACACGATCATTTCTCGGTCGATATTCTGCCAGTCGTGATCCGGTACTTCACCCGCCGGGCCAATCAGCGCGGTCTATCTAACGTGCGGATCGCGGTGATCGGCGGCCGCGAACTGCTGCGGGATTATGTGGCTCCCGGTGTGGCCACCGAGATTCATTGCTATCACCCGCAGCCGTTCTACGAACGGCGTGACATTCACAAGCGGCTTATCAATCCGGCGTTCCTCGGGCTGGTGCATCGGTCACTGGCAGCGGACGGGCTGTTCGTCGTGCAGACCGACAACCCAGCGTACGCCAACTACATGCGAACGATTCTCCCGTCGTTCTTTCATGTTGCGGAACATCCCGATCGCTGGCCCGATGCACCCATGGGCCGCACCCGGCGGGAAATCATGGCACTGCAGCAGGGCCTGCCCCTCTTCCGGGCGATCTGTCGTCGCCGGGAAAACCTGACTTCCGATACGATCAAAGAACTGATCCGCAAGTTACCGCGACCGACATTCGATGCCGATCGCCGGTTACAGAAGTACGATCGACTCGAAGCACAGTGATGGATCCCATTTTCATAGCCCGGAGCGCAAGCTCCGGAAGACCGCAGAGAGTGGCCGCATTCAAGCCAACACGGATTCCGATTTCCGGAAGGAGTTGTTCAATCGGCTGAGGCCCGTTCAGCCGGAGCTTGCGCTCCGGGCTATGACGGCATTATCCGAAGAACTCGACGAGCGGGCGCGGGTCTTCGATGATCGAGACAGGGCGCCCTTGCTGATCGGGGAGCCGCACTTCCGGGTCGATGCCCAGCGCGTGGTAGATCGTCGCGGCGAGTCGTTCCGGGCCGATCGGATCGGTCGCGGGGTAGGCTCCGTCCGCGTCGCTTTCACCGAACACGGTTCCGCCTTGCACACCCGCTCCTGCGACGAGCGCGGGGAACAACGTCGCCCAGTGATCGCGGCCGCCGGTACGGTTGACCTGGTGCGTCCGGCCCATCTCACCGACGGCCACAACCAGCGTTTCGTCCAGCAAGCCCCGATCCGCCAGATCGTCGAGCAGCGCCGACGTCGCCTGATCGTACCCCGGTAGCAGATGCTTCCCCACATCGTTCGCGTTGACATGCGAGTCCCAGCTGTATCCGTCCGGACAGTCCCAATGGACGGTGACGAACCGGACACCGGCTTCGACCAGCCGTCGGGCCATCAACGTCGACTGGCCGAACAGATGGCGGCCGTATCGATCACGGAGTGCATCGGACTCCTGACGCAGATCGAGCGCTGCCCGGGTCTTCGCCGATGTAACCAGATTCAACGCCCGCTGCTGAAAACGGTCGTAGGCCGTGAGGACACGGTTGGCATCGAACGCCGCCCGTTCACCATCGAACTGGGCGAGTAGCGACTGCCGGCGTGACAATCGCTCGGCGGTCATCGCACTGTCGGTCACCAGCCCGTCGAGCTGATAGGTCAACTCATCATCGGCACACGGTCGGAAATAGGGGTTGTCTTTAGGGTCCTTCTTTTCAATCCGTGTGGTGACGGGATCATACGCCCGTCCGAGCCAGCCCCCATATTCACCAGGACGCATCAGTCGCACAGAGTAAGTCTGAATCCGGCCGAGGGAATTGGGGATGACCGTGTAGTTCGGCAGTTCACGCGGCGGGCCGAAGTGTTGTGTCGCGAGGCAATCGACGACCGAGCCGATCGATGGCCAGTCCTGCGGCGTGGCATTGAAGCCACCCCCGATCGGGATATGCCAGCGTTTTCCGGTCTGCAGGTAATGCCCGCCGCCGCTGTGATCGTGGAAATCGTGCGACATCGTCCGAACGACACTGTAGCGGTGCGAGGATGCTGCGAGGAGCGGCAGCTTTTCGCAAATCTGCAGACCCGGCGTACGACTGGCGATCGGCTGAAAATGACCGCGAATCTTGTCCGGTGCGAGCGGCTTCAGGTCAAACGTTTCGTGCTGACTCGGTCCGCCGAAGAGGAACAGAAAGATGACCGACTTTGCCCGCGGACTGGTAAACGGAGCCTGCAGTGCCTCGGCCTGAAGCACCCGCGGCAAACTCATCCCGAGCAGACCGGCTCCTCCCGCCTGCAACACGGTCCGACGACTGAACCCACGGGCCGTCGGCATCCAACGATCGAGTGACAGCATCGGCGTCTCCGGAACAAATCAAACACAGCACATATGATATCGGCCTCAACGCCAGGTGTCGAGAGGGGAGCTGGTCCGCAGATGACGCCATCCCTGATTTCAAGGTTGCGCGGGCGACGTCCACTGAGCCCGTTGTCATGCGCATTGTGTCGGCGCGGGAACCGACGTTGAGCTCTGCGCCGGAAACCATCGATTCCGCAGGCGAAGTACCGGGACCTCGATCAGCTGAGCCATCATGATCCCGACCAGGACCGATCCGCTCACGGCCAGGACCACCCGCACGGGAGACCCGAAATCGATCCCGCTGAGAGACTCACACTGTGGGATCCCCCACAGAATGACCGGCATGTGCCAGAGATAAATCGAATACGAATTCCGGCCAATCCCCGCCAGCGAGCGCAGCAACCAGTTCTGGGAGAGCTGCAGGGAGAGTAACGCCACCAGCACGAAGCCAGCACCAAGAGCGTTCATCGTCAGCCCGATCGTGGAGAGGAAGATGTGCTCTTCGCGATCGAACAGAAATGGCGGAACAAGCAAGACGAGACCGACGACCAGCAAGCCTCGCCTCCAACGGGCCTGAATCGCAGCGAACCGTTCGGGATGGAAGTGATACCAGTAGGCCAGTAACACGCCAAAGAACAGTGAGTCGAGCCGAAGATGTGTAGAGAACAGGTGTGTGCGATGCGAGTACGTGTCGTAACTCTGGACATTGACCCATCGCAGAACCAGTTCCACGATCGCAATCACCCCAATCATCAGCGGGAGAACGCGCGCGAACGGATCCTGCACACCAGGTCGCCCACGGAGGATCGCCCAGAGCAGGAGCGGAAGGAGCAGATAAAAATGTTCCTCAACCGCTAACGACCAGGTATGACCCCAGATGCCCTGGAGATAGTTCTGCAGGAACAAGAGTTCCGGGGGCAGCGCTCGAAGCGGAATCGGCATCCGCAACAGCAGATGAGCCACCAGCGTCGCGCCGATCAGAACGTAGAACGGCGGGTAAATCTTCCAGCCACGGCGGACATAAAACCGGCCGATGGCAAGGCGCCCACGGGTTCGATAATCGGTGAACAACAGACCCGACACCAGAAACCCACTGAGAACAAAGAAGAGATCCACACCGATCCACCCACCGCGCTGCCACGCTTCAAAACACCAGGCGAGGGACCGTGGCCAGGCAGAAGGTACGGACCACATCCACATGTGGTTTCCCAGGACCAGCAGAACCGCGATCGCCCGCAGAACATCCAGCCCGGGGAGACGTACTGGAACAGGTGCTACGTTGTCGGATGATTCCACCGTGCATCCCTCCGGCGACGAGCCCTGGTCCTTGAAGTGGGCAGATCACGATGCAAACTCATCCACGGCATCCAGCACTGCGTATGATCATCCTGCAGCACCAGGCGTGCGTTGCCATCAATTCACCGATCTCGACCGGTGTGCGCATGCTATCGTAGCCGGATGTTCAAGTCGTCACCAGCAGATTCAGAATGCAACCCCATTTCAAGCATCCACGGCCCCGCTCTGCTGGAGCTGATCGACAGGCGAATGACGTATCACTTCCGGCATGCACGGCTTCCTCTGCAGACGCTTCCAAATCAATTGTTCTCCTTGTGCGTCTCTCGGACTCATCGATGATCTCCTCGACGGATGCCCGACCCGCGTCTTCGCATCAGTCGCGGCGTGACGGTACACTGCCGGTTTTTCCGATGGCGGGTGATTGGTGCCGATGACTGCTGAGACTGCTGTGGTTGAGTCGTTTCCCCGGACACTGACGTTTACCGTCGAGCAGTATCTCTCGGGGTGTCGGGTCGATACGTTCCTGTCGAAGCATCTGCGGACTTACACAGCGTGGCGATTGGCACGACTGGTGCGGGCAGGGCAGGTGAGTGTGAACGGGATCGCAGCCCAGATGAAAACCCGCGTTTACAACGGGCAAGCGGTCACCATCGGTCTGTTAGAACCACCCGACGATCTGATGCCGACGGACAATATTCCGCTGTCGATCGTTTACGAAGACGAGTGGATGATCGTTCTCGACAAACCTGCCAGACTGGTTGTGCATCCGTGTGGCGAGAGTCCCCGCGGTACGCTCACCAACGCCGTCCAGTGGTATCTCGATCAGCAACCGGCCCTGAAGGGATTGATCCGGCCGGGTGTCGTGCATCGTCTGGATCGGGAAACGAGCGGGTTGATCGTGGTCGCGAAGGAACATCTCTCACACCGGGAACTGTCGATCCAGTTTCAGACCGGACGAGTCGCAAAGACGTATGTGGCACTCGTCGACGGTGTGATTGGTCCCGATGAGGGGGTGATTGATGCACCGTTGGGACTGGCACCTGGCTGCAATGCCGACCTGATGACAACGAGGCCCGATGCGCTGGAGCCGCGGCCTGCCCGGACGCTCTTCAAGGTGCTTCAGCGTTACCCACAGCACACGCTGGTCGAAGCGAAGCCCCGAACGGGACGGCTCCATCAAATTCGCGTGCATCTGGCATCGCTTGGGCATCCGCTCATCGGCGACGAATACTACGGCCCGTTTCACGAGTTGAAACCCCCGCGCCCCTTGCGGCTGCCCACGGGTTTCCGTCCCGGCCCGCCGATGTCGCCCTGGATCGACCGTCATGCCCTGCACGCCCAGGGACTCTGCTTCACGCATCCGATTCGCCAGACCTGGGACGAGTATCACGCCCCGATTCCAGCCGATATGCAGGCTGCGATCGCACAGGTGTCCGTGCTGCCGCCGTTGTGAATCCGCTGAATTGCACCGGGATGCCCCCGATAAGAATGCGGCACTGAGACCCCCAGCGGATTCGCATGGTTGAGTGTGCTGCAGGTGTGTTAGAGTGCAGACGTCGCGCGCTGCCGACGGAGGCCAACGGATTCTGCGGAGTCGAAACGATGCTGGGACGCCGGGCGTTTCTGGGAGCGCTCTCCGCGAGCGCGGTCGGCTCGGTGTGGGGACGTCGTCTCCTGGCGGCCGACTCGCCGTTGCCCGCGCCACTGCCGCAAGACGATCTGATCCGCTATATCGAACAGGTCCGCGGACGCTGGGACCAGGACCTCTATCGACAATTGCTCGGCTGTGCCAACGCGTTCAAGGAAGGGGACGCGATCGTCGGCGTTGCGGCACGGAATGATGAGGAACGAAAGCTGGCCCGGCAGTTACTTTCAGCAACCCCGCTGCGTGAATTCGACGCCCGGCCCCCGTTTGAGGATCAACTGTCACGGGCCCTGTCCGCCAGCCTTGACCAGCGCGTTCAAGCCGAATTGGCTGACTGGTCACTCGGCAAATTGCGCGAGTTCCTGTTGCACGAGCCTGAATCGGCGCTGCACCCGATTCTCCCCGGGTTGTCGAGCGATGTGATCGCAGCCGTCGTGAAACTGATGACGGACGAAGAACTGACCGCCATCGGGGCAAAGCTCTTTCATCCGCTTCCCGGCAGTCAGATCGGTGCGAAAGGATATCTGGGGGCCCGGATTCAACCCAACTCGCCAACGGACAATGTTGACGATATTCGCTGGCAGGTGCTCGACGGCTGGGCCTACGCGGTCGGTGATGTGGTCCTCGGAAACAATCCGGTCTCCAGTGATCCTGCATCAGTCCGCGCAATCGAGGAGACGTTGAAGGACCTGCTGGAAACTTTCGGACTGACCGACGTGCTGCCACATTGCGTGCTGGCACATATCGATGTGCAGGCCACCGTGGAACAGCAGGCCCCCGGCAGCACCGCGCTCTGGTTCCAGAGTATCGCTGGTAGCGATACGGCCAACGCCACGTTCGATCTGACGTTGGAAAAACTTCTCAGCTATGCCGATGGCCGGACTGGTCCCTATGGGCTCTACTTCGAGACAGGGCAGGGGGCCGACTTCACGAACGGTCACGGTCATGGCTGCGACATGGTCCTGCACGAGTCGCGCAAGTACGGACTCGCGCGGCTGCTCGGACAACGGGTGGCGGCCGCACGGGGACGGGCAGGACATCCCGGTCGGCCGTGGGTCCATGTGAACGACGTGGCGGGATTTATCGGGCCCGAAGTCTTCCGCACGAAAGAACAGCTCGTCCGCTGTTGCCTGGAAGACATCGTCATGGGCAAGCTGCACGGATTGTGCATCGGCCTGGATGTCTGCTCGACGCTGCATATGGACGTGACGCTCGACGATCTCGACTGGTGCCTGGAACGTCTGGCCCCGGCCAATCCCGCCTATCTTATGGCATTGCCGACAAAGATCGACCCGATGCTCGGTTACCTGACGACCGGCTATCAGGACCATGCCCGGCTGCGCGAGAAATTCGGCCTGAAGGTGAACGACCGGATGTGGCGTTTCTTTCAGGAACTGGGCGTCATCGATGCGCATGGGAACCCGACCGAACACTTCGGCAATCCGGTCTGGGTCTACGAGCAATACCGCCGACGCAAGGGAGATCGGCGCGACGCAGTGGAATTGCGAGCCGAGGGGCGACGGCAGTTAACGGAAGTTCGAGCCCGCGGCCTCTTCATTGCGGAAGGGCACGGACCGCGGCAGTACGATCTGACGTCTGCGCTCGAGGCCGACATCCGCCGCATCTACGCCGATGCCAAGACGAGCATCTGGGCCGAGTTCGATGAGCAATTTCCCACGCGCGTCAATCGGTCGGTGTCATTACGCACACAGTCCCGTGATCGCGTCGATTACATTCTGCATCCCGCGAGTGGCGAGGCGCTGAGCGTTCCTTCTGTTGAAGCAGTCCGTCAGTTGCGCGTACAGCACGACGGCCGGTTTGACGTGCAATTGCTGCTCAGCGACGGTTTGAATGCCCTCGCTCTGCTCGATCTGACCCAATTGCAGCCGTTGCTCGATGGCTTGCGCAACGAGCTGCGCGCGGGTGGACTCCTCGTCGCGCCCGAACCGCTGGTGCTGACGACTGGGCGGGTGCGGGCGGGTTACCGCATCGGCGAACTGCTGTTTGGCGGACTGCCGGGGCCGCGCGGGTTGATGCACATCATCGGCGAACGCCCGGGGAGCGGACATCGAACATGTTCCATCTATCTCACCTCGCCAACCGGCGCAGTCTGGGGGACGCCGGGACGGGTCGACCACAACCTGACCCGCGTGATCGCCGGGATTGCGAACACGGCGCTCAGCCCGGCGCTGGCTGCCGTCGACGCGGTACGGCAGTTACAACAACTCCGCAGACTCGCCTGAGACGGAACGCTGTTCCGACAGACTTGACGCCGCGAAGGCGATATTTTCACGCTCGCATCTTGATGACAAAGAAGCCCCGGGCGGATCCGTTTCGAAGGATGTGTGTCGAGTCCGCGAGGCACACCACGATCGGACAGAAGATGGTGGGCCTCGCAAAGCCTCGACCACACCCTACAAATTCGGCGATGCCAAACTCTGATCCGCTCTGGAAAGCGCCTCGGGCAACCAGATTTTTCTGCCCAACCCCCTTGAAAGTTCGCCGAGCACCCCTACAATAGCACGAGATTGAGACTGAGTCTCAATCTCAACACCCAGCCCGCCAGCGGCCTCTGCCTGCTCGCCAGCCAGGTTACTCCGGTTGCGACCATGTCGGTCCCCGGAGCTCTTCCACCCTGGTTTCTGGAGCTTACGCATGGCCTCGCTTCCCCACCGCCGCGCCGGATTTACACTCATCGAACTGCTCGTCGTGATCGCCATCATCGCGATCCTCATCGCCCTGTTGCTCCCCGCCGTCCAGCAGGCCCGCGAAGCCGCCCGCCGCACCCAGTGCACGAACAACCTGAAACAGATCGGCCTCGCGTTTCACAACTACCACGACAGCTTCTCGAAGTTCCCGCTCTCTTCGATCGAGACCGGGAACTCGCGCTCCAGCGCGTTCGTCGCGGTCCTTCCGTATCTCGATCAGACCAATGCCTACCAACTCTACAATTTCAGCCTCGGCAACTCCGACCCGGCAAATCTCGCCGTCGTTTCGCAACGGATTCCCGCGTACCTCTGTCCGTCTGCAGTAATTCGCCGTCCGGTCCCGATTTCCGGCTGCGATGCGAACGACCGGGCTCCGGGGACCTACGCCGTCTCGATCGGCAGCGGCGATCCCTGGGGCACGTTCGCCAGCGGAGCCCCGCACAACGGGGCGATCGTCAATGCCGGGAGTGGCAGCACGTCACTCCGTGACATCACCGACGGTGCCTCTCACACCTTCCTTGCTGGGGAATCGGCGTGGAACTTCGCGGACTATCTCTTCACATCCGGTCCCTGCAATGGTCAGGTCCGCTGGGGCTTCACCTACTGGTCGTCCCCCTATCCGCTTGCGACCGCTTTCACCACCCGCGGGGTGTTCAATCCCAAAGCGTTGAACGGCGACAGCAATCGACTGGCGAACTACCGCAGCGATCACGTCGGGCTGGTCAACATGCTCCGCTGCGACGGTTCGGTGAAGTTCGTGAGCGAGAACATCGATAAGAGCGTGCTTGATACCGCCGCCACCCGCGCCGGTGGCGAAGTCGCCAGCGAGTTGTAATCGCGGCTGGCGCGCGTGATCCGTGCGCGACCGCAGAACCGTAGGGTCTGCTGTGCGGACCGCAACCGGTTGTCTTGACCAAGCAAGTCCGACCACCGCAGATCGCGGTCCGCACAGCGGACCCTACAAACTAGCCGCCGGTATTTTCCGAAATCACCGGCGGCTAGCGCCGTGCCGCTCACAAGAGACAACCCTCCCTCGCACCGTTCAGCGTCCTCTGAGATCCCTGCCATGGTTCAACCTCTGTTACGTTGCTGTCTGCTGCTGCTCGGTCTGACCATGACGGGCTGCTCGTCGTCGACGCTGGAACGTGTCGCTGCACACGGCGCGGTACAGTTCGACGGTCGCTCGCTCGCCGCCGGCAAGATCACATTCCTGCCGATCGACGGGACGAAAGGCCCTGCAGCGGTCGCCACGATTACCGACGGCTTCTACGAGTTCGATCGAGCGACTGGACCAGTGGTCGGTCGGCACCGCGTCGAGATTGAGGCGCTCGTCGACCCGGGATTCCCCCTGGATGACGAAGCCGCCTATTCCCGCGCCGCGGCGAAAACGACCGCTGGCAAGCCAGTTCTCCCTCCCGAAACTATCCCCGCCGTCTACAATCGTCAGTCGAACCTCCAGGCGACGATCGAACGCGGCGGGGAGCAGAAGTTCGATTTCCTGCTCGATCGCCCGGCGAACGACGCCCGGCGGTAAACTCCCACGCGAAGGTCGCGCCTCATGAAACGAATGGCATTCCTGTTGTTGGCACTCCTGGCCTGGCCTCTGTCCGGCCAAGCCCACTTCCTGTGGCTGGTTCCCGAACCGCACGGCGCAACGCCGCGGGTGCAGGTCCACTTCGGCGAAGCGGCCGAGCCGGATGATCCCGCTCTCCTCGACAAAGTCGTGAAGGCCGAGGTCTGGACCGTCGGCGGTCGCGGCGGTCCGCAGCCGCTCACTCTCACTAAGACCGGAGACATCCTCGCAGCGCCGCTGACCGCCGGAGCGACGACTGCACCCGTCATCCTGCGGCATCCCTACGGCGTCGTCAGCAAGGGCGGGGCGACGTTCCTCTTGAACTACACGGCGAAGGCGTATCCCCTGCCGCTTCCCGGTTCGTGGAAAGCGGTGAACGACAACGCCCGGCTCCCACTGGAAGTCACGCCGAGCCAGCCGGCCGACTCGTTCGCCCTCGTCGTCACCTGGCAGGGGAAGCCGCTCGCCAAAGCGGCGGTCCACGTCACGGGACCGGGACTCACAGAGCCGCTGGAAGGGACGACCGATGAAGCGGGCCGCTTCGTCTGCACGCTGCCGAAGTCGGGAACGTACTCGATTCGCGCCAAGCATGTCGAAGAAACCGCGGGTGAACTCGACGGCAAGGCTTACACATCGATCCGGCACTATTCGACGCTGACGCTGAACCGCGTCGCCCCGACTCTGGCCCCGACGGCCCACGAGTGGCCCGCATTGACCAAGGGGACGACCAGCTTCGGCGGCGCAATCGTCGGCGCGCACCTCTACGTCTACGGCGGCAACTATGGAACCGCGCACGAATACGCCAACGAAGACCAGTCGGGCGACCTGTGGCGGCTCGATCTCGCCGACCGTACGGGTTGGGAGAAGGTGGCGACCGGTCCCAAACTGCAGGGACTGGCGATGGTCGCCCATCGCGGGAAGCTTTACCGCGTGGGGGGCTTTACCGCGATGAACAAGCAGGGCGAGAAGGAAGATCTCCGCTCGCAGCCCGAATTCGCCCGCTTCGATGCGGCGAACAACCGCTGGATCGACCTGCCGAAACTCCCGGAACCGCGGTCCTCGCACGATGCGGCCCTGATCGGCGACACGCTTTATGTCGTCGGGGGATGGAACATGCAGGGAGGCGGCAACGGCGCGGTCTGGGCCACGACCGCCCTCGCGTGCGATCTCTCGGCCGCGGAACTGCAGTGGAAGACGGTCGCAGCCCCGCCGTTCCAGCGCCGGGCGCTCGCGCTGGCCGAGCATCAAGGCCGGCTCCTCTGCCTGGGGGGAATGAACGAGAAGGGG
>JBGATC010000024.1:0-90399 GCA_044229335.1 Planctomycetaceae bacterium | reverse complement strand
GGTGTCGGAGTCTGCGACGACCCAGAATGCAGAGTGAAGCAACTTCCAATGCCTGCACAAAATGAATGACGGATGGGCGGGAACGAATCTTGCTCGAAGATTGCAACAAGCAAAGACTGGGTCGTCGTAGACTCCGACACCAGCCACCCATGCTTTCTGGCGCAACGAATGCCGGGTGCGGCACTCATTTATCGGCAACCCACGACAACGCAGCCACCCGTCGTCGTCCGCACGGACACAGCCCGGAATTGGCAGTTGTTAACGGCGATGGGGTTGTTACCCGAATCCTTGATCGCAGGCGCTGCTTGCACTCCAAGTTGTAGCAGGCGAGTCTGCACCAGCAACTCACCCAGAGTACCGGTCAGCATCTTGTCGGTAATTGGGTTCATAGAAGTCTCCTTCAAGGCGGGGTGGCTCAGCTGTGGCTTTGCATCGGCTGGGTTGCGGAGCAGCAAGATGTCGCGCCATCGATGTTCATTCGTATGCACCGTTCCTGATTCTCTCTGTCGACGGTGTCTTGATCGTGGGTCTCCGGGTGAAACTTGTCTCACTCGAGCGCATGCTGCTCTTGTCTTGGACGCGGAATAGTGCTGCATCTTGTGGCTTTGCCACCCGCCCGAATCGGACACCACGCGTAGGGCTCTATCTTGAGTCTGATCCATCGTGGGCGGGCTGCGTGACAAAATCGATGATTTGTTCAATCTCAGCAATGGTAGTGTCAAACCATTCCATCCCAGGGACGTTTTCTCGCCATTTACCTCTCGCTTTGAGTACGTTATGGACTGCCACTTCCATTGGGCCAACCCGCAAGACCTTCCAACGTCCTAGAATAATTGGATTGTCGAAAGTAGCGCTGCTTTTGCACTGGTTGTAAACTCGCGAGTCCACGTCGCTTGTCGTTTTTCCGACCTTGATCGGGAATGCCCGTTCCGGCTGCTGCAGTGCCGGGAATGAGAAAGCGTAGATCCAGCCATCAAAATCAGCGCCTTCGTCGACTCCTTCTGCGACTCCTGCATCTACCGCAGCATCTTCAATGTCTTCTTCGTTGAGATCCTCGTCGGTGGGCAGCCGAAACATGCCGCGACCAAGATTCACTAACTGTCCGGTTTGTTCGGCGATGAAGGGGATATAGAACTTGACCGAAGCCGCTACCGAGATTTCGCCTTCTGCCTTCGCACGAGAAAATCGCACCGCTTGCTGCTCTTTTGTGAGGTGCGTATCCAGGACTTGCCTTGAGAATTCAATCAGCCGCACCGGCTGGCCGTTCGCAACCTCGGGCATTGCTAGGATTTCAGGAAGAGCGCGATATCGTGAAAACCGGTAGCACCAGGAACTGGTTGGTTCGAATGCACTCAAGTCATCGTCCATCAGCGTTGAACTCCATGTCACCAAAACTCATCCTGCCCCTCTGACAAATACCCAGCCCAGGCGTGGGCTGGGCGTCGGTGAGGGATTTTTTTACAGCGTGGGGAGTGTCCAGCCGTCGCGGTATTGGCGGTTGAGGATGGGGTCGGCTTCGGGGCAGTCGGTGCATTTCATCGCGGCGGCGTCCCAGGTGAGGGGTTTGCCGAGGCGGTAGGCGACGTTCCCGAGGTGGACTGCTTCGGTGAGATTCCCGGCGTACTCGAAGTGCGAACCGGTCGTCTCGCCGGTGCGGATTGCCCGCAGCCATTCCTTGTGATGGCCGATCGAGTTGGTGATCCACGGGGTCACGGAGGCGGCTGTCTTGCCGGAGTTCAGGAAGATCTTGTTCGTGCCGTAGTCGGCGAGGACCTTTCCTTCAGTCCCTTCGAAGAGGACCGCGGAACCCTTCTGGTAGACGCTGGCCCCTTCGGGCATCTCGCCGCCGTGATACCACGTGAGGTGAACCGGTCCGCGGCCGTCGCGGGCCGCGAAGTGGTAGTCGACTTTGAGCTTGTTGGGGCACTCGTTGTCACCGTTGTGGGCCTTCTCTCCCACGGCGGTGATCGTCTGCGGGGCACCGAGTTCGAGTGCCCAGAACGGCAGGTCCATGTAGTGACAGCCGAAGTCGCCGAGCTGGCCGCCGCCGAAATCCCACCAGTACCGCCAGTTGAAGTGGAAGTGCGATTCGTGGAACGGCCGCAGAGGAGCGGGGCCGGTCCAGAGGTCGTAGTTGACGTGCTTGGGGGGCGTCCCCATCTCGACGCGTTTCCCTTCACGGACGCCGCTGCCGAGCCAGACGTGGACGCGGGCAACTTCGCCGATGAAGCCCGAGCGGATGATCTCGACGACGCGGCGGTAGTTGTGCAGATCGGAGTGAATCTGGTTCCCCATCTGCGTGGGGACAGGCCGGGCCGCGTGCAGCCGCCGCAGCGTGCGGGCTTCGTAGACCGAGTGCGTGAGCGGCTTCTCGCAGTAGACCGGCCAGCCCTGCTTCAAAGCGGTGGCAACGGGAATCGCATGCGTGTGATCGGGGGTGCTGACGACGACACCATCGATACCGGGCATCGAGAAGATTTCACGGTAGTCGACGACCTTCTTCGCCGAGGGGAACTTGAGGGCTGCTTCGTTGAGCCGCTGGCTGTCGATGTCGCAGAGGACCACGATGTTCTCGTGAGCGACCCCCGCGAGATTCGCCCCGCCCCGCGCAGCGACACCGATCACCGCCAGATTGAGCTTCTCGTTCGCACTGCGGGCTTCAGCCGCATGCACGGGTGTTGACGACCGGGAAAACGGCAACGCGGTGGCGGTTCCGGCGGCGATCGCAGCCTGCAGAAAATCTCGTCGTGACAGCATCAATCTCTCTCCCCAGAAGTCAATCACCGGCCGAACTCACTCGTGACACATCACCAATAAACCAAGTTCGATATCACAGGGCAATCGTCCCTCCCGTCGCGGCCATCTTCTCGCTTGCGTCTTCGCGGCTGCGTTCAATCCGCGCAAACGTGCTGAACGACACGGGCCAGTTCACCCGGTGAGGGGATCCCGACGAGAAACGAGACGACCCCGAGTTCCCGAAAGACCGCTTCCAGACCGGCGGTCTCGGCATCGGTCGCGATGGCGATCACGGGGACTGTGTCGCTACGGGTGCGATCGCCCAGCCACAACAGGCAACCGCGTGGGTCGGCGGTGAGGTCCAGCAACACGCCCGCAGCGGGGAACGCGGCATCCAACTGGTCCAGTTGCGTGCACCGCCGGACATGCCACGCTGCGCTCGGCAAAACCCGTTGCAGCGCCGGTCTCCAATACGGCTGCGGCTCATAGACGAGCAGCTTACGCGGGGAGGCACGGCGCGGGGTCACGTTCACGGCAGCCATTGCATCCGCGAGAAATCGGGGAGACGGAGCAACACTTCCTGTGAACCGATCCGCAGGCGACCTGGTTGCGACGGAAGATGCACCACGAACGGCTTGCCCACCAGTAACCGCATCTGCACCGCCCCATCGGCCCAGCGGCGGCTGTCGTGTGACAGCGGGCTGTTATCGCCGAGCATGAAGAGTTCATCCCCCGCGAGCTGATACGGTTCCTGGATCGCATGACGGCCGCGGGTCGCGGTGTAGTAGACATCGCGGTAAATCCGCAGGTTCTGCACCACGACATCGAGTCCGCGGGCACCGAACCGGACCGGATCGCGCGGGGCGGCGGTTTCCTTCACGGGGGGCAACGGCCACGGCGTACTCACCGGAGCCCCATCGAGGGCGACCGTCAGTTGCTGATCGAACAGCGAGCACTCGACCAACCGGCTCCCCTGCTCCCAGGCGGGTGTCATCGGGACATCCCAGATCGGTTCGGTGGAATCGCCTGCGTAGGCCCGAATCGCCTGTCGCCGCACGTCGAAGACGCACGTCATCAGTGTGCGGCCATCGGTCAGTTCGACTGCGAACTCCCCCTTGCCACCGGTCACGTTGACGCGGGCAGAAAACATCACATCACGGACAGAGATGGACGGGGTATCAGCGTCGGGGGGATTGTATCCGTACCCATCGTTGATGGGGGCATGATGCGATCGCTCGGCGAGTTGATGCACCGCTTGCGTAAACTGTTCGTCGGTGGTTGCGGCCAGCAGTTGATCACGCACGGCGACGGGTAACACGCCCTGGCAGCAGAGCCGCTGTTGATAGGGATCGAACCGCAACCCGGCGGGAGGGAGTGACTCCGTTTCGATGCCAACCGGCCAGCTCGTCAGCTTGACGGACGTTTCATACTGTCCCCGGCTGCGTTGGTAGTGCGCGTATCCGACCCAACCCCAGGCGGTCTCCTGCTCGGCAGCTGCCCCCTGGAACTTCCAGTTCTGGCCGGCGAGCTTCCAGCTTTCGACAGCGGATGTTTCAACGGGCAAGGCCAGCCAGCGGGGAGGGACTCCGTCGACGGGCAGACCTTGTTCATGCACCAGAATCCGGAGTTGTTGCTGGTCCCGCCAGTCTTTCCGACAGAGGACGCCATCGGCATACACATCACCGTCGATGAGCTGCACGGCTTCACCGGGAAGTCCGACCACGCGCTTCACATAAGCTTCGGTGGGGCAGAATGGATTCCGGAAGACGACCACTTCCCAGCGGCGGGGGGGATGCAACGCATACGCCGGCTTGAAGACCAGCAACTGATCGCCATGGTTGCGCGGGATGTCGGTGACGTCGATGCCGGTCTGTCCGCAGTTGGGGCAGACGGCGTGCGTCCGGCCGGGCATCTCCGCAGGACTGCCGGTATCCGTATCGTAGGCCATGCCGAACGGAAAGTGATGCTGGCACGCGGGACAGACGACGCGCTTGTGATAGCCCAGCAGATGCGGAGCCATCGAGCCGGTCGAGATCATGTAGCCTTCGGCAGCGAACGTC
Source organism: Planctomycetaceae bacterium (assembly GCA_044229335.1). Classification (GTDB taxonomy): domain Bacteria; phylum Planctomycetota; class Planctomycetia; order Planctomycetales; family Planctomycetaceae; genus DSVQ01. The sequence continues at coordinate 85,603 of JBGATC010000024.1, read as the reverse complement.
CGAAACAGGATCACGGCCAAGACAAGGCAGAGTGCTGACTCGGTGAGCGCCCGCGGCAGGCTGCGACGATCCCGCGCAGCCCCGAACTCAGCCGAAGCCACGGCTCCGGACGTCTGCTTCAACGACCACTGCTGTTCCGTCAGCACCGCGTTCCCGTTCCCTCAGGCCACGCCGAGACCTTCCCAATTTTCGCAGTGTACGGAAGAAGTGCTTTCCGTGGGAATAGCAAGGGGGGCTTTGCTCCGAGGGATCGCCTTGGACAGCGGGCGCCAGGACCTTTTCGTGAGCGGTCGGGGCGCGAGCCCCCCCTGTAACTCCAGCTCACCGGCTGCTTTCGGCCGCACCGTAGTCAATGTCCCAGACACCGGGGGGCTCGCGCCCCGACCGCTCACATTGCCGCTGCATAGGCGAACCATGGCCAACGTGGTTTTCACCATCGCCACTCGAGTTGGCGATCACGGGTGAAAGTCCCGGATCTCCGCCCGCACAACAGCAGCGCAGGCCACAACATGATGAAAACGGCTCCAGCGCCGCGACAAACAGCGGGCCGCCTTGATTTCCCGGCGTGGTTCCTCGAAAATCGATCTCAAGTGCCACCGGGATCGTGGACTGCAAGGGGATGGACAGTGTCGATCGAACTCGCGGAAAAGCTCAAGCAGAAACTGACCGACAAATGGGTCGTCGTCGATGGCTCAATCCCTGAACTGCGACGGTTTAACGAGTGGACTGGCCGCGTCAAAACCGTCAACATGAACGGACGAGCGCTGGTCGAGTTCGATGGCCCGGTCGACATTGGCTGGTACGACATCGACCCCGCCTTTCTGACCGTTGTGGAAGGTCCGCGGCCCAAAGTCGAAAAGCATAAGGAAGCCCCGGCAGCCAAGCCCGCTGCAGCGGCACCGAAGCCTGCAGGTGTGAATCCGCTGGAAGCGGCCCGGGCTCAGGGAGCGGCGAAGGCCGCTGCACCGGCGGCTGGCGGGAAGCTTTCGCCGATGGAAATGATCCGTCAGCAACAGGCGGCGAAAGCCGCGGCGGCAGCGGGCGGTGCCCCCCCTGCTCCGGTTGCGGCGGCTCCTGCAGAAGCTCCGGCTCCGGCTGCTGAGCCTGCCCCGAAACCGGCTGCGGCCCCGGTTCCGACGACTGGTCCGGATGGGAAGAAACTCTCGCCGCTGGAGCTTGCCCGGTTGCAGGGAGCGGCGAAGAAGCCGTCGTGAGGATTTTCCCAGCCATGGCGATGGCTGGGCGTCTGGGAGTGATCTCTGTGGGTGCCTCGCCGGAACCGGTCTTGGTCCCGGCCCCTGTTCCTCGGTACAATCCCTGCCGGTCTCCACGATTTTCCGCTGAGGGACCTTTGGGCCTTTGGTGGAAAGTCATTCCGTGCGCGTCGCGTACCTTGATTGTGCAACCGGCATCAGTGGCGACATGACTGTCGCGGCGCTGATCGATCTCGGCGTGGATCTCGAAACGCTGCAACGGGTGGTTGCCTCCTTTCGCATTCCCGGTGTCGAACTGCAGGTCCAAGAAGTGATGCGGGGCGGGTTCCGTGCGCAGCACTTTCGCGTCACACACCCTGAACAACACGCGCATCGCCACCTGAGCGACATCATCCAGCTGCTCGACCGCAGCGACATGCTCACCGAGCAATCGCGGGCCTGGGCGCTGGCCATGTTCGAGCAGATTGCGGCTGCCGAAGCGAAGGTCCACGGCAGCACCATCGACAAGGTGCACTTCCACGAAGTCGGGGCGATCGACTCGATCGTCGACATCGTGTGTGCGGCCGTCGGCTTCGAGATTCTCGATGTCGATGAAGTCCTCTGCAGCCCCCTCCCGCCGGGTCGCGGTACGGTCCACATTGCTCATGGGGAGTGCACGGTCCCCACGCCCGGCACCGCGGAACTGCTGGCCGATATCCCGCTGGTCGATGTGCCGATTCCAACCGAACTCACGACTCCCACCGGGGCAGCGATTGCCCGCGTGCTGGTCGATCGATTCGTGGAAGGCTGGCCGGCGATGACCGTGGAACGGATCGGCTGCGGGGCGGGGACCAAAGATTTCCCGCAGCGGGCGAACATCCTGCGGATTATGCTGGGAGACACCACCACGCCGGCCGCCTCGGATGAAGTCGTCCTACTGGAGACGAATCTCGATAACGCCTCGCCGGAGATCCTCGGATATACCAAGCGCCGCCTGCTCGCTGCGGGAGCGCTCGATGTCTATTCGACCGCGATCCAGATGAAAAAAGACCGGCCGGGGGTGATCTTGAGCGTGATTGCAGAACCGGACGATGTCGAGCGGCTGGAAGCGATTCTCTTTGAAGAGACGCCGACGCTGGGGATTCGTCAGCAGCGGTTACGACGCACACTGCGGCAGCGGACGACGATCACTGTTGATACCGACTGGGGTCCCGTGAAGGGAAAAGTCGGCTGGCGCGAGGGCGAAGCGGCGGTCTTCAGCCCCGAATATGAAGACTGTGTCCGGATCGCCGAGGCCTATGAAGTCCCACTGCGTGAGGTCTATGCGACCGCGCAGGCAGAGTTCATTGTCCAGGCCGACAGCGAAGAGGGCTTCGAGCCAGACGGCGATGAAGACGATGATGGCTGTGACGACGACTGCGGCCACGAGCATGATCACGAGGGTGGCCATGCTCACGATCACAGTCACGACCATGACCACAGCCATGATCACGATCACCGACATGATCACGATCACCGACATGATCACGATCACCGACATCACCATGATCATCGGCATGATCATGATCACGGACACGACCACGATTAGCACGAACGTGTCGACAGGATGTCGACCGCTTGCGGAGACCAGGGATGGGAGAACCGCTGACATTGGCAGTGGGGGTGATCGCCCTCATCGGTTTAGGTCTGACGTTTTTCGGTGGACACGCTCGGCTCACGCGGCTGCGCAAGCAGGATGCACTCCGTGATTTGCACCGGGACATCGCGGCCATGGAAGCTTCTCCCGATGGTCGCTTGCGGGCGATCGAAGTCCGGCTTTATGACTACGGTCGCGAAGTCGAAGGCCGGATTGAAACGCGGCTGGCTGCGCTGGATGAATTAATCGTTGAGGCAGATCGAGAAATCGCCCGGCTGGAGGCACTCCTGGCGGAATCACGCGTCGAGTTGCCCGCAGAACGACAGCTCAGCCATGATGAGCAACAGCGCTGCTTCGCGTTGTGGGAAGCGGGAATTTCGGTGTCCGCGATCGCCCGTTGTCTGCATGCAACTCCCTGCCAGGTGCAAACGGCGTTGGACGAATTCCACGAGCCACGACGGGACGCTGCGTGATCGCTTCGGCGGCATTGTTGATGCCTGGAGAGACCCAGTCATCGGAATGACTGGGCTTCCAGTGGGCGTTGTGAAAGCAGAACGAAGGCCCGTCAGGGAATATGCTGGCTCGATACTCGGGACCGCGGTACGCTGAGGGTGTCCAGTTCCACCGCCCTTTCGAGGCGTCTTCATGTTATTGCGTCTGCTGTCGCTGGTACTCGCGTTGACATGCGGATCCAGCGCTCTTGCCGATGAGTTCACGATCCGCCTCGATAATGGCGAATCGACGACGCTGACGGCGCGGCTGGCCGGAACCGGACAGGAAGCTCACGCACTGGAACTGGCCGATGGCAGCTGGCAGGTCGTCCCTTCCGATCGTGTGACTGCACAGAAAGCCGGGCCCGATCCGACACCGGTCACGCCGCAGGAACTGCTGGCTCAGTTGACCGAAGAGTTCGGCAAGAGCCGAGTCGTGAGTTACGTCGACAAACCGTATGTCATCCTGATTGTCCGCGGCCCGGGAAGTGATCAGACCCTGCAGACCGATCGACAGTTGCAGGCGGTCGCGCAGAAAGGGGCCAAGTTCTTCAAAGGGATGCAGGTCAGTTTTCTGGATTTCGTGAAACAGGCCCGGGTCGACACAACACCGCTGAAGTATCCGCTCGCCGCAGTCATCTTCGAGTCGGATCGACATTTCAATGCGTACGCGGCGGCCACGACAGGCGGCGACGGCCTCTCCGCAGCGAACATGGCGGCGTTTTACGATCTCCTGTCGAACCGACTGGTGATTCGTCTCAGTGAGTGCGTGAACTTTGACACACCGCTTCACGAAGCGGTCCATCAGCAGGTCTACAACCGAGGCATTCTCCAGCGGCTGGCCCCGATCCCAACCTGGTTCAATGAAGGGATCGCGACCGGCTTCGAGGGAGACGGCGAACGCATCCGCAGCGGACCTCGAACGGTGAGCGACCGCTATGGGAAACTCGCGTTGCGGGCGAAAACCGTCGACTGGAACGAAGTCGTCGGAAACGACCGCGCGTTTCATGGCGATGTCCTGGCAGCGGAAGCGTACGGTCATGCGTGGGGTCTGCATTGGCTGCTCGTGACCAAGTACCGCAACGAGTACAACGCCCTCGTCCGGAGTTACGCAGCGCGCAAACCGCTGGAAAAACTTGGGATGGAAGAGCGTCGCACGGAATTCGAACGACTCGTCGGCAAGTCGGCCAATGAACTGCAACGGGAGTTTCAGGCGGAACTCCCGAAGGCCATGGCGCGACGCAAAAATTGAGTGTCTGAGCGGCGGGAGTGACGGACCGCCTGCCGAACTCATCTCGACCCGGTGAGGAGAACCTGTTACTGGTTTCTCCCGGTGCGCCAAAGGCGCAGCTCCGATCGCGCTGAGGAAAGCATTGTGTCCGACTATCTCGAATTAATTCTGCTGGGCCTGGTTCAGGGGCTGGCGGAATTTCTGCCAATCAGTTCTTCGGGTCACCTGGTGCTGACCAAGTCGCTCTGGGCACATTTCAGCGGGCAGCCCCCCATCGCAGGTAACTCGATCGAAGTTCTGCTGCATCTGGGCACGCTGGCCGCCATCTTTCTGGTTTACTGGAAAGATTTATGGGAGTTGCGGAAGAACCCTCGGCTGTGTGGAATGCTGATTCTGGCGACACTCCCGGCCGCCTGTGTCGGGTTGACGCTGAAAGACTGGTTTGAGGAAGCGTTCAATTCGTCACTGATTGTCGGTTTCGGACTATTGATGACCGCGACCCTGCTGGTGATTGGACAGAAAGTCCAACGAGGTCAGTTCACCGAGCGGACACTGGCCTGGCCGGGACTGCTGCTCGTGGGATGTTTTCAGGCACTGGCGCTGGTCCCCGGTATCTCACGTTCAGGAAGCACAATCGTCGGTGGACTGGTGCTGGGGATGGAACGGGTCGCGGCCACCCGCCTTTCCTTTTTGCTCGCCGTGCCGGTGACCGGTGGAGCCATTCTCATCGCGGCCAAAGACTGGTGGGAGCAGCCGACGACCGAGGTTTCGATCGGCCCGCTGGCGGTGGGGACCTGCGTTGCGTTCGTCGTCGGGTATGTGGCCCTGCTGGGCTTGATCCGGATGGTCTCGCGCGCGGGGTTGCACTGGTTTGCTGGTTACTGCGCTGCCGTCGGATGCCTGACGATCGCGGCGAGCCTCTGGCTACCGACCGCACCGGTTTCCCACACTACTCAGACCGCTTCCGGACCAGCCACTTCCGGACCGGCGGCAGTCCGGTAATGCCAGACTCCATGCACGAACGCGGCCAGCATCAGTGCGCAGCCCGCCAGGCTGGGAGTGAGCATCAGCCACCACCCGCAACCCAGCAGAACGGCCGCCGTATGCGGATGAGCCGCCAGCCATTCTCCCCGATCCTGATGGAAGAGTCGGCGAAACACGGGCAGACTCAGCAGCATCCAAAGGATCGCAGTGATTCGATGGAACCAGTTGTGGGAGTATTCCCAAGCCTGGACGACGGCGGCATCACTCGCTGCCATCCCATAGATCGCACGCGGATCATTTAGCGACGATTCCCACGCTTCCGGCCGCGTTTTCGCTACGGACAGCCGAGTCTTTGACGCATTCAACTGATTCATCCGGGCGACCAGATCCTTCCAGCGTTCACTGCGTTGCGGTCCCCCCTGCTCCAACAGTCCAGGCTGGCGTGCCAGGTGTGTCGCCAGAGCCTCGTACAGTTCCCGGAACGACGCCACGTCCTCGGCCGCCTCGGGGCTATCGTCTGCTGTCAGGCTTTGCCCCAGGGCTTCCAGTCTCAGCAGGACATGTTCCACCTGACTGAGGGGAGTCCACCCACTCTGCATCAGCAAGTCTGAATCGCGTTGGGGATGCAGGACGACGGTTGCTGCACCGGCCGCGACATTCTCGGCCTGTGGGTAGGTCCACCCGAGCGAGTTCAAGGGTGAGGGATCCGGCCGGTCGGTCTTCCAGAGAAGGACCACGGTCCGGAATCGCTGACCATTTTCGAGTCGAACGTCTTGATGGGCCTCATCGACCTGTGCGACAAGGCCGGCGACATCGTTGAGCAACGTCCCCAGGATCTGGACTCCGGCCGGGACCCGCCAGCGCACCCGCATCGCGGGATGTGCCAGGCGAATCACGGTCATGCCCGTCAACGAGCTGTCGGCGGTCCACCAGAGTTGATGTTCCTGCCAGAGCATCCCGGGCGGCATTTCTGCATCATCATCAGGAAGTCGCGGCCACGATGTCGGCGTCCCCGTTGCCAAACCAAATAACAGATCGGCAGGCAGCATGGGCGACCATTCACGCAAACGGCGGGTCACCCAGTCGGGCGGAGTTCCGCCTGCATCGGTCGTGAGATCATCCAGCAGGGGTGGTTGCGATTCATGCGGGACCTCAACCAGCCACGTGTCGAATGCAACTTCGGCAGTAAAGGTCGGTAACGGGATCTCCTGGCCGACCAGATCGCTGCGCTTGGCGCGCGCCAGCAATTCTCCCGAAAACGTCATCGTCTCCGGTAAGATTTTCAAGGTGTAGACCGTCCCGCCGGCATCCATCTCCTCGGTCAGAATTTCGACGCCGGGAAAATCCGGGTTCTGCTCGAGCGTCCAGGGTTTGGGAACTCGGAAGTGTGGATTCCCCATCAATTCGGATCGGGGAGCCTCCCACCGGACACGCAGCCGAACATCGCCGGGATCGACCGATGAGACGACATACAGCGCCTTGCCGGGAGCTTCGGGGTGCGGTGCAGATAACGTAAAGGAAGCTCGAAAGTCGACATCGGTCACTTCCCACGCCGTCTCGTCATCTCGCCCGGACTTTGTTGCATCGGTAGGCGGGTTCAGCCGCTTCAATCCCCGCAGACTTGGCCATGTCGCGCGACGATCGGCCCCCGCGCGAAATTCGACGCGACCGCTGATCAGTTCCGACTCTTCACAGCGGATATTCGGTAAGACTTGAGCCCGGTCCGAATTGAGCGGCATGGAACTCGTGAGGGTGATGTGCTGCAGTTCCTGGCTGGGGTCGGTTAACCACAAGGTGACCCGGTTGAGCTGATTTCCGGGCAGGCGGGTTTCCGACCAGCGCAACAGTCGCTCGGCCGAACGTTCGCGGACCGAGATGCGATCGATCTGCAACCGCCGATCGACGAGCAGGACATGTGCGTAGGCAGGCACAGGGGACGCGTCGACCTCGGCGTCGAGTTGCCAGTGCAGGCGGTTCGCATGGACTTCACCGGTCTGCTTCCATTGCAGCAGGCGCAGTTTGGGTCCGGTAGCCGACCAGCGAAACGCGATCGCGGCGTCGGTCCCCACCTGATATGCCGCCCGAATCGAGGCGGTCGGCATTCCACCGGGATCGAGGTCACGATTGGCATCGGGACTCAACGGTACCAACCCTGAGTTCTCCACGGAGTTCACCTGGACCCGTAATTCGGGAGGGGCGCTGAGCAACCAGACTTGGCGCGTTGACTCGGCGGTGACTGTCGCTGTCGAGACTGGCCGGATCCCGCGCCACGAAAATTCTCCGGACCGAGGAGCATGCCGGACCAGCAGCCGCAGTTGAAGAGTGGCCTCACCTTGCAGCGGTTCGTAGAAAGCGACCTGCAACCGCGGCCCCGCCCCTTCGACAGGAACAACTTCGATGTGGCCAGCCGGTTGAATCTCGACACTCTGAACAATTGAGCCTGTCGGCAGCGTCCACGCAGCTTCCTGCCCCTTCCCCATCACCGACCGGACCACGCTGCGGCAGCGGACTTCCACAGCTGACGAGGTGACGTGCAGGTGCTCGACGGTCGAGACCCGTAGTTCTGCCGTCGGGCGAATGTCCGGCGCATCCGAATCATGCCACAACCAGCGAAACTTCGGGCTGCTTCCCAGGACGGCGGTGAAGGACTGTTGATCGAGGCTCCGTTCCCAACCCCCTTGGGCTCCCTCGACGCTGACGTGCGAGGCGGGCATTAACCCCAGGACTTCGACTCGGGACTGTGTGGAACGTGGTCCCGTCAGTTCGCACTCTCCACCGGAAACGGTCCGTTTCCACGGGAGGTCAGCATCGAGCATCAAATCATGCTGGTCATACAGCGGCTCGCCCAGAGCGCTCAACGGGCTGTCTGAATCCGGAACATAAAGTTGCAGGCCCCGTTTACCCGGCAGAGCAGTCAATGTCGCCGGTCGACCATCGAGAAGAGAACTCCGGGTCCCCGCCAGCGTGATTCCCGGTAATGTCAGATCGCACAGCGATGCCACACCAGAGGGTGTCCAGAGACGATAGGAAGCCGTCAGGGTGATCCGGGATTCCCGACTGCGAGTGATGAGATAATCGCACCGTTCAACCAGCCACGGGGGCGCTTGCGCCGCCTGTGCTGATGCCGCGGCCGTGCGTAAGCGTTCCAGCAGCGACGCCCGGCAGTAGACCAGCGGCAGGCGCTGTGAGGGATGCCCGTCCGGATCCATGGGAACGAGCAGGATCTCGGGGGGGGGGACTGCGGGGCGTTCCTGTGCGATCAAGCCGACGGCTGCTCCACTCACCCCGAGAATTGCGAGCAGCCATCCCATCATTCGCGGGAGGATAAAACTTTGAGTACTCCCCACCGGGACTGCAGCATCGACCGTTTGGGGCATCGCTGGCTGCCACCACCAGCGACGAGGCAACATCGCGCCGAGAAACGCCCCCGCGGCCAGACTTCCGACAACTTCTGTCCACGGTGGTTCCGCCAGCCAGGTCAGGCCCAGGAGGGCGGCCATGGCAAACACGGAGAATCGACTTCGGCCGGCCCATCCCGAAGCCCGGATGAACAACGCCAGTGTTCCCGTCGCCAGGAAGAGGAGCCAGGCGAGGACACGAATCCGAGGTAACCTGGTCACCGTACATTCCAGGGCCTGTGGCGGAGCCACCCCGGTCGCGGTCTCATACTGCCAGCCCTGCGGAAGCCAGCCCGACTCGGTGGCAGCACCAGAGATCGCGAGTGGGGCCAGCGCGGCCTGCGACCACTGCCATGTCCCGGGATTCCAAGGTAGGAACAAGGGTTCCTGATCAGAACGACCGATCGGACCAAACAGCCGCCGGCGCCAGGGTTCTCCGATGTTCGCTTCCGGCTGCACGCCCTCTGACTCGAATTTCAGCCCCTGCTGCGGAGGGGTGGCGATGACCCAGCGAAAGCCTGCCCACGCCCCCGAATCCCAACCGGTCGGCAATGGGACATCATGCCGCGACTTCAACCAACCCTGACGGGCTGGTGTGAGAAACGACGCTTTCAATTCGATGGCGTCTGCTCCTGGGACAGGCAGCAATGTGCAGCGTCCATCGACCGCGATCGTCACCGGATGACCGTTGAAAGTCACTTCCAACTGATCGAGGATCAACGGCCAACGCAGAGTGAGGGGCCGATTCAGACCCCGCAGTCGGATCCGCAGTTGATGATGGTCCTGTCCCTCCACTCCCGCGGAGATCGCGGTTTGGAGTACGCCATCAAGGATCAACGTCGATGTTGCCACCGAATCGACACGCGGGGTCCCCACCACCTCATCCGTCAAGCGGCGATACCGCCACCACAGGTCGCTCGCCTGCAGGTTGTCGGGAAGCGAGTCTTCGGTCTCCTGCGTAATCGGCTGCAATCCTCGTGCACCCCAGACCCAGTTGACATTTTCCGTGGCCCGTACGGCCACGGTGCTGCTGGCCCGCGCTGCTTGAGGCAGAAACATCAAGCCGATGCGGCTGGGATCAGCCAGCGGCCGAGCCCTGGTCGCGTGGATCTGCCATGCACCATCGTGTCCTTCGGGAAGCCGGACTTCCCAGAGTTCGCCGTTCGCGGGGAGACTCCAGAGAGCATGCTGTTCGGGGGGCAAACGTCGAGCGACCAGTGAGGCGACCGCGGGGGAGGCCACTGTCCATTGCAGCTCCCCACCGAGTTCGCTGACATACGCCAGGACCCGCAACGCGGTTTCATTCGACTCCGGCTGAATTTCCAGTCGGTAGGTCTCGCTGAGGATCGAACCATCCGGGATCGCGAGGATGCCGATGTCCGCCTGCACGGGCATGAGTTCCGGTTCCAGAATGATGGGTGTCGTGGCCTCGATCTGATCGATTCGAAACCAGCGGAGGCTCTCGGCTGTCGAGCGTTCCGCCCACCGCTGCCAGAGCGGGAATTCATTCCAGTTGGCTGCCGTTGCCGCGGGAAGAACAGATTCCAGAGAAGACTCGCGCGGGATCCCCAATCGATAGCGCCCGCTGCCATCAATCGCAACCAGGGTGTCGACCTGTTGTGCCTCAGTCGGACGGGGGAGTGGTAAGGCAACGTTGCGCTGCTCGGCTAACGGTTGCCGTCGGCTGCGATAGCGGATGAAACGAGGCTGCCCCGGGATGAGCGGTTCCAACAGTTCCACCATGACAATCGTTTGACCATCCGCGTCCTGCGTCGCTTCCCAGCTCGAACGAACCACGGAGCCATCCAACCCGGTCGCATCGAGATCGGTCACTTCCCAGCCAGCGGGAAATCGCATCGCCAGCTGATACAAACTGCCGCTCGCAGTTGACCAGAGAATCTGCGTTTCCTGTGACCACTCTTCGGCATCGTACGTCACCGTGTTCATGACCCGGGCCGACAACTGTGACAGCGGCCGACGGACATCGAGTGTAAGACTGGCTTCGGGCAGAAACTGATCGAACTGAATCGATTCGCCATCCGTGGTCATCGAGACCGGTGACGATTCGCGACACCCGGTACTCCGGACGGAGGCGATCTTCAAGGGACGCGCGGCCGAGACAATCTGTTTGCCACTCAGAAACACGCCATCCACCAGCTCGAACTGGGGAATCACCGTCGGCTGATTGCTGCGGCGGGGCACCAGGCCCTCAAACCTCAACGGGCGTAAGACACCCTGAACCCGGTCGGGAAGTTGCACGAGGACACGATCACGACCGCTGCCGGAACTCGTCCGTGACCAGGTCACCGGGTTTTCGACACCCGATGTGACGGAGTACAACTCGACTGCCGCAGGTAACGTGAAGACCAGAGTGTCGACTGCTGCCTGGTAAGCCTCAGCCTCAACCGTGGCTTCTAGTCGGATATGGTCCTCGCGGACCAGTGCATTCAAGGTTTTTCGATAGGTTACGACGGGCGGCAACACCTGCTCGGGTATGGTCGCGATCGACAGGACGACGTTCTCCAGCGAGCCGACTTCGATCGTCCACGTGCGCCAGTGCTCGTTTGGCTCGCCAATCTCGAGCGGCAGCGTGGCGGGTCGCGTGGTGAGTATCTGATCTCGCGGCAATCGCAACTCCACGCGTGTGGAGAGCGCCGCAGGGAAGGAAAGGGTGAACTCCACCTGTCGGCCGAATTGTTGTCCCTGGAGACTCCATCCCGCCTGGAGCGTTCCCTGCGGACGATCGACCAGCAGCCAGTGTCGGCCATCGGGATCCGCACCAAACACTGCCCGTCGATCCGCCCAGCGGACGTCTTTGGCTGCGAGCCCCCAGGGTTCCCAGGGGAGCCAGGTTGACCGGGCACCAACCCGCGAGATCTCGGCTTCGAGTACGCCACCAACTAACCGGTCGCCAATCACGGTGGCCCGCAGCACAGTCTGTGTCAAACTGGCTCCCGGTGCGGTGCGGGTCCGGGGATGCGCGGCTTCCCACAAGGTTTCCCACTCGCTGCGCGGGACTGCCACCAGCCCTTCAAATCGAGGCCAGGCTTCCGGACGATCGGCCGGAACGTTGATGCGTTCCAGCGGTCCGAGTGGAGACGGAGGGAATCCTTCTGGTTCAACTGCCAGAACCGAAGCGATCGCCAGGAACCACAACGCTGTCATCCGACGTGACTCTCTGCCGTGACCCGCAAGCCGGCCTCGGTTGCTACCGGTTGACGATAAATCGTGGCTGAATCCTGCGGCCCGACGCGAACACTGTGTGTCACCGATCCATCACCCCGGTTGGGGGGATGGAGTTCACTGGACGGGGCAGGAATCGTGACCACCGTCGGCTGAGCACGCCGACGACGCCAGCGGCTCTGCAGTCCGTTCCAGAGAGGAAACAGCAGACCGAGAGCCATCGGTTGCGCCAGGAGTTCCGCTTCAGGCAGCCACCACAGCGCCACGGCGAGCGCTCCCATCGCCAGGCACAAGGCAGCGACAATCCGGAGAAATCTCGGCAGCCGGATGAGCAGAAACCCGCAGATGACGGTCAAACCGCCACCCGCAAGCAGGGCGGCCGTCGTATTCATCGTGCGGATCGTGACCGGTTCCAGTCCTCCAAACTGACTGAAGACATACGCATGCGTTTGTCCCCGCAGCGAGGTCCCTTCGGGAGGCCGCACGGCCGCACTATTCACTGTGGGAGAAACGCGACGCCAGACAACTCCCGTCCGTTGCCAGCGAAATAACGGGGTCAGCCGCTCGGAATAACTGAGCAGATGCTGATCGGTCGGCATCGTCACTTCCCAGGCGATATCGGCGATCCAGCGACAATGTGGGAGCACAGGGACAGCCAACACCTGTTGTGAAGCCCATCCGGGAGCCGATCGTCCGGGCAAGCGATAATCGATCGTCAACTCACCCAACGGTTCGCCATCCGGACTCGCGGGGAGCGACAACGTAAATCGCCGGGAACCTGCGGGAATCTCGACCAGTGCCTCAGCAGTCAACGGCGTCCCATTCCACGCAAAAGCTGCTGCAGGAATCGCCTTGGGGAGCTGCACGTGCAGTTGCCGTGACCAGCCTTCCAACTGCAGGGCAAACTGTGCGTGATGGACTCCCGCACGATCAACGTGCACTCGCGCGACGGCGCGACGGACAGCTTGACGAATTTCACGGGAGGTCGAAATCGGGTTCGTCTGGAGCGTGGCCTGTGTCAGAGTGTCCGTAGTCCGCCAGACAAATTCCTCGTCATCAGCACGCTCCACAGACCAGAGTGGATCGTTCATGGTCACGTCGAACCAGGCACTTTGGGGAATGCGGATGCGCGTCTCACTCAACGTGGTGTTGCGACTCTGCAGCAGGGGAATCACGACGACAGCCGCCTGATCGCCGAGCATCGCTTCGGGGAGCGGCTGTTCCCACTCTGCCAGAAATTCCGCGGTCCCGATGACCGGTTCATCCAACGTGATCTTGGCCAGTCGCTCCTGTGGGCCGTTCACGCTCCAGCGGATCGGTAACTCGCGCCCCTGATAAGAAATCCGCACCCGCTCGGCGAGCGTTGCCGGCGCTGCAAACAGGAATTCACTCAAGCGGGCATATTCGATGGTGTGCCGCAGCGTCTGTCGCATCCGTAACCGGCGACTGCTCCACGTCCCTTCGAGGTCGTTCGCTACTGAAACGCGCAACTGCTGTGGCGTGACGGTGAGCTGCAATGCCCGTTCATCGGTGTCGATCCGCCATTCATCGGGACGCAGTGACGGTGCGAAGGTCCAGGGATCATCTTTCGAGACCTGATCCGGCCGCAGGAGCGTCTCGCCCCGGGCAGCAATCTCTGCATCGACGTTTTCTGCGCGGAGCAGGACCAGTCTTGTCGCCGATCCCGCCGGACCACTCAGGCGGGGTAAGGTCAACCGTCCTTCATCGGCATCGCGTCGCGGCCGCCGGGCCTGTAACCGTAACTCAAAGGATTCCGGTAACTGTTCTGCCAGACCAACAACGATGCGCCCATCACCGAGGTCATCGTCGGTCGACAGACCGGTGACCACCTTCCCCTGGGGCTGCAGCCCTTCCAGTTCCCAGCCTTCCGTCCGCCAACCGGGCCACATGAACGTCAGCTCGGTCAATTGACCGCGGAAGAGGCGAATCTGAAAGCGTCCTTCCAGGCGGGTTTCGTCCTGCCCCGCTGTGAGGGCAAACCGCGATGCGACATCGTAGTACGGTTCGACCGCTTCCAGATTGGCAGTCAAACGGTAGGGTTGCGAGAAGAAGCGAAACGCGCGTGCGACCGTCACACCGTTGGGACTGCGAAATTCACCGGCGTTCATCCGTTCGAGATGCGGATCGCTGAGATTCGGCAGGTGCCACCGAAAGCCATCGACCGCTGCAAGCCCCACTTCCCCGGATTGCCGGGTCCCTCCCGTCACCGTCCAGCCATCCAGATCAATCTGACGGCGTCCTGTCTGGGGAACACGCACCGTCCAACGCACCGAGACGGGACCGGTCGTCGCCGCGGAAAGGCGGACTGTGACTCGATCCGGAAACTGCGGATCACGGACGGTTTCGCTGATTTCCGGGCCATCCACCTGCATTAACTCGGACTTGGGCGGAAGCTTGACCACGAACTCACGGAATGTTCCCTGCAGCGCCCGCACGAACTGCGTCGCTTCGAGCACGAACGCCTCATTGAAACTCCGGACGAGAACCGACGTATTCACATCCAGTCCGGTGGGTCGATCGGTCACTGCCAGTGTCGGCTGCCAGGAGACATCCAGTCGGTTGCCGAAGCCGGAAGCCCGTAATTCACTTCGCTGTTCATCCAGCGGTTGTGAAGCAATCACCACTTCATCGGGAGTCTTCACCGTGGCGTTGGCAAATGGAATCGCCATCTTCAGGGTCGAGACTGGTGTGGTCGGCAGTGTGAGCTGCAGCCGCCGCCAGGGCGAAACCTTGAACAGCGGAACCGACAGATTCAGCGTGAACTCGTAGGAACCGCGTCCCTCGAGTGACCAGACATATCCCCGATCACGCTCACGACTCAAATAGACCGCACGGCCGGGACCGGTGATTTCCACCTGTCGAATCGTCGCTTCCCCCAGCCCAAGAGGACACACGACCGCCCCGTTCGTTGCACTCAGCTGCACGGTAAGTTTTGCACGCAGGTTGGCCCACTGATCGTCGGCTTGTCCATCCAGCTCGATCGCAGTGATGGAATACGGAGGAATCCTCGGTGCGGTCGCGTTGACAGACTTTTGCTGTCGAAGCCATTCCAGGAACTGTTCCAGGTTGGCATCGACCGGGACCGCAACCAGTTCCCCTTTCGCGTTCGGCAGATACTGGATCGCGGCAGGAATCCGATCCAGCGGCGAGAATTCCGGAGCTGGTGGCGCGAGCACACCAGAGCGTTCCACCGGATTCAGCTTGGAATCCTGAGCGGCAACCCGCCCGGACAGAGAGCAGAGAGCCGCCACCAGGAACAGGACAGACCACAGCGCGGGACGCACCCACTCCCCGACCGCCCACGGGCGGTGCTGGAACACGGGCGCTGACGACGCGCACATCGGTCGATCACCTTCACTGCAAACCGTTTCGGACCGTAGGCGATCATTTGAACGATCGCTTCGAGCCGGAGACGGACGACTTCGCCCATCTCGCAAAGTTTACCTCGTGTTTCTCGACAACAACAGAAGCGAATTGACTACGTGGTGGAAAAGAGGGATGCGAGTGCGGGATGGACTGGACCACCATTGGTCGCCAGCAAACTCGGAATTTCCAGTCGAAACGGTCCACCGGTTAAATTCGTAATCCGTCCACCCGCCTCGTGGACCAGCAGAATTCCTGCCGCCATATCCCAGGGTTTAAGGCTTGTCGACCAGAAGCCTTCAATCCGACCAGCAGCCAGATGCGCCAGATTCAACGCTGCTGAACCGGTTCGCTGAACTGTTTGCGCTCTGCCTAATGTCTGCAGAAACCGACGGACGGCGGGATCATCCGGATCAGTCGCCACGGGAAGACTGGCGATCAGCATCGCTTCACCCAGGTGCTCAATGTCCGAACAACGGATCGCCTGCCGATTCAAAGTCGCCCCCTGCCCCTCAGCGGCGAGAAACATCTCTTCTGTCGAGGGGTTGTAGATCGCCCCAGCGATCATTCGCCCCTGATATTCCAACCCGATCGAGACGGCATAGTACGGGAACCCATGGACGTAGTTCGTGGTTCCATCGAGCGGATCGATCACCCACCGATATTCCGAATCGGGGCGCACTTCGGCCAGATCTTCTTCACCCAGAAACCCGTGTCCAGGATAGCGTTTCCGCAGGAAGTCGTATATCGCCTGCTGTGAAGCCAGGTCCGCTTCCGTGACCAGGTTCGCCCGGCTCTTCTCCCGCACCGAGAAGCGCGTCGACCAACTCCGGAGAATCTGTCCTCCGAGACGCGCGGCTTCTTCGGCACTCTGCAGGTAATCCAAGATCGCCTCCCTTGCGATAGCCGCTCTCCGTCGCCGACGGAGTTTCAATGTCGACCCGATTATGACGGACAGATCCCCCTCACAGCCAGCGAGAGAACTGAACGTCTGCACAAAACATTGGATATGGGGATGCAACGTTGACTCCAGCCAACCCAGGATGTCACCAACACGTTAACGATTTCAGGGAAAACGTTTGCGACGGGCGAGCGTCCTGAGGCCGGCAACAGCCCGGTCCTCAAGACTGTCAGGAGTTTATGGCGAAATTCCGCACTCAACAGAGTCTTGGACGATGTCCCCGGCTTGATTTTCCACCAGCGTCGACGCGGTGATTGCTCAGTTTGTTCATCTCGAAATCAGGACAATCAGCAACCGACACAGCCGTTACAACCGCTTCAATCGATAAAAGCAGGCTACTTTTCCCATTCCACGTAACCACCGTCACAGAATCCTCTTGGCGTTTCATTCCGATCAGCGAAAGTGATGCTGAGGCAGACGCAATTGCAGGCAGAGCCGGTGCTGGAAATCGGAATCCCGCAGTCTCCGCGCTGCAGGACGGCAACATGAGCTACGTTTGCTGAACGAGCGCTGCATCGGCGCGAGAGCGGACAACAGGGGGGGGAACGGAGAAATGGACAGCTGGACTCCACAGCACATTGCATTCGTGGTGGGGATTATTGCCCTCACGACAACGGCTGCTTACACCGATTTTCGGCATCGCAAGATCTACAACTGGCTCACGCTGCCGTTCTTTGCCGCGGGCTGGTTGTATCAGTTCTGGGCACACGGCGGACCCGGATTGTGGGATGGTCTGCTAGGCTTCGCTTTAGGATTCGGGACCTACTTCGCTCTGTGGATGGTCGCTGGCGGTGGCGGGGGCGATGTGAAACTGATGGGTGCGATCAGCGTCTGGCTTGGTTTCAAGCTGACGTTGTATCTGATGATTCTGAGTACGGTACTGGTGGTGATCGATAGTGCGGTCGCTATGGTCTGGACGATTGCACGGGTTGGTTTCAAGCGGTTTAAGAAACAGTACCTGGCGACGGGAAAGACCGATGCCAATGGTAAGCCTGTCTACGGGGAAACCGTAGAACAGCGTCAGAATCGACGTATCGTGCCTTTTGCGATTCCTCTGGCCATGGCTGCATGGCTGGTGCTGATCGCAGACGGCACGATCGTCAAAGGCGGGCAGCTGGGCCCGTAACGGGGGATTGTCCTCCGCAGTTTGCTGAACCGGGAAGAGAAGATGTTCGCCGTCGGTCGACAACATGAACGACGAAAGCACCGGACGGTGCGCGGCGTGCTGAGCATGGAACTCGTGTTAACTCTGCCGATCCTCGCGGTCGTGCTGCTTGGGTTATTTGAGTTTACATGGCTCTTCTATTCCCGCGGACTGGTGGTGGAAGCGAGCCGGGTGGCAGCGCGGAAGGCATCACTTCCCGGTGCCTCGCTGGTGGATGTGGAACAAGATGTCCGGCGGGTTCTTCCGGCCGGTTTGCAACGGGGACTCGTGGTTACGGGCGACCTGGGTGTTCATTCCGGCGATATCGTCTGGGTGGGCGTGCAGGTGCCAATGGGGACTGCCGCCCCGGATTTACTCTGGCCGATCGGGATCGGCTTGAGTGGACGACAACTGTATTCCGAAACGCGCATGGTGCGCGAGTAGACATAGGGCGGTCGCAGAGAAGGGATTCTCGGCAGACGATGTGGCAGAAGCTGAGGCTCGCGCCATTTCGACAGCATCGGTGGAACCGCATCGTCACTTTAGACGCGGCATTTTCGCCAGGGAGACTCTTCTGTGAAACGTTTGACGCCGGCTCTGTTGACGCTGATCATGTTCGGCGCCGTCGGCCTGCTGGTCGCGGCGTACGTTGCGAAAAACCTCCTCGCCCGCGATGAGGTCAAGCCGACGGTCAGTTCTCGAAACATCCCCATGGCGGTCTCCGACATCGCCAAAGGGACGATGATCTCCGAAAATCATCTGGGTCAAGGCCCCTTCCCGTCTGACAAGCTCGAACGGGACATGCTGCTGGTCAATCGCGTGATCGTCGGTCGCGTGGCGAAGGACGACATCAAGGCCGCACAACCGATTCGGGCGAATCAACTCTATCAACCGGGTGAACTCCCGCCGCTGGAAATCAGCGAGGGGATGCGAGCCGTTTCGGTCGAAGTCGGCGATGGCGTCTCACTGGTCGATGGCCTGATCAAGCCCGGCAACCATGTGGACGTGCTCTTTACCTTCCAAGCCTCGGGGAATGCGGATGACCGTTTCCAGGGCGGGCTGACGATGCGATTGTTCGAGGGGGTGAAGATCCTCGCCATCAACCGCAGCACGACACAAGGTCGTGTCGAGCGGCAGAGCAATCGCGTCACCCTCGAACTGACTGAGCCGCAAGCGAATGTCCTCGTCCTGGCCAAAGATCGCGGGTCGATCACCCTGACCTACAATCCGAATGGCAAGGGGAACGGCGGACTGGCGATCTCCAATAGCGAACGGGTCACCCTCTACGAGATCCTCGGGCTGCGGAAAGCTGAGCCGGGGAAAGATCCGTTCATGACGGAAACCTATCGCGGTGCGGGACGCGGCACGCTCTTCTTCAACGAAAAAGGACGACGTCTCGACGGTTACGGAACTGGCGGAAACGGGCGATACGGATTCGATTACCGCGGCTTTGTGGGCGCTCCGAACGGTTATTCCGGGTCATCCAGCGGTCGCTACAGCGACAGCTACACCCTTCCGGGCAATGGTGACAGTTCGCTGAACTCGGCTCCCTCTTCGCCGGCCGCTCCTGCACCCAGCGATGCGGGTGCACCGCAGGATCCCTCGGTCGAAAACATGGTCCCTGCACCAATCGATGGACCGAACCGTCGCCGCGAGCCGACAGCGGCCCGCTTGATTCCAATTCCGAATTGATTCCTTGTGAAGCCATCGCGGGAGTCATTCGACTCTCGCGACGATGCTGGACATGGTTTTTTGTCTCTCGTGTGTGATGAGAGACCGTCACCATAGGCAAACACGATCGATTGAACATCCCTCCGCCGTGCGCGCGCAACGTTCCCTCCGCTGCGTGATTCGTTCGGCTCCTGACGAATGAGTTCGGCCCCGATGGATCGCAGCCACCGAGCACCGCACGCGAAGGACACCAGGCGAGGTCTGACGACCCCGCTCGTGGCTGCCGCGCTGATTGTGGCGATGCTGGGAATCGCGCTCCTGCTCGATCGCCTCTGGCTGGCCAGTGCGAAACTGGAACTGACGTCGGCTTCCGAAGCAGGTGCCTTGGCCGCGGTCCGGGCACTCGTCGATGACGACCGTCTGCGGGATGTGGCGATGGCCGACCTGCACGGCCGGGCGCGCGATGCCGCAGTGCAGATCGCCGCCGAAAACCTCGTCGCAGGTGGCCCGGTCGCGCTGAATCGCGAAGATGATGTGCACTTTCTGCGAGCGGAACTCACACCCGATGGGGCGCACACCGAACTCGTCGAGACGCTCGCCGATCCGACACATGTACTGATTCGTGGCCAGCGAACTCGCTTTCGCGCGAACCCGGTCGCGTTGTTCATGAATCAACTGACACGCCAGCCGTCTGGGGATGTGATCGCGGAAGTCGTGGCCCGGCTGGACAACCATGTTCTCGGGGTCCGCCCGTTCGCTGATGTCGAGGCCCCTGCTCTCCCATTGGCCATCTGGCTCAAGGATCCGACGAAGCAGCGGAAAGATACCTGGGAACACGCGATCAGTCAGCGAAACGGGGAAGATCGCTGGAGCTACAACACCGACACGCAACACGTTGTCCAAACACCGGACGGCATTCCGGAACTGACGCTCCGAACGCAGCGACGCGGCGGTCCGGCCATCGAAGCCAACGTCCAGGTGCTCGATCTGGGGACCGATCTCGACCCGAACCTCGTCGCGCAGCAAATTCTCCTCGGCTGGACCCGCGAGCAACTCGCCGATCACAACGGTGAGTTTCGCGCGAAAGGGACTGAATGCCGCGGAGTGCCACAGTTGAAGTCGGCCGAGCTGGATGCCCTCGAAGAGATGATTGGTGTCCAGCGGATAGCCGTACTGTACTCGACCGCGACCGTCATGGGGCAAAGCGGTTTCCAGACCGTGCAATGTGTCGACCTCGTCGCGATTCGTATTCTCGCTGTCGAAGACCGTGGTGACGGCAGTTGCCGTGTGACCGTTCAGCCGACCGCCATGACCTCCCGCACTCTGCTGACCAGTGGTGACGATCAGGTCGCCGGTGGCGGCAACCCGTACTTGTATCGCACTGAAATCGTTCACTGAAATGACGCCCGACGATCGACCATTGTGCCGGTCGTCACGGACCTTTGAGACCCGAAAAGCGAGCCTGCGGACACCATGATTGCCGAATCCGCGACCCCCGCCGTGATGGATCCCCGTCAGGCCTTCCAGCAATTGAAGACCCGGCTGCACCGCCAGATGGTCGATGCCATCGACTTGTCGAAGGCGGGCGAACTGTCGGAGCATGACCTGCGTTCGCAACTGCGGGCGTTGGCGGCACATCTCTGTTCGCAACAGGCCGTGAAACTCTCGGGCGAAGACCGTGAGGTCATGGTCCGCGAGATCATGGACGAGATTTACGGGTTCGGCCCCATCGAGCCGCTGATGAGCGACCTCGATGTGAGCGACGTGCTCATCAATGGTCCGGACAGCGTCTTCATTGAACGCAACGGCCGGCTGGAACGGACGGAAATCCGCTTCGCCGATGACGAGCACCTGCTCCACTTCATTCAGCGGCTGGTGAGCCGCGCGGGTCGCCGGATCGACGAAGTTTCGCCGATGGTCGATGCGAAGCTGCCGGATGGTTCGCGTCTGAACGCAGTGATTCCTCCCCTCGCCTTGCGGGGACCGACGGTCTCGATTCGCCGGTTCAAAAACCGAGCGATCGTACTGGAAGACATGGTCAAAATGGGGTCGCTGACTCCCGAAATGGCTGACTTCCTGATCGCCAGTGTCCGCGGCCGGATGAACGTCGTCGTGTCGGGTGGTACCGGTGCTGGTAAGACCACCCTGCTGAACAACCTCAGCCGGTTCATCCCCGAAAGCGAACGTGTCGTCACCATCGAACAGACAGCCGAACTTCAACTGCAGCAGAAGGACGTCGTCGCGCTCGAAACCCGCCCGCCAAACGTGGAAGGCCGCGGCGAAATCTCGCAGCGTGACCTGCTCAAGAACAGCCTGAGAATGCGGCCCGACCGCATCATCGTGGGGGAAGCCCGCGGCGGCGAAGTCCTCGACATGCTGCAGGCCATGAACACCGGCCACGACGGTTCGATGAGTACTGTGCACGCGAACGAAACCCGCGACGCGCTCGACCGCATGGAGTTGATGGTCGCCCTCTCCGGCGTCGAACTGCCGATGCTCGTCGCTCGACAGTACATCGCGTCGGCCGTGCAGATCCTCGTGCACATGGGACGCCTCAGCACGGGCGAACGCAAGGTCACCCGCATCTCGGAACTGTGCGGTTGTCAGGACGGCGTTTACCAGATTGAAGATATTTTCGTGTACCGCATGGCGGGCATCGACAGCGACGGCAAGAGCCGTGGCGCGTTCTACGCGACGGGGTACGAACCGCAAGCGTTGAAGCGACTCGCATCGCGCGGGTTCGATGTGCCTCCCATGATGTTCGCCGCCCGCGAACTGGCGACCCGAACGGAATACCGCCCGCGCGTGCTCTAGGACGCGCCCTGAGTTTGTCTCGACGTTTGCTCCAGCCTGTTGTTGAGTACCGGATCATGTCCGCACCCGCCAGAATCCCAGCGCCGATCGAAGCGCGACCCGAATTTGCCGGGATCCTGAAAGAACAGGATCACTTCGGCACGGGCCGCGATGTCGATACCGCGGATCGCATCAACAACTGGTTCGATACCCTCATGCTGCAATGCGGCTGGGGACTCTCCCCCACCAGCGTGCTGCTGTTGTGCATTCTCGCGGCGATCACTCTCGGGGGTGTGGTCTTCGTGATTCAGGAAAACCTGCTGACATCCGCTTTCGCCGGGATGGCCGGATTCGTGATTCCCATCGCAGCGGCCATGATTGCCCGTTCCCGGCGCCAAACCCTGCAGATGCAGCAGTTACCCCCGATGCTGGAAGAGCTGGCCCGTGCCGCCAAGACCGGTCGCAGCGTTCAACAGTGTCTGCAACTCGTCGCGACCGATACACCTTCGCCGCTGGGAGACGAATTGCGGCTCGCTGCGGGGCGGATGGAGTTGGGGATCCCGCTGGGCGAAGCGATGAGTGACCTGCCTCAACGCACCGGCTTGATGACCTTCAATCTGCTGCGAACGACGCTCATCGTTCAGCAGCAGACGGGGGGTGATCTGGTCACGGTCCTCACGCGGCTTTCGCGGACCGTCCGCGATCGGTTGATGTTCCTCGGTCGACTCCGGGCAGCGACGGCTGCCAGTCGGGCGACTGCCATCCTGATGCTCCTCATTCCGCCTGGGGTGCTGGCCTTTTTCATGTTCCGTGATCCGAACTACTTCCAGAACCTGATTTCGTCACCGTGGGGCCGCAATGCCACGTTGCTCGCCGTCGGCCTGGAAATCGTCGGCGCGATCTGGGTGTTACGAATTCTGCGCGACAGCCAACGGACCTGATCGGACCGCACTCACCGACAAAGTGACCTGACCTGCTCGAACCATCCCCTGCTCTGCCACCTGGCTGACGGGAGTCCTGACGATGTTACCTCCGTGGATGTTGGCTGCTTTCTACACCGTTTCGGGCGTGGCCGTTGTCTGGCTGCTGTTCCGGATGTGGCAGAAGCGGCAGATTGATCGACTCGATCGAGCCGAGCGGCCTGCGCCGCGACCGATCCGTCCGGCCCCGCTGCCGACAGCTGAACCCGTGGCGATAAAGGCCCCGGAGCCGGCACCGCCCGCGCTGACCGTGCCGCCCGTTGTCCCGGTCCCCGAGGGACCCGCCACACCGCCGCTGTCGATCCTGAAGACCGGCGTGCCGGAAACTCCGCTCGTCACCGCGGCAGCAGCGGCAGAACAGGTGACGACGAACGGAACTTCGCAGTCATATCAGTCGACCTGGGAACGGACAGTCTTCACGCGACCAGCAGCGCTCAACCAGCCCTTGCCGCGGATTCTGCCCGAAGATGTCCCCAGCGTGCGGACAGACGATCTTTCCTATGGCGGGCTGACCCCCGTCCTGGCATCGATGCTTCCAGAATCGGAACAGCGTGCCGTGGAAGCCCGTAAAGACCTTCAAGCTGCAGGTTACTATCAGCCGCATGCATCGCAGAATCTCGCGGCCAGCCGCTATCTGCTGATGATGCTCGGGTTGTTGCTCGGTGGCTTAGCATTGGTCCTCGCACCGCCGCAGTTCGAGTGGATCGCCGTGATTGGGATTGTGACCCTGCCGATGCTCGGCTGGGCCATGCCGCGGCTGATCGTGCGTAACCAGGCCGATGAACGCAAGCGGCAGATCGAACACGGGATGCCCGATCTCCTCGATATGCTCAACATGTGCGTGAGCCAGGGCCTGACGATCCCCGAATCCCTGAAGCGGATTCTGCGTGATCTCCGCGGACCCTACCCGGCGCTGGCCCAGGAACTGCGAATCGTCTCCGAACAATCGCAACTCGCAGGGTTACCGACCGCTTTGACGAATTTCAGCAAACGGATCGATCTCCCGGAAGTCCACTCGTTTACGACGCTGCTCAACCAGACCGAACGCATGGGGACCAGCATCAGCGAAGCGCTCACTTCGTATAGCGATACCATGCGTGAGAGCCTGCGGCAGCGGGCCGATGAAAAGGGGAATCGAGCCACCTTCCGACTGTTGTTCCCCACCGTATTCTGTCTGATGCCGGCGGTGTATCTCTTCCTGCTCGGACCGGCGATTGTTGAATTGTCGAACTTCTTCTATCGCGGTGGTCGTCAATCGCTCGATCAGAGTTCGTCCGCGATCGAACGGTTGAACGCGATTCGCCAGGGTGGCCCCGTCCCGTACGATCGGGCCGTTCCGCAGTAAGCCCATCCATCGCCACAATCACACCTCGAAGCCGGGCATTGTCTTCAATGCCCGGTTTCTGCCTTTCGAATCTCATCCCCGCAGACAAACTTGATCGCCGTCGGGGCGCAAGCCCCAGGGTGACTGCCAGCATTCCAGGCAACACGGCTCACGAATCACGGCTTGCTGGAGTCGGTGGAGGGAGACGCGGTAACCGACACAGGATGAACTCGCCGGGTGGCTGGCACCCCGACCGCTCACATTGAACAAGGCTTTGCTACCGTCCGGCGAGCAGTTTCGTGGCGGCGGGGTCGTTCAGACAACGACCCCGCACGGCATCGTAGGTGATCTCGTGGCCGACACGATATGCCGCATTGCCGAGGTGCGTCAGCCCGGCGGAAACAATCGCCTCCCACAGGCCGGAGGGATTCGATTGCCGCTGCAGAACAGCCGACAGGAACTGATCGAGGTGCGCCTGCTGCATCGCGGCGGCGGAACCACTCATGCCGGCTGTTGGACCGTCGTAGACATGCCAACCACCCCGATCGACGACGAGGACCCCCTTCTCCGCGTGAAACGCGACACCCGCACTGCGCCCTTCAACGCCATAACCGGAAAAGAGGCGATGCTCCCAGACGAGGGTCTGCTCGGGATACGCGTAGTGGACGAGCATGGTATCGGGCGTTTCAGCGGTGTCACCCGACTGCGTCGTCCCACCACTCGCCGCGATGCGCTGAGGCCACTCGACACCGAGACCCCAGCGGGCGACATCGAGCCAGTGGCTTCCCCAATGGGCCAGTTCGCCTCCGCCGTAGTTCCAGAACCAGCGCCAATTGAAATGCCAGTGATGCGGATGGAATGACCGCTGGGGTGCAGCTCCCAGCCAGGCGTTGTAATCAATCCCCTGCGGTGCAGAGCCCGCGTGTCGGAGCGGCAGCGGCTTGCGTTTGTGAACCACCCAGGCCCGGGCAAAGCGCACGGCCCCCAATTCACCACCGTGTAGATAATCCATCGCAGCCCGAATCGCCGGGCAACTCCGTTCCTGAATGCCGCAGTGGACGACGCGTTGCGACCGTTGAGCGGCCGCCAGAATCTCGATCCCCTCACTGAGCTGCCAGGTCGCAGGCGTTTCAACATACACATCCTTCCCGGCAGCACAGGCCAGCGTGGTCATGCGGGCGTGCCAGTGATCGGGAGTGGCAATCATCACCGCGTCGAGATCGGTTCGATCAAGCAAACGACGGTAATCAGCTTCCATCGCTGCCGGCGCTCGACCGGCACCATCCAGAACACCCTGCACCGGCGCAAACATCGACGGGTCGAGATCACACAGGGCCACGATGTCTGCCCGTGGATTCGCAGCGCAGAGCGTCGCCAGCTCTTTCCCGCGATTTCGCAATCCGACAAGACCGATGCGAACGCGGTCGCTCCCCTGCTCTGCTGCCGGGGCCAGTCCCACCACGCCCGCGGCGACCCCCGCAGCCTGGCAGGCGGTCCGGCTGAGAAATTGGCGACGAGTCAGTTCCGGCGAAACATCTGGTTTCATGATGCACTCGATGGTTCAGTCGGTTCTCGGGTCGGCGGTAACGGCGTCTTGGGGCCTTCCGCCGGTTTCGTGCGTTTCGCTTCGCGGTGCTGCTTGCGTTCCCACATCACACCGGTCATCAGCAAATCGATCGCGGGTGCATATTCCCGCAGGGCCTTACCCCATTGCTTCGCCTGCAAGGCATCTTGCGCACGCTTGAAGTATTCCTCTCGCTGCAGCAAATCAACCGGCCAGCGCTCGTCATGCGCAGCCCGGAAGAGCTCAGCTTCCATCTTGGCGATCGCCAGCACAAATTCTGCGGTCACCCGCGCGGATGCCGTCCGATAGGGCCGCCAGATCACGGTCGATTGCGAACCGACTTCGGGCAGCGAGAGATTCGCTGTCGGTGACTTCGGTCGACGGACCCACCATCCGGCTGCGACCAGCAATGTGCCGACGAGAATCATCCAGCCGACGAGATGATGTTGCGTTAAGCCGACCAATCCCATGCCGACCAGCGAGGTCACCGCGAGAGTACACCACAGAACGAACGTCCCCCAGGAGGTCGATGGCTCCATCAGTTCGGGAAGTTCCTGGGGGGCTGCATCTACGGGGACATCTCCCGCACGGATGACGATCACCGTGATGTTATCGGACCCGCCCCGCAGGTTGGCGAGGTTCACGAGCAGCCGACAGGCTTCAGCCGGGGGCAACTCAGAGACGATCATGCCAATTTCTGGATCAGAAACCAGCGTCGTCAGCCCATCGGAACACAGCACGAACAAGTCGCCCGGAAAGACCGGTGACGGTCCTTCGACATCAACATCGACTTTGGGCTCGGGGCCCAGGGATCGCGTAATCACATTCCGCGGGTAAAGCCGGTCAGCGTCGCGCGGATGGACTTTCCGCTGCTCGATCAACTCCCAGACCAGGCTGTGGTCGCGCGTCAATTGATCGATCTGTTTCCGACGAACACGGTACGCCCGGCTGTCCCCCACATGCCCGATCACGGCCCCCAGCGGACTGAGGAGCAGCGTGGTGCAAGTTGTTCCCATCCGGAGGAAGTCACGGTTGAGCGAGCCGCGTTCAAAGATCGCCTGATTCGCGGCTTCGATGGCCGAACGGAGCGCCGGTACGGGATGCTGACTGCGGAGCTTGTCGAACGTATGCGGGATCGTATCGACCGCCATCTTGCTCGCGAGTTCACCGACAGCATGGCCACCCATTCCGTCAGCGACTACGAACAAATGGCCGCGCGCCTGCCACGATTCGCGGTCGGTCGACATCACAACCGTCGCCGAATCCTGATTGTTTTGACGTCGAAAGCCGACGTCACTCAGGACGGCATACTGAACTTTTTGTTCCCAGAACATCGCCTGTCGCCTCTGCGGTCGAGGTCTCCGCGAACCGCACCCAGACGCGGCAACTCATCAAAACCCACTCACGGCATCATACAAGTCTGTCGAATCCGGCGTAAAGCCTTGCAAGATGGCGAATTGTGCAACGGAGTTCCCGGTCGGGCCGGATCCGCCCAGCCGCGACAGTCCTGTCAAAACTCGGCTTGACCGGTTCGGTTTCCATCGCGACACTCCGCGCTCGTCTTCTCCCCTGGATCTTGCGATGTCCCGCTCGGTTTCATCATCCGTACTCATGCTCTATCTCGCTGCGTTCTTCGCCGCGACGCAGACGGGGTGCGTTTCCCGACGGATGACGATCGTTTCCGACCCGCCGGGGGCGCTGGTGCTCCTCGAAGGCAAAGAACTCGGTTACACACCGGTTTCGGTCGACTTCACCTACTACGGCACACGAGAACTGACGCTCATCAAGGACGGATACGAAACGCTGACGGTGCAGCATCACGTCCAGACGCCCTGGTATCAATGGCCGGTCGTCGAGTTCTTCGCGGATAACCTCACGCCCGGGCACGTGACCGACCGCCATCAGTTCCGCTACGCGATGCAGCCGCAACGGCTCGTCCCCAATGGCGAACTCCAGCGCCGGGGTGAACAACTCCGCGGCGAGGCCCGCCTCGGCCGCTGACGGCACAGGCATCCGTTGCTCTGCGGCACGGCGAGAGCGTTGTCAAAGTTCAGGTTGGCCGTAGGAGTCCAGCCTTGAGGCTACCCCAGCCAGGCTGAAGTCCGAACTTCAAGCCCATTTCTTTGTGCAGCCGCCACTCAAACTCTTCGTCACCCACTCGGAAGAAGATTCGCGTCGCGCGAGTGCGAACGTGTGTCACACCGGCGCGACAGCGGGCGTTTTTGGCTGGAAAATCAGTCGTTCTCACACGACCTACCGATTTGACGCTGGGTCCGGGCTGGTGGTTGTCTCACCATCGCGAATCTCCCCGCCGCGCGACACCCCCGCCGACGAAAAAGATTTTCGATCGCATCCCTCATCGCATCAATGCGTTGCGGCAAACTACATGTTGACAGGACGCTGCAATTCCGTGATTGGCACAGCGTTTTCTCTGGTGGTGGAGCACGACCCGTCCAACGTGACGAACAACACCCTCTCCGGAGTCGGGCGATGAAAAAGATCGAAGCGGTCATTCGCCATCACAAGCTCGATGACGTAAAAACAGCATTGGCAACCCTCGGCGTCCAGGGGATGACCGCCTCCGAAGTTCGCGGCTTGGGGCATGCAAAAACCGCCACCGAGATTTACCGCGGCCAGGAGTATTCGGTCGACCTGACACCGCGCATTAAGTTAGAAGTGATTGTGAGTGACGCGGCGTGTGCCGCGACGGTTCAGGCTTTGATGGTTGCGGCCCGAACCGGGCAGGTTGGTGACGGACGGATTTACGTGTCGCAGCTCGCCGACGTGATCCGTGTCCGCACCGGTGAATCGGGCACGGATGCCATCTAGCTCACTGCGGGTGTCCCGATGGTCGTCCGCGAGTTCCCCGTAGTTTCACAGAAAGCGAGTCAGTGATGAAAAAGATCGAAGCTGTCATCCGACACTTCAAGTTGGAGGAAGTCAAAGACGCCCTGACTGCGGTCGGGATTCAGGGGATGACCGTCTCCGAAGTCCGTGGCTTCGGTCGCCAGAAAGGGCACAAGGAGCAATACCGCGGGGCGGAATACACTGTCGACTTTCTCCCCAAGGCGAAGATCGAAATCGTCGTGGCTGACGATCAGACTGCCAAGGTGATTGAAACGATCGTGAAGTCGGCCCGCACCGGCCAGATTGGTGACGGGAAGATTTTCGTCACCGAGATGGAAGAAATGGTGCGGATCCGCACCGGTGAATCGGGCGCAGACGCGCTGTAACGCAGGCTTCCTCCGCGAGGCGTGGCTCAAGCCGCGCCTGCTGCAGCAGGCTGGTAGTCAATGACCAAGTTCCTTTTTCCGCGCGATCATGCGCAGGAGTTCATGCGATGAAGAAGATTGAAGCCGTGATCCGGCACTACAAACTGGAAGATGTGAAAAACGCCCTCACCCAGGCCGGCATCCAGGGGATGACGGTCACGGAAGTTCGGGGCTTCGGTCGGCAACGGGGGCATAAGGAAACTTATCGCGGTGCGGAATACACCGTCGACTTCCTCCCCAAGGTCAAGCTGGAAGTCGTCGTGGGAGACAGCGAAGTCGCCAAGGCGATCCAGACCATCACGAACATCGCTCGGACCGGGCAGATTGGTGACGGGAAGATCTTCGTGACGAATCTTGCCGACGTCATCCGTATCCGAACGGGCGAAACGGGTCCGGAAGCGATTTAGCGCGTACAACGCGTGCCTTGATACGACACCTCTGAGACTTCATCCGCGACTGCTGCACGAGCGCTCCGTGCGCAGTCGGCGCGCTGTATGTTACCAAGGCGCGGTCTTTGTCGTCCGGTCCGCCCGGCGGAGTGCTGGCCCGATGCGGGTTGGTCCGCCCCGCGGACCGGACGAGACGGAAGCCGCTGGCGGTCGCCACCGCCTGAAAGGGCTCGATGTCGGATTCAGCCGGACCTCCGGACACCTCGCTCGACGCGCTGGCTGCGCTCCGCCAGCGGGTTGATGCCATCCGTGAAACCGCACGGAAACGTCTGGCTCAACGGGCGACCGGCATTCAGATCGCTGCCGGGATCTCGGAAGCGACCGACCTCTTCGTGGTCGATCTGTTCCAGCAGGCGCTCCGCAAGTTCCCCCCACCGATTCAACAAGCTCTGGCCACCCAGTCGGCTGTGGTCGCCGTCGGTGGCAGTGGTCGGGGCGATGTGGCCCCCTACTCCGATGTGGACCTGCTCTTCCTGCATGCACCAACAGTCCCGCGGGAATTTAACATTGCGGTCGCCGAGACGGTGCGGGCCTGCTGGGATGCCGGGTTGAAACTCGGCCACAGTGACCGCACTCCGGCCGACACGCTCCGGATGGCGCGTCAGGACCCGCAGTTTGCGACCACGCTGGTGGATGCCCGTTGTCTCTGGGGCGCCGCGGATCTCTTTGCCCCGATGTTGCGGCGGTATTGGCTGTCGATTGTCGCTCGTCGGCGGCGCAGCTTTATCGAAAGCTGCATCCTCGAACGCGAGAAAGAACGCATCGAGCACGGTGCGACGACTCAGCAACTGGAACCCGATGTCAAACGTTCCCTGGGAGGCCTGCGGGATCTGCATCTGATCCGCTGGATCGGAGCCGCCCGCTATGGGGTCAGCGACTTCGATTCGCTCAAACTGCAGGGTGCCTTTTCCACTGGAGACGCCCGTCGCCTGGTCCATGCGCACGAGTTTCTGACCTCGGTGCGCATCAGTCTGCATCTGGCGGCCGGGCGACCGCACGATGTCCTCACCCGTGACGATCAGCTCCGCATCGCCCGCGAGCGCCAGATCGAAGGAACGGCTGGTCAGCGTCCTGTCGAACGTTTCATGCAGCAGTACTTCGAACACAGCACGGCGATCGCTGAGATCGCGCGGCGGTTTGTGACCAAACATCGCGGACGGCCGATGGCGAACCGGTTCTGGAACTACGTCGTCAGCCATCGGGTAGATGACATCTATAGCGTGGGGCCGGAAACGATCGATGTCCCCCGCCGTCATCGGGCTCGCGTCTGCCGTTCGCTGGAAGATGTGTTGCGTCTCTATCAGGCGGCTGCGCTCCACCGTGTCCAGATCGAACCCACGCTGGCGGAACAGGTGAAAACCGCCGCCGCGACTTGGCAAACGGACGATTTATCACCGGACGCTGCCCGACTGTTCCTCTCGATGCTCGGACGTCCGGGGCAGCTCGGTGCGCTCGTTCGCAGCCTGTACGAGACCGGCGTCCTGGAACGAGTCTTGCCGTGTCTGCGTCACATCCGGTGCCTGCTGCAGTTCAACCAGTATCACCATTACACGGTCGACGAACACACGTTGCGCACGATCGATACCGTCGAGTCATTTGGGACTCAGGAGACGCCACTGGGACAGGCGTATCGGGCCATCCCGCATAAAGAACTGCTGCATCTGGCGCTGCTGTTACACGATGCAGGAAAAGGTTTCGAGGAAGATCATTCGGAAGTGGGACGGCGCCTGGCATGGGACGCTGCGGTGCGCCTGGGCCTGCCCGAGCATCAGCGTGATCTGCTGGTGTTTCTCGTCCATCGCCATCTCCTGATGGCGACGCTCGCCTTTCGTCGCGACACATCCGATCCGGAAGTGCTTCTCAACTTCAACTATGAAGTCGGCAGCCCCGATGCCCTGCGAATGCTGTATGTGCTGACGGCTTCCGACATTTCCGCCGTGGGACCAGGGGTCTGGAACGACTGGAAAGCCGAGCTCCTCACCGCGTTCTACGATCGTTGTATGATCTGGTTGAGCGGGAAGAGCTATCTCTTCGAAGAGCCGACGCGGTTGCAACGTGTGCTGGGGGACGTGCTCCGACAGATCAATCCACCGGAGACCGAACAGCAGCAGTGGAAGCAGCGACTGGATGCGTTGCCGACACACTACGTCCTGGCAACCCCCCCCGCGCAGATTGCACAGGATCTGCAGCTGGCCCATGGACTGAACCCCGAGGAGATCCATGTCGCCTCCCAATACGATGCCGAAACCCGCACCGTGGATTACCGGATCATCGCTCGGGAGTCGGTAGGAACCGGTTGTTTCCACAAACTGACCGGGGTTTTCTCCGCCAAACGGATGGAGATTCTGAACGCCCAGATCTGTACGACCGCCGACGGGCTGATTATCGATAGTTATCGCATTCGCGATTACGATCATGCCGAAGAAGTGCCCGAGTTTCGTCGCGAGGAAGTGGCCGGCTTCATCCGTCAGGCCCTGCGGGGTGAACTCGATATCGAGACCCTGTTTCGCTCCCGTTCCCGGTTTTCGCCCAATGCCACCCAGGGGCCGGTCTCCAACCTTCCGAGTCGTGTGGTCGTCGATAACGAAACCTCGGACCGTTACACGATCATCGACGTCTTTGCCCACGATCGCCCCGGGCTACTCTATCGCATCGCCCGAGCACTGTTCGAGCTGCAGTTGTCTGTTGTGCTCGCCAAGATCTCGACCCACTTCGATCAGGTCGTGGATGTCTTCTACGTCACGGGCGAAGGGGGCCGCCGCATCGGCGATACCGAACGCCTCAAGCAGATTCGTCAGCGGCTGATCGAATCGATCGCGGCGATCGAAGAGACAACCGGTTAGCTTCTTGCCCTCCGCGAGAAATCGTCGCGAGATGAAGGACTTCGCGATGCGGCCGTGCCCTCACCTGGCTGGCTGGAGTGGTCATCAGATCCTCAGTAAAACTTTGACCTTAGAATCGTTAAAATCGGAAAAATCAATTTGATTGATACAGTCAGTCACGGTAGAGTACGCAACTTGCATGTCAGAAGGATCTGATCTGTCCGTGCCAAGGAGGTCGAGCGTGGAGCAGTTCGAAATCGAGGTCTCCCCCGGAGATATTTTGCGGATTGGGCCACATCTCGTCTCGATTGTTGATCTCCACGAAGGTGAAGTGACCTTCAAAATTCTCCTCGACGCCGATGATCTGGCGCTCGATGCCGACGTTGTTGTTCGCCCTCGCTGAGTGGTGGATCAGGCAGCAGTTCGGTTCGGAAGACGCCGCCGCTCGTCTCCAGTCGGCAAGGCGCACGAAATCAGAAAACAGCGCAACTCAATCGCGATCTCAGCGCGAACGTCCCGCGATCAAGATGTGGGTGCCCCCCCACAGTTCATGTGCTGGTCGCCCCGCTTTCGCCGCCATTCAGCGATGCGCCGCGGTCCACAGCGCTGGTCAGCCATACGGTTGAGCGATGCAGGCCGCCGCACGTGAACCGCCGGCAGATGCTCAGACCTTGTCTGATTAATCGACGTGTCGCGTTACGACGCGCTGATCGCGGCGGCTGCCGCTTCCGCTGTGGGGTACGTGGTCCAGAGCTTATCGAGATGTGTGATCTCGAGGACTTCCTGGCAGTAAGTGGCGAGCCCTGCCAATGCCATGGCCCCACCCGGTTGCTTATGCAGGCGGTTCCACGCACGGAACATCACTTCAATAAAACTCGAACCGAAAAATTCGGTCGCCGTCAGGTCCAGGACAAGCTTGGGCGGATTGGCCGACCCCACAACATCCATCACATCCCGACCAACTGCCTCGACAATCGTTTCATCGAGGTGGTTGCAGCGTGGGGTGAAGGTGATCACGGTCACCGTGCCAATACGCGAGATCTGGGTCAGCGGGAGCTCGGCCATGTCGAAATCCGAAGACGGCGGGACATTGCAGATACGCAAGCTATGGTAACGCGCGCGTTCGCGGTTGGAGAGTCAGTTCGACATTGATTTCTTCCCCATCGCGAAGAATCGTCGCCGCCACCTGTTCGCCGACTTTCTTGCCGTCGAGCGCTTTTAAGAGATCCTCACTCCGGCGAATCGTGCGGCCGGCCAGCTGCAGGATCACGTCAAATTTGAGGTTTCCCTGGTTGTCTTCCGAGAGTGACTCCAAACCGGCTTCCGCAGCCGGTCCGTTCCCGAGCACGCGACGAATGACAACCCCTTTCGTCACGCCCAGGCGGTGTGCGATTTCGTCTTCGAGAATCGTCACGCCAATCCCTGCCTGTTCGATCCGGCCAAACTGGATCAACTGCGGGACAATGCTGTTCACGATGTTGACCGGGACAGCAAAACCAATCCCTGCGTACGTTCCCGACGGGCTATAAATCGCCGTGTTCACTCCGATCATCCGTCCGGCACTGTCGAGCAATGGTCCCCCGGAATTGCCCGGATTGATCGCCGCATCGGTTTGGATCACCCCTTCAATCGTGCGACGGGTTTGCGACTGAATCTCGCGTCCCAGACCGCTGATCACGCCCGTCGTCAGCGTCTGATCGAGCCCGAACGGATTGCCGATCGCAAAGACCTTCTGCCCAACCACCAGATCATCCGACGTTCCGAGTGGAATGGGCCGCAATTGCTCTTTCGGTGCATCAATCCGCAGCACCGCGAGGTCTTTATCGGGTTCGACACCGACCAGCGTCGCCGCATACGAATTGTTGTCAGCCAGAGTCACCCGGGCCGAGTTGCCCGACTGAATGACATGGTAGTTCGTCACAATATGGCCGGCATCATCCCAGACGAAACCGGTCCCTGTCCCTTCGGGAATTCCCATCAGATTGAGGCTGAGATCCCGTCGAACCGCAAGACTGGTGATGTGCACCACGCATGGCGATGCATTCCGAAAGATCTCAATCGTCGACTGTTCATCAGGCGCGAGTTCGCCACGGGGCGTGACTGCACGTGGCGCAGCAGAACCGGCCCAGAACCACCGTCCGACGAGACCGGATTCACGCAACAAAACCGCAGCCACACCGATCAGTAAAAACGCCACCAGCCACGGGCTGACTTGCCCCGATTTCTGCGGTTGTTCAACGAGAATCGGCTCATCCATCGACGGAACTCCTGACTCCCAGCATCATCCGGAGTCAGCGTGGCGTCGTCTACCCCAGCCGTCCGCGGGCTTCACCCAGTTGCTGGAGCACCGTCTTCAACTTCTTCTGGTCGCGGTCATCCAACTCACCAAACTGGCTGATGAATTCGTCGGCCGAGACCGTAGCCAGACAGCGTTCCAGCGTGCTGGTCAGTTTGCGGGCGATCTGATCAAAACTGGGAGCCGGACGGTCTTTGGTTGAGGTGGGAGCGGGAGGGACAATCGCGCCATCGTGAAACGGAGCGTAGCCTTCGCCATTGTCTGACTGGCGCGGAACACCTCCCAGAAACGGGACCGCTTCTGCTGTGGAGGTCCCGCTGCGTGACTCGCCCGCGCCGCCCCCTTCACCGGGCAACCGGACGGGAACGCTTTCGCCGGGGATCCAGTCGATGAATTCTTCGTCGGCCGCTTCCGTCAGGTCTTCGCCACGCTGGGCCCGTCGCCAGGCTTTCATCTCGGCGACCGTGGCTCCGAGGTCGTTCGCCCATTGCAGGCACTCAGCCGCATCATCCCAGTTCAAGGATGTGTAAAAGTGCGACCACCGCAAGCCGGGATAGTTCATGAAGACGTCACCGAACGTCTCCCAGACCCGTCGGCGCTGGTAGACCTGATCGCCCGACAACCCAACCAGCATCGCGAAATCCTGGTCGGTCCGGCCACGGGCAAACCGCTTGGTCCACTGGGCGGCACATTCGCCGACTTCCCAATTGCAGTGGCTGACCGCCACTTGGGCACGTTGAATGAGATCCTGCTCGGTTTCAGTCAGCGATGGGGCAGACATGGGACGCAACCTCTTGGAAATTCTGGACTTTGCGCGAAAAACCGCAACTTCCGTGCGTCCGTGCCCGGCGAACCGATCCTAACGAACCGTGCACGTGTCCTCCAGCCCATGAGAACGATCCCACTGACAGGTGACGAAGCGATGCTTCCTGGAAGCGGGAAGGTTTCCCGGAACTTGCAGGAACCCCAATCTGCGTAACCGATTTCATTCGCTTGACCGTTACACCCGGTCTGCTCTAACATGCCTGTCTGCGGTGGAGGTTCGGAACGGAGCTGTAGCTGTCGTAACGAATTTCCCGGCCGAAGCGACTCAATCGACGAGTCGGGTTGTGCCGATACTCCGTGTGACTGGCGCTGTAGCCAAGTGGCTAAGGCAGTGGATTGCAAATCCACCATCCCCGGTTCGAATCCGGGCAGCGCCTCTCGGCGACATTTGTCGCTCGCAACTCACGAAACAGGCCGAACTTGCAGTCACTGCAAATTCGGTCTGTTTTCGTTTCCATAGGTGGCCATCCGCTGCGGCTGGGTGGCGAGGCCACAAGTTGCTGTCCAGTCCCGCGCACAAGAATTCAGACCACGCTCAGCGTGAGATGTCTGTAGGGACTCAGACAGCGAAATCCAAGCTACAGATGGAATCGACACCAGTACGCGTCAGCCGGGATCGAAGTTGCAACATCGTGTTGCAGCCAAAACCCAGCCAGTACAAAACCCCGGCCAGCCCAAACCTCCGAGTTTTTGAGAAGACTTCTCTCAGAGGTTGAACCTTTCGGCGGCAGCCATTGGCTTACTTGTAGAGTGTCGACGATTCGGTGTGACCCGGTCAGCTGATCGCCAATGAGCCTACCATCGAAATATTCCGAGTTCGGCGAATCGGTGCTGGTTGCCCTTGCGCAGTCCCGCGAACTGGCTGCCTTTCACGAACTGGTCAGCCGGTATCAGGGGAGACTGACGTATTACGTTCGTCGTCTGATCGGACGCACGCAGGAGACGGACGACGTGGTTCAGGAACTCTGGATCGTTGTTTTTCGCAGGCTCGCCACGCTGAATTCGCCAGAGGCGTTCCGAGTGTGGTTGTTCAAAATCGCTCATGATGTTGCTGTCAGCCACTTGCGGCGGGTCGCGCGAGCCCCGGAGCCAATGTCCAGTGATCTGTATGTCTCGGACGTCATCGATTCCTGGAACGAACTCGAGGCGATGGAAAATGCTGAACTCGTCCATCGAACCCTGGAATCACTTTCGAGCGAACATCGTGAAGTGTTGACGCTGCGGTTTTTGGAGCAGATGGAACTCAGCGAGATTGCTGAAATCGTGGGATGTACGGCGGGGACGGTCAAGTCGCGTCTGCACTATGCCAAAGCCGCATTACGTAAACAAATCGAAGGAAAGAGCCATGGTTGACCGCAAAACGAACGACTCATTCAGGGATCGACTGATCGATCAGGACCCAGAGATCTCATCAACTTCACTGAAGGAACAATGCATGAAAGTCCAACAAACGCTCGTGACGCTGGATGACAAAGCAAGGTCGAGTCAACGGTTGACGATTCGAGCCGTCGCGGCCGTCGTGGTGTGTTACATTTTTGGATTTGCCTTCAACGCAGCTCAGCCGTGGCTGCCCGGTCAGGGAGAGGTCATTGCCGTCGTTTGGATGATTTGCACTTGGGCATCCTTGATCACAACGGCAATTGCGGCCACCCGGTACTGGACGATCCATCGTCCCAGCCTGGAGAAAAGCCGCTGCGATTTGCAGGTCGTCATGTTCCAGGAGTTACAGCGCCAGATCTCGGAACTTCGGAACGGAAGCAAGACCTAGAGTAGACAGCCGTTCCGGGTAGGACCCCTTGTGCGGACCATGTCATTGCGTGCCATCTTGCCATTCAGCCCGCACAGCGGACCCTGTTTCGCTTACTTCTTCAGCGATTCCAGGTACGCGAGGATTGCCGCGAGTTGTTCGGCATTGAGTTTGTCGGCGAGGCCGAGGGGCATGACCGAGAGTTCGCGTTTGCCGCGTTCTTCGATGTCGTCCTTTTTCAGGATCGTGGCGATTCCCGCGATGTTGCGAAGTTCGATCTCTTCGCCCGACTCCCGCACGACGAAGCCGTCGTAGACCTTGCCGTTTGTCGTCACAAAGAACTGACCCTCGAAGCCCTGGGCGATCTTGGCACTCGGCTTCACGATCGACTCGATGATCTCGTGGCGTTTGTACCGCTTGGTGATGTCGAGCAGCAGCGGACCTTTCAGCGATTCACTCGGCGAGACGGTGTGACACGCGACGCAACCCTGCCGCGTGAAGAGCCGCTGACCGTACTTCGCATCCCCTTTGATGGGGACCGTCTGGGCCACGACCTGATCGAACTCCAGTTTCCCGAGCAGCGGCTTCTTCGGATCAATCGGCGGTTCCTGATCGAGTTCGAGCCGCTTGAAGGCATACTCGGCGGCCGTGCGGACCGCGGCGTCTTCCGCCTTCAGATGCAGCGGAATCTGCAGGATCTGGGCTTCCAGCTTCGATCGACCGATCGCTCGGAGCAGGCTCACCGCGGCGGCGGGAACCGTCCACGCCT
The DNA here is from genome assembly GCA_044229335.1 of Planctomycetaceae bacterium. Taxonomy (GTDB): domain Bacteria; phylum Planctomycetota; class Planctomycetia; order Planctomycetales; family Planctomycetaceae; genus DSVQ01. The sequence continues at coordinate 47,486 of JBGATC010000024.1, read as the reverse complement.
GTTCGACGGCACGGAGGGCAGCATCGCGCGAGTCTTTGCTCACCTGTGGCGACTCCGAGAGATACGCCAGGGCGGCATAGGCCAGTTCTCGTGTCCCGGCGTCTGGGGATTCCGCCGCTTGAATCAGTGGGTTGACGACTTGCGCGAGCCTGGGTTCGCGGACAAACTCGTCCCATGCCTTGCCAACGTCGCTCCCCTGCTCTGCTTCAGTGACTTCTGCAAAGCTGCGGACAGCGCTGTCGAACACCGCCGGTTGATCGATCCGGCGTTGCAGACCACGTAAGGCGGTCGCGCGCAGCTCTGAGTTCGACTTGTCGATCGTGGCTGCCACTTCCAGCAGTTGGGCTGCTTCCACGCTCAAGCGGCTGGCCCCCGGGCTGAGCAGACCCACTGCCGTGGCGAAGAACAATTTGTCTTCGGCAGCAAGCTTGACGATGCGGGCTTCCGTGCCGGGGAGATCGAGCTTGTGCCGCCGCAATTGGGGTAACAGGCTTTTCACGAAGACCGCTTCCCCCGATTCCAGTTCCTGTTGCAGGGCGGAGAGAATGCGGTCGGTCTCGGACCACGCGACCGCTTTGTAGTACGGGCCGCTGGTATCGGGCCGTGTTCCCCACCAGTCACCGGTGTAAGGGGCCTCCTGATGTGCGAGGCGACAGAGCGTCAGCAGGACCAACGTGCGCGTCGCACCATTCGTCAGGGCCTGGCTGGTGGGACCGCCGGCTTGGGCCTCTGGTGGGGCTTTCAACCAGGTGAGCAGCCCCGAGACGATCTCTGAATCGTGCATCTGTTGCAACGCCCGTTGCGCGCCAACTCGCTGTTCGACAGGGCCTTCCGTCAACGCAGTCAGACACGCCGCCCCCGCCTGCATCCGCACGAGGCTGTCGATCGCCAGATGTGCGACGAGTGGATCACTCTCGATGGTCAGCGGGACAACCTGATCTGCAATCGGACGCACGGTTCGAGCCGGAAACCGCCCGAGACCGCGAACGGCCTGCAAACGCACCCGCGGATTCGAATCTTTCAGCCAGTGCGCGAAGACCGCAGGCGAGGTCTCGCCCAGTTGCGTCTCGCGATCGGCAGCAGCCCGCAGCGCGGCTTCTCGCACCGTGGCATTCTGAGAGAGTTGGAGCAACGTGTCGTTGGCTGCGGCTCCCAGCAGTTGCTTGAACGTGAAGATCGCCGCGACTTTGACCGCCAGCGAGGCATCACCGGTCATCAGATCTTTCAGACCCGGTGTGAACACAGCCGGATCGTTGCGGCGCAGAATCTCCCGCTGGGCCTGCACACGCAGGGTGTGGCTCGGCGCAGACAACTGCGCCAGCAACTCAGCCGTCGATCGCTCCGCTTGCGTCTTCGCGTTCGGGTGACCGGGCGTCGTCACCTGCGGCGGCTTGACGCGCACCACATACCCGACGTTGTTGTCACTGAACTTGAAGCCCCCATCCTTCCAACTGCTGACGTAGAGATTGCCCGCCACATCCACGTCCATATCAGTCGGACGCGGCAACTCCAGAAAGGGTTCCTGCTCGGCCACAAAGCCCGCCCCATTCGGGGTGAGTGGATGCCGATACACCACACTGCGGCCCCAGTCGCAGGTGTAAAGCCCCTTCCCCAGTTCCCCCGGCAGCGCGGCTTCGTCGATATACAACGATCCACACGGAGAACCGCCGCCGTAATCAGCCAGTGGCTGGACAATCTCTTCCGGGAAGTTGATGTAGAGAGAGGGATAGCCCATCTGCGCGCCGTGCGGCACATGACTGAGGCGGACGTTCCAGCCGCCGCCGTCGTTGGTGTTGTCGCGCGTGAAGAGGTCGAGTTGTGGGCTGATCGCCACGTCGTAGATGTTGCGCTGGCCGCGGGAGACGATCTCCAGTTCCGCTCCATCGGGCCGCACGCGGGCGATCCCGCCCCCCTTCATCTGCACTTTGCGACCATCCGAACCAGTCGCCTCGATGAAGCCATAATCGCCCACCGCGATGTAGATCCAGCCGTCGATCCCGAGTTGAATTCCATTCGTCGTATGATCGGCCCCCCGGAAATCGAGACCAAAGCCGATGTTCTTCACCAGCGTCGCCGAATCTTCCGCTTTCCCGTCACCATCACGATCGTGATAGACCGAGAGATGCGGCGGATGCAGCACGTAGAGATCGGTGCTCTTCCCATCATGACCGGGGGCGACGATCAACCCCCGCGGGCTGTCGACCTTGGCGAAATCGAGAAACTCGTCGGCTTGCCCATCACCGTCGGTGTCGCGACAGCGGACAATCCGACCACGGCCGGGCTGCTTATCAAGTGAGCCGTTCTCATCAACGCCGACATAGACTGTGCCGAACGGGTCGCTAGCCAGACAGACCGGATACGTGATCTGCGGCGGGGCAGCGAACAGCGTCACCTCGAACCCCGGCGGAGCCTTGATCCCCGCAAGCAGTCCCTTCCCCTTCACCGCTTTCGGCTTGAAGGCTTCGCTCACGCTGATCGTCCGCTCTTCCATCTTCGTGCCGTGGACTTCGAACTCGAAGAAGCTCCCCCAGCGGCCGGGAACCAGCCCGGTGATCGCGACGCGGACATGACGGATGTCCTGCGCGGTGAACTTCAGCGTCTGGTCCTGCGTGTTGAGGTCTCCCTTCGTCTGGTCTGAGAGCATCGTCCAGGTCTGACCGTCAGCCGAGCCTTCGACCTTGTAGCGGTAGTTCGTGTTGTCCTGTTCCCAGAGGATGCGGCAACCGGTCACTTCCTGCGGTTCGCCGAGATCGACCTGCCACGTCTGCCCTGGTTCGCCGTTGGGGGAACACCAGCGGGTGTCGTCTTTGCCGTCGATCGCGTGTTCGGGGGGATGACCATCCTGCGACGCGGTCGCGGTCGCTTTCTTCCCACGGGCCAGGTTGACCGGGACGAGCTCTTTCTTCGGGACCGCGAACGGCTGCTGATACGCGGGGGTCAGCTTGTCGACCGACCAGAGCAAGCCACGGGTCACCATGTCGAGATAACGCGGGTCGCCGACGGTGTCGTTGTTATGCCCCAGCGTGGTGCTGAAGACGCGGGCTTTGCCGAACTGGTTGGCCCAGGCGACGATGAAGTCGTCGACTTTCTTCCCCGTATCCTGACGGCCGCGAGCCAACGGGACCGTGGTCTCGAACAGCTTGAGGTTGTTGTAGAGTTCTTCGTTGATCGTCGTCCAGTTTTCCAGCCCCTTGGTCACCGGATGGGAGTGATCCAGGAACGTGATGTCGATCGGCTTCTGCGGTCCATGTCCCGACGACTGAATGCCGACGAACTGGAACCAGTCATCGCGGCCGAAGCGGTAACAGTGCATCGCACAGTGCAGGTTGACCGCTGCCACGCCGTTCTTGTGGGCGTTGAGGATGTTCTCGATGTACGGAACTTCCTTCACGTCGGCCGAGCATTCATCGTGAATGACGACGTCGTAGCCCTTGGCCCAGTCGGGATTGTCGTAGACGTCAAAGCGGGCCTTGGTGCTCTTGTCCGCTGAGTGGAGCAGCGTGACTTCCACATACGCCCGCGCTTCGATCCCCCGCTTGAGGATGTCCTTCTGCTTGGCATAGTCGTGACAGCACCCGCCGGTAATCAGCAGCGCCTTGATCGGCTTCGCGGGGCGTTCCTGTGCGAACCCCGTAGCAGCGAACCCGGCGACCAGCACGAGCGCTGCCCATCGGCACAACCACCGACGCGGAATCACACAACCAGGGATGGCAGAGGAAACGACAGCGGGAAGCATCACGGCAGGGTCTCACCAGGAAGGAAACGGAGTGCTCCCAGTGTTCACCCCTGCCGAACGCCTGTCAAACGATCGGCAAAAGACATCGACACCCTCCGAGCCGGAAGCGTCAGCGCCCGGAGGTCTGAACAATTGAGCGACACGGCGCTAGCCGTCGGTTCGTCGCTGGAAAAGACACTGGCGGCTACCGCCGTCCCGCTCAAGCAACCACTTCCGGATGTTCCATCGTGCGTCAGTGCCCAGAATCCTCAACGATCGAGCAGCTTGCTCAACTCCTCGATTTTGAGATTGATCGAGACGTCCTTATTCCGCAGCGAGGCTTTCGCTTGGGACAGCCCCCGAGTTTCGACCGGTTCTCCCGCGGGACCGACCGGTGGTGGGGGAAATGTTACGTGCTGCAGATTCTCGTGCTGTTGTTCGAGCGCTTGCGGAACGATCTCGCCCAGCTTCGCTTCGAGCTGTTCCTGACGGACCGTAACGACAGGCGGTTCTTCCTCGTCGGGGAGCTTCGCCGCGGCCTGTTTCGGCGGGATATGACCCAACTCGACCAGCGCTTCCAGGAGAATGCGCAAGTCGGCAGGATCGCGTAAATCCAAAGTGACTGAGACGCGCTGGGGTTGCGGCGGAGCGGGTGTTTGGGTGCGGCGTTTAGCCATGTTGCGGCACCTCCGCCGGGACGGTGGCCTCGGCCGAGATGTCCGACACTTTCAAGCCATGTCCGCCGCGGGCGCGGTGCTCGAGATCGAGTTGCAGCAGATATTTCTGCACGGAATCCAGCAGCGTCCGCTCGGGCACATTGGCCGGGAAGTTGAACTCGACAACGAGTTGCAACCCGCGGGAATCGGGCGGCGGGGGTGGTTCTTCGCGGGGACTTTCCGCGACCGGTTCGGGGACTGGCGATGTTACGTTTTGGCCGCTCGCGGCGGCAATGCGTGCGAGGTCGGCGTCGAGTCGGGCTTTAGCGGCCGGGTACCAGTCGGGGGGACCATCGGGCCACAAGGGACCGAGCGGGCCTCTCTCAGACAAGTCGTCCGGCGTGTCAAGCCCAGCCGCATGAAGTAGTAGTAATGCGTCAAAATCCAATCTTGCTGCAGCGATCGCAACTTCTCCAGCGGCATCTAATGCACGACAAGAAACGCGTGACGCTAGTGATACGACACCTTCGTACGAAAGATTGACCCCGGAGATGATCTGATTGGCAATTCGAGCTGCGCATGCTGCAGTACGGGCTGCTCCCGATACAGCGTAATCTGCACCGGCAGTTTGGGTCACTGGATCGAGAATATCCAACTCGTCGCAGGCTACCGAGTATGCGACCTGTTCAAGCTGTTGCGGATCTTGACATCGAGTCTCAACGAGTGTTAGGGCACGCTGGACATTAAGCAGGTGCTGGTCCCGATTAACACGCGGGTAATTTACCAGCGGCTGGACACGACGCGCGCACCGCATCGCGTAAGCGACGAGCGCCCTTGGCGGTAATCCTCGTAGTTGATCTTCGCTGGGGAGTGCATCGGCCATGGCGTTTAGTTCCACATCGCGGAGGGGGAACAGGATTGCTCCAGGTGGGCTAACGATTCACGGTAGCGATCGGTTCACAAATTGTCACCGCCGGAATTGGGGTCCGCTGGGAAATGGCCACTGAACGTCAGGTGGGCTCAGGCCACCAGGAACGGGACGAAGAGGGTGGGCCTCGCAATGCCTCGACCGCACCCGACGAGTGCGGTCGAGGCGAAGAACGGTTCCGTCCTGGGTTCGAATATTCCGTCCAAATTGCCCGTTGCGGCGGGGTGGGGCGCGGGTTCAGAATTGTTCGTCTGACCATCTGAACAACATCCCCTGCGGTGAAGGTCTGGTATGAAGATTCTGGATGCGGATGGCAACGAAGTCACGGGGCTGAGGCTCTGGTGGTACGATCCGCAGCGGTTTTATGCGATTGTGGTGTTGATCGGTCTCTTCGGCGCGTCCTGGTGGATGTTGTACGAATGGGCCGCCAAATTGGGGAGCGTCGTCGGCATCCCCTGGCTGCTGATCGCCAGTCTGTTACCGGCAGTCCTCGTGCTGAATCATGCCCTGTCGGTCCAGTGGCTCCCTCCCAAAGGGGGTGATCCGAAAGAGGTCCCGCCGCCCCCGGCAGGTGGCGGACAATCTGTGGATGCGAACGCTACTGCGCTGTTGGAAGTCCAGAAATTGATCCAGCAGGAATACAGCCCCTGGGCGATTGGCATCAATTATTATCTGCCCACGTTCGCGCTGGCGGTCGCCGGTCTGGTGGTTGCGTTGCTGGCGTGTCAGCCCCCGAATTGTTGCGGACCGATCGATCCGAAACTGTTAGACGGCTTACGGTTTGGAGCCCTGGGAGCGTACGTTTACGTGCTGATGACGTTGTGCGAGCGGAGTTTCCGCGACGATATCAGCCCTGGCCTGGCGCAGTGGAGCGCAGGACAGTTGATTCTCGGGCCGCTGCTGGGAGGCGTGCTCGCGACGGTGTTGCTGCCGTCGACGACGCTCAGCCAGTTCTCGCAACAGGTGCTGTATTTCGTCGCCGGTCTCGCGCCGCGACAATTGCTGGCCTTCATCGGCGACACGGCCACGCGATTCTTCGCGAATAACAACGAAGTCCGAGTGAAAGCGAGCATTCCGCTGAGCGCCATCGGCGGGATCACCACGCGGGTTGAAGACCGCCTGTTCGAAGAGGGGATCGAAGATACCTATCAATTAGCGATGAGCAACCCGATCCGGCTGACGCGCGACACACCGTACGAGATGGCACAACTCGCCGACTGGATCGACCGGGCCCAGTTGCATGCGACCCTGCCGGATGGGGCTTCGCGCCTGCAGGCACTGGGGATCCGCGGAGCGACCGATCTGGCACGGCTGGCATTCGATGAGACTGGAAAGCCGCGTAAAACGGGGACCTCGGCTGTCGATGCGGACGGGAAACCAGTCGAAACAGGAACGCTGGTGACCGACGTGTACGTCAAACAACTGGCGAGCGAAGCCCACCTTAACGAGAAGGTGTTGGCGAACCTCATTGTGCAACTCGGAGCGAATCCGCAGGTCAAGTTGTTAACTCAAATCGCAGCGCTCAGCGGGCAATAGATCAGGATTGGGCGTATCCCCTGAAATCAGTGTCGGGGGCAGGAGGCATCTCGATGGCGCGCAGCCAAGAAGTCGCCGGCGGAAAAGCGGTCGTTGGCACTGTGATCTTGATCGCGATGGTGGGAAGTGGCGTCAGTCTATCGAACGGGACTGTTCGCGGAGTCCTCCGTCCCGATCCTAAGGGACCGCTTGTCGCCATCGCGGACGTACCCGATCGAGCGGTTGCAGATCGATATTGCCCGCTCGGGCTACCGCAGAAATTCAAGGCTCTTGAGGAGTTTATGGGTGATACGAAACTCATTGTCAGGAACGCTTACATCCTAGAGCACAGTGCGCAAACACGGGGACCGTACTGGGTCTGTGAAGCGCTGAATCAGTCACATTTAGCAGGTGACAATCCCAAAAGAGAAAACAAGTTCCAGGCTGACAAGGAGAATCTGGACGAAGGAGAACGCTCCGAACTGTCTGATTACGAGGGACTCAAGGGGATTTTTGATCGTGGGCACATGATGCCTGATGCGGATCGGCACGATTCAGATTTAAAGCTGGAAACGTTTTATCTCTCCAATATTGTTCCGCAGGACAGTGTGCTGAATCAGAAGCAGTGGCGTTTTTTGGAAGCTCGAGCACGTCAGTGGGTTTGCTCGGGCAGAAAACTCTGGATCATGACCGGACCACTCTGGTATGACCCGCAGGAAGATGATCCGGCCTTGGCGGATGGCCGGATTACAATTCGCACGATTGGCAAGAATCAGGTCTCGGTTCCTACTCACATCTTTAAAATCGTCTTGTCCGATTCGACAACGAATCCACAAGGTTGGGAGCTCTTGGCCTTCGTGATGCCCAATCGTCCGGAATACCCCAAGGAAAAGTTCTTCGCCGAGTATTTGCGTTCCGTCGATTGGATCGAAGCTCGTTCCGGATTCGATTTTTTTCCTGATAAGCGGGGCGATGTCGATTTTGAGGCGATGGAAGCAGTCACACCATGGGCACTTTGGCCAGTTGAACGCTCCTGCAAGAGCATGAATTGATTCCGTCAACGATATCGGAGCGCATTTCGACGCATAGGCGTCCCCCACGCCCTTGACGCTCCTGCGGGGTTCAGGCTGAACCATTGCGGGCTTTGCAAATTGCCTCTGGCTGCGTCTACAATGCAGTTCAACCCGCGGGGCGGGTCTGCGCTGAAGGTATCATCCGGGTATGGACTTGCAGGAAGTTGCGTCATGGCGAGTGTGAAGACGTTGGCGGCGGCGGCATTGTCTGAAGGCAAAGGGGTTTTGCGACTCGCGCCGACGTGGGTTCCACGCTCGTTCCTGCAACCCGGTCGTCGGCTGAAGCTCCATCCGCATGACTACTACGCTCTCGGCACGCATCGCGGCGGCATTGATGAACGCTGGTTCGCCAGCACGACCGAAGCGGCCAACGAGAACCGCGCCCACGATGAAGGGCTGAGCTACTGCGTCGCCGGGACCGAGAAGTTCCTCCTGCGTGATGTCGTGGCCGAGATGGGAGCCGAAATCGTCGGCGACTACATCTGGGGCAAATACAAGAAGTGGCCGGTCTACTCGAAGTTCTTCGATAACATGGGGCCGATCCCCCATCACATGCATCAGAACGCCGAGCAGGCGAAGCTCGTCGGTCAGGAAGGGAAGCCCGAAAGCTACTACTTCCCGCCGCAACTCAACAACGTGGGCAACAACTTCCCCTACACGTTCATGGGCCTCGAACCAGGGACGACAAAGCAGCAGGTGATCGACTGTCTCGATCGCTGGAACGACGGCGACAACGGCATTCTCGATCTCTCGAAGGCTTATCGTCTCAAGGTCGGCACCGGCTGGCTGATCCCGCCGTGCGTGCTCCACGCGCCGGGTTCGCTCCTCACGTACGAACCGCAGTGGGGGAGTGATGTCTTCGGCATGTACCAGTCAATGGTCGAAGGCCGGGCGGTCCCCCGGTCGCTGTTGACCAAGGACTTCCCGAAGGAAAAGCACAACGACAACACCTACCTCGTCGACGCGCTCGACTGGGAAGGGAACATCGACCCGAACTTCAAGGACAGCCACTACCTCGAACCGATCGTGGCTGCGGGAAGCGACAAGGACGGCTTCATCGATCGCTGGATCGTTTACGGCCGCATCAAGGGAGCGCAGGACTTCACCGCGAAGGAACTGACGATCAACCCCGGTGCGAAGGTCACCATCAAGGACGGCGGGGCCTACGGCTGGATCAATGTTCAGGGCGAAGGCACAGTCAACGGCCTGAAGCTGCAGACCCCCGCGATGATCCGCTTCGGCCAGATGACGATGGACGAAGTCTTCGTGACGGCGAAAGCCGCAGCAGAGGGCGTCGTCTTCGAGAACACCGGGACGGAACCGCTCGTCGGCCTGCGCTACTTCGGGCCGGAAGCACAGCAGGATGCGCCGGCAGTGGGAGCGTACAAGAAATGATGGCGAATGACTAGGACCGAGTATGAACAGTTCGCGACTGAGATTCAGGCCGGAGGGTTTTATACTAATGGTCTGCGACCGGTCGGCTGCGAACTCTTTAGCACGGTGGTCTGTTCGGTAAAGCTCGGGCGTGTCTTGAGTGGCAACAGTTTTTGGGTCACGCGATTCGGGGGCAATTGGTACCTAGGAACCTGGGGAGTGCAGCACTATCGAGTGCCCGACGATCGTAATGTCGTCGATGTTTGCGTGGCTTGGCTACGTCGCAAATCAGACGAAACGTCTTCCGATTTCGATGACGCCTTGAAAGTCGAGTTTGAGTTAATACCACTCTCCATTCAGGAATTCGAGGCCGTCTGGACGGCTGCGGGTTTGTGTTCCGACGACGACACTGATGAGGCGTAAACATGGCCACGGCCTCCACGAAACTGGCAACGCTGGAAGATTTCCTCCGGGCCGAAGCTGAGGCTCCGGAAGGGACTCGGCTCGCGTTGATCGACGGCGAGATCGTCGAATGGGGAGCGAATGTGACCACGCGTGGACCGCTTCACTCCCGGACCATGGCTCGGCTTTCCTACCTGCTCTGGAGTTGGCTGACCAGTCGTCCGGAACTTCGTGGCGGAGTCGATTCGGGAGAGGTTCGCTGTCGTATTCAGCGCGATGCGGATCGGGTCGTGGGAATTGATGTCGGCGTCTGGCTCGGTGAAGAGTTTCAAGATCCGCCAGTTGATCCACCGCTGTATGATGCCCCTCCCGTCCTGGCAGTCGAGATTCTTTCCCCGTCTGATACCAATGAGACTGTGTGGGAAAAGATCCACACTTACCTTAATGCTGAGGTCCCCCGTTTGTGGTTGGTTGATCCCGATTTGAAGCTTGTCACGGTCCACCGACCAGACGCTGAGCCTGTTCTCTTCAACATCAAGCAGACGATTTCCGACGACCCGGCGCTGCCCGGACTGACACTCGCCGTCGCTGACATCTTCCGTACGAAGACATCATCCTGAACCGTTCTCCGAAAGAGCCGCATCCATGACCGCGCATCGCAACAACTACCCCAAGCTTCATAACGCTGCCTGGCCAGGTGTCGTCGGCAAGGGTTCGCCGGGGGCCGAGCCGTTTATCGATCTCGATACGATGCTCGATCACACGGCGAAGGCTGAAGTCGATGGGGTGAAGTTCGACGGGTTCGACCTGTTCCTGTTCGATCCGCATGTCAGCATCGATGCTTCGGAAGACGATCTGAAGAAGCTGGCCGACAAGGCTGCGGCCCGGAACCTCAACATCGGCTCCGTCGTCGCGCCGGTTTGGGGACCGACCGGTGGCGGGGCCGCTCTGGATGCGGGCGAAGGTCGGCGGAATTTCCTCACCCAGGTGCAGAAGGGCTGCAAGATTGCCCGTTCGCTGCGGGAAATCGGCATCCGGCCGTACGGCATCGTCCGCGTCGATACCGCGTGCAGTCCGAGTGACTGGCTGAAGGATCCGATCGGCAATCAGCGCCGCATCGCCGAAACGCTCGACATGGCCTGCGACATCGCTGAAGACTATGGCGAAACGCTCGCGGCGGAAGGGGAAATCTGCTGGGGCGGGATGCACAGTTGGGAAGTCATGGTCGACCTGCTCGAACGCGTCGGTCGCCCGGAGACGCTGGGCTTCCAGGCCGACATGGCCCACACCCTGCTTTACCTGATGGGTTACAACGCTCCCGAGCATGCCTTGTTACCGGAAGGCTTCAACTGGAAAGATGAGGCGACGCTCGACGAAGCCTACGAAACGTTGACCGACGCGCTCCGCCCGTGGACGGTCGACTTCCACGTCGCGCAGAACGATGGAACGGTCCACGGCAGCGGCTCACACGACAAGACGGGTCGGCACTGCCTCGCGAATGACCCGAACGGCAAGCTCGACATCGTCAAGCGGGCTGGTTACTGGTTGCGGGAAGATGGTCTGCCGCATCAGCGGTATCGCCACATCTGCTGGGATGGCTGCATGTTCCCCAACAAGGTGATGAGCGATCCGTCGACGTGGAACAACATCCTCTCGTCGATGATCAAAGTGCGTGACGCCCACGGCTGGCGGGAATAAGCCGAGCGCATGACGGAACCCGCGCCCCTGTCGAAACCACGCCGCCGGTGGCGGACCATCGTGGTCGGGTGGCTGATTGTGCTGACGCTTGGCGTACTCAGTACGCCAAGCGTTTTGCATTGGCAAGCTGTGCGGGCGATCGAGCAGCGTCAACTCTTGTCAGCCGAGCGGCTTGTGGCCCGCTGGCGGTGGGTCGCTCCCTGGAGTCAGGAGGCTGTCGCCTTACAGCTCCGGGTCTGTCGCAAACTGGGTGATGTCGCCCTTTACGAAACTGTCGAACAGCAGGCCCGGCGATTAGGAGTGGTGGCGGAACGGCTGGAACGGGAACGCTGGCTCCTGGAAGTACAGGCGGGTGTCCTCAATGCGGGTCCGGCACGGTTGACCGCCCTGCTCAATGATCCGCGTCAAGATGGTCGTGAAATCTGTGAAGCCTTCGTCAATGGTTATGTTCTGAACTATCAGGTCGACGAGGCCCTCGTACTGATCGACGCGTGGCGGGGCGATTACCCGAACGATCCGATGCCCTGGCTGGTGCTCGGTCGCATCGAAGAACATCGCGGCAACGTCGAGCGATGCGCGGAGCATTACCAGCAGGCTTTGAAGACCAATCCCCGCTTCGCTCCTGCCGCGTACAATCTTGCACGGTTGAAGTTGACGCGGACCGCGGTCGACGATGCCCGTCGGTTTTACGAGCAGGCCGCAGCGGCACTTGAGCTCCCGCAACCGGCCCAGGTCGGACTGGCCCATTGTGATCGTCTGCAGAACCGGCTGGACGATGCGGAACGGCGATTGGAGGGAGTGCTCGCGACGGAGCCGGATCGTCTGGCACTGGCCTATCGACTGGTCGGCGATACGCTGGAAACCGGTCAGGCCGCTCCATGGATGGAACGGGGACAACTGGAACTCGCACAAAACAAGCCTGCTGAAGCGGTGAAGACGTTTCGTGACGTGCTCGCGCGTCACCCGCAGAATCAGGCAATCCGGTTTCAACTGGCAAATGCCCTGCGGGCCAGTGGTTTCCTCGAAGAGGCTGAGCGTGAATACGCCCGAGTCCGCTCGGCGAAAGTCCAGCTCGCACAGCTCACGCCCATTCTGACGCGGGTCCGTGAGAATCCGCGCGATCCGCAGGCACGGGCCGAACTTGGTGCACTCTTCCTGCAGCACCTTTCGGAACCACAGGGTCTCGTCTGGTTGCGGAGCGCGCTCGACCTGGATCCGCACTGTCAGGCGGCGCACGCCGCACTCGCCGGGTATTATGAACGGGCGGCATCAACCCATGCAGACGCCGCACAGCGGGCAGCGTGGCACCGTCAGCAATTGACCGGGGAGCAACCCACAGGACCGGTCGACAGCTCCCCGTCGCCTGCCCAACCCGAGTGATCTGCAGAACGACACGAAGCCTCTCGATGTCCACCAACCGATCCAGCGATCCTCACACGCGGCGAATTCAGGGCGTCAACTGGGTGTGCCTCGCGCTCACTGCCGGCCTGGCGCTCACTGCCGGGTGCCAACGAGAGATTGCGCCCCCTGCTCCACCGGTCCTGGCAGCGGCCGTTTTTACGTTCGAAGAACGGGCGGCCGCTGCGGGAGTGAACTTTACGTATCGCAACGGAGAAGAAGCCGATGTGAATTCGATCATTGAGTCGATTGGCGGGGGAGTCGCCATCATCGATTATGATCGCGATGACCGCCCCGACCTCTTCTTTCCCGGGGGTGGCCAATTCCCGGCCCCCGGCGAGATCGCAGCAAATCCACATGGTTTCTTTCGACAGCTGGCTCCCTGGCAATTTGCTCCGGTTGCCGCACAGGCAGGCGTCGCGACTTCCACGCATTATTCGTTTGGTACCGCCTCGGCTGATGCGGATCACGACGGTTTTCCGGATCTCTTCGTGACAGGGTACCGCGGCGTTACCTTCTGGAAAAATCAGGGTGACGGCACGTTCGTGGAAGCGACGGAAGCCGCCGGTTTACAGGATCGGCGTTTCAGCACCAGCGCGGCCTGGGGCGATCTCAACAACGACGGAGCGCTGGACCTCTATGTGGCCCACTACGTCGATTGGAGTTGGGAGAATCATCCCGCGTGCCTCGGAGCCAACCAGGTTCCCGATGTCTGCCCCCCCCGGCAATTTACCGGCTTAGATGATCGTCTCTACTTGAGCAACCAGGATGGAACCTATCGCGATGCATCGAGTTAGTGGGGGTTGCTGAAGGAAGGCAAAGGACTCGGAGTTGCCATCGGCGATCTCGATGGGGACGGCGATGTCGATGTGTACGTCGGGAACGACACGACCGAGAACTTCCTTTACATCAATCAGGGCGACCGGTTAGTCGAACGGGGCTTTGAACTCGGGGTGGCACTCGATGATCGCGCCGTGGCGAACGGCAGCATGGGAGTCGACTTCGGCGATTTCAACGGCGACAGCCGTCCCGATCTCTGGGTTGCGAACTACGAACAGGAGACGTTCGCCCTCTACCGGAACGACGGTCCGCTTGGTTATCAGTTCGTATCACGACAGACGGGAATTGGTGAGCTTGGGGAACTCTTTGTCGGGTTCGGAACGAAATTTGGCGACTTCGACGGCGATGGTGATGACGATCTGATCGTTGCCAATGGCCACGTGATTCAGACGGCACGCCTCTCGCCCATCCGGCAGCTACCGTTGCTGCTCGAAAATCGGGGCGGACGCTATGTTCGAAGTCCGTTCCCGGACTCCAGCTACCTCGGGCAACCGCATCACGGGCGGGGCCTGGCCACGGGTGATCTCGACGGGGATGGCGATCTCGACGTGGTCATCGTTCACAACAACGAACCCGTCGCGCTGCTGGAGAACCGGACGCCCCGGCAACATCCAAGCATCCAAGTGCGCCTGACTGGTCGGCGCGCGAACCGTGATGCGATCGGAGCGACGGTCAGTTGCGAGTCCCAATCGTTCCAGCAGAGCCAGCTCGTGAAAGGGGGCACGAGTTATCTCTCGTCCTCTGCGTACGACCTCCACTTCAGTTCCTTAGCACAGGGACACTTGCAGATCCGGTGGCCGAGTGGTGCAGAGTCGAAGGTCGCATTCCCCGGGACGGGTGCCGGACGAATCGACGTCGTCGAACCCTAGAAGTGTTCGTAAGATCCCTGAAATATGTCCGCATGTTTGCGGAGCCGCATAGGTATTCACTCTAATTTCTGTTTGTTCCGTAATTTCCGGACAACCGCCTCTTAATTCACTTGTCTTCATCAAAAATTGGTGATTAAGATTAGCCGAATCTGAGTGCTGCTCGATGTTCTTTCGGGCGGCTTTTGTCTTCGTTCCTTGTCTTTTACGGAGATGACATCATGATTTGGCGGAGGGTGCGGAGCGGTTTCACGCTCATCGAACTGCTGGTGGTGATCGCGATTATCGCCATCCTGATTGCGTTGCTGCTCCCCGCGGTGCAGCAGGCCCGTGAAGCGGCACGTCGGACACAGTGCCGCAACAACCTGAAGCAGCTCGGGCTGGCGCTGCACAACTACCACAGCACCTACAACATTTACCCGAACCTTTCCTCTCCCAAGCCGAACGCCAGCAATCCGAGTTGGGGTTTGCTCCCCTGGGAAGGGTTCAGCGCCCACACGATGCTGCTCCCGTACATGGATCAGGCCCCGCTGTACAACACGCTCGATTTCAACTTGAGCTTGTCGCAGGCTCCGAATCTCGCGGGCGCGCAGAAAAAGTTGACCGGTCTGGTCTGTCCGTCGGATGTGGACTACTCGAACGTCAACGTCTGGAACGGCGGCGGCGGGAATAACTACGTTGCCTGTACGGGACCGAACGCCTCGTACCAGCCGGATCGATCTGTCCAGAATGGACACTTCAACACGGAAATTCCGGTGCGCATCGGCTCGATTACTGATGGAACCTCGAACGTGATCGCCTTCTCGGAACGGAGCCACGGGGATTCGATCAATGCGACGTTTATGATCAACGGTGATGTCGGGACCTCGAATGATCGCGGGGGGATGGACGGGGCTATGAACACGGTCAGTTTCCCCTCTGACAGCCAGGTCGCCGGGTGGATCAATACTTACTGCCCACCTCCCGCCAGTTCGCATTACAGCACGATCGGTGAAACCTGGATGCGGCCTGCCAACGGCTGGACCAACTTCAATACGATGCAGTCGCCCAACAGCAAGCGGCCCGACTGCACCGCGGGCGGCGGTCTCTCTGATGGCCGCGGCATCATCAGTGCCCGCAGCAAGCACACGGGTGGCGTGCATACCCTGCTCGGCGATGGGGCGGTGAAATTCGTCAGCGACAATGTGGACCTGCTCACCTGGCAACGCGCCGGGGCGATTAATGATGGCGCTACGCTTGGCGAGTGGTAATTGAGCGGGCGTGACTGGGTGATCATCCTGATCCGGCCGACATTCGGAACTGACCGAATGTCGGCCGGTTTGCATTCTTTCCGTTCAGACCCTGCTGTGAGCAATGGTCTGTCTTCAACACACTCTCTCCGATTGAGGAGGTTGGCGATGCGGGCTCTTTCCTGGACCGTTTGTCTGTTCGTTCTGATGTCGATGCTTTCGGTTTCTGGCTGTAGCGGCGGAAGCACCACGCCTCCTTCCGTGGAGAATACGGGTGCTGCACAGGCTGCTAACGCAGACGTCGCCACGATTAAGAGCCGTCTGGCACCCATTGCGAAAAATGGTGGTGTCGGAGCCAGCGATATCTACGGGCTGGATGAATCACTGAAGAAAGCCGGGAAACCGGAGCTCGTTGCCGAGCTCAACAAGCTGATGACGACCAAAGATAAAGAGCACATCAAGAAAATTGCCCAGGGGATCATCGACGCCCTGTAAGTCATCCGACTCGCTCCAGTGCAGGCGATCAACTTGCAAACGGGGGATGCGGTTGACCAGAGGGAGGCGTGAACCGGCAGGAATTGCCGACCGGGATTGTCGATTTTCGGCGTTTCTGGGATAAACCGCGGGCATCGGCGGCGCTGGGGCGTCGCGCAGGAAGGGATGCCTGCTCGTGTTGGAACCACCGTCGGAAGCGTTGCAGCAGCGGTTGTTCGACTGGCGTTTGTGCCAGCCGAGCGATCTCCGCCGCGCCCGCCGTCGCGTCCAGCAACTCTCCCGCGATCTCCCGGCGTTCGACAGCGTCTGGATTGATGCGCTCGTACAGCTCGGCTGCCTGTCGAACGATCAGGCGCGGGTCCTCGAATCCGAGTCGCCGGAATCGCTCCGCTGCGGCGATTTTGTCCTCGTGGAAGAACTGGGGCATCGGCGAACCTCGCGCTTGTGGCGGGCTCGTCGTTGGAATGGGCGGGGAGAAGTCCTGCTGCAGCAGTGCCACCCGCCGAGCGCGGATTACGAGGGCGTTGTCCGACGTGGCCGTCAACTGGTCGCAAAGACGGCAGGTCCACTCGGTCCGTGGCTGAGTGCTCCGCAGGAATGCTGGGAGGACGCGGACGGCTTCTCGTTTGTCTCACCATTTGTGCCGGGGACGACGTTACGCGAACTGCTGGTTCGTCGCGGACGATTTCCCGCAGCGATCGTGGTGGAGATCGGCCGACAGCTGCTCGCGGCGTTGTCGGCTGCCCACGCCCGCGGAATTGTGCATGGCGATGTCCGTCCCTCACATGTGCGATTGACCGATTCTGGTCGGCTGGTGCTGGTGCAGACGGGTGTCCGCGCCGTGCTGACTCCACAAATTCATCTCCATGCCGGATTGCCGCTGGAAAGTTACGATGGTGTCGCACCGGAAACAATCGGCGTCGGACTCGCTCCGACAGTGCAATCCGATCTGTATGCGGCTGGTTGTGTGCTCTGGCAATTACTGGCGGGTCGGCCCCCCTTCCCGGTCGCCGAACCCTTAGCAAAGCTGGCGGCCCATCAGACACGGACCATCCCCGATATTCGCGAATGGGCTCCCGACACGCCGGATGAGTTTGCGGAAACGCTGCTGGCGTTAACGCAACGTGACCCGCGCCAACGGCCGACATCGGCGGACGATGTGCTTGCTCGCTGGGGGCGTTCAACTCGTCCCGGTCGGCGGGGACTGCAGTCTTTTCGGCGACAATTCACGGTCGCGGTGCCCCACTTCCGCTCGACAGGCACGCTGCCAGTACCGCGCTGGCTGGTTGCGGTCGCACTGGTGTTCGCCGCCAGTGGCGTGGCCTTTTCGCTTGCCGATCGTGGTTTGCGGTCCGAATTGCTGGCGTTGCCCGGTCGCTGGGTCAATGAACGGGAACCTGAGGTCCCGACCGTCGTGAGTGTTCCGGATGATCGACGACCGTTGCCTCCGCTGGGAGCCGATGGCGTTCTCCTGCTGACGGAACCGGGGAGTTATCAACCGGCGACAATCCGCTTTCGCGGAACCGTTCGCCTGCGTGTGGCCGAAGGCGTGCGGGCCGAAATTGTGATCCGCGACGAACCGCTGCGGATCTCGGCCGAGTCAGTGATTCTGGAACACGTGCGTCTCCGGTACGACCATTCCTGGCGTCGCGATCATGCGGCACCGGGACTGGCGTGGATCCAGTCGCAACAGTGTGCCTTGCAGCGCTCGGTCATCGACACCGGTGCAGAACGGCGACGGTCAAATGGAGGTCCCGACGCACCCGGTATCAATTGGCGGGTCATCGATTCGCTCTCTGCCGGGGCGGGTCGGGTGACGGTGAGTGACACGCTGTTTCTCGGTCGCGGGACGGGATTCGCCGTGCTCCCGGGGGCGCGACATGTTCAGTTTAAGAATGTCGCACAACTGGGTGGGGAAGCATTGCTTTCAGTGGCCGTGACGTCCGAACAACCCTGGCCGACCCTCATGGCCCGCCGGGTCACGTTGCGGGGGAGCGATGCCTTTCTGCAGTTGCGGGGAACGGCGGCGGCAACGACGAGCCCGTTGTCGGTCACTGCGGATGATTGCGTCTTCGATCTGCAGAAACAGGGAGCACTCCTCGAACGCTGGGGTGAGCACGCTTCACTGTGGCACCCCGATCTCGTGAAGTGGAATGGGGAAGGTTCGGTCTTACCCCCCGAGGCGACACTGATCGCCTGGCGTGACACTTCATCGGAATCCCGCCAGAACTTGCCCAGCGACGACTGGCAATGTGAAGGGCTCTCTGCGGGCCGCATCACTTATGCGGGTCTGCCCACGACAAATCCGTCCGACTCCGCTCTCACCGAATGTGACGCGCCGCGGCGTACAACCGCCCTGCCGGGCATCGATGCATCCGCCCTGCCTGTGCCCTGAGATCTGCCCTTGGTTCTCCCTGTAGGGTGGGCTATGCCCACCGCGGCGTTCAAGTTTGATCCCTGCCTGGCAATCGATGGTGGGCACAGCCCACCCTACGCTGCAAGACATGGGATCGACCGCCGTTGGTGTCTCCCCGGACAACCCGATATAGTAGAGGTTGACCGATCGGACGGGGCACGTGTCCCGCTCGATGTTTCGCCTGCTCAGGATACCCAACGCTCCGATGGACCACGAACTCCGGCAACGCGCTCAATCGTTGATCGCCCGTATCATCCATTTACGAGACTCTCTTTGACTCGGCTGCGAAGCAGCAGCGGGTGGCGGAGATCGGTCAACTCATGACCGCGGAAGGCTTCTGGGACAATCAGGAAAAAGCCCAGGGCTTAATGAATGAACTCCGAGCGCTGAACGCCGGGCTGAAACCAATCACCGATCTGATGAAAGGGGCGGATGATCTCGGCGTGCTGCTCGAGTTCGCCGAAGAAGATCCGTCCCCGGAGAACGAAGCGGAGATTCTGTCCGCGCTTCCCCCGCTGGAAAAAGAATTCGCGGCGGTTGAACTCCAGGCGATGCTCTCGCAGCCCGAAGATGCTTACCCCGCGTATATCTACGTGCAGGCAGGCGAAGGTGGGACCGATGCGTCCGACTGGGCGCAGATGCTGCTGCGGATGTATCAGCGCTGGGCGGAAGAGCATGGTTACGAGTGCGAGTTGTTCGATGTTTCTCCGGCGGAAGAAGCGGGGATTCGCAATGCCTCGATCGCCATCCGCGGACCGTTCGTCTACGGCAAGCTGAAGGGGGAAACCGGAGTCCACCGGCTGATTCGCATCAGTCCGTTCGATGCGGCCGGGCGGCGGCAGACTTCGTTCGCCGCCGTGGATGTCGTGCCGGAACTCGATGACAGTTTTGACATCGATATCGACTGGACGAAGGATGTCCGCGAAGACATCTGCCGTTCCGGTGGTGCGGGGGGCCAGCACGTCAACAAGACGGATTCGGCGATCCAGCTCACCCACTTGCCGACCGGCGTCTTTGTGAAGTGTCAGAACGAGCGGAGCCAGCACAAGAACCGCGCGACTGCACGCAAGATGCTGACGGCCAAGCTCTACCAGATGGAACGTGACCGCCGCGATGCCGAAAAAGCTTCGAAACGCGATTCCAAAACCCGCATCGGCTTTGGTGGGGAACCGATCCGGCATTACGTCATTCACCCCGAAAGTTTTGTGAAGGACGCACGCACCAACCTGAAGACGGGAAATCCCGCCGTCGTGCTGGATGGCAAGCTCGATCCCTTTCTGGAAGCGTATTTGCGCTGGAGTCTCGAACAGTAAGTCCCACCCGCAGAAGATCCCCAGGAGACCAAACGATGATCGCGATCAAAAAGGTGCTCTTTCCGACCGACCTCAGTGACGCGGCGGCCGAAGCGCAGCTCTATGCCTGCGCGCTGGCGGAACAGTTCGGAGCCGAGTTACACGTCCTGACGGTCATTCAGGACATGAATCTCGTCTCACCCGATCCGAACATGCCGTGGGCGATTCCGGCGAGCAGCCTCGTCGAAGTGCGCACAAACCTGGAAGCCTCGCTGCTGAAGATTCCGTCTGCGGAATGGTCCGATCAGCATGTCGTGCACCGGGCGATCCGGACCGGGGTCCCTTACCTCGAAGTTGAGAAGTACGCCAAAGAACACGACATCGACGTGATCGTGGTGGGGACCCACGGCCGCACGGGTCTGACGCATCTGCTGCTGGGAAGCACGGCCGAAAAGATCGTCCGCAAGGCCCCCTGCCCGGTCCTCACGGTGCACCCCAAAGGGCATCAGTTCATCGGGGAATAACCACCACTGCTGTGTAAGACACTGGTCGCTGGTGAATGATTCGTTGCAGACAATTCGATGGCTCAAGGGAACTGCTGTGATGTTGCGCCGTACCTGGTGGACCTGCGGAATGTGGGCGGTTCTCGGTTGTACTCCTGCAGCAGTTCCTCCGGCTGTTCCACCAGCAGGTCCCGCCACTTCGACGGCCACGGCCACAGAAACGCTAACGGCTGAGCAAGCCGAACCCTCGTCGAACGCCACCGGCACAACCGCGGCACCGGCAGCCAAACCAGGTGCAGTTCCCGCGCTCGAAGAACCGACCGCCGATGGCCACAACCAGCTCAGTGAAGCCGACGTGCAGGCGGGCTGGCTGCGGCTATTTGATGGGCACACGCTGTTCGGCTGGAAGGCCAACAGTGAGACCGCGTGGCGCGTCGAAAACGGCGTAATCGTGGCCGATGGTGATGCGAAAGGACTGCTGCAATCGACCACGCGCTGGGCCGATTACGAGCTTCGCTGTGAATACCGCATCGCCGAGGGAGGGAACAGCGGCATCTTCCTGCGGACACCGTTCACCCCGAAGAATCCGACGACCGACTGCTACGAACTCAACATTTGCGACAGCCACCCCGAGTACAAATCGGCCAGCCTCGTCGGTCGTGCTCAACCGACAAAAACCGTCACCGGGAATGGCGACTGGCATCGGTTTGAGGTGACGGTTCAGGGACCGCGCGTGCAGGTGAAAGCCGATGGCGAAGCGGTGCTCGATTACACCGATGAAACCGCGACACCGCTGACGGCCGGATTTATCGGATTGCAGATGAACGGTGGCAAAGCTGAGTTTCGCAACGTCTTCCTGCGTCCACTGGGCATGGTGACGCTTTTCGACGGGAAATCACTCGATGGCTGGCGTCTGGTGCCGGGATCAAAGGGGACCTTTACCGTGGAAGATGAGACCATCCGCGTGAAAGGGGGGACGGAAAAGTCCGACCGGGGCTTCCTTGAAACAACAGCGACCGCAGCGAACTTCGTCTTCCAGTTCGAGGCGATCACCCATGGCGAGGAACTCAACAGCGGCGTCTTCTTTCGGGCACAACCGGGGACCGAAGCCGCCCCATCGAATGGCTATGAATTCCAGATTCAATCTGGCTTCAAGAATGGTGACCGGAATCAACCGGCCGACTTCGGGACCGGGGCGATCTTCCGCCGGGTGGCGGCCCGCCGCGTGGTTTCTTCCGATCGGCAATGGCTGGCCGGAACCCTGGTCGCTGACGGTCCACACATCACCACCTGGGTGAACGGCATCCCGGTTGTCGACTGGACCGACGAACGCCCGGCGAATGACAACCCGCGCGAAGGGCTGTCGCTCAAAGCGGGGCACCTCAGCCTGCAGAATCACGACCCGACGACCAATCTGCAGTTCCGCAATCTCCGCTGGGTCAACCTCCCCTGAACGGGGAAACGTCTGGATTTTTCACGCGTCGATGGTCTCGCTGCCCCGATTCACTGCCGGGCAGAATACATCACATCGGTCCGCAGAACGTACTTCACGCCACGGGTGACGACCGCCCCTTCGTGCAGTAAATGGTGCTGGAAGACAAGGACCGAGCCGGTTCGCGGGCGGACTTCGATCCGTTCCGGCTCAGAGAAGACGGTTTCGCCTCCTTCAAAGTCGTCGTTGAGATAGATCAGGAACGAGAACTCGCTCTGCTCCCCGTTGTCGCGTTCGTAACGGCCGTCATAATGTCGTGCAAACCGTTGACCCGGTTGATAGCGGTAGAAGCGGAAGCGTTCGTTGAGACCGAGAACACGGCGACCCTGCCAGGCTGGCACGAGCCAGGGAATCGCCTTGGCAGCGTACATGGCCGCCCACTCCGGATCGTCACGAATGACACGGGTGTTATTGCGGATGTCTTTCCGCATCACGAAGCCGCGACTGGTAGTGATCGGAGCATCATCAAAGCCCGCAGACTCCCCCGCGCGAATCAATTCCCGGCATTCTTCCGCTGAGAGGAACCCATGGATCTGAAAGATCAAGTTCCCGTGCAGTGATTCGCAGTGCATGTTCGGCTCCCGGGGAGTTCCGCGGACGACGCCCTTCAGATAAGACACTGTGCAGAGCGCGGGGTTCATCCTCTCGACGCGCGGGTACCACTCTGACAATCGTTATTTTCGATATCAATTCCAGGCGAACCGCTCAAAAATCGTTGGGGAATCCGACTTTTTTCACCGCATGACCTAGTGTTGTGTGCATGGCGTCCCCTCCGTCACGCGAACCCGAAGGCTAGATCCTCGGCAGGACGCCGTGCGGGATTCTTGTGTCTTCTGAGAGATTGTTCGCATGCTGGTCCGACGCTCCATCACCTGTTCTCGTCGCCGCGGTGCAGCCACGGTAGAACTGGCGCTTGCGCTGCCGCTGCTGTTGTCGGTGACGTTCGGGTCGATCGAAATTGCCAACGCGATGTTCCTGAAACAATCGCTGACGCTGGCAGCCCATGAAGGGGCGCGGCTGGCGACCTCTCAACAGGAAACCAGTGCGTCGGCCATCGCTGCCGCCCAGCGGGTCTTGACCGCCCGCAACGTGCAGGGGGCCACCATCACCGTCTCGCCCACCGTCACAGCAGCAACAGCGGGGGGCACCCTGGTGACGGTGACCGTTTCCGCATCTTCCACTGCAAATTCTATCGGGATCAATATGTACATGGGGGGCCGAACCATCACATCCACGGTGGTGATGGTCCGACTCTGATCGGGCGTTGTGACGCTTGGATCTCGATTCCTGGAGACGTTGTATGCTTCGCACATTGAAAAAATCTCCGCGGGTGTGGCGTTCTGACAGCACGACGCGCCGACGGGGAGCGATGATTGTGCTGATTGCCGCGGCGGTCGTCGTGCTGCTCGTCGTGGCAATGTTCTCCGTCGACGTGGCGTACATGCTGCTCGTCCGGACGCAATTGCGGGCGGCGACCGATGCGGCGACGAAAGCCGGGACGGAAGCCCTGCAGCGGACACAAAGCACGTCCCAGGCGACTGCGGCTGTCATCGACATCGCCGCGCGGAATCAGGTCGCGGGTCGACCGCTCGTGCTCAGTGCATCGAATCTCACGTTCGGGAACGCAACGCCGAACGTCAACGGCACGTGGGGCTTCACACCCGGGGGGGCTCGCACCAGCGCCATCAAGGTCGATGTGCAATTCGGGAACAACACGGCGAATGGTCCGGTCGGACTCTTCTTCGGTGGAGCCCTGGGAACAGGATTTTTCCAGCCCAATGAGACCGCAACTGCCTCCGTCATCGAGCAGGACATTCTCTTCTGCATCGACCGTTCGCATTCGATGTGTTTCGATCTCTCCGGAGTCGACTGGCGCTATCCCACGGGAACGCCGACGTATCCAGATGAAATCTGCTATCCGCCACATGCCACGCTGAGTCGATGGGCGGCACTCGCCTCTGCAGCCAATTCGTTTATGACGATAGCCGATGGGAATTGGCCCAAACCGCGAATCGCGCTGACCACGTGGGCGTCCACGATCGGCACGAACACTTACGAGTATCGGATGACGCGTCAGACCTCCCCACAGACGACTAACGATACGAACTTCAGTACGGACTACACTGCAACACGGTCGGCCCTGGCGGCACGCGGTACCAACGTCATTCTGGGAGGGACGAACGCTGCGGCTGGATTGGATGCGTCGATCAGTCGCCTGAACGCACTCACCGATCGTCCGCTCTCGCAAAAGACCGTCATCTTTATGACGGATGGACAGTGGAATCAGGGGCGTGATCCGATTCTGAGTGCACAGGATGCGGCGGCGGCCGGGATCGTGATTCACTGCATCACCTTCCTGCCGGGAGCTCAACAGCAGACGATGGTGAATGTCGCCACGACCACTGGCGGCAAACACTACTACGCCTCGAATGCCGCTGAATTGACCGCTGCCTTTCAGGAATTGGCCCGGACGTTGCCGGTGGTGCTGACGGAATAACGCGTCCGAACATCGGGGGAGTCGGAGACATGAAGTTGCTGCGATCACGCCAGCGCCCGCAGAATGCACGCCGTGCCGCGTTGACGGTGGAAATGGCGCTGACACTACCAATTTTCTTCCTGATTCTGTTTGGTGGCCTCGAAATGGTCCGCATCAATATGCTGCGGAACGGACTGGAAAACGCTGCCTTTGAGGGGGCTCGCCGCGGAAGTCTCCCCGGTTCGACCAGCGCTGCGGCGACCGCCGCCACTCAGACAATTCTCACCGCTTTGGATGTGCGCAACGCCACCATCACTATCAGTCCGACAACCATCACCAACGCGACCAGCGAAGTCACGGTCACGGTTTCTGCACCAATTGCATCGAACCTGTGGATCTCCGGATTCTTCACCACCGGGACCACGATGACCAAGGCTTGCACGCTGATTCGCGAGCGGACGAAGCGCCCGATACCGTGATGCCGGGTTTCCGGATTCTCAGGACGACTGCCGTGTGATTGTGCGCATCGATCCAATGCGGCACAATCCGCCTCGATTCGATCTCGAACCGAGGCGACGACCGCATGGCTGAACCGTCCCCTGTCACACCGTCGACACCGCAAGTTCTGCCGCGCGTTCTCGGTCTGTGGGACGGCATCGCCGTGGTCGTCGGGAGCATCATCGGTTCCGGGATTTTTCTGAACATCGGCCGAGTCGACGCGGCCCTGCAACCGTGGGGCTTCGGACCGATCATCGGTGTCTGGGTCGTGGTTGGACTCGTCACCTTGTGTGGCTCGCTCGCGCTGGGTGAACTCGCCGCGCTCTATCCACATGCCGGTGGCCCGTATGTCTACCTGCGGGAAGCTTACGGTCGACCGGTCGCCTTTCTCTGGGGCTGGACCGAATTCTGGGTGGTCCGCACCGGGTCGATTGGTGCGCTGGCCACGGCCACGGCGATTTACCTCGACAAGATCACGCCACTGGGACATGTGGGCCAGGCGGTCGTTGCTGCGTCGATTGTCATCGGGCTCTCTCTGGCGAACATGCTCAGCACCCGCTGGGGGGCCAATCTGCAAAATGGCTTCACGGCGATCAAAGTCCTGTTTCTCGCCGGGATCATCGTCTTGCCGGTTGCCCTGGGAGCGGCCCATTTGGATCATTGGTCACCGCTCATGCGTTCGGATGAAACAGGCTCGTTCGCGACCGCTCTCGGGATCGCGTTGATGGCGGTGATGTGGCCCTACGACGGCTGGATCAATGTCGCCCCGGTGGCGGAAGACATTCGCGAACCCCAGCGAAACGTCCCCCTGGCACTCGCGTGGGGGATGATGTTGATCATCGTCGTCTACGTTGGTGCCAACCTCAGCTATCACCTGGTGTTACCGATGGAGCAGGTCGCCCAGTCGAAAGCGATCGTGGCTGATCTGTTTCTCGTACTCTTTGGGGCGATTGGTGCCAAGCTGGCCGCTGCGGGGGTGATGTTCTCCACGTTTGGTGCGACGAACTCCAATATGCTGTGTGGGCCGCGGATTTACCTGGCGATGGCTCGCGATGGTCTGCTCCCGGCTGCAGTCCACCGGTTGCATCGCACGCGGGAGACACCCGCCAACGCGATTCTGCTGCAGTCGATCTGGACGCTGGTGCTGATTGTGATCTTCTTTGCGTGGAAGGAAGATCCGAAAGCCGCGTTCGATGGACTGACCGACTCGGTCATCATCGCCGGCTTGATCTTCTACAGTCTGACCGTGGGCGCGGTCTTCGTGCTGCGGTCGAAACATCCGTCTCTGCCGCGACCGTATCGAACGTGGGGGTATCCGTTGACTCCTTGGCTGCTGATCGCCGTCTATGCCTTTGCGCTGGTGCAGACGTTACGCAAAGAGCCGTGGCAGGTGGTGAGTGTCCTGGCGTTGATCGGTTTTGGGCTGGTGTATTACCGGATCGCCATCGACTGGGAAGGTCGACGTTCATGACCGACCCGTTGTTGCACGTGGTGTTGTATCAGCCCGACATCCCGCAAAATACCGGGAACATCGGGCGAACTTGCGTGGCGGTCGGAGCCAAACTCTGGCTCATCCGGCCGCTGGGCTTTCAACTGGATGAACGGCACCTCCGCCGCGCGGGGATGGACTACTGGGAGCACCTCGACTGGGAAGCGGTCGAGTCGTGGAGTGATGTCCGCCGTCGATTGCCGGAAGCCCGCGTCTGGTGCGTTGAGAATCCAGCGACACGGCTGTTGTGGCAGTCGGACTTCACCCCAGGCGACATTCTCCTCTTTGGCTCGGAGACGCGGGGGCTCCCCGCAGCGATTCTGGAAGAGTTTCGGATGACGACCGTGCAACTGCCGATGCGCCCGGCGGTGCGTAGCCTGAACCTCGCCAGCACTGTCAACACGGCGGTGTATGAGGCCGTGCGACAGTTTGGCGGGCTCGGGGGGTAGTCGAAAGACGCGAAGACGCCAGCGGTAAGAGACGCGGAATCTATTTTCGTGGCCGGCCCATCACGGGGTAGGCCGGGTCCTGGAAACCCCGGCCGCTGTGTTCACCAGCCGGGACGAGTGTATCGACGAAGGCTTCGTCCTCGGCCGTGATCGTGACCCCTTCCGAGCCGCGATGATCGACGAACTGCTCCATCGTCCGCGGTCCCAGAATCACGGCGGTCAGAATCGGATTCGCGAGACACCACGCCAGGGCAAACGCCGACGAACTACAGCCCTTCTCTGCACAGTAAGCCGTGAGCTTCTGCGCGACGTCGAGGCTCGCTTCCCGCAGTTCGGCTTCTTTCATCCGCTGATCGTTGCGGGCCGCACGGCTCCCTTCCGGAAACGGCTGGCCCGGCTGATATTTCCCGGTGAGAATCCCGCGGGCGAGCGGGCTGTACGTCACCACACCCAGTTGATGCGCCTGACACAGCGGCAGCAGTTCCACTTCGATATCGCGGTTGACGATGTTGTAGAGCGGCTGCACGCAACTGAAGCGTTCCCAGCCGTGCTTATCGCTGGTCCAGAGCGCTTCACAGACTTTCCAGGCTCGGAAGTTCGAGCAGGCGATGTGCCGCACCTTGCCGCTGCGGACGAAGTCGTCGAGTGTCTTCAGTGTCTCTTCCCAGGGAACGCTCGGATCGGGTTTATGAGCGTAATAGATATCGACGTAATCGGTCCCGAGCCGTTTCAGGCTGGCATCGAGTGCCGCCGTCAGCCACCGTCGACCCAGCCCGCGCTGATTGATGTCCGGCCCCATCGGGTTGCAACCCTTGGTTGCCAGGATCACTTTGTCACGACGACCCTGTAACGCACGGCCGGTGACTTCTTCCGAACGGCCGGTCGAATACATATCGGCCGTATCGAAGAAGTTGATCCCGTCATCGAGGGCGGCGTGGATGATTCGGGCCGATTCGGCTTCGTCGGTCGGCCCGCCGAACATCATCGTTCCCAGGCAGAGTTCGGAAACCTGCATCCCCGTGCGACCCAAGTAACGATACCGCATGCTGACCTCGAAGCGTGTGGAGTGCTATAACAGAGGCGTGTCCGCCGCCGCGGCGGAGCATCCATTCCTCATTCGACTGTGGTCGTAAACCACAGACGCCACATTCTACCCGGAGCACCCCTGTATGAGCAGCATCGAGGCCCGCCTGATTGAACTGGGTCACCCCCTGCCCGCCGCCCCGCATCCCGTTGCGGCTTATGTTCCGGCCAAACGCTGCGGAAATCTGGTGATCACCAGCGGCCAGCTCCCGATGGTCGGCAAAGAGCTGATGTTCAAAGGAAAAGTGGGTCACGATCTGCACGAAGAAGAAGCCAGTCACGCGGCGCGGCTGTGCCTGATGAATGCCCTCGCTCAGATCAAACTGCTGATTGGTGATCTCGATCGAGTCAAGCAGGTCTTCCGCGTGGAAGGCTATGTCCAGTCGGCCGACGGGTTCAGCAAACAACCCATGGTCATCAACGGGGCTTCGGAACTGTTAGTTCAGGTGTTCGGTGAAGCGGGAAAACATACACGGATTGCCGTGGGGGTCAACGAGTTACCGCTGAATGCGGCCGTGGAACTGGCGATCTGGGTCGAAGTCTGATCCGGGCATGTGATCCGAGGAGCCGCGCTGTGCGTTCTTCACGCCAGAGGTCTCTGTCATGAAGCAATCCTCGGGTGGTCGCGGTTTCCCCTTGTTTTTCGGCAGCATCTGGAGCGTGCTCACACTCGGTTTCGATGGCGGGATCGGTTACTTCGCCTACCTGAACCTGCGGTCAAATTCGTATGTGGAGACGATCGCGACGGTGACAGTCAGTCGCATTGATGATTCCCGCGACAGTGACGGAGAGACCAGTTATCGCCCTCACATCGAATATGACTACCAGGTTGACGGGCAACCGCATTATGGCACTGTGCGCCGGTATGGCGAGATGGGCGTCAGTGGTCATGGGGCGCACCGGTCAGTACAAAAGATCGTCGCGCGGTATCCGGTCGGTGGACAAGTCCCTGTCTACTATGATCCGCAGACCCCGGCAACCGCTGTGCTGGAACGGGGGCTGAGCGGGACGGAACTCTTTCTCGCGTTGTTCCTCACCCCCTTCAACATGATCATGCTGGCCATCTGGAGCGGCGTGATCTCCGGAGGCAGTCGACAAGACAACGGTGCGGCAGTGGACACGCTCTTGAAGGAATCGGGAGTTGGGTACGAAATCGATTTCCCCCGCATTCATCCGGTGGTGGCATTCGGCCTCGGATTGGGAGGCGGGGCGTTTCTGTTGATCTTTGTCATCGCCTTCACGTCCGGATTTCATCCGTCCCTGAGTTTCATGACGACCGCGTGGTCGCTGCTGCTCGCGTTCGCCTTTGCCTGCAGTACCGCGAGCCTGCGAAAAACGCGGTACTTCGTCGATCCTGCAACCCGTCAGTTCTCGATCACCGGACGCTGGCTGAAGCCCGATGAGACAGTCGACGCCGCGACAATTTCCGGGATCACGGCTGAGAAAAGCGCGGTCCAATCAGATGACTCGCCACCCGCATATTACGTGCAACTGCGGTTCATCGATGAGGCGGGCATCGATCGCAAGCACTCGATCGGCTGGAGTTGGACGCTCGAACAGGCTCAGGCACTTGCAGAGCGAATACGTTCCGTTCTGCAGATCTCCACGAAGCCGGACACAGCCGACGTCGATCCTGTCTGAGCACGTCTGGACGACTCGCCCCGTGGGGATCGCCCTGGCAGAACAGCTCTTGACGGTTTCCCCGTCGAGGACCTACAACCGGCGCTCCTGAACTGGAGCATCGCGCACATGGGTCGGCACGTCTTACGCACAGTCGGTCTGCTGACGGCCGTCGGATGGCTGGCGGGGTGTCAGATGACACCCTCGCCGGGACTCGTTTCCTGTCCGCTCCCCGCTGTCGAGCAGACGACCAGACTGCTGGAAATCGCTCCGCTGGGAACCGCGCGCGAAGAGGTGATGAAACGCCTGAAAGACGCTGGTGTCCGCGGCAACTACGGCCAGAACGAATCGATCTTCTACTGCGACGTCTGGGAGCGGAGTGAAACCGAACGCTGGCACATCAACGTCGTCTTAATGTTCGATAACGAGGGCAAACTCTATCGCACCCGACCGGAGTTGAGTGAAACGGGCATGGTCGATCCCGCACCGGTGCAGGTGCTCGACCCCGTCTTCGACCAGGTGCAACCCGCTTCGTCGAACCGTTGAGGCCTGCGGTCGCGGGCAAGGCCCCCATTCGATCGATGCTCCCGGATCATTCAGCGTCTGGCGGCAGCCGTCGACGGCCGGGATCATCAATTGCATAGGCTTCGACCTCGAACGGGTTCTCGCGATAGGGATCGCCACCTCGAAGCCAGATCCAGACACTGCAGCCGACGTACGCGGGCAGGAAGAGTGGGCCCCAGCGTTCATACTGCCGGACATGGACCCGTTCATGCACGCGAGTCAGCGTCAGCAAGGCTTCGTTGCCTCCCAGCACCAGATGGCCGAAGGTGATCGCACTGATCCCTTGAGGAACCGGTGCCCAACGGGACAACCGGGCGAGAACCCGTTCCGCACTCACCTCCCAGACACCGTCGACGATTCGAGACGTCCCGCCTCCGGCGATGGCCAGCAACGCCAGCGGGAGTCCGACCAGTGTCCCCGGTCCGGCCCAGAGATAGACCAGCACCCGGATCATGACCGGCACGCCCTGGCTGTCATCGGGCTTGTGCCAGCATCTGCAACTTCCCGCTGCAGAATCGGCAGGCAACTTTCAGACCCAGATACTTCGGATCGAAGCGCAGTTGCTGTCGACAATGAGGGCAACTGGCATAGACGTCTGCCTTGCGGACAGTCGGTCCGTGCGGATCGAGCAGGAAGTCATCCTGACAATGCTTGCACTGCACGCGCAGGCCAACGTACTTCTGCGCGATCTTGAGTTCTTTGGCGCAGTTGGGGCACTGGCAGTACAACCCTGCCGGTGCGACTTCGGCAATACTGTCGAGTTCCTTGAGTGGCTGAAACGTCGGGATTTCGACGCTCGAGCGGGCCAGTTCCGGATTGAGCAGTTGCCGACATTCGCGGCAGTGCACCATGTTCGGCGGCATCCATTCGCCGCACTGGGGACATTCTCCACCGGTCCAGGATGACATCGAAGCTCTCTCTCGATAAAGAACCCTGGCCCGCACTGACTTTTCGTAGGGTGGGCAGTGCCCACCGTCTTGTTCACTGAACGATTTCGATACTGAAATTCCGGTGGGCACAGCCCACCCTACGCAATGGTTTCACGCTTTACTTGCCGCTTGAGCCGGGGGCAGCGAGACACGCGAGCTTGTGGAACGACCGCAGATAGAGCCGCCCGTTGGCCACCGAGGGCGTGCTGTGGCTCGGATCGCCGATCTCGCTGAACCCGTAAAACTTGTACGTCGGGCTGGCATCGAGCACCGCCACCCGACCATCTTCGGCGATCCCATAGAGTTTCCCGCCGATGCAGATCGGTGAACCACTGAAGTTCCCACCGAGCCGCTCCTGCCAGACGACCTGGTCCTTCTCGGGGTCGAGGCACATTACGACACCATTATCGTTCCACAGGTAGAGATGATCGCCGTAGGCCGTCATGCACGGGACATACGGGATTGATTTGTCGCGCTGATAGACGGTCGGCACGCGTCCGCCGTCCTGTTGAGCACTCACGGCCACCCCCATCAGCAGCGTCCCTTTTCCTCCTTGTCCGCAGGTGGCATACAGCTTGCCATTCATCAGCACCGGAGACGCCACCGTCCGCAGCGGAAAGGGTTCGGAATCCCAGTTGAGATGTCCAGTCCAGGGATCGAGACTGGTGATCCCGGTCGCACCACTCACGCAGATCAACTGCGGCCGGGTCCCCGCAGTTTCGACAACCAGCGGTGTCGCATATGACGCTTCGCGGAAGGTCCGCAGCGTACTCCAGACAAGTTTCCCATCGCGACGATCGAGTGCCACGATCGCACTTGGACCACGCTGATCGTTCGGCACGATGAGCAGATCTTCGAAGACGATCGGCGAGGCTCCCAGACCATGCTGACTGAAGAACGGACCCATCCAGCTGCGCCAGAGGAGCTTGCCTTCGAAGTCGAACGCGGCGATGGCGTAGCGTTCCTCATCGGCGAAGGCGACGTAGACTCGTTCGCCATCGGTCGCCGGAGTGCTGGATGCGAAGCTGTTCTTGGCGTGTTTGTGATTGACGTTGAAGCCGACCGAGCGGGTCCAACGCACCTTCCCCGTTTTGGCATCGAGACAGAGCAAACTCCGCAACTGCCCTTCGTCAGTGGCGGTTGTGGTGAAGACGACATCGCCCCAGACGACTGGCGCGCCGTGGCCTTCCCCGGGAATCTCGGCAACCCATTGATAGTCGCTGGTTTTCCACGTCGTCGGGATCCCCTGCTCCGGGGCGAGACCGGATCCATCGGCCCCACGGAACCGCGGCCAGTTTTGCGCTTCCGAGAACGACGGCACGAGGCCCAGCACGAGACCGATCCACGCCCATCGTCGCCATGTCGTTCGCTGCATGTCACCGACCTTCACTGGAAGACCCTGATCCATTCACCTGCGCTGATCCCAGTCTGTCGATCCGTCCGGGCTTCGGCAAGCGCAACAGACAGGATCGGTCGTGTGCAGGCTGGTCGCGTTGTCGGTGGGAACTCGACACAGATGACCGGTCGATAGGCAAGCTGCTATACTCGGCGAACTTATGAACGCAGGTGTGGAACAGACCGAAGTCGGAACGCTGGCGATCGTCGGCGTGGGATTGATTGGCGGATCGATTGCAGCGGCCGCCCGGCGATTTGGCGCGGCTCGGCGGATTCTCGGCGTTGGCCGCTCAACAGCACGACTCGAAGGTGCGAGAGCGGCCGGGTTGATCGATCAGGGAATAACCGATCTGACCGCCGCAGCTCGTGAAGCCGATCTGCTGGTCTTCTGCACGCCGGTCAGCGAAATCGCGACTCAGGTTCAGACGGCTGCCGCATCGCTCAAACCGGGAGCGTTGATGACCGATGCGGGGAGCGTGAAAGGAACACTGTGTCATCAACTGGCCGATGTGACGAGTTTTCTCGGCGCACACCCGATCGCGGGGAAAGAACAGGCAGGGTTCGAGCATGCCGATGCAGAGTTATTCGTTGATCGACTCTGCGTGCTGACTCCCCTGCCGCACCACACACTGGAACAACGCACACGCCTGCAACGGTTCTGGGAAGCGCTCGGCATGCGAACGGCGACGATGACGCCGGACGATCATGACGCGGTCCTCGCACGGACGAGTCACGTTCCGCATGTCGTGGCGGCCGCCGTCGCTGCTGCCCTGCCAGCGGCCGACCGTCCGTATACTGGCACCGGTTTCCGCAGCACGACGCGGATTGCAGCGGGACCGGCCGATTTATGGGTCGGCATCCTGCAGGAAAACGCCCCGGCGGTCGTTGCGGCCTTGGCCGAAGTGCAGACAAAACTGGCGGAGTTCGCGGCTGCCCTGCAACCGCCACAACCCGAGACCTTGAAAATGCTGCTGGAAGCCGCGAAAACGAGTCGCGACAGTCTGGATGATTAATCGGAGTGGCGTCTGGGACGAAAGTAGAGTCCGGGACAAGTTGGGTGGGCGTTTTGCAGCGATCCGCTCATCACGCGGAGCGTGATGGCTACTTTTCAGATCGCTATTTTTCAATCGCGCAGGTTCAAACTGCGGAAGGTATGTGACGGCAATGCTGTGGGAAGTCAAGATTCGGCCGGCGGCTGGTGAAGTCGATCGCGAAGGTTTGCGGATCGTGCACGAAGCGAACGCCTTCGGTGTGACAGCCGTGCGGACCGTCGCTGCGGCCCGGTTGTTCCTGTTACAGGGGGCACTGTCTGAAGCCGACGTGCAACGGGCAGCAGGAACGTTGCTGGTTGACCCGATCGTGGAGACGGCCGTCATTCGTCCCTTAGGTGCTCCCGAGGACGCCGCCACTTCGGTCACCGTGCTCTTCAAGGCAGGGGTAACCGACAACGTCGCTCAATCGGCGCAGAAAGCACTCATCGATCTCGGCTTCGCGGTGGAAGCCGTCGCGACCGGCCGGAACTACGCCTTTGATGCATCGGTTTCGGCGGCCGATGTCCACCGGGTCGCCGAGCGGATTCTCGCCAACGACGCCATCGAACGGGTGATCTATGGGGCACTCCCGGTGACAGCCCTGGGAGTAGGAGGCACCTACGAGTTTCGACTCACGCATGTCGCCATCCGGACAATGGACGATGCGGCTTTGACGGTCCTCAGCCGTGAGGGGCAGTTGTATCTCAGCCTGGCCGAGATGCAGACGATCCGGCAGCATTTCCAGGATCTCGGCCGCGATCCGACCGACATCGAACTGGAATCGGTCGCGCAGACGTGGAGCGAACACTGCTCGCATAAAACGCTCAAGGGCCGCATCCGCTATCGTGATGAACACGGCGAGCGGACCTTCGAGAACATGTTGAAGGAAACCGTCTTCGCGGCGACGCAGACCATCCGTCAGCAACTCGGAGCTGACGACTGGTGTGTCAGCGTCTTTCAGGACAATGCGGGCGTCGTGAAGTTTCATGACGAGTTTCACGCCTGCTTCAAAGTCGAAACCCACAATCATCCCTCCGCGATCGAACCCTACGGCGGTGCCAACACGGGTCTCGGTGGTGTGATTCGCGATCCGCTGGGAACCGGACTGGGAGCGAAACCGGTCTGCAATACCGATGTCTTCTGTTTCGCCCCGCCCGACACGCCGTACGATTCACTCCCGCCGGGTGTCTTGCATCCGAAGGCGGTCGCGCATGGTGTCGTTGCCGGGGTGCGGGATTACGGCAACCGGATGGGGATTCCGACGGTCAACGGCGCGGTCATTTTCGATGACCGATACCTCGGGAACCCGCTCGTCTACTGCGGGACGGCCGCGTTGTTACCAGTCGACCGAACGGACAAGCGCGTCGCACCGGGCGATTACATCGTCGCGGTGGGTGGACGCACCGGTCGTGATGGCATCCACGGCGCGACGTTCTCTTCAGCCGTCCTCACGGAAGAGAGTGAGACCGTGTCCGGCGGAGCCGTTCAAATCGGGAACGCGGTTGCCGAGAAGATGGTGATGGACGTGATTCTGCAGGCCCGCGATAAGGGACTGTATCGCGCGATCACTGACTGCGGTGCGGGGGGCTTCAGCAGCGCCGTCGGCGAGATGGGCGAACACTGTGGAGCCGAGGTCTGGCTGGATCGCGCCCCACTCAAGTACGCCGGCCTGTCGTACATGGAAATCTGGATTTCCGAAGCACAGGAGCGGATGGTCCTCGCGGTCCCGCCCGAGCAGTGGACCGAGTTCCATGCGCTGTGTGCTGCGGAAGGAGTCGAGGCGACCGTGATCGGTCAATTCACCGATACGCAGCGGTTGGTCCTGAAATATGGAGAGCAGCAGGTCGGCGATGTCGCGATGGCCTTTCTGCACGACGGCCGTCCGCCGGTCATCCGGGAAGCGGTCTATCAACCAGCACCGGAACAGCCGTTTGTCGCCCCCGCTCGGCCACGCTGGGACGATGCCCTGCTGAAGATTCTGGGGTCACTCAACGTCTGCAGCAAACACTGGATCATTCGTCAGTACGATCATGAAGTCCAGGCGGGGAGCGTGGTCAAGCCGCTCGTGGGTGTTGCCTGTGACGGCCCGTCGGATGCGGCCGTGATCCGCCCGCTGCTGACGTCCTCCCGCGGGCTGGTTCTCTCGAACGGGATGAATCCGCGGTTCGGTGACCTCGATCCTTACTGGATGGCGGCGGCGGCGATCGATGAAGCGGTCCGGAACTGCATCGCGGTCGGGGCCGATCCGACACGAATCGCCATTCTCGACAACTTCTGCTGGGGCAGCACCGATCGACCGGAGACACTCGGCAGCCTCGTCCGCGCTGCACTCGCGTGCAAAGACGTGGCCATCGCCTACGGTCTGCCGTTCATCAGTGGGAAGGACAGCCTGCACAACGAATTCACTTTCAAGGGACCGGATGGAACGACGAAGACGGTGAGCATTCCCTCGTCGCTGCTGATCAGTGCCATGGGTCAGATGGACGACGTCAGCCGCGCGGTCACCATGGACCTGAAGTCGCCGGGGAACTCACTCTATCTCGTCGGTGCGACGAAGAATGAACTCGGCGGCAGTCACCTGGGACTGGTGCTCGAAGTCAACGGAGGGGCCGTTCCCCGCGTTGATGTGCAGACCGCACCGGGGTTGTTTGCAGCGTTGCATCGTGCGCTCGTCAGTGGCCATGTGCGGAGTTGCCACGATCTCAGCGAAGGGGGCCTGGCGGTCGCCGTCGCCGAGATGGCCTTCGCAGGCGGCTTCGGTGCGGAACTCCACTTGAAGCACATCGCCGACCAGACCGGATTGCAGGACGCTGCCCCCCTGCTCTTCTCGGAGAGCTGCACACGGTTCCTTGTGGAAGTTCCTGCAACGGCCGCGGCCCAGTTTGAAGCAGCACTCGCGGGTCACCCCTGCGTGAACGTGGGAGTTGTGACAGTCGCCGCGCAATTGAGAATTCTGGGACTGGATGGGCAGCCAGTCATCGATCAATCGCTCGCTGACCTGAAAGCCGCCTGGCAGCATCCGCTCGACTGGGAGTGACGTGGCGGACTGTTCCGATCCCTGTGTCGGCGATCTCCACTCATCAGACGGAGTCGCCATCACGCAGAGTTGCCATCACGCTCCGCGTGATGAGCGGAGCGCTTCACCACGCCATCTGTTGTGCAGCGTAACGCGGGCGTGTTTGCGGTCCACGCTGGCACTTCATCCGCTCATCATGCGGAGCGTGATGGCGGCTTATATGGCGCGGCAACAGTGCTGCCCGTCATCGCAAGGGCCCAGAATCCTGCCAGCCAGTACGCGGCGATGATCGCGATCCGCCCGCCAAGTTCATCACCGCCGGCATGCAGTAAGTTTCCCAGTCCCAGGCACAGCAGCGCAGCCGAACCGGTACCGGCCGCAACCAGCGACAGGCGGAACCGCAGCGATGGGGAGAGTGGTCGCAACATGGCAGCCTCGTTGCTGCGTACTTCACTCGCTTCCCGACCAGCCGTCAAGACGAATCCGCTCAGCGCGACGGGGCGCTTGCGCCCACATAGTCACTGGCATCGGTATCGAGGACCATCACTTCCACACGGTCGTCACGCAGGGCTTCAGCGTCGTTACTCTTCGGTAAGGGTTCGTGAGACCCCAGCGCGATCACCCGAATCCGCGGCGATTCAATCCCGGCGGCCATCAACTGAGCGGCGACGGTGCGGGCACGCTGGAACGACAAACGCACGAGTTCCGCTTCCCCCGGATTATTCGGCAGGGGTGTCACGCCGGTGTGACCGCGGATTTCCACTTTGTTCGGCTTACCCGCGAGGACTTCCGCGATCTTCGTGATCCGCTGCCGCGCTTCGTCAGTCAGCTCTGTCGAGAACTGTTCGAAGAGCACGAGTTCACCGGCACGGACGGCCCGTCCATGCCGGGGCATCCGCACGCGGAGGTCCTGACCGGGAACCTGTTGCGGTCCCTTCACACCCCCGCTTCCCTGTTCTTCGTCACTGTATGAGCCGAGCGAAGTCAGACGTTCGACAAGGCTGTTGAGCGGAAAATCATCACCGGGAGGCATCATCGGGCCAGAGCGGTAGCCGATCGTGTGCTGCAGAGATTCCAGCACCGCACGGTATTTTTTATTGGCTTTCACCTCGCTGAGCGAGACGAGCATGATGAAGAACGTGAGCAGCAGCGACATCATGTCGCCGTACGTCACCACCCACTCGGGGACACCGGGTGGGGCATCATCGTCAGCCATGACCGCCTCCCTGCGGGTCCGTCTGATCCTGTATGACCGAGTCAGATCAGACTTTGGTCCAGTGGATGACCCTCGGTTGTCACCGGGACGAAACTTGAGCGGGATCAACGCTCGGGAGTCGATTCGGCAGCTTTGTTCGAGGGCGGGTCCGTTGGCGTAGGACGGGCTGGCTCTGCGGGACTCGGTAATCGATAGATGTCGACCCCCTGCACATCATCGCTGAACAGCCACTCCCAGTCGGCGGCGGCGGGACTGCGGAGCAATTCCAGCGTCGGGAGATCCTCGCGCACCACGACAGCGTAGCCCACTCCCGCAGCGATCAGTGCGTCCCCCCCGCTCTGCGGAAACGTCGCCAGTGCCTCGCGCAGGTCGAGAAATGACTGGGGGAAGTAACCCGAGTAACCGTTCACCATCCGGCGATGATGCGCGAGCCCCTCGGCCATCCATTCGGTGGTCGCTTCATAATCCCCGACGGAAGCGCCCGTCCCGAAGGGCAGACAGACGATGAGTGCCGCCGGCGGCGTTTCTTCCCGCAAGTAGGTGACCCACAGGGGTTCTTCTACACCAGCCGTCCATTCCGCATACGAACCGTTCCGCGGCCGGGTTTCCAACAGCAGACACAATCCTGCCAGGATCACCGGGATTGACAGACACCAATGCGGACACCAGCGCTGCCGGACAGTGGGGAGACGCTCTTGCAGCCAGTGTCCGGCATCCAACAAGTTGTGCAGTCCCAGGCTGGCGAGCGCGACAGATCCCCATTGCACAAAGAGCGCGAACCGGAACGGGCTGCGGATCTGCTTGACGCCGGGAATGGTGTTCCACATCCAGCCATAGGGAGAAAAGCCCCACAGCTCGGTCCGCGGGCCCAGCGAATAGAACAACGCCGCCAGCGTAAAGGCGAGCAGAAACAGCGTCCACCGCCGCTCCGTCGACCGCAGCATGCCGGTCACAAGCCCAATCGCGGCTGCGATCCAGCAGAGCCAGGCCGGTCCCAGTGTCCATCCCACGCGGCCCGGCTCCCGACATTCCCAGGCGTCCAGCCACTGTGCCCACGGGGTGTCGGTGTAATCGCTCAGGTGGGCCGACAGACCGACCACCGTCATGATCTCCCGTTCCCAGCCGTGCTCCCGCGCGATCGCCAGTTGCTTCATCACCAGCGGGAACAGTAAGCCGCCAGCAAGCAGGCCGCCGATCAGCAAGGCTGACCAGAACCTCCTGGTCAACCAAGTCGTACCGACCGTCGACAGACCTGCGGGGACCAGCAGGAGTGTCAGAAACAAGCCGTGGTAGTTACACGCCAGATACGTGACCGCATACGCCAGTCCAAGTTCCAGCCCCGACCGCCAGCCTCCCCCCTGTCGACTGATCCGCCACCACGCACTGAGGGTCCAGACTGCCGGCCAGAAGGCGACCAGTTGCAGCACACCCAACTGCCAGATCGCAAAGGGGAGGGTCTCTGTCAGCATTCCGCCAAAGAGGCAGGCCAGACGATTGAGCCCGACCTGTCGAAACAGCCGATATGTGAAGACTCCATTCAGCGTGAGGGTCGCCAGTAGATAGACGTTGTATCCCAGCAGCGGATTGCCGGTCAGCCAGACGAGTGGCGCGACGACGACCGTTGTCGGCTGAGTCTCCGAGAAATAGAACGTCTCCCGCGTCGGTGCAAAGATCGGGGCGTCGCCATAGTCGACGAAACCCTTTCGAGCCTGCTCCGCATTCCAGGCCACAGTCCACAAGTTGAACAGCGGCACCGTCTGGACCGCTTCCGTTCCCAACGGCAATCGTGTGCCCAAGGCCAGCGGCACCGGCCACGTCAGCCACAGCGACCACAACCCGAACAACAGGGCCAGTCCCAATCCCCTCCCGCAGGAAACCCAACGGGAAGACCTGTTCGACGGGGCGCACGCCGCAGAGGTATTCATCTCATGAATTGTCGGAGAAAAAGTCACGCATGGCTATCTTCAAGGCCCTGTCTGACCGGGAAAATCGCGGTCCCAGGAGGGTGAAAGGGATCTGCCGTCTGCGCTTGATTTCAGAGCGGGAGCGCCCGATAGTACGGGGGTAGAGAAAAGCAGCGCCGTTCTCCCAGTGTCCCTCATCCAGTGAGTAGCCCGTTCGGTCATGGCGAAGAAGAAAAGCAGTGGCGGGTTAGAAGGGACGCGTGTTCGCGTTCGGGCAGGCGTATGCTCTCCGGAGTTCGCTGAGGTTTCCATTTCCGGCTGGACCGGCACGGTGGTCGAGACCTCAGGGAAACCGCCCGCAGTCAAGGTGATCCTCGAATGGGACGCCGAGACGATGGCGAATATGCCTGCTGACTATGTCGCTCGATGCGAACAGCAACAGCTCTACTACCAGATGGCCTGCCTCGGCGAAGCCGACGTCGAACCGGCAGCGTAAGAGGACACTACACAAATTCTCCAAGCCGGGCGTCGTCTTCGTCGCCCGGCTTTTGCCTTTCGAATTTCGACGAGTCGTCCATCAACGCACTCGGTCTGAAGTGAAATGCAGATGCCGGGCGACGAGGACGACGCCCGGCATCGACACCGTCTCACCGCCCCAACGGCAGCAGGCCCATCGTTTCCGGGTAGCCGCACATCAGGTTGAAGTTCTGCACGGCGACGCCCGAGGCCCCCTTGATGAGGTTGTCGAGCGCGGCGAGGATGATCACGCGGTCCTTCACCACCCGCACCGTCATATCGAAGAAGTTCGTGTAGGCAGCGTCCTTGCTCCCTGGAATCCGGTCGACAACCCGCACGAACGGCTTCCCCTGGTAGAACTCACGACACGCGGCGAGGAGTTCCTTCCCGGTGGCAGTCTTCGCGGGGATCGCGTAGATCGTCGCTTCGATGCCGCGGTCCATCGGCGTGAGGTGCGGGGTGAAGATCACATCGACCGGCTTCCCTGTCGCCGTGGTCAGCACCTGTTCGATTTCGGGCTGATGGCGATGCGTGCCGACCGAGTACGCGGCCAGATTCTCATTACACTCGGCGTAGAGGATATTCTGCTTGGGTGTCCGCCCGGCCCCTGAGACGCCGCTCTTCGCATCGATGATGATCCCCCGTGGTTCGACATACCCCCCGGCGATCAGCGGAGCGAGAGCAAGGATCGATGTGCTCGTGTAACACCCAGGGTTCGCAATCAACGCCTGGCCGCGAATCTGCTCTGCGAAGAGTTCCGGCAGACCGTAGACCGTCGAACCGAGGCGGCCGGGATCGGTGTGAGCGTGCCCGTACCACTTTTCGTAGACCGTCGCGTCGTTCAACCGGTAATCGGCTGATAAATCCACAACCTTCAGTCCGGCAGCCAAGAGCGACGGGACGGTCTCCATGCTGGCGACATGCGGCAGGCAGCCGAAGACGACATCGGCCCGTTCGGCGAGCTGTGCGGGCGAAAGATTCTCCAGTCGCAGATCGAGCCGCCCGGCCAGCGACGGATGCACGTCGGACAGGTGAGCTGTTTCGGTCCGGCTGGTGACCGCCGTGACGGTCACTTCGGGATGATTCAGCAGAATCCGCAACAATTCGAGGGCGGTGTAGCCGGTCCCTCCGAGAATGGCAACGCGCGTCATGACGGCTGACGATCCTGTGCGGAAGCGACGGACCCACTGATTTCGCCCCCGCTCGCACCGTGCGAATCGTGGCCGGTGTCCCCGCGCTTCACCCGCCAGACATCATAGCGGGCCACAGGGTTCGACCCAATGGGTCGGGAGGCCCGCGCAGGTTGTCGGGACGATCAGGAATCGCGAAGACGCAAGCGATCCACGCTTGCGTCTTCGCGATTGTCTCCACGGGTGGCCTACATTTTGAACGCGGCCCGGAGTTCATCGATCACCGCCGGGGGCATCGGATTCAGCGGTCCGAGCGCGCGGCTCTGAATCAGCGCTTCCGCCGTCGTTTCCAGCACCTCCAGTCGATCGAACGCATCGAGCACACTCGTCCCGCAAACCAGGACACCATCGTGATCGAGCAGTGCGATCGGCTGTTGCGGCGTGATCCGGTCGGCCAGTTCCGTCCCGTCGCCAAACGGCAGTTCAAACGGCAATCGCGGCACATCCCGCAGAAACAGATAACTCTCGGGGATCGTGCGGGTGTTCAGTTCTGCCTGCGTAATGCAGAACGCCGTCGCATGCACCGGGTAAGCGGTGACAATCGCCCGGAGTGAGGGATGCTTCCGATAGAGTGCCCGATGCATCCGAGCCGAGCGGCTCGGCGTCTTCCCTGCTTCGCGGCGACCTTGCGACACGAGCACAAACTCGTCGAGGTCCAGCTGCTGACGATCGCGGGCATAGGGCGTGATCAGAAACGCATCCTCGCTCACACGGGCCGAGAAACTTCCCGCCGTGCTGATGAACAACCGCTGGCGGTAACCCCGCCGCAAAAAGCCCTGCAACTGAGCGCGCAGCTCTTTCTCGTAGCTGGTGTGCAGCGTCGGAGTGAACTCGGGAAACTCTTCCGCCTGGCGGCGCGACAACCGTAGACGTTCGTCGTCGAGGTCTCCCATGGGACCGAGCGCGCTCGCCGAGATCATCGTCTGCGCGAGGAACTCCAGCGTTTCGAAGCGTTGAAAAGCTTCGGTGAGATCACGTCCGCCGACGACCACGCCGTGGTTTTCGAGGACAACGCAATCGTGCCCTTCCGCGAAGGTCGCCGCGATGTTGTCCGCCAGTTTCTGGCTCCCCGGCAAGGCGTACGGTGCAAAACCAACGGTCCCACACACGTGAAACGCCTGATGGAACAAACGGGTATTCGGCACTTTTCCGCAGATACTACACGCGACCAGCGCCACCGGGTGCGCATGCACAATCGCCCGCAGATCGGGCCGTGCGGCATAAATCGCCTTGTGAAACGGGAACTCGGACGACGGCGGATGTCGACCATGCGCAGTCCCGGCCGCATCGACCTGCACGATGTCATCGCGAACCAGCGCCCCTTTATCGACCCGGGCGGGCGTGATCCAGATCGAGTCATCTTCGTCACGCAGCGAAAGGTTGCCGCCGGACGTCGTCGTCATCCGGTAACCGTAAATCCGCTCCATCGTCTGCAGCAGGGCATCACGCGGCGGAAGCAGTTGCAGGCGATCGGCAGAAGTCACGGGGTAATCCTCGGGGAAGATGGACAATGCGGTTCCCGGATATCGTACCGCTGGACCTCTCACGC
The DNA here is from genome assembly GCA_044229335.1 of Planctomycetaceae bacterium. GTDB lineage: Bacteria > Planctomycetota > Planctomycetia > Planctomycetales > Planctomycetaceae > DSVQ01. Next base: position 4,669 of record JBGATC010000024.1, on the reverse strand, counting down.
GCCGAGAAGTGGGGATCACATCCTAGCCCGGAGCGCAACCTCCGGACGTCAAATCTGACCACTCAACAGCGAATGAACAGAAACGAGGAGGCTTCCGGAGCTTGCGTCCGGGCTAGGAAGTGCGAATTACTCGCGCAACGTGAACGTGAGGCCGCGGACATCGAGACCACGATGTTTGGGGAGCGCGGATGCTGACAGCGTGAGCGTCGTTTTTCCTGCGGGGAGCTTCAGCGTGCCCAGCGGACTGGGACGGAAGTCTTTCACCTGCGATTCCCCTTCGCGCTGCACCCGATCGTGTTCCGCTCCGATCAACGGGCGCTCGAACGGTTCCGCGATCGTCGCCCGCAACGACTGATCGAACGCGGTGAGCACGACCTGCAGTCCGACCGCTTCCGGGGGGCAGGTTTCGTGCAGGATCACCTCGTACGTTCCGGCCGAGGCGACCTCGATCTCCCAGGTCATCTTGTCATCTACACTGCTCCAGTTCGTGAAATAGGAACAGTTCGGGGCCTTGGCACTCCGTTGAATTTTGCCGTGCGGGAGGCCATCACGCGCGGGGAGATGCGTGATGGGGAACTTCCGGTAGCCAACCGAAAACGGTGCCGGCTCGCGCGACATTTCAGCCAGTACCGTCCGCTTCCATTCCGCAACCGCAGCTCGCAGCCTTTCGGTCTCCGCCGGCCGTTCCTTCGTCACCGGACGGGCTTGGCCGGGATCTTCGGTCAGATCGAATAACTCGCCCTTGTCGTCGAGTCGATACCGCTGGCTGCGGACACTGATCTTGTTCGCCCAATGCGAAAAGATCAGCCGCTCGGGCATCTGCGGTTTCCCACCGGTCAGCCAGGGAACGAGGCTCATGCCGTCGAGCGGCTTGCCCGGTTCGATTTTCACCCCGGCGAGTTCCGCCAGCGTCGGCAACAGGTCGATCGCCCCCGCGATCGGAGTCACGCGCGTTCCCGCAGGAATCTTACCCGGCGCGCGGATCAGCAGCGGCGAGCGGACGCCCCCTTCATCGGTCTGCCCTTTGCGGCCTTTCATTCCGCCATTCCAGCGGAAGCCGTTGGGGCCGTTATCACAGAAGTAGACCACGATCGTGTTCTCCCGCAGCCCGCGCTCATCGAGACGCTGGAGCAAGCGGCTGACGTTCCAGTCAAGGTTCTCGCACATCGCCAGCGCCGCCCGGGTGAACGCTTCGTCTTCTTTCACGTTCGGCGTGGCTTTGTCGACCAATGGCTTGTCCCGAAACGGCTCGTAAAACCGGTCCGGCACCTGCATCGGAGAATGCGGCGTGTTGAGTGGCACATAGCAGAAGAACGGCTCGCGACGGTCTTGTGAAATGAAGTCGAGTGCGTGATCGGTGAGATCATCAGCCAGAAAACCCCGGCTGCGAACGATTGCCCCGTTGTGCTCCAGCGGGGCATCGAAGTAATCCCCCCAGTGTCCCGAGCAGAACCCATAAAATTCCTGGAAGCCACGGCCCAGCGGGTGATACGGGTACTGGGTGCCGTTGTGCCATTTTCCAAAGCAGCCGGTGGCATACCCGGCAGTACGAAAGACATCGGCGATCGTCCGCTCATCCAGGTCGAGCCGTTCACCCCCGGTGGAGACGTTGTAGACATTGCCCCGCGGGTGATACCGGCCGGTGAGAAACTCAGCCCGCGTGGGCGAGCAGACGGGACACACGAAGAACCGCTCGACCTGTGCCCCGTCCCGCGCGAGGGAATCGACCGCGGGCGTCGACAGATTCCGATTGCCGTTCAGGCTGAGATCGCCCCACCCCTGGTCATCGGTGAGGATCACCAGCACGTTGGGCCGCTCGGCAGCCGGGAGACGTGCAGCGATCACAGAACCAGATAAAACCGCGAGAACCAGCGTCATCCGCATCATGCTATCCCATCAGAGACCTCACCCCCGGCTTCAACACGATGCCGCGCGCAGCATCAGCGTTCATCGTGGCGGGTCGTGTGTCAAGTGACGTGATCACGAACTCCATCACGTCCGTCCCAGCCCGGAGCGCAAGCTCCGGCCGATCGGTATCGATGATCCAGGCGTGGTGGACCAGAGAACTCGCATCGAGGCAACCGGAGCTTGCGCTCCGGGCTAGTTTAGATCTTTCGACCTTCAACCCGATGAACGTTGTCCGGCGGCGATGAGCTTCTGCTGTTCGTTCGTCGGCATCAGTTCGTAGTGACTGAAGGTCATCGTGTAACTCCCCTGCCCTCCCGTCAGACTCGACAGCGTGCGGGCATAAGTCACGAGTTCCGCGAGCGGAGCCCGGGCATCGATCCGTTGCAGGCTGCCGGGGAGTGACGCCATCCCTTCGAGTCGTCCGCGGCGGGTCGACAGATCGCCGCTGAGATCGCCAACCGTCGCTGCGGGCGCGGTGATCTCCAGATGCATGATCGGCTCCAGCAACGACGGCTGTGCCTGTCGGAAGACTTCCTGGAAGCAGTGACTGGCAGCGGTCCGGAAGGCGGCTTCGTTGCTATCGACGGGGTGATCTTTCCCGAAGAACAAGGCCACCGCACAGTCCTGCACCGGGAACCCCGCCAGCACGCCGCGTTCCATCTGTTCAAGCACCCCCTTCTCGACCGCCGGGATGAACTGGTTTGGCACGGAACCGCCCGAGACACAATCGAGGAACGCGAAGTTGATCTCGGGGTGATAGTGCACGCTCCGCAGCCCTTCATATTGCGCCCGCGTGAAATCGTGTTCGGGGTCGACTTCCTGCGGCAACGGGTACAACCGGAGATGAACTTCCGCAAACTGACCGGAACCGCCCGACTGCTTCTTATGCCGATAGCTCCCTTCTGCAGTCTGCAGGAGCGTTTCCCGATACGCGATCTTGGGGACATGCGTGACGATGTCGACTTTTTCGCGGCGGTGCAGCCGATCCTGAATGACCTGCAGGTGCAGTTCACTCATCCCCCGCATCACCATTTCGTGCGTCTGAGGGTCGCGTTCGATATGGAACGTCGGATCCTCTTCTTCGATCTTGTGAAGCGCCCCGGAGATTTTCTGCTGATCGCTGCGGCTCTTCGGTTCAACCGCGAGGCCGACCATGGGCGTCGGAAACGTCAGCGTCGGCAACGTCACCACATCGCCGTTGCCGACGATCGTATCGCCCACTTGAAAATCGTCGATCTTTGCAACGGCGACGAGATCTCCCGCGTGGGCTTCCTCGACGGCTTCCATCTGCCCCCCCTGCACATCGAGCAGCTGATGAATCTTGACCTCGCGACCGGTGCGGAGATCGCGGACGGTGGCATCGCGGTTCAGCGTGCCGGAGAAGATCCGCAGATAGCTCATCTTCGAAACAAACGGATCGATGCGTGTCTTGAAGACTTGTGCGATCAGCGGTGCCGATTCACTCGCCGGGACATCGATTTCCGATCCCGCTCCGTTCTGGCCGTGACGGACCAGTTCACCGGGAGCGAGCGTGAAATCGACGAGCGCATCGAGCAGTTCATCGAGACCAATTCCCTGCCGGGCCGATGCACAATAAATCGGGACCAGTGTCCCCGATGCGATCGCCCGCGTGATGCCACCCAGGAGTTCGTCCGCGCGCAGGGCAGCACCATCGAGATAGCGTTCCATTAACGCATCATCGGCTTCGACGATCGCATCCATCACGGCGGTCCCGTACTGTGCCACCCAGTCAGCGGAGCCATTCTGTTCCGCCGAAGGACGCAGCGTGCTGGTGACGCCGTGCAGCTGGCGTCCGAGGCCGAGCGGCACATTCAGCGGGACACACTGCGTGCCGAATTGCTCCTGAATCTGCGTGACGAGGCCCGCGAAGTCGATGTTTTCCTGATCCAGTTTATTGAGCACGATCATCCGGGCGAGATGCGCCTGACCGGCAAGTTCGAATGTCCGCCGGGTGTTGGCTTCGATCCCCGCAGTCGCATTCACGACGATCACCGCGGTTTCTGCAGCACACAGGGCCGAGATGGCCTGACCGACGAAGTCGGGATAACCCGGGGTGTCGATCACGTTGACGCGGACGCCGTGATGATCGAAGTGGACCATCGCGGAGGAGATGCTGAAGTGCCGCTGGCGTTCCTCGTCGTCGACATCGAGCTGACTGGTCCCCTCATCGACCGAACCCGCCCGGCTGCCGACACCGGCGCGGAAGAGGAGTTGATCGGCGAGCGTGGTTTTTCCCGCTGCGCCATGCCCGACAAGCACAATGTTGCGGATGTGATCGGTGCGAAATTGCGACATGGTGACTCTCCGCTCTCGAGAGGACTCGAATCGGCGGAATCGCTTTCGGTTCGAGCGAACCGGGACGAAGCGACTCCGCGAACGACGCAACCGGAAGCCGGCGCGACGGAGTCGAACGGAGAGGACGTTCACCAAACAGCAGGCAGCAGATGTGATCAGCGGGGGACCGAAGACACCCGAGCTGCCGCTTGCGGAGCGTCCGCGTGCGGCCCTGCCAGTGCCGAACCCGACTCATCTTTGCCAAAATCTGAACGCCCGGATTGTAACCCGCTGGAATGTGGGTGGATAGAGTCTCCTGTTGGCGATCCAGGGCCATCGTTTTAATTGGTCTGGGAAATGCGGTGGAGGTGGGAGGGAGTTTACGGTCTGGAGTCTGGGATTCACGGAGGGGAAGAAATGTCGATGGCCTGCGGCGGGAATTTGCTGAGCCGATTGGCGCAAGTTC
>JBGATC010000074.1:0-17779 GCA_044229335.1 Planctomycetaceae bacterium | reverse complement strand
AAGCCCGGCGTCGCTTTGGACGCCGGGCTTTTTCCATTCGGTGAATCCCGAGTGTGAATCAGACAGACCGCGTTTATTCGACGACCGCGAACTGGGACTCGCACGAAAGGCAGAAGCCCGGCATGGGAGACCATGCCGGGCTTCGACGCGGCTGTGCAGGTCAGTCAGACAGCGGAGTCCCTTCACCGCTCATCCTCTTGCCTCTGTCCCGCCGATAACATAAACTGAAGTTGATGTTTCCTGCGGGAGTGGTGCGGATGTTGCGGGTGCTGGGTTCGTCGAAGCGGCTTTGTACCGGGGTCTCGCGGCGCGATTTCCTCGAAGTCGGCGGGAGCAGTCTGGCCGGGTTGTCGCTGGCCCAGTTGCTGCAGGCGGATCGCCAGACAGCCCATGCAGCAGCGGATGCCGCGGCGTCGTTTGGCCGCGCGAAGCGGTGTATTGTCGTCTTTCTGTACGGGTCGCCGAGCCAACTCGAAACCGTCGATATGAAGCCGCACGCTCCGCTCGAGATCCGCGGGACGATGCAGCCGATTCCTTCGGCGCTCCCCGGGCTCGATGTCTGTGAGCATATGCCGCACATCGCCCGCATGACCGACCGCCTCTGCGTCGCCCGCTCGCTGCATCACGAATACCCGATTCACGGCGTTGCCTTCGCGATGACGGGCACCCCGATCATCGACGTGAACATGGAGCTCAGTCCGAACGATCCGCGGCATCATCCCTACTTTGGATGTGCGGTCGAATACTTCGATCGTCAGCACCGCAAAGGGATGCCGACCGTTCCGCAGAATCTGGCGCTCCCCTTCCCCTTCAGCACGCAACGCACGGGCGAAGTCCACCGGGCCGGGCCGTATGCAGCGTACCTCGGGTCAATGTACAACCCGATCTGGACCGAGTTCGACGGCAAAGCGTCGCATTCCGTCTTCAAGAAGCTGGGGCCGAAAGAGATCGACGTGTGGGATCCCTACGTCGCCTGCACTCCAGAGAGCCACTTCCGGCTCTCGTCGTCCTCGATGCCGGAAGAACTCACGCTGGATCGACTCCATCGACGACGCAGTCTCGTCGAGCAGTTCGATGCCGCCCGCCAAGCCTTCGGCCAGCCGGAGCGGGTCCGTTCGCTCAACGAATTCCAGCAGATGGCGTACTCGTTGATCCAGTCGCCGCAGGTGGCGAAAGCGCTCGATGTCCGCCAGGAAGCCCCGGCGACGCGCGAACTCTACGGGATGTCGCTCTTCGGGCAGGCGTGCCTCGGTGCCCGGCGAATGCTCGAAGCGGGAACGCGGCTGGTCAGCGTCTTCTGGGACGAATACGGCCTCGCGGGGGATGCGTGGGATACGCACTGGAATCATTATGCCCGCATGAAAGATCAGCTGCTCCCCAGCTTTGATCGCGGGTTCTCGGGTCTCATTCTCGACCTGGAGCAGCGCGGGATGCTCGACGACACACTCGTCGTCTGCCTCAGCGAACACGGCCGCACGCCGAAGATCAATAAAGCCGAAGGGGGTGGCCGCGATCACTGGTCGCAGGCGTACTCGGCGATGTTCGCCGGGGGTGGCATGGCCCGGGGTCGTGTGGTCGGCGCGACCGATCAGCACGCCGGGGAAGTGACCTCGAACCCGCTCAGTCCCAAGGACGTGCTGGCAACGATGTACCACCTGCTGGGGATCGACCCACACAGTACCCTCCCCGACCGCACCGGCCGCCGTATGCCGCTCCTCCCCGACGGCAGCCGCGTCGCCCACGAACTGCTGGCGTAACCCGCTCGCGTCTTCGCGGCGTTCCCCCGGGACAAGCAATCCCGAACACCTGCCAAGGCCGACCTCGTCAGCCAATCTCAGTGTCTGGCTGATCGCCTGTGACGCTCGACGAGCATCGCTTGCGGGACGCTCTCAGCGCGTCGGAAGAGTCGCCAATCCGCTCCGTTTGAAGATGAGCGGATCAAGCGCCAGGGAATCCGCAGGGCGGATCATTTCTTGAAGTCGGGTGAGATGAGGTTTGGTGAGTTCCACCCGCTGCCCATCCCAGCCACAACAACTGATCCACCCTCCCAGGCCCCGCACAACTGTTGAGATTTTCACTGAGCGAATGTTAGGATTCCACACGACTTTCTGATCCTTCCCGGCATGTACTTTCCGGAGTTCAGCAAACATGGCCGACCCCGTGATGTCTGACGAACAAGGCAAAAAAGGAAAGCTCGAAGCGGGGACAGCACTCTGTCTCTCGGGTGGTGGCTATCGGGCGACGCTCTTTCATATCGGGGCGGTGCTGCGGCTTAACGAAGTGGGTCTGCTGGCTGATTTGAAGCGGATTTCGAGCGTCTCGGGGGGTTCCATCACCGCGGCCGTGTTGGGCCTGGCCTGGACGAAACTCGGCTGGAAAAAAGGCCCGGATGGCGTGCGGCGAGCTGATCCTGCGCTGTTGCAGACACTGTTCATCGATCCGCTCCGCAAGATGACTGCCACGTCGATCGATGCCACATCCATCTTCTGGGGCACCGTCAATCCCTGGACCTGGATTAGTGAAGAAGTCGTCAAGCACTACGATTCCGTCCTCTTTCAGGGGCGAACTCTGCAAGACCTTCCGGATGATTCCGCGAAAGAGGGTCCGCGTTTCGTGCTGAATGCCACGAACGTGAAGACCGGTTCACTCTTTCGGTTTTCGCGCCCATACCTGGGGGACTACCGGATCGGTCAGGTGAAGAATCCCAAGGTGCGGATCGCTCAGGCGGTCGCCGCATCGAGTGCTTTTCCTCCTGTCCTGTCACCCATGCGGCTCTCGTTGAAAGGGATGACCTTCGAACCCAACAGCGCCACCGGTGACGACCTCAAGAGCCTGCGCACCGAAGCGATTCTGACTGACGGCGGGGTCTACGATAACCTGGGCCTGGAAACTGTCTGGAAGCGCTACAAGACCGTCTTTGTGAGTGACGCCGGCCGCAAGATGGACGATGATCTCGACCCCGGTTCCGACTGGGCCACGCACTCCAAACGGCTGATCGATCTATTGCAGCATCAGGTCTCGAATCTGCGGCGGCGGATGTGCGTCGGTGAGTTCACGGCCACGAAACCGACTGCCACCACTCACGAGGGGACCTACTGGGGCATTCAAGCCAACTTCGACGATCCCAAAGACGGCAAGCCCAACCCGCACGTCGCCAATCGACTCTCAGCGCCTTACGAGAAGACGCAGCCCATCGCCCGCGTGCCGACGCGGTTGACGGCCCTCGACGCCGTCACGCAGGAACGGATCATCAATTGGGGCTACGCCTGCAGCGACACGTGTCTGCGCAGCTTCTATGCCCCCTTAAAAGCCGGTGCCGCACCGACCGGCTTCCCCTATCCCAACACGGCCCTGGGATAATCCACCAGTCTGCAGCCCACGCTGGCGTCTTCGCGGCTCTCTTCCAGGGGAGGATTGATCCTCGATGTTTCCCTCCGCGCCATGACCGGCTATCGTTGGGTCATGAGTGACAGTGCACACCAGGTCAACGACCCCGCCCAGGCCGCGTTGTTGCGCCATTGGGGGTATGCGGCGTTTCGCGAGCATCAGCGGCCGGCGGTGGAGGCGGTGCTGGCGGGGCGAGATTCTGTCGTGGTGCTGCCGACGGGGGGCGGGAAGTCGCTCTGCTTTCAAGTCCCCGCTGTCCTGATGGACGGGGTAGCGATTGTCGTTTCCCCCTTGATCTCGCTGATGAAGGACCAGGTCGACGCGCTGCGGGAATGCGGCATCCCCGCAGCCGCGATCAACAGTTCGTTGACGAATGCCGAGCGCTCGCAAATCGCCCAGCAGCTCCGCGCAGGCGAGTTGAAACTGGTCTACGTCGCGCCCGAACGGCTTTGCACCGAGCGGATGATCGACTTCCTGCACGACCTGCGGGTGTCGTTCATCGCAGTTGACGAGGCCCACTGCATCAGCAACTGGGGCCACGATTTCCGCCCGGAGTACCGGCTGCTCGGGCAACTCCGCGATTCGTTCCCGGAGATTGGGTTCCACGCTTACACCGCAACCGCAACCGAGACCGTCCGCGAAGACATCGCCCAGCAACTCCGGCTGCACGAACCGAATTATATCGTCGGCTCGTTCGACCGGCCGAACCTGACGTACCGCGTCCACCGTCGCCAGCAGGTGCGTGATCAGATTCGCGAGGTGCTGCTGCGGCATCGGGGGGAATCGGGGATCATCTACTGCATCTCGCGAAAAGAAGTCGACTCGACAGCGGCGGATCTCGCAGCCAGTGGAATTCGCGCGGTCCCCTATCACGCGGGCCTCAGTGACGACGTGCGGCACCGGCATCAGGACGCGTTCGTGAACGACACGATCGATGTCGTCGTCGCAACGGTCGCCTTCGGGATGGGGATCGATAAGCCTGACGTTCGGTTCGTGATTCACGCGGGAGCCCCGCAGTCGCTGGAACACTATCAGCAGGAGACCGGTCGTGCGGGGCGCGATGGTCTCCCCGCCGAATGTGTCCTCTTCTACAGTCCCGGCGACTTCATGACGTGGGAGCGGCTGAAAAGCGACCTCGAAGGGGAAGCGGCCGCCCAGATGAAAATCAGCCTGAACCGGATCGACGCATACTGCTCGGCAGTGACGTGTCGGCATCGGGCACTCGTCGAGCACTTCGGTCAGACGTACGAAGGGACGAACTGCGCCGCGTGCGATGCGTGTCTCGACGAACTGGAGCAGGTTGCTGACCCGTTGATTCTCGCGCAGAAGATCCTTTCGTGCGTGGTCCGTGTGGGCGAACGCTTCGGAGCCCAGTATGTCGCCCAGGTGCTCTGTGGTTCGCAGGAAGCGCGAATTCTGGAGAACGGACACGACCAGCTCTCGACGTACAAGCTGCTCGCTGAGCACAAGGTGACGACGATCCGCGACTGGATCGAGCAACTCGTCGGCCAGGGTTGTCTCGTGAAAGCGGGAGAGTATCGCACGGTCGCGTTGACGCCCTTCGGACGCCAGGTGCTCAAAGGGGTGGAGACGCCGCGACTGCTGCAACCGGCAAAGAAGAAAGCCTCCTCGACAACCACGTCCTCGAAAGCAGCAGCGAATGAACTCCCGTTCGATGCGGGTCTCTTTGAGGCGTTGCGGCAACTCCGCAGGCAACTCGCAGTCGAACGGCAGATCGCGCCGTTTATGGTCTTTGGCGATGTGACATTACGTGATCTGGCCCGACGGCGTCCCACCACCGACGAAGCATTCCATGCGGTGCACGGCGTGGGTGACCGGAAGGCGGCGGAATATGGTGAGGTCTTTCAGTCGGCGATTCGGGAGTATTGCACCTCGAATCAACTGGAGATGAATGTCGAACCGGGGGAGATCGCGAAGACGCAAGCGATCGTCAGGCCCGTGGCGGAGCGACCGTTAGCGCAGAGTGCGGCCGATGCACTGTTTCGCGAGGGAAAGACGGTCGCCGAAGTCGCTCAGCAACTGGGCCGTGCGGTGACGACGACCGAACAGTATCTGACGGATTACCTGCGGACTAACGGTATCACCGACCCCACGCCGTGGGTCCCGGCGGAACTCTTCGAGAAGATCACGACCGCGGCAATGACGCTGCCGGACGAACTGCTCAAGCCGTTGTTCGAACACTTCGAGGGGACGATCCCGTACCACGTGTTGCGGGTGGCAGTGATCTGTCTGCGGAACCGGGTTGATGCGGGCGCTGAAACGATCGGCCCCCCGTCATTGACGGGGGGCTAAATGGGGTGGCGGATGGGGGCATCCCGCGTCATGGGTGATGTTGCCAAAATGCCACGTGCCGGCGGTACTGGTGCGGCCGGTAGAGCGATTCGCGGGATTGATCCGGAAACCGCGGTGAAACCTGACAGGTGGGGTTGCATGGGTCAGAATTCGGAAAGCTCGAGGTCTCCCATGTTTTCCGGACGCGGTTCATGAACCCATTTCGGTGGCTGTTTTTCGGCTCAGGACGCGGTCAGGCCCGCCGTGCACATCTGACGATGGCCCATGCGACCATGTCACGCAGCCTCACGCGGACCGCTCTGGTTTTGAAGCGTCAGCTCTGGATCTGGCCGATTCTGGCAATCGTGCTGCTCTCGATCGTCGGGTTCAATGTCCGCATCGCGATCGAACGGACGATGCGGGCGAATCTCGAATCCGAGTTGCAGACGCTGTTGAATGTCGAAACGGAGATGCTGCACAACTGGGTCAAAACCCAGGTCTCGCACGCGGAAACCCTCGCGAACGATGCCCGCGTCCGGTCAACGGTGTATGCCCTGCTCCAGGCTGCAGGTGATGATGCTGCCCCCAAGGTGATCGAGCAGTCTCCGGCCGCGGCGACCAAGCCGGAAGACCTCAACCGTGAACTGCGACGCATGCTCGGACCGGCGATGACCTCGCAGGATTACTATGGTTACATCGTCGCCAACCGGTCGAAAATGATCCTTGCCGGGTCTGAGCCGGAACTGATCGGGAAACGCTGCATCAAGGAATGTGACGCGTCGCTCGACCGGGTCTTTGAAGGTGCCTCGATCGTCTGCCCCCCGTTCCTGAGCGTGACCGCCATCACCAACGAAGAGGGCGAACGACAGGCCGGCACACCGACGATGTTTGTGTGCGCCCCCGTGCGCGACGAAAGTTTTCAGGTCGTTGGGGCACTCGCCTTGCGGATTCGCCCCGATCGGGAATTCACGCGGATTCTGCAACTGGGACAGATTGGCGAATCGGGCGAGACCTATGCCTTCGATCGAACCGGATTGATGGTCTCGAACAGCCGATTCGATGATGATCTGATTCTGCTGGGTGTGCTGCCGGATGAACCGGGAGCCCGTTCGATTCTCTCCTTGCAACTCCGTGACCCAGGCCAGGATATCACCGCCGATGGTCGACCACGGAAGCGCCGGGCCGACATGCCGCTGACCAAAATGGCCGCATCGGCGATTGCCGGGAACAGCGGTGTTGATGTCGACGGTTACCGCGACTATCGCGGCGTGTACGTGGTGGGAGCGTGGAACTGGCTGAATGACCTGCAGCTGGGTCTCGCGACTGAAATTGATTTCGCCGAAGCGTTTCGGCCGTTGCGGATTCTGCAGTACACCTTCTGGACGCTGTACGCCTTGCTCGCCATCGCTGCGGCGGCCATCTTCGTCTTTACACTCGTCGTCGCCCGCCTCCGTCGTGAAGCGCAGAAAGCGGCCATCGAAGCCAAGGAACTTGGGCAGTACAAGCTGCAGGAAGTCCTCGGGTCCGGGGCGATGGGCGTCGTCTACCGTGGCTATCACGCCATGCTCCGCCGTCCGACCGCGCTCAAAATGCTGCATGTTGAGAAGGTCAACGAAGCCTCAATCGAGCGGTTCGAGCAGGAAGTGCAGATCACCTGCCAGCTCAATCATCCGAACACCGTCGCTATCTATGATTACGGTCGCACGCCCGAAGGGGTCTTCTATTACGCGATGGAATATCTCGACGGCATCGACCTGCAGAAACTGGTCGATCAATACGGCCCGCTTCCGGAAGCCCGCGCCATTCACATCCTCCGGCAGATTTGCGGCTCGTTGTACGAAGCCCACTCCAAGGGACTCGTCCACCGGGATATCAAGCCCGCGAACATTATGCTCAATCGACGCGGCGGTGAATCCGATGTCGTCAAGGTCCTCGACTTCGGCCTTGTGAAAGCGGTCGATCAGGAGAAGCAGAAGCACGCGACGACCTCCGGCGCGTTAACCGGAACGCCGCTCTATATGTCGCCCGAAGCGATCCAGTCGCCGCTGCTGGTTGATGCCTGCAGTGACATTTACGCGGTCGGCGCAGTCGGTTACTTCCTGCTCACAGGTCAACCGGTCTTTGCCGGCGCAACGATTGTCGAACTGCTGCAGCAGCATGTTTCCGCCACACCCACGCCCCTCTCAACACGGCTGGGACGGACGGTCTCCGAAGAACTCGAACACGCGATTCTCGCCTGCCTCGAAAAGAACCGCTCGAAACGTCCGCAGACCGCACGAATTTTGGCTGAGTTGCTCGCCCGTGTGCCGCAGCCTGCGTGGTCCCAGCACGATGCCGACGCCTGGTGGGGTCGCCACGACCGAGGTGGTTCGCCGCTCGGGAAGTCGGGGGCTGCGATCCCACAGCCGACCGTCTACGAACGGACCTTCATCGGCGAGACCGACGCCACCTGACAGATGCCCGTCGTCGACGATAAGATGCCGTCCGACCTCCCTTCAGGAACCGGACGGATGAGCCTCAGCCCTGCAGCGATGTTTCGTCAGCGATTGCGCGACCCGCAAATCATCCGCAGTCTCGCGCCGCATGATGTCTTCACCGCACAGGTCATGGCCCAGGCAGGGATCGAACTCCTGTTCCTCGGCGGATTCGGCACGTCTGCCAGTCTGCTGGGACTTCCCGATGTCGGCTTGATCACGTTGACGGAAATGGCCGATGCGGCCCGTCGAGTCTGTACTGCGGTGAATGTTCCGGTCATCGTTGACGGCGATACAGGCCACGGCGGACTCGCCAACGTTGCCAGGACAGTGCGCGAGTTCGAACGCGCAGGGGCCGCGGGCATGCTGCTGGAAGATCAGCTCTTCCCGAAGCGTTGCGGCCACTTCGCCGGCAAACAGGTCGTCCCGACTGAGGAGATGCTGCAGAAGCTGCGAGCTGCGCTCGATGCCCGCATGAATCCCGACTTCTTCATTATCGCCCGCACCGATGCCCGCGCGGTCGAAGGACTCGATGCGGCCATCGAACGGGCCCAGCGTTATGCCGAGTGCGGAGCCGATGGTTGCTTCGTGGAAGCGCCACAGTCGCGTGAAGAACTTGTCCGGATTGCTCGTTCAATCGACAAACCACAACTTGCCAACATGCTGGTCGGAGGGGTCACCCCCATTCTCTCCGCGGACGAGTTGGAATCACTTGGGTTTCGGCTCGTCGTCTCGCCCGTGGAAAGTCTGGCACTCACGGCGTTCGCCATCCGCGAACTCGCCGAAGCGATGCTGCTCGACGGGCGCGTCGATGGTCTTGCCGGAAAAATGGTCCCGTTCGCCGAGTTGAAGCGGATCCTCGGCGTCGAGCGCGTGCTGTCTCCCCCCGCCACGCAACATCTCGACAATGAAAGAGAATGACCTCTTCCCTCTACGGGAACGTGAGTAAAATAGGACTCAACACGCTCGCTGATCGACTCACAGACCACTGAACTCATCAACGATCATGCAGTCCCTCTCCAGCGGTTACCAAGTGAAGCTCAGAGGCGGCATTCACCGAGTTTTGAATTCCCGTATCGAGGGAACATCTCGAGCGGGATTCAGCGAATTGCCTCGAATCTCTTGCAGGTTGTAAGCGACGGAGTCCAGCTGCGCTGCTGGCGACTCACGTCGACTGATCAGTCAGCTTCGGCCCGGCGGGCCAGCGCGCGAATCAGTCACGTCTGCCGACTTTAGCGTTGTTCGACGCTCTCATTTCCAGAAATGGAGGCGGCCGATCACGAAACAACTGGTGTGACTTACTGCTGAGAGTAATGGCTGATTCCGTTCCGTGATCTGCCGGACTTGATCCGGAACGAAATGTCTCGTCTTGCGCAAGCGTTGCGCGCGGGTTCAGAGAAATGTGTTCCCAACCCTGTTCCAGTGGTTCGACATCTTGTTGAGGAAACTGACATGAAATTCACAACTGTGATGAGTCTGGCTGCATTGACCCTGGCGCTGCTGGGGCAGACCGCTTCCGCGTCCCAAGCCGTTTCGGGTGCCAAAGCGCGCGGCGATGTCTACAACTTCTGGCAATCTCAGGGCTGGCAACATCCGGCGCATCTCCAGGGACAGGCTCATGTAATCCATCATCGAGGGCATGCCGTGCATCTCATTCCAGTGCAGACTCAACCAGTGACGATGCCGGTTCGCACCGCTTCGCCCGCACAGAATGCCCCCGCACCGAACTGATGCCGTGGCCTGTGGATCTCCAGAGCCACCAGTGCGGAACTCATTCCACGAAGATTGACGCGACCTGACGGTCGCACGCAACGGGAACAGCGGTCATCAGAACCAGCGGGCCGGGTGCGCAAGTGTCCGGCCCGCTTTCGGCTTCATTTCTGCATCGGCGTAGGGTGGGCCGAGTCTTCGAGACCCACCACAATCCTCACGTAGATGGTGTCATGCAGCCCATCGACGAGCCGGAGATTCACCAGCAATTTCCCCGCAGTCGCGCGGTGGGCTATGATGGGCCGCTGTGGCAATCCGCCAGAGTCAGCAGTTCATCCGATGAAGACCAGACCGTTTCATGGACATCTCCGCCTATCAGTTCGCTGCACCGGGGACGATTGTCTTCGGCTGGGGGGAACGCCGTCAGTTGCCAGCGCTCATCCAGCGTCGCGGTCGGCGGGCGATGGTCCTCATCGGCAGCCGTAAACTGATTCAGCAGGGAACACTCACTCCGCTGCTGGAAAGCTGCCGAACAGCGGGTCTGACCATCGAAGAGTTCGCCGTCGGGGGACGCGAGCCGACGATTGCCGATGTCGATGCTCTCGTCGAATCCTGGCGATCACGCGGCGTCGGCTCCGGCGATGTCGTGGTCACGATTGGCGGCGGTTCCACGCTCGATCTCGGCAAAGCGGCGGCAGCACTTGTCACGCAGTCCCAATGGCAATCCGTCCGCGACTATCTCGAAGGGGTCGGCACAGGGGCAGTGCTCCGTGAGGCGCCGTTGCCGCACATCGCCTTACCCACAACTGCCGGGACCGGTTCTGAAGCAACGAAAAACGCGGTGATCTCGGTCGAAGACCCCTGCTGTAAAAAGAGTCTGCGGGCTGACGGAATGATCCCGCAGGTCGCGCTTGTCGATCCTGAATTGACCATCAGCGTTCCAGCGGAAGTCACCGCTCACACCGGGATGGATGCGATCACGCAGTTGATGGAAAGTTACATCAGCCGTCGGGCAGCTCCCCTGCCCCGCGCGTTGGCCATGCAAGCCTTGCCGGGCGCGCTCACTGCGTTGCCAGTGGCGGTACGTGACGGCGGACATCAGCCCGCACGGACAGCACTCGCGCACGCTGCGCTTTGCTCGGGAATGGCGCTCGCGAATTCGGGTCTGGGTCTCGCCCACGGTGTGGCAGCGGCCCTGGGATCGATCATCGGCACACCGCATGGTCTGGCGTGTGCCGTGATGCTCGTCCCCACACTTCGGTTCAATCGCGATGTGGCACGGACGGCCCTCGCAGAGTTAGCAGAACATGTGCATCAGCGCCGCTGGCCCACGGACTCAGCAGCGGTCGCCGCGTTGATTGAGACGATCACGGAACTCTGCCACACGGTCGGCATCCCGCAGCGGTTACGCGAGCTGGGTGTGACCCGCGCGCACCTCCCGGCCCTTGTCGAGGGTTCCCGTGGCAACAGTCTGAACGGCAATCCGCGACCGGTCGAATCTGCGGAACTGCGGGACCTGTTGGAGAGCTTGTGGTGATTCTCGCTGGTGGCCTCACGCCTGCCTGGCAGCAGACGCTCGTCTTCGAGACCTTCGCGACAGGTGAAGTGAACCGCGCGCATCAGGCAGCGTGGTGTGCTTCGGGGAAGGTGCTTAACGTCGGCTGCATGGCCCACCATCTCGGCGTGCCAACGCACACGGTCTCGTTCGCCGGGGGGGTGACTGGGCAGGCACTGCTGGCTGATTTCGCCGCGTTAGGTGTGCCCACAACGTGGGTCGACACGGCGGCCCCGACCCGCGTCTGCACGACGATCCTCGATCGACAACACAATGTGACGACCGAACTCGTCGAGAACGCACCGCCGGTGACGTCGGAGGAACTTGCTGCGTATCTGCAGGCGTGGAAGATACAAGCCGCCCGGGCACAAGTCGTCGTCCTTAGCGGCTCGACTCCGGCCGGAACTCCAGTCGATTTCCTGGCGTCTCTCGCTGCAGCGTCAACGGCACCGCTGGTCCTCGATTTCCGCGGTGAGGAACTCCGTCGCTGTCTCGCACTGAAACCCTGGGTCGTGAAACCGAACCATGCCGAACTGGCGGCAACGGTTGGTCACCGACTGATCGATGAAGCCGACATCTGGGAGGCGATGGCCGAACTCCGCAGCGCTGGTGCCGAGCACGTTGTCGTCACCGATGGCGGAAATCCCGTGTGGACACTCGGTCCGGAAGGCCGGGCTCAATTCACACCGCCGAAGGTCGAGGTGGTCAATCCGATCGGCTGCGGCGACTGCTTCGCGACGGGGCTGGCCTACGGTCGATTACTAGGCCGTTCCTGGGTCGAGACCGTCACAACGGCCCTGGCAATCGCCGCTGAGAATGCTCGCCACCTGTTGCCTGCCCGCTTCACCTGGCCCGCAAATCCGCGCTGACAAACAAGGCGATAACTGGGCTGCGCTTTGAACGACCGGCTTTCGCTGTTCAAACGGGCTGACAGCGTCGATTCAGGGCCAACGGCCCGCCCCATATCAGCCTGGGGCAACGCCCCAGGAATGTAGACGAAACTGGATTGAGGGCTGAAAGCCCGATCGATCGACCACCGAGGATGGACCGGGCCGTTGGCCCTGCGAACGATCGTCCCCTTCGCGACCTGGGGCGTTGCCCCAGGCTGATATCGGCCGGGCCGTTGGCCCTCAGCAACAGCTATGGTCCCGCTGTCGTCGGCCGCTGGAGAATCCATCAAAAGGCAGAAGCCCGGCATGCGGACATGCCGGGCTTCGATGATCATCATGACGATCGTGGGGAACCCGCCGCTCGCGCTTCGGGCTGATGGTGCGTCGATTACTCTGCGAACGCAGCGTCGAACGCTCGCCCCGACGGGGTGAAGTCGACGTTCTTGACGTACTGGCACGCTTCGCGCGCCCCCTGTTCGCGATCCATCCCCATGTCTTCCCACTCGACCGACAGCGGGCCGGTGTACTTCGCGTGGTTCAGGGCACGGATGATGTCCTCGAACACCACGCCGCCGCGGCCGACGCTGCGGAAGTCCCACCCGCGGCGGGGATCACCGAACGACAGGTGACTGGTCAGAATCCCGCTCTTCCCATCGAGCGTGACCTTCGCGTCCTTCATATGGACGTGATAGATCCGGTTCGGGAACGCCCGGATGAACGCGACCGGATCGACCCCTTGCCAGATGAGATGGCTGGGATCGAAATTGAAGCCGAACTCCTCGCGATGATCGAGGGCCTGCAGCGCCCGTTCCGCTGAGTAAATGTCGAACGCGATTTCCGTCGGGTGGACTTCCAGCGCGAACTTCACGCCGCATTCCTGGAAGACGTCGAGGATCGGGTTGAACCGGTCCGCGAGCAGCTTGAACCCATCGTCGATCATCGACTTCGGCGTGGGCGGGAAGTCGTAAAGCAGATGCCAGATGCTCGAGCCGGTGAAGCCGTTGACGACGCTCACGCCGAGCTTCTTAGCAGCCCGGGCGGTGTTCTTCATCTCTTCGATCGCCCGCTCGTTCACCTTGGCGGGATTGCCATCGCCCCAGACGTACGGGGGGAGAATGCTCTTGTGACGGATGTCGATGTTATCGAGGACCGCCTGACCGACGAGGTGATTCGAGATCGCGAAGACCTGCAGGTCGTACTTTTCCAGCGTCTCGCGCTTGCGGGCGCAGTAGCCATCGTCGGAGAGAGCCTTGTCGACTTCGAAGTGATCGCCCCAGCAGGGGAGTTCGATCCCGTCGTACCCGAAGTCCTTCGCCTTCTTGCAGGCCTCTTCGAACTTGAGGTCGGCCCATTGCCCCGTAAACAGCGTAACCGGACGGCCCATCGATGAAATTCCTGAGTTGAGAAGACGCCCGCAGCGGTGGAAAAAGTGCACGCCGCAACCAAACTGACGTTAAAACCACGCGGAGCGAAAGTCAAACGACCGCACCGATCTCAGCAGAAAGACGCGTGGTTTGTCGCAGTGAACCAGCCTGATTCAGCTCTCTTGCGGCTGCAGCGGGCCGCACAGTCGACTGTCCGATGCTATTGGCTGTGAGCCGCGCGCCGGTAGTGCAGAACGACCGCGCCGTTGCGGAGGGGCATCGCCGAGACCAGTTCGAGCCGCCGACTTCCGGGCAGACCACTCTGGTACAGAGTCGGGCCGTGGCCCGCGAGCCTGGGGTGGACGAGGAACTGGTACTCGTCGATCAGATCCAGCCGGTCGAGTTCGGTCGCGAGCTTGCCGCTGCCGAGGAGCACGCCGGACGGGGTCGCATCCTTCAGGTTCTGCACGCCCATGCGGAGGTCGCCGACGATGTGGTGGCTGTTGGTCCACGGGAAATTCTCGCGCGTCGACGACACAACGTACTTCGGCTTCGCCTCCAGTTTGACGGCCCACTCGCGGATCGCAGGCGGCACCGCGACTTCGCCGCGGGCGACCGCTGGCCAGTAGTCCTCCATCATCTCGTAGGTGACACGCCCCCACAGCATCGCCCCGCCCTCGTCCATGAGGCGGGTGAAGAAAGCGTGTGTCTCGTCGTCGGCGATCCCCTCCCGATGGTCAACGCATCCATCGAGGGTGACATTCATGCTGAAGGTCAGAATTCCCATCGTTGCGAGTCTACTCCGAGCTGAGGGGAACCGATGGACTGTCACTTGTCGACGGGTGGCGGGGGCGCTCCGCGCTAGCGGAAGCCCCCGTTGAATACATCGACCCGATGCATTCAACGAGATGCGGAACCAGCGCTTCGTTCAGATTTCGAAAGCAACGTGATTCGAGTGGGGGAGTTTTGTGTCCATCAACGGGGGCTTCCGCTCCGCGGAGCGCCCCCGCCACCCGCCGCTGGCCGCAGTGCCCCAGCCTGGGTTTCGGAGGAAGTCCAGATAGGCCAATGGCAGCTTCGGGTAACTGGCGATCAAACCTAAGATGTCGGCGACGGACAATGGGGTTTGCTCAGCCATGACTGATGTCGAGTCCTCATCTAGCGTGGCCCTAGCAAATTTGGCTGGATGGCGCAGTTCGGCAGGTCCGGCTATGACTGACTCGAACCCTAAAGGCTCGTTGTTCCCGACTGGCCAGGCCACACCGCCGGTCCGCACAGCGGACCCTACTTGGCTAGTGATACGACGAGATTGATGTTGTTGCAGACCATGTAGAGCATGTGGTCAGCGATCGCCTTGGTTGCGGGATAATCTGCGACCGGCCCTTTACCATGAGCATCCCCAGTCTTGTTGCGCACCGTCGCCGTTCCTTCAAGGATCGGCTTGTAGAAGCCGTGGAATAGTCCGTGGTCGCGGCAGATGTCCAACAGCTTCGAGCAGGTATCCTTCTCCTTATCGTAGCTCCAACCCTTGATCGTGCAGATGATCTTGAGCACGCTCTCGAATGCTGCTCCGGCATCGGTGACAGCATCGCCGTATTTTCCACGACGATACTCCTCAAAGGCACTCAGTAATTCACCGTTGGCGGTGGCGAAGCGTGGGTCGGACAAGACATCGAGACAGGGCTTCACCGTTTCGGCATGAAGAATCTTTTCGTCCTTCCGAAGAACCTTCGGGAGATGTGGATGGATCGTTTTCATGCCTGGACTGCTACGACCGAACAACGATCCACCTTCGGTGATCGTTTCCGAATAGTCGGTTAGCTCATATCCGATGTTCTCTTCTTGAAGCACTCGATTGATCGCCTGAACCATCGGCTGTCGGCCGAAATTCCAACGAGTTTCAAAGCACATCTGGATGAAGTCCATTAACTCTTCGTCCGTACATTGGAAGAAGTGTTCCAGAACGGGGTCGTTGCTGACTCTCGCAGCTTCGTACGCCGACCGGCGAACACCGCCGTAACGCTGTAGAAGTTTGTCTTGCATCTCGTAAAAGACGTCCTCAATCCCGTAGTTGTTGAACTCTCGGGAAGTCAGACACAAGCGCATCGTGTGAAAGAGCCGGTTCCGAACTTGGTGCGGGATCTGATAGGAGTATGCATCGGGAACGGGCGAATTCCTTCGCGAGAACCAATTCATTTGTCACTCCCTTTGATGCTTCGATTTCGCAGTAACATTGCACCTGGTGCCACTGGCGGCTTGACCCAATCCTGTTCGGCACGGGATGCGCCGGTTGCGCTACTTGCAGCCTTGGGCAAGCATGGACTTTGCTTCCCGAGAGCATACTTACTCCAGCCATCGCGTAAGGCACTCAACGCAAATCGCCTTACCATCGCGACTCATCATCGGTCCGCATAGCGGTCCCTACTTGGCTGGACCACGCCGGCGGGTTATGCATCGCTATTCTGGCACCCCTCAGAATTGAGATCCCAGTTGTTCTCATACCGCTTCAACGGTTCTCGATTCAACTTTGCCCAAGACACAAACCGCATGTGTGGGTCCTTCCTCTTCGCGGACGGCTGATTCCCCTGTTCCCTGGCCACAGAGAACGGCATGATCCAAGAACGGAGTTCACTATCCTTACGCTTAAAGATGAACACAATCCAGTCACACTCAATTCGCTCGTCGAACATGAACCAGCTACCGGCTTTCCAAGAGTCTGTTTCACTTCGCGTCTTGACACTAATGCGGACGAGACCGACGCTCGAGTGAACAGCGAGGTCATAGCCCGACCATCCATCTGGCATCTTTGTCGCTGGGTGACCGGCAAAGGTGAATCGACTGAGCGCAAAGTGCTCACCTGCGTCGCCGAGCATCTTTGATGTGACCGCGAATTGCTCCATCGGCGTCATTCCATAGCGCATAACGAAGTCCCCCCCGCGGGAACATGTCCTACATGACAAGACACAGAGACCCAGCCATCGGAATGCTAGGTCTCTGCTGAGATTGCTCCGCGAACGGAGTTATTTCAATCCCAACATACGGTCGAGGGAATCTCCCGTTTGGTAGACGAGGGCTTCGGGCCAGTGTTGGTAGGGGTGGAAGTATTCGAAGGTCAGGTAGCCGCGGTAGTTGGTTTGGTCGAAGGCTTCGAGGACGGCGGGCCAGTTGGTGGTGCCGTCGAGGAGGGGGCGGAAGGCTTCCAGGGAGTGGTCGGCTCCCTTCTTCGTGTACTCCTTCAAGTGCACGTTGCGGATGCGGTTTCCCAGGATCGCAATCCAGTGCTCGGGGAACTGGTATTCCATGATGTTCCCGGTATCGAAGTGGACGTGGACGTACTCGCTGGCGAACGAATCGACGAAGGCATTCATCTCCATCGGCGTCATCAGGAAGCCGTTGAAGAAGATGTTCTCCATGTTGAGATGGACCTTCAGCCGCTCCGCCTGTGGGATGAGCTTGCGGACGGCTGTTTTCGCCCGTTGCTCGCAGACGTCGTTGGGGACCGGGTCGTAATCGGTCCGCCAGGGGATGTGGACCGCGCCGGGAACGACGAGAACGTTCTCGGTCCCCAGGTCATGGGCAGCTTGCGCAATCTTTCCCGCGAGTTCTAGGCCGCGGGCGGCACGGGCCGGGTCGTGGGCGGTGAGGGGATACGGCCAGAAGAGGAACGAACACATCCCGCTGATCGCGATCCCGATCTTGTCGGCCAGCTTCCGAATCTCGGTGAACTCGGCGGTTCCGGACTTGGGTGAGAGTTCGCTGTCGAGATCGTAGTTGAGTTCGATGCCGTCGAACCCGGCGGCTTTGGCGAGCCGCAGGCATTGTTCGAGGGTCATCTGCTGGGGATAGGGGAACGCCCAGAGGTTGATCGATTTCTTGAAGGGATAGCGTTTTCCAGCGGGAGCAGCCGGGGCTTGGGCGAGAGCGGCGGGGAGTCCCCAGGGACCGGTCAAACCTGAGGCGAGTGCCCCGCCGAGTAAAGCCCGTCGTGAGAGGTCCATCGGTTGGTTCCGTGAGATGTGGGATGGCTGGACTGGGAGGAAATCGTAGCGTCAGGGGATGGGGGGTGACAGGGTTGGGGGATCGCGAAGACGCAAGCGAAGAACGCTT
>JBGATC010000023.1:0-92647 GCA_044229335.1 Planctomycetaceae bacterium | reverse complement strand
GATCTCTTCACGACTCGGCTTCGGCTTCGTCCGCACCACCAACGACTTCGTCTTCGACATGCCCAACTCCCTTCAAGAAGTTCAGCAGTCTACTTAAGCCTCCCAGATCGCGCCAGGGGTAAGCGCAGGGCGCTCTAGGTCGACCTTGGGTTGCAGTTGTGTGTGGAACTCTCCTGGCATTCGTCGCGCAACATCCCATGAGTGGCTGGCGTCGGAGTCTGCGACGACCCAGAAACAGCGTGTGACGTTTTCGAGAGTTCTCCCCGCGTACTCTGCACCTTTGGTCATTCAAGCTTCTCGCGTGCTGGTTTCTGCGTGGGAAGACTGGGTCGTCGCAGACTCCGACGCCAGCCACCCGGTGGAGGGACCTGTCACTCGTCGCCTCTATGTTTGGTCGAAAACTCCGACACCAGCTCTCCGCGTTGTTGATCGACGGAATCCCCGCTGGGAACTCCTGAGCGGCATGGTTGTCCCTGATGTCAGGCCGGTCAATCTGTTCCGTGGAGGATGAGCTGAGGCACCGTGGCTGCCGTATTCTGCACTCCGGTGGCACCGTTCAGTCGGTCATCGGACTCCGCGTGTTTTGAACTCTCCTCTGCGGATGTTGTGGGTGAGAGTGACAGTCACGTTCCAAGGGCAGTCAGTCTCTGGTGTTCAGATCCGAAGCCGAACTGCCTGTTCATGTCTCGAAGGTCCCCCGGTGTGGAATTGTCATCCGGGCAGGCTTGAGACACCTCTTTTCTGTGACGGGATCGTGGTCTTCATCCGGGTGATTCACACGAAACACACGGCTGACCCACACAAACTTCGCGGTTTCAGAGTCAACTCTCACGCTCCGTGAGTGGCCTTGTCGGAATGATCTGGTCTCTCTGGAGTTCCTTGTTGGCAGACGTGATGTGTTGCCCAGATCCCGATTCCTCGACAGAAAGAGAGTCCGACCATGAGTGCATCGTCAGCCCGACAGTGCCTGCGACCCCGACCGTGTGTGCGACCAGGCTTCACGCTCATCGAACTGCTGGTCGTGATCGCGATTATCGCCATTCTGATCGCGCTGCTGCTGCCGGCGGTTCAGCAGGCGCGTGAAGCCGCCCGGCGGACAGAGTGCCGCAACAATCTCAAGCAACTCGGGCTGGGGCTGCACAATTATCACGACATCTACCGTGTCTTTCCTCCAGGCGGTGTGATTGGCCCTTGTGCGGGGACGCCACCGCTCAAACTCGCTGGCCTGCAGGAGTGCAGCAATGGCCAAAGTCTCGGGGGGAACTGGCTGCTGTATCTGCTGCCGCAACTCGAGCAAGGGGCCATCTGGAGCGTCACGTCTCCGATTCTGAACGGCACCGACCCGCTCGATAACATGAACAACATCTTCGGGCATTTCTCGCCTCCGATGTACCGTTGCCCGTCGCACCCCTGGGACAATCGTGCGAATGTCGCGTTTCGATCGCTGGAGCACATGTCGCGGGGCAACTACGCGGCGAACTTCGGAAACGGAACGCTCCTCGATTCTTTTTCGCCGACCCGTCGCGGAGTCTTCACGATCAATTCCCGCGTTGCGGTGCGGGATGTGACGGACGGCACGTCGAATACGATTGCCACGGGCGAAGTCAACTATGTGCTCAACAGCACGTCGGACGCTCGCGGGGCCTGGGTCCATGCGACGATGGGAGCGTCCTCATTCAGTACCGGGTTGCGGCCCAACACGCGCAGCAACGACATCATCGAAAGTTGTGCGTCGTCGGTCGATATGCCCTGTGCCACGGAAGCACCCCTCTATGGCGGCTCCCAGATTGCAGCCCTCCGGAGCTACCACGTCGGTGGCGTGCACGTCGGCATGGCCGACGGCGCGGTCCGCTTCGTTTCCGAAAACGTCGACAATCAGATCCATTCAGCGCTGGGGTCGATCGCGAACGGTTCATCGGAACCGCTCAATCTCGAATTCTAAGCGTAGCCTGATGCGATGGGTGGCCCCACTGGCTCAATGGTCAGTCGGGCCGCCCTTCCAGGCAAGATGACCCGCGGATCCTGCCTGTGGACGCAGTGCCCCACGGTTGGCGCGGTCCGATCATCCGTAGGTTCATGCGATTTTCAGTCTCACCAGTCTCAACCAGACAATCAGGAGCGACCCGGTGTTTTCAGTCTCTCTCTCCTCATTGGAACAGCGCAACGTCCGGTGGATGACGTGGGCCTTGTTGTGCATCGGCCTGCTCGTGGCGGGCTGCGGCCAGTCGGCGGATTCGAAGCCCTCGATCGGTGAGACGACGCCGACGCCGGAATATACCAACCCGTAATGCTCCCCTCTCACACACATTCGCGTGTGGCTGAGCTGCCGCTGGCTTCCGTACGTCTCACAGATGAACGTGAGACAAGTCCCCCGCGAATCGCTGCAGTATCCCCGGTGGACGCCGCCGGTCGTGCAGTTCCGCGCTGGCTGTTGAGTCCCGGACTCGACCTGCTGCTGATCTGCAACCTCTGGTGGCCGATCGTTGCAACGCTTGTCTGGTGGGGTGGACACGCGGCCCATGAAGAGCTGCATTTCCTGCAGATCTACTTCGTGTCGACGCCGCATCGCTGGATCACGCTGGCGCTCGTGTGGGGTGATGCCCGCCAGCGCCGTCACCGCGGCGGTACGTGTCTCCTGATCGCCGTCGCCGCGATCCTTGCCTGTAGCACGCTGCGTGTCTTGAGCGGAACGTTTCTCTGTCTGGCGATCCTCGACTTCCTCTGGAACGTCTGGCATTTTGCCGCGCAGCATCATGGCGTTTACAGGCTCTATTCACACCGACAACAACCCACTGCACACCTCTCAACGCGGCTTGAACGCATCGCCCTGCGCGGTGTGATCATCTTTGTGATGCTGCGGGCTGCCGGCTGGACATGGCAATCACCCCGGTACGAGCAAACGCTGGCCATCGCTGATGTGGGTATCGGGCTGGTCATGATCGGGCTGGTCGTCAGATCCTCATGGTTGAGTCGGGGATTGCGCGGCCGTTTTTGGCAGGGAGGCTTTCCTTATCTGGCCAGCGTTGTCTTACTCTACGGAGGCTTGCTGACGGCCGTGCATCTCGGTCGCCGCGACTGGGTTCTGCCGCTGGCGACCGCCTCCGCGCTGTATCACGCCTGCGAGTATCTCGCCGTGTGCGGCTGGTCAGTGCAACGCGCCCGACCGGATGCGGGCTGGCTGGCACGCATTGCTCCCGACGGGACATCGATGTTGCTCGGCTTCATTGCCGTTTGCGGAATGGTCGGCTGGTGGCTTAACAGCCGTTACACCGAATTCTGGGTCGGTGCGAATCTCGCCGCCGCCTTCATCCACTACGCCTACGACGGGTTGATCTGGCGTTCGTCCACGCGCGGGCGTACGCCGGCCGCAACCACGGCATGAACTGTCTCCAAGGACCAGTTGATGGCTCTCCAGGAGTTACCGATCGCATCGTTGATGCTCAGCGGTGGCCTGGCCGCGTGGCCGCTCCTGCGGACGCAGTCGTTGGTTCGAGCAGCTGTCAGTTGGGTGTTGAGTCTGGCAATCGCGATCACGCTGGTTGGTCCAACGCCGGGACCGTTGTCCGGTTGCCTGATCACATTGGCCACGACCGCTCTGCTGGTGTCGGTCGATCGGACGTGGCGACGCAATCCGGTGCCGGCTCGTCACCAGCGCTGGACCAGCATCGCCGCCGCGACCGGACTCGGGGTCGCTCTTCCCCTGTTGATCCTCGGTCAGCATGAAGCCTTTCTGACTCAGCAAACTGCAGAGTTGCTGCAAGCCGGACGGATCGGGGAGGCAGCACGGACGGCACGCGCACGGTGGCGATGGTACGGCGATAGTCCTCTGCCTCAGACTATCGTCCAGGCGGCCAGCGGGTTCCAGCAACCGCTGAATCGCTGGAGCGAACTGGTCACGCTCCTGGAACACGAGGTTCTGGAGTTGCAGTCGATGGTAGAGACCCTGTCGAAGGAGTCGGCTGACGGCGCGGACCTCCTGCAGCGGTGCCGGCTGCTCGCGGTGCTTGGTCAGCGGACGGATGCCCGGCACCTGTTGGAGCCGCTCCAGAATCACCCCGCATTCGCTCCGGAAGCAGAGTTGCTGGGGGGACTGCTCGATCAAGCCGACGAACGCTGGATCGACAGTCAGCGTCACTTCAACCAGGCTGCGATTCGCCTGTCCGAGCTTCCCGCGGGTGCGCCGAACCGGGAGGTCCTGCTGAAACAGGCTCGGCTGGGACAGGCGTTTGCAGCGCGCAAGTTAGGACGATTTGCTGACGCGGAGCAGGCGCTGCTGGGCTCCGTCAGTTCTCCAGTCTCCGCGGCGGACCACTTTCTGCTGGCGCAGTTTTACGAAGACGCTCAACGGACCGATCTCGCCGCGGAGCATGCCCGACGGGCACAGGAACTCGATCCTCGGCGGTACCAGGCGAGCGCCGCTGCGCTGATCGATCGGCTCGCGACGTCTCACCTGGGCTGCTGGTCGTTGCCGTAGTTGTCGCGAGCGGGCGACAGGCATTGGGATCGACTTCTGCAACTGGTGATCAACGCCGTCAAGATGCGGACAACGCAGCGCATGGTCTGGGTCGGCTGGTGATGAACTCGCAATCTGTTGGTGAACTCGTCAACTGAGACCCCGTTGAGCGTCGACGCCGGTTGCTTCACCAATCATATTCCATGCCGTCTTCGGCGAGATGCGTCTCAGGGAAGATCGCCTGGGCGACAGCGAGGTTCAGCGGGTCGTCGTCGGGGCGTTGTGGGTCGATGTGCGTGAGGTAGAGGCGGCCGACCTGGGCATCGCGGGCGAGTTGAGCCACCATCGACGTGTGGCTGTGCCCCGTCGGGCGGCACCACTGCTGCAAGTCGTCCGGGAAGTTGCATTCGTGGATCAGCACGTCGACGCCGCGGATGAACTCCGTATAGCTCCCATCGACCGTGGTATCGGTGATGTAGGCGAGTGACTTGCCATTGGCCCGGTCGAGACGAAACCCGCGGCAGCCACCGGGATGCGACAGCGCGGTATGGCGGATCGTAACGTCGCCCATGACGAGTTGTTCCGGAAGCTCATGAAACGTCACCTGATCAAGCAGGACCGGGAAGATGGCCTTGTCGAAGAGATGCGTGCGAACGGCCGTTAGTGTTTCCGGTGTGCCGTAAATCGCCAGTTGTTCCCAGCGAGCGGTGAGTAAGGGGACCAATAAGTAGGTCAGTCCGCAGATGTGGTCGAGATGGGCGTGCGACAGCACCACCTGCAACCGCTTCGGCACGACGTGTTCCGCCAGACGAAACGCACTCGTCCCGCAATCGAAAGCGAGTCCGAGTTCCGGGAGCAGCACGCACGCCGTGTGTCGTCGGGCGTTGGGGTGATAGCCCCCGGTTCCCAGAAAGCGGACGCGCATCGATGAGGCTCCTGGAAGAGGAAGATGCGAAGATGCAAACGGGGTCAGGTCGTGGCTGGTGGCGTGTTCCGTTTCGTCATCAGTGAGACGACGATCAGCGTGAGGAAGCCGAGGGGAATCGTCACCAGGCCGGGGTTACTGAACGGGACCAGCGCGTGTTCGAGTGCGGCATCCTTCGCATAGCCGTAGGCTTTCTCGAACGTATCAGCACTGACGAGAATCCACGCGAGCGACGAGAACATCCCCACGAGGATTGCTGCGGTCACACCCTGCTTGGTGGTTCGCTTCCAGAAGAGAATCATCACCAGCGCGGGCAGATTGGCTGAAGCGGCGACGCTGAAGGCCCAGCCGACGAGGAATCCCGCGTTGAAGCCCTGGAACCAGATCCCCAGTCCGATCGCGATCACCCCCACGATCGCTGCAGCGATCTTCCCGACCCGAACTTTGTGCTGATCCTTCAGCGGGACACCGAGCACGCCGACGATCAGGTCATGCACCACGGCTCCCGACGCGGCAACAATCAGCCCGCTGACGGTCCCCAGCACGGTGGTGAAGGCGATCGCCGAGATCACCGCGAACAACAATTCACCGAAACTCTTCGCCAGCAGCGGCGCGGCCATGTTGCTGTCGGTCAGATCGAAGGTGCCACTGGTCATCGCTCCCAGGCCAAGGAACAGCGTGAGGACATAGAAGCTGCCGATCGTCGCGATGCCGACGACGGTGCTCAGTCGTGCCGCGGCCTGATCTTTCACGGTGTAATAACGAATGAGCACATGCGGCAGCGACGCCGTGCCGCAGAAGAGAGCCAGCATCAGCGAGATGAAATCGAGCTTCGGCCAGAGTTTGTCGCCCCGCAGCCCCTTGAACATCTGCCCCGGCAACAGGACGGACGCACCAGACACGGGAACCGGTTCGTACGTGGTGACTTTCGAGCCGTCGGCATCTTTGGCCGTCGAGTTTTTCCAGCGGACGACTTCGCTTTGCTGCAGCGTGGCGAGATACTCGCGCGGCCCCAGCGGACCGGTCGACGGCACATCACCCGGGAGCTTGCTGATGTGGCCCACCGCACGCAGGTCAGCCTCCCCTTCCCCTTTGCCGTGCGGCCGATTGTTGACGAGGACTTTGTCGTCTTTGGTGACGGTGACCGTTTGCGGTTGCATCGCTTCCGGACGATCATCGACCTTGAAGCCCCGATTGAGAATGAACGTGGTGAGAATGCCGGTGAAGATCACCAGCAGGCCCCCTTTGATGAACTGGACGTAGGTCGTGCTCACCATCCCGGCAGTGCAGACGATGAGGACCACCACCGTGCCAACGGTCAGCACGCCGAGCCAATGCGGAAAGCCGAGCAGCGGATAGATCAGTGACCCCGCGCCGACCATCTGGGGAATGAGGTAGAACACGCTAACCACGAGCGCGCTCGTCCCCGCAGCAAAGGTGATCCCGCGGGATTGAAACTGGCTGTTGAGGGCATCGGCAAACGTGTACCTCCCAAGTCGCTTCAGCGGCTCCGCGATCACGAACAGCGCGACGACCCATCCCGCGAGAAACCCGATCGAGTACAGAAAGCCGTCGTAACCGAACTGCGCGATCATCCCGCAGATGCCGAGGAACGACGCGGCCGAGAGATAATCCCCGGCAAACGCGACCCCGTTCACGAACCAGTGAATCTGTCCACCAGCAGCGAAGTATCCGGCTGCGGACTTCGCTTTGGCCCCGAAGTAGAAACTGAGGCCGAGCGTGATCGCCACAAAGATGACGAAGACGACGACGGCCATCGAGGAAGGTTCCGGAATCATTGCACCCCTCCCGCTTGCGTCTTCGCGGCGGTGGTGCTCGTCGTGGCGCGGCAGAGCCAGCAATAGAGCAACGCGAGCACCAGGGCGAGCACGATCAGTCCGAAACCATAGACGATGGCCAGGTTGACGCCGCCGATGTTGGCTTCCATCGCCGCGGGAGCGAAGGCGTTCAGCCCCACAAACGTGGCGTAGAACACCAGGTACAGGCAGAACAACACCAACCCGTAGCGGGCATTGCGCGCCACGATCACGGGATCGACAACCTCTGCGGCTGTCGCTTCATGACCAAACCCAGCCATACGAAAAACCCTCAGAACCAGAGCGCAGAAGACCGACGCGACCGCGCCGGGCAAGTCCGTAACATACCCGACAAATGCAGGGCTTGCACGCGATGAGTAACCCCAGTCTCGCGTGATGCTTGCCACTCGGCCGTGGTGAGCATTCTAGTTGTAGTGCGTGTTCTTGCGTACGCCAGGACGCCAGCGATATTTTAGATCGCAGACTCTTGCTGGAGAACTGTGATGGGCGATGACGGAAATAGTACGTATTCCATAGATCATGCATTGAAGGATATCAAGGAGGCTTGGCGCGAAGGTCGTCGCATTGTCCCGCTGATCGGTGCTGGGATCTCGGTGGATTCGGGGATGCCGGTAATTCAGGGGGTCGAACGTTATCTGGCTCTATTGCATCTCTACATATCGCGCGGAGCGTACCTGAATCTCCCCTTGGGACAGAAGTCTTCAGGCTCGAAGCACCATGTCCATGCATTTCGCTTGATCAAAGAATGGTACAGCCGCGAACCCGATGATTTCGTGCGCGATTTTCAATGGCCGGATCGTTTCAATCTTCAGCAGGATTTAGGTCTCTCAACGATCTGGGATGAGCTGCGTCGGGAAGGGAAGGAGTCGAATACGGTCGATCATTTGGTGAATGAATCTTTTCGCGAACTCTTGTTGCCGATCGTCGGATGGAAAGCCTCGCTGCTGGCGCACGACGTGCCGAACGATGGCGAAAAACTGCATGATCTGTTCGGAAATTGGCGCGCATTCATCGAACGCTTCACCGAATTCGACAGTGATCTGGCCGATGCCTTGATTCAACGCTTGCACGAGAATCGTCGGCCGGGACTAAGCCATCAGTACCTGGCGTTTCTGGCCCGCATCAATCTCTGGCAACGAATCCTGACCTTCAACTTCGATCCGTTGATGGAACGGGCGTTGACGGATCAGCAAATGCAGTTCCGCGTGTTTGCCATGGAGCAGGGGGAAACTTTTCCGCATCACGAACTGTTAGGGCATCGACTGGCCTTGATCAAGATGCATGGAGATACCCATCGTCTGCTGATGGACCAGCGACTCGATCGTCCGTTGAGTCGTGAGTATCTCCGTCGAGTCGAAAACTGCCTGCGCGGGAGCGGTTATAACGATGGTCAGCCACCCCTGATGCTGGTTCTGGGTTGTGGCGGGACGGAAGAACGTTGCTTATCGATCGTCCGGCATGTCAGTGAAAAGTGGTCAGAAACGACTGGTAACACATCTCCAGCGACGCTTTGGGTGCATTACGAAGTCGATCCCCCCAGTGCGCTGATGACCTGTCTGGAGCCAGAGCAGCGTCAAAAGTTGCTCAAGCGACCCTCGGATGCACAGAAGAATCTTCTAAAAGAGGAATTGAAGAATCGCGGTATTCAAACGGTGCGGGCGCGCAATCCTGGCTTTTTTCTGATGCATCTCTACTCGTACCTCACCTCACGATATCCCGCCAGTCAGGTGCAATATCTCGCGCACATCGATCGCCCCGTCGGATTGGAAACCCAGCCTGCCGCGAATCAGGAGCAGTTACAAACGGCTCCCGTAAAGGTCTTCGATGGACGTGAGTTGCAAACCCGCGGGGCAAAAGATCAATGGCTGGGAGATACCGCTTCGCAGCGTCTCGCCGAATATGTGAATCAGCTCCCTCCTGATATCCAGCCACTGTGGATCGATCTCGAAGACTGCTACTCGGTCGTCGACGTCGTGGGGCGCATTGTCGAGCAAGCGCGACGGTTTGATACGACGCAGGCTCCTGGTGTATTTCCCCTCGATGTCCCACATGACGCACAATCGCTTTGGAAGCTACAACGGACGCAGCCCCTGGACTATTCCAAGGCAATCGCCCGCGTACGTCGACTGCTGCGTCGCGGAAGTTACTGCATTGCTTTCGATGCACTGGAAGCGTTTGGCTGGGGGCCGACAGTCCATCATGGCGATCGCCATTATGAAAGCGGTCCGGCAGGAAGCGGGACCGGCCGGGACGATCTCCATGAGTTCCAAACTCGCTTACGGACAGAACTGATGGTATTTCTCATTGGTCTTTGTTCGCCCGTTGAAGAACTTTGCTGGGATGAATCAGATTTAGGGCACGACGAATCGGATCTGAATGGAACGATTGACACGCTCATCAAAAAGAAGGAGGTAAAGGAAAGATTGCTGAAAGAAACTTCGCCGGAAGACTACGATCTCGCCGTGCGTCATCGAGGATCATTGATTGCCATCGCGATCAACATGCCTCAGCGACGGTACCACGACGAACCGGACGACATCGCTCAATCATGGAATGATGCGATCGAACAATTCCGTGGTGCGCTGGCCGACACACCCCGCGCGGATTGGCAGTTAATGCTGGTCGAATACACCGCTCCCGAGTTTCAGTTTCAGATCGGACCGAGCCAATCGAAGTTTCATCCCCTACCCAGCTTCGTCCATCCGAAGGAGCAAGATTGGAGCGTTCCGGCGCACGACGACAGTCATGCGAGCACCCACGGGGAATCCAACATCAACCCGGAGCGAAACCAGATCACCGACGCAGCGCGTGACCGTTTGCGGCTGATCTTGATGCGATTGGCGACCTGTCGTCGGACTCGTCAATTGGTGGGATTGCGCAGATTGCTGAGGCCGGCTTTAGGACCTGTTTCGGCACACGTGTCACCTCTGTCTGGAAGTTCTGGTGTCGCAGCAGGTACAGGGCTCCTGTATACAGAATTGCCAGTCGATCGGTTGCTATCTGAACTCGCAGATAATGCTTCGCGATTGCTCCTGCGTGTCGATGGTGGCGGCTTTTGGATGAGTCGGACAATTCGCGACGAATGGTATCGCCGGGCGACGATCGACATGTCTCCCGCCTGGTTGACCCTCAAGTTAGGTCTTCCCGATAGTGCGACTTCGTTACCACCGGAGAGCATCGCTGCGGGGTCACCGGCAACTGACACGGAGTCTCTGCCTCCAGTATCTGCACGGGCCGAGCAGCGGATGGATCAACGGCGCATTGCGGTTGAGTTGTGGTACGTCTTCGCCGAGCATGACCGCTGGGCTGACTGGTACTATTTGCAGAATCATCACCACAGCGCCGATCCGCACTCCTTCTTTGAATACGTCTATCATCGAGTGTCGTCGATCAGAGCGCTGACAGTCCTTGTTGCCTGGGCGATACGTTACGAGGCGGAGACACAAGACGCAATCACTCAATTTATGTTACGCGTCGAGGAATTGATGAAGTACGGTTCTGGAGATCAATGGTATTTGGCCGATGTGCATGCTCTGGTTCAGGACTGGAAGCGGAAATCTTCGGGTGATGCGGCAGGGATACACAACAAAGCACTTGCCGATCGAATTAATGAATTGCGAATCGTCCGTATTCAGTGGCTGGGGGCAGTGTGGCTGCGGGCGGGAGACGAACTCGAAGTGACGACCGGAGCCGAACGGATCATTCTCTGGATTCGCTGGCTGATCGCCGTAGACCTCCCGCAGATGCTGGCACCGGCATCCGAAAAAATGGACGAAGCGCTGAAAACGTGTCAAGCTGCCTGGTGGAGGCCATTCCATGATTCAGCCAGCCAGCATATTCAGTCACTTTTTCAACGGTGGATCGAGCTCTGGCAGAAGCTGGCGTTTCACCGAATGGATTATGGAACAGCGAAGAGTCTCGCAGTGCGGCTGATCGAGCTCTACAACAAACACGATAAGTCTGCCCGGATGCCTTTCAAGATGCTCTGGCCGGAAACGCCCGGCTCTCAGCAAAAACAACAATCTGTTGAGAAACAGGTCAGTGCTTGTTGGACGTTTCTCCGCGCCCTTGGTTGTCAAGCTCTTTTTTCCGCTCATGATATTGACAAACAGATAAAAAATAACGCGCAGCCCTCTTTAACGCAAACTGAGACTATTGACCGTGTTTGTCGCGAGTTGGGGTTGTGGGAAGAGCATCTTGAGCAACGGTACCAAGATCGTAAGAATCCCGATCTCAGTTTGAACCTCCGTGTCTGGAGGCTTCAAATCGCGTTGGATGGGTATGACTGTCTGAATGTGGCACCGAGTGTGCTTGCAACACTCTTTCACCAGATTTCTGCTGAAACCAGTGGCAAAATCAAGTATCGAGATGCTGTGAGAGTTGGGCACGATGTCTGTGGGGAAATCCAGGATGACCTGCATAAATGGTTGTCGGCTCAGCGGTTTACGGATGCCGACAGCCTGATTCATCTTGTCTGGTTACAGATCCTGCAAGCGCGGCTCTTCGTGATGAACGCCGGTGACATTGCCATCAGTCGGCAGACCAGTACGTCCGTGTCCAAAAACGCGGACTTTGAACAGGCCTATGCTGCTTTGGAAGCCGCACGCTCCTACGCGATGAATTTGCTCCCTCACCGGCAGGCCCTTGTCGAGCTGTATGCTACTCAAATCTGTCTGGCACATGTGGAGTTGGCACTGGCCAGTGATGATCGGGTGTTAGGGACCGGTGAGCAGAAACTGCAGGCGGCCTGGGCCTCGTTGACGCGGGCCTTCGAGCATTTGCGACGCGGTCGTCGTAATACGCGCTGGTGGCGCCTCTATTATAATCTGCGAACGCAGCACGCAGTCTGGCGGTTATGGCAGTACTGCTGCTCCCCGCTCATTCTCGATCAGAGCCACGAGGGGGTGCCCGGTGGACTGATCAGAGACAAAATGATTCGGAGAAATACACAAAGGGAAATTGTGCGGGTCCTGCGGTTCATCCGGAGTGGATTGTCGGCGATTCGGCATCGTTCTAACCTTCAAGCCGAGGGGCTGTTGACAATCCAGCAATTGAAGTCGCGTGCACCCTATCCCTATCAACTCTGGCGCGCGCTCATGACTATCGGCCGCTGGGCGATTCTCCGTCTGAAACAGGAGTTGGAGAAACAAGCAGACAGTTCAGAGGACTCGTTGTTCGCTCGTGAAGTCGCTCAAATGTATGTGAGTCAGTGTGTCGATATGACGATGAAACTTGGGTATGTCTGTAGTGAAGAGGAAATATTGTCCCAACATCAACAATTGAGTCAAAACTACGATCGCAATCTGTCGCTTGTTGATTTCCTGGACGATGATCTCCGGCCGCATCTTTGTATGCTGTATCGGCATCGGATCGCTGGGGGCAAGCCGGCACTTGGTGAGCATCCGGAAAACTCTGATCCGCCAGGTGATTCCTCGATCCCGGTTTCAAAGCCGAAGAAGACACGAGGGGGGACTCGGAGAAGAACAAATCCTCCTGCGGTGTAGCGAGTACACAGCATCATCCCTGAACCGTGACAGGGATGACTTCATAACAGGCGGCGGTCGCGCACGCCGGTCAGGACGTAGTAGTCTTTGACTTCCTGCGTTTCGACCTGGGCGAAGATTTGGGGCATGGCTTCCAGGAACCATTTGGGGGCTTTGGTGACGACGAGGGCCTGGCCGCCGACGCGGAGGGCTTTGGCGGCGGTCAGCAGGAAGAGTTCGGCGATCCGGTATTGCGAGAAGTAGGGCGGGTTCGCGAGGACAACATCGAACGCCCCCGCGGGGACCGTCGCCCCGGTGGCATCTAACGACGTGGTAAGTCCGGTCAGACCGTTGGCAGCCGCGCCCCGCTCCGCACATTGCAGCGCGCGGGGGTTGGAATCGATCCCGAGAACGCTGATCCCTTCCGAACGACAGAGGGCGGCGAGCGCGACCGTCCCGCTGCCGCAACCGAGGTCGAGGACCTTCGCTTGGGGGGCCAGTTCCATGGTGTTGATAAGGGCCCGTGCACCGGGATCGATCTGGCGGTGACTGAAGACACCCGGGCGGGAGAAGGCCGCGATGAGTCGGCCCCGATCACGGAAGGCGAACTCGGCCGCGTGCTGTTTGATCTTGATTGGGGCATCGGGACGCGTGGTGAGATAGGTAACGCCCCGTTTGGATGGCCGGCGCGTGACCTTCGGATAGAGCTTCTTGAGTTCGCCGTGCAGCCATTGATCTTCCGGGTTGTCGATCGCAGCAGCGAATCGACCTCCGGGTGCCAACCGCAGGTACGCGGTCTGCAGCATCTCACGGACCATCTCGGATTCGCCGTGCGTGCGAAACGCCCACGCGACGACATCAAACAGTTCCTCAGGTGGATCGGCCGTGCAGACGAAATCGATCGGCGCTTCGACCGGTCCGGTTTCTTCGGGGGAGAGTGGTCCGTCTGTCTCCGTCTGCTCTTCGAGTGTCTCTTCGCTGAAATCGTCGGCTTCATCGAAGTCGGAGAACTCTTCGTCGCTGTAGTCTTCGTCGTCCTCCGACCAGCGGTCCACGGAGCCGTGCCAGGCTAACTCGTCATATGAGCGGATCGACTCTGGCGGACTGGCGGCCCGGTCACGCAGGTAGACATCCAGAAACCATGCTGTGACATGGCCGGTCGGATGTCCCGCAGCATAGGCGCGGGCGAACTGACCACGGCCGACCGTGTTGCACAGGAGCCGTCCGGTTGGCAACTCGGGAACGATGTCGATGAGGAGCTGTTCCTGTGGCCGGACACGCGGACCGACCGGCCGTTCCGATTCGACACGTTTCAATTTTTTGCGGCTCATGGAAGGGCTGTCCCGGCAGTTTGATCGAGGGACCCGGTTGTGGGTGAGAATGTGAGGAAACGGAGGCCGTCTGATTTGATCTTCGCTCGGTGTTAATCCGCTCATCACGCGGAGCGTGATGGCTACTTTGCTGAGCGTGATGGTGGCTTGGGCATCAGACCACGCGACAGAGGTAGCACTTGAGGTAATCCGTTTCGAGGCAGTGGATCGAGGCGGGATGATCGGGACCCGGGCCGCGGGTTTCGAGGATCTGGATGTGTCGACCAGCATCGAGACCGACGCGGGCGAGCATCTCGACGAACATGTCGTGCGAGACGTGTCCCGAGCAACTGCACGTCATCAGCAGTCCGCCCGGTTCGAGGACATTCAACGCGAGCTTGTTCAGGCTGTAATATCCCCGCAACGCCGCTTCGACACCATCGCGACGGCGGGCCAGCTTCGGCGGGTCGAGCACCACCACCGAAAACTTCTCTCCCTCGGCGATGAGCAACTCCAGGGCATTGAAGCCGTCTTCATGCAGCAGCTTCAGCCGATCACTGACGCGGTTCAGTTCCGCGTTCGCAAAGGCCAGGTCGAGCGCCCCCTGCGATCCATCGACGGCGATCACTTCTGCTGCCGGGCCATGCACGAGGCAGTTGAGTGCGAACCCGCCCGAGTAGCAGAACATGTCGAGGACGCGTTTTCCGTTCGCGAATTTCGCGATCGTGCGGCGGTTGTCGCGCTGATCGAGGAAGAAACCGGTCTTCTGTCCCGACGTGAGATCGACCGCATACGCGATGTCATTCTCACGAATAACGAGCGGCTGTGGCGGGGCGTCACCCCACACCAATCCATCCTGTAGTTCGAGCCCTTCGGCTTCGCGGACTCCCTTCTCGGTCCGGACGATGATCCCGCGTGGCTTGAGCTTTTTGCGGAGCAGATCGAACCAGAGTTCGCTCCGATCGGCCAGCGCACGGGATGTAAACTGGATGGTCAGCCATTCGCCGTAACGGTCGACGATCAGCCCTGAAAGTCGGTCGGCTTCAGAGTAGACCAGTCGCGCTGCGAGGTCGGACGCGAAGTTGCCGAAGATTTTCCGGCGCAAGTCGAGGGCTTCATCCAGTCGCTGTTCCCAGAACGCGGCATCCAGCGGGCTATCCTGGTCCCAGTTGTAGAGCCGAACGCGGATGTGACTGGTCGGGTGATGCAAGCCGCGGGCAATGAACTGCCCTTCGCACGAGCGAACAACCACCTCGGCTCCCGCGGGGAGATCGATCGCTGGCTCAGCCATCGCGGAAGCAAAGACCCACGGATGCCGACTGAAGAATGGGAGCGCTTTCCGCGGTCGCAGTCGAATTTCAGGCACAGCGACGGTCGCGGTCATCGGGCATCACGCTTTCTGGCAGGAAACGCGACCTGCGTTCCAACATTCGACGACTGGTCGTGGTCTCTCCAACATTCGGAGAGACCGTCGTGACCAAAAAGTCACGCCTTCACAATGGACGGCGTCGAATCGGGGCTTGGCCGATGGGTCAATCGTCCGGTTTTTCGACGAGAATCGATCAGGGCGCGACTGGGCGACTGGCACCTTCGACTTCTTCGAGATAGGCCAGCAACCGGTCGCGTTCGTTCGTCAGATGCCGGACCCGCAACAGTGAGCGGACGCGCGTCGTCAGTTCGAGGCGGTTGACCGGCTTCGTGAGAAAATCGTCGGCCCCGGCCTTCACGGCCTTCTCGATGTCACCCAGTTCATTCAGGGCGGTGACCATCAGAATCGGAATGCTGCGCGTCGCTGCGTTCTGCTTCAGTTTCTGGCAGACTTCATACCCGCTGAGCTTGGGCATCATGATATCAAGCAGAATCAGATCGGGATGAAACCGTTCGACCTCGGTGATCGTCGCCGCCCCATCCGCGGCCATCGCGATCTCGTAGGTCTCGCCCGATTCGGACAGGTACGCTTCAAGCAACTCGCAGTTCTGCAGGTTGTCGTCAGCGATCAGAATTTTTGACGGATTGGACATGCTGACCAGACCCCGTTGGGGGAACGGACACACCGGTCAGGTGGTCCGGAAAATGACTTTGATGGATGACGAACTGGAAAGTCTAGTCTAACACGATTTGTGAGCTGGTGAAATGCGCCGGTGAGCACAGACCTGAATCGGCGAACAGGAGCGATTCCGAATGGAACCGTGTTTTCCACCCGCAGCACTTACTCGATGGGCGTTCCGTTAATCAGGCGGCGGAGTAAGGCGGGAGCGATTTTGCCGCGAAAGCGGATTTTTCCGTCGCAAGAGACGACCGGTACGCAGGTCCCGAATTTTTCGACCAGCCGCGAATCGGTGTCGATGTCGATGGGAGTGATGCGTCCCAGCCAGCGCTGATGCGCCTGGAGCACATCGAGGGCTTCATCGCACAGCGGGCATGTGCTGCGCGTGTACAGCGTGATCTCGCGGAACCGGACACCGTTGCGGATCGGCCGCCAGCGGACGGTCTCCGCGATGACAGGCATCAGCAGCCAGATGCCACCCCCGAGGAGTCCCAACGCGACCATCCACCAGAGGAGCGCATTCCGATACCAGAACCGCGGCATCCCCGGCAGTCCGGTCTGTCCCTCGATCAGGCACATTACCAGCAGCACCACCCCGCACAGCAACGCAACCGTTCCCAGAGCCGAGGCCCGCGGCTGACGCGATTCTTCCAGACTCATGCGGGGTGATCCATTCGGGGACACGAACTGCGGGCCATCGCCAAGGGGGAGGAGCGATCCTCAAACATGGGAACAGATCACAACTCGCGGGAGATTTTAGTCCCCGTCATGTGATCGGGGAAGTGGGGTGAGTGTCGCATCTGTTCCCAGCCCGAAGCGCGAGCGCCGGGTTTTCGCTCAAGACACGTGGGCTGCTCTCCTTGTGGCACGCGCTCAGGGGATGATGAAGTGGCAGCCGATGCTTGCGCATCGGGCTAGGGTTGGAGGGAGACTTCCACGAGATTGTCGAAGAAGGTGGCACCGCCGCCCCAGGGGGTGACGCGGGAGGACGTGGTGAGGTTGGCGTTGCCGGTGCCGTCGGTCTGTTTGTGCCACCAGATGCCGGGAGCGACCACGACACCGGGGCGGACTGTCGGGCCGACCTGGGCTGTCGCGTGAAACGTGCCGCGATCATTCTGGATGCGGACGGTGCATCCCGAGGTGATCCCGCGCGGCTGGGCATCGTCGGGATGGATCTCCAGCGTCGGGCCGCCGGCCGCATCCCGCAGCGAGGCAACCTCGACAAACGTCGAATTCAGAAAGTGGCTCGATGGAGGTGACAGCAGTTGCAGCGGATACCGGGCGGCCAGTTCCGGCTGTGCTTCGGGGGATTCCGCAGGGGGAATGTAACTGGGCAACGGATCTTCACCACGATCGGCTAATTGAGGGGAGTAAAACTCACAACGACCCGAAGGAGTGGTGAACCCCCCTTCTGCAAACGGGACGTAGGGCTTTGGTAATCGCAGGCGTTGTGGTCCGTCCTGCTGTAACCGTTCGAGTGTGATGCCCCGCAATGCGGTGGGTTGTTCCGCAGCATCTTCCCAGAGGGCAGTGCGGGCGAGGGCTTCGTCGCTGACGGCGAAATCGGCGGGCGGGAGGTTCATCCGCTCGGCGAGCAAGCGGAACAAATCGGTATTGCTGCGGCATTCGCCCGGTGCCGAGATCGCCGGGGCGTTCCATTGGACGTAGTAATGCCCGTACGCGGTATGCAGATCGGCATGCTCAGGCTGCATTGTGGCGGGGAGCACAATGTCGGCGTAGTCGGCGGTATCGGTCAGAAAGTGCTCATGGACGACGGTAAAGAGGTCCTCGCGTTGCAGGCCAGCGAGGACGCGCGGCTGATCCGGTGCAACCGCGGCCGGGTTACTGTTGTAGACGAACAGGACCTGCACCGGCGGTCCTGGCAGATCGCCGTGCAGGGCCTCAGCGAGTTGATTCATATTGATCGCGCGGGTTCCACGGGGGACGCGATCGAGTTGCTGCAGCCCGCCGGTGTTCAGCGGAAAGGCTCCACTCGTCGACAGGAGTAAGCCCCCGGCAGCATGTCGCCAGGCTCCAATCAGCGCGGGAAGACAGGCGATCGTGCGGACGGCCATCCCGCCGCCATAATGCCGCTGTAATCCATAGTTGACGCGGATAAACGCCGGTGATGTGGTCGCGTACTCCGCGGCGAGTCGTTCGATATCGGCCACCGGCAGCCCGGTGATCTGTGCGACCTGCTCCGGTCGATAGTCGCGGTCGACACGAGCCCGCAGTTCTTCAACTCCCAGCGTGTAACGGGCGATGTAGTCGTCATCGAGCAGTCGATCGCGGAAGAGGATGTGCATCATCCCGAGGGCCAGCGCCGCATCGGTTCCGACCCGCAGTGCCAGATGCCAGTCGCTTTTCTGAGCAGTGGGCGAGCGATACGGATCAATCGTGACGATCTTCGCTCCATGCTTTTTCCGGGCAGCGACCATTCGCACCCACAGGTGCGAATTCGTTACCGCGGTATTCGAACCCCAATTGATGATGTAGCGGGCCTCATCGATTGCTTCAGGATCGGTCCCAATCCGACGGCCGAGGGTCAGCGCGTAACCGGCAGAACCGGCGGTGGCACAGATCGTCCGTTCCAGCAACGTCGCCTTGAGGTGATGAAAGAACCGCCGATCGAGACTTTCACCCTGCAGCTTGCCCATCGTGCCGCAGTAACTGTAGGGAAGAATCGATTGCGGACCGGCCGCGCTCGCCCGGGCCGTCTGTAACTTGTTGGTGATAACAGTCAGGGCCTCGTCCCAACTGATTCGTTCGAACCGCCCTGCCCCTTTGGCGCCGATCCTTCGGAGCGGCGTCGTCAACCGTTCGGGATGCCCGACCCGTTCGAGATACCGCGACATCTTGTGGCAGAGAAATCCCTGCGTGAACGGATGCACGCGGTCTCCCGCGAGTTTGACGGCGCGCCCCTGCTCGACAGCCAGTGTCATGGCACACGTGTCAGGGCAGTCGAGCGGACAGACCAGGCGGGACATGTTCATCCTTCACAGAGTATCCCCCGAGATTGTAAGCCAAGACGACGGAAGGGAAACAGGCTCTGCGTGGCCGTGTCAACGGGCGAGGTGTCCCTCTCGTTCATCCACCTCCTTGAAACCGGGATTGCGCTCTGGAATCACGCGCGCAGGGGTGTTACGGTCATGGTTCAGCAGATCCCGCACGGCACTCGCCGTGCAACCGAATTCGTAATGCGTCTTCCCCGCTTGGAGCAGGTTGTCGCCCTATGTCGACGCAACTCAGTGGCGAGTCGTTTCTGGCAGTGGTCCAGAAGAGCGCGCTCGTCGACTCCGAACGACTGAAACGGTCGGTCACCGAGTTTCAGACTCAGGGGGGCGATGCCAATAATGCGACCGCACTTGCGGAACACTTCATCGCGCGCACGCTCCTCAGCAAGTGGCAGGCGGAAAAACTGCTCCTCGGAAAGCATAAGGGGTATTTTCTCGGGAAATATCGGCTGATCTCGCTGCTCGGCAAGGGGGGGATGAGTTCGGTCTACCTCGCCGAACACACCCTGATGAAACGCCGGTGTGCCATCAAGGTGCTGCCGACCAAGCGAGTGGGTGATTCGTCGTACCTCGCCCGCTTCCATCGGGAAGCCCAGGCCGTGGCAGCGCTCGATCATCCGAATATCGTGCGGGCCTATGATGTCGATCATCAGGTCGAACGGGATGGCGAGATTCATTTTCTCGTCATGGAGTACGTCGACGGGTACAGCCTGCAGGAGTGGGTGGCGAAGGAAGGAAAGCTCGGTTTCGTTGATGCGGTCGACAGCATTCGTCAGGCAGCCGTCGGTCTGGCCCATGCCCATGCCGCCGGATTGGTGCACCGTGACATCAAGCCTGGGAATCTGCTCTGCGATCCTCATGGAACGGTCAAGATTCTCGACCTGGGTCTCGCCCGCTTCTTCGATAATCAGGGGCAGGATGAAGCGCTGACGATTCAGCACGACGAAAAAGTGCTGGGTACGGCCGATTATCTGGCTCCGGAACAGGCGCTCGACAGTCACACCGTCGATGCCCGGGCTGACATCTACAGTCTCGGTTGCACGCTGTACTTCATGTTGACGGGGCATCCCCCCTTCACCGAGGGGACGCTCACGCAGCGGTTGATGGCCCACCAGACGAAAGAACCGCCGGCGATCGAGAAAGAACGGAGCGACACCCCGGAATCGCTCGCGGTCATCGTTCGCAAGATGATGGCGAAAAAGGTCGACGATCGGTACGCCAGCGCGAATGAGACCGCTGAGGCCCTGCGGAAATGGTTGGCCGGAAACGCTCCCGCGGACTGGAAGAAGGCTCACAGCGGTCTGTTCGCGAATGATGTGACGCGCGCGACAGCGGTGGTGGCGTCGGTCGTGACACCGAAAAAGGACGCCGCCGCTCCTGCGCCATCGTCAACTGTTGCACCTCCGCCGACTGGAGCGCCGGTTCCCACTCCTTCCCCGGCTGCGGGAAAATCCGCGATCAAGCCACCGGCCGCGGTGGTCCCGCCGGAACCTCCCGCTGCAGAGCCGGAACTGGCAGCATTCTTTGCCGGGATGGCGGACAATCCGCCGCCGGTGATCAAGTCTCCTTCATCGCTGCGGTTGAAATCGGTCCCGCCGGAACCACCGACGCCACCGGCGAAGTCCCCCTCTTCGATCAAACGAAAAGCCCCGGCCCCGAAATCAGCCGTGGTTCCCGCACCGCCACCGCCGGTGGCCGCTCCCGCGGTGTCCAAGGCCCCACCGGTGAAAGCGGTGCCTGTGAAAGCCGTCCCGGTGAAAGCCGTGTCCACGCCACCGCCCGCACCACCAGCCGGAGGGGGAGCGTTCGATTTTTTGAATGCGGCAGTCGCCGAGCCTGAAGCGCCTGCGGTCTTCATCGACACGACTCCGCCGCCAGCCGTGGTAGTCACCCCCGCACCCGTCGCCAAGGCCGCCCCCCCTATTGTCGCGCCGACTGCACCTGCTGCACCGGTGAAGGCGACGCCAGCGAAAGCCGTCCCGGTCAAAGCGACGCCCGTGCAAGCGACGACGGTCAAGCCGCCTGCCATCCCAGCGACTCCGGTTTCGGCGACCCCGGTACCGGCATCGCCGGTGATCACTCCTCCCGCCGAAGCCCCCGCGGTGACTCGGAACGAGTTTGACTTTCTGAACGTCGGTGGAGGCTCGACGACAGAGCCGACCGTGTTGATCGATACCACGGTGGCTGCCGCGGCCCCCTCGGTCCAGCAAGTCGCTGATCCGGTTGCCGCTCAGCCCATCGTCACGGAGGCTGCTCCAGTCACGCCCGCTGTGGTGCCTGTCGCACCGGTCGAAGTTGTGGCTGAACCATCCGCTGCCACATCGCCTGCTAGCGGAGCGTTCGATTTTCTGAATGCTCCCGCGGTCGAGAGTGAGACGCCCACCTTCTTGATCGACACGTCCGGGACGCCCCCCTCGCCCGCTCCGGAAGCCGTGGCTGCAACTGCTGCGTCCGTGGAGAATTTGGCAGAGAACCTGCCTGAGATTCCGGTTGAGAGTGTCGTTCCGTCGGACACTGTCGTCGCTGTGGAGCCGTCCTCACCTGCCCCGGCAGTGGAACCCCCTGGCTTCATCGTACCGGTCATCGAGGAGCCAGCGACCGGACTGCCTTTCATCAACGTCGCGGCAGCGCCACCGGCCATTGCGAAGCCGGTTGTGGCGAAAGCTGCACCGGGACCAGTCCTTCCCGCTCAACCCGTAGCGGTGGCTGCACCGGTCGAGGTCCCGGCAGAAGCGACGCCCCCTGAGGCCTCGTTCTTTGTCGAGCCGCCGGTCACTGACGCGAACCCGTTCGCGTTCACTTCTCCGGCGGCAGCCGTCGTCCCTTCCGTCGCCGTGACGCCACCACCCGCAACACCTGCTCCCCCGGCTGCGGCTCCTCCACCCGCGGCCGCCAAAAGTGGCGGAGTCCCGAAAGTCGCCCTCATCGGAGGGGGCG
Source organism: Planctomycetaceae bacterium (assembly GCA_044229335.1). GTDB lineage: Bacteria > Planctomycetota > Planctomycetia > Planctomycetales > Planctomycetaceae > DSVQ01. Next base: position 70,640 of record JBGATC010000023.1, on the reverse strand, counting down.
CAGCGATTGCCCTGCTGCTGGTCGGCGGTCTCGGCTATGGCCTCGGCTGGTTCGGCGGCTCCAAGCCTGTTGTCAAAAAGACGACCAAGTCAAAGTCAACCAAAGTCGTCAACAAGGACGATGGAGGCGGTGGGTCGACCAAGGCGACCTCGAATTCTCCCTGGCGGATGAAACGCTTGGCGACAGTCAGCCCCACGGGCGACTTCAAAACTCTGAATGAAGCCCTGCAGATCGTCAAACAGCACTTCACCTCACAGATCCGCAGCGATCGGTTCACCATCAAAGTTTCCGCCGGGACCTATGCCGAACGGATCGTCATCGACGGAAAAACCTGGCCCGCGAACATCAGTGTCGTGGGAGAGGGGGCGGTCATTCTCGAGCCGAGCGGTGCTGATCCGGTCGTTCAACTGACGAGTGTCGAAGGCGTCCAGTTGCAAGGGCTGACGATCAAAGCTGCGGGGAAACCCGTCGCCGTCCAACTCACCGGTAACATGGCCCGGGTGAAGTTACAGAAGGTGACCATCGACGGATTTTCGGAAGCCGGGCTGACACTCCGCGGTGCGGCCGGTCTCAGCTTCTCGGATGCCCGCTGTCAGTTTGAGGAGGTCACAATCCGCGGGGGGAGCGCCTCCAGTGTCGGCGTGAAGGCGACCAAGCATGACGATGTCGATCCGTCGAACCTCGTCTTCAACCGCTGCCGATTTCTGGGACCACTCGCGGCCGGAGTGACCATCAGCTCGAAGGATGCTGGAGGACTCGAGTTCCGGGAATCGATCTTCCACGCCACGACCGTCGGGGTTCATTTCCTGAACAAGTCGAGCTGGCGGGATGATGTTTTTGTGCAGAACACCTTCCATCAATGTGGCCACGGACTGCTCATCGCCGAGCAACCCGAAACGAGTTCGAAGGGGCTGAGCATTCGCCGGAATCTGTTCCTCGGCACGAAGACGGCGGAGATTCAGGTCGAAAAGGGCTTCGACGACAAGCTGCTGATCAACAACCAGATGCTGGGACCGATCGGCCAGAACTGGTCGGACCGGGCGCGTCCCGAGAAGCCAGTGGGTGAAGTTTCCATCTTCGGGGCCGACAGTCAACCGGGGCGTGCCGATCTGAAGCTCGCTACGACCGACCCGGCAAACGCCAAGTTTCTTGCCCCAGCGGCCGGTTCACCACAGGGCAAAGTGGGGGGGCAAGGTGCCGGAGAGAAGCCCTGGGTCGGGGCGGTTGGCCCCTGACGATCCGCAGGCGAACTCTGGCATGAGACCGCAAAACCAGTGTCCTCAGGCGCTGGTTTGATGGCTTAAGTCATAGCTGGCTCGCTACTTGCGGTGTACAGTTGATTCTCCCCCCCGTCTGTCCGTAGGATAGATCCAGACGATATCGATGTCGTCTGTCGCTTCTCTTCCCCATGAAGCGGCACGGTTGAACGGACGCGCTGGTTGCCCGCCGCTGTTTCCTGCCGGTCTGTCACCCCCCGCTATGGCTTCGCGTCCCCCCTATCACCAGCGGACCCTCGCTGGACCTGTGCATGGTGCCGCGCCGCGCGCGATTCGCCCGGTCGCTGCCTACCGCAAACGAGGACAGGCTCTCCGTTCGAGTGCCTTCTCCGCCCCTGAAACGTGGCACGAACCATGTGAACGGACGGTGGTCGATTACATCGAGCAGTCCGCTGGGCCTGGGTTCCGGCATCCGGTGACTGTCGAAGAGATTCGCGACCGCCTCGCCGATCTCGCGCCGACACTCACCCAACCACTGGAAGTTGTGCAGCTCTCGACGATGACCCGCAAGCGGAAGCTCTTCCCCTGCTATGGAATGCAGTGGGGGCCGAACATCTATCTCTATCCCATTGAAGAGAGCCTCGTCGAAACCTACATTCGCGCTCCCAAGCCCCAACAGCAGATCGAAGCGAAGATGTTTGGCGGGGTCTGGTCGCAACAGGGGACCGAGTGGAAGCTGACGTGGACCGAACAGTCGATCAAGGACTTCTACCTCAATAACGTCCTGATCCACGAACTCGGCCACGTCCTCGATACGCGGAACACGAATCCCGAAAAACGCGAACGCTACGCAATCTGGTTCGCCACCGAGTACGGCTACCGCGCCAGCCGCGGCCGCCGTTAACCTCGAAACCACAATCTGGGATCATACCGGGCCACCGGCCCCTACCCCGCTTGCGTCTTCGCGATCCCCAAATCCAGATAAATCGCCTCGTTCAACGCTTTCGCCCGCCGCTGATGCTGCCCCTCGCCCGGTCGGCCATTGAACGCCCACGCGACGACCAGCCCGTACTCCGGATCACAGAACCCGTGCGCACACTGGGCCCCACCATGACCAAACGTCCGCGGCGAACACCAGCGGCCGTAGCCATAAGGGACCGTATCGACCCCGTAACGGTTCGAATCGAGAATGAATCCCAGTCCAAAATCGACCATGTGACCGAGCGTGAGATCTTCCTCACCGACACGATGCCGCGTCGTCAGCGCCGCCACCGTGGTCGGTGACAGCCAGTCGCGCCGTTCACCCCGACCGGCCTGCAACAGTCCTTCATAGAAGCGTCCCAGGTCTTGGAGCGGTCCGCGCAGACTGCTGCCAGGCGATGGAGACGTACTCCGCGGCGGCTGGTGCCAGTCCAGTGGAGCGAGCGCTCCCTGCACACGTTCAAACAACGGCACGGCGTCCGCATCGGGTTGATCGCGCGGGTCAACCGCTCGTGTCTGAGTCATCCCGAGAGGCTGAAGCACCTGCTGCTCCAGCACCGCGGCGAATGGCGCTCCAGACCAGCGTTGCAGGGCTTCTCCCAGCAGGAACCAGGTCGAACTGACGTGGTACCCCGCCGTTTGTCCCGGAATGGCCTGGGCATCAATCGGTGCCGCACAGATGCGAGCGATCGTCTCGTCCCATGTCAGTTGCGGATACCCCGGATCGACGGTCCGCAGCCCAGCCGTGTGCGTCAGGACATGTCGCCAGGTGATCTTCGCTTTCCCGTTCGCCGCGAATTCCGGCAGGACGCGAGCGATCAGTTCGTCGAGCTGCACGAGTCCCTGTTCCCACGCGCGAGCCCACGCCGCAGCCGTTAACGGTTTCCCCGCCGAGAGCCATGCCAGATGGGCATCACACGACAACGGTCGCCCCGGTTCCGCATCACCCAGGGCCACGCAGGCTTGCGGGACCGCATGGACGGAGACGTACAACGACAACCCGTGATGTAATCCGCGTCCCCGGCCTTGCTCAAAGACCGCAGCGGTCTGTGGAAACGCGACGGCAAAGGTCATTGCGTCAGTCATCACCGAACCTCATGGTGAAGGAAAAATCCGAAATCCGAAGCACGAAATCCGAAGGAAGCACGAAGCCCGAAATTCGAACCGGCATCGATCACCTGAGGTTTTGACATTCGAACTTGGGATTTTCTTCGGATTTCGTGCTTCGGATTTCGGGTTTCTCACCCCCTAGACCGCGAGACCTTTCTCCTGGCGGATGCGGCGGACTTCGCGCATCACGCCATCGATGATCTCGCTGTTGCGGAACAGCGACAGGTATTCGAGGTAATTCACTCCGATGTTCGCGACCAGCGTGAGGATCGCCACGCCGCGATGCCACAACGCGGGGGAATAGCCCAGCCAGCCTTGGAATTGCACCGGGGAACTCGGATCAGCGGCTGCACCGAACCCGCCCGTGGTGAGCAGCAGCAGAAAACAGCCGACCATCAACGGGATCACGCGATACTTGATCTGCTGGCTTTCCTGGTACGCATCCGGCGGCAGTCGATAGGCATTCGACGTCTCTTCCAGCCAGCGGCCGGTCCCCATGAAATACGTCAACACGATCGCATGCACCAGCGTCGCAAAGCACAGCGAAGCCAGCGCGAACAGGAAGTGACGGCTCACCCCTGCCTGCACCGCACGGTCAAAGACCTTGGGATCGTCAATCTGCAGACCGAGGACGAACGTCACCATCAACAGGATGGTACTCACGCCGCACAACGGCAAAATAATGCGATGCATCGACCAGCGACCTCTGCGTAGGGTGGGCTGTGCCCACCATTTCTTCAATTCGATGATCGTGGAGCGATGGGTGGTGGGCACGGCCCACCCTACAAAGAAGGAGCACACCGCCCACTCGACAATCACTCTTCTTCGAGACGTAACGTGACACTCGAGGCGTGAGCCGTCAGCCCTTCAACATTCGCCAGGCGGACGATGTCTTCCGCGGCATCTTCCAGCGCGGACCGGTTGAACCAGATCACCGATGATCGCTTCAGGAAATCGTTCGCACAGAGTCCATTCGCGAATCGGGCAGTGCCACCGGTCGGCAGCACATGTGAGGGGCCCGCGTAATAATCCCCCACCGCGACCGGCGTGTAATGCCCGAGGAAGATCGCTCCGGCGTTCTGAATCTGTCCGAGCAGTTCTTCGGGATCAGCGACCGACAAGTGCAGGTGCTCGGGTGCGAGCAGATCACTCAGTTCCGCCGCGTGAGCCGCATCCCGGGCGACGATGAACCCACCATATTCGTTGAGGCTCGCCAGCGCGAGATCACCCCGTTCCAGCAAGGCGAGCTGTCGTTTCAACTCAGCCTGCACGGCTTCGATCAGCGGGGGATGCCACGTGATCAGGACGCCTGATCCGGGACTGTGTTCGGCCTGCGAGATCAGGTCGCTCGCCAGATAGACCGGATTCGCGGTCTCATCGGCCAGGACGACGACTTCGCTCGGCCCGGCGATGCTGTCGATATCAACGTCGCCAAAGACATGCTGCTTGGCGAGGGCCACAAACAGATTGCCGGGACCCACGATCTTGTCGACCCGCGGGAGTCCTTCCACGCCATACGCGAGTGCGGCCACGGCTTGAGCCCCGCCGATACGGTAGACCTCCGTCACGCCGACTTCAGCACACGTTGCCAGCAGCTGCGTGTTGTACGCCCCAAAGTCGGTGGGGGGGACAACGATGGCGATCTCTTTGACCCCCGCGGTTTTCGCAGGGACGGCGGTCATCAGCACGGTTGAAGGATACGCTGCAGCACCACCGGGGACGCAGATGCCGACCCGCTTCAACGGGAGATAGCGCTGGCGGAGTTCCACGCGGGAGAGGCCATCCTGCCGGACGAGCCGGGCGTCTTCATGCAGAATCCGTTGTTGAAACTCGACGATGTTCTCGCGGATGCGGCGGATCGTCGCGAGAAACTTCGGATCGGCGGCCGCATGGGCGGTTGCGAGTTCGTCCGCGGAGACGCGGATCGTCTCGGGAGTGATTGCTTTGCGATCGAGTTTCTGCGTGTAGTCGAGGACCGCCGGGAGCCCCTGCTCACAAACACCGCGGCAAATTCGCTGGACGACCTGCTTCGGTGACAGTGCCTCGCCGAAGAGTTCCAAAGTCCGCTGGCGGCCCGCTTCCGAGACGACATCCCCCTGCACGCTCAATTTCTGCCGCAGTGCCGCCAGCAGTTGCTTCGGGTCATCCGCCGCACAATTCATCACGGGAATCTGCAAGTCCATCCTGTCCTCGTCCTCGTTGAACGCTGAGAAACGGCAGGATGCTCGTCGCCCGGCGGTCGATTCGGTAGAGTTTAGGGGAAGCCGCAGTGAAAGCCCACTTCGCCGGTCGGATGTTTCCCGCAGGTGGGAATCATCTGGCAACCGTCATCAGGATTGCGTCCATGTCGCCCCGACTGATTGATCTTCGCAGCGATACCGTCACACGACCGACCCCGGGGATGCGCCGGGCGATTGCGGAGGCAGAAGTTGGTGACGACATGTCAGGGGAAGACCCGACGGTCAATCGGCTGGAAGCCCGAATGCGCGAGCTGTTCAATAAGCCCGCGGCCGTCTATGCCTGCTCCGGGACGCAGTCGAATCAACTGGGAATCTGGGCTCATTGCCAGCCAGCTGATGAACTACTGATCGAGGAAACCGGTCATATTGCAAACTGGGAAGCGGGTGGACCGGCCGTGCTCAGTGGGGTCACGGTCCGCACATTGCGGGGTCGCCATGGCTTGCTCGATGTCGCTGACGTCGAAGGCAAGATTCGGCCTGGGAATCAACACTACTGCATCACCCGGCTCCTGTGCGTGGAGAACACGACGAATCACGGCGGGGGACGGTCCTATCCACTGGAACAGATGGTGCGTCTCAGTCAGTGGGCCCGGGAACACAACGTGAAACTCCATCTCGATGGAGCCCGTCTCTTCAACGCCTGCACGGCACGCGGATACAAGCCTGCGGAATTCGCCCAGCATGTCGATACCGTCTCGATCTGTTTCTCGAAGGGACTGGGCTGTCCGATGGGGTCGATGCTGCTCGGCAGTGTCGAGGAAATTCAACGGGCACGGCGGGCACGGAAGCTCTTCGGCGGTGCATTGCGACAGGCGGGAATGATGGCCGCCGCCGCGATCTATGCGCTCGACAACCACATCGAACGCCTGGCCGAGGATCACCTGAATGCCCGTCGCTTTGCAGAACTCCTGGCCGAGATTCCCGGTGTGAAACTCAACCCGGCGGACGTGGAGACAAACCTCGTCTTTTTTGAGATCGATCCTTCACTCGGAACCGCGGCCGAGTTCGCCCTGCGGATGCGACAACGGAACGTGAACCTCTACGGGACGGGTCCCCAGCGCGTGCGGGCCTGCACGCACCTGGACGTGACGGCCGCCGAACTGGAAGAAGCCGCCCGGCAGATTCGCGCGTGCCTGGAAGGAGACCGGGTCGCCGTCGCCGTTCCCGCAAGTCTCGCCTACTGAGGAACCACCCCTCGATCACGCAATCGGTGGACATCGCTCGCTTGCGTCTTCGCGGTGTCAGGAGTGAATCGCGAAGACGCAAGCGTCCACCGGGAACGGACCAGAATTGGGTGATTTGAAGAGCCGTGCCAAATTCGAAAATTCGTTCCAGCTTTGACAATTTGTCCGATCTTCCGGCCGCGGTTGGTCGATAAATCTGTTGGCGGACAACTCCGCCGCTGACCGAACTCGCGACGCAAGTGTAACTTGCCCAGCGACTTGCGAATGATTCGCAGGCGATTCGGGAACGCTCGGTTTGGGACCACGACGATCCCCCGGCGGCCATCATTGGCGATGGCCCGTCAGCTGCACCGGCTTGCAGAGGGGAAGTCTCGATGTGGTACGGACTTGAGTCCCGATTGAATCGTTCGCCCGTTGTCGGGTATGATGCGCAACGTAGCGGAGTGCGGCCAGCGGGGACCCCCGCTGTGTCACGGCTCGGCCTCATCCAGGAGGGGGAGAGTGACATGGACGTCCGAGGTGTCGGTTCGGTGTCCGGGGCAGTGCCGATTCGTCCGGCGAATACGGCAGCTCCTGCCGCTCGGGAAACCGCGGTCAATCGCCCGCAGTTCCCCACCGATGAACTGCAGCTCTCCTCAGCGGGGAAAATGTTGGACCAGTTGAGTCAGAACTCCGACGTCCGTCAGGAGCGGCTCGCCCGGATCAAGGAAGCCATCGAAAATGGCACCTACGATACGGACGAGAAGCTCGAAGCGGCGCTCGGTAAGATGTTCGACTCGCTGGGACTCAGTCTCGACGACGAGTAACGTCGCGGCCGCTGGACGATGTTCCCGTCGCCATCGGGTGGCGGGGAAACGGTTCAGTGGTTGTGAGACGAACGGGAACGTCGGAGGTCATGGTGAGTGAGTTGGCCGCAGTTGACGTGTCGGTGGCACCCGTCGACAAGTTTCGCGAGTTCCTCCTCACCAAGGGGATGCGTCTGACTCCCGAACGCGAAGTGATTGTGCAGGCGGTGTATGCCACGCACGATCACTTCGATGCTGAACAGTGGGTCGGCAATCTCTCGCGCCGTCAGGGTCAGTCGGGGGCCAGCCGCAGCACGATCTATCGCACGCTGAATCTGCTGGTGGAAGCCGGCTTGTTACGCCGCGTGGCCCGTGCGAATGATCGCGAAGTCTACGAGCACGACTACGGCTATCCCCAGCACGATCACCTGATCTGCAAGAAATGCGGCTCGATGACCGAGTTCCGCAACGATGCCATCGCCCAGGTGCTGGAAAAAATCGCGGCGGAGCACGGGTTCCGGATGTCGGGTCATCGGCTGGAAGTCGAAGGGGTCTGCGCGACGTGCAGTCGTCCGCCGCAACGCTCGCATCGCAAGCTCGATATGATCTGATTGACGCCCAGGGATGGCCATCCCTGGGTTTCTTTATGACTGCCCCCAGCGTGTCATCAACTCGTGACGCACGCCGAGTTGATCGCAGATGCGCGCCACCACGAAGTCGACGAGGTCAGGCAATCCTGCCGGCTGGTGATAGAAACCGGGCGATGCCGGGAGGATCACCACGCCCTGATCAGCCAGCGTCTTCATGTTGCCCAGAGCGATCGCGCTGAGCGGTGTCTCGCGCGGAACGAGGACCAGTTTGCGGCGTTCTTTCAGATGGACATCGGCCGCGCGGTGGATCAGGTTTTGTGATTGCCCCGTGGCGATCGCGGCGAGCGTCCCCCCCGAGCACGGGCAGATCACCATGCCGTCGGTCAGAAACGACCCGCTGGCGATCCCGGCCGAATAATCGCGATAGCTATGGTAGATCAGCTTGCCGGAACTGAGTTCGCTATCGCTGAAGACCGAGCTGTTATGCGAGAGTCGGGCGGCCTTTGGTCGCCACAGTCGCAGCGGGCTGGTCTCTGGTAGCGTGTCCGGATCAGGGATGAGCTGGAGTGGATTGAACCGCTCGAGATCAATCGTGAGTTCGAGTTCGCGATGGAAGACCTCCACAGCCGCCGGACTGATGGTGACGTGCACCCGCCGCCCGGCTGCGACCAGGACTTCCAGCAGCCGGACCGCATAAATCGCACCACTGGCACCGGTGATGGCGACAACTAAATCACGCACGCTGGAGTCTACTTTCTGATGATCGTGAAGGGTTTGTGCCGGTCAGTCGGCAGTCGATTCTAGCTCGTACTCGATCAGACCAGCAGGCACGGATTTGCGATTGAGGCGAAAGCGGCGGTGCAGCAGTTCGGAACGAGAAAAGCCTGCGCGGTCGACAAGGATGCGCTTGAAGCCCTTCCGCCCACGTTGATGAATCGTGAGAACCGGCTGACTTCCGAGGGCATCGATCAGCCAGTACTCTTCAACTCCCGCCTTGAAATAAGCCTTTGGCAGGCGTTCGGTATCTTTCTTGATTGAAGAACGACTGACGATTTCCACAATCAGATCGGGACTCCCTTCAATCTCGGCACCATCGCCTTGAGGTGAATCGGCAGTCCGCAGGACGCGAACTCTGCCAGTCTCTAAGGTCGCATAGGAAATCAGAACTCAGAACAATGTCTGGTTCCACGGAGAGCTCGGCTTGAGGATGGACGACACGGGTCCTGTCGATCCTCAGGAGTCCGAAGCGTAGGTCATGGTTGATCGCGCCCAGGACGCGGACGACCTCGGCTTTCACGCCTCCATGCGAAAAAAACTGTTCGGGTGACATGTCGACTTCCACCTGCCCGGTGAGGTAGTCAATCCGGCCCTCGTGGGGGAATCGGCGGGAACGGGACCAGCGCCGAAACCCGGAGAAGGTGGCAGCGGCGAACGGAATCTCGACGGTATCTTCCAGCACAATCCCGGACATGATGACCTCTCGATCTTCCACGAACCCCGCAACTGTCTTCGATTCAGTTCGCTGGCCCTGCAGCTGCGACCGGTTTCTTCCCAATATAAAGCGTCGCGATGCCGAACGTCAGCGGGTGATACGTCACTTCAGTCAGGCCCCAGCTGGTCAGGCGGTCGGCTAGCTCCTTTCCATAAGGGAACTCGCTCACCGAATCGGGCAGATAGTTGTACGCGGCTTGCCGGTTGCGGGCGAAGAACTGTCCGATCCGCGGCAGCACATTCTTAAAGTACCAGCGATAGAAGCGACCGAAGAGGCCCGACGGCATCGAGAACTCGAGGATGCAGACGCGGCCCCCCGGCTGACAGACGCGCGTCATCTCACGCACCCCCTGCTCCGTATTCGAGACATTCCGCAAGCCGAACGCGACTGAGACAATCTGAAAACGGTCGCTCTCGAACGGAAGCTGCTGCGTGTCGGCTTCCAGAAATGTGAGCGATGCGCTCTGCGGACCGAGTGGTCTGCCGTCCCGCTTCTTCTCTGCGATGCGGAGCATCTGCGGGGTGAAATCGGTCCCGACAACTTCGATCGCCCCGTTCCCCTTCCGCCAGTAAGCCAGCGCGAGATCGCCGGTGCCGGTGCAGACATCGAGAATCGGTGCTGTTCCCACGGGGGGAACCATTTTCACGGTGCGGGACCGCCAGTAGATGTCGGTCCCGCCGGAGAGCAGGTGGTTCAAAAAGTCGTAGCGTCCCGAGATTTCGCCAAACATCTCGCGAACGCGTTCGCCCGACTTATCGACCGTCGTCGCCACACTCACGGACAGCCTCCCCAACGCATCGGCAATTGAAATTCACTCCACCGCGCCTGAATCTGGGCCGCCAGTTCTGCGGGGATCTCGTTCAGCTTCGGGCCCCCCGTGGCGTCGATCCCCAGGCGTCCAATCCACCCAGCCTGCCCTGCCGGGTCGTCGACAGCCGCGGGACCGTCATCCAGGATCGCATCGCGTCGGAAATCAACGGCGTGAGCCACCTGGGCCCAAACCGCAGCCGAGTCGTGAACGTTAACCGTCGCCGGGACGAGGACCAGGAGTTTACTGTCTGCAGTCGCAGCAGTCCCCCATAGAGCATGCAAGACCCGTCGAGCGACAGCGGTTCCCGCTCCCGTCAACGAGACGAAGACGACCGCCCGTCCATTCCCTTCCGGGGGAGCATGCCAGTCGACCAGTTCTGGTATCTGCTGGCGAAGCACCGGGAGAAACAGACGCTCAAGGGCCTGATCGATACCGTACGCCTCATTCGGCGGCGGGCCATGGACCGCCACAGGCAACAGCGGTGTCGCCCGATGCGTGATCGCGGTGATCGATACGATCGGCATCGGTCCGCCACGGCCGAGCAGTCCGCCGGATAAGACCACCGGATCGACCGCTTCGACGCTCGCTTCCCCACCCAGTCCCGGTGGATTGAGAAAGCCTTCGAGAATCCACTCTGCATGCGCAGGGATGTCGAGATCGTGCGAACGACAGCGGACCGTTTCCAACGCCGCACCGCGGAGCCAGCCATCCCACGCGAATCCCTCGGGCAAGCCCGGCCAGCGGCGGGCGGCGACCGCGAGCCGATGCAGGGGATCGCCCCCGATGACAATCGCCACCGGCCACTGTCGCGTACTCGATTCGAGTCGAGCATGCACGATTGCATCACTCGGCCAGTGGATCGCTGCCCGCGTCCGATCGAGAGACTGTACCGGAACCTCGGCGAAGAATCGTTCGCCGGTTTCCGGATCCGCCGTGATGACGAGCGCCCCGTGTAAAACGGGATTCTTTTCGCCGGGATGCGTGGGGATCGGCAGCTGGAGCAGGTTGACATCGCGGCCCAGCCGGATCACCTGTTGTGCGGGGGCTTGTCGTCCCGCACGTGGCGTGAGACCACGACCGATGGGATTCAACGTCGAGGGATCGGTCCCCCAGCGGCGGGAGAGAGCCGACCACTCATCGACACCGAGAAGTCGCGTGAGTCGGCGGCGATTTCCGAGAAGATTGGTGACGACGGCGACTCCCGCAGCGCTCTGACGTACTTGAGTAAACAGCAGCACCGGGCCGCCATCGTCTGCACGGCTGACAACCTGCTGCGTGATCGCTGCCAGTTCGCCCACGGCATCGACCGGCGCAGTGATCCGCACGACCTCGCCAGTATCCTGCCAGGCACCGAGAAAATCGCTGAGGGCTTCGTAAGGCATACCGGGGAATTCCGTCCGGGCGGCGGGCGGTCACTGTCCGATCAACCTGCAGGGCACCTGCCCCGATTGATCTGGGAGACGTCTCTTCCCATAAGACGGACCACCCCGACCGGAGTAACCGGTATATCATACCAGCTTGCACCGAGAAGTCGCTTCGCACGGGACCCACTTCTCCGCGATCGACCGGGGATGTGCCGATCTAAAGCGTCGAGGAAACTCCGGGGCGCGGGTCCTCTGCACCCGACGCATCAGGGAACATCGCCTTGCCACCCACGCGGATCGCTTTCTGCATTACCGAGTTGGACGCAGGCGGGGCGGAACGGATCCTCGCTGAACTCGCGACCGGTCTGGACCGGAAGGAGTGGGAACCACGGGTCTACGCGCTGGGGCCACCTGGTCCGTATGCCAGTGTGATCCGCGATGCCGGTGTGCCCGTCGAGTGCCTGGACGGTCTGTATGCGTGGGATGCACCGCGGGTCCTGTTCGAATTGAGACGGGCACTGCGGACGTTTCGGCCAGCGATCCTGCAGACATTTCTCTTTCATGCGAACATCATTGGACGGATTGCTGGTTGGTCGGCCGGTGTGCCGCGGATTCTGTCCGGGGTCCGCGTGGCAGAACGTCGCAGCCGTGTTTATGGCTGGATTGATCGCTGGACCAACGGGCTGGTGGATCGCAACGTCTGCGTCAGTCGCGGTGTTGCCGACTACTGCGAACGTGAATGCGGCTTTGATCCACGCAAGACAGTCGTCATCCCGAATGGAGTCGCCGCCCGCGTCTTCGGATCTGCGACACCGTGTGATTGGTCGACCTTGCATGTCCCCACCGGACGACGTGTGATCCTGACGATTGGTCGGCTCGATCCCCAAAAGGGTCTCGATGATCTCTTACGCGCGTACCAGGGGGTGCGCGAGCAGCACGATGATGTACACCTTGTGATCGTGGGAGAAGGACCCGAACGCACGCGTCTCGAAGCCCTCACCGCAGAATTGAAAATCACATCGTCCGTGACCTTCACCGGCCGTCGCAGCGATGTGGCAGCCCTGCTCGCCGGGGCCACGTTGTTTGTGCTGGCGTCGCGGTGGGAAGGGATGGCGAACGTCCTGCTCGAAGCGATGGCCGCTGCCCGGCCGATCATCGCCACGGCGGTGGAAGGGACCGCGGAATTGATCGTCGAGAATGTCACTGGGTGGCTCGTTCCAGTCGGTGATCCCGCTGCCTTGAATCGGGCCATGTCGCATGCCCTGGACGTTCCGGAACACGCGGCGGTTGTCGGGCGTGCGGCGCAAAAGACTGTTTCCCAACAGTTTACGACAGAGGCGATGGTGGCCCGCTATGCGGCGCTCTATCGCAAACTCGTTTCTCACCCGGCCAATCTGGTCCCCTAACCCCCCTTTCCGAAAAAAAAGAAAAAGTCGGAATTCGTGATTGCGTAAAGAGCTAGGTGCGACTGATGGCGGGTGGAAGCGGGGGTTGCTCAAGAAGAGGCTTGCATGATTGCCGCCGGTTGGTAGAGTTGGGCCGCCGTGGGGACAAGTGGGGACAAGTGGTGAATCATGCCGCTGACTGGGACGTTTCTCCGAACGCTCGACGAGAAACGCCGGCTGGCGGTCCCCAAACGGTTGCGGGATGACTTTGGTCAGCCGGAATTGGAGTTTTTGTACATCGCCCCTGGGACCGATCGTTCACTACTGCTGTTCAGTCCCCAGGGGTTTGCAGATTATGGAGCGAAACTGGGTCCGCAGATTCAGTTTCAGAATTATCGGCGGCTGTTTTATTCGACCGCCGAACGGGTCGACCTCGACGGACAGGGACGGATTCGGATTCCGGATCGATTGGCGGATTACGCCGGGCTGAAGCACGAGGCGTATCTGCTAGGAGTGCAGGACCACGCGGAGCTGTGGGACAAGACGACCTGGGACGCGTTTTCTGAAAAGCTGACACCAGAGTTTGACGAGCTGGCTCGGGCCGCTTTGACGGCCCTCTGACACATCACCGAGCAGCACACCAGGGAAGGCAATTCGATTGATCGGCCCGACTCCTGCGAGAGTCCGGGCTTCGCGATTCCGCTGGCTACCGGGCTATGCGGATGATCGGCTGCTGCACGGAGCGTGGCATCCGGTCAAACAACGGGGACCAAACGGCAGTGCGGGCCCGTTGGAGTGTTCGCCGTGGGGCAGCAGCCTCAGAGTGGCACGGACGCCGCTCAGGGCGGAACACTCAACGCCAGAAGTTCGTGGTCCGCCGGGCCTCCCAGACCCGGCGGACCACGCCATTTTGAATCCCCACGCTTGCGTCTTCGCGCTCCTCCGATCGACACCCCATGGTCCCGCTGGGACAAATACCATCTTGCCCCTCCGCAGCGACGGGGCGTAGGATGGGAGTCATCTTGTCTGCTCCATCTTCCCCTCCCGGAGCCCGATGATGTCTCATCCCTTCTCAATTCGGTTCTGGAGCCGGGGCAAGTTCCCCGTCTCACGTCGCGGCCTCACGCTGATCGAACTGCTCGTCGTGCTGGCGATTCTGGCGGTGTTGGGGGCTCTGCTGCTTCCCCCCGTCACGCGAAGTTCACGGGGTGGTGCCCGGCGTACGCAGTGCAAGAACAACCTCAAGCAGATCGGTCTCGCGCTCCACAACTACCACGACACGCACCGTTCGTTCCCGCTGGTCGCGACGTTCGATTCCAGCGGCCGCACGCTCCATAGCTGGCGGACGATGGTGCTCCCCTACCTCGATCAGCAATCGCTGTACTCCCGCCTGCATCTCGACCAGCCGTGGGATGCCCCGGAGAACGCCCCCCTGTTCCCGCAGAACCTGCTGGCCTACCGCTGTCCCGGTTCAGTGGTCGTCGCGCCGAACACGACGTACCTCGCCCTCGCGACACCCGAGAGCGTCTTCCCTCCCGGCCACACACGGACGATCAGCGACATCACCGACGGGACCAGCAATACGCTGATGGTCATCGAAGTCGACGACGCCTACGCCGTCCCCTGGATGGAACCCCGCGATGCCGATGAATCGGTCTTCACCAAGCCTGCCAAGCCCAGGCCCGCCCACGTCGGCGGCTGCCAGACCCTCCTCGCCGACGGCAGCGTCCGCTTCCTCTCCGAAAACATCGATCCCAAAACCCGCCACTCGCTCGTCACCATCGATGGGAAGGAACCGATCGGCGAGTTCTAACAACCCAAGGTAACCGGGTGGCGGGGGCGCTCCGCGTTAGCGGAAGCCCCGGACCAGAACACGTCATTTCAGCCGCGGCCATCCGCCGCCAGTGATTGGGGACTTCGACCCTGTCCCGAGTCCCAATTCCGTTGACTCCCCAGCAATCAGTCCGGGGGCTTCCGCTGCGCGGAGCGCCGCAGCCACCCTGCGCCTACCATGAGGCTCCGGTATTTCCTAAGCTCTTGTTCACAGCAGTGTCCTTCGCCGTGTGCCGGCCGGTCAGCCTTCTTGTTCGTTGGAAATCGAAGGGAATCATCATGTGGAATGAACGATATGGCAGCGACGAGTTCGCATACGGAACAGAGCCGAATTCATTTCTTGTGGAGAATGCAAAACTACTCACAGGTCCGGTGCTGAGCTTGGCAGAAGGAGAAGGACGTAACGCAGTCTTTCTGGCTTCACTGGGATTGGATGTGCTCGGAGTCGATGGATCAGAAGTGGGGCTTGCAAAAGCACACAAACTTGCCAAATCGAAAGGCGTAGCTATCACGACCGAGGTTGCAGACCTTGCAATGTATGAGCTTCCTTCAAATCACTACGGCTCCGTCGTGTCAATTTCTGCACATCTACCCCGTGATGTTCGACGGCGACTGTACCCATTGGTGGAGCAATCCCTCAAGCCCGGAGGAATCATCCTTCTCGAAGCTTACGCAAAGTCACAATTGTCTCGGAACACAGGTGGACCCAAAGATCCTGACATGCTGATGACCGCTTTGGACATCCAGAAGGAGTTCCAGATTTGTGAAATCCTTCTATGCCAAGAAATCGAGCGAGAGGTTGTTGAAGGGGAGTACCACACTGGCATGGCCTCCGTTGTGCAATTCATTGGCAAAAAGAAGCTTTGAGCAGAATGATAAGTCGCCCGCCGTACTCCCGTTTGCACCGCCGATTTTCCTTCGAATCGGGCGAAGTTGCTCCCCATGATGTCGGTTTCGAATCAAGCGGAATCCTTTTGTCGGCGATCGCGTCAAGAAAAGATCGGTGGCTGGCGGGGGCGCTCCGCGCTCGCGGAAGCCCCCGGACCAGAACACGTCATTTCAACCGCGGCCATCCGCCGCCAGCGATTGGGGACTTCGACCCTGTCCCGAGTCCCAGTTCCGTTGACTCTCCAGCAATCAGTCCGGGGGCTTCCGCTGCGCGGAGCGCCCCTGCCACCCGTCGAGAACGGTGCACGGCGATGGCTGGTCATCATCTCAACGTCGGCGTTCGAGGATCGCTCGTCTTTCTCCGTGTTCGTCATAGTAATAGGCCAATTTGCCGGCAACGCAAGAGATGATGGTGCCCCATCCCGCGGCCGTTGTCTGGTCCATGGCTTCGAGCAGCGGCATCGTCTGGCCATCGACGGTACACGAGCACGCGAGCACGTAAACCAGGTTTGGACTCCCTTTTTCCCGCAGCATGGCCGCGATTGCCGCATTGCGAGTGGTGGAACGTGGATCACGCGGCAGCCAGGTGACAAACTGCTCGATGAAATCGCGGCAGTGATTGAGTCGGTCGAGACATTCACTGCGGCGTTTGACGTCATGACTGCC
Organism: Planctomycetaceae bacterium; assembly: GCA_044229335.1. GTDB lineage: Bacteria > Planctomycetota > Planctomycetia > Planctomycetales > Planctomycetaceae > DSVQ01. Next base: position 54,094 of record JBGATC010000023.1, on the reverse strand, counting down.
AAGCAAGAAGCGATACCGTTCCTGCTTCTCTTTCGAGATGAAGGCCGCGATGAAACTGCTTTCGTGTTCGTTCATGCGTTCCATCACCATCCGTCGTCAGAAGACTTCACCCCAGTGACCCGTCGGCGAGTTCGGATACCATCGTCGGTCGGTTACTGACGCCCGAAGATCGTTTTCAGGACATCCTCGGGCTTTAACAGGTGATCGGCGTTCTTGGGGTCGTCGGTGATGGAGAGGAGGACCCCTTTGACGGTTCCGTTGAAGGCGTTGCCGACCGGACCGTAATCGGGAGAAACGGGCGCACCGGAGTCCTCGCCCACGTCGCAGCCGTCGTCGCAGGAGAAGACGAACGCCTGGGTCATCGGGACGGTCACCATCCCGGCCGGCTTGCCATCGACGAACAACTTGACTTCGCCCCCTTTCCCCAAACCACCTCCGTCATAGGCGAATTCCATTCGCACCTGATGCGTTCCCGGCGATAACGCTGCAGCCGATTCTGCGAACGTGTGCTTCACGCCGACCAGGTTGTAGCAGTACTTCAACTTCCCCTGGTGAGCGTACAAGCTCCACCCGCCGATGTTTGCCCCCTGGGAGACGATCACCCCTTGCGCGCCACTGGCAGGCACGTCGATCTCGGCGGTCACCGAGTGTGACTTGTTCTTGAGGTTGAGGACGCAGTTCTCGCCCAAGCGGCCCATCCCGCCGAACAGGAGTTGCTGCTTCCCGCGGATGAGGGTGGGACGCCCCGCCGTATCCGAGTTCATGCGTTCGCTGGTGCGATCGTCGAGCGGCAGCACGTTGTACCGGGTCGCTTCAATCAGGAAATGGCGCTGCAACTCTCGGAGCTTCTCAGGCTGTTTCGCCGCGAGGTTCTCGCTCTGCGTCCAATCGGTCTCGGCGTACAACTCCCAGGCGTCGTCATCGAACGGCGGGGGCGTGACCCCTGTCAGGAGCCACGGCGTCCGATGTTTGGTCACCGCGGTCCACCCATGATGATAGACCCCGCGATTGCCGAAGATCTCGAAGTATTGTGTGGTGTGCCGTTCGGCCGCCTGGGGAGCATCGAACGAGTAGACCATACTCGTCCCTTCAAGGGGGGATTGACGAATCCCGTTCACCGACTCGGGTTGCGGCAACCGCGCCGCTTCGAGGATTGTCGGAGCGACGTCGATCACGTGATGAAACTGATGTCGCAGCTCGCCGCGGGCTTTCATCCCCTTCGGCCAGTGAATCACCGCGCCGTTCCGCGTGCCTCCCCAGTGCGAGGCGACCTGCTTGGTCCATTGATAGGGGGTGTTGAGCGCGTGCGCCCAGCCGACCGCGTAGTGATTGTACGATTCGGGGCCCCCCAGCTTGTCGATCCGGGCGGTCAGGAACTCCGGCGTTTCCAGAGCCGCCAACCCATTGAAGTTCGCCATTTCGTTATACGCGCCGATCAGCGTCCCCTCAGCGGAAGCCCCGTTGTCGCCCACGATGTAGTAGACCAGCGTGTCGTCGAGCAGACGGAGTTTTTCCAAACCTTCGATGATGCGGCCGACGTGATGGTCGGTGTATTCCAGGAACCCGGCGTAGACTTCCATTTGCCGCCGCAGCACGGGCTTCATCGTCTCCGGCATCTCGTCCCACGCGGGAATCTCTTTCGGCCGGGCAGTCAGCTTGGCATCGGCGGGGATCACGCCGAGTTGTTTCTGGCGAGCAAACGTTTCTTCGCGGAGACGATCCCAGCCAGCATCGAACCGGCCCTGGTATTTATCGCACCACTCTTTGGGCGCGTGATGTGGTGCATGCGTCGCCCCGGGGGCAAAGTACACGAAAAACGGTTTGTCCGGAGTGAGCGCCTGCTGTTGACCGATCCACCGCAGCGCCTTGTCGGTCATGTCGGGAACCAGGTGATAGCCTTGCTCTGGCGTCCGCTTCAGTTCGACCGGACTCGTCCCTTCGAAGAGGGTGGGGTACCACTGATTCGCTTCGCCCCCAATGAAGCCGTAGAAGTATTCGAAGCCGCCGCCTCCAGTGGGCCAGGCATCGAACGGACCAGCGGGGCTCGTCTGCCAGACAGGGACTTCGTGACACTTGCCGAACTGCGCCGTGGAATAGCCGTTGAGGACCAGCGTCCGGGCGAGCGGTGACATCGTGTTCGGGAGGATCGAACTGTAGCCCGGCGCACCACTGGCGAGTTCTGTGATCGCGCCCATTCCCGCCGAATGGTGGTTTCGTCCGGTGAGGAGCGCCTGCCGCGTCGGAGAGCACAACGCGGTCGTGTGAAAGCGGGTGTACTTCAAGCCGTTGACGGCTAGGCGTTCCAGGGTCGGTGTCCGACAGGGACCGCCGAACGCACTCGACGCGCCGAAGCCGGCATCGTCGATCAGGACAATCAGGACGTTCGGCGCACCTGCCGGGGGACGCAACTGATTGATCGGGGGGAACTTCGCATCGGGACTTTTCGCATCGTAGACGATGTCGCGTGGTCGAGCGGTATTCGGCAACGGCAGGTGCGTCCGATCCACGACCGCAGCCGTGGACGTCGGCTCGGCACACCAGGCTCCAGACCAGTCTGACAAGAGTCCGATGCTCAAAGCGACCAGCGAAAGACGCAAAGAAATGCGGGCGAAGATCATTGGAGAATTCCCTGTGTCAGGCGAACGATCGGTCGGCTGGTGCTCAAGACGCTCTGGTGACCAGCGACCGGGAGATCGCTCGTCTGGATGTCATAAGATACGGCGTGATTTGCCAATTCACCATCGAGCCAAGTGGTCCGCGACCAGTGAAGCAGAGCTTCACAAGGACGCGTTCAAGCAGGGAGGCCCGAGTTCATTGAAAATGAAATGCAACTTGCCGCGAAAACAACCAGATTCGGTTGGACAGGGGTTTCGACCTGGGCTTTGGGAGTCGACTCAGGAGAGTCTCTGTTGACACCGGGTGCCGCTGGTGGCACCTGGAGTCGCTGAGCTTGCGGTCTTCACCCCCAAGATGCGAGCACGCAACCACGGCCAGGATTCGATCACGGCGAGTGGGAGCGTCCAGCTGAGCCAGATCGCGAGGGGATCGAACCATGCGGGGCCGTAACCGAAGAGTGTGGCTGTCCCCGCGAGGACGCGGAGCACGATGGCTGAGAGTAACAGTGCAAACGTTCGCAGCATCCAGCGACGATGAATGGCAAACCGCCGCTGCACAGCGGCCCGCCAGCCGAGTGCCGCACACACGCCTGTCAGCACCGACTGAAGCACGAAGCTGGCCATCCCGAACGGTCCCGTCTGGGTGTAGCACGCCATCCACAAACCACTCGGAGCGATCACTCCCAGCACGCAGAGAACCTGCAGTCGCCCCAGCCGCCGATGCCACTGCGGCCAGCGCGTGCGGAACGCGGTGCTCACCAGCAGCAGCCCGAGCAGCATCGTCAGCGGGCCAACCACGACGTGCGGATAGAATGCCCACTGATAGCTGCCGAAGAAGGTCGCTTCCCGCCCGCGGAGAAAGTCGGCGTTGAAGTCGGGGGGGAAGTAGTCGAGCGAGCCGAGCACGATCCCCGCCGTCACGCGCAGCACGACGACCGCCGCCATCCACCGCGGCAACTGCCACCACCACGCATCGCGCGCTGTGCTCATATCGCTCCCGAGGCCCATCCATGGCGATGGATGGGCGTCTTGATTAACCGCGCAACCGCCACCCAGTCACCGTGTAATCGACCGCGGCGATCACACTCAATACCCCGCCGATCAGTACCAAAGCGGGACAGGGGCCCTGAACCCAGTAGACCCCGAGGAGGGCTGCGACCTGGCCTCCCATCGCCAGTTTCCCGCTTAGCCGCGGCTGCAGCTTTCGCCAATTCTCCCGATGCCACAAGAGGGCCGTCGCACTGATGGCCAGGACCGCGAGATCGCGAGCCGCTAGTAATCCACAATCCAGCGGCGACAACCAGCCTGCGTGCCATGCACAACCGAGCGCAACCAGGACCAGCGTCTTGTCTGCGATCGGATCGACGAGTTGTCCGAACCAGGACGTCACGCCCAACCGGCGGCAGATCCAGCCATCAATCAGGTCCGTGAAGCCAGCCATCAGCAGGACCCAGAACTGCCACTCGACCGGAACCCAGGGCAAGGCGATCCCGAGGACCAGACGGGCGACCGTGAGGCTATTTGGCAACAGCGACCAGGCGGGATGAGGCATGGGAATCGGTGTCGTACGCAGAGTCTGTCGGGATTCGAGCGATCGCAGCAAAAAAACTTGCAACCCTGTTACGGCGTCGCGAATATAACTCAGAATGCACAACAGGTTGTCATCAGTCGACCTGAGTTGAGCGTCCGTGCTGGTCGAGTTTGCAGTGTTGGGTTGGCTGTCGCAAGACCGATGGGCACAATCCCGCGATGGCTGACCTCAGCTTAATGGACTGCTCATGGACAGATTGTCAGGACTTTTGGAATCCGTAAATTCGGTTCGTGGTTACGCCGCCAGTATTCAGGGTGATGCTTCATGCAATCTCACAAGCGTATTGCCTCGGTTCGCCCGTCCTGCATTGCACGGACCGTCCGCCTTTCACGGCGTACCGAGACACCCGCGCCTGGGACACCACGTAACGGGTTCACACTCATTGAACTGCTGGTGGTGATCGCGATTATCGCGGTCCTGATTGCACTGCTCCTTCCAGCGGTCCAGCAGGCGCGTGAAGCGGCACTGCGGGTTCAGTGTCGCAACAACATGAAGCAACTGGGGCTGGGGCTTTATAACTACGAATCGACCTTCAGCATGTTCCCCAGCAGCGGTGCATATCCGATGGGAGCGACGGCGGGTGATGCCTGGTCGATCCACACGCAGATTCTTCCCTAACTGGAACAGACGACGCTCTATCAGTTAGTCGATTTCAGCGCTGCGGGAAACACCCAGGACGTCGTCTCCCGGCAGCGAATCGCGACATTCGTCTGTCCTTCAGAAGTGAACGATCGGGTCAAGCCCGCAACCAGTGCGACCGGTCCGAGTTCGATCAATCGCTGGCCCACCACTTACGGGGCCAACGTTGGCGTCTGGATGGTGTGGGATCCGGCTTCCGGACAGGGAGGAAATGGGGCTCTGCCCTTCACTCGGCAGCCGCAGTGCGGTACGCCTGCCAGTAGCTGCACCGACGGGCTGAGTAATACCATCGGGTTCGCAGAAGTCCGGGCGCATACCTGGAACCGTGTGACCAATACTTCGCTCGCGGCGACCACGCCTCCCCCGGCGAACGTGACCGAAGTTCTGGCCCTCGGCGGGACTCTGAACACGGCCAATCCCCCGAGTGGACACACCGGCTGGACCGAAGCCCGACGTTTCATACCGGCGTCACGTTCGTCCTGACGCCGAACACACGCACGCTGGTGAATGTGGCTGGGGTCGATTATGACGTCGACCAGCTCACGAGTCGCGAAGGCTCATCGGCGACCCGAATCTCGTTCGATGCCGTGACGTCCCGCAGCTAACACACCGGGGTTGTAAACGTCCTGATGATGGACGGTTCAGTCCGCACCGTCAGCAACTCGATTGACCTCGGAGTCTGGCGGGCCTCGGCCACCCGGAACGGCGGCGAATCGACGAACATCACCAACTGACACCGGCATGACTCAGGAGATCGCCATCGCGATCTCGGCATGAAGCGTGTCGAGTCGATCGGTGCCATCTGGCGACGTCACGCGACTCGAAGATTTCGGTTGGCGACAAAACACGGCAAGCTTCGTTACGGTCATGCCTGAAGGGGAACAACGTGCAGAAGTCCTGGGCCCGGGTTCTGTTCACCGGATTGTTGTTATCCGAAGTCGTCCTGGCACAACCAGCAGTTCCAGCGAAGACAGAGCCGCAGGCGACGGTTGAACCTCGTTCGGCCCCCGGTCCCACGCATGCGTACCTGGCTCGTTATGCGGGGGAATGGGATGTCGCGAAGACTTTCTACGGCCGTGATGGGCAAGTCTCCAAGCAGACCGGCACCTGCACGCAGACGATGATCCACGGCGGTCGTTTCCTGCGTTCAGAGTTCCGCTTCAACAGCCCAACGGGGGAAACCACCGGGACCGGTATCATCGGGTTCGACTCGGCGACGGGAAAATTCACGACCACCTGGATCGACTCGCGGGCCACGCGGATCTCGCACCGTGAAAGTGACAAACCGTTCAACAACGAAGAGATCAAACTGAAAGGTGTGGCGCTCGGCGGCCCGCCGTCCCGTCAGTCCCAGACCGTCACCCGCCTGGAAGCCGACGATAACCGCATCGTCCACCGGCAATACTCTCTGGATGATCAGGGAGACGAGCGGCTCGTCATGGAACTCGTCCTCACTCGCCGATCCCCTGTTGTTCCCAAGTGACCTGAGTCACCGCCGATTTGACCGACTGCGCTTTAGGGACTCCCCGCTATAGGTCACGAGACTTCCACTCCGGTCGGCTGATTCTTTCTGTCCGGATTTACAGATTGTTCTGGACGCGACGATTCTGACGCGGTAGGGTACTGTCCATCGGCTCAGTCGTGGCCGAATCCCTTCCCCGTAGGAACCTGTTGTATGTGGTCCATCAGTCGACACTTCGCCTTGGTGTGCTGGATCGGTTCGCTACTCGGTAGTTCGTTGCTGGGTGGGTCGGCGGTGACCATCGGAGCCGAGTCGAACGCTGCGGTTCCCACCGAGGCAACACACAGTGTGTTGCGCAACGTGAAAGTCAAAGGTGCGACCGACAAGCACACGCTGCAGTCGTTTGCAGTTGGTCCGCGGGATGAGATCTTCGCGCTGGTGGCGAAAACGCAGCGGTATGGTGCCATCGAGGAGGCCGCGGAGGAATTGGCTCCGGACGAGCAGCCTGTCCGGTCGTCCGCGAAGCCACGCAAGCAGCCGAAAACCGAGCAGCCGGAGAAGGCCACGGCTCCAGCCCAAGTCAAAGTCTATGCTCTCGATGGGACACTCCAGCGGGAGTGGGACGTTGATTTTACGGCGCTGCGGATCGCCGTCGGACCAGATGGGACGGTCTACCTGGGCGGAGACGGGAAGCTGGTGAAGTATGCCGATTCCGGAAAGAAACTGGCCGAGATTGTCGCACCACAGATGCAGGCATTCTCTTCGAACGAAGCCCTGATGCGTCAACAGGCTGAAGAGCAGCTCAAGGAAGAGCGCGAACAGGCCGAGCGGATGACCGTTGGGTTTGCCCGTAAACTCACAGAACTCAAGGAACTGGCCGATACCCAACCAGCCGACGCACAGCAACCCGTCAATGTGCGGGCCAGGAAGCCGGCTGCGCGGCAATCGATCGAACTGATTGGTGAGGTGGACGAGAACAACCTGCTGCAGATTGAATTGGATGAGAACATGTCAATCTCGGTCGGGGTGAGCAAGACGGCTCCGCTTGAACAACAGATTCGCATGGTCGAGGCCTACAGGCAGATGTACGCTCAATTTGCTGAACGGACGCAGAAACGCACGATCGATCAGGTCCTGACCGAGATGCGGAATCAGAAGTCCGGAATCAATGCCATCACGGTTTCCGAAAAAGATCTGTTTGTCGCCACCCCCATGATGAAGGGCTATGGCTTCGCGGTCTGGCGGCTCAGCCCCGATCTCACCAGCCCGGAACAAATCGTCAAGCAACTCTCGGGCTGCTGTGGTCAAATGGATTTGCAATGCCGGGGCGACAGCTTGTACGTGGCCGAAAACGGTCGGCACCGGGTCCAGGAGTTTGATCGCACCGGTGAAAAGGTCGCATCGTGGGGAACCCGCGACCGCAATGGCAAAGCCGAATGCTTTGGCGGCTGCTGCAACCCGATGAACCTCTGCTTCGACAACCTCGGCCGCATCCTCACAGCGGAATCCGAAGGCTTCGTCAAAGCGTTCGACAAGGACGGCAAGTTCCAGTCGGTTGTCGGGAAAGCCCCGGTCAGCGGTGGCTGCAAGAACGTCGCCATCGCCACCACGAAGGACGGCCGCCACCTGCTCTTCTACGATCAGGGCCAGTCCCAAATCATCGTGCTCGCTGCTGCTGAGCCAAAAGCGAAAGCCGACTAGATCGCGGTTATGATTGCAACCGGCTCGATCAGACGGCTCATCGAGCCTGCATTCAGGTCTTTGTCGTCCAGCCGCTACAGGATCAGATGACATGCGCGTTCGATGGATGTTGGCCGTGCTGGGACTCGTTGCCACGGTGCACGCACAAGAGCCTGCAGCACTGCAGGTCGTGGTGATGGATCCACTGGCAAAAGAGCTGTCATGCCCGTGCGTTCAAGGTTACGCCCAGCGCGACTACTCGAAGCTGACCGCGTACCTCTCTGAGCGTCTTGGGCGCCCCGTTGAGCTGACGTATGCAGAGTCTTTGAAAGTCGCGGTCGAAACGAAGATCAAATCCGGCCGGGCCGATCTGGTCATCGGGAAAGAGTCCGTTGTCCGGTTCGATGCCGCAGCGATCCAGCGTCCGTACCGACAAGTCGCCTCCCTCACGGGGAAAGACGGCCGGACAACGCAGGAAGGCTGGCTGGTCGTCCCGAAACTCGATCCGGCGACGAAAGTCAGCGACCTCGCCGGGTACCGGATGATCTTTGGCCCGGAAGACTGTGCTGAGAAGCACGCCGCCGCGATTGCGCTGCTGAAAAAGCATGCCGTCGCCTTACCGACTAAGCTCGAAACGGCACCCGGATGCGATGTCGGCGCGACCGCGATCCTCGAACTCCCACCCGGCGAGCGGGGCTTCGCGGTCATCTCCAGCTATGCCGCGCCGTTGCTCGAAGGCTGCGGACAAGTCCCGAAAGGGGCGCTGAAGATCATCGGGAAGACCGAACCGGTTCCGTTCGTCACGGCCTTTGTCTCCGAAGCTCTCCCCGCAGAGACCCAGCAGGCACTCACGCAGGCCCTGCTTGAAGCCGGTGAACAGCCGAAACTCCGCACCGCGCTCGAAACCAAGGCGGGCTTTGTCGCCTGGAAATCGGCGAAAGACGCTGTGGACGAAGCCGACGTAAAAAAAAACTAGCTGACGTCGATCTCCCCTGGACCGGCTGGCGTGGTGCACACCGCGATGCCCGTGTCCCCGCCTTACCAGCGCGACTCCCGAAACGCGCCGACGCTTTGTGGCAGCGCACGCTGACCAATCAGGGCCATAGTGGAATCGCCGCCACCCGGGACGTGATCGTCCTCTCCGATCGGGACGCGGCCGACAACGTCGATCTCTTCCGTTGTCTCGATGCTGCCACCGGTGAACCCCGCTGGACGTTGCGTTACGACGCCCGCGGCCGTCTCGATTACGGTCAATCCCCCCGCGCCACCCCGCTGATCGCCGGAGACCTGGTCTACACCTTCGGGGCGTTCGGTCATCTCCACGCGCTCTCGCTCGAAACCGGCAGCATCGTCTGGAAGAAAGACGTCCTCCGCGAGTACCAGGTCACTGCCAAGCAGGTCTGGGGCTACGCTGCCTCCCCGCTCATTGTCGACAACCAGTTCCTCTTCCAGCCGGGGGGCACACGGGCGGCCATCACGGCCCTGCACCCGCGGACTGGCGAACCCATCTGGGAGACGACCGGTCCGCCAGCAGCCTTTGCATCACTCATCGTGGCCGAATTGGGCGGCAAGCGGCAACTCGTCGGCTACGACCACGACTCCCTCGGCGGCTGGGACCCCGCGACCGGGAAACGGCTCTGGACGCTCACGCCACAGGATGGTGATGACTTCAATGTCCCCACCCCGATCGCGTGGCGCGGTCAGTTGATCGTCACAACCGAGAACAACGGGACACGCCTCTACGAGTTTGACGATCAGGGCCGGATCAAGCCCGAGCCGCTGGCCCACTTCGAGGACCTTGCTCCCGACTCACATACACCAGTTGTTGTCGGCGACCGCCTCTTCGCGGTTCACCACGGCCTCTACTGTCTCGACCTGACGAACGGCCTGCGTCCACTCTGGAAAGGCAAGGACAAGGCGTTCCGTGAATACGCCACACTCATCGCCAGTCCCGATCGACTGCTCGTCACGACGCTGAACGGGGAACTGCTGCTGATCGACGCCCTCGCCGACGAACTGAAGATTCTCGACCGCGTCCAACTGATCCCCGACGAAGAAGGCCTCTACTCGCACCCCGCCCTCGTCGGCAACCGCCTCTACCTCCGCGGCAGCAGCGAAGTCCTCTGCCTGCCACTCGAATTCCCAGATTATCCCTCACCCAAGTGACAGACATCATCGGGGTTCACTGGCGGTATGCGAACCGCTATGGAAGTTTCTGCCAGGATCGGCCAGCAGTCAGGACCACCGGTCCGTCCGACTCGAGCGTTAGCGACTCTCTGATGCCACCAGAGAGCTTCCGCACGGTTGACGATGAATGCCATTCATCGCAGAATGCCACAAGTGTGAGACAGAGACGCAAGTTTGGCTAGACAGAATGAGATTCTGGCTATCCCTTAGTTAGACCACTTCGCACTCGCTAGGTCAGCTAACCAAATTGAGATGAGTGAGAGGTTCGCAGACCTCGTGTTTCTTGCACTTGACAACGGAGTCGAGTCGGTTCGCGACATTGGCGGACCGCTTATTCCATTTGTGATCGTTGAGCAGGATGGGAACCGAGAGCTTCACCGTTACGCGGCGGAGATGTTGGAGGACTGCGAGCGACAGGCGAGAGAGGCAGTCGCATCCCTGCCGGCGAGTGTTACAGCTTATGCTCTTACATACGACGGCTTCATCACAGTTCAGGGCACGAAGTTTGATGCGATACTTGTTGAGGCATCGGAGCGTGGCCGTCCTGCTGGCGTTCGTATGGCGCAGCGATACACACCCAAGGAGGGCTCACGAGATTTTAAGGCCATCGGGATCCGGCACTTTTGGGAGAGTGTGAGGGGATGTTGAGATGACGAGGTCTAACCATGCGCTGCGGCGAACCTGGCCATCGCGTCGCGGATGCAAGCTCAGCGTCCCGCGGGCAGGGTCGCTGAGCTTGGGTCGTTATCCTATTAACTGAAGCAACGAGACACACATGCCCTTCTGGAGCCGAACCCCCAACATGAATGAAAAAGACCTTGATCGGATTGAGCAGGAAGTCGGAGTTCAGCTACCGGCCGCATATCGTGAATTCCTGAAGTCTCCGCCTGCCCGTCTCGCGAAATTTATCGCGTCGATGGCAGAAGAAGAAAGCGAATTCGCCGTCCCGGTCTTCCTGAGCGTCGAACCGCTGATTGGCCAGAATGTCGCCGTTCGAAATCCTGACGACCAGCGATATGACGACTTGGCATTTGAGTTCGATGCGGACCCCACTGTCAGGTGGCCCGCAGAGCATTTCATTATCGGCACGGATGGCCACGGAAATTATTATTCCATCAAGCACGAAGAACAAAACCCCCGCGTCTATTTCTGGGAGCACTATTGCGAGTTCGAAGTCCACAGTAAATCGCTCGCAGATTTTGCCAAGGCGATTCCTCGTGAATATTCCTGACGGCAGTGAGAAGTTGGCGGATAACAGAACAGTGATCGGGAGCCGCCGATCATGCGGATTATGAAATCATAGCCGAGTCGGGTCCGCGATCCAGGCCATCGCGACTTCAATAACGGAATATCGCGCGGCAACCGCGGCGGAGCAAGGCCCCGCAGAGGAGTCGGGCGGCGTCGAGCTTGGTGACGCGGGGGCGGGTTTCCAGGACGCGGTAGTCGATGCGGGCGATCCGGTCGAGGATGCAGAGGCCGCCGTGGGCGAAGAGGTCGATGTCGACCTGCAATCGGCCGGGGAGTTGCGGGATCAACGGCAGCCCCGCTGTTAACCACTCGCGAGCGCGGGTCACTTCAAACTCCAGCAGCGCGCGGAACTCCGGTGTGCTCTTCCCTGCGGCGAGCACATCACGAGTGACTCCAAAGCGATCACGATCTTCCTGCGGCAGGTAGATGCGGCCGATCGCGAAATCACGGGCCACGTCCTGCCAGAAATTGGCGAGTTGCAGACCCGTACAGATCGAATCGGACCACTCGAAGTTCTGCGGTGTCACCTGTCGACAGAGAGAGAGCACCAGCCGCCCGACCGGATCGGCACTCCGACGGCAATAGTCGCGGAGTTGGTCGAACGTCGCGTAATCGACAACCCGCTGGTCTTGTTCAAACGCCGAGATCAAATCGCGGAACGGGTCGATCGGCAGTGTATAGGTGGCGATCGTCGGCTGCAGCGCGATGAAGACCGGATGCGTCGCAGTCCCGGCATAGCAGCGATCCAGTTCAGTTCGCCACCAGTCGAGCAGCGCGAGCGAACGCTCTCGATCACCCACTTCGTCGCCGAGATCATCGGCCCAGCGGCAGTAGGCGTACACATTAAAGAACGGCTGATGCAGATCCGGCGGCAACAGCCACGAGACCAGCGGAAAGTTCTCGTAATGCGATGTCGCCAGTTTCCGGCAGTACGTCTCGGCTTCAGCGCGCGACGGCACCGGCGTGCCAGTGGCACCGGGGCCGTACAAGGCGAGGTCGGCCGCAAAGGTGGTCATGTCCGTTGTCGATCCGAAGAGGTTGGCCGCGATAAGGTGCAAAGGTCGCAAAAAAGAGGGTTGGCCACAAGAGGCACAAAAGGAGACAAAAATGATGAGGAGATGACAGGATTCGGAGAGTAGGGAAAGCGTAGTGTGGAAGGGATGAGCTTGGATCAGCGGGACATCCTGGAGTTCCATCGGACGGTGTTGAAATGATGCGATCCGTACACGTCGCCATAGCCCAGAATCCCGCTGTGATGCTCGGCAATCGACGTTGACCTCCCCTCCTACTTTTTGTGTTCTTTTGTGCCGCTTGTGACCAAGCTTCTGCACTTCCGTTTGCGACTTCTGCGCCTTTTTGCGGCCAAATGTCTTCCATGCGGCAAAAGGGCGCAGGAGTGAGTATGATGACGGGTTGTCGTTTTCGCGAGGTTCCGGATGTCTGTTCCGCAGGTGGCGATCGTCGGCCGACCCAACGTCGGCAAGAGTTCGCTGATGAATTGGCTGGCTCACAAACGCGTTTCGGTCGTCGACCCGATGGCCGGGGTGACGCGCGATCGTGTCACGTACACGATGCACCATCAGGATCGGTACTTCGAACTCGTCGACACCGGCGGGATCGGGATCGTCGATCTCGATGAACTCGAAGCCGAAATCAACCACCAGATTCAGATTGCCATCGACCAGGCCCATCTGATTCTGTTCGTCGTGGATGGACCGGCAGGGATTACCACGCTCGACAGGCAGATCGCGCAGCGGCTGCGGAAAATCGACAAGCCAAAAATTCTGGTCGTCAATAAGTGTGATTCGCCGAAGCTCGACCGGGAAGTCGCTGAGTTTCACGGTCTGTACGAAGGCGAACTGATCACCACCAGCGTGATCGGCGGACGGAATCAGACGCAGCTGCTCGATGCCATTCTGGAGCACCTGCCGGAAGCCACGGAGGAGGAAGCCGACCAGGGGGACCGGCTGACGGAAGAGCCGGAGCTCAAGCTGGCGATTGTTGGGCGGCGGAACGTCGGCAAAAGCACGTTTATCAACCAACTGGCCGAAACCGAGCGGATGATCGTCAGTGAAATTCCGGGCACGACGCGCGACTCGGTCGATGTGCGGTTTGAACTCGACGGCAAGTCATTCATCGCGATCGACACACCGGGTGTGCGGAAGCGGAAAAGCCTGGCGAACGATGTCGAATGGTACGGGCTGGCGCGGGCCAAGCGGAGTATCCGCCGGGCCAGCGTGGTGATGATGTTTTTTGATTGCGCGCAGCGGATTTCCCGCGTCGACAAGCAACTGGTCTCCGAGATTCAGGAAGAGTGCAAGCCGTGCATCTTCGTGGTGAATAAGTGGGACCTCGCCGGCGAGATGGCCTCGGGCGACTGGGCCGAGTACCTGTTCAAGACGTTCGCCGATATGCGGCACGTGCCGGTCGCGGTGATTACCGGTCAGACGGGCAAGAACGTCAAACAGCTGATTAATCTGGCCCAGGCGATCTTCAAACAGGCACGGTTCCGCGTGCCGACGGGTGAACTGAACCGGCTGGTGAAAGCCGCGATTAAGAAGTGGCCGCCGCCGATGCGACAGAACCGGACGCCGCGAATTCTGTTCGCGACGCAGGTGGCGACCGAACCGCCGACGATCGTGTTCAAGGTGAACGACGCGGTGCTGTTCGATGAATCGTGGAAGCGGTACCTGCTGGGCGTGATGCGGGAAGAACTGCCGTTCAAAGAGGTGCCGCTGAAGATTTACTTCCGCTCGCGTGACGATCGCTCTCCGGTGCAGACCAAGCGGGAAGATGCAGAGTACGCGCGCGAACTCGCTGCACTGGAAGAAAGCGAAGCCGCCAATCCGGACGGCGAGTGGGACGACGAATAGTTCCGGCGCTGAGGAAATTCAGCACCGGGACATTCTGTCGGTCAACGGTTCCAGCAAGGCCCCCCTTATGGGGATGGTCGAGTTGTCGGCGCGGTTTGTTTTCCGGGGACCATGACAAAGAGCACACGGATCGTGTTGCTCGACTGCTGCCGTGCTGCATCATAGTTGAACGTGGTATTCCCGTAGGCCCCGCTCTTTCGCAGCACCGGCCGCTCGCGATTGAGACCCAGCGAGGGATCGGACGTGTTTCCCGGTGCGACCGTCATGGGGAGGGGAGGAGCTGGGAAACGCCCCGCGGTGCTCCCGTTCTCGAAGGGGGCTGCTCCCAGGGGGGAGGGGGTTTGTTTCCCCTGGGGCTCCATCCGTGATTTCAGTTCGTTGAACTGCGTTGTGTTGGAAAGCACGATCTTCGTATTGAAGGAATTGGTGATCCCGCCGTTTGACTGCAGCTCGGGCAACAGTGCTCCAGATGCGGCGACCGATCGCTCTACTGCCGCCGGCTTGGGCGCCATCGCCGCAGCCATTGCGCGACCGTTCTGGTGGCCGGGAGTCATCGCCCACATGCGCCAGGTCTCATCGTTCCAGGCATCGAGGGCCGACACTGGGGCATCTACCGCTTGTGCGAGTCCACTCTCGGAAAGTTCCAGTTCGACGCCGTATTGCAGGGAGTTATATGCGCGGGCGACGTTCGTCACCTTCCGCTGCAGAGTTTCCTGCTCGGCCAGCGCCAAAGCATTGTTCCGCTTGTCCTTCGTAGTGCTATCGACGAAACGATTTTCGTCGGCCGCGATCGCTGGTGAATCAAAATAGGGGAGCGGGGGTTGCAGTCGGGTCCGCAACACCATGTTGTTTTCCGAAAGTTGTTCCAGCGACTTCAGCAACGGGAGCTGGTCCGACTCGACGTAGACCGCGATCAGGCCCGAATCGTCAGCGGCTGCATCCGGCTGCTTTTTATCCGCCCCCGAGTGATCAGAGAGAGCGACTCGCGAGCCGGGATTCTTCTCCAGGGTGCCCCGTGATTCGGATGAGACCTCCCACGTATTGGTCACTTTGGCGACCCCGTTCCGCACGAGGAGCACTTGCAGCATGTCGGCCGAGCGTTCGACGTCGACCACTTCCAGATCGACGTTGGCCACGTACTGTCCATTCACGTCGAGCGTCGTCCAGTTCGCGAGGAAATCACTCAAGGGAATCTGTGGGGAATGAGAGTCGGCGATTTCTTTCGCGGCCTCCGCTGGACGGCGATCCATTGCGTCAGGTTCGGGGGCAGCCGCCGCGAACTTGGTTTGGGCGTCGACTTCAAGCTTGGCGACATCCCTGCGCTTGAGATGATCATCCGCACTGGCCAATCGGCGATATTGCGGGCTTTGTTCCTCACGAGCGTTTTTCAGCCGATAGCGGTCAGTGACGGTCCCATCGATCCCGCGGAGGCCGTCGGTGTCGGCATCGGACATGACGACAGGAGCGAAGTCCGTCCCGCCCCGTGATCCGAACATTTCGGGTTGGACGGCAGTGCTGATTTGAGTCACTCGATTCGCTTGTGGTCCGAAGGCCAGCAGCAGTGTGGCTGCGGAGACGACAGCCCCTGCAAACGCAGAGAGCCATTCCCGGCGGTATGATTTGCGCACCGGTGGTTCTGACAGCGTAACGGACACCTTGGGCGGCAGGGGTTGTGGAAGTGCGGCTGATCCCGCAGGGATCGCGGTCGTCGCTGTAGCGGCGATCCGGTGCATGACCCGTTGCGAGAAATCGACGGGAGCCGACTGATGCGGCAGCGTCTTGAGGATTTGTGACAGTTCACTGAAGGCTTCGAGTTCGGCCCGCGCATCGGGCGAAGCTTCGAGAAGATTCTCGACCGCATCGCGCTCGGTCGGCGTCGCCTCGCGATCGAGGTAGGCCGAAAGTCGTTCGTCGGAAGGTCCCGCGTTCATATTTCATCCACCTGCCTGCCGGGAAGGCTACAACGATTCCTCGGCGCGGAGGACTCCTTGAAGTTTGGCACGTAATTCGAGGCGCGCGCGGTGAATCCGGCTGCGGACTGTCCCCAGGGGAATGTCCAGAACCACCGCGATCTCCTCATATTTCAAATCGTCCATTTCTTTGAGCACCAGCGCAGCCCGATAATCCTCCGGCAACTCGGCCAGAGCGGCATGCACCAGGCGCTGACGGTCTGTTAACTGCACGGAATACCAGGGGTCGGAGGAATCACTTCCATCGATCGGTTCGATGCCGTGAGCTTCCCGCATCGCTTCGACCGAGCCGGTTTGCCGGCGCTGTTTTCGCCGGGCACTGACGGACGCATTCAAGGCGATCCGGAACAGCCACGAGTAAAACTGAGACTGTCCGCGGAATGTCGAAAGTTTCTCAAAGGCATGCAGGAAAGCATCTTGCGCAATATCATCAGCTTGCTCGCGTGACCCGCACACATGGACCAATGCACGAAACAGGCGGTGCTGGTAGCGTTCTACCAGCAGCCCGAATGCCTCGGTTTCTCCCCCGAGACAACGTTGGATCAGTGTTTGATCGGATGCGTCATTCACCGTGGTACATGCTAGGACGCGGTCCTGCCCGCAAGAGTTCCGATGATTTTCATGAGAACGCGCCAGTTCGCCAATTCCGCCCGATCCGCACGGCCTAAGTCGCTTTGATGGCTGGCAGGGCTGATCGGGTTCTCCCGTGCAACCACACCTGCAGACCGATCCCGACCAGGAACAAACCGAGGCTGATCCACTGCGCAATCGTCAACGTCGTTCCCCACTGACCGTATTCATCACCGCGCAGAAACTCAATGCAGAAGCGGGTGGCGGAAGTCAGGATCAGGCCGAGACTGAAGACATCGCCCGGTGCCTTGCGATAACGGTGGTACCACAGCGTCAGCCCGGCGATCAGAAAACCGTCGATCGCGCTATAGATCTGCGTCGGGTGGAGCGGTGGTGGGAGCGGAGCATCGGGCGCGAGAAAGCCCCGCTCGACGAGCGCCATGTAGGGGACGCTGTCGCGCGGAAAGGTGATCGCCCAGGGCAAATCGCAAGCGTCGCCAAAACAACAGCCGTACAACAGGCACCCGATGCGACCAAACCCAATCCCAAGATACACCGACGGCGTGATGATGTCGGCCAGAGTCAGTGGCGGGAGTTTTTTCACGGCACAGAACGTGAGGTAGGCAATCGCTCCCACAATCAACCCGCCATACAGGACGATCCCACCCTCGGTCAGGTTGATTGTGGCAATCAGGTAATCGACAGGTGTCTGAGCATTGGCATAGACCCGCTGGTGATACTGCGCCAGGTAGAACAATCTCGCTCCGAGGATGCCGGGGACAAAAATCGAGACCGCAAGATCCCAGATCAGCTCGCCCGATAACCCTGCGGCCCGGGCACGCCGTTCTGCCAGCCAGATGGCCGCGAGCAGGCCGATCAGCAGCATCGTGCCGTAGCCGTTAATCGGCATACCATCGGGAGCCATCTTCGCACCGAAAACCGGGGCGCGGATGATGACTCCGGCGACAACCACCCAGAGGATCATCGTTGTCAGGTCCGGCCAGACCCACTTTCCGGCCTGCCGAACGAGTCCCCGCTGCGACCAGGCAGCCAGCAGCAGCCAGATCACCAGCAGCACGCCCCAGCCGAAGATCGGCAGCCGACCGCCACCGATCGGAATTCCATCCCAGGGGATGCGGTACAACACAGGGTACATCAGCGCAATCCTTCCGCCGCAGCGTTCGCTTTGTCGGCTGGTTTAGTTCATTCCGATCGATTTGCCGCGTTGCACAACGCCCCCATTCATTCGGGGAGTCCCGCTCAATAGGGGGAGGGGCCCCAGATCGCGTTGTCAATCAGCCGGGTTGAGCCGACTCGGGCGGCGACCAGACCGACTGCAGTTGCCTGCGGCGTCGTCAACGGCAACAGTGTCCACGGATCGACGACAGTCGCATAGTCCAGTTTCACACCGGTGGTCTGCTCGATGCCCCGAGTCATCGCACTCACAATTTCATGAGGTGGCTGACCGTCATGGTGCAATTCTCCGCCACGCAGCAGCGCCCGCGAGAGACATAACCCGGCCTGACGCTCTTCTGGTGAGAGATAGGCATTCCGGCTGCTCATCGCCAGGCCATCCGGATCCCGAATGGTTTCGACCGTATCAATCGTCACCGGGAGATTGAGATCGCGGACCATCGTTCGCAGAATCAGTTGCTGCTGATAGTCTTTCTGCCCAAAGTAGGCGTGATCTGGCGTGACGATGCCGAAGAGCTTGGCGACAACGGTCGTCACACCCTGAAAGTGGGTTGGCCGAATGGCCCCTTCCAGCAGTGACGATAAGCCGGCGACTTGCACCGTCGTCAACGCTCCGGGGGGATACATCTCATCGACTGGTGGATAGAAGACGAGATCAGCGCCCAGTCTTTGGCAGAGTTCCAGATCACGTTCGCGCGGCCGGGGATACTTCTGCAGATCTTCGTGCGGCGCGAACTGCGTGGGATTCACAAAGATGCTGACGACGACATAACCGCAACTCTTCCGGGCGACTTCAATCAGTCGGCCGTGCCCGGCGTGCAGCGCGCCCATCGTGGGGACGAAACCGATCGATAACCCGCGTTGTCGTGCCTCGGCGACCGCCGAACGCACTCCAGCGATTCGCTCGACCACGTCCATCCTGAGTCTACCTTCTGGCGCGGCCTATCGTTGTGACCCTTTTCCACGGGCTTGATGTTCCGGCCGGTGCGACGGATGCACACTCCGCATTCGGACATCAAATCACGCGAATGCGGACCGTTAAGGAAAGGCGTAGTTGGGATTCTTGACATCGAAATCGGACTCTTTCAGTCCGAGGTTCGTCTGAATGTCGAGGTAGCTGTACTCTTCTACCAGCGGCGGTTTGCCACCGTTCGCGGGAAACCCATACTGTTCGACACGCACGGCGACTCCGAGTTCCTTATCGATGAACAGCCGCGTCATCTGAAACTTGAACTGTTTTCGCGGCTGCGGATGCGTGCTTTCAATGACCCGGCACTCGCGCTTCCCCAGTTTCGCGTTGGGGTAATACTTCACGTTCGTTTCCGCGAATTCCCCTTCGGCTTCCCATTGTTCAATGATCCGGTCCAGCATTCCGCGGAGACCGATCATGGTGATGGGGTAGCGATTCTCGGCCATCGCCTGCTCGCCGTTGGGAACGAGCGAAATGGTGCCGACAAGCCGGCTCAGGCCCGTCTCGTGGACAAACAACTGGTTGTTGTTCCTTCCGGCCACATAGATGACCTCGCGACCTTCATTCGGCTTGCCATAATGCAGGTAGACGCTGAAGGGTTCTTCGCGGAGTTTCAGGTTCATCGACGCGGTCTTGAGTTCACCGCCGATGAATTCCCGCTTGGAAAACGTCGCCGAGTAATCACGAATCTCCGCGAGCGCAACACGGGCTTTGTAAGCATGATCCAATGCCGGCGCGAGCGGATGCTCAGGGTCGATGGCCGGTGATTTCTTTGCCGGCGGCTGAGCAGCGACCTGCTCCACCGCACAGAAAAGAACCGCAATCGTCAACGCGAGCAGGCCCGCAATTCCGCCACGAAGGCCACGTGACATCGTTCCATCCTCTTCCATGACGGTCAGCATCCTCGAACGACGGTCCGATCCGGGAACCTGTCGAGAACATCAGATTACCGCAGCGTGGCGTGCGCGGCAATTACGAAATCCGGGCAGGCTTCGTGAGATGGAGACGCTTAGCAGGCCGGGAGAACGCATTCACAGTACAGGAGCGGCTCGAAACACCGCTACCGGAAGTGCGCTCGGAAGCGGGATTCCACATCCGGCAGGCGTCGCTTCAATCCGATGCTGATCGGCGTCGGTTCGCGACCGGTGGGAATCGTCACGAGAAACTCGGCGAGTGCTGCGTGGGCTTCCGGTGGACCATGCAGGAGAAAGTGGACCCACCCCCAAGAATCGCGATACTCACGGGGGCCGAAGTCCGCCAGTTTGCGATGAGCTTCCAGTTGCGCCAGCGCAGGGACACCACCAAACCGCAGCGCCCACTCCAGGCTGCGTCGATGCGAGCTCCCCTCGACTCGCAGCTTGGCGGGGACTTCGAAGTATTCCGCCAAGCCTTCATCCAGCCACAGCGGCACATAGGGGAGCGCGTTGTGCAACAGAGCGTGCGTTGTCTCGTGACGCAGATCGGTCCCGAGGTCGCGATGGCGATAGGCGTAAACCCGACCGCCATTGTTTCCCGCCACGAAGACGGCCTGCCGCCCGGATCCTTCGGGAACATTCGTGCGGATATAGCTGGAGTAACTGAAGCGGGAGCGAAAGAGAAAAATCTCAATCGGCCGGTCCTTGCACTTCAGGTCCAGCGTGCTCTCGATATCTTTCTGTAGCTCACCCAGTTCGGTGACGAGTTCTTCCACATCTCGCAGCGGGAATTCCGCGTGAAAGATGTAGATTCCGACGGCCTGTTCATCGGCCCAGTCGGCCGCTAACAGCTGTGGTGACGTCGTCCAGACGATGGAAAGCCCCAGCAGACAACCGAGCCAGCGCGCCATCGTCACCACACTCCCTGTAAGAGAACTGATGGTCTTTATCGGGTCTGCGGACTACCGGTCAAGATCATTCCTCCCCGCTGGCGACGGAAGTTGGTCCCGCGCGATGTCAGTCGCATGCCAACGCAGCGAATTCTCCACAAATTTCGCGCCGCAGCGAGAAACTTACAAACTCCGGTTGCCCCAACCGCCCTGCCCCGATAGAGTCCCGCCGCGCGTACCCCGATGAATGGATTCGTCGGACGCGAGAGACTCATCGATGCCAAGGAAGGCGGTCCTTCGATGCGATCCGGCGCTCACAGCTCGGTCGGGACGATCCTGTTGTTGATTCCGATTCTGGCCGTCCCGATGCTGGCCATTTTCGGTGTTCCGCAGTTTACGCCAGCAGTCGCCTCGCCGCTGATGGCCCAGCGTGAGCAGCAGAAAAACCTGGATGATGCCCCGTCATTCTCGCGGAACAATCGCGAGGCGGATCCGATGGTCGAACTCGCTGAAGGGGCGGCAACCGAACTTCCCGCCTGGGCCGATGAACGCGATGCTTCCGCGGTGAGTCTGGCACAGCGCCGCCGGAATGAACGGGTCGTGACTTCGGCAACCCCTGAAGCCAGTGTCGCCAGTCCATTCACTTCTGCTGCCACTGAAGCGGTACCGCGACAGAATCGTCCGACAGCCCACACAGCGACTCCGAAAGTCGCCCCGACCGAGTCCTCCGGTCTGACATGGCAAGCGGCGGTCAAACGCTTGAATGATCTTGAAATCCGCAACTTCCGGCTGGAACCAGGGCATCAGGCTCAGCAGTTCGCGTTTTACTGTTCGTTCACGCCGCGGGAGACACCACGGGTCTCATACCGCTTTGAGGCCGAAGCTGATGAGCCGCTGCGGGCCGTCGAGAAGGTTCTCCAGCAGATCGAAACCTGGCGCGCAGCCAGATAACTCCAACTCCATTTGCAATTAAAAAGCCCAGCCATTCCGATGGCTGGGTCTCCTCGCTGGATTATAGATCTCCCTCCCCCTGGCAAGCATCGACGAGACCATGCGGCAGCAACCAGGGCCATCCCGAGGATTCAACCCAGCCGGTCCCCCGAGTGGTTGGCAGTGGGCCTTCTGTCTTCGCGGAGGAGAAGTCGCCGAGACGTTGGCGCTGCGCGGCATCGATCCGCTGACGGTCCGCACACCGAAGATGGCACGATTGGAAGCGACCCTGCTGGTTGCGGGTGGTCCGCTGTCGCTCCGAAAGATCGTGCAGTTCGCGACGCTGGCAGATACCGCCGAGGGGAAACGCCTGATCGAGCAACTCAACACGGCATACGATCGCGTGAGCAGTCCCTATCGGGTGGAGCGAGTCGCGACTGGCTATCAGCTGCTCACGCGACCGGAGTACGCCTACTGGTTGAGTAAGCTGCATCAACGACAGGCGGAACTGAAGTTAACGCCGCCCGCCCTCGAGACACTGACGATCCTCGCGTATCGTCAGCCGATGACTCGTGCCGACCTCGAACGACTGCGCGGTGTGCAGTGCATCGACATTCTGAAAATGCTGATGGATCGCGGCCTCGTGCGGATTGCCGGAGAGGACCAGACACTCGGGCGGCCGTTTCTCTATGAAACCACCCGAAAATTCCTGGAAACCTATGGGCTCCGCGCGCTCGACGACCTCCCCATGGCGAAGCAGTTGCGTCGTGAGAAAGCTGTCTCGACAGAGTCAGGTGACGAAGCCGAAGCGGCTTGAGCGTACGGAACGCAGCACGGTGTCGAAGGACCCGTTGAAGTGGCCCAGCCATCGGAATGGACTCGGCTTCTTCAGATCGTTCGCTCAATCCTTCGAGTCGATCGCCTGGAGAACTGCTTATTGCGCGGTTTGCTGGTTCTGCCACTGTTCGAGCTGACGGGGGCTGGGCTTCGGTGACGTGAGCTGCATGGCATGCTCGGCGCCAGTCGACGTTCCATTTTGCCAGGCCCCGACGGGTTGAATGGTGCTGCCTGAAGCCGAGGCCGCTGGTTGCGCTCCTCCAGCCGGCTGTGTGCCTGCCGTCGGTTGTGTTCCCCCCGCGGCACCCGCCAGTTGCGGCGCATCGACGCCGCGCTCACGACGGACTCGGGCCAGCATGTTCGTCGCGCTCGACAACTCGGGCTTCAGTGCGACCGCGCGCTGGAAGTGCTCTTCTGCCTCGAGCAGCTTCCCCTGCTGATGCAGTAGATAGCCCACATTGTAATGCGCTTCGGCCGGACCGTTGAGGCGGGCGAACGATTCCAGGGCCGCATCGATGTCACCCGATTTCGCCTGAATCACTGCGATCTGATGCTGGAAGAGAGGTTCATCGGGCGCGAGTTCAATCGCTTCCCGGTATTTCCCGATGGCGGCGGACCATTGCTGCTGAGTGGCATAGTATTCGCCCCACGCCGCCCGCACGATCGGGTCTTTCGGTTTGAGTTTCTGCGCGCGGCCTAAATGCTTTTCCGCATCGGCCGTGCGTCCTGCCAGTTGATCGAGTCGAGCGAGTCCCAGTAGCGCATCGGTCGATTTCGGATCATGCTCGAGTGCCTTGCGGTAGGATTCCCGCGCCTGAGGCAGCTGTTTCTGCTGTTCCTGCCAGCGCGCATACGCGACATGCACCAGGTCAGGATGTTTGACCCGGTCTTGCGACTCCAGCGGGGCGGTTCCCGGCACCGTCACCGAGCGCTGGTCGGGAATGTTCAAGTTCGGATTTCCCTTGTCACCCATCAGTGACGACCGGGTAGAAGAGCATCCCACAGCAACCAGCAGACCGCAGGCGACGGTGCCGCGTACCCAGTGATGAAGTGTGGCTTGATTCCCCATGGCAGTATTCCTGACGGCGGACAACGGTCAAATCTGGTGGAACAGTCGATCGGCCGCCGTGGCAATCAGCGAGGGCGACCAGTCAAACGGTTGCTGTTCGTAACTGCAGATGGCCTGAGCCAGGTCGATAAGATCCCGTGGATCGCTCGACTTGGGGGAACGGCCCTGGTCGTAGTATTCCACGAAGCAGTAATCGACGACCTCGGGAGAATACGGGACCCCGCGTTGCTTGCAGACCAGCTCAAAAATCTGGCGGAAGACGTCTCGTCCGGGCGCTTCAATGCGCACCTTATGACGGATGCGGCGCAGGAATGCGTCGTCGACGAGATCCTTCGGTTCCAGGTTCGTCGAGAAGATGATCAATTGTTCGAACGGGATCGCGAACTTTCGCCCTGAGGTCAGTGTGAGATAATCGATCCGCTCTTCCAGCGGTACGATCCAGCGATTGAGCAGGTCTTTCGGGCTGACGAGTTGTCGGCCGAAGTCGTCAATCAGAAAGACACCGCCGTTGGCCTTAATGTGCAGGGGAGCGTTGTAAAAGTTGGCGTTGGCGTTTCGCTGCAGTTCCAGCATTTCGAGTGTCAGCTCGCCCCCGGTGATGATGACGGGGCGTCGAATCCGCCGCCATCGCATGTCGGAGGGGGTGTCGGAGACAACGAGCGTTCCCGTCTCCGAAAAGCTGCTCTTCGGCATCACACCCCGCCGTGCAAGATCGGCGTCGTCGGTTGTCTGGTGCAGGACCGGATCGTACAGCGTGATGATCGAGTTTTCGGCCTGCAGGGCATACGGGATGTAGATCTCGCCGCCGAAGGTGTTCAGGAACCGGCCCAATCCTTTGGCCAGGACTGTTTTCCCGTTACCAGGCGGCCCATACACGAACAGCGACCGTCCGGTACAGACCGCAGGACCAATCTCGCTGAGGAGTCCCGGACGGATAATGCTGTCGGAGAACGCTGCCGCCAGCGTCTGCGGATTGCACGGAATATTGACAACGGTCTGGCGACGACATTGCGCCACATACTGTTCCAGCGGCACTGGGGCTGGTCCGACATACCGGCACTGCTCGAAGATTTCCCGCGCTCGAATCCGTCCGAGTTCCGTTAAGGTGTAGCGGAACGAAATCCGCCCGACGAGGTCGGCCCCAGAGATATCGATGCAGCGCTGATCCTTCAGGAACCGCAGCGCTTCATCGACGACGGGAAAGACCAGGCGGATGTTGTGGGCAATATCCTGCCCGACCATCGTGCCATGCAGGTACAACAGCTTCAGAACCATCTCCACGAGATGACTGAGGCTTAAGCCTGTCTCTTCAATCGACGTCGGGAGTCGTGGCGTTGGGGCGGGGGCTGCACGCTGGCTTCCCGAACCGGTGGAGTTCCGGGAAGCCGACGCGGCTGCCGCCCCACCGGGACTTCCGGCACCTGAGCCGGACGTTCCGCGGCTGAAGACATCGGCAAACAGGTCGTGCACCTGGCTGGAGCGCGAAGAGCTGGCTGTTGGCGCAGCGCTCCCGCCAGCCGGAATCGCCTGTCCGGGATGCAGTAATTCGTCTGCCAGTGACCACTTCCCGTCCGTCACCCTGCGATCCTCATGACAATGCTGCAGATCATTCCGCCAAAGACGTCATCACCCCCTGGAACCAACACAAGGCCCCGCTCAGGGTGTGCCGGATCCGCTGCCCCCTGCAGAGCTGCCCCCTGTGGTGCCGCCCGCGGAACCGCCTCCCTGTGCAGTCCCCACAGTGTAGAGCCGTGGGGCGGGAATCGACTGGAGTTCCAGTTCCCGTAGACGGTCGATCTCACTGCCCGGCCGACCGACGGAACGGTCAGCCCGCAGGAGGACCGGGACATTGCAGTCGGCCTGGAACTCACGCAAGCTCGCCTGCACATTCGCCGCCCGGACTTGTCCCGTGGCCGGGATCGCCCCTTGAGCGACAAACACTGTGCGATGCTGGACCGGCGTGAAATTCAGAATCCAGTGGAGATGTTCACGGCCGACCGAGTTCAACTGGTTCGTCACCGGATCGAAGTGGTAATCGTGCAGTGTCGTGGCAGTCGTCCAGCCAGCCGCAGCCTGCTGGTCGATCACGGAGCGGACATACTGCTGATCGTCGCAGTTGTATGGATGCGGCCAGTAGTGGGCGTGATGGTATTGGTGAACCCAGTGCTGCTTCGGTCCAACCGGGCGGGCAAACGGCGGCCACTGCTTGCCGTGTTTTTCCACTTGCCGCGCACCCGGCGGGTCCTGTGCCCGGATGGCCCACCATTCATCGGAATACTTCGACGGTTCCCCCGCGAAGGCCAGACCACCGGTGACCCCCTGAGCGGCTAACCAGGCCCAGGCCAGACGATTCCAACGACGCCGTGACATGCTTCCCCCCCATTCGTGGAAGCGTGACGAACCGGAGTCTCGAGCCCGCCATCAATGCGGGAATCCAAGACGTCTCACGGCGCGCCATCGCCCGTCGGAAGTATCGACAGGACGACGGCGCGGTCATGACGAGAAAATCGTCTGTAACGATTGCAGCGATCGTAACGACGAGTTGCAACCACACTGTCAGGCATCTGGTAGATCAACGTAAACCGTCTCATTCTCGACGGTTACGGGATAGCTTGGGACGCACACGCGGGGGTTGAGTTGATGTTGGCCCGTCGTGACGTTGAATTGCCAGCCATGCCATGGACAGGTGACGACTTCGCCCCGCACCATGCCCTGAGCAAGCGGCCCGCCAGCATGCGGACAGATCCCTTCGAGCGCCCGACAGCCCGTCTCCAGGTGGTAGACCGCGACGATCCGCCCGTCGATGACGAACTCGCGCCCCTTGCCCAGCGTGAGTTCGTCAACCTTGCAGACCAAGTGGCGTCCCATCCGCATTCCGATCCTGATTGGCCTGGCTCTGAACGGAGCCATGCGTATGTTGACTGGCAGTCGGTTGATGGCCCTTAGCTGGCTTGACCGACCGCCTCTGTAGTTGGTTTGTTCCGTTGTTTGGGGACGCTTTTCCAGCGGCGATGAACCCAGAAGTATTGGTCGGGCTGCCGCCGGATCGCCTGTTCCAGGGCTGCTGTGTAGCGACGCGTCAATTCGCCGACGGGATCGTTCGAGGAGATCTCGCGTGGATCGATCAAGACTTCCCCGCGGACCTCAAACTGCGACCAAGGCACTTCCCCGAATGCATCGGGAAGCCGGCGCGTATTGCCGACCACCAGCAGTGCATCATACTCCAGAGCGAGCAGTGCGATCGACTTGAATGTCGACGCAGGATGCCCGAAGAAGTCGACAAACAGGCCGCGCGGGCCTGCATCCTGATCACAGAGCAACGCCAGATTCCCACCCTGCCGCAGGACTTCCAGCATGTCGTCATAACCATCGTTCTTCGAGAGCAGGCGATGCCGACTCGCTGCCCGATACCGCTGGAACCAGGCGTCGAGGAGCGGGTTGTCCATCTCTCGGGCTACAACTCCGAGCGGAAAGCCCCACGATCCAAAGAGGGCCACACCGACCTCCCAATTGCCAAAATGCCCGCTGAGAAGCAGGACGGGGCGTCCCGAGAGGAGAGCCTCGTTCGTCATCTCGAGGGCGACGAAGCGAACGTACTGACGATAAGTCTCGACACTCAACTTACGTTGCGATTGCACGAGTTCGATGACCATGCGGAAGAGATGCCGCCACATCCCGATCGTCAGACGCTCTATTTCCGCATCCGGGATGTCGTTACCGAACGCCCGCTGCAGATTCTCTTTAGCGACCGCGAACCGGGTCAGTTTCCGGGGCAGGACGGCGTGAAAGAGCCACGCCAGCCCATCCGCGAGGCGGGCCGCGGTCCGGACGGGCAGACATTCAATCAGGCAGACCGCCAGCCGAAAGGCTGCATACTCGCCCCGATGACGCCAAGTCACAGACATCCCCGCTTCCCTTCAGGTGGAACGCGACATTAACGCGAAATGGTCACAACCCGTCAACGCTAACTCTTACCAGAACGGGTGAACAACCCTCGCATGGGTCTTCGCGATCCTCTCCAGCCCGTCGAACCTGCTCTTCTCAAATCAGACCGCCTGACATACAACCCCGCGCACTGATCGGCAAGAACCGCCGCTCACTACTCCCGTCACTCACCATTCTTTCGATTCACGACCGCCCCCGCGGTTTCCGTGTGTGCGAGCTGCGTCCCGTGTCCGAACCGTCCCCACCCGCTGCCAAGCCCACTAGTCGGCATGTCCCCGTGCTGATGCGGGAAGTGCTGCGCGGCCTGGCCCTGACCCCGGGGCTGACCGTGGTCGATGGCACGGTCGGCGGTGGCGGACACAGCTTGCGGATCTGGCCGGCGATTCAACCGGGTGGCCGACTGCTTGGTCTCGATCGCGACCCGATGATGCTCGCCCACGCACGTCAGACACTCAATGGCTGTGCGGTGGAATTCTTCCAGGGGAGCTACCTCAATCTCCGCGAGATTCTGGATGGTCTGGGCCTGAGTGGAGTCGATCGGATTCTCGTCGATCTCGGACTCTCGTCGGATCAACTGGATGATGCCCGACGCGGCTTCAGTTTTCAGAGTGCTGGCCCGCTCGATTTACGATTCAATCCGGAAGACGGTTTGAGCGCTGCGGACTGGCTGAAGCAGGTCACCCCGGCTGAACTGGAACGGATCCTCCGCGACTATGGCGAAGAGCCGGAAAGCCGACGAATCGCTGCCGCCCTGATCGCCCGCCGGACGACGCAACCGATCGAAACGGCCCGCGATCTGGCCGACCTGATCGTGGCGACGATCGGCATGGGAGCACGCGATAAGCACCCGGCGACCCGTGTCTTTCAGGCGCTGCGGATCGCCGTGAATCATGAACTCGATCACGTGCGCAGAGCGCTCGAACAGGTCTTCCCCGCGTGTCTGCAGCCCGGTGGTCTGCTCGCCGTGATCACCTTCCATTCGCTGGAAGACCGGATCGCCAAGGAAGCCTTCAAAGATCGAACCATTTGGGAAGCGGTGACGGCGAAGCCGATCGTCGCGACCCCGACCGAGCAACGTGTCAATCCCCGCAGCCGCTCTGCGAAACTGCGGATCGCTCGTCGACAACCCGCTGCAACGGCTGGCAAACCAGCCGCGCAGCCTGTGCAAGGATAAGCCGATGACTCGCGAAACCAAATTCGGCCTGATGCTGGTGTTGATGCTGACGACGGCTTTCGGCTTCCTGGTCTATAAGCGTCTCCATCAGCCAAAGAATCTTGTCGCCACGACAGCGGCTGAGGCTGAAGATCCGACCGCAGGCGAAACCGTTCCCACGAATTCCGACCCGGAAGAACCAGGACTGCCTCTGGCTTCCGTTCCGAATCCGGAGACGCCGCAACGCCCGACTTCCTCGAAACCCGCGGTCGGAGATGACCCGTTTGGCGAGACTGTCCCGACGATCGCCGCCACACCGACGAAACCGACGACATCGAAGCCCAAGCTGCCGACCGACCTCGATCGGGGCGACTTCTTTGATCCCCCTGCCAAACCGGTGACGGCCACCCCTGTCTCCTCAACGAATTCCACTTCTGAAGTCGATCCCTTTGCTGACCCGACTCCACCGTCAGTCGCCCAGACCGAGCCACCAGCGAACGCGATCCCGACCGCGACTGTCGAGAATGATCCCTTTGCAGGGAGTCCAGCGGCAGAGACCACTCCGTCAACGCGTGCGGTCCCGCCAAATAACACCCCGGTCACTGCCAGCCCCGCAGTTGCTGACCCGGATCCCTTTGATCCAGGGCCACAGCCGCGGCGATCGCAAACTCCTGCACTGACGACCGCCGCACCTGCCGGGAATGACCCGTTCTTTACGAATGATCTGCCAGCGAAGACCAACCCGCCGGTTGAAACGACTCCTGTAGCTGAACCGGGACCGACTTTCACGGAATCGGTGCCGACCGTCGATTCACCGCGTCGTCCGAGTCCCACGACCGCCGTCCCGGTTGAAGCGGACCCGTTTGGTGAGACTCCGGTTGAAGTCTCGGCCCGCTCCACCCCTGCCGTCACGACGCCCGTCAATCAACCCGAGTCGGAACCAGCAACATCTGTTGCCAGCGATCCCTTTGCAGCCGACACGCAACCGCGTCTGGCTGTGCCAAACGATCCTTCACCGAAAGCGGCCGTGGCTGAATCCGATCCTTTCGGAGTCACCACCCTGCCGGCACGTCCAGCCCCAACGACTCCAACGTCTGCCGCTCCCAAACTCGCAGCACCCGAACAGGATCCACTGCTGGATGTCGGCCCCGCTGCAACCCCGCGCGTGTTAGCGGTCCCGGAACGAACCCCGGGAGTACCGGCCGGAAATGATCCTCGACTGGGGGGCTTTGTCCCGGTTCAACGGGTCGAAACGGAGAGCACCTCCACGACCGTGATACCCACCGACGATGCGTTCAACCGCACCCCCACGAATCCCCAACGACAATTCAATGCCGATGTGCAGTACTTTCAACCGGGCGCAGAGACAAGAGGACAGCCACGGTCTGCACCGCGCTCTCCAGTCGTATTCGCCGGGGAAGAGTACATCGTGCAACCGAACGAGAACTTCTGGGAAATCTCGAAGAAGGTCTACGGCACCGGCCGCTACTTTGAGGCACTGGCCCGTTACAACGCCGCGATCGTTCCCGATCCGCAACGGATGAAACCCGGCATCAAGCTGGCGACCCCCAGCCCGGAAGTGCTGCACTCGAAGTTCCCGCAACTGCTCGCGGCTGCGGGGACGCAGGTCAGCCCGGTGGTCGAACCCGCCGCTCTTGGTCTGCCTGGCGAGACCTACGTCGTCCGTGAAGGGGACAATTACTGGGAGATGTCGAAACGCCTCTACGGCGATGGCAAGTATTTCCGCGCCCTCGAACTCCATAACGCGGCGATCGTGCCCGATGCCAAGAAACTGCGCCCCGGCATGAAAGTCGCCGCCCCGCCCGCGGAATGGCTGGGTCGGAAATATCCGCAGTCGATCGCCAGTGCTGCCCCCGACGTCGAAGTGCTGAAGCGGACGCAGCCGGATCGTTATCAACCCGAAGAAGACCCGGGGTTGTTCTTCGCCGCCAACGGCAGTCCGCTGTATCGCGTCGGAGCGAACGACACGCTCGGCGAGATCGCCCGCACACATCTTGGCCGTTCGTCTCGCTGGGTCCAGATCCTTGAACTGAACCGTGAGATCCTCAAAGACGGCAATGCCCTCAGCATCGGCACCGTCTTGCGGATGCCGGCCGATGCCAGCCAGGTTCAGGTGATCGGCAGCGAGCGGAACATCCGATGATTCCGTGAGCGTAGCCGCTCCTGGAGCCACGGAATGGTCTTTCGATTCTTCGCAGCGCTGGCCCTGGCGGTCATCGTCGCGTTGATCGGAACCGCCTGCGAGAAGCAGAACCTGGCGTGGCGACGACGGATCAGCCAGCAGCAATACCGTCTCGACCTGCTGACCGAGCAGCAGTCGCAACTGCGACTCGCGGTGCAGCAGCGCGGCGGTCCCACGCGCTGGCTCGATCCGCAGGAACAACGCCGGTTGGCGCTCGTTCCGGAACCAAATCCACGGGGCGTGAAACGGCGTTGAGTTCGATCCTGTCTCCCCGATTCATCGGCGGGGAGCTTCATCTCGCGGGGTGAGACATGCACGGCACTGGCGACGAGCCCGCCAGTGAGCCGATTCCGCCACTGGAAGCGGAGCAACCGCTGCCACCCATCGCGCCGTTGGTTCTGCGTGACCTTGCGCTCAGAGCAGCCGCCGGATTGTGGCAGTTTTCCCTGATCGCCTGGGCCACGGGCAAATGGCTGATCCGGTTCACCGCGGCGGAACCGCAGTCGATCGTCGGTCTGCGACGGCGAGCCAGTTGGGTGGTGACTGCCGTCGGCCTCTTGTGGCTCGTCCTTGCCGGTCGATTGGTGCAACTGCAATTCGTCCAGCGGGAAGAACTCCTCGACCGGGCACAACGGCAACGGGAGCTAGTTGAAGAGATTGCTCCCCGGCCGGGTGACGTCTTCGATCGCCACGGGCGAATGCTGGCCACGAGTGTGACCGCGCACAGTCTGTACATCGTTCCGTCTCGACTCTCGAAACCGTGGACCATCGCTGCCCAACTGGGGCCAGCCCTTAACATCTCTCCCGAAGACCTTTTTGAGCGGTTTGGCCGCAATGCTGAGCGTCATTTCCTCTGGGTGAAACGTCGTCTCAGTGAAGAAGAGTTTGAAGCCGTTCGTGCGCTGGGACTCCCTCCCGAGATTCATGGTTTCCGACCAGAATATCGGCGGGTCTATCCCCAGGGGGGACTCGCTGCACAGGTGATTGGCCTGCGGGATATCGACGGCAAGGGACAGGGAGGCGTCGAGCAATCGTGCGATGCGATCCTGGGTGGCGAACCGGGACAACGCACACTGACACGCGACGCCCGCGGGCGGATCATCGAGATTCAACGCGATGAGGAACGGGCTCCGCGCGACGGCCGAGATGTGCAGCTCACGATCGATAGTGTGCTCCAGCATTACGCTGAGCGGGAACTTGCCAAGCTGATGGACGAATACCATCCGGAAAGCAGCTGCGCGCTGGTCATGGACCCGCGCTCGGGGGAACTGCTGGCGATGGCGTCTGCGCCCACTCTCGATCCGAATCATCCCGAAGTGGCCGATCCGGATGCCTGGAAGAACCGGGCGATCGCCGACATCTACGAACCGGGATCGACATTCAAACCCATGATCGTTGCGTACGGTGTCGATCGTCAGAAACTCTCGATCGAGGACTCCTTCTATTGCGAGCGCGGGGTCTATCGGATGGGGCGGCGCGTGCTACACGACCATCATGGGTACGGGACGTTGAACCTGACCGATGTGCTGGTGAAATCGAGCAACATCGGAATGGCGAAAGTCGGCGAACGGCTCACCAACGACGGACTCCACGCAGCCGCCACCGCGTTCGGTTTCGGTCGGCCCACGGGGATTGAACTGCCCGGTGAACTTGGTGGAATTCTGCGTCCGCGCGAGCAATGGACGTCCTATTCCACGGGCTCGATTCCGATGGGCCACGAGATCGCCACGACCCCGCTGCAGTTGCTCCGCGCGCATGCGGTGCTGGCCAACGGCGGGCAACTCGTCACCCCGCACATCCTGCTGTCCAGCGCGATTCGCGCGGAGTCGATCCCCCGCGTGATTCGTCAGGAATCAGCGGAATGGGTCGTCCGTGAACCGATGCGGCAGACCGTGGTGCGTGGCACCGGCAAGAAAGCTCAGATCGCCGGGTACTCGGTCTTCGGGAAAACCGGGACCGCGCAGAGTCTCTCACCGCAGGGGGGCTATCGACACGGCAAGTACATCGCGTCGTTTGTCTGTGGGGCACCAGCGGAACACCCCGAAGTGCTGGTCCTCGTCGTCGTCAATCAGGCGACCACGGGGGGGGAAGCCTTCGGCGGCCGCGTCGCAGCCCCAGCAGCAGCCGAGATTCTGAAGCACGCACTCACACTGCGTAACGTGGCCCCGGATCTGGCC
Organism: Planctomycetaceae bacterium; assembly: GCA_044229335.1. GTDB lineage: Bacteria > Planctomycetota > Planctomycetia > Planctomycetales > Planctomycetaceae > DSVQ01. The sequence continues at coordinate 20,977 of JBGATC010000023.1, read as the reverse complement.
GCCGAAGCCCCACAACGCGGCCTGCGCCGGTAATGCTCTTTCTTAACCCGGAGCGCAAGCTCCGGCTTCACTCCCATTGAAGTAGAAGGCGAAACCGGAGCTTGCGCTCCGGGCTATCAACGCGTTAAATCCCGTCCCCGAATTCATAACTCGGGTCGAACACGTCTTTGTGTTCCACCACCGGCCCGGCGGCAATCACGGCGAGCGTCGCTTCTTCCATCCGCTTGACGGTGAAGTTGCGAATCTCCAGCAGGACCCGGCGAAACCGGCAGTGTGATTCCTGGCTACAGCCTTCGTAGTGAGTCGCAGAGACGCACGGAATCGGCGCGAGCATCTCGTCGAAGATGCGAACGACGCGGCCCATGGTGATGAGTTCCGGGGCCATCGCGAGTTCGAAGCCTCCAATGCGACCCGGAATGCTGCGGACGACTCCCTTGTCACGCAGTTCGAGCATGATCTGTTCGAGGAACCGCCGCGGGATGTCGTTGAGTTCTGCGAGTTCACGGACCGAGACCGGTCCCTGCCCGGTCCGCTGCGTCAAGGTGACGAGCGCCCGCAGGGCGTAGTCGGATTTCCGTGAAAGCTTCATCGCAGCGGTGTTCCTTGGCAGGCAGGGTGGACACGATCGTCGTAACGATTGCACGAAAGGTCAAGGCGGATTGATTCGCCGTTGCCTGTGCAGTGTGACATCTGTCGTGTGATCGATCGGGGCGCAAGCCCCCCGGTGACTTCATCCTTCTATCGGAGCGGCCAAAGGCCGCGATCAAGAGACCGGGGTGACTTGCGCCCCGACCGATGACGGAAGGTGCTTTGCCTTCACACGACGGCTGGCATTTCCCTCGTTCGAGGACGGGGCTACGATGCGGTCCGAGTGAGTGCACAATCCGCAGGAAGAATCCGTATGACGATCGTTGATCCGACCGAAGCCATCGCCGCCGTGCTGGGACGCATTCCCAGCGGGCTGTTTATCGTCACAGCGGGAAATCTGCACAACAAAGAAACTGGACTCCTCGCCAGCTGGGTCCAGCAGGCGGCGTTCACCCCGCCGATGGTCACTGTCGCGGTGAATGCGAAACGGTATCTGCATGACTGGCTCACCGAGCGGCCGGTGTTGGCGCTGAGCCAGGTTGCGGACAAGCAGACCAGCCTGCTCAAGCACTTCGGGGCGGGTTTCGGACCGGACGAACCGGCGTTCAATGACGTCCCCGTCACCCGCGGAGAGACGGAATTGCCCTTGCTGACGGAAGCCCTCTGCTGGATGGAAGGGGTGGTGCGCGGGAAGCTGGAAACGGGCGATCATGTGATCTACGCGATCGAAGTCCTGCACGCAGCCCGCGGGCCCCAGTTCGACACGGCGGCCCCGTACATACACACCCGCAAGAATGGTCTGCGTTACTGAAATCGCGCGTAGGGTGGGCTGTGCCCACCATCTTCGTGTGTTCGGCTGAGAAGAAGACGGTGGTCACAGCCCACCCTACGTGTAAACGACCCCCGGATGCGGTGACGAACTTGGTTGCCGGTCCGGGTGTGGAGCGGTATCTTCGACGGCCAGATGAGTTCTTCGATGGCACAGTCTGAAGCAGAGGAATGCAGCAATGGCGACGGAGCGCGTGGTGATCATCGGTTCGGGACCGGCCGGCTGGTCGGCAGCGATCTACACGGCCCGTGCCAACCTCGAACCACTCGTCTTCGAAGGGGCTCAGACTGAAGACAACCGCATCAAAGGAACGCTCCCGCTCGGTCAACTTTCGTTGACGACGGAAGTCGAGAATTACCCCGGTTTCCCGGCCGGTGATGTCTCTCCGTTCCTGAAATCGGCCTTGCCGGAGTACCTGGTTCCCTACCGGGATAAGAACTCCCCGCATGGGGTGACCGGCCCGGAACTGATGGAACTGATGCGTCAGCAGGCCAGGAACTTCGGGACCCGCGTGGTCACCGATGACGTAGTTTCGGTCGATCTTTCACAGCGGCCGTTCGTGGTGAAAACGCTTGAAGGAGAGACCGTCTCCGCCCACACGATCATCGTGGCGACCGGGGCGCGGGCGAACTATCTCGGCTTGCCTTCCGAAGACCTCTACAAAAACCGTGGAGTCTCGGCGTGTGCTGTGTGTGACGGTGCGTTGCCCCGCTTCCGGAATCAGCCGCTGGTGGTGGTGGGGGGCGGCGACAGCGCGATGGAAGAGGCGTCGTACCTCACCAAATTCGCGTCGGTGGTCTACCTCGTTCATCGTCGCGGTGAGTTCCGCGCCAGCAAGATCATGGCCCAGCGGGTTCTGGAAAACCCGAAAATCCAGGTGAAATGGTTCAGCACCGTCGATGAGGTCCTCGGTTCCGATCAGTCGGGTGTGACCGGCGTACGGCTCAAACATCTGCAGACTGGTGACCTGGAAACGCTCGACGCGAGTGGCATGTTCTGTGCGATTGGTCACTCGCCGAATACCGACTTCCTGGGTGGTCAGGTGCAGACCGACGATAAGGGCTACATCATCTTCACCGAGAAGTTCCGGACGAATACCAGCGTCGATGGTGTCTTCGCCGCGGGCGATGTGGCCGACAGTTACTATCGTCAGGCCATCACCTCGGCGGGGACCGGCTGCATGGCCGCGCTCGATGCCGAACGCTGGCTCGCGACCAACGGAATTCATTAAACGGATTGATCTGCGTAGGGCAGGCTCCCGCCTGCCGTGACGTTGTTGCACCTGCCAAGCTACATCGAGAGTGTCAGGCGGGAGCCTGACCTACGAACTCAGTGTCAGGCGGGAGCCTGACCTACGAACTCAGTCACCGAGACCCGAACATGTTAACGACTGAAGGTTGTCAGGCGCGTCGCGCGCGGTTGTGGAAGTCACTCCCGGCCGATCTCGAATGGGTCCTCATCGCCGATCCGCGGCACGTCCACTACCTCAGCGGTTTTCTCGTCCATCCGCTGAGTTTTTCCGGCGGCGAACGGGCCTGGTTGCTGTTGGAACGAGGCGGGCGGTCGACCCTGCTGGGCGACAACTTCACGTTGCGTTCGCGGTCCCAGACACCCATCGTTGATGACGAAGTCCTGATCCGCTGGTACGACCACAAACACTCGGTCGTCAACCGCGATCACGCGCTGCTGCAGGCGGCCCAGCAAGTCTCGGAACGTTTGTATGGCCGGGCTGGAGCCGTGGAAGCGGAATGGCTGCCGGTGGGGGCCTTCGAACTGCTGGGACTCGATCACGAAGCCCATTCGGTACAGAAAGAGACCCGCAGCACCGCCGGGCGGGAACCGGTCGATCTCGGGACGGTGATTCGCAGTCTGCGTCGCCAGAAGGAAGCGGACGAGATCGCGCTGCTCCGCGAATGCATGCGGGCGGGCGAAGCGGGCCAGCTCCGCGCCCGGGAAATTGTGCGGCCGGGTGTCACCGAACTCGAGATCTATCTCGAAGTCCAGAAGGCCGCCTTGACCACAGCCGGTCGCGCTGGACTCGTCTATGGTGACTTCCGCGCCTGCACACCGACGCTTCCCAAAGCAGGCGGGTTGCCGACGAACTATGCCCTGCAGACGGGCGACCTGTTCATTCTGGATTATTCGGTCGTTCTGAATGGGTACCGCTGCGACTTCACCAATACGCTTGCGGTGGGCGAACCGACGCCCCAACAGCGGCATCTGTATGACACCGTGACCGCTGCCATGGCCAGCGGCGAAACGACCTTGAAAGCGGGAGTCGCCGCCCGCGATGTCTTCACGGCGACCGAGCGTCCGATCCGCGACGCGGGTCTGGCCGATCGATTCGCACATCACGCTGGCCACGGGATCGGACTCGCACACCCCGAGCCGCCGATTCTGGTTCCGCAAAGCGAAGACGTCCTGCTCGCGGGAGATGTGATTACGCTGGAACCCGGCTTGTATGTCGAGGGGATCGGCGGCATCCGCATCGAGCATAATTACCTCATCACGGCCACGGGCTACGAACGCCTCAGCAATCACGCGATTACACTCTTTTAGTGGACAGTGGACAGAAAACAGGAGACAGCCAGAAGTGATCAACGACTGACCTCTTTCTGGCTGATCACTGTCCACTGTCGACTGCCCACTCCCCACTGAAAGTCCCGCGTGTCCGACTGGAGCTGGCTGCAGACGAGACTCGCCGAATGGGATGCTGCGGGGCTTCGCCGGACAAGGCGGGAGGTGACGCCGCTCCCCGACGGGTGGTGCCTGCTGGATGGGCAACGCGTTCGGAATTACGCGAGTAACGACTATCTCGGGTTGGCACAGTCACCCGTCTTGCGGAGCGCAGCGCTTGCTGCGGTTGCAGAATCCGGTGTTGGTGCAACGGCGAGTGCTCTGGTCTGCGGACGGACACCGGCCCATGCCCGGCTCGAAGCCGCCCTCGCCGCATTCGAGCAGCAGCCTGCAGCGCTGTTATTTCCGACCGGGATGGCTGCCAATACCGGGACGCTGGCCGCGCTCATTGATGCTGAGGACACGATCTATTGCGATCGGCTGAATCATGCGAGTCTGGTCGATGGCTGCCGCCTCTCCGGCGGAAAACTGCGTGTCTATCGCCACGATCGACTCGACAAACTCGAAGACGATCTGCAGCGTCCTCAGTCAACGGGTCGACGCTGGATTGTGACCGACACCGTCTTCAGTATGGATGGCACACTCGCTTCGCTGCCGGAACTCTGTGACCTTGCAGAGCGATACCAGGCGGCAGTCATCGTTGATGAAGCACACGGTACGGGCGTGTTTGGTCCCCAGGGGCGCGGCGTCTGTGCCCTGCAGCAGGTGGAAGAGCGCGTCGCCGTACGGATTGGCACACTCAGCAAGGCTCTCGGAACGCAGGGTGGCTTTGTGACCGGTCCGGTCGAGTTGATCGAATACCTGTGGAACTCGGCCCGCACGCAGATGTATTCAACCGCCCTGCCCCCAGCCATCTGCGCCGCGGCGACCGCGGCTGTGGAACACCTGCAGCAGCATCCGGAATTACCGCTGCATTTGATAGAACGCACGACCGCCTTTCGTGCGGGACTCGCCTCGCACGGTATCATCCCGGTCGAGGGATCGATTGGGCCGATTGTGCCCCTCGTGTTGGGAACTCCGGAGTGTGCCGTTCAACTCGCGTCACGATTGTTCGCACGCGGGTTCCTCGTCGGTGCGATCCGTCCGCCGACAGTCCCACGAGAGACTGCCCGGTTGCGGATCACGCTCACGCTGAACCAGTCCGCAGATGCCGATCAGGAATTGATCCAGACCTTCGCCGAAGAATGGCACCGGGTTTTGTGAGGGCATCTTCACGTAGGGCAGGCTCCCGCCTGCCGCCTGTGATAGCCACGGCCAACTCAAGAGATGGGCAGTCCGGGTTGGCAGGCAGGAGCCTGCCCTACAGTTATAGATCGTCGGGGTCGGGCCAGTCGTCGAGTTCAGCGGCGGTCGGAGCGATGATCGTCGGCGGGACTTCGGAGACGTGCTGCCGGGGCGGGCGCGGGCGCGACGCTTCGATCTTGCGGACTTTGTATTCCTGCAACGATTTGTCGATTCGCTTTTCGATGCTCGTTAACTGGTCCCCTTCATCGGGACAGACGAGCGTGAATGCCGTTCCCTTGGCATCGACCGACGACAGCCGACCGGTCCGGCCGACACGGTGGACGTAGTCGTCGCAGTCCTCGGGGACATCGTAATTGATGATGTGCGAGATGCCGCTGACATCGATCCCACGGCCCATCACGTCGGTGGCGATGAGCAGTCGAATCTGACCGGCGCGGAATTGTTTCATCACGCGATCGCGCGAAGACTGGGCCAGATCGCCGTGGATGAAGGCCACATCCGGGAGTCGTCCATCAAACTGGGCAAAGACCCGTTCAGCTCCGCGCTTCGTCCGGGTGAAGACGATCGCCTGCTGCGGCCGCTGTTCGACCAGTAACTGCACCAGCACTCGAATCTTGCGATCGGGATCGACCGTGATGAAGTATTGATCGATCGAAGATTGATTGACGTTTTTGACCGAGAGGTCGATCCGCTGCGGCGAGCGCATGTACTTCTGCGCGAGCCGCTCGACGGGTGGCGGCAACGTCGCCGAGAGCAACAGCGTCTGCCGCTCTCCTGGGCAGTGCTTGAGAATCCGTTCGATGTCGGGGCGAAAGCCAATGTCGAGCATGCGATCGGCCTCATCGAGGACGACCATGCTGATGTCTTTCAGCACGAGTTCGCGGCGCATCATCAGGTCGATGACGCGACCGGGGGTGCCAATGACGATCTGCGCCCCTTTGTGCAGGGCGTGAATCTGCGGCTTCAGCGGTTTTCCACCGACCAGGCAGACGGTGCTCACATCATGCGCGACGGAGAGCCGTTGAGCTTCCGCTTCGACCTGCTGGCTGAGCTCCCGCGTCGGCGTCAGGACCAGAGCCTGCGTCTTATTCGATTCCAGATCAATCCGTTCGAGGATCGGAAGGACGAACGCGGCGGTTTTTCCGGTGCCGGTCTGGGCCTGTCCAATGCAGTCGAGTCCGGTCAGGGCGACTGGGATGAGGGCGGCTTGAATCGGACTGGGGGTGGCAAAGCCAGCCCGTCGCAGTCCGTCCAGCGTTTCTGCACTCAGTCCAAGGTCTTCAAAACGAGGCTCCGCGAGTTGCATAAGGCGTAACGATCTTCCCTGGTGGAATCGCGGGCCGCATGTGCAACCCGGGAGTGACTCTTCCGTCGGCTTGCAAGCCGGTCGGGTCTGGTGGGAAGTCGAGCCTGTCGAGCGATCAGCCACGTCGCAGCCCCGCGACGGATGCCGGATCGCACCCGCACGGGCGCAGTTCCCCTCATGACGGTCAAACAGCGTAGCGGATTTCGGACGCGGAATCAAATCCTGCTGATCGGATGCGTAGGTTGGTCGATGGATGACCGAGCCACACTGACGATTGAGCATTCGCTCTGCATCGGTCGGGCTGGCAGTGAATCGACAAATACCGGGAATGCTGTGGACCGGCGATTGTCTTTTCCCCCGGCTCCCCGGAAAATCAGGGGACGACGCAGCTCGTCCGCTGTCCGTCTTTCTCGCCCGAGGAGTGATCCATGGGACGCGTCAGCGTCACCTGTTTTCTAGCCAGCTATGCTGTAGCGCTACTGCTGGAAGGGTTATCGGCTGTCCGCCGCGGTCCTGGTCCCTGGGCCCGCCTCGGCTCGTTGGGGCTGACGATCGCCGGTTTTGTCGCACACACGCTCTATCTGTACGTGCGTGCTAAAACGACCAGCCTGCCCCCGTTGCTCAGCTCCATGCAGGACTGGCTGTACGTTCTGGCGTGGTTGCTGATTCTTGTCGATGTCTTTGTGACGCTCAGTGATCGTCAGGCCGCGGTTGGCATCCTCGTTTTGCCGGTGGTGATGGCGCTGGTGATTGGGGCACACTTCGTTTCGTCATCGCATGCGCCGATCTCGTCGGTGCAGCGCAACTGGGCGATGCTGCACGTTGGATTGCTCGTCTTTGGCATGGGGGGACTGCTGATCGGACTCGTCGTCAGCTTGATGTACCTCTGGCAGCACTCACGGTTGAAGTCCCGTCATCCCGGGACACCCTTGTTTCCGTTACCGAATCTGGAGCGACTGCATCGCTGGAATAAATGGCTGGTGATGCTCTCGATTCCCACGTTGACGCTCGGGATGGTCATTGGGGTCGGGTTGGTTGTGTTCCGTCAGGGGGGCGATGTCGACGAACGGGTCTGGAGCGATCCGCTCGTGGTGATGAGCCTGATTGCCTGGGTCCTGATGGCCGCATTCTATCTCTGGATGAATATCGCCGTCCGCACGCCCGGGCGGCAGGTGGCAGCCCTGACGGTGATCTCCGGCGGGCTGTTGATGCTAACCGTTCTCGGTGCCCAGGTCCTCGCGCGCATCGGAACTTCGCCTTCGCTGCACGGACCGGCCAAGCCTCCGGCGGGAGGGTTGCCGTGAATCTCAGTACGGTCTTTCTCTCGCATCAAACCGCCCAGCTGGCGGTGCGTGAGCGGCTGGCGTTTCCGAATCCGGAGCGGCTGCAGCAAGCCTACATGCGACTGGCCGAACTCTACCCGCAAGTCGAGTTCGTCATTCTCTCGACCTGCAATCGCGTCGAACTCTATGCGGCCCATGGCCCGATGGGAGCGGTGCCAAGTCTGCCGCAACTCAGTCAGTTTCTGGCTGAGTTTCATCAGGTCCCGCTCGATGAGTTCGTGGGCGAACTCCGTGAACACACGGGGCCGGCAGCGGTCCGGCATTTGTTTGAAGTGATCGCCAGCCTCGACAGCATGGTGCTGGGTGAGCCGCAGATCGTCAACCAGGTGAAGGAAGCGTATCGACTGGCCGAACAGCATGATGCGTGCGGACCGCTCACGCATGCCTTGTTTCAGGGGGCAATACGCACTTCGGCCCGCGTGCGGACCGAAACACGCTTGTCGGAAGGCCGCGTGTCGATCGCCAGCGTCGCCGTGGGTGACTTTGCCCGCAGCATTTTTGACCGCTTCCATGACAAGCTGGTGCTGATCATTGGGGCCGGAGAAATGGCGGAAGAGACGCTGCGGTACCTGAAAGATGAAGGCGTACGAGACGTCGTCGTCGTGAACCGGAATCCGGAACGGGCGGCACGGCTGGCGAAAGAATGGGGGGGCGTCGCTGCCGAGTGGACGGAACTCGATCACTGGCTCGGTCGCCGCCGCGCGATGTCCATCCCGCGGCGGGGCAGCTGGATAACGTGTTTCTCTACGACATCGATAGCTTGCAGCGGACCTGTGATGAGAATCGCCGAGCACGCGCACGGGAGGTGGACAAGGCCCAGGCGATCATCGAAGAGGAGACGGCGAAATTCCTGGGAGAATTCTATCGGCGGGCCAGCGGCGATCTTGTTGTGCGGCTGCGCGAAGGCTGGCACGAACTGGCCCAGGTCGAGCTCGAGAAACTGTTTCGCAAGACGACGCATTTCACAGCGGAAGATCGGGAAGCCATCGAGCGGTGCGTCGACCGGATCGTGAACAAGCTTTTGCACCCGCCGCTGGAAGCGCTGCGTGATGAATCGAAGGAAGGTGCCCCGCAGGGACTGATCAGCGCGTTGAAGCGATTGTTTGGACTTTAGGCCCAGTTCTCAGCAGGAAAGCTGATGGAACGGGATCGGCAAGTTGACGGATTCTCGGGGACCGATTGGGGAATCCGCTTGACGTCCCGCGCGCTTTGCGGCGATGATGAGATTCACTCACACTCGCGCGGAATCCTTACCACCGCACAACTTACGCTTTCGTCAGTGATCAGGCATCGTGGTTCATTGAAGTTGTCTTCGTCGAGTTCTTCACTCGCATTCAGAAGAAGGAGTGCCGTATGGCGTCGTACCGCCGAAATCGAGGCTTCACCCTGATCGAACTCCTGGTGGTGATCGCCATCATCGCCATGTTGATCGCCCTGCTGCTGCCCGCTGTGCAGCGTGCCCGCGAATCAGCCCGCCGGACGCAATGCCAGAATAACCTCAAGCAACTGGGATTGGCTCTCCACAACTACCATGACACCCACCGAGTCCTCCCCCCGGGCTCGATCTTCAACACTTACCTGACCGACGGTGTGGGTCGCTATGCGAATCCGGCCGAGCCACGGGCGTCTTATGCCGCTCGCGGTCAGAACATCAACAACTATCATGGGACCAGTTGGATGTTGCACATCCTCCCCATGATCGATCAGGCTCCGCTCTACAATTTCTGGTCGTTCGGAGATAACGTCCGCGGCAACGGTGACTTCGGCGTGCAGACCCCGCCGCCGGATCTGTCATTGATCTTCCCCGCGCGAACCGATGTGAAGGCCTTTTACTGCCCGTCGCGACGCGACAAAATGGGATCGAACGGAACCTATGCTGCCTGCGACCGCATCGACACCGCAACTCCCGGGAATTTTCAGTGGACGCAGGGGGGCAGCGATTACGCCGGCTGCAGTGGGTCGGGCATCACCTTCCACGACAATCTCGCCGACTACACCGATCGGCAGGAATACTCGATGCTGCCGTCTCAGCTGGCAGCCACCGTCGTCTCGCTGACCGGTCTCAACGGCCAGGCGTACACAACGTCCCCCTACACACAGTACGCGACGAACATCGGAATCTTCGGGGTCAACAGCTCGACAAGCTTCCGGGACATCACAGACGGGACATCCAACGTCATTCTGGTCTCCGAGCGACGGGTCTCCACGGCGCTCACCCCGGTGAATCAGCGCAGCAGCGACGGGTGGGTCTGGGGAGGGGCGGCAACAATCATGAGCTGCCGCAATGCTCCGCATAGTGGCCTGCATTACGACGAAGCCGACAGCCCGCACGATCAGATCGTTCAAGTCTGTCTCGCTGACGGCAGCGTGCGGAATATCAGCTTGAACATCGACCTGCGAACCTGGCAGAACCTGGGGAACATGGCCCAGGGGAGCCCGGTGAGTCTGCCGCAGTAAGCTGGGTCTCTGCCGATTCGCTGCCCCCTTTGACGCGGGCTGATCGGTACGGACTGAGCGCTGCATCTTCAGCTTTGACGGCCGACTCCGCACGCGGGAGTCGGCCGTCTTCGTGTGACCTCAGGGGCGTCACCGGTCGACTCACTTCAACACGAAGACGGGCATCATGACAATTCGATTCAAGTGTGCGAAGTGTGCCTCGGTCCTCAAGATCAAGGAAGAGCTGGCGGGAACCGGTGCGAAGTGCCCCAAATGTAAAACCCCATTCACCGTCCCGGAACCGACTCCGGAACCAAGCACCGACGAGCCACATGCGGGAGAGGAACATGCTTCCGAACAGGAGACGAAGCCTGCTCCTGCCACGCTTCACACGACCGCCGCCGACCAGCCGAGTGCGGCAGCAGAGACACCGTCAAACACAGTGCCCGCCAGCGCTGACACAGAAGACGATGACTCCCCGCCCTCCCTCGTGTCCGCACCGGAAGTGCGCTCGGAAGAGCTGGCGGATTCCCATGCGGTCGCTGCAACAGAGTCAGAGACAGAATCCGAACCGATTCTGCGGATGGACGACGACGACGATTTCGACAGTCCCCCCGTCTTGTCATTGAGCGATGACGAGATCTCCGTGACTCCCGCTCCCGCGCCGATTGTCACACCGCCCCCAGCAGTCAGCGAACGGCCATCAGGCAAGCCTAAGAAGAAAGCCAAGTCCTCAAAAGACGACGATTTCGATCCGGCAGACTTTCTCAGCGAAGGACCGCCACCCTCCAAGTGGAAAGCACCGACGGACTTTTCCAGTCCGTTTGACAACGAGGATCCGTTGCAGGCCGAAACGCCACCGCCGCGCTCCAGCGCACCGTCGAGGCCCTCCAAAGCGGCACCCGAAGCGGGCTCATCCGCTGCCGCTGCCAGTGCCGCCTGGGATCACAAAATGGCGGCCAAGCAGATGCAGAATGCGATCAAAGAAAGCCGCAAGGAGGCGGCCGCCGCCCGTGCCGATGGGACTCAGCCGGAAGGCTTCGACTACGCGGGCTTCTTCCGCGAATTCGGCCTCAAAGGGGTCGCAGGGCTGACAATCATTCTGGTCGTTTCGTACGGCACCTACACCCTCTTCAACCGCATGATGGGGGGCGGGTTGACACTTCCCACCTTGGGATACGTTACGGGAACGGTCACTCTGGATGGGGCTCCCCTGGAAGGGGCCACCGTGTTCTTCGCTCCACAGGACACAAACCTGGATGACAAGAAACGCGAACGGGCACGGACCTCGATTGGTTTGACCGATGCGAAGGGCCATTACCGCATGCAATACGTCGACGGCATCGAAGGGGTCGCTGCTGGTCAGTGCCGCGTTTGGCTCAGCAAGATCGATCCGCAGGGGAAGATCATCATTCCGGGCGAATACAGCGAGCTGAATCTGTTGGTGAAAGAGGTGAAGACCGGACGACAGACGATCGACTTCACGATGACCTCACCGAAAAAATAGCGGTCGGGCTTCGTGAGCGGCACGGCGCAAGCCGTCTGTTGTCGTCGAATCCGCGGGCTGCGGGAGCGCACAGTCTACCCGCCCGGTCAAAGCCCGGCGTCGCTCTGAACGCCGGGTTTTTCTCGGATGTATGACGCCTGGCGGGCTTTGCCAAACACCGTTCCGACCTGATTCGCTACGCAACAGCAAGCGAGCAGCCGGGGGCCGAAGCCCCCGACTACTCGGGCTCGCATGGCATGTCTGGTCAAGCCCCCGGTTATTGACCGGGGGCGAAATGAGCGGGTTACTCGCCGAGAAGGCCCTTGGCGAGGCGACGCAGCGCTTCCGCTTCAATCTGGCGGACCCGTTCCCGCGTGAGGCCGAGCGCTTCGCCGATTTCTTTCAGCGTCTTGGGTTCGGCATCGTCCATCCCGAACCGCATCCGTAGAATCGTCGCTTCACGGGGGTCCATTTCGTCGAGCATCCGGGTGACGTGCTTGAGGCTGTCGTGATCGACGAGTTCTTCTTCCGGTCCCTTGATCCGCATGTCGGCGACCATATCGCTCATCGACCAGCCGCCGTCATCGTTGTCGGCCTGTGGTGTCGTGTTGTAGAGCTGAATCGCTTTCTTCACGATGCCGAGCTTCTTCTTCGGCAGCCCCAGTTCTTTGGCGACTTCGTCCTGCGTCGGCGGTCGACCGAGTTCATCATCCAGCTTCGCTGTCGCCCGCCGCCACTTCGTCAGCAGTTCCACCATATACGCCGGAATCCGGATCGTTTTCCCGGAGTTAATCAGCGCCCGCTTGATCGACTGCTTGATCCAGTAGCTGGCATAGGTGCTGAACCGCGTATTCATGTCGGGGTCGAACCCCTCGACAGCGCGGAGCAGACCGAGGTTGCCTTCCTCGATGAGGTCCTGCAGCGGCAGCCCTTTGCCCGTGTAGGCCCGGGCGATGTTGACGACCAGTCGCAGGTTGGCCCGGACCATCTGGTCGCGGGCTTCCTTCTCGCCGTTGTGAATGCGGTGGGAGAGTTCCTTCTCTTCTTCGGCGGTCAAGAGGGCCGTTTCATTGATCTCCCGGAGATATGTCTCCAAGGGGGCCTGAACGGCGGCGGTTGACATACGGGGACGAAGAGTCTTGCGCATCGAACTCTGCCGATCCGGAGCACGGGGAGGGATGACAACTGATCTCGTCGCGTCGATGGGTCTGGATCCACCGAGGCAACGAGAGGAGCGTGCTGTAGGTATCGACAGCTCACCGGCAGAATTTGCGTGTTCTCGCCGCTGAAAGCAGAAAACGATTGGGAAGACCGGGTCGACAGCGCAAAGATTCCGGTTAGTTCGACCAGGCCTATCAGGCAGATAGACTTCTCCATATTCCGCAGTTTTACGAGATGATTCTTCCGCCGTCTCGGAAAGCGTTGGTTGGTGAATCAATTGTGACAGTCGGTCCGGCTTGAGGAGCTGCATGCCGGCTTCAAAACGACTGCGACCCGGTTCAACGCTGGGTCGAACCGGGTCGCAGGTGATCATCAGACAACTGCTGCAGACGGCCGGAGCGGTCTCACAGCGTTTGTCGTTACTCGGCCGGAGTTTCGGCTTCTTCGTTGCCACCCATCGAGAAGAGTGGGCCGGAGCTTCCTTCGGTCCCCCCCTTCAGTTCGGTGCGCGGCTTCGGAGCGGCAGCCCCTTCGCGTTCCTTGGCTTCCATCGCCTGAATCTCGGCGGCCGACTTGCGGCTGAGGCCGATCTTCCGTTCCGACGGATCGATCCGCAGAATCCGCACTTCCAGATCCTGGCCGACCTTCACCAGACCTTCCGGGTTTTCGACCTTCTGGTCCGACAGTTCGGAGACGTGCAACAAACCTTCCAGCTCCGGTTCCAGTTCGACGAAGACACCGAAGTTGGTGATCTTCGTGACCTTCCCCTTGACCAGCTCGCCCGGTTGGTACTTCGTGGGGATGTGCGTTTCCCACGGGTCTTCGGTGAGCTGCTTGAGACCGAGCGCGATCCGCTTCCGTTCCTGGTCGACGCTGATCACCTGGCAGGTGATTTCGTCCCCCTTCTTCAGCATTTCGTTCGCGTGGCTGATCTTCCGCGTCCACGACATATCGCTAACGTGGAGCAGCCCGTCCACACCCTCTTCGAGTTCGACGAATGCGCCGTAGTTCGTGAGGTTGCGGACCGACCCGGTGACCGTTGCGCCCGGCGGGTAACGCTCGGCGACCTGGTCCCACGGGTTGGGCAGGGCCTGCTTCATCCCCAGCGAGATTTCCTGCTTTTCCTTGTTGATGCCGAGGACGACGACTTCGACCTCTTCACCCGGGTTGACCAGTTCGGACGGGTGATTGACCCGCTTGGTCCAGGACATTTCGCTGATGTGGACGAGACCTTCGATCCCGTCTTCCAGCTTGACGAAGGCCCCGTAGGACATGACGTTGACGACTTCGCCCTTGATCTTCGTGCCGACGGGGTACTTCCCTTCGACATCGGTCCACGGGCTGCGTTCTTTCTGCTTGAGGCCGAGGGCGATTTTCTCGCGGTCCCGGTCGACGTGCAGAATCATGACTTCGAGTTCGTCGTCGATCTTCACCATTTCGCTCGGGTGCGCGATGCGGCCCCAGCTCATATCGGTGATGTGCAGCAGGCCGTCGATCCCGCCGAGATCGACGAACGCGCCGAAGTCGGCGATGTTCTTGACGATCCCCTTACGGACCTGGCCTTCGACGATATCGGCGAGCAGGGTTTCCTTGAGCTTCTGCCGCTGCTCTTCGATCATCTTCCGGCGCGAAACGACGATATTCCGCCGCGATTCGTCAATCTTGAGGATCATGCACTCGATTTCGCGACCGATGTAGTCGCCGATATCGGGCGGGCGGCGGATGTCGACCTGGCTGGCCGGCAGGAAGACGTTCACGCCAATGTTGACGAGCAAACCGCCCTTGATCTTCCGCTGCACCATCCCCTTGACGATGTCCCCTTCCTTGCATCGGGAGACGATCGCTTCCCACTGACGAATCCGGTCGGCTTTCCGCTTCGAGAGCAGAATCAGTCCGAATTCGTCCTCGATTTCTTCGAGCAGCACAGCAACGCTGTCGCCCGGCTGCGGGGGCGGAGCCCCGATTTCCCACTCGTCGAGCGGGACGATTCCTTCGCTCTTGTAACCGATGTCGATGAGGACTTCGTCCCCTTCCACCCGGACGACGGTTCCGTCGATGATTGAGTTGACATCGACGACCGACCCACCCAGCGTGTAGAGGTGTTCCAGACTTTCATCCTCGGCAGTGTCGAGATCCGACAGTGCACTGCCGAACGCGGCTTCGAGGTCCTCGTCGTTGATGTTGAATTCGCGAAGGAGATTCCGATCGACCATACTGGCGGCTGCTTTCTTTGCGTTGCAGATCGGCGATGACAAGAACTGCGGTCAGAGACTGCAATCCCGTTTCACCAGGGGATCAACGCGCGCGATTCGAAAATCACGCTCCCCGTGAAGGGACACTCTCCACGACGAACGGCACGCACCGTCCTCCTGGTCCGCGGAGAAGTGGAGCAGAATAGCAGCTTTCCCGCCTGATCGACTAGCGATTCTGGGAAAAAATACAAGGAAATTGCCTCAAAGCCCCGCTGTGATCTCCTGTGGTCTGACCTGTTTTGTATACGATTGTTGCGGCACAGGCCGCCACGCCTTACGACCCTCTGGCCACTGGACCAACATGCCAAATCCGGCCCCGTCTGATTTCCCATTGAATGAACTGATTCGTGAACGCTGGAGCCCGCTCGCGTTCTCAAATCGGATGATTCCCAAGCGGATTCTGGGAAGCTTATTCGAAGCCGCCCGGTGGGCACCCTCCAGTTACAATGAACAACCCTGGGTCTTCCTGGTCGCCACACAGGAGCAGCCAGCGGAATTCGCAAAACTCGCCAGTTGCCTGGTCGAAGCGAATCGTGTCTGGGCCGAACGAGCCTATTGCCTTGCCCTATCGTGTGCCCGGACCGAATTTTCGCGGAACAACAAACCGAACCGGCATGCCAGTCACGACGTCGGGTTGGCGACGCAAAACCTGATCCTGCAGGCACTTGCACAGGGCTTGTACTGCCATCCGATGGCCGGTTTTGATACCGAAAAAACGCGGGCACTCTTTCAGATTCCTACTGAGTTCGAACCACTCACCGCGCTGGCCATCGGCTCACCGGCTCCGGACCTCTCCGAACTCGACGAAGGTCTGCGGCAGCGTCAACTGGGACCACGGACCCGGAAACCATTGACCGAGATGGTTTTCACGGGCCACTGGGGCAAGTTCGCCGGTCCGTTTGAATGAATCGACTTTTGCACTCCGGGAATGGGGCTAAGAGTTGACAGTGGTCGCTGCTCGCCGCAGACGGTCATTGATTGCCCGCCCCAGTCCGATCTCGGGGAACGGTCCAGCCACAATCTGCTCCAACTCTGCATGATCGAGCCGGTGCAGTGCTGCAAAGAGTTCCGCAGCCGCTGAAGTCCAGTGCGCATCGGCGGGGAGCGGCTCCACACACTTGTAACCTCGAGGTTCGGAGCCAGCTGGTCCCAGCCAACCCCAGCGGGAACCGGGAGGTGGTTCCGACGCAGTTGCCTGCACGACCAGCGGCGTGCGCGGGGCGTAGTGCGAGGCCAGCATCCCCGGTGCGGTTGGTCGATCGGTGGAACCGGTTGCGATGCGGATGCTGTCTACAAGCGTGGCCAGGTCTTCCACTGCGAGTCCACCCGGCCGTAAGACCGTGGCCGCTCCGGTGGCGTCGACATGCACGATCGTCGATTCCACGCCAACTGTGCAGGGGCCTCCGTCGAGAATCAGGTCGATCGTGTCCCCGAGTTGTTCCAGCACATGCTCCGCCCGGGTCGGACTGAGGCAGCCGAACCGATTCGCACTCGGGGCGGCAATCGGCACGCCGGACGCCTTCAACACAGCGTGCATCAGCGGATGCCGCGGGACCCGCACGCCCACCGTCGGCAGTCCCGAAGTGACCAGATCGGCCACGGTTGGCTGTTTCGGCAGCACGAGCGTCAGCGGTCCCGGCCAGAAACGCTCACCGAGTTGCAATGCGCGGGGGGGGACATCACGAGCAACCCGCGCAAGGTCGGCCATCTCTGCCAGATGGACAATCAACGGATCAAACGCTGGTCGCCCCTTCGCTGAGAAAATCCGCGCCACGGCCCGCGGATTCGACGCATCACCACCGAGACCATAGACCGTCTCGGTCGGCAGCGCGACCACACCACCGGTGCGAATCATCGCCGCTGCTACTTCGGGATCGGTTGTGATACGGCAAGGCATGCGAATCTGCTCAAATGAGAGGGGGCTGTGCAGGTGGTCGTTGTCGGGTGAGCTGTGCCTACCATCTTGTTGCTTAAAAAACGTCTGCGTTGCGTACGTAGGCACGGTGGGCACAGCCCACCCCACGCAAGGCACCGCCGTCGTTGTCGAGCCGACGCACAGGCAATGATATACTCCCGAGTGCGTTCGAATCGAACTCGACCGAAAGGATCACGGGTGACACACGCAGCGGACTTTCTGATGAAATCCAGGAGCTCCCTGGCCGGCACAGCGCTCTGCTGGAGCTTCACTGTCTCGACGCTGGCCCTGGCGGCTGAGACGAGCCTGCCCGTTCCGCCGCCGTCCCCAGCCGAAGCGCTGCAGCAATTCGTCCATGATCCAGCCTTGCGCGTGGAACTGGTCGCGTCGGAGCCGGAGATTCGCGATCCGGTGGCGATCGCCTTCGGTGGCGATGGCACGTTGTGGGTCGTCGAACTTCGTGACTATCCCTACGGTCCGCAGCCAGGCGAACCTCCGCAGTCGTGCATTCAACGGCTGACCGATCGCGATGGCGACGGCCGGTATGAAACGGCGGTTGCGTTTGCTGAGAATCTCCTCTTCGTCACAGGCGTGCTTCCCTATCGCGATGGGTTGATCGTCACGCTCGCCGGGCAGATTGCCTTCTTCGCCGATCGTGATGGTGACGGGAAAGCCGAACATCGCGAAACCTGGTTCTCCGGGTTCGCTCAGGAGAACTCGCAACTGCGGGCCAACCATCCGACCTTCGGACCCGATGGGTTCGTCTATGTCGCGAACGGTCTCCGCGGGGGCAAAGTGGTCGCGGTGAAACCGGAGTGGAAGAAGTCGGACGAACCCCTGACAATCACCGGGTTCGACTTCCGCTTTCATCCCGAGACCGGTGAGTTTTCGACGGTCACCGGTCAGGGGCAGTTCGGGATGAGCTTCGACGACTATGGTCGTCGCTTCGTCTGTACCAATCGCAACCCGTGCCTGCAGATTCTGCTCGATAATGCCGTGCTCCAGCGGAATCCGCGATTCGGGGCGAAAGCCGTCACGCAGGATGTCTGTGCGGCAGCCGAGAAGTCGACGCTCTATCCCCTCAGCCGCGCGTGGACCACGTCGACCTTGCATGCCAACCAGTTCACCGCTGCCTGCGGCGTGACGATCTATCGCGGCGATGCACTCCCTGCCAATCACCAGGGTGCGGCCTTCACGTGCGATCCCACCGGCAATCTTGTGCATGGCGAACAGTTGCAGGCTGACGGTCCGACGTTTGCGGGCACGCCGCTCGCCACCGGAAAAGAATTTCTCGCGTCGCCCAACATCTGGTTCCGCCCGGTGAACCTTGCCCATGGCCCGGATGGGGCACTCTACGTCGTTGACATGTGCCGGGCGGTCATCGAGCACCCCGACTTCATGCCGGCCGAGTTGAAGACCCGGCCCGATCTGCTCGCCGGGCGCGATCGCGGCCGGATCTGGCGTATGACCAGCGCGAACGCTGCCCGTAAAATGTCACGTGTGACCGACGCGTTATCGGCTCACGAAGCGCTGACGTCGTCGAACGCCTGGGCGCGCGAGACCGCCGTCCGCTGGTACAGCGAGCACCCGGCAGAAATCGATCGGGCTGCCATCGAGACCCTCGTCGAACTGGGTGGACCCCCTGCAGGTCGGGTCGCAGCTCTTGCGGTGCTCCAGCAAGCGGGCCAACTCAGCGATGCTGTCCTGATGAAAGCCCTCGGTGATTCGTCACCGCATGTTCGCGAAGTCGCGTTGAAAACGGCAGAACCGCGATTGAAGTCGGATCCTGCGTGGGGACCGCGGGTCGTCCAACTGGCAGGACCTGATTCGACCGCCCGGCTGCGTTATCAGGCATTACTTGCATCGTTGTGGTTCGATGACGAAGCGACAGCCGCCACCATCCGCGCAGCAGCTCTGCAGGCGGACGACTTCGACCCATGGATGCGGGCGGCGATCTCCTTATCGTTACGCCAGGGAGCCTTCTCCGCACTCACGCAGGTCACCGGCAAAACGTCCACCGTTCAACGTCCTCCCATCGGTCGTCTCGCGATCATCGAAGAGTTGGCGATCCTCGTTGGGGAACGGGAACCGGAGCGCGTCGGCGATTGGATCCTGCTTGACAAGACCCTGCTTCCGATTGAGCGTTGGAGCTTGCTGCGCGGCCTCGCGCAAGGGGCCGCCAGACGGAAACAATCCCTGGTCAACGCGATGGGAGAAAACGAGCCTGCCCGCGGGCAGGTCGTCAAACGGCTCTCCGAAGCTCTCCAGCAAGCTCTTCAACCGCACTCAAACTCCGAAGAGCTGGAGTTGCGGCTGGCCGCGATCAAAACCGTGGTCTGGATGCCAACCGAGTCCGTGATGACACCGCTCCTGGAAGTTGTGGGACGGGGAGAAAACCCTGAAATCACGCTGGCCTTGCTGGAAACACTGGCGGCCTTTCCACAGGCCGAGATCGCCCCGCCGCTGTTGGATCTCTTTCCGAATTCAGCTCCGGCCATCCGCCGGGCGATGCTTGATGTCTTGCTGGCAAGTGAAGCCCGCATTCCGTTGCTGCTTGATGCACTAGATGCAGGGTCGTTAAAAGCTGCCGAGATCGATCCGGTCCGGCAGGCCCGCCTGCAAAATCATCGCAACCCGGCGATCAAGCAACGGGCGACGGCGCTCTTCCAGGCCGCGACCGCCGACCGGGCCAAGGTCCTTGCCGACTATCAGCCTGTCCTCGAATTGACGGGCGACCCCCTGCGTGGCAAAGCGATCTTCGAGAAACAGTGCGTGACGTGCCACCGCATCGGTGCCGTTGGTGTGAATGTCGGCCCGGACATCGGCGATACGCGTGATAAGACTCCAGCGACGTTAATGCTCGCAATCCTCGACCCGAACCGTGCGGTCGATAACAACTCGTTCGCTTACACGGTGGTCAGCACCAACGGCAAGGTCTACACCGGGCTGCTGACCGCCGAGACCACCGCATCCGTCACCATTCGCCAGCCGGAAGGGAAAAACGAAACGCTCCTCCGCAGCGACATCGAAGAACTCCGCGCCTCGGGCCAATCGCTGATGCCCGTCGGTTTCGAGAAAAACATCAGCCCCGACCAGATGGCCGACCTCCTCTCCTTCCTCAAAAACTGGCGCTACCTCGACAGTGACGTCCCGGCATCGGTCCGTGCCGGGAAGTGAGATTGAGTCGCGGCGCGGCACATCTCCACTGGCACGCTCGAACGTTCCGGGCGCCGCATCTGCACAGAGTGTTAGCTGGATTAGCAGGTGAAACGGTGGAGGTCGAAGGCTTCGACTCGCACAGTCGCGTTACTCTTGCGTCTGGACTGCCCGAACGTGCCCACAGAATCAGCCACGGGCTTCCGTGTCCATGAATTTTTCAAGAAAATTGAGAAAATCAGATTCGGGGATTTGCCTTAACGGATGATTTCGATAGGACTAAAACGTCTTAACTATCGATAAATGAGCTGACTTAGAGCGGTAGAAAGTCGATGCATAATAATGTTCTAACACTTTGGTAGTATGGTGGCAGCAGGAGAACGCGTGATGAGAGTGCTGATCGTGAGTACGATCGGATTTGTTCGGCGTTCTCTGGAAATCTGGCTGGCCGAGAGCGATTACAAGGTCATGGCGTGCCATGCCTAGAGCCAGTTTCATAACGGGGAAAGCCTGTGTAACAATCGGTGAACGCAGGCGAGGATGACGAAGGCGAGGAAGTGGTTGGGGTTGCGGTCGTAGCGGGTGGCGAGGCGTCGATAATTCCCCAGCCAGGCGAACGTTCG